>NZ_JAXMEM010000008.1:0-259217 GCF_046348305.1 Ottowia sp.
CGGCGCACCTGCGCCATTGCCGCGCTACGGCCGCGCTGCAGCAGTTCCAATTCGCCTCGCTCGGTTGTGCCCAAGCGGATCGGTTTCATGCGCCTTGGTGCAGGTGCAATTTCAATGGTCATTCGATTAGAATGTGATAACTGTATAAACATACAGTATCATGATGATGTTGGAACTTGATGGCTGCCTCTTGAAAAGTACAGTGATCGTGCCTGCCCTTGCCTTGGTTTCTGCGGCCCACCGAGTGGCCGATTGGCGCGCGACTGCGCCACCCGGCGTGTTGCCGGCCGATGCGCTGGCCGCTGATGATGGGGGGCGCACCGTGTCGACCGCCCACCCGTCGCTGGACGTCCAGTTGCCGGGGGGTGGCTGGCCCCTGGGCGCGTTGATCGAGCTTTTGCAGCCCGCGCCCGATGCGCCCGTCTGGCCGCTGGTGCTGCCGGCACTGGCTGCGCGCCAGCACAGCGCGGGCGGCGCACTGGCGCTGGTCGGTTCGCCGCACGAGCCTTTCGTGCCGGCGCTGATGGCTGCCGGCGTTCGGGCCGATGCCGTGCTGTGGTTGCGCGCCGATGCGCCGTCGGCGCGGCTGTGGCTGGCCGAGCAGGCCTTGGCCTGCGCCGACGTGGCGGCCGTGCTGGCCTGGCTGCCGCGTGCGCGCTCGGCCGATCTGCGGCGCCTGCATCTGGCGGCGGCGCGGCGTGGCGAAGGCCTGCTGTTTGCGCTGCGCCCGGCCGAGGCCGCTGTCAGTGCCTCGCCCGCGCCGCTGCGGGTGCAGGTCGATGCCGAAGACGGCACACCTGTACCCACGCTGCGCCTGCACCTGCTCAAGCGGCGCGGCCCGCCTCTGGCCGAACCCGTGCTGTTGGGGCGCTGCGCGCCGCTGCGCGATGTGCTGGCGGCCAGTGCGGCGGGGCAGGGCGTTTCGGATGCGGATCGGGCGCCGCCGTGGGCGGCGCGTGCGGGGTTGGATGTCGTGCGGCCGGAGGTGGGTGATGCTGTGGTTCGCCTTGCCGTGGCCGCTTGAGAAAGCATCGGCCCAGCCCGCCCAGGACGAGCCGGGCGATCCGCCGGCTTGCGACCCGTTGGGCTGGTGGGCGCTGCGCTTGACCCCGCACGTGACGCGGCTGGGCGATGCGTTGTTGCTGGAGGTGTCGGGCAGCTTGCGCCTGTGGGGTGGGGCGGCGGCCTTGCAGCGCCGAATCTTTGAAGAAAATCCGGCTCTGGCGTCCGCCAATATTGCGCAAGCAGCTATCGGAATAATAGCATTGGCGCACTTGCGCCTGCGCCGTGACGGGCGCGGCGTGCCTGCGGGCGGCGTGGCCGCCTTGCCCTTGTCGGTGCTGGATGCCGCGCGATTGCACTTGCCGCTGCTGGAGCGGCTGGGCCTGCGCACCTGGGGCGATGCACACGCCTTGCCGCGCGCGCCCATGGTGCGCCGCTTCGGACCGGGCTTGCGCGCCGCGCTGGACGTGGCTTTCGGCCTGGTGCCCGAGCGCTACCCGTGGCTGGTGCTGCCCGAACGCTTTGATGAGGCCCTGGAATTGCCCGCGCACGCCGAGTCGGCGCCGGCCCTGCTGTGGTCGGCCAATCGTCTGCTGGCCGCGCTGCAAGCCTGGCTGCGCGCGCGCCAGCAAGGGGTGCTGGCTTTCGAGCTGGGCTGGACGCTCGACCAAAAGCGCCTGAATGGGCGCGCGCTGCCGCCGGCGCAGTCGCTGCGGATCCGCACCGCCGAACCCGCGCAGTCCATGGATCACCTGCGCCGCCTGCTGGCCGAGCGGCTGGCGCGCACGTCCCTGCTGGCCCCCGCCATCGGCCTGCGCCTGCATGCCGTGCAGACCGCGCCCTGGCAGCCCGGCAACGCCGCGCTGCTGCCGGGGGAGCAGCGGCGCGGCGAGCCGCTGCATGTGTTCATCGAGCGCGCCAATGCGCGCCTGGGGCCCGGCAGCGTGCGCCGCCCGGTGCTGCGCGCCGATCATCGGCCCGAACAGCGGCAGCGTTGGGAGGTGGTGGACGAAAAAAATCACCCCCACCCCAAGCCTCTCCCGCCTGCGGGAGAGGGGGCAACCGACCACGCACCCGCCGACGCCCTGGCGCCCACCTGGCTGCTGCATCCGCCGCAGCCGCTGGAGGTGCGCGGCGGGCTGCCCTGGCGCGGGGGCGCCGCGCTGCGCCTGCTGACCCGGCCCTGTCGCGTCGAAACCGGCTGGTGGGCTGAAGGCGCTCCGGCGTCCGATGCGGCGGGCGAGGCCGTCGCGCGCGACTACTTCATGGCCCAGGGCGCGGCGCAGGAGCTGCTGTGGGTCTACCGCGAGCGGCCGACCTCGCGCACGCCGGCCAGCGCCGCGCCGCGCTGGTTTTTGCACGGCATTTATGCCTGAGCCGAGCCGCAAGGACGAACAAGCGCGCCGCCGCGCCCGGTTGCGCGAGCAGCCGGCCATGCCCCGCGTGGATGCGGCGTTGCCGGGCTATGCGGAGCTGCATTGCCTGACGCATTTCAGCTTTCAGCGCGGCGCTTCCAGCCCCGAGGAGCTGGTGCACCGCGCGCAGGCGCTGGGCTACGCCGCCCTGGCCATCACCGACGAGTGTTCGGTGGCTGGTGCGGTGCAGGCCTGGCGCGCACGGGCCGAACTGAAAGGCGAGGGGCAGGGCGAGGCGCGCGCCGATGCGGCTGGGCCGGGGAGCGAGGCGCTGCACCTGATCTACGGCAGCGAGTTCCGCTTTGCCGGGCAGGGCACGCTGGTGGCGCTGGCGCGCGACCGGCCAGGCTGGGGCGATCTGTGCGCCTTCATCAGCGCCTGCCGACGCGCCGCGCCCAAAGGGCAGTACCGCTTGCCGCCGCTGGCCGAGGCACTGGCGGCGCTGGCCCGTTGCGAGTGCCTGTGGGCGCCGGCGCGGGGGGGCGGTTTTTCTTCGTCGCTCATGGGCGAAAACAATGGCCCTCACCCCAACCTTCTTCCGCGCGCGGGAGAGGGGGTTTTCGCGGGGCTGGATGCTGCGGTGGCCCACGCACGAGTTTCGCTGCTGCTCGAATTGCACGCCGATGCCGACGACGCGCTGTGGCTGGCGCATATGCAGCGGCTTGCGGCCGCCAGCGGCTGCCCCCTGGTGGCCGCGGGCGACGTGCACATGCACGCGCGCGGCGCCAAGCGGCTGCACGACGTGATGTGCGCCATCCGTCTGGGCCGGCCGGTGGCCGAGTGCGGCTTTGCGCTGCAAGCCAATGCCGAGCGCCACCTGCGGGCGCGCGAGCGCCTGGCCGAAATTTATCCGCCCGAGCTGCTGGCCGCCACGCTGGCCGTGGCCGCGCGCTGCACCTTTCGGCTCGATGAGCTGCGCTACGACTATCCGCGCGAGTCGGTGTTGCCGGGATTGAGTCCCACCCAGACGCTGCGCCGCCACACCGTGGCCGGCGCGCACGAGCGCTACCCGCGCGGCGTGCCGACGCGCATCTGGCGCTATCTGGCCAAGGAGCTGCGCCTGATCGCCGAGTGCCGCTACGAGATGTTCTTTCTCACCGTGCACGACATCGTGTGCTTTGCCAGGCGGCGCGGCATCCTGTGCCAGGGACGTGGCTCGGCGGCCAATTCGGTCGTCTGCTTTTGCCTGGGCATCACCGCGGCCGACCCCGAGCATTCGCACCCGCTGCTCGAGCGCTTCATCAGCAAGGCGCGCCGCAGCGAGCCGCCCGACATCGATGTGGACTTCGAGCACGAGCGGCGCGAGGAGGTCATCCAGTACATCTACGGCAAGTACGGCCGCGAGCGCACCGCGCTGGCCGCCGCCGTCATCGCGTACCGCAGCCGCAGCGCGCTGCGCGACGTGGGTGCGGCGCTGGGGGTGGATGCGCGCCTGGTCGACGCCCTGGCCAAGGACCATCACGGTTTTGACGGCGACGCGCCTGAGTCGCGCTTGCGGGAGATGGCGCAGTCCCTGGGCGTGGCCCTGCCCGACGCCCTGGCGCGCCAGTGGCTGGAGCTGGCGGCCCAACTGCGCGGGCGCCCGCGCCACCTCAGCCAGCACGTGGGCGGCTTTGTGCTGACCGAGACACCGCTCACGCGCCTGGTGCCCATCGAGCCCGCCGCCATGCCCGACCGCACCGTCATCCAGTGGGACAAGGACGACTTGGAGGCGCTGGGCCTGCTCAAGGTGGACGTGCTGGCGCTGGGCATGCTCACGGCCGTGCGACGGTGCATCGATCTGGTCCGCCAGCGGCGTGGCCAGCCGTTCACGCGCTATGACATCCAGGGCGAAGACCCGGCCACCTACGCCATGATTCGCCGCGCCGACACCGTGGGCGTGTTCCAGATCGAAAGCCGCGCGCAAATGAGCATGCTGCCGCGCCTGGCGCCCACCACCTTCTACGACCTGGTGGTGCAGGTGGCCATCGTGCGCCCCGGGCCCATCACCGGTGGCATGGTGCACCCCTACCTGAAGGCGCGCCAGCGCCAGCGCCGCGGCCTGCCCATCGAATACGAGCGCTCGCACCACGACCGGCCCGGCACCAAACCCCGGCTGGCGCAGGCGCTGGAGCGCACGCTGGGCATCCCCATCTTTCAGGAGCAGGTGATGGAGCTGTCCATGCTGGCGGCGGGCTTCAGCGCCGAAAAGGCCGACCGCCTGCGCCGCGCCATGGCGGCCTGGAAGAAAAAGGGCGGCCTGGAGCCCTTCGAGCGCGAGCTGATCGAGGGCATGCGCGCGCGCGGCTACAGCGCCGCCTTTGCCCAGCGCATCTTCGAGCAGATCAAGGGCTTTGGCGAATACGGCTTTCCCGAAAGCCACGCCTGGAGTTTTGCCCTGATCGCCTACGAGAGCGCCTGGCTCAAGTGTCACGAGCCCGAGGCCTGGCTGGCCGCGCTGCTCAATTCGCAGCCCATGGGCTTTTACGCTCCCGCCCAACTCGTGCAAGACGCCCGCCGCCACGGTGTGCAAGTGCTGCCCCCCGACGTGAGCGTGAGCGACTGGGACTGCACGCTGGCCGACCCTCACCCCAACCCTATCCCGCCTGCGGGAGAGGGAGCAAAAAAATTGGGGTCAGACCAACATTTTTCAGGTCAACCATCGCCGCGCCCCGCCGTGCGCCTGGGCTTGCGCATGGTGCGCGCTCTGGCCGAGGCGGCAGCGCGGCGCATCATCGCCGCGCGCGCCGCGTGGGCTTTTGTCGATGTCGATGACCTGGCGCGCCGCGCCGCGCTGGATACCGGCGAGCTCAATCAACTGGCCGCCGCCGATGCGCTGGCCAGCCTGGCCGGCCACCGGCGCCAGCAGGTGTGGCAGGCCGCAGCGCTGAAGGCCATGCCCACGCTGCTGCGCGATGCACCGATCGACGAGGCGCCGCTTGCGCTGCCCGCCGCCGGCGAAGGCGAAGCCATCGTGCACGACTACGCCGCGCTGGGCCTCACGTTGCGCCGCCACCCCTTGGCCCTGCTGCGCCCGCGCCTGGAGCGCCAGCGCCTGCTGACTGCGGCCGAGTTGCAGCACCTGCCCAGCGGCCAGTTGGTGCGCGCCTGCGGTCTGGTGACGGGGCGCCAGCGCCCAGCCACGGCCAAGGGCACCATCTTCGTCACGCTGGAAGATGAGACCGGCCCGGTCAACGTCATCGTCTGGCCCGGCTTGCGCGCCGACGAGGCGCAGCGCCGCGCCTTGCTGCGCGCGCAGTTGCTGGCCGTCGAAGGGCAGTGGCAGCGCGATGAAGGCAGCGGCGGGCAAGTGCGCCATTTGGTGGCGCGGCGCCTGCGCGATCTCACGCCCTTGCTGGGACGCCTGGCCGGCCTGACGGCCAGCCGGGACTTTCACTGATCAAGCGGCGCGCCGGCCGCATCGCTCCATTGCGCCATTTCCTGGGCCGTGAAGCCTGCCCGCCGGCGCGCCGCCAGGTTGAACGGGCCTTTCAATCGCGGGGCTTGGTAGGTGATGGTCAATTGCTGGTAATGCGCCACCGGCTCCAGCCCCTGGCGCTGGCACAGCCAGCCATACCAGTGGTTGCCGATGGCCACGTGGCCGATTTCGTCGCGCAGGATGATGTCCAGGATGTCGCACGCGGCCCGCGCGTCGGGCGTGTCCACGGCGCGCAGCTTGCGCTGGATCAGCGGCGTGGCGTCCAGCCCGCGCGCCTCCAGCGTGCGCGGCACCAGGGCCATGCGGGCGGTCACGTCGCCCGCGGTTTTCTCGCACATGGTCCACAGGCCGTCGTGCGCGGCAAAGTCGCCATAGCGGCGGCCCAGCGTTTGCAGGTGCGCATGCAGCAGGCTGAAGTGATGCGCTTCTTCGCCCGCCACGCGCAGCCAGTCGCGGTAATAGGCCTCGGGCATGCCGACAAAGCGCCACACCGCGTCCAGCGCCAGGTTGATGGCGTTGAACTCGATGTGGCAGATGGCGTGGATCAGCGCCGCGCGGCCGTCCAGCGTGTGCATCGAACGCCTGGGCAACTGCGTGTGCTCGATCAACACTGGCCGCACCGGGCGCCCGGGCAGGCCGACTGGTGCGTCGACCACGCACCCGGATGCTATTGTTAACGTAGCTGCCTGCGCTGACAGGGAGCTCGTCAGCGCCAGTTTTGTTTCAACATCGTCGGCCATGAGGGCCTGCAGGGCAAGGGCGCGCATCTCCATCCCTACAATTGTAGTTTTGCCTTTTGAAGGAGCCGCGCGATGGCTGTGTATGAACTCGATGGCGTGGTCCCGCAGGTGGCGGCCAGCGCATGGGTGGCCGACTCGGCCGAGGTGATCGGCCACGTCACGCTGGCGGCCGATGCCAGCGTGTGGTTTGGCTGCGTGCTGCGCGGCGACACCGAGCACATGACGGTGGGCGAGGGCAGCAACATCCAGGACTTGAGCGTGCTGCACGCCGACGTGGGCCAGCCGCTCACCATCGGCCGGCACGTCACCGTGGGCCACAAGGTGATGCTGCACGGCTGCACCATCGGCGACGAATCGCTGATCGGCATCGGCGCCGTGGTGCTCAACGGCGCGCGCATTGGCAAGAACTGCCTGGTGGGCGCCGGCGCTCTGGTGACCGAGGGCAAGGAATTTGCGGACGGCAGCATGATCGTGGGCGCCCCCGCGCGTGTGGTGCGCCAGCTCACGCCCGAGCAGATCGAGGGCCTGCGGCGCAGCGCGCAGCATTACATCGACAACGCGCGCCGCTTCAAGGCCGGCTTGAAGAAGCGAGCTTGAGGCCTCATCTGCAACGGATGTCCGAACTGCACAAATTCATCTTCGAGGGCCTGCCGGTGCGTGGCGCGCTGGTGCGCCTCACCGACGCCTGGCAAGAGGTGCTGCGCCGGCGCGCGGCCAACACGCAAACGGGGGCGTACCCCGCGCCCGTGCAAGGCCTGCTGGGCGAGATGGTCGCCGCCGCGGTGCTGATGCAGTCGGGCATCAAGTTCGACGGCGCGTTGGTGATGCAGATTTTTGGCGACGGCCCGGTCAAGCTGGCCGTGGCCGAGGTGCAGTCCGACCTGCGCCTGCGCGCCACCGCGTCGGTGACCGGCGCCGTGCACGCGGGCGCCAGCCTGGCCGAGCTGGTCAACGTGCGCGGCGGCGGACGCTGCGCCATCACGCTGGACCCGCGCCTGCGCCTGCCCGGCCAGCAGCCCTATCAGGGCGTGGTGCCGCTGGTGGACGCCGGCGGGGCCGCACTGGGCGGCATCGGGCCCGTGGTGGAGCATTACATGCGCCAGTCCGAGCAACTGGACACCACCCTCGTGCTGGCCGCAGACGACAACGTGGCCGCCGGCTTGTTGCTGCAGCGCCTGCCGGTGCAGGGTCAGCACAACCTGGCGCAAAGCCAGGTGGCCGGCGAGGCAGCGGATGAGACCAATGCAGATGACCCGTTCGAGCGCCTGTCGCTGCTGGCGCGCAGCCTCAAGCGCGAGGAGCTGCTGGGGCTGGATGCCGACACGGTCCTGCACCGCCTGTTCTGGCAAGAGCCGCTGCGGCGCTTCGAGCCCGCGCAAGGCAGCACGAGGCCGCGCTTTGCCTGCTCGTGCAGCCGCGAGCGCGTGGCCGCCATGCTCAAGGGCCTGGGCCAGGCCGAGGTCGACTCCATCGTGCACGAGCAGGGCCAGGTGGAAGTGAGCTGCGATTTTTGCGGCCAGCAGGAGCGCTTTGACGCCGTGGACGTGGCGCGCCTGTTCACGCCGGCCGCGCAGCAGTCGCCCTTGCCGGGGTCGGTGCAGTAAGCCTCGCCCCATGCGCTTTGACGTCATCACGCTGTTTCCGGAGCTGTTTGCTCCGTTTATGGAAGCGGGCATCACGCGCCGCGCTTACGCTAGCGGCCAGATCGAACTGAAGCTGTGGAACCCGCGCGAGCACGCCGAGGGCAACTACCGCCGCGTCGACGACCGCCCCTTTGGCGGTGGCCCCGGCATGGTGATGATGGCCGAGCCGCTGGCGCGCTGCCTGCACGCCGTGCGCGCCGACCGCGCCGAGGCGATCGACGTGCAGGCGCCGGCCGTGCTGTTCTCGCCGACGGGCGAGCCGCTGCGCCACGCCGGCGTGCAGCGCTGGGCCGAAAGCCGCGGCGCCATCCTGATCTGCGGGCGCTACGAGGGCATCGACCAGCGCTTCATCGACACCTGCGTCGATGTGCAGATCAGCCTGGGCGACTTCGTGCTGTCGGGCGGCGAAATCGCGGCGCTGGCCCTGCTGGACGCGGTGGCGCGCCTGCAGCCCGGCGTGCTGGGCGAGGAGGGCAGCCACCAGCAGGACAGCTTCAACCCCGCGCTGGATGGGCTGCTGGATTGCCCGCACTACACCCGCCCCGAACTGTGGCGTGAGCAGCCCGTGCCTGCCCCGCTGCTGTCGGGCCACCACGCGCAGATCGAGCGCTGGCGGCGCGAGCAGCGCCTGCTGCTGACGGCGCATCAGCGCCCGGCCCTGATCGACGCTGCGCGCGCGGCCGGCCGCCTGGACGCTCGGGACGAGCAGCTGCTGAGCAGCATTTCAGGCACGCTATAATGGCAGGCTTTTCGATCCTCTGTCCGCCGCGGCCACGCCCTTGTGCCACCCGTGCAACCATGGCCGCCCCTAGCGTAGCGTGAGCATGATCGAGACAGGAAAAGAGTGATGAACCTGATTGAAACCCTCGAAAAAGAGGAAATCGCCCGCCTGGGCAAGAACGTGCCCGATTTTGCGCCCGGCGACACCGTGATCGTCAGCGTGAACGTGGTCGAAGGCAGCCGCAAGCGCGTGCAGGCCTACGAAGGCGTGGTGATCGCCAAGCGCAACCGGGGCCTGAACAGCGGCTTCACCGTGCGCAAGATCTCCAACGGCGAAGGCGTGGAGCGCACCTTCCAGACCTACTCGCCGCTGATCGCCAAGATCGAGGTCAAGCGCCGCGGCGATGTGCGCCGCGCCAAGCTGTACTACCTGCGCGGCCTGAGCGGCAAGAAGGCCCGCATCAAGGAAAAGCTCGCCGGTCGCGCTGCCGCCCCCCAGGCCGAAACCGCGTGATGCCGGGGCGGCACCCCCCACCGGGTGTCGCCTGGTTGCGCTTGCAACCGCCTGCCGCTTTGCGCGTGCAGGCGGTTTTTGCATTGGCGCCCACCATCCATCATGGCCACCTCTCCAACGCTTTTGCCTTCGTTCGACCCGCGCCGCGTGCCGGTGACGGGCGTGGACGATCACCTGCCCGCCGTGCCGCCCGATCGGCTCACGCCCGCGGCTTTGCGCCAGCGCTTTCAGGCGCCGCCGCCCTGGCAACCCGAGGTGCGTCAGGAGCCACTTTTCGTCGATCGCGCGCCGGTGGACGCCGCCGTGCTGGTGCCGCTGGTGCTGCGCTCGGGTGGTTTGTCGGTGTTGCTGACCGAGCGTGCGCTGGGCTTGTCCAGCCACTCGGGCCAGGTTGCGTTTCCGGGCGGCAAGGTCGAGACCAGCGATGGCGACGTGGTGCACGCGGCCTTGCGCGAGACCCGCGAGGAAGTCGGACTGGCGGATCGCTTCATCGACGTGCTGGGGCAGTTGCCGGTTTATGCGACCGGCTCGCAGTTTCTTGTCACGCCGGTGGTGGCGCTGGTGCGCGAAGGTTTCGTGCTGCATCCCAACGCCGATGAGGTGGCGCACGCCTTCGAGGTGCCGCTGGCGTTTTTGATGGACCCGGCGCACCACCGCCGCCATCGCCTCGAATGGGCGGGCGGCGTGCGCGAGTGGTTCTCGATGCCTTACCGCGAACCGGCCCAGGCGGTGCCCGGCAGCGGTGAAAGCGCGCCCGCCGCCGAGCACTTCATCTGGGGCGCCACGGCCGGCATGTTGCGAAATTTCTACAGATTCCTGCTGGCCTGAGCCGCAGTCGACATCTCGGTGCCGCGCGACAGCGGCGGCCTGACTATCATCACCGCATGATTTTGCTGGCCATCGTGATCACCTTGCTGCTCGAGCAGGTGTGGCCCTTGGCGCCGCGCAACCCCGTCATGCTGGGGCTGCTGCAATGGGCCCGCACGGTGGCGCGCAACATGGATACCGGCGCGGCCAATCACGCCTGGCTGGCGTGGGCGGTGGCGGTGGGCCTGCCTGCGCTGGGCGTGGCGGCAGTGCATGCACTGCTGACCTGGCTGGGAGGGTGGCCATTGACCACGCTGTGGACCATCGCCGTGCTGTATTGCACGCTTGGTTTTCGCCAGTTCAGCCACCACTTCGTCGCCATTCGCGACGCGCTGGAGATTGGCGATGACGAGCGGGCGCGGCAGCTGCTGGCGCAGTGGCGGCAGGTCGATGCCAGCGCCGTGGCGCGCTCCGACGTGGTGCGCCAGGCGCTCGAGGTTTCGGTGCTGGCAGCGCATCGCCACGTGTTTGGCGTGATGCTCTGGTTTTGCGTGCTGGAGGTGCTCGGCCTGGGCCCGGCCGGAGCCGTGCTGTATCGCCAGGCCGAGGCGCTGTCGCGGGTCTGGCGACGCGACGCGGCGGCGCCCGAACGCGGTGTCAGCGCCGCCCTGGCGCGCGCCGCCGGCGAGGCCTGGCGCTGGATCGACTGGCTTCCGGCACGCGCGACGGCGCTGGCGCTGGCCATCGTGGGGAGCTTCGAGGATGCGATCGATGCCTGGCGTCGTCATGCGGGCCAGTTTGCCAACGCCAACGACGGCGTCATCCTGGCGGCGGCCTCCGGTGCCGTGGGTGTGCGCCTGGGCAGCGTGCCCATGCGGGCCCCGGGCCCGCTGGCGGCCGGCGGGCCGGCCGATGCCTTGCCTGGCGAGGCGCCCAGCGTCGCGCACTTTGCCCGCGTGGTGGGCCTGGTTTGGCGGATGGTGGCGCTGTGGCTGCTGCTGCTGGCGCTGCTGACGGTAGCGCACGTGCTGGGCTGAAACACGCATCAACGCTGGCGCGTGCAGGGCTTTCACGCATAGGGAAATTCCCAGTTTGTTGACTGGGTGCAAGCCGGTGCGGGCCGATACAATCATTAACCGACCGAGCGGTCACTTTATGGGTAGCCCGTTCTCCGGCCACCTTCTCGTGACAATTTCAATCCCCGTTGGAGCCAAATCCATGAAGATCAAACACATCGCCTTGGCGTGCCTTGCCGCAACCGGCTTCTCCCTGTCCGCCTGGGCCGACATCAACGTGGGCGTCACGCTCTCGGCCACCGGGCCGGCCGCGTCGCTGGGCATTCCCGAGAAAAACACCATCTCACTGCTGCCCAAGACCATGGGCGGACAGAAGGTCAACTACATCGTGCTGGACGACGGGTCCGACACCACCGGCGCCGTCACCAATGCGCGCAAGCTGATGTCCGAAAAGGTGGATGTCATCTTCGGCTCGTCCACCACGCCGGCCTCGCTGGCCATGATCGACGCGGTGGCCGAGGGCAAGACGCCGATGATCTCGCTGGGCGCCTCGGCGGCCATCATCGAGCCGCAGGACGCCAAGAAGCGCTGGGTGTTCAAGACGCCGCAAAACGACATCATGATGGCGCTGGCCATTGCCGGCCACATGGCCGACCACGGCATCAAGACGGTGGGCTTCATCGGCTTTTCCGACGCCTACGGCGAGGGCTGGTACAAGGAAACCGTCAAGGCGCTGGACCTCAAGAAGATCAAGCTGGTCGCCAACGAGCGCTACGGCCGCACCGACACCGCCGTCACCGGCCAAGTGCTCAAGCTGATGGCTGCCAAGCCGGACGCGGTGCTGATCGCCGGCTCGGGCACGCCGGCGGCGCTGCCCGAAAAGACGCTGAAGGAGCGCGGCTACACCGGCAAGATCTACCAGACGCACGGCGTGGCCAACAACGACTTCCTGCGCGTGGGCGGCAAGGACGTGGAGGGCACCCTGCTGCCGGCCGGCCCGGTGCTGGTGGCCGATCAACTGCCGGCCAGCAACCCGGTGCGCAAGTCGGCGCTGGAATACATCCATGCCTACGAGGGCGCCTACGGCAAGGGCAGCGTGTCCACCTTTGGCGGGCATGTGTGGGACGCCGGCAAGGTGCTGGCTGCGGCCGCGCCGGTGGCGCTCAAGGGTGGCCAGCCGGGCACCGAGGCGTTCCGCGCGGCCTTGCGCGACGCCATTGAGCAGGTCAAGGACGTGGCTGGCGCGCACGGCATCTTCAACATGTCGCCGCAGGATCACCTGGGGCTGGACCAGCGCGGCGTGGTCATGGTCAAGATCGAGAACGGCAAGTGGGTGTATCAGCCCGGCAAATGAGCGGCCATGGGCGGCTGCGTTCTTGAGTGTTCGCACCGTTCAGAACAGGGCGACGTGCCTGCGGCAGTCGCCCTGTTCGCGTATGGCGATGCATCACGGAGATCCGCAGTGGGCCGGTCGGCGCGAGCGACCGATGGCGCCGGGGAGAAAACCAGGGTGTCCTGTACCGATATCATGGTTTTCCATGAGGGATCACGTCTTGCGTTGGCGTTGAAATAATTATTTAATATAAATAAATCGGACTTGAATTCGACGGATGGAATGAGACGAGCGGGTTGAAGAATCCGGGCGCTGAGCAAATCTTGCGACGGCCTGCGGTGGATATCATCCCTCCGGCGGTATCGGTTCCCACGGGATTTCGCCGGCCCCGCATGCAGCCCCCGGGGCTTTCTTGACAAGGCTTCGCGATGAACAGGTTTATCAGTCAATGGACGCACAAATAGCCCTGATGCTGGGCCAGGACGGTCTCGTCACCGGCGCGATCTACGCGCTGGTGGCGCTGGCGCTGGTGCTGGTGTTTTCCGTCACGCGCGTGATCTTCATCCCGCAAGGGGAATTCGTCACTTACGCGGCGCTGTCGATGGCCGCCATCCAGGCCGGCGGCGTGCCCTCGGCCATCTGGTTGCTGTTGGGCCTGGCCGTGCTGACCCTGGTGGTGGAGGCGTGGCGGCACTGGCGGGGCTTGCATGTCGATTGGGGGTCCACCGCCGTGTGGGCCATCGTGCTGCCGGCGGTGGCAGCCGCGGTGGCGCTGTGGGTCAGGCCGGCCGCGGCCTGGGCGCAGACGGTGCTGGCGCTGCTGCTGATCGTGCCCATGGGCCCGCTGCTGTACCGGCTGGTGTACCGCCCGCTGGCGCACGCCAGCGTGCTGATGCTGCTGATCGTGTCGGTTGCACTGCACTGGGTCATGGTGGGGCTGGGCTTGTACTTCTTTGGCGCCGAGGGCGCGCGCACCGCGACAATGTGGGACGCGCGCTGGGATCTGGGCGGCTTGCCGGTCAGCGGCCAGTCGCTGGTGGTGATCGGCGCGGCCGTCGTGCTGCTGGCGGCGATGTACGTGTTTTTCGAGCGCTCCATCATCGGCAAGGCGCTGCGCGCCACCGCCATCAACCGCGTGGGTGCGCGCCTGATGGGCATCCCGACCGACCTGTCGGGGGACATCTGTTTTGCGCTGGCCGCACTCATCGGCGCCGTTTGCGGCCTGCTGATCGCACCCATCACCACCATCTACTACGACACCGGCTTCCTGATCGGCTTGAAGGGCTTTGTCGCGGCCATCGTCGGCGGGCTGATGAGCTACCCCATGTCGGTGCTGGGCGCGCTGCTGGTGGGCCAGCTCGAATCCTTCTCCTCGTTCTGGGCCAGTGCCTTCAAGGAAGTCATCGTGTTCACCCTCATCATTCCGGTGCTGTGGTGGCGCTCGCTCAACACCCGTCACGTGGAGGACGAGGAATGACGAGTCGCCATTTCACCTGGCTTGCCATCGCCCTGTTCGCGCTGGCCTGGCCCCTGTTTGGGGCTTTCACCATCACCCTGGTGAACTACATCGGCCTGTACTCCCTGGTCGCCGTGGGCCTGGTCATGCTCACCGGCGTGGGCGGCATCACCTCGTTCGGGCAGGCGGCCTTCGTCGGCCTGGGGGCGTACGCCACGGCCTGGATCTGCACCTCGCCCACGGCCGCGCAGGCATTGTCGGCGCTGCCGGCGGGTGCCTTGCCGTGGCTGGGCCTGCTGCTGGGCCTGGCGGTCACGGCGCTGATCGCCTGGTTTCTGGGCGCGGTCACGCTGCCGCTGGCGGGGCACTTCCTGCCGCTGGGCACGCTGGCCTGGGGTCTGAGCCTGTATTACATCTTCGGCAACCTGGATGGCCTGGGGGGCTTCACCGGCATCACCGGCGTGCCAGCGCTGACGATCGGCGGCTTCGAGCTGAGTTCGCCGCGCGTGCTGGGGGTGCTGATCTGGGCCGTGCTGCTGCTGGCGATCTGGGCCTTGCACAACCTGCTGGACTCGCGCGAGGGCAGGGCCATCCGTGCGCTCAAGAGCGGTCGCGTGATGGCCGAGTCGATGGGCGTGGACACCGGGCGCCAGCGCATGAAGCTGTTCGTGTTGGCCGCCCTGCTGTCGGCCGTGTCCGGATGGCTCTATGCGCACTTGCAGCGCTTCGTCAACCCCACACCTTTCGACCTGAACATCGGCATCGAATACCTGTTCATGGCCGTGGTGGGCGGCTCCGGCCATCTGTGGGGTGCGGTGCTGGGCGCCACGCTGATCACCCTGCTCAAGGAGCAGCTGCAGGACTGGCTGCCGCGCCTGCTGGGCGCAAGCGGCAACTTCGAGGTCATCGTCTTCGGCCTGCTCATGTTGCTGGTGCTGCAACGCGCGGCCGATGGTTTGTGGCCCCTGATTGCGGCCGGGGCGCGCAAATTCATCAAGCCCGAAGCGCCGCGCCACGCGCAAACGACGGCCGCGGAGCTGCCGCGGCATGCGCTGCCGCCGGCGGGCCAGTCCGTACTGGAGGCGCGCGAGGTCACCAAGCGCTTTGGCGGTCTGGTGGCCAACAACGCCGTCAACCTGGATGTCAAGGCCGGCGAGGTACATGCGCTGATCGGGCCCAACGGCGCGGGCAAGAGCACTTTCTTCAACATGATCTCGGGGGTGGACGACCCGACCTCGGGCACCGTCGCGCTGCTGGGCCAGGCCATGGCCGGCAAGCCCTCGCGCGCATTTGCCGCGCTGGGGCTGGGGCGCACCTTTCAGCACGTGCGGCTGCTGGGTCAGCGCAGTGTGCTCGAGAACGTCGCCGTGGGAGCGCACCTGCGTGGGCATCGCGGCTGGCTGTCGGCCATGCTGCGCCGCGACCGACACGAAGAAGCCGCCTTGCTGGCCGAGGCGCGCCGCCAGATCGAGCGCTGCGGCCTCACGCAATACATCGACACGCCGGCGGCATCGCTGCCGCTGGGCCAGCAGCGCATCGTCGAGATCGCGCGGGCGCTGGCCGGCCAGCCATCCGTGCTGCTGCTGGACGAGCCCGCCGCCGGCTTGCGCCACCTTGAAAAGCAGGCCCTGGCCGAGCTGCTGGCGCAACTGCGCGCCGAGGGGCTGGCGGTGCTGGTGGTGGAACACGACATGGAGTTCGTCATGAACCTGGCCGACCGCGTCACCGTGCTGGAGTTCGGCACCGTCATTGCCCTGGGCACGCCCGCCCAGGTGCAGGCCGATCCGCGCGTGATGGCGGCGTACCTGGGCAGTGACATGCCGGGAGCGCAAGCATGAGCGCGACCCCGTTGCTTGAACTGAACGGTTTTTCCGTCTGCTACGGGCCGGTCGAGGCGCTGCACCAGGTGGCGCTGACGGTGGGCGAGGGCGAGATCGTCACCGTGATCGGCCCCAACGGCGCCGGCAAGAGCACGCTGCTGAATGCCGCCATGGGTTTGCTGCCGTCCACCGGCGGCGTGCAGCTGGCCGGCCAGAGCATTGCGCGGCCCACGGTGGAATCCATGGTGGCCCGGGGCGTCGGCCTGGTGCCCGAAAAGCGCGAGCTGTTCGGCGAGATGTCGGTGGAGGACAACCTGCTGCTGGGAGGCTTCGCCCGCTGGCGGCGCGGCCAGCGCGACCAGGCCGAGCGCATGGGCGAGGTGTTTGACTTGTTCCCGCGCCTGAAGGAGCGACGCGCGCAACTGGCCGCCACGCTGTCGGGTGGCGAGCGGCAGATGCTGGCGATCGGCCGGGCGCTGATGGCGCGCCCCAAGCTGCTGATGCTGGACGAACCCTCGCTGGGCCTGGCGCCCCTGATCGTGCGCGAGGTGTTGCACATCGTGGCTTCGCTGCGCGATCTGGGCGTGTCGGTGCTGCTGATCGAGCAGAACGCCCGCGCGGCGCTGCAGGTGGCCGACCGCGGCTACGTGCTGGAGATGGGCGCCGTGGCGCTGGAGGGCGAGGCCAGCGCGCTGCTCACCGATCGGCGCGTGATCGAGACCTATCTGGGCGTGGGCGGCAAGAAGGCGGCGTGAGGGCGCGCGGGCCGAATCCGCCGGCCCTACACTGCGTTCCATGACCGCCGGCAAACCCCGGCCCCTGACCGTGACGCACGACAGTTTCGATCTTCAGCGCTACCTGGGCACTCTGCCGCTGTTTTCCAGCATCACCGAGGCCGAGCGCACCCGCCTGGCCCAGGATTGCCATGTCCGCCGGCTGGAGCGCGGGCGCGTGATTTTTCACGTGGGCGACGCCTGCCGCGAATTTCACGTCGTGATCATGGGGCAGGTCAAGCTGTTTGCCATGTCGCCCACGGGGGTCGAAAAGGTGATCCACCTGTGCGGGCCGGGTCGCAGCTTTGGCGAGGCGGTGATGTTCATGGGCTCGCCCTATCTGGTGACGGCCCAGACCCTGACCGAGACGCTGTTGCTCACCGTCGAGCGCGCGGGCGTGATGCGCGAGATCGAGCGCAACCCGGAGTTCTCGCTGCACATGCTGGCCGGTCTGGCGCGGCGCCTGCAAGGCCTGGTGCACGACGTGCAGGCGTATTCGCTGCACAGCGGCACGCAGCGCGTGATCGGCTACCTGCTGGGCGGACGCTCGACACCCGAGCCGGGCAGCGCGTCGATGACGGTGACGCTGCCCGTCAGCAAGGCGGTCATTGCATCGCGCCTGTCGATCACGCCGGAGTATTTTTCGCGCGTGTTGGGCGATTTGGCTTCGCAAGGGCTGATCGAGGTGGACAAGCGCGAGATCCGCATCCCCGACGTGGGCAAACTGGCCAGCTATCAGGAGCGCTGAGCCTAGAAACGGCAATTGGACGCGCTTGCCAGTGCCGTGATCGGTGTGCCAGGCAAGGCGCGACGACGCGGCGGGCTTCTGCCCGCAAGGAGAAGCAACGCGGCATGGCGCGCCGAGCGCGGTGCTGGCGAGTGCGTAGCGCTGTCACCCCACAGGTGAGGGGCAACGAAGCCATCAAAGTCAATGTCCATGCGGCGCTCACGACGGTTGAAAGCGGTCAACTGCCGTTTCTAGGCTGAGACGCGTTCGCCACTTGCCGGCGCGGGTCGCCGATCTCGGGCCAGCGCTTGTGCAGCCACAGCCAGGACGCCAGCCCCACCACCATGAAGACGGCCGACATCAGCGCCATGCCCAGGGCCGAATGCATGACCAGCGGGGCCACGGCGCCGGCCACGATGCCGTTGGCCACCGAGCCCACCACCGATTGCAGCGACGAGGCCATGCCGCGCCGCTCGGGATGCAGGTCGAGCACCAGCAGCGTCACCACCGGCACCATCAGCGCCCAGCCGAAGGCAAACAGGGCGATCGGCCACAGCGACCACCAGATCTCGGGCTCCAGCAAGGCATTGGCGGCGATGTTCAGCACCGTGACGGCCACCATGATGCGAAAACCCTGCATGACCTGATTCTTGGGCGCGACCTTGCCGGCCATGCGGCCCGACAGCCAGGAGCCCACCATGATCCCGCCGATGTTGAGCGCGAAGAACCAGAAGAACTGCGTGGGTTTGAGGTGCAGCACGTCGCCCAGATAGGCAGGCGCCCCCAGAATGTAGAGAAACAGGCCGTTGAAGGGCACGCCCGAGGCCAGCGCCAGCAGGAAAAAACGCGGGTCCGACAGCAGCGCCGCGTAGCCTTTCAACAGGTGCTTGACGTGAAAGGGTTGGCGGTCCTTGACGTGCAGCGTCTCGGGCAGCAGGCGCAGGTTGGCGACGATCAACACCACGCCGACCCCCACCAGAAACCAGAAGATCGAGTGCCAGCCGAGATACTCGGACAGCACGCCGCCCATCATGGGCGCGATGGCGGGCGCGACACCAAAGAAGATGGTGACCTGACTCATCACGCGCTGGGCTTCGGCCTGGGGAAACATGTCGCGGATGACGGCGCGCGAAACCACCACGCCGGCGCCGGTGGACAGGCCCTGCAGCGCGCGAAAGAAGATCAGGTGCCCCACGGTTTGCGACAGTGCGCAGCCGATGGAAGCCAGGGTGAACAGGATCAGGCCGCCCAGGATCACCGGTCGGCGCCCGAAGCTGTCGGACAGCGCACCGTGAAACAGGTTCATGAAGGCGAAGCCGAACAGGTAGGCCGACAGCGTTTGCTGCATCTCGACCGGTGTGGCGTGCAGCGACCGGGAGATGGCCGAGAACGCGGGCAGATAGGTGTCGATGGAAAACGGCCCCAGCATGCCGAGCATGGCCAGCAAGATGGCCAGGGCCCAGCGCGGGGCCTTCCAGATTTTGTCGGCATCAGGGTTCATGGATGCATTGGATACTACAAATAAAATAGCGTCTGGCGCATATCAGATGCTGGCCAGACGCTGATTTGATTGAAAAAAGCGGTCAGGTGTTGTCGGTGAAGCTGCGCAGCTTGTCCGAGCGGCTGGGGTGCTTGAGCTTGCGCAGCGCCTTGGCCTCGATCTGGCGGATGCGCTCGCGCGTGACGTCGAACTGCTTGCCCACCTCTTCCAGCGTGTGGTCGTTGTCCATCTCGATGCCAAAGCGCATTCGCAGCACCTTGGCCTCGCGCGGGGTCAGGCTGTCGAGGATGTCCTTGACGACATCGCGCAGGCCGGCCTGCATGGCCGCTTCCACCGGCGCGGTGTTGTTGGTGTCCTCGATGAAATCGCCCAGGTGGCTGTCGTCGTCGTCGCCGATGGGGGTTTCCATCGAGATCGGCTCCTTGGCGATCTTCATGATCTTGCGGATCTTGTCCTCGGGCATTTCCATCTTCTCGGCCAGCAGGGCGGCGTCCGGCTCGAAGCCGAATTCCTGCAGGTGCTGGCGCGAGATGCGGTTCATCTTGTTGATGGTCTCGATCATGTGCACCGGGATGCGGATGGTGCGTGCCTGATCGGCGATCGAGCGCGTGATGGCCTGGCGGATCCACCAGGTGGCGTAGGTCGAGAATTTGTAGCCGCGGCGGTATTCGAATTTATCGACCGCCTTCATCAGGCCGATGTTGCCCTCCTGGATCAGGTCCAGGAACTGCAGGCCGCGGTTGGTGTACTTCTTGGCGATCGAGATGACCAGGCGCAAGTTGGCCTCGATCATCTCCTTCTTGGCGTCCCGGCTGGCGGCTTCGCCCTCGTTCATGCGCTTGTTGATGGCCTTCAGCTCGTCGAGCGGCACCACCACCTGCGCCTGCAGGTCGATCAGTTTTTGCTGCAAGTCCTGGATCGGCGGGATGTTGCGCTCCATGATCGCGCTCCAGGGCTTGCCCGCAGCCGCCTGCCTTTCGACCCACTTGAGCTCCAGCAGATGCGAGCGCACCCGGTGGCCCGCCTTGTCGCGGCCGGAAAAATCGGCGATGAAGAGCTCCTGCGGATAGCCGCAGCGATCGACCACGATACGGCGCAGCTCGCGCTCGTACTTGCGCACGTCGTCCACCTGGCCGCGCAGCAGGTCGCACAGTTTCTCGATGGTCTTGGCCGTGAAGCGGATGCTCATCAGCCGCTGCGACAGCGCGTGCTGGGCCTTGACATAGGTGGGCGAACCCCAGCCTTCCTTGTCGTAGGCACGGCGCACCTTGTCGAACAGCGCGGCGACGTCGTCAAAGCGCTCCAGCGCCTCGGCCTTGAGCTTCTCCAGCAGGCGCGTCATGGCCTTGGAGCCGCCCTTGCCGTCGTCGTCGTCCTCTTCGTCGTACTCGTCGAAGTCTTCCTCGGCCACGTAGTCGTCGTTCTCGTCGGCGTCGGCAAAGCCATCGACGATGGTGCTGATGACCACCTTGCCCTCGCGAATCTCGCTGGCCATCTTCAGGATTTCGGCGATCGTGGTGGGGCTGGCGCTGATGGCGTCCATCATCTCCATCAGGCCGCCCTCGATGCGCTTGGCGATCTCGATCTCGCCCTCGCGCGTGAGCAGTTCCACCGTACCCATCTCGCGCATGTACATGCGCACCGGGTCGGTGGTGCGGCCGAACTCGCTGTCCACGGTGGACAGCGCCGCCTCGGCCTCTTCCTCGGCTTCTTCCTCGGTGGCGGTACTGGTGCCGGTGTTGGTCAGCAGCAGGGTCTCGGCGTCGGGCGTCTGCTCATACACGGCCACGCCCAGGTCGTTGAGCATGGAGACCACGGCCTCCAGTGTCTCGGCATCCACCAGCTTGTCGGGCAGGTGGTCGTTGATTTCGCCGTGCGTCAGATAGCCGCGCGTCTTGCCGAGCTTGAGCAGAGCCTTCAGGTTGGCGCGGCGGGTGTTCATCTCCTCTTCGGAGAGCACGCCTTCGTCCAGGCCGAACTCCTTCATCAAGGCCCGCTCCTTGGCCTTGCTGATCTTCATGCGAAGCGGCTTGGCCTTTTCCACCACCTCGGGCGCGGCGGCCTCGGGCTCGCCCTCCAGGTCAGCCTCGATGTCGGACAGATCGGCGTCGTCCTGATCGCGGGCAGCGGCCTTGCCGGCGGCCCCACGCTTGGGCGGCGGCGATTTTTCAGCGGCAGGCTTGGCGGGGCCCGCGGCCTTTCGGCCCGTGGCCTTCTTGGCGACGGCTTTGCTCTCGAGTTCTTCGGCGGCGGCCTTGGCTTTGCCGGCCTTGGGCGTGGCGGGAGCGGCCTTGGCAGGAGACTTGGCGGTTTTGGCGCTGGTGGGCATGGTTCGACCTCTGGGCGGATGGGGTTTGACAACCGGAACGCGGGCACGCGCTTCCGGTCAGATGGTTCCAATCCGAATCAAAACAATAGAAAAGCACTGCGGCTGTTGCCTGCTGGGCGCGCGGCCGCACAGGCATCAAACCGTCATGGGCAAGATGGTCGGGCGAACATTTGGAGTGCAGTCCTTGCGGCGATGTGGCCGACCCTGTGTGGGAGCGCGCTCAGGCGGTGCTTGTGCGCTGGCCGATCCGGAGGTGCTGCTGTCGCTCTTGCCGGTGACAACCCACAATTATAACTGGTTTTTCGGATTTCAAGGGCGAACTCAGCTGTTTTCAACGACATTCAAGGATGCCTTGGCGGCCGCCAGTTGGGGCAGCAGCGCCTGGTACAGCTCCAGGTCGCCGGCGCTCAGGGCGGCGTCCATGCGCCGCTTCAGGTACAGCGGGCGCTCGCGGCGCAGGATCGCGTGCAGCTCGGCGGGGTCCGACTCGATGTCGTCATGCAGGCTTTCGATCGCTTGTACGGCGGCGTTTTCGTGCTCGTGCTCGCGCAGGGCCTCGCGCAGGGCGCTCCAGGGTTGGGTGCCGTGCTCCTGCTCCTGGCCGTCGAGCCAGGTGAACAGCGCCCCGTACGGCGCCGGCAGCTCGCACAGCAGCTGATGGTCGCTGGCCGACAGCGCCGGCCAGATCTCGGGCGCGGTCAGCACGATTTGCAGCGCGCGCTGGGCGCGGCCCAGCGGCGCCGCGCGTTGGGGGACTTGCGGTGTCCCTCGCCCGGACGTTCCGGGGCCGGCTGGGGGCGCGGTGTTGCCCGCGTGACGCTCGCGCAGCGCCCGGGTACTGGCGATGGGGCCGGCGGGGCGAACGCCCCACAGCGCGTGCAGCTCGTGGGTGCCAATGCGCACCAGCGCGGCGATCTCGCCCAGCAGCTGCTGCGCCAGCGCGCCGGCGGGCAAGGCCTGCCACAGCGGCCGGGCGTTGGCGGCAAAGTGCGAGCGCCCTTCGGCCGTTTCCATGTCGCAGCCCTCGGCGGCGGCGTCCAGCACGAAGCGCGACAGGGGAACGGCGGCCTGCACCGCCTGGCGGAAGGCTTCGGCGCCTTCGGTGCGGATGAAGCTGTCGGGGTCGTGCTCGGGAGGCAAGAACAAAAACTTGACGCTGCGCACGTCGCTGGCCAGGGGCAGGGCGGCGGCCAGCGCCTTGTGCGCTGCGCGCCGACCGGCGGCATCGCCGTCGAAGCTGAAGACCACGCTGTTGGTGAAGCGAAACAGCTTGTGCACATGCTCGGGCGTGCAGGCGGTGCCCAGGGTGGCCACGGCGTTGGCAAAGCCCAGCTGGGCCAGGGCCACCACGTCCATGTAGCCTTCGGTGACCAGGGCGTAGCCGTGCTCGCGCAGCGCGCCGCGCGCCTCGAACAGGCCGTACAGCTCGCGGCCCTTGTGGAACACCGGGGTTTCGGGCGAATTCAGGTACTTGGGTTTTTCGTCGCCCAGCACGCGCCCGCCAAAGCCGATCACCTGGCCTTTCACGTCGCGGATGGGGAACATGATGCGGTCGCGAAAGCGGTCGTAGCGCTTGTCTTCATCCTGCTCGCCGACGATGACCAGGCCGCTTTGCTCCAGCAGCGGGTCGGCGTAGTCGGGAAACACGCTGGCCAGCGCGCGCCAGCCCTCGGGCGCGTAGCCCAGGCCGAAGTCGCGCGCCACGGCGCCGGAGACGCCGCGCCGCTTGAGATAGTCGACCGCGTGGGGCGAGGCCTTGAGGTGCTGGCGGTAAGCGTCGGCGGCGCGCTCGAGCACGTCGGTCAGGGTGGCGCGCTTTTCGCTCTCCTGTGCGGCGCGGGCGCGCTCGGCGGGGCTGCGCTCGTCCTCGGGCACCGGCAGGCCGTATTGCTGGGCCAGGTCGTGCACGGCCTCGACGAAACCCGCGCCGGTGAACTCCATCAGAAAGCCGATGGCGTTGCCGTTCTTGCCGCAGCCAAAGCAGTGAAAGAACTGCTTGGAGGGGCTGACGGTGAAGGAGGGCGTTTTCTCGCCGTGGAAGGGGCACAGGCCCGAGAAATTGGCGCCGGTTTTCTTCAGCTGCACGTAGCGGCCGACGATCTCGACCACGTCGGCGCGTGCCAGAAGTTCCTGGATGAAGGGTTGGGGAATGGCCACCGGTCGATTGTCGCGCAAGGGACGTGCCGGCCCATTTTGACTATCATGGGAAGGTTCATTCGCCGGAGCCTTGCCATGCCTTCGATTTTCGATACCGACCTGCCCCGCACTGAAGCCAACTTTGCCCCCCTCACGCCGCTGGCGTTCATCCAGCGTGCGGCCGAGGTCTATCCCGAGCGATTGGCCGTGGTGCATGGCGATCTGCGCCAAAGCTGGGGCCAGACCTATGCGCGCTGCCGCCAGTTGGCCAGCGCCTTGCAGCAGGCCGGCGTGGGCAAGAACGACACCGTCGCCGTGATGCTGCCCAACACCCCGCCGATGGTGGAGGCGCATTTCGGCGTGCCCATGGCCGGCGCCGTGCTGAACGCGCTGAACACCCGGCTCGACCCCGAGGCCGTGGCCTTCATGCTGGACCACGGCGAGGCCAAGGTGGTGATCGTCGATCCGGAATTTGCCGGCGTGATGAAGAAGGCGCTGGCGCTGCGGCAGTCGAAGGCGCCGATGCGGGTGATCGACGTGGAGGACGCGCTGTACGGCGCGGGCGAGCCCATCGGCAGCACCACCTACGAGCACTTTTTGGCGCAGGGTGACGCCGGCTTCGAATGGGTCTATCCGGCTGACGAATGGGACGCCATTGCACTGAACTACACCAGCGGCACCACCGGCAACCCCAAGGGCGTGGTCTACCACCACCGCGGCGCGGCCACCAATGCCGTCAGCAACATCCTGGAATGGGACATGCCCAAGCACGCGGTCTACCTGTGGACGCTGCCCATGTTTCACTGCAACGGCTGGTGCTTTCCGTGGACGGTGGCGGCGCGTGCAGGTGTCAACGTGTGCCTGCGCCGCGTGGAGGCCAAGGCCATCTTCGACGCCATCCGCCAGCACGGCGTGACGCACTACTGCGGCGCGCCCATCGTGCACGGGCTTCTGGTGAACGCACCCGCCGAGCTGAAGGCCGGTGTGCCGCGCGGCGTCAAGTGCATGGTGGCCGGAGCCGCGCCGCCGGCCTCGATGATCGAGGGCATGGAGCAGATGGGCTTCGATCTGACGCACGTGTACGGCCTGACCGAGGTCTACGGCCCGGCCACCGTGTGTGCCAAGCATGAACGCTGGGACGAGTTGCCCATCGGCGAGCGCGCCGCCCTGAACGCCCGCCAGGGCGTGCGCTACCACCTGCAGCGTGACGCGCGCGTGATCGACCCCGAGACGATGCAAGCCGTGCCGCTGGATGGCGAAACGATGGGCGAGATCATGTTCCGCGGCAACATCGCCATGAAGGGCTACCTGAAGAACCCCACCGCCACGGCCGAGGCCTTTGCCGGCGGCTGGTTCCATTCGGGCGACTTGGCGGTGCAATACCCTGACGGGTACATCAAGATCAAGGACCGCAGCAAGGACATCATCATCTCGGGCGGCGAGAACATCTCGTCCATCGAGGTCGAAGACGTGCTGTACCGCCACCCCGCCGTGCTGGCCGCGGCCGTGGTCGCCAAGCCCGACCCCAAGTGGGGCGAAACCCCCTGCGCCTTCATCGAGCTGAAGGCTGGCGCCCAGGTGAGCGAGGCCGACATCGTGGCCCACTGCAAGCAGCACCTGGCCGGCTTCAAGGTGCCGCGCGCCGTGGTGTTCGGCGAGCTGCCCAAGACCAGCACCGGCAAGATCCAGAAGTTCGAGCTGCGCAAGCAGGCCGGATCGGCGACGGCGATCGACGTGTGAAAAAAGCGCGCCCAAGGCGCGCTGTTTTCGGCGCGGCAGGGTGACGGATGAAATCCGGCTCCTGCCTCAATGCGCCTCGGCCTGCTTGGCCGCGCGGATCACGGCCTCGGTGTCGCCCTTGCTGCCGTTGAACACCAGGTTCAGCACTACCGCCGAGATGGAGGCCAGCACGATGCCCGACTCGATCAGGATGTGGATGGAGTGCGGCATCCACTGCAGGTATCGGGGCGCGATGACGGGGATCATGCCGACGCCGATCGACACGGCCACGACCAGGGCGTTGTTGCGGTTTTTGACGAAGTCCACGCCACCCAGGATGCGGATGCCGGTGGCCGCGACCATGCCGAACATGACGATGCCGGCGCCGCCCAGCACCACCGTGGGCAGCGACTCGACCAGCGCCGCCATCTTGGGCAGCAGGCCCAGCAGGATCAGGATCACGCCGCCGGCCACGCAGACAAAGCGGCTCTTGATGCCGGTGACCGCGACCAGGCCCACGTTCTGCGAGAAGCTGGTGTACGGGAAGGTGTTGAAGATGCCGCCCAGCAGGGTGCCCAGGCCGTCGGTGCGCAGGCCGCGCGAGAGCATGGGCTGGTCGATCTGCTTGTCGGTCATCTCGCCCAGCGCCAGGAACATGCCGGTGGACTCGATCATCACCACCAGCATGATGAGCGACATGGTCAGGATCGACACCGGGTCGAAGATCGGCATGCCGAAGTGAAAGGGCAGCACCAGGTCCACCCACTTGGCTTCGCTGACCTTGCTGAAGTTCATCATGCCGCTGGCCGCCGCCACCACGCCGCCGACGATGATGCCGACCAGCACCGAGATATTGGCCAGAAAGCCCTTGGCGAACTTGGCGACCAGCAAGATGGTGACCAGCACGATGGCTGACACGCCCACGCCCGACAGCGCGGCGTAGCGCGGGTTGGGCAGCGTGGGCGCCAGCGCCAGGCCCTGGGGCACGGCCGGCACGCCGGGCGCACCCGTGGCGCCGGCACTGCGCAGGGTGCTCAGCCATTCGCTGTGCTCGGGCGAGACGATCAGGGGCGCGGTCGGGCCCACGGGGTTGCCGAAGATCCAGTTGATGCCCACGCGCATCAAATCGATGCCGATGACCGCAATGATGGTGCCGGTGACCACCGGCGGGAAGAAGCGCAGCATGCGGCTGACCACCGGCGCGATGAGGATCGAGATGATGCCGGCGCCGATGATGGAGCCGAACAGCAATCGCGCGCCGTCGGTGCCGGGGTTGCTGCTGGCAATGGCCACCATGGGGCTGACGGCGGCAAAGGTCACGCCCATCATCACCGGCAGCTTGATGCCGAACCATTGCGTGGCGCCAAAGGCCTGGATCAGTGTGGCCAGGCCGCAGCAAAACAGGTCGGCCGAGATCAGCATGGCCACCTCGTGCGGCGACAGCTTGAGCGCGCGGCCGACGATCAGCGGCACGGCGATGGCGCCGGCATACATCACCAGCACGTGTTGCAGGCCGAGCGCGGTCAGCTTGCCGGTGGGCAGGCGCTCGTCGATGGGGTGGACGTTGGGGGTCATCATGTCTCCTGGGCTTCGGGTCTCTGGCGGACGCCGTGGGTGAGAGGATTAGGGGCTGGTCAGCAGGTCGGCAAGGGTGCGGGCCACCACCTGGGTGGCGCGGCGCAGGTCCTGCAGGTCCACGCGCTCGTCGTTGCGCTTGGCGTGGCTTTCCAGCACGGTGCGCGGGCCGGCGCCGTAGATCACGCCGGGGATGCCGTGCTCGCCGTACAGGCGCACGTCGGTATACAGCGGCGTGCCAACGGCGGGGGGCTTGGCGCCAAACACCGCCTGGGCATTGCGCTGGATGGCGTCGACCAGCGGCGCATTGCCGGGCAGCGGCGTCATGGCGTTGGCCAGCAGGATGCGCCGCACGTCGGTGCGCACGGCGTCCTCACCCTTCACGCCGCGCCAGCGGTTGAATTGGCGCGTGGCGTCTTCGATCACATTGCGGATGCGCGCCTCGACCTGGGCCGGTTTTTCCTCGGGGATCATGCGGCGGTCGAGCTTGAGCACCACCTTGCCCGGGACCACGTTGGTGTTGGTGCCACCTTCGATGCGGCCGATGTTGAGGTAGGGGTGATTGATGCCGGGCACCCGGGAGCTGATCTTTTGATAGGCCGTGTTTTCCGCATACAGCGCGTTCATGATGAACACCGCAGCCTGCAGCGCGTCCACGCCGGTGTCGGGCACGGCGGCATGAGCCATGCGGCCCTGGACGGTGACCTCCATTTGCAGGCAGCCGTTGTGCGCCGTCACCACTTCGTAGCTGAAACCGGCGGCGATCATCAAGTCGGGCCGGGTCAGGCCGTTTTTCAAAAGCCAGCCGGGGCCCAGCAGGCCGCCGAATTCCTCGTCGTAGGTGAAGTGCAGCTCGACGGCGCCTTGCCTGGGCCTGGCCACGGCTTCCAGCGCGCGCACCGCGAACGTGAAGGTGGAAAAGTCACTCTTGCTGACGGCGGTGGCGCGGCCGTACATCTTGCCGTCCTCGATTTCGGCGCCGTAGGGGTCGTGCGCCCAGCCTTCGCCCGGCGGCACCACGTCGCCGTGGGCGTTCAGCGCAATGGTCTTGCCGCCGGCGCCGTAGGGGCGGCGCACGATCAGGTTGGTGATGCTTTGCATGCCGTAGTCCTGCACCTCGCGCTGCGGCACCGGGTGCTTTTCGGCGTCGAAGCCCCAGGCCTGGATCAGCTCGGCGGTGCGCTCGGCATGCGGCGCGTTGTTGCCCGGCGGGGTGTCGGTGGGCACGCGCACCAGTTGCTGCAGGAACTGGACCTGCTCGTCGAAGTGCTGATCGACCCAGGCGTCGAGCTGGGCGTGGATGGCGGAGGTGTCGGTCATGATTTTTAAATGAAAAGTGGCTCTGGCACAGGTGTGGCAAGCGCAAGCAGCTATGATTATTGAAGTTTCTCGACTGCCACGGCATCCAGCAGATGCTGCATGGCACGCACGGCGAGTTCCATGTCCTCGGCGCTGGTCTGCTCCAGCGGGTTGTGGCTGATGCCGGCGTTCTCGCCGCGCACGAACAGCATGGCCTGGGGCATCACCTCGTGCAGCTTCATGGCGTCGTGGCCGGCGCCGCTGGGCAGGCGAAACACCGGCAGGCCCAGCGACTGCACGGCCGCTTCCCAGCGCTTTTGCCAGGCCGGAGCGCTGGGCGCGGCGGCCGCGCGCATGGTCTCGTCGAGCTTGAGCATCACGCCGCGGCGCTCGGCAATGGCGTGCGCCTCGGCCACGATGTCCTGCGCCATGGCGTCGCGCTGGGCATTGCTGGGCGCGCGCAGATCCAGGCTGAAGCTGCAACGGCCCGGCACCACGTTGATGGAGCCGCTGGGCACGGCCAGCATGCCCATGGTGGCCACCGAGTCGCCATCCTTGGCCGCGCGCTGCTCGGCAAACAGGGCCAGCTCGGCGGCGGCGCAGGCGGCGTCGCGGCGGCGGTTCATGGGCGTGGTGCCGGCGTGGCTGGCCTGGCCGACGTATTCGCCCACGTAGCGCACGCTGGCGTTGATGGAGGTGACGATGCCCAGCGGCAGATTCAATTCGTTCAACACCGGGCCCTGCTCGATGTGCACCTCGATGAAGCCCAGGTAGTCGGCCGGGTTGCGGCGCAGCGCGGCGATGTCGTCGATGGCCAGGCCCGCGTGCTGCATGGCCTGGCGCATGGTGATGCCGTCGGCGTCCTGTTGCTCCAGCCATTCGGATTTGAAGTCGCCCACCAGCGCGCCCGAGCCCAGAAAGGTGGCCTTGTAGCGCTGGCCTTCTTCTTCGGCAAAGCCCACCACCTCGAAGTGGTAGGGCAGGCGCCGGCCGGCGCGGTGCAGCACGCGCACGCAGGCGATCGGCACGAAGATGCCCAGGCGGCCGTCGTACTTGCCACCGTTGCGCACGGTGTCGTAGTGGCTGCCGGTGAGCAGGGTCTTGGCGTTGGGGACTTTGGGGTCGGCGTTGTAGCGGCCCACCACGTTGCCGACGGCGTCGATGTGCACCTCGTCAAAGCCGCAGTCGTGCATCAGTTGGCTGATCTGGACGGCGCAGGCGCGGTGCGCGTCGGTCAGATACGTGACGGTGAGCTGGCCGGCTTCGGCGAAACCCGGATCGCTGTGCCGGGCCAACTGCTCGTGCCAGTCCCACACATCGTTGCCCAGCACGGGATCGGCGGCGAACTTGTCGGCCAGGCGGATTTCGACGATGCGGTTGATCTGGCGCAGCGCCTCGGTACGCTCGAAGTCGGGGTGGCCCGACAGGCGCCGTTCGAAGGTGTCGATGATCTGCTGCTTGCCGAGGCCCGTGCCGCGCGGGCCGCGCACGCACAGCACGAACGGGAAGCCGAAGCGCGCGCCGTAGTCATGGTTGAGCTGGCGGATGTGCTGGAGCTCTTCGGGCGTGCAGGCCGTCAGTCCGGCGCGGGCTTGCTCGCCGGTCGATTCGGTGGTGAGCGTGCCGGCGCTCATGGCCTTGCCGGCCAGCTCGGGGTGGGCGCGGATCAGCGCCAGCTGGGCGTCCACGCCCGCCTTGTCCAGAATGCTGGCCATGGTCTGCTTGATCTGGGCCAGCGAGTGGAAGGGCCGCGCCTTGACGGCCTGGGCGGCGATCCAGGGCGTGTGCTCGTACAGGCCGCCGAGCATCTGCTCGGCCTCCGCCGGCGAGGCGCGGTTGAATTGGTCCAGCGTGTAGGGCATGGCTCAGTCCTTGCAGGGGTGGGTGGCGATCCAGTGGCGGGCGATGTCCATGCGGCGGCACACCCAGACGTCGGGGTGCTGCGCGATGTGGTCCAGAAAGCGCTTGAGCGCGGCAAAGCGCCCCGGCCGGCCGACCATGCGGTTGTGCAGGCCGACGCTGAGCATCTTGGGTCGGTCCAGGCCTTTGGGGTCGCCCTCGGCATAGAGCGTGTCGAAGCTGTCGCGCATGTAGCGATAAAACGGCTCGGCATCGCTGTAGCCCTGCGGCAGGCCAAAGCGCATGTCGTTGCAGTCCAGCGTGTAGGGCACCACCAGGTGGTTGACGTCGCTGCCGTCGCTCTTGCGCACCTTCATCCAGAAGGGCAGGTCGTCGCCGTAGTAGTCGCTGTCGTACAGCAGGCGGCCGTCGTCCACCACCAGGCGGCGCGTGTTGATGCTGTCGCGGCCGGTGTACCAGCCCTGCGGCCGTTCGCCGGCGATCTTCTCGATGAGGTCGAGCGCCTCCTTCATCTGCGCGCGCTCGCCGGCCTCGTCCATGCCCTGGTAATGGATCCACTTGAGCGCGTGGCAGGCAACCTCGTGGCCGCCGTCCCGGAAAGCCCTGGCCATTTCGGGATAGCGTTGCAGCGCGCTGGCCACGCAAAAGATCGTCAGCGGCAGGCCGCGCTGTCCGAACTCGCGCAGCACGCGCCAGACGCCGGCGCGCGAGCCGTATTCGTAGATGCTCTCCATGCTCAGGTGCCGCTCGGGGTAGGCGGCCGGGTTGAACATTTCGGACAGGAAGGTCTCGCTGGCGGCGTCGCCGTGCAGCACGCAGTTCTCGCCGCCTTCCTCGTAGTTGAGGACGAACTGCACGGCAATGCGCGCGCCGCCCGGCCAGCGGGCGTGCGGGACGTCGGCGCCGTAGCCGCGCAGGTCGCGCGGATAGGCGGCGGTGCTGTCGTAGAGGGGTGCGTTCATGCGGGTCTCCGGGCGGTTTTGCGGGCGCGCGGGGCATGGGCCAGCGCCTGCTGGATATCGAAAGTGGGCACGGGTTGCTCCAGGTTGAGCCCGGCCTCGACGTGATCGAGGTGGGCGCGCATCAGGCGCACGGCCTGCGTGACGTCGCCGGCGGCAAAGCACTCCACCAGGGCGGCGTGCTCGGCCGACGAATCGTGCGCGGCGGTGGTGCTCTGGTACATCAGCGTGGCAATGGCGCAGCGTGCCAGCAGCTCGCGCAGCACCTGGGCCAGCACCTCGTTGCCGATCAACTCGGCCATGCGAACGTGAAAGTCGCCCAGCAATTCGGTGCGATCGGCCACGTCCTCGCGGGCCACGGCGGCCTGCTCGCGCGCCACGTGTTCGCGCAAATCCGCGATGCGCTCGGGCGTGGCGGCGCGCACGAAGGCGCGGGTCAGTTCGATCTCGAGCATGCGCCGCACCGCGAACACTTGCCGGGCTTCATCCACCGAGGGGCTGGCCACGAAGGCGCCGCGCGAGGGCTCCAGCCGCACCAGGCGCTTTTCGGACAGCAGGAACAAGGCCTGGCGCACCAGGGTGCGCGATACCTGAAAGTGGTCGGCCAGCGTCTGCTCGACCAAGCGCGCGCCGGGTTGCAGGCGATGCTCCACGATGGCGTGCGTGAGCGCCTGGGCGATCTGGTCGGTGCTGGAGGTTTCCATCGTGCGGCGAATCATAGACGGCTTTTCAAAAATTGTATACACTTCCGTGCACAATTTCTGAAGGAGCACACCATGGGTCTGAGCACGCACGTCCTGGACACGATGAACGGCACCCCCGCGGCCGGCATGCAGGTCACCTTGTATGAAACCAGCGGCGGCGTCGCCAAGCAGGTCAAGCGCTTTCGCCTGAACGACGATGGCCGCAACCCCGACGGCCCGCTGTACGACAACGCCAGCCTGAAGGTGGGCACCTATCGCCTGAGCTTCGAGGTGGCCGATTACTTCCGCTTGATCGGCGTAAAGCTGCCCGAGCCGCCGTTTCTGGACGTGGTGCACCTGGACTTCGGCGTGGCCCACACCGATCAGCACTACCACGTGCCGCTGCTGGTCAGCCCCTGGAGCCACTCGACCTACCGCGGGTCCTGATCCGCGTGACCGCACAAATGAAAAATGGCGCCGCAAGGCGCCATTTTTGTGGTGGAGGAGGGACCGCCGGGGCGGGCCGTTCAACCCTGATGCGGACGCTTGCCCGCGTTTTTCTTGCTGCGCGTGTGCGAGCCGCGCTCCAGGCTGCGCTTTTGGCCGACCGCCAGCTTGCGCACGGGCGCGCCGGGCAGCGGAGGGGTGGCTTTGCGCATGGCTTCGGTGACGAGTTGCTTGCCCATGATGAGTCCTTGTTGGTGGGTGTTGGTGAAAACCCTCTATTTTGACCGATTTTCACAAGCGCCAACAAGGTTTTTTCAGGTGGAAACCCTGATGAAAAATCATATGGCGTTTGCACACCAAACTGTATACAATTCGCGTCGATCGCAGCGGTGTCAAGGCCTGGGCGGGTGTGTGCCACCCACCGTCCGATGCGCGATTACCTGAAGCCGGCTTGCAGCGCCCGCGGTGGCGAGCCCGATCAAGAGGAGACTCTGCATGGAAACCTATTTGCTGGATTGGGCCAACCTGCTGCTGCGCTGGCTGCACGTCATCGTCGCCATCGCCTGGATCGGCTCGTCGTTCTATTTCGTCTTTCTGGACAGCAACCTGGAGCCGCCCAAGGCCGATGACCTGAAGAAAAAGGGCGTGGACGGCGCCATCTGGTCGGTGCACGGCGGCGGGTTCTACAACGCGCACAAATACATGGTGGCGCCCCAGGGCGGCATCGACAGCAAGCTGCACTGGTTCTATTGGGAAAGCTACTGGACCTGGATGTCGGGCTTCGCGCTGTTCGTGGTGCTGTACCTGTGGAACGCCAGCATCTTCCTGGTCGACAAAAACGTGTTCGACTGGTCGCCCACGGCGGCCGGCATCACGGCGGTGCTGTTCCTGGTGGGCTTCTGGCTGATCTATGACACCATTTGCCGCGTCTTCGGATTTCGCAAGAACGGCGACCGCATCGTTGGCGCGCTGATCCTGGTGGTGGTGGCCATTGCGGCCTGGCTGGCCTGCCACCTGTTCGCCGGCCGCGCGGCCTTTTTGATCGTGGGTGCGATGATCGCCACGACCATGAGCGCCAACGTGTTCTTCTGGATCATTCCCGGCCAGCGCAAGGTGGTGGCGGCCATGACCAGCGGCAAGCCGTATGACCCGGCCGAATTCGCCATCTACGGCAAGCGCGGCAAGCAGCGCAGCGTGCACAACACCTACTTCACGCTGCCGGTCATCATCGCGATGCTGAGCAACCACTACAGCTTTCTGTACAGCGACGCCCACCGCTGGGTGGTGCTGTTCGTGCTGATGCTGGCCGGCGCGCTGATCCGGCAGTTTTTCGTCACCCGCCACGCCTGGCACCTGGGCAAGGCCCGCCACCCGTGGCCCTACGCCGCCGTCGGCGTGCTGTTGCTGATCGGCCTGGTGGCCTGGATGAAGCCCGCCCCCGAGGCGCCCGCCGCCGCCGTGCCCGCCACGGTGGACTACGCCCAGCTCAAGCCCATCCTGGAGCAGCGCTGCTACATCTGCCACGGCGAGGCGGTGCAGCAAAAGGGCCTGCGTTTCGATTCGGAAGACCACGTCAAGGCCAACGCCCAGCTGATCTACCAGCAGGTGGTGGTGCAAAAACTGATGCCGCTGGGCAACGCCACGCAGATGACCGACGCCGAGCGCGCCATGGTCAAGCGCTGGTTCGACGGCGGGGCGAAGTAGGGCGAGCGGTGAGCGGGGGGCCGCGGCGTGATCGGCGCGCCCGGCCCACTGGGCAGCAGGGGGGTGACCGTTTGATGGTTGCTATGTTGTCAATAGCTGCCTGTGCTTGCTGCACAAGGGCTGTGGCCCGATTTCAATCAAAATCCTGGTGGCCGAACGCACGCGCCAGAAGCGCTTGAAAGCTGGCTTCGGCTTTCTTGAGGGCTTCGGATTGCTGAAGCGTGATTGAGTCGACAGCGGCGGCCCGATCGGCAAACACTTCCTGTTCCGTCATTGGCGGCAATACGACCGGAAACGCGCTCAACTGCGTTTTGTTGATGGACGCGCGATCCCCGTCGTTTTCTTCGCCACGCTCAAGAAGTACGCCTTGCCGTAGGTACTTCCGGCGAGGGCGCGCAGGTAGGAGGGCAGCACTCGGCTGCGATCGCTGCGCACCTTGAAGATGTGATTTTGATGGACGCAATGGTCAATCTCACCCGACCAGAGCGCGGCGCGGCCCAGCTTGTCGGGGTCGCCGCCTTCGGTCATGAGCAGGTCGCCAGGCTGGATCAGCAGCTTGTCCACTTCCGTGCGTTTGATCGCAATGGTCTTCACTTCGCCAAGGTCCAGGTAGCCATCCTTCACGTTGGCGACCCGCATATAGGGCAGCTCGATCCCCTCGTCTGCCGCCAATTTTCGGCCCTTGGCAATGCCGGAAATGACCTGCGCAACCTCGGAAAGCGGCGCCGTCGGCCAGCCCTTCGGATTCGTCGCCGGGTCGCCGAACAGGTCGAAGAACAGCGCGGGGATGATGGCCTGGGCCTTGGCCTGGGCCTCGCGGCGCAGGCGCACGATGCCCTCGGCGCGGGAGAGCAGGTCGACGATGCGGCGTTGCTCTTCCAAAGGCGGAAACGAAATGGATTCGCGGTAAACATCCTCTCGTGTTAGGCCGGGTACGCCAGTTGCTGTCCTGAGTCTCGGGAGGTCTTTACGGCGCAGGAGGTAGAAGAGAAAGCGCGGATCGAACTCAAACCCCAGCCTGGATTTGACGTAGTACGTTGTGTCGATAGGAAAGCAAGGCTCTTCAACGTATTGAACAGCGCCCGCGCTTCCCTTGCGACCTACGATAACCGTCGGACCTTTGATTAACGACTCGTTGTGCCAGCCAGTCACACCGTTGGAGCCATAGACGGGCACATGCCCGTTGGCTACCCTCGCGGATTTTGGGAGAGCTTTACCGTAGGCGAATTCCAGTGCTTCGCCCAACGAAACCGTGCGCCATGCGGTCATGCCACCTCACCCATCATCACCCGCAGCGCCTCCACCTCCTCGGCAATCTCCGCCTCGATCGCCGCCAGCTCGGCCAGCAGTTCGCGCGGGTCTTGGTGCTCCACCTGTGCCCGGCTTATTGGCCGGTAGCGGCCGGCGGACAGGTTGAAGTCGTTGGCGCGCAGGGTGGCCATGTCGGCAAACCACCAGGGCGCGGTCCATTCGGCCTTGGGGTCGCGTGCTTCCCATTCGGCCAGGTGGGCCTGGCGGTTGCGATACGCGGACACCAAGGCGGGCAGGTCGTCCTGCTCCACGGGCTGGTCGTGGTTGGCGTCGAGCTTGTAGCCGTCGTTGTCGGCGTGCAGAAACATCACGTGCCCGGTGCTGCCGCCCCGGCGGAAGAACAGCACCGAGGTCTTGACGCCGCTGTAGGGCTGGAACACGCCGCCGGGCAGGCTGAGCACGGCTTCGACGCGGTGGTTTTCGAGCAGCTGGCGGCGCAGCTCGCGGTGCGCGCCGGTGGAGCCGAACAGCACGCCCTCGGGCACCACGACGGCGGCGCGGCCGCCGTCGTTGGTGTTTCTGGCCGCACCGGCCGCCGGGGGCCGCAGGCTGTCCATCATGTATTTGAGAAACAGCAGCTCGGTGGCGGTGCTGGTGCCGACCTTCACGTCGTCGACGATGCGGTCGCGGTCGACGCGGCCTGAGAACGGCGGGTTGGCCAGCACCACGTGAAAGCCGCCTTCGGGCAGGCCCAGCTGGGCCTTGCGCTCGGCGTCCAGCGTGGTGGTGAGCACGTTGCGCAGCAGGATGCGCACGTTGGGCAGGCCGCGCAGGGTGAGGTTCATGGTGGCCAGGCGCACCATCTTGGGGTCCACGTCGTTGCCGTGGAAGGTCTGGTTGTGCAGCACGCGGGTTTGCGCTGCCGACAGCCGGTCGCCCAGGCCGCGCGCCTGCGGCTTGCCGTCGACCTCGACGGTTTGCGTGCCGCCGGGCGAGGAGTTGGCCAGGCGGATGTGGTTGTAGGCGGCAACGAGAAAGCCCGCCGTGCCCGCCGCCGGGTCGTACACGGTTTCGCCGATCTGCGGGTCGATGATTTCGACGATGGCGCGGATGACGTGGCGCGGGGTGCGGAACTGCCCCAGCTCGCCGGCCTGCTTGATCTGCTTGAGCACGTGCTCGAACAGGTCGCCCTTGGTGTCGGCGTCGGCACGGTCCAGGCGCAGGCCGTCGACCAGGGTGACGACCTGGCTGAGCACGGTGGGCTCGTCGATGACCAGGCGCGCGCCGTGCATGAAGTTGACGGCGGAGTCGCCGGCCACGTCGGCAAAGAAGGGAAAGACCTCGTCGCGCACCCAGCGCACCAGCGGTTCGGCGGACAGGCCCCTGGCCCACGACGACCAGCGGAAGCGCTCGCAGGGCACGGCGGTCTGGCCGGGGCTGGTGGCGTTTTGCAGGTTGCGCAGCGTGCGGGTGCCGGCAAACAGGCTTTGGTAGGGCTGCCGGAGGACTTTGGCGCGGGCCTGGTTTTCGGCGTCGATGCCTTCGACGAGGTAGAAGAAGAACAGGAAGGACAGTTGCTCGGCGTTGCTCACCGGGTCGGGGTAGCCGCCGCCAAAGAGGTAGTCGCGGATCTGATCGATGGCGCGACGCATGTCGGGGGTGAGGGGCATGGGGTGCGGTTCTTGAACGAGGTCAGGCTCTGGCGATTGTCCAGAAAGCGCAGGCAGCTATGATTTTTGATTGGCTCAGCGACTTGGCAGTCGGTCGTCGTCCGCGGGCGGTTGTCCGCCCGCGCGGCGCAGGAAGGCGAGCGCGGCATCGAGGTCGCCCGTGCGGGCGCGCTCCTGAAAGTAATCCGCCGTCTTCATCGCGGCCAGTTTTTCGGCCACGGCGCTGACGATGAACTGGTTGAGGGTGGTGCCGTCCTCGCGCGCGACCTGCTCGGCGCCGGCCTTCAGCGACGCGGGCAGGCGCAGGGCGTAATTGCTTTGGGTTCCCATGGTCAGACTCCTTGAAAGAATTGCGCCGGCCCGATGACCGGGATGCCGAAGCGCGTTGCCTGGGGCAGGAAGTCGCGCTGGTTGAACGTCACCAGGGTGACCGGCTGGCCCCGGCCCAAGCCATTCACGGCCAGCTCGAGCACCATGTCGTCATTGGGGTCGCGCAGTTGGGGCCGCCACAGAAACTGTATCGACACCGGCACCAGCACGCTAGCCAGGGCATGCAGGAGGTTGCGCACGTCCCCCGGCCGCGCGTGGGCGGCGGCCAGTTGCCCGGGCCGCATCAGGACGTCCTCGTACTCGATGAACAGGGGCACGCTGCACAGCATGGGCACCTGACGCGTCAGCACGCGGCGCAGCAATTCGGCCGAAGCCCCGGCCGGGCTGCGCACGGCGGCCACGAGGACGTTGGTGTCCAGGACATAGTTCATATTGCTGGCAATATATCACCCGCTGTCCCTCCAGCCAAGAAACCGGGTGCCCGGCGATCATTGCCAGGCGGCGGGTTGGCTGGGCGCTCCTTCGGCGGCGCCATCGTCGCCCGGAAAAACAGCCGCGTTCAGGCTGGCCAGCAGGTCATCGAGCGGCTCGTCGCCACCGAACACGCGCAGGGCTTCGGGCAGGCCGCCCATCAGGGTGAAGGGCGGGAAGGCAAAGTGGCCGGCGGTGAATTCGTCCCAGGCGTCGGCGTTGGCGCGCAACTGGCTGCCGATGGTGAGCAGCCAGCGCTGCTGCTCGGGCGCGAGCTGGTCTTCACGCTGCAGCAGCCAGGCCTCGAAGCGTGCGCCGATCTCGGCGCGGCGCTGGTCTGCCGCCTCGGGCCAGACCAGGTTGCCGTCCTCGTCCACCGTGATCCAGGCGCGCGTGGCGGGGTCGATGTGGTCGTCGATGTCGAGCGACAGCAGGCGGCGCGGCTCGTGCTGCTTTTTGCGCGGGCGCTCCATGACCACGCCGCCTTCGGCCATGCCGTCGTCGTCGCCGTGCCAGTCGGTCACGCCCACGAAGTCGAACATCGTGAAGACGGGCTTGCCCCGGGCCTTGCGGGTGCCGCGTCCGCGCATCTGCTGGTACAGGATGGCCGAACGCGTGAAGCGGGCGAAGAGGAGGTTGACGACCTCGGGGCAGTCGAAGCCGGTGTCGAGCATGTTGACCGAGACCAAGATTTGCGGGAACGGCTCTTTCTTGAAGCGCTTGATCTTGGCCATGGCGTCGGTGCTGTCGTCCGGCCCGGCGCCGGAGACCACGTAGTCGGCGTAGCGCACGTCGGGCGAGGGCTTGCGGTCGGCGAATTCGGCGTCGAACCCTTGCGCCAGCGTTTCGGCGTGGCGCTTGGTGACGGCGAAGACGATGGTCTTGCCGATCAGCGGTTTGCGCAGCATGCCGCGCGCGTCGGTGTAGCCGTCCTGCAGCACCTGGCGGAACTCGCGCACGATGGCGCGGTTGCGCTCGGGGATGGTGAAGCGGCGCTCCAGCGCGGCGGGGTCGACGGTGAGGCGGTTGCGCTCGCCGAAGGCCTGCTCCAGCTCGGCGCGGGTGGCGGCGTTCATGGCGGACCAGTCCAATTCATCGCGCCGCACCTCGAAACCGCCCGCGGCGGCCGTCTTGACGGTTTTGGCCTTGTAGATCTGGTAGGGCACGAGCGTGCCGTCGCGGATGGCGTCCTTGAGCCGGTAGCTGAAGGTGGGCCGCTCCACCTCGAAGAAGCGCAGCGTGTCGCGCACGAAGAGCTGGTCTTGCTCGTCGCCCAGGTCTTCCACGCTGGCGACGCAGGGCGTGGCCGTGAGGCCGATCTGAATGCCGTCGAAGTGCTTGAGCACGCCGCTCCACTTGCCGTAGATGGAGCGGTGGCATTCGTCTGAAATCACCAGGTCGAAGTAGCCCGCCGAGTAGTCGCGGTAGATGTTGACCATGCTTTGCAGCGTGGTGATGGTGATGCGCTTCTCGTCCTGGAAACGCCGCCCGGCGCGCAGCACGTAGGCGGGAAGGCCCGGCAGGTGCTCGGCGAAGGCGTCCTCGGTCTGCCGGGCCAGCGGGATGCGGTCGACCAGGAACAGCACGCGGGTGACGGCACCCGCCTCGAACAGGCGCTGGATGAGTGCGGCGGCGGTGCGCGTCTTGCCGGTGCCGGTGGCCATTTCCACCAGCAGCTTGCGCCGGCCCACGTTGATCTCGCGGCAGAGGGTGTCGATGCAATTGATCTGGTAGTCGCGGCTGGCGACGTGCCGGGCTATGGGCACGGCGAGCGGGTCGCGCTGCACCTGCTGGGTGGCGGCGCGGCGCTCCAGGTCGGCCTGCGAGAAGAAGGTCTTGACGGGCCGCGGGAAGGCGTCGCGCTGCCAGTCCCAGAAGCGGATTTCCTCGCCGTTGGCGAGGAAGACATAGGGTACGTTCAGTTGCCGGGCGTAGCCTCGGGCCTGCGCCTGGGCCTGGGTCGGGTTGATGGCGGCGCGCTTGGCTTCGACCACCGCGAGCGCGCGGCCGTGGCGGTCACACAGCACGTAGTCGGCGCGGGTACCGTCGGGCAGGAGTACCTCGAAGCGGACGGACCGGCTGTCCAGCACGTCCCAGCCCTGGTCCTTGAGCTGGGCGTCGATCTGGACGCGGGAGAAGGCCTCGTTGGTGGGGGGCATCGGCTCATTATCGGCGGGGATGTTTTGCCGATGCTCCTGCCGCGGCCCCGTGGACGGCCGCGTCAGCTCTTCTTGGTCACCAGGCCGTAGATGAACAGCACGATGATGGCCCCCACCACCGAGGCGATCCAGCCGGCCGGGGTGCCCTGGGCGTACAGGCCGATCGCCGCGCCGCCGTAGCTGGCCACCAGCGAGCCGACGATGCCCAGGATGGTGGTCATGATGATGCCCATGCTCTGGTTGCCGGGCATGATGGCGCGGGCGATCAGGCCGACGATGAAGCCGACGACGATGGTGATGATGATGCTCACGGCGCTTCCTTTCCACCCTTGGGCGGTTGTTGTCGATGGCTTGCCACTGTAGTCGTCTATTGCCCCCGTTGGGACAGCGCCGGCGTCGGAATCAGCCGCCGGCGTGGACTTGTTCCGGCGCCGGCGCGGCCGCGAGGGCCTCGATGGCGCTGGCGTGCGTGAGCCAGGCTTCTTCCAGCTGCGCCAGTTCGTCCTGCAGGGCCTTCAGTCGCCGGCCGGCATCGGCCAGGTCGGCAGGGGCCAGCCCGGCGGTGCTCAGGCGGGTTTCGAGCTGGGTGCGCTCGTGCTCGATGGCCTGCATGCGCTGCTCGGCCTGCTGCAGCGCTCGCTGGTGGGGGCGTGCGCGCTCGGCCTGCTGCTGGCGGCGCTGGGCTTCCTGGCGGCGCTGCTCGGCCGGATTCAGTGCGGTGCTTGGCCGCTGCGTGTCGGCTGGATCGCCCGTGCGGGGCGTGGGCGCCGCCGCCTGGGCGGCCTGTTCGTCCTTGCGCCGGCGGCTTTCGTCCAGCAGATAGCGCTGGTAGTCTTCCAGGTCGCCGTCGAACGGCGCCACGGCCCCGCGCGCCACCAGCCAGAACTCGTCGCACACGCTGCGCAGCAGGGCGCGGTCGTGGCTGACCAGCATCAGCGTGCCTTCGAACTCGTTGAGCGCCACGGCCAGCGCCTCGCGGGTGTTCAGGTCGAGGTGGTTGGTCGGCTCGTCCAGCAGCAGCAGGTTGGGGCGCTGCCACACGATCATGGCCAGCACCAGGCGCGCCTTTTCGCCGCCGCTGAACTGGCCCACGGGTTGCGCCACCATCTCGCCCGGAAAGTTGAAGCCGCCCAGAAAGTTGCGCAGCTGCTGCTCGCGCGCGGATTCGCTGGCGGCCTGGCCGGTCTCGCGCGCCAGACGCACCATGTGCTCCAGCGGCGTGTCCTGCGGACGCAGGACGTCCAGCTCCTGCTGGGCGAAGTAGCCGATCGACAGGCCCTTGCCCTCGGTGAGCGTGCCGCCCTGCAATGCCAGGGTGCGCGCCACCGTCTTGACGAAGGTGGATTTGCCCTGGCCATTGGCGCCCAGGATGCCGATGCGCTGGCCCGCCAGCACGGTGCGGTTGACGCCGCGCAGGATCACGCGGGGTGCCGCCGCTTCCGGGTCAAATTGGCCTGCAGCGACCGTTGATCCTGCGCCGGGCGCTTCGCTTTCAGGAGTATTCGACGCATCCTGCGCCGCGTAGCCAAACACTCCGTCGCTGATCACCAGCATGGGGTTGGGCAGGTTGGCCGGCTCCAGAAACTCGAACTGGAACTCGGCCTCGGCCAGCACCGGCGCGATGCGCTCCATGCGCTCCAGCGCCTTGACGCGGCTTTGCGCCTGCCGCGCCTTGGTGGCCTTGGCCTTGAAGCGGTCGATGAACTTCTGCAGGTGGGCAATCTTGTCCTGCTGCTTGGCAAAGGCGGCCTGCTGCAGCGTCAGCTGCTGCGCGCGCAGCTCTTCGAAGGCGCTGTAGTTGCCGCCGTAGCGCGTGAGGCGCCCGCCCTCGATGTGCAGCGTGACGCGCGTGACGGCGTCGAGAAATTCGCGGTCGTGGCTGATTACGATCAGCGTGCCGGCATAGCGCGCCAGCCAGCCTTCCAGCCACACCAGCGCATCCAGGTCCAGGTGGTTGGTCGGCTCGTCCAGCAGCAGCAGATCGCTGGGCGCCATCAGCGCGCGCGCCAGTTGCAGGCGCATGCGCCAGCCGCCCGAGAAGCTGTTGACGGGGCGCTGCAATTGATCGGGCGTGAAGCCCAGGCCCAGGATCAGCGCCTCGGCGCGCGCGCGGGCGTCGTGCGCACCGGCGTCCTGCAGGTCGCTGTGGCTTTGGGCGATGGCCATGCCGTCACCCGATTGCTCTGCTTTTGATAGCTGCTCGCGCAGATGGGTCAGGCGCTCGTCGCCTGAAATGACAAAATCGGTGGCGGGCGCATCGGTTTCGGGCATGTGCTGCGCGACCTGGGCCAGCCGCCATCCGGCGGGCAGCGTGAGGCTGCCGCGGTCTTCGTGCAGCGCGCCGCTCAGCAGCGCCAGCAGGGTCGACTTGCCCGTGCCGTTGCGCCCCACCAGCGCTACCTTTTCTCCGGCGTGGATGCTGACGCTGGCGCCTTCCAGCAGCACCTTGGCGCCCCGGCGCAGCGTGATGTCTTTCAGTTCGATCATGGTTGACTGGGGCGCGCCCTTCAAGGCAGGGCGCGCATGGCCGCCCGCTGGCGCGGGGGTTGGCCGGATCGCTCGGGCAGGGCGGTGTCAGGCGCTGCCGAGGCGGGAATCCACGGCGCTGCCCAACCTGGAGTCGCGAAAGCCCGAGGCCTCGAAACTGGAGGGCCCGAAGCCCGACTGGCCGAAGCCGCTGGGGCGCACGTCCAGGGTGATGTCGGTAAAGGAGGGCTCGTTGCTGGTGCCTTCGTCCAGTTGCGCCTGGTTGGCCGAATGGCGCTCGGCCGCGTTTTGCAGGCGCCACATCAGGTTGGTGGGCGAATCGGCAAAGGCCAGCGCCTCCTTGCGGTCGATGCGGCCCTCGCGCACCAGGCGCGCCAGGTCCTGCTCGAACGTCTGCGAGCCCTCGGCGATGGCGTTGTCCATGGCTTCCTTGACGCCGCCGAAGTCGCTCTTCTCGATCAGGTCGGCCACCAGCTTGGTGTTGAGCAGCACCTCCACGGCCGGCACGCGGCCGCCATCCAGCGCCGGGATCAGACGCTGCGAGACGATGGATTTGAGCGCCGCGGCCAGGTCGCCCAGCAGGGTGGGGCGCACCTCGACCGGGTAGAAGCTGAGCACCCGGTTGAGCGCCTGGTAGCTGTTGTTGGCGTGCAGCGTGGCCAGGCACAGGTGGCCCGACTGGGCGTAGGAGATGGCCGCGGTCATGGTCTCGCGGTCGCGGATTTCGCCGATCATGATCACGTCGGGCGCCTGGCGCAGGGCGTTTTTCAGTGCCACCTGCAGCGTGGCGGCGTCGGAGCCGACCTCGCGCTGGTTGATCAGGGACTTCTTGTTCTCGAACATGTATTCGATCGGGTTCTCGACGGTCAGGATGTGACCCGAGACGCGTTCGTTGCGGTGATCGAGCATGGCCGCCAGCGTGGTGGACTTGCCCGCGCCGGTGGCGCCCACCATCAGGATCAGGCCGCGCTTTTCCATCACCAGGCGTTCCAGCACGGGCGGCAGGTTGAGCGATTCCAGCTTGGGGATGTCGGGGCTGATGAAGCGGATCACGGCCGCGTACTGGCCGCGCTGGCGCATGGCCGAGATGCGGTAGTTGCCCACGCCGGGCAGCGGCACGGCCATGTTCAGCTCGCCCGTCTCCTTGAGCTCCTCGATGCGGTTGGGCGGCAGGATGTCCATCAGCAGGTTCATCGTTGCCTCGGGCGGCAGCGGCTGGTTGTTGATGGGCACGCAGGTGCCGTTGATGCGGATGGTGGCCGGGGCATGGGCCGTCAGGTACACGTCCGAGGCCTTTTTCTCGGCCATCAGGTGCAAGATGCGTTCCATCATGGTGCTGGGGGCAGGCATCGCGGGTGTTCCTTCTGGGTTGTGGCGCCGACGGGGGTGGGAATGTTCAGGAGCGCAGCAGCTCGTTGATGCTGGTCTTGGAGCGCGTGCGCGCATCCACGGTCTTGACGATGACGGCGCAGTACAGGCCATAGGCCTGGCCGCCGGCGGTGGTCTTGGGCAGCGTGCCGCTGACCACCACGCTGCCGCTGGGCACGCGCCCGTAGCTGATCTCACCGCTTTCGCGGTGGAAGATGGGCGTGCTCTGGCCGATGTACACGCCCATGCCGAGCACCGAGTTTTCCTCGACGACGACGCCTTCGACCACTTCGGAGCGCGCGCCGATGAAGCAGTTGTCCTCGATGATGGTGGGGCCGGCCTGGATCGGCTCGAGCACGCCACCCAAGCCCACGCCGCCCGACAGGTGAACGTTGCGGCCCACTTGGGCGCACGAGCCCACGGTGGCCCAGGTGTCGACCATGGTGCCGGCATCGACATAGGCGCCGATGTTGACGTAGCTGGGCATCAGCACCACGCCCGGCGCGATGAAGCTGCCGCGCCGCGCCATGGCCGGGGGCACCACGCGCACGCCGCTGCTGCGCAGGCGCTCGTCATCCTGGGCATTGAACTTGGGCGCCACCTTGTCGAAAAAGCCCAGATCGCCGGCGCGGATGCAGGCGTTGTCGCGCAGCCGGAACGACAGCAGCACGGCCTTCTTGATCCATTGGTGCACCGTCCAGCGGCCGACGCCCTCACGCGTGGCCACGCGCAGGCGGCCGGTGTCCAGCGCGTCGATCACATGCTCGACCGCCTCGGTCAGCTCGCGCGGCGCGGATTCGGGGTTGATGTCGGCGCGCTGTTCCCAGGCGCTGTCAATGAGGTGTTGCAAGGGATCGGTCACGGAAATGCTTCTTTCTTCAGGTTCGGGCGCGGATGAATGCGGCGATGCGCTCGGCGGCTTCCAGGCATTCGGCGGTTTCGGCCACCAGGGCCATGCGCACGCGGCCCTGACCCGGATTGTCGGTGCCATCGGCGCGTGCGAGAAAGCTGCCGGGCAAAACCGTGACATTGTATTGAGCCAGCAGCTCGCGGGCGAAGTCGGTGTCGCTGCCGGCCCACGCGTCGGGCACCCGCGCCCACAGGTAGAACGCGGCATCGGGCAGGCGCACGTCCATCACCTGGGCCAGCAGCGGCGTGACCGCGGCAAATTTTTCGCGGTACAGGCGCCGGTTGTCCTGCACGTGCGTCTCGTCGCTCCAGGCGGCCATGCTGGCGGCCGCCACCGGCGGGCTCATGGCGCTGCCGTGGTAGGTGCGGTAGAGCAAAAACGCCTTGATCAGCTCGGCGTCGCCCGCCACGAAACCCGAGCGCATGCCCGGCACGTTGCTGCGCTTGGACAGGCTGGTGAGCATGACCAGGCGCTTGAAGTCGCCGCGGCCCAGGCGCGCGGCCGCCTCCAGTCCGCCCAGGGGCGCTTCGTCACGGAAGTAGATTTCGCTGTAGCACTCGTCCGATGCGATCACGAAACCGTGGCGGTCCGACAGCTCGAACAGCAGCCGCCATTCATCCAGCGGCATCACCGCGCCGGTGGGGTTGCCGGGCGAGCACACGTACACCAGCTGCGTGCGTGCCCAGACGGCCTCGGGCACCTCGCTCCAGCGCGGCGCGAAGTTGCGCGCCGGATCGACCGGCACGAAGTGCGGCGTGGCGCCGGCCAGCACGGTGGCCCCTTCGTAGATTTGATAGAACGGGTTGGGGCACACCACCGTGGCGCCGGGGCGGGTGCGGTCCACCACGGTTTGCGCCAGCGCAAACAGCGCCTCGCGCGATCCCAGCACCGGCAGCACCTGCGTGCCGGGGTCCACGGCCACGCCGTAGCGCCGTTGCAGCCAATCCGCGCAGGCCGTGCGCAAGGCCGGCGAGCCGGCGGTGGGCGGGTAGCTGGCCAGGCCGGTGGCCAGATCGCCCGCCAGGGCATCCTGGATGAAGCGTGGCGTGGCGTGCCTGGGCTCGCCGATGCCCAGGCTGATGGGGCGCAGGGCCGGATTGGGCGTGACACCCTCGAAGAGCTGGCGCAGGCGTTCGAAGGGGTAGGGTTGCAGCCGGGAGAGCAGCGGGTTCATGGGCCCGATTATGGAGTTTGGCGTGGCTGCGGGCTGCCATGGCGGGCCGAACAATGCCCAAGACCGTGCAAACTCGCGGCCTGTCCATGCTCCGCCGGGGTTTGCCCATGCGCCTGCGCCACATCGAGGTCTTCAACGCCGTCATGCTCACCGGCAGCGTCAGCGCCGCCGCGCGCCTGATCAACGTGACGCAGCCGGCGGTCAGCCGCACGCTGCAGCATGCCGAGCTGCAACTGGGCTTTCCGCTGTTTCGGCGCGACAGGGGGCGGCTGACGCCGACCGCCGAGGCCCTGGCACTGCATCCGCACGTGCAGCGCCTGTTCGCGCAGCTCGACGAGGTCGATCGGCTGGCCGCGAGCCTGCGCGAGCAGGGCGATCGCGGCGAGCTGCGCATCGTCACCGTGATGGCCCTGACGCAGGAGGTGCTGCCGCGCGCGCTGCAGGCGTTTCGCGCGCGCCATCCGCGCATCAAGCTGCACATCGAGGCGCAGCACTCGCCCCAGGTCATGGCGCAGTTGCTGCTGCGCGAGGCGGACATCGGCTTTGCCTTCAGCCCCGCCGTGCATCCGGGCTTGCGCGAGGAGCGCCTGGCCGACGCGCCCGTCGTCTGCGTGGCGCCGCACGGTGCGTTGCCCAGCAGCCTGGTCAAGTCCGGGCGCGTGGGCCTGGCCGACCTGGCCGGCCTTCCCATGCTGGCGCTGGATGCGGATGACCCGGTGGGCCAGTTGGTGAGCCGCGCCTGCCGCGAGTCGGACGTGACGCTGGAAAACGGGGTGACGGTGCAGACCTACCACGCCGCGCTGTCGATGGCACAGCACGGCCTGGGCGTGGCCTTGCTCGACGGCTACACCGCGCTGTCCGCCCAGCGCGAGCGCGTGGACGTGCTGGCGCTGGAGCCGGCCATCACGGTGCCGGTCAGTGCGCTGCGTCTGGCCCAGCACCCCGAATCGGGGGCGGCGCGCACGCTGCTGCGCTGCATGCGCCAGGCGCTGGCAGGCTGAGGTTGTCTCCGGTCATGCCATCGGCAATTGCGCAGCGATGCGCCCCGCCGTGCCGAAGGCCAGCGTCAACCCCAGGGCGCCGTGCCCGGTGTTGAACAGCACGTTGGCCGGCGCGCGCCCGACCCGCCCGACGATGGGCAGGCCCGTGGGCGTGGCCGGGCGCATGCCGGTCCACGGCTCGGGCGCGTCGAACACCTGGCCACACTGCGGAAACACCGCTTGCGTGGCGGCCACGAGCGTGCGGATGCGCTCGGGCGGGATGCGCGTGTCGGCGCCCACGATCTCCGCCATGCCGGCCACGCGCAAGCGCTCGCCCAGGCGCGCGAACACCACCTTGCGGGCGCTGTCGGTGACGCTCACGCGCGGCGCCGCCCCGGGCGCCGTGTCCGGCGTGACGGTGATGCTGTAGCCCTTGAGCGGATACACCGGCAGATACACGCCCAGCTGCCGCCCGATGGCGTGCGAGGCCGTGCCCAGCGCCAGCACGAAGGCGTCGGCTTCGATCTCGCCCACCTGCGTCTTGACCGCCACTGCACGGCCGGCGCGTTGCACCCAACCCTGCACCTCGTGCTGGAGCAGCAGGTGCGCGCCATCGGCGGCCAACGCCTGCGCCAGCGCCTGGCACAGCTTCAGGCAGTCGGCGGCGCATTCGCTGGGCGTGTGCACGGCGCCGGCGATGTGGCGGCGATAGCCGTCCAGGGCGGGTTCGATTGCCACGCATTCCTGCGCCGTCAGCAGTTGCTGCTGGCTGCCCAGTTGGCGTTGCAATTCCAGTTGGCGGCGCGCGCCGGCCAGGCTTTCGGCGTTGTCGTAGAGCACCAGCTTGCCGGTGGCGGAAAAATCGCAGTCGGGCCGGAGCTTGGCGCGCATCGTATCAAAGGCGGCGCGGCTTTCGGCGGCCAGGATCAGCAGTTGCGCCGTGGTGGCGCGGGCCGTGCCGGCGTTGCAGGCGGCCAGAAAGCGCAGGCCCCACTGCCACTGCAGGGGATCCAGCCGGGGGCGCAGCTTGAGCGGCGAATCGGCGGCCAGCAGCAGCTTGGGCAACTGGCCCCAGATGCCGGGGTCGGCCAGCGGCGCGACGTAGGAGTAGCTCAGTTGCGCGCCGTTGCCACCGCTGGCGCCGTGGCCGGGTTGCGCCCGGTCGATGACCGTGACGTCGTGGCCCTGCTGACGCAGTTGCCAGGCCGTGGCCAAACCGACGATGCCGGCGCCGAGCACGCAAATCCTCATGGAAAGCTCACCGAAGATGAATGACGATGGGCCGACTGTAGAGGCCGCCGCCGCGTCCGGCGAATGCCGTTTGAACCGTCGCCCATGCGCTGGGGTTATGGCCGGCCGCGGGCGCGCCGTTCCGGATCGGGCATCGACAAGGGCGCCGTCAAGCCGATCGGCCCCGGTTTGCTGGATATCCCCTAGGCCGCGCATCTTGCGCTCCGTCAGGTTTCCTTTTGTAATACGAACACTTTTTTCTGTACCGATTGGCCCATGATCTATACGAAGTCCGACGCTGGCGCTCAGGCCATCAAGGATCGGCACGCCGTGGAGATCACGCGCGGCCAGCGTTCCGCGCTGATCCTGTTTGACGGCCAGCGCTCCGTGCGGGCCGTGCTGGACGCCACCGCGGCACTGGGCGTGACGGCGGCCGACGTGGACGCGCTGGTGGCCATGGGTTTGCTCCGGCGCGTGGGCGCGATCGACGGGGAAAGCGTGACGGACGCGAGCGAAGAGACGCCGACGCCGGAGCCGATCCAGGCGGATGCCAGCCTGGCCGCCTCGCCGGAGCTGACCGACGAGGAGCGGGCCCGCCGCTATCGCCTGGCCTACCCGTTGGCCACGCAACTCACGGCTCACCTGGGCCTGCGGGGCTTCACGCTGAACCTGGCGGTCGAGTCCGCGCAGGGCTTTGATGGTTTGACAGCGCTGCTGCCCCGCTTGCGCGCTGCCGTGGGGGACGAGCGCCTGCGGCCACTGGAAGACGCGCTGCAAGGGCGTTGAACCTAAAAACGGCAGTTGACCGCTTGTCACCTTCGGGAAACCCGCTTGAACATTGAATTTCGCGGCTTCGTTGATCCTCGCCGGTTGGGTGAACGCGCTACGCACTCGCCAGCACCGCGCTCAGCGCGCCATGCGGCGTTGCTCCTCCTTGTGGGCACCAGCCCGCCGCGTCGTCGCGCCTTGCCTGACGCACCGATCACGGCACTGACGAGTGCGTCCAACTGCCGTTTTTAGGTTGAAGGGGCGTTTGGCCGGTCCCGCCTCCATGGCTGGCGGCGTTCCGTGCACGGCGCAGGTCCATGGGCATATGTCACGAATCGGACGACGGCCGTGTCATCCGGGTTTCCCGGTGGCGCGTTGCTCAGTCACGTGCGGCGTTCGTGCGTGCCAGAAACGGAGATTGATCATGAGACTTGCCCCTGCTTTGCTTTCCCTGGGTGTTCTGTTTGCCGCGTCCGCGTTTGCCCAGGCACCGGTGGCACCAGCCGCAGCCGCCGCGGCCAGCGTGCACGCGATCTGCAAGGATGGCACCACCTACGAAGGTGCCACCAAACAGGGCGCATGCAGCGGGCACGGCGGTATCGACAAGAAGGCCACCAAGAACGCGGCCAAGGCCGGCGGTGCAGCACCGGCGGCTGCTGCTGCACCGGCCGCTGCTGCAGCACCCACCGCAGCCGCTGCACCGGCGGCGCCCGCTGCGCCGACGACGGCTGCCAAGCCGGCTGCAGCCAAGACCGCCGCGCCTGCTGCGGGCGGTGGCCCCGGCCAGGTGTGGGCCAACGATTCAACCAAGGTCTATCACTGCAGCGGCGACCGCTTCTACGGCAAGACCAAGAAGGGCGAGTACCTGAGCGAGGCCGATGCCAAGGCCAAGGGCTTTCACGCCGCGCACGGCAAAGCCTGCTCCTGATGGCCTGAGCGTGGCCCGCGCCGCGCGGGCCACCACAACCGGCCGAGCGCCTGAACGCCGGCCGGTTTTGTTTTGGGGCGGAGGACAGAGGTCGAAAGTGACCGACTGCCCGCATCTGCTCGGGTAACATTCAAGATCTGCCGCGCCCCCTGCGCAGCTTGGGCCTGCGCCGCTGTTTTAAGGCGCGGGCATGCTTTCCGTCGATCTGGCTGATTTTTCGCGTGCGCCTCGATTCCATCAAGCTCTCGGGCTTCAAGTCCTTCGCCGAACCCACCAACTTTCTGCTGCCCGGCCAACTGGTCGGCGTGGTGGGGCCCAATGGCTGCGGCAAGTCCAACATCATGGACGCCGTGCGCTGGGTGCTGGGCGAGTCCAAGGCCAGCGAGCTGCGCGGCGAGTCGATGCAGGACGTGATCTTCAACGGCACCACCAGCCGCAAGGCCGCCTCGCGCGCGTCGGTGGAGCTGGTGTTCGACAACCAGGACCACCGCGCCGGCGGCCAGTGGAACCAGTTTGCCGAAATTTCCGTCAAGCGCGTGCTCACGCGCGACGGCACCAGCAGCTACTACATCAACAACCAACCCGTGCGCCGGCGCGACGTGCAGGACGTTTTTTTGGGCACGGGCCTGGGCCCGCGCGCCTACGCCATCATCGGCCAGGGCACCATCAGCCGCATCATTGAAAGCCGCCCCGAGGAGTTGCGCCTGTTCCTGGAAGAGGCCGCCGGCGTCAGCAAGTACAAGGAGCGCCGCCGCGAGACCGAAAACCGGCTGTCGGACACGCGCGAGAACCTCACGCGCGTTGAGGACATCCTGCGCGAACTGAGCACCAACCTCGACAAGCTGGAAAAGCAGGCCGAGGTGGCCCAGCAGTACCAAAACCTGCAATCGTCGGCGCAGCTCAAGCAGAACCAGCTCTGGTTTTTGAAGCGCGCCGAGGCCGAGGAGGGGCAATCTCGCCTCAAGCTCGACGCCGACAAGGCCGCCACCGATCTGGAGTCGCGCACGGCCGACCTGCGCCACGTCGAGGCCGACCTGGAAACCATCCGCCAGGCGCATTACGCCGCGGGCGACCAGGTCAACCAGGCGCAGGGCCGGCTGTACGAGGCCAGCGCCGAGGTCGGGCGGCTGGAGGCCGAGATCCGTTTTGTCGTCGAAGGCCGCCAGCGTGCGGAAAACCGCCTGACGCAGCTGGCCGAGCAAACGGCGCAATGGAGCGCGCGTGGACAGGAGGCCGAAGCCGAGATCGAGCAACTGGCGAGCCAGGACGCCGAGACCGAAGAGCAGGCCATCACCCTGGCGGCGCAGCTCGAAGAGCAGCAAACCGTGCAGCCCGAGCTGGAGGACGCCTTGCGCCAGGCGCAGGCCGGCGCCAGCCAGCAGCGCGGCGCGGTGGCCCAGGTGCAGCAGCAAATCCAGGTGCTGGCCGCCGAGCAGCGCGGCATCGAGGAGCAGGCGCGCCAACTCGGTGTCCGCCGCGAGAAGCTTGCCGCCGACCGCAACGCGCTGGCCGCGCCCGACGAGCAGCGCCTGACAAACCTTCAGGCGCAGCTGGCCACCGCGCAAGAAAGCGCCGAAGTCACCGACGCGCGCCTGCAGGAGCTGCAAGAAAGCGTGCCGCAGCTGGACGAAGCGCGCCGCGCGGCGCAGCACGCCGTCAATACCGAATCGGCCAGGCAGGCCGATTTGTCGGCGCGGCTGGAGGCGCTGAAGGCGCTGCAGGAAAAGGTCAGGACCGACGGCAAGCTGGGCCCCTGGCTGGCCAGGCACGGCCTGGACAGCCTGCAAGGCCTGTGGAGCCGCATCCATGTCGAGCCCGGCTGGGAGAACGCGCTCGAGGCGGCGCTGCGCGAGCGCCTGTCGGCGCTGGAGGTCAGCCGCCTGGAGATGGTGCGCGCCTTTGCTGCCGATGCGCCGCCGGCCAAGCTGGTGTTCTACAGCCCGCCCGCCGCCGGCCTGCCCGAGGGGCCCGGCGATTTGCCCCGCCTGGCCGACCTGCTGCGCCTGAACGATGCCGGCCTGAAGGCCTTGCTGGGCGACTGGCTGGCCGGCTGCCACACGGCGCCCACGCTGGAAGACGCGCTGGCGCAGCGCCCGCGCTTGCAGGCCGGCCAGGCCATCTACGTACCCAGCGGCCATGCGGTGACGGCGCACGGCGTGAGCTTTTACGCCCCCGATTCCGAGCAGGCCGGCCTGCTGGCGCGCCAGCAGGAGATCGAGAACCTGGAAAAGCAGCAACGCGCCCAGGCCCTGATCCACGAGCAGGCGCGCGGCGACCTGGTCAAGGCCGAGGCGACCTATGGCGACGCCTCGCAACGCTTGGTCACCACCCGGCGCGAGGCCTCTGATGCGCGCCAGCGTGCGCACGAGTTGCAGGTCGAGACCCTGCGCCTGACCCAGCTGGCCGAGCAGGCGCGGGCGCGCAGCCAGCAGATCGAGGGCGACCTGGCCGAGGTCGATGCCGGCCTGGATGAGCTGCAAGAGCGCCGCGCCACCGCCGAGGCGCGCTTTGAAGAGCTGGACATGCAGCTGGCCGACACGCAGGAGCGCCACGCCGAGCTGGACGAGCGCGTGATCGAGGCCGAGCGCAAGCTGGGCGAGGCGCGCGAGCAGCAGCGCGCGCTGGAGCGGCGCGCGCAAGAGGCGCAGTTCGCCCAGCGCAGCCTGCAGGCGCGGCGCGCCGAGCTGCGCCGCACCATCGACACCGCGGCGCAGCAAAACGCCAGTCTGCACGCCGAGCGTGAGCGCGCGCAGGACGAGCTCACGCGCCTGACGGACGCCGCCGCGCAGGCCGGCCTGCAGGACGCGCTGGCGCTCAAGCTCGAGCGCGAACAGGCCTTGGGTGCCCAGCGCAGCAGCTACGACGACCTGACCACCAAGCTGCGCGCCAGCGACGAGCGGCGCTTGCAGCTCGAGCGCGAACTGGAGCCGCTGCGCGCGCGCATCACCGACTTGCAGCTCAAGGAACAGGCCGCGCGCCTGGGCGTGGAGCAGTACGCGCAGCAACTGGCCGAAGCCCAGGCCGACCTGGCCGCGGTGGCCCAGTCGATCGAGGCGGGCAATGTGCGCCTGGCCGGCCTGCAGGGCGAGATCGACCGCATGCACCGCGAGATCCAGGCGCTGGGGGCGGTCAACCTGGCGGCGCTGGACGAGCTGACCACCGCGCGCGAGCGCAAGCAGTTTCTGGACGCCCAGTCGGCCGACCTGACGGACGCCATGACCACGCTGGAGGACGCCATCCGCACCATCGACGCCGAGACGCGCGAACTGCTGGGCGGCACCTTCAACACCGTCAACGAGCACTTCGGCCGCATGTTCCCCGAGCTGTTTGGCGGCGGCCAGGCCAGGCTGGTGATGACGGGCGAGGAAATCCTGGACTCGGGCGTGCAGGTGATGGCCCAGCCGCCGGGCAAGAAGAACCAGACCATCCACCTGCTCTCGGGCGGCGAGAAGGCGCTGACCGCCATTGCGCTGGTGTTTGCCATCTTCCAGCTCAACCCCGCGCCATTTTGTTTGCTGGACGAGGTGGACGCGCCGCTGGACGACGCCAACACCGAGCGCTACGCCAAGCTGGTGACCAAGATGAGCGGGCAGGGCACGCAGTTCCTGTTCATCAGCCACAACAAGATCGCCATGGAGATGGCCCAGCAACTGATCGGCGTGACGATGCAGGAGCAGGGCGTCTCGCGCATCGTGGCGGTGGACATGGAAAGCGCCGTGGGCATGGCGCAAGCATGAGGCACCTCCCTGCGTCGCTGCGCGCCTTCCCCCCTCAGCTGCGCGAGGGGGGACCGCGCCAACGCCCGGCGCAGGTCCGGGCATGGCGTTCGCTGGTGTGGCCTGCTCTGCGACCATTCGATGCATGTGTGGCGCCGGCCGATTGCTGTGGCGCGCAAGGAGCAACGCGAACATGAATTCTTTGCAAGTGGGCCTGGCGGTTGCCGGCGGCCTGATTCTTGGCGGCGTGATCGCCTACAACACCTGGAACGCGCGCCGCAACGAGCCGCGCCAGGCGCAGCCCGAGGCGAGCGGCGTGGCGGGCGACGGCGAACGCGTCGAGCCCGCGATTGCCAGCGCGCCCATGGCGCAGCCCGATCGCGTGGAGCCCTCGTTTGACGGCGACGCCGCCATGCCCGCGCTGGGGCCGCTGCCCGCGCCCGAAAAGCGCCCCGGCCTGGACGCGCTGATCGACGTGATTGCGCCCATCGCGCTGGACGGGCGCGTGGTGTCGGGCGACGCGCTGCTGGCGGCCTTGCCGGCCACGCGGCGCGTGGGCAGCAAGCCCTTTGCGGTCGAGGGCCAGCCCGAGGGCGGCGGCGAGTGGGAGTTTCCGGTGGCCGGCCGGCGCTACGTCGCCGTGCAGGCCGGCGTGCAACTGGCCAACCGCACCGGCGCACTCAACGAGATCGAGTTTTCCGAGTTCGTCGCCAAGGCGCAGCACTACGCCGACGCGGTGGGCGGCGCGCCCGAGTGTCCGGACATGATGCCCGAGGTCATGCGCGCGCGCGAGCTGGACCAGTTCGCCAGCCAGCACGACGCGCAGCTGGGCTTTACCCTGCGCGCCCGCAGCACCGCCTGGAGCCCCGGCTATGTGGCCCAGCAGGCGGCGCGCCAGGGCTTTGTCGCCGGTGTCGTGCCCGGGCGCATGGTCTTGCCGGCCGCGCAAATGGGCCTGCCGCCGATGCTGGGCCTCACGTATGACGCGCAGGCGGCCTTGTCCGAGCACCCCGACCAGACGGCCATCCACGAGGTGTCCCTGCAGCTCGACGTGCCGCAGGTCGACCGTGCCGAGCAGCCCTTCGCGCGCCTGCGCGATGCCGCGTTCGCGCTGGCCGAGGCGATGGACGGCGTGATCACCGACGAGGCGGGGCAATTGTTGCGCCCTGAAATGATGGATGCCATCAGCGCCGACCTCGACCAGCTGTACGACACGCTGGAGCAGCACGACCTGGCGGCGGGCTCGCCCCAGGCGCGGCGGCTGTTCAGTTGAAATGACACACCCCCAGTCTCCACTCGCTGCGCGATGTTTCGCCTTCCCCCTTCAAGGGGGCATCGCCAGTGGCCGGGGAGACCCCGGCCAGGACGATCGCTGGCCAGGCCTGCTCCGCGGCCGCTTGGCTCTTTGGGTTTCATGCTCTGCGGGTGGTGCTCGGCGCCATGGATAGCTGAGATGCGAGCCCGCAGTGACGCTGGCCAAAACTTGATCAGCGCGAGCAGCTATGAATAGTGAAGCAAACGCCAGCACCCGGGCGGCCGCGCTGCGCGCTGCGCTCAACCGCGCCGCGCACCAGTACTACACGCTGGACGCCCCCGAAATCCCGGACGCCGAATACGACCGGCTGTTTCGCGAGCTGCAAGCGCTGGAGGCGGCGCACCCCGAGCTGGCCACGCCCGATTCGCCCACCCGCCGCGTGGGCGCTCGCGTGCTGGAGGGCTTTGCCCCGGTGCGCCACCAAGTCCCCATGCTCAGCATCCGCACCGAGACGGACACCACGCCCGCCGGCGCCCAGGCCTTCGACGCGCGCGTGCGCCGCGAGCTGAAGCTGCCGGCCGACGCGCCGCCCGTGGCCTACGTGGCCGAGCCCAAGTTCGACGGCCTGGCCATGAGCCTGCGCTACGAGCACGGCGTGCTGGTGCAGGCGGCCACCCGCGGCGACGGCGAGACCGGCGAGGACGTCACGCAGAACATCCGCACCATCGGGCAGATTCCGCTGCGCCTCCAGGGCGCCGCGCCTCCCACGCCAGCCAGCGCCTGGGAGGGGCAAGGTGGCGCACTCCCTCTCCCGCCTGCGGGAGAGGGCGGGGGTGAGGGCAGCGGCGCATCCATCCCCCCCGTGCTCGAAGTGCGCGGCGAGGTCTACATGCGCCGCGACGACTTCGAGCAGCTCAACGAGCGCATGCGCCAGCGCATGGCCGCGGGCGACAAGGCCGCCAAGACCTTTGTCAACCCGCGCAACGCCGCCGCCGGCGCGGTGCGCCAGCTCGACCCGGCGATCGCCGCCGAGCGCCCGCTCAGCTTCTTCGCCTACGCGCTGGGCGAGGTCACGCCGGCGGCCGAGGGCGGTCCCGACTGGGGCTCGCACTGGCAAGTGCTGCAACGCCTGCGCGCATGGGGTTTTCCGGTCTCCGCGCTCTCCAGACAAGCGCAAGGCGCTCCCGGTTTGATAGCGTTTCACGAAGACTTGGCAACCCAGCGCGACCGCCTGCCCTTCGACATCGACGGCGTGGTCTACAAGGTGGACAGCCTGGCGCTGCAACGCGAGCTGGGCTTCGTCACGCGCGAGCCGCGCTGGGCCGTTGCGCACAAGTACCCGCCGCAGGAGCAGCTCACCACCGTGCAGGCGATCGACGTGCAGGTCGGGCGCACCGGCAAGCTCACGCCCGTGGCCAAGCTGGCGCCCGTGTTCGTCGGCGGCGTCACGGTCACCAACGCCACGCTGCACAACGAGCTGGAGGCGCGCCGCAAGGATGTGCGCGTGGGCGACACCGTCATCGTGCGCCGCGCCGGCGACGTGATTCCCGAGGTGGTGGGCGTGCTGCTCGACAAGCGCCCGGCGGGCGCGCCCGAATTCAGCATGCCCGCGCACTGCCCGGTGTGCGGCAGCGCCGCCGTGCGCGAGGAGGGCGAGGCCGATCACCGCTGCACCGGGGGCCTGTTTTGCAGCGCCCAGCGCAAGCAGGCCCTGCTGCACTTTGCCAGCCGCCGCGCCATGGACATCGAAGGCCTGGGCGAGAAGCTGGTCGATCAACTGGTGGACGCCGGCCTGGTCCAGACGCTGCCGGACCTGTACCGCCTGGACTTGCTGCGTCTGTCGGTGCTCGATCGCATGGGCGAGAAGTCGGCGCAAAACCTGCTTGATTCGCTGCAAAAATCGAAGCAGACCACGCTGGCGCGGTTTGTCTACGCGCTCGGTGTTCGGCACGTGGGTGAGGCCACGGCCAAGGACCTCGCACGTCACTTCGGCGCCCTGGACACCATCATGCAGGCCAGCGCCGAGCAGCTCGCGCAGGTGCCCGACGTCGGCCCGGTCGTGGCTGCCAGCATCCACACCTTTTTCCAGCAGGAGCACAACCGCGAGGTGATTGCGCAACTGCGCGCCGCCGGCATCCATTGGCCCGAGGGCGAGCCCGCGCCCGCCGCGACGCTGCCCCTGGCGGGCCAGACCTTCGTGCTGACCGGCACCTTGCCCACGCTCAGCCGCGACGAGGCCAAGGCCATGCTGGAAGCCGCCGGCGCCAAGGTGGCCGGCAGCGTCAGCAAGAAGACGCACTGCGTGGTGGCCGGCGAGGAGGCCGGCAGCAAGCTTGACAAGGCGCGCGAGCTGGGCGTGCGCGTGATCGATGAGGCCGGGCTGCGCGCGCTGCTGGGAGCGGGCGCGTGAGCCGCCTGCGCCTGGGCATCGACCTGGGCGGCACCAAGATCGAGATTGCCGCGCTGGATGCGGCGGGTGCCTTCGTGCTGCGCCGGCGCGTGGCCACGCCGCAGGGCGACTACGCGGCCACCCTGCGCGCCGTGGCGGCGCTGGTGCGGGCGGCGGAGGCGCAACTGGGGCTGGCGGGGCTGCCCCTGGGCATGGGCATTCCGGGCAGCCTCTCGCCCCTGACGGGCCGGGTGCGCAATGCCAATTCGACGGCGCTCAACGGCCAGCCCCTGCGCGAGGATCTGCAGGCGCTGCTGCAACGCCCCGTCCGGCTGGAAAACGACGCCAACTGCCTGGCCCTGTCCGAGGCCACCGACGGTGCGGGTGCCGGCGCCGAGGTGGTGTTTGCCGCCATTCTGGGCACGGGCGTGGGCGCCGGCATTGCCGTGCATGGGCAGGTGCTGCGCGGCTGCAATGGCATTGCGGGCGAATGGGGCCACAACCCGCTGCCGCCGCGGCCGGGCGAGGCGCGTGCGTCGCGCACCTGCTGGTGCGGGCGGCGCGATTGCGTGGAGGCCTGGCTGTCCGGCCCGGCACTGGCCGCCGACCACGCCGAGGCGGCCGGCGGGGCGCTGGATGCCACACAGGTGGTGGCCGCGATGCGCGCCGGGGACGCGGCGGCTCGCGGCAGCTTCGAGCGCTACGCCGAGCGCCTGGCGCGCGCCCTGGCCAGTGTCATCAACGTGCTCGATCCGCAGGTCATCGTGCTTGGCGGCGGCCTGAGCCAGGTGTCCGAGCTGTTGGTCGAAGTCCCTCGGCACTGGAGTTCGCACGTGTTCAGCGACACCGTGCGGACGGCGCTCCGGCCGGCGCTGCACGGCGATTCGTCGGGCGTGCGGGGGGCGGCCTGGCTGGCCGATCGAGCGTCAGTTGGCGCTTGGCGCCGCGGTGGTCGAGATACGGAGTCTGACAACTTCAAACCGGGGCCGGTCGGCGCGTGAAGGGGGCCGTGCGTTGAGGAGAAAGGCGCCGGATCGTCCGCTTCACGCCAGATTTACACGGTGCGCTTAAAGTTTCAACCCGGTCAGCGAAAGGGCGCTGGTGACTCTTCAAGAGGTTCAGACATGACCCGTCAAAATTCATCTCGCGTGGCTCTGGCGTTGGGCGCGGTGGCGCTGCTGACGCTGGGCGGGTGCGCCGTGGTTCCGATGGACGGCTACGACGTGGGCGCGCCGGTGGCGTATCCGGCCGGCCCCGTGTATGGCGCGCCGTACGTCGCGACGCCGGCGTATCCGGTCTATTCGGCGCCGTATTACGCTGCGCCCTCCGTCTCGCTGGGCGTCTACGGCGGCTGGTCCAATGACCGTCACTACTGGCACGACCGCCCGCCGCGTCCGGGTTGGGGTGGAGTGCCTCCTCCGCGGCCCGGTTGGGGAGGCAATCCGCCCCCGCGTCCGGGCTGGGGTGGCAACCCGGGCCATGGGGCGCGTCCGCCGGCGGTGCCCCCACGTCCGATGCCTCCGGGCTGGCCCCGGCCGAGCCTGGGTGGCCGCGGCCACAACGTCGACGGCGGCGGTTGATGCACCGGACCAGCGGCGCGTCGTGTTTGGGCGATGATCGGGCGCATGGCGATTCGTGACATCCTGAAGATGGGCGACGCGCGCCTGTTGCGCGTGGCGCAGGCGGTCACCGACTTCGACACCGACGAGCTGCATCGGCTGGTGCGCGACCTGGTCGACACCATGCGCGCGGCCGACGGCGCGGGCTTGGCGGCTCCGCAGATCGGCGTGGATTTGCAGGTGGTGATCTTTGGCTCCGACGCCGTCAATCCGCGCTATCCGGACGCGCCCCCGGTGCCGCGCACGGTGCTGTGCAACCCGGTGATCACGCCGCTGTCCGGCGAGACCGCGGAGGACTGGGAGGGGTGCCTGTCGGTGCCTGGCTTGCGCGCCGTGGTGCCGCGCTGGCGCCATATTCGATACACGGGCGTGGATGTGCATGGCGAGCCGATCGAGCGCGAGGCCCGCGACTTTCATGCCCGTGTGGTGCAGCACGAGTGCGACCACCTGCAAGGCGTGCTCTACCCCATGCGGGTGCGCGACTTCACGCGCTTTGGCTTTACTGAGGTGCTGTTTCCGGGGCTGGACGCGCCGGACGATTGAAAAAACCCCTTCGCCAAAAAAGAGGGCCCTTGCGGGCCCCGTACCTTTGGAGGAGGTAAAAACTTGCAATCAGTGCGCCCGGCGCGACGGTCAAATGTTGCCGTTGCCGTTGCCGTTGTTGCGGGCGGCCCGTTCACTGGGCAACTGCCAGACATCTTCGCTCATTTTGGCACCGGCGCCGCCTCCCAGGCGGACCGCGCTGGGTGCGGGGGTTTCGCGGTTCAGCACGCTGGAGGTGCGCAGGGCCGCGGCATCGGTCTCGACACCGGGCACGCGGCGCGCGCCGTTGAAGCGCTTTTTCCAGTAGCTCAGCTCCATGCTCTCGACGCGCACGCGGCTGCCGGTGCGCGGCGCGTGGATGAACTGGCCATCGCCCAGGTAGATGCCCACGTGGCTGTAGGCGCGGCGCAGCGTGTTGAAGAAAACCAGGTCGCCCGGTTGCAGGTCGGCCCGGCTGATCTTGCTGGCGGCGGCGGCCTGCTCCTCGGCGCGGCGCGGCAGCACCAGCCCCATGGCCTGCTCGAAGGTGGCACGCACGAAGCCGCTGCAGTCAAAGCCCGTGTCGGCCGATTCGCCGCCGCGGCGGTAGGGCACGCCAATGGCGCTCATGGCGCTGGTGACCAGGGCGCTGGCACGGTCGGTGGCCTGGTGGATGCTGTCCCCCAAGCGGCCGGCCAGGCTTCGGGATTGGGGCAGAAGGTCCGGATCATCCTGCGGGCTTGCGTGGGCAAGGGGAGCGGCAAGCACGGCGGCAGCGATGATCAAGGCTTTGAACATGGATCCCGATGAAGTGAGGTGCAGCGGCAGGCTGGCACCGTGTGAGTCGATCCGTTGCGTCGTTGCACAGCGGACCTCAAAAAATGTAACTGAATTTCTTATTGTCCCAAACAGGCGACCGACGTAGTGTAGGGTAAAAGGAGCGGGGTTGAGCTGCGTCCGCGACGCTGAAAGCAAGGGTTTTCCCGCGCGCGGGTTCGTGACAGTGATTTGCGCCACATCAGCGCAAGCCCTCAACCGATTCGGAGACAAGCGATGAGCATTCAAACTCGGGATCCAACAGCCGGCGCCGAGCGCCTTGCGCGTCTGTGCGTGCTGGCGGGGGCCCTGGTCGCGGCGCCGCTGGTGTGGGCGCAGTCCGCAACGCCCCAGGTGCAAACCGTGGTCGGCGTGCTCGATCATCCCTGGGCGGTGGCGTTTTTGCCGGGCGGGCGTTTTCTGGTGACCGAGCGGCCGGGTCGGCTGCGCGTGGTCGAGTCCGACGGCACGCTGCGCCCGCCGGTGGCGGGCCTGCCTGCGGTGGCGGCGGGCGGGCAGGGCGGCTTGCTGGATGTGGTTACCGATTCGCGGTTTGCCGCCAACGGCACGATCTACTTTTGCTTCAGCGAGCCGGGGCCCAACGGCACCAACGGCACCGCGCTGGCCCGGGCGCGCCTGTCCGATGACCGCACGCGGCTGGAGGACGTGCAGGTGATCTTCAGCCAGCAGCCCAAGGTGGCCAGCCGCCTGCATTTTGGCTGCCGCATCGTCGAGCGCATGGTGGGCGGGCAGCCCGACGGCACCTTGTTTCTGACCCTGGGCGAGCGCTTCACGCAGCGCGATGCGGCGCAAAAGCTGGACAACGACCTGGGCAAGATCGTGCGCGTGGGCAAGGACGGCAGCATTCCGCCCGACAACCCCTTCGTGGGCAAGGCGGGCGCGCGCCCCGAGATCTGGAGCTATGGCCACCGCAATGTGCAAGGCGCCACGCTGGCCGCGGACGACACGCTGTGGACCGACGAGCACGGCCCCATGGGCGGCGACGAGATCAACCTGCCGCAAGCCGGCAAGAACTACGGCTGGCCCCTGGTGAGCTTTGGCCTGAACTACGACGGCACGCCGGTGGGCACGGGCCAGAGTGCCATGGCCGGCACCGAGCCGCCGCTGCATCACTGGACGCCCTCGATCGCGCCCTCGGGCATGGCCTTTTTGACCAGCGAGCGCTATGGGCCGCAGTGGCGCGGCAACCTGTTCGTGGGCTCGCTGAAGTTCAAGTACCTGGACCGCATCGAGCTGAAGGACGGCCGCGTGGTGGCCGAGCACAAGCTGCTGCAGGAGCTGGGCCAGCGCATCCGCGACGTGCGCCAGGGGCCCGATGGCCTGCTGTACGTGTTGACCGACGAATCGGACGGGCGCTTGCTGCGGTTGCTACCAAATTAATAGCTTCTTGCGCGCTCTGCATGGGCGCTGGCGGCCCATTGGCCTTGAAAATCGCCGCACGGGGTGCGGATTGACGGCTGCGCCGGCGCGGCTTATTTGAACCCGGCGCGATCCAGCATCTGCTGCACCTGCACCAGGTGTTCGCCCACCTTGCTGACCGGAATGGTCTCGGCCTTGAAGCTGCCGCTGCCGCCCGTCATGGCCTTGAGCGCCGGGTTGTCGGTCACCACGCCCTTGGCCACCGGCCACTCATTGTTGCCGTTGGCAAAGTAGTTTTGTGCCGCGGGGCTGGCCAGGTACTCGAGGAACCTGGTGGCACCGGCCACGTTCTTGGAGTGGCGCGCCACGGCGGCGCCGGCGATGTTGACGTGCGTGCCCCAACTGGCCTGGTTGGGAAACACCACGCCGACCTTTTCGGCCACGGCGCGGTCGTCCGGGTTGCCCGATCGCATCATGCGCGCCAGGTAGTAGCTGTTGGTGACGGCGATCTGGCATTCGCCGGCGGCCACGGCCTTGATCTGGTCGGTGTCGCCGCCCTTGGGCGAGCGCGCCATGTTGGCCACCATGCCGCTCAGCCAGGCCTCGGTCTTCTCGGGGCCCATGTGCTCCAGTTGCGAGCCGATCAGGCTCAGGTTGTAGGGGTGCGAGCCGCTGCGGATGCACAGCTTGCCCTTGTTCTTGGGGTCACCCAGGTCGGCATAGGTCGCCACGTCGGCCGGCTTGACGCGGATCTTGTCGTAGACGATGACGCGCGCGCGGGTGGAAAAGCCGAACCACGCAATGCCGCCGTCGGCCGCCGGGGCGGCGCGCAGGCTGGGCGGGATGGCGTCATCGAGCAGTGCGGACTTGATCGGCAAAAACAGCCCGTCGTGCTCGCCGCGCCACAGGCGGGCGGCGTCCACCAGCAGGATCACGTCGGCCGGCGAGGCGCTGCCCTCGGCCTTCAGGCGCGCGATGATGCCGGCGTCGTCGCCGTCCACGCGGTTGATCTTGATGCCGGTGGCCTTGGTGAAACCGTCGTAGAGCTGCTCGTCGGTGGCATAGTGCCGCGCCGAATACAGGTTGATGGTTTGCGCATCCTGCGCCAGGGCCGGGACGGAAGCACCGGCCACGGCGGCAGCGGCGGCGAGCATGAAGACGCGTTTTTTCATGGAAAAGCAAGACCTCTGGAGGCAGGAGGAGGAAAAAGAACAGGCACTGCGATCATAACGCAAACGAGAATTGTTCTCGTTGACAAAAACCGATCAAACAGCAAAAAAAAAAGGCCGATCTTGCGATCGGCCCTTGAAGGGATCCCTGAACCGTTGAAGGTGTCGAAAGGATCCGAGGAGACAAGCGGCGGGGTTGGCTTCGATGCCACCCAGAAGAAAGAGCACGGTGCGCTGGACGGGGTGTCCCTTTCTTCTGGGTGCTCGACCCGGGTGCGGGCCGAGCGTCTGGCGCCCGCGAGAGCGCCAGTGGAGTCAATCAGCGCTTCTTGCCGGCGGCCGTGGCGCTCTTGGCCACGTTGGTGGCGTTGGCGGCAACGGCGTTGAAGTTGGCTTCGGCCATGTCGGTAGCTTGCTTGACGGCTTTTTGCACCGATTCGAAGGCGTTGTTGGCAGCAGCCACGGCGCTCTTCATCATGGCAACGGCGGTGTCCGAACCGGCCGGGGCGTTCTTGGCGGCGCTGTCCACCAGCGAGGCGAATTGCGCCTGGCTCTCGGCCACTTTGGCTTCGACGGCCTTGCTGAATTCGCTGCTGGTGCCCGAAGCGATGTCATACAGATGACGGCTGTAGGCGGCGGTCTTCTCGGCCAGGGGCTGCAGCATGCTGGCTTGCAGCGTCAGCAGTTCTTGCACGTCGCGCACCGACAGCAGGGCTTGGGCGTGCGACTGCGACTCGAGCAGGGCGGCCTTGGTGGCTTGCAGGTTCAGCTCGACCAGCTTTTCAACGCCTTCGAAGGCCTTGTTGGTCAGGCCGTTCAGGGTTTCGAGGTTGGCTTTTTGCGAGGCCAGGAATTGGTCAGGGGTCAACATGATGGAAATCTCCTACGGTGGATGGGGTATGGTTGGATGCTGCCCCTCAACCACTTCTTATGTTGCAGTGCAGCATGGGTTGAATTTTAGGGGAAACCCGCAGGAAATCAAGGCGTTTTGCGTGATTGCGGCATTTTTAGATGCAGCGGTCTAACCCGGCTCGCCCGGCCCGGGATTCGGCGCGGGCTCGAAAGGCGCCGCTGGCAGAATGCGCCCATGTCTGTTTCTGCCCGCCCCCAACCCGAAGCCCGTGAGCGCTATCGCGCCTTTCGTACCATCACCACACGCTGGATGGACAACGACCAGTACGGGCACGTCAACAACGTCGTGTACTACTCGTGGTTCGATACCGCCGTCAACGCCCATTTGATCGACCGCGGCGCGCTGGACCCGGGCGGCGGCGGCACCATCGGCTTCGTGATCGAGACGCAATGCCAGTACTTCGCGCCGCTGGCCTTTCCGCAGAACGTGGAGGCGGGCATTCGCGTGGCGCACATCGGCTCGTCCAGCGTGCGCTATGAAGTCGGCCTGTTTGCCGAAGGCGCGCCGCTGACGGCGGCCAAGGGGCATTTCGTGCACGTGTACGTCGATCGCGACACGCATCGGCCCGTGCCCCTGCCGGCCCCGCTCCAAACCGTTCTGGAGTCGCTTCAATGTCCCAGCTGAAAGCCCCGATCGCCGATGCGGCCAGCGTGGACGCGGCCATCGAAAACCGCTTTTGCGTGCGCGCGTTCTCGCCTGCGCCGGTGCCGCGCCAGAGCATCGAGGACATCCTGCGCGTGGCTTCGCGCAGCCCTTCGGGCACCAATGCCCAGCCCTGGCAGGTGTATGTGCTGCAAGGGGCCAGCCGCGACGCGCTGGTCGAGAAGGTGTGCGCCGCGTACGACGAGGGCCGCCACAACCCGACGGCGGCGGCGAGCTTTCAGGAAGAGTACGACTACTACCCGCGCCAGTGGATCGACCCGTACCTGGCGCGCCGGCGTCAAAACGGCTGGAGCCTGTATGGCCTGCTGGGCATCACCAGGGACGACAAGGAAAAGATGCACGCTCAGCACCGGCGCAACTTTTGCTTCTTCGACGCGCCCGTCGGCCTGATGTTCACCGTTGACCGCGTGATGGGCGCGGGCTCGCTGCTGGACTACGGCATGTTCCTGCAAAACATCATGGTGGCGGCGCGCGCCCGCGGCCTGCACACCTGCCCCCAGGCGGCGTGGAACCATTATGGCGCCATCATCTTGCCGCACATCGGCGCCGGCGCCGAGGAAAAGATCGTCTGCGGCATGGCGCTGGGCTGGGCCGATGAGACGGCGCTGGTCAACACCTACAAGACGCCGCGTGAGCCGGTGGGCGGCTTCACCCGCTGGCTCGATTGAGCGCCGCTCTCGGGCAGGCGGGCGCTACACTGGGTCGCATCGGGGCCACGACACAAGGGAGACTCGCGCGCCATGATCATTGAAAGCCTGCTCGACACCGACCTGTACAAGTTCACCATGATGCAGGCCGTGCTGCATCAGTTTCCGGGCGCGCAGGTGGAGTACAAGTTCCGCTGCCGCACGCCCGGCGTGCAATTGGCGCCCTACGTCCACGAGATCCACGACGAACTGCGCCACCTGTGCAGCCTGCGCTTTTCCGATGACGAACTGGCCTACATGCGCGGCATGCGTTTCATCAAGAGCGACTTCATCGATTTTCTGGGCCTGTTTCGCCTGAACGAGCAGCACCTCACGCTCACCCCGCAGGACGACGGCGCCATCGACATCCGCGTGCGCGGCCCCTGGCTGCACACCATCTTGTTCGAGATTCCGGTGCTGGCCATCATCAGCGAGATCTACTTCCGCAACACGCAGCCCCATCTTGATCTGGCCGAGGGCCGCCGGCGCCTGGCCGCCAAGATCGAGCTGCTGAAGGCCCCCGGGCTGGCCGAGCTGAAGATTGCCGACTACGGCACGCGCCGGCGCTTTTCGCGCCCCTGGCAGCGTGAGGTCCTGCAAACCCTGCAACAGCGCCTGGGCACGGGCGAGGCGGGCCAGCTCACCGGCACCAGCAACGTGCTGTTCGCGCGCGACCTGGGCCTGCGCCCCATGGGCACCATGGCGCACGAATACCTGCAGGCCTGCCAGGCGCTGGGCCCGCGCCTGCGCGACACGCAGGTGTTCGGCTTCGAGAAGTGGGCGCAGGAGTACCGGGGCGACCTGGGCATCGCGCTGTCCGACGTGTACGGCATGAACGCCTTCCTGCGCGACTTCGACATGTACTTCTGCAAGCTGTTCGACGGCGCGCGCCACGACTCGGGCGACCCCTTCCTGTGGGGCGAGCGCATGATCGAGCACTACAAGGCCAACCGCTGCGATCCGCGCACCAAGACGCTGATCTTCAGCGACGGCCTGACCATTCCGCGCTGCATCGAGTTGTTCGAGCGCTTTCACGGCCGCGTGCAGGTGGCCTTCGGCGTCGGCACCAACCTGACCAACGACGTCGGCCCCGACGCGCTGCAGCTGGTGCTGAAGATGGTGCAGTGCAACGGCCAGCCGGTGGCCAAGATCTCGGACACGCCCGGCAAGACCATGGTGGAGGACGAGGGCTACCTGAACTACCTGCGCCAGGTGTTCGACCTGCCGGCGCCGCCCGCGCCCGGCAGCGGCCCGGTCATCCGCACCGCGCCGGTGATGCTCTGATACTATTATTTATATAGCTAATAGCGCACACTCCATAAGCGCTATGGCCTGATTTGACCTGAAAATGACTGTGCCGACCACTTCCTGCCACGCCGCCCAACCCAAATGCCTGCGCAAGGCACTGGCCCCCGCGTGGTGGCTGGCGCCCGCGCTGCTGGCGCTGGCCGCGCCCGCCCACGCGGCCGGGCTCGACGGCCGCCAGCTGTCGGCCCTGTGGGGCCTGCCCTTTGTCGGCATCCTGCTGTCGATCGCCGTCTGGCCGCTGGTCGGCCCGCACTTCTGGCACCACCACTTCGGCAAGATCGCCGCCGCCTGGTCGCTGGCCTTTCTGCTGCCCTTCGCGGCGGTGTTCGGCGCGCACACGGCACTGGCCGGCCTGGTGCATGCGCTGGTGGCCGAATACATCCCCTTCATCCTGCTGCTGACGGCGCTGTTCACCGTCTCGGGCGGCATCTACATCCGCGGCAACCTGCACGGCACGCCGCAGCTGAACACCGCCATCCTGGCCATCGGCGCGGTGCTGGCCAGCTTCATGGGCACCACGGGCGCGTCCATGCTGCTGATCCGCCCGCTGATCCGCGCCAACGACAACCGCCCCAGCTGCGCGCACGTGGTGGTGTTCTTCATCTTCATCGTCAGCAACATCGGTGGCTCGCTCACGCCGCTGGGCGACCCGCCGCTGTTCCTGGGCTTTCTCAAGGGCGTCGGCTTCTTCTGGACGCTCGAGAACATCTACCGCGAAACCCTGTTCATGACGGTGGTGCTGCTGGCGCTGTTCTACGTCCTCGACCGCCACCTGTACCGCAAGCAGGGCGTGACGCGGCCCGATCCGACGCCCGACACGCCGACGTTCGGCTTCGACGGCGCCGTCAACTTCGTGCTGCTGGGCGTGGTGGTGGCGCTGGTGCTGATGAGCGGCATGTGGGCCAGCCCGGTGTCGTTCGACGTCATGGGCACCGCCGTCGGCCTGCCGGGACTGGTGCGCGACGTCGGCCTGATCGGGGTCACGGCGGTGTCGATCGCCATCACGCCGCGCGCGGTGCACGAGTCCAACCAGTTCGACTGGGGGCCGATGCAGGAGGTGGGCAAGCTGTTCGCCGGCATCTTCCTGACCATCATCCCCGTCATCGCCATGCTGCAGGCGGGCGAGGACGGGCCCTTCGGCGCCATCGTCAAGGCGGTCACCAACGCCGACGGCACGCCCAACCCGGCCGCCTACTTCTGGGCCACCGGCGTGCTCAGCTCCTTCCTGGACAACGCGCCGACCTACCTCGTGTTCTTCAACACCGCGGGCGGCGACGCGGCGCACCTGATGGGGCCGCTGGCCAGCACCCTGGCGGCCATCAGCGCCGGCGCCGTGTTCATGGGCGCCAACAGCTACATCGGCAACGCGCCCAACCTGATGGTCAAGGCCATCGCCGAGGATCGCGGCGTGAAGATGCCCAGCTTCTTCGGCTACATGGCCTGGAGCGGCGGCATCCTGATTCCGCTGTTCCTGCTCGTCACGTGGATCTTTTTCTGACATGCCGCCGCACGCCCCGCTGATCATCGACATCGCCGGCACCACGCTGAGCGCGGTGGACCGCCAGCGCCTGGCGCACCCGCTGGTGGGCGGGCTGATCCTGTTCGCGCGCAACTGGGACAGCCGCGCGCAGCTCACCGCCCTGTGCGCGGCCGTCAAGCGCGTGCGGGGCGATCTGCTGATCGCCGTCGACCACGAAGGCGGGCGCGTGCAGCGCTTTCGCAGCGATGGCTTCACCCACCTGCCGCCCATGCGCCGCCTGGGCGAGCTGTGGATGCGCGACGCCATGCGCGCGCAGGACGCCGCCACCGCCTGCGGCCACGTGCTGGGCGCCGAGCTGCGCGCCTGCGGGGTCGATCTCAGCTTCACGCCCGTGCTCGACCTGGATTGGGGGCCCAGTGGGGTCATCGGCGACCGCGCCCTGCACGCCGACGCGCGCGTGGTCACCCTGCTGGCCAAGAGCCTGATGCACGGCCTGCTGCTGGCCGGCATGGCGCACTGTGGCAAGCACTTTCCGGGTCACGGTTTCGTTGCGGCCGACTCGCACACCGACGTGCCGCGCGACACGCGCCCGCTCAAGGCCATCCTGCATCAAGATGCCGCGCCCTACGGCTGGCTGGCCAGCAGCCTGCGCGCCGTGATGCCGGCGCACGTGATCTACACCCGGGTGGACAAGCGCCCGGCCGGTTTTTCGGCCCGCTGGCTGCAGGCCATCCTGCGTGAGCAGCTGGGTTTTGACGGCGCCATCATCAGCGACGACCTGAGCATGGCCGGCGCGCGCCAGATCGAGGGGCGCACCGTCAGCCCGGCCGATGCGGTGCTGGCCGCGCTGGATGCCGGTTGCGATCTGGCCCTGCTGTGCAACCAGTCGCTGGGGCAGGGCGCGGTGATCGACGACACCATCGACGCCCTGGCGCGCGCCCAGCTCGACGGGCGCTGGCAGCCCAAGGCCGCGAGCGAGCGGCGCCGGATGGCTTTGCTGCCACAAGGTCTTGCGGTCGACTGGGAGGCGCTGATGCGCACACCGGCCTATATTCACGCTCTGGAACGCCTGCCTTGAAACTTTGGGCACCGCCCCGACTCTGACCGACATGACTCAAACGCCTTACGGATTTTTGCCGCCGCCCGCGTCTTCGCCCGCCAACCCGCTGGAGCGCGTGCTCGGCCGCATCGTCGGCTGGCTGGGCTGGGCCGTGCTGATGGCGCTGGGGCTGGTCTTTGTCGTCAGCCTGTTGTTCTGGCTGGTGGTGATGGTGGTCTACAGCCTGGTGTCGGGCTGGATCACCGGGCGTCCGGCCACCGTCACGCTGCTGTGGCAACGCTACCGCGCCATGGCGCGCCAGCACTGGCCGCGCCGCCCGGCGGGCCAGCCGGCATCCAGCACGCCCCGCGCCGACGCGGCGCAAGCCACCGGTGCCTCGATGGACACCGGCGTGCAGGACGTGGGCTGGCGCGAGGTGCGCGAGCCGCAGCAGGCGCCGCGTCAGGACTGAGAGCCTCAGAGAGGCAGCACGCCTCCCGCGGGCGCGCCCGATACGGCGAGCCGACGCGCGGGAGATGCGTCGATGCGCCGTTTTATCGGGCTCAACCCAGCAGCTCGCACAGCATCTCGACATGGGCCTCGCGGTAGTGCGGGTCCGGGCTGACCCCGTCACCCAGCATCGTTTGCCACAGCAGCACATGAATGGCCGGTGAAATGGCCAGCCAGGGGTGGCGCGCCAGCACGCTGCCTTGCTTGCCGCAAGCCTCCAGCGCATGGCCGATCAAGGCCGCGACGTGCTCCGTGCGCAGGCGAATCAGGTTTTGCTGCCACTCCTGCACGCGCACCGGGACGCGTTCGCGCTCCGGGATCAGGATGCGCAAGATCGCCACGCTGTCGGGTGTCAACAGGGTGTCATGCAGGCGATCCACGATCCATTCGGCGACCTCGCGCGTGCTGGCCGGGCTTGCCGACGTGGGCATTTCTCCCCAATCCACATGATGCACGGTGCGGTCGAGCAGGGCCTTGAAGATGGCGTCCTTGCCGTCGAAATGAGCGTAAAGCCCTCCTTTTGACAAACCGCTGCGTCGCGCTATATCGTCCATGCGCGTGGCCACGAAGCCGCGTCGCGAAAACTCTTCCATCGCGGCGTCCAGGATCAGCGGCACCCGTGCTTCGGGCGTCAGCCGCTGTCGCCGTTTCGTCTCGGCGGCGTCGTGTCGAATGTTGTTACGCATGATCAGCTGGCAAATCGGATTTTTGACATGATCCGATAGTATACTAGCTACCAACCAGTCGGTAGTTAACAAAAAAACGTGATGAATCTGCCATGAATGCTTCCCGGCTTTTCGAAACGCGACGGCACCGCGCCAGTGCACTTGACGCCGGCCATGTGCCCGGGGTGGGTGCACGGGGCTCTCGACAGGGCGAAGGCGCCACCTCGGCGCCGTCCAGATCGGCCTTCCTGGGCATCGGCATCGCCTTGGCGCTGGCCGGGTGCACGTCGCTGGCGCCGGACCATGAGCGCCCACCGCTGCCCGTGCCCGACCAGTACGCCGAAGCCGGCGCCGTCGCGGCCACGCACAGCGCCGCCGACATCGACTGGCGCAGCTACTTCGTCGACCAACGCCTGCAGCGCTTGATCGAGCAGGCCTTGGCGAACAACCGCGATTTGCGCCTGGCCGTGCTGCGCGTGGACGAGGCGCGCGCGGCCTATGGCGTGCAGCGCGCCGATCGCGTGCCGACCATCGGCGCGAGCCTGGATGCGACGCGCTCGCGCGTGCCGGCGGATTTGAGCGGCATCGGCCAGGCGGTCGTCGGCAACCAGATCCAGCTCGGCATCGGGTTGAGCACCTGGGAGCTGGACTTCTGGGGGCGGGTGCGCAATCTCGAATCGGCGGCGTTGTCGAGCTATTTGTCCACCGACGAGGCGCGCCGCGCCGCCACGCTCAGCCTGATCGCGCAGACGGCCGACGCCTACCTGAGCCTGGCCGAACTCGACGAACGCATCGCGCTGGCGCGGCGCACCGTCACCACCCGCCAGGAGACCCTGCGCATCTTCCGCCGGCGGGTCGAACTGGGCGCGACGTCCAAGCTCGATCTGACGCAGGTCGAGGTGCTGGCGCAGCAGGCCGAAACCCTGGTGTCGCAGCTCGAACAGTCGCGCGCCGCGCAGGCCCATGCGCTGACCAAGCTCGTCGGCGCCAGTGTCGATCTTTCGCCCGGCGGCGAGCGGCTGGACGAGATCCGCATGTCGCGGCAACTCGAGCCCGGACTGCCCTCCGAGCTGCTCACCCGCCGCCCCGACATCATCGCTGCCGAACACGACCTGCGCGCGGCCAATGCCAACATCGGCGCCGCGCGGGCGGCGTTCTACCCGCGCATCTCGCTCACCGGCGCGCTGGGCACGGCCAGCGCCGAGCTGGACGGCCTGTTCCGCTCGGGCAGCCATGCGTGGACCTTTGCGCCGCAGATCTCGCTGCCCATCTTCGACGGCGGGCGGCGCCAGGCCTCGCTCGATCTGGCCGAGGTGCGCCGCGACGAAGCGGTGGTGCGCTATGAACAAACCATCGAGGCGGCGTTCCGCGACGTCTCGGATGCACTGTCGGCGCAGCGCTGGCTCGCCGACCAGGTGCGCACGCTGCGCGAGACGCAGACGGTGCAGACCGAGCGCGCCCGCCTGGCCAAGCTGCGCTACGACAGCGGCGCCGCGCGCTACCTGGAGGTGCTGGATGCCGAGCGCGACTTGCTGTCGGCGCAGCAGCAGCTGGTGCAGACCCGGCGCGCGCAGCTTTCCGCGCAGGTCGCCCTGTATTCCGCCCTGGGGGGCGGCTCCCACTCCATCGCTCCAGACAACAAGGTCCGCTGATGAGCTCCGAAACCATGAAATCAATCAAGAAATTCATTCCGGCTTTGGTGATCGTGGCCGTCGCCGCAGTCGGCTGGTACGCGTGGACCACGCTGCGCGCGCCGGCCGACGATGCGGGCCTGACCAAGGGCAACGGACGCATCGAGGCCACCGAGGTCGACGTTGCCACGAAACTGGCCGGGCGCGTGCAGGCCCTCCTTGTTGCCGAGGGCGACTTTGTCAAGGCCGGCCAGCCACTGGCGCGCATGCTGGACAGCAGCCTCGTGGCGCAGCGCGCTGAAGCCGTGGCACGCCAGCAGCAGTCCCGCTACGGCGTTGCCGGCGCCCAGGCGCAGGTGGCGCTGCGCGAGAGCGACCAGCAGGCGGTGCAGGCGCAGGTGCGCCAACGCGAGGTCGAGCTGGATGCCGCGCGGCGCCGGCTGGCGCGATCCGAGACGCTGTCGAAGGAAGGGGCATCGTCGGGCCAGGAGCTCGATGACGATCGCGCCAAGGCCAGCACCGCGGAAGCCACGCTCGCGGCCACGCGGGCCCAGCTCAAGTCCGCCATCGCGGCGGTCGTGGCGGCGCGGGCACAGGTCACGGCGTCGCAGTCGGACGTGGCAGCCGCCGAGGCCGCGGTTGCTCGCATCGACGCCGATCTGACCGACAGCACGCTGAAGGCACCGCGCGACGGACGCGTGCAGTTCCTCGTTGCGCAGCCCGGCGAGGTGCTGGCCGCCGGCGGCAAGGTGCTGAACATGGTCGACCTGTCCGACGTGTCGATGACTTTCTTCGTGCCGGAGACCGTCGCCGGACGAATCGCGCTCGGCAGCGAGGTGCGCATCGTGCTCGACGCGGCGCCGCAGTACGTGATTCCGGCCAAGGTTTCGTTCATCGCCAGCGTCGCGCAGTTCACGCCCAAGACGGTGGAGACCGAAAGCGAGCGGCAAAAGCTGATGTTTCGCGTCAAGGCGCGAATCGACCCCGAGCTGCTCCAGAAGCACCTCGAACAGGTCAAGACCGGCGTGCCGGGTGTCGCCTGGGTCAAGTCGGACCCGCAGGCCCAGTGGCCCGCCCGTCTGGCGGTGAAGGTCACGCCCTGATGGCGCAGCTCATTGCGTCGGCACAGCCTGCAGCGCCGTCCGTCGGTGCAGCGCCGGTCGCGCGGCTGCAGGAGCTGCACTTGCGCTACGGCAAGACGACGGCCCTGGACGGCGTGACGCTGGACATCCCGGCGGGCGTGATGGTGGGCCTGATCGGACCCGACGGCGTCGGCAAGTCCAGCCTGCTGGCGCTGCTGTCCGGCGCTCGCGAAATCCAGCAGGGCCGCGTCGAGGCGCTGGGCGGCGACATGGCCAGCCGCAGTCACCGCAACGCCGTATGCCCGCGCATCGCGTACATGCCGCAGGGTCTGGGCAAGAACCTGTACCCGACGCTGTCGGTCGAAGAGAACCTGCGTTTTTTTGCGCGCCTGTTCGGCCATTCTGAAGCCGAGCAGCGCCGGCGCATCGACGAGCTCACCCGCGCCACCGGCCTGCAGAACTTCCTGGCGCGCCCCGCCGGCAAGCTCTCGGGCGGCATGAAGCAGAAGCTGGGCCTGTGCTGCTCGCTGATTCATGACCCCGATCTCCTGATCCTCGACGAGCCGACGACCGGCGTCGATCCGCTGGCGCGCGCGCAGTTCTGGGATCTGATCGACACCATCCGCGTCGACCGCCCCGGAATGAGCGTGATCGTGGCCACCGCCTACATGGACGAGGCGCAGCGCTTCAACTGGCTGGTGGCGATGGACGAAGGGCGCGTGCTGGCCACCGGCACGCCGACTGAGCTGCTCGCGCGCACGCACACCGACTCGCTGGAGGACGCCTTCATCGCGCTGCTGCCCGAGGAGAAGAAGCGCGGCTACGCGCCGGTGGTGATCCCGCCACTGGCGGTCGCGGACGACGACATCGCCATCGAGGCCAAGGGGCTGACGATGCGCTTTGGCGACTTCGTTGCCGTCGATCACGTGAGTTTTCGCATCCGGCGCGGCGAAATCTTCGGGTTTCTCGGATCCAACGGCTGCGGCAAATCAACCACGATGAAGATGCTGACCGGCTTGCTGCCGGCCAGCGAGGGCACGGCCTCGCTGTTCGGCCACGAGGTGGACCCGCGCGACCTGGACACGCGCCGCCGCGTCGGCTACATGTCGCAGGCGTTCTCGCTTTACGGCGAGCTGACCGTGCGCCAGAACCTGGTGATGCACGCGCGCCTGTTCCATGTGCCCGAAGGCGACATCCCGGCGCGCGTGCAGGAGATGGTCGAGCGCTTCGACCTGCAACGCTCCATCGACGAGCTGCCCGAATCGCTGCCGCTGGGCGTGCGCCAGCGCCTGTCGCTGGCGGTGGCGATGGTGCACAAGCCCGACCTGCTGATCCTGGACGAACCCACCTCGGGCGTCGATCCGGTGGCGCGCGACGCCTTCTGGCGCCTGCTGGTGGAGCTGTCGCGGCGCGACAAGGTGACGATCTTCATCTCCACCCATTTCATGAACGAGGCCGAGCGCTGCGACCGCATGTCGATGATGCACGCCGGCAAGGTGCTCGACAGCGATGCGCCGGCCGCGCTGGTGCGAAAGCGCGGCGCGAAAACCCTGGAGGAAGCCTTCATCGGTTACCTGGTCGAGGCCGGGGGCGGCACGCCGTCGGCTGAAGCCGCGCCGGCCGCACCGCCCGCGCCGCCGACGCCCGCCACGGCGGCCCCCCACGCCGCCGGGCCACGCTCTCGCTTCAGCCTGCAGCGCCTGTACACCTGCGCCTGGCGCGAGGCCCTCGAGCTGCTGCGTGATCCGGTGCGCCTGACCCTGGCGCTGGCCGGCTCGCTGATCCTGATGATCGTGATGGGCTACGGCATCGGCATGGACGTGAAAGACCTGCGCTACGCGGTGCTCGATCTGGACCAGACGACGCTGTCGACAAGCTACAAGCTCGACATCTCGGGCTCGCCGTACTTCCTCGAGCAGCCCCCGATCCACAGCTACGCCGAGCTCGACCAGCGCATGGCCAGCGGCGAGCTGGCGCTGGCGATCGAGATCCCGCCCGGTTTCGCGCGCGACGTGGCGCGTGGCGACACGGTGACGATCGGTGCCTGGTTCGACGGTGCGATGCCGATGCGCGCCGAGACCGTGCAAGGCTATCTGCAAGGCATGCATCAGCACTGGCTGACCGACCAGGCGCGCCAGCGCGGCATGTCGGGCACCAGCAACGTGTCGATCGAGAACCGCTACCGCTACAACCCTGATGTCCAGAGCCTGCCCGCGATGGTGCCGGCCGTGATCCCGATGCTGCTGCTGATGTTTCCGGCCATGCTGACCGCGCTGGCGGTGGTGCGCGAGAAGGAAACGGGCTCGATCCTCAATCTCTACGTCACGCCGGTGACGCGCAGCGAATTCCTGCTGGGCAAGCAACTGCCGTACGTTGCGCTGGCGCTGCTCAACTACCTGCTCCTGGTGCTGATGGCGGTGACCCTGTTCGCGGTGCCGCTCACCGGCAGCTTTATGGCCCTGACAGTCGGCATGCTGCTGTTTTGCATCATCTCCACCGGCATGGGCCTGCTGGTCTCGGCGGTCACCAAGAGCCAGATCGCGGCGATGTTCTTCGCGATGATCGGCACGCTGATCCCGGCCATGCAGTACGGTGGCCTGACCGACCCGGTGTCCTCGCTGCAAGGCGTCGGCCGCACGATCGGCGAGATCTACCCCGCCAGCCACATCTTCACGATCAGCCGCGGTGTCTTCAGCAAGGCGCTGGGTTTTTCCGACCTGTCGGCCTCGTTCTGGCCCTTGTTGCTGGCCGTGCCGGTGATCGTGGGTTCGGCCATCTGGCTGCTGAAGAAGCAGGAGCGCTGAACATGTTCGGACGCAAACTCGAGAACATCTACCGCCTGGGCGTCAAGGAGCTGTGGAGCCTGTGGCGCGACCCGGTGATGCTGGTGCTGATCGTCTACGTGTTCACGCTGGCGGTGTACACCGCCGCCAGTGCCATGCCCGAGACGCTGAACAACGCGCCGATCGCGATCGTCGACGAGGATCACTCGCCGCTGTCGCAGCGCATCGTCTCCGCGTTCGATCCGCCGCGGTTCACGCAGCCCTACATGATCGATCAGTCCCAGGTGGATGCGGGCATGGATGCCGGCGACTACACCTTCGCGCTGATCATTCCGCCCAACTTCCAGCGCGACGTGCTGGGCGGGCGACCCGCGGAAATCCAGCTCAACACCGACGCCACGCGCATGACGCAGGCCTTTACCGGCGGCGGCTATGTGCAGCAGATCGTGAGCGCCGAGATCACCGAGTTCGTGCAGCGCTACCGCGGCAGCGCCGCGCTGCCGGTGGATTTGGCGCTGCGTGCGCGCTTCAATCCGACGCTCGACAAGTCGTGGTTCGGCGGGTTGAACCAGATCATCAACCAAATCACGATGCTGTCGATCATCCTGACCGGCGCCGCGCTGATTCGCGAGCGCGAACACGGCACCATCGAGCACCTGCTGGTGATGCCGGTGACCCCGTTCGAGATCATGCTCGCCAAGGTCTGGTCGATGGGCCTGGTGGTGCTGGTGGCGGCGGCGCTGTCGCTCAACATTGTGGTGCGCGGCTGGCTTGGGGTGCCGGTGATCGGATCGCTGTGGCTGTTCTTCTCCGCGGCGGTATTGATGCTGTTTGCCACCACGTCGCTGGGGATTTTCCTGGCCACCGTGGCGCGCAACATGCCGCAGTTCGGCATGCTGATGGTGATGACCATCGTGCCGCTGCAGATGCTTTCGGGCGGCAGCACGCCATACGAGAGCATGCCGCAGGTGGTGCAGGACGTGATGCAGGTCGCGCCCACCACCCACTTCGTCAAGCTGGGCAGCGCCATTCTGTTTCGCGGCGCCGGTTTCGACGTGGTCTGGCCCCAGTTCGTCGCGCTTGCCGTGATCGGCGCGGTGCTGTTCGCGTTCTCGCTGGCGCGCTTTCGCAAGACCATCGCCCAGATGGCCTGACCTGGTCCGCAGCGCCATCCGTCGACGATTCACCAACCCATATTCAGCCAGGAGTTCCGTGATGAACAAAAACAGCAAAGCCGCTGCAGCGTGCGCCTTCGGCCAGCCGACGGTGGTCGAGGGCGCGGCGGCGCGGCGCCCGGACGTAATCGAAGCTCGCCGCATGCTCGAGTTGGGCGCTTGAGCCGACGGGAGGACTCTCATGTTCAATTTCTGGTCCATGCCCCAGCAGACCGTCGACTACGTCGGTGACGCGTGGCAGCGCAGCATCCTGTATGCCGACGTCATGCGTCAGCGCGGCAACCAGTACCGCGCCCACATGCAGGAAACCGCGCCCAACGTGCTGGACTTTCCGGCCACGCTGGTGATGCGCGGCGACACGCTGCCGCGCCCGGTCAATTACGGGCTGGTGCGCATACAGCCCGCAGCCGGCGTGGCCACCGACCCCACCCAGCGCCCCTTCGTCATCGTCGATCCGCGCGCCGGCCACGGCCCGGGCATCGGCGGCTTCAAGGCCGACAGCGAAATCGGCGCCGCGCTGGCCGCCGGCCACCCGTGCTACTACGTCGGCTTCACGCCCGACCCCATGCCGGGGCAGACGGTCGAGGACGTGATGCGCGCCGAGGCCGCCTTTCTGCGCAAGGTGATCGAGCTGCACCCCGACGCGCACGGCAAGCCGGCGGTGATCGGCAATTGCCAGGCGGGCTGGCAGATCATGATGGCCGCCGCCGTCTGGCCCGAGCTGTTCGGCCCCATCATCCTGGCCGGCACGCCGCTGTCGTACTGGGCCGGCTGGCGCAGGCAACCCGATGCGCTACGGCAAGGACTGACCGGCGGCAGCTGGCTGACCGCGCTGGCCAGCGACATCGGTGCCGGCAAGTTCGACGGCGCCTGGCTGGTGCAGAACTTCGAGAACCCCGGCCCGGCCAACACCCTGTGGGAGAAGAAGCACCACGTCTATGCCAATGTCGACACCGAAGGGCCGCGCTTCTGGCCTTCGAGAAATACTGGGGCGGCCACGTCTGCCTCAACGACGTGGAGATGCAAACCATCGTCGATGATCTGTTCATCGGCAACAAACTGAGCTCGGCCGAGCTGGTCACCAGCGACGGCGTGCGCATCGACCTGCGCAACATCACTTCGCCGATCGTGGTGTTCTGCTCCTATGGCGACAACATCACGCCGCCGCCGCAGGCGCTGGGCTGGATCACCGACCTGTACCGCAGCGACGACGAGCTGCTCGGCCATGACCAGACCATCGTCTGGGCGACGCACCAGAGCATCGGCCATCTCGGCATCTTCGTGTCCGGTGCCGTCGGCCGCAAGGAACACACCAAGTTCACCAGCAACATCGACCTGATCGACATGCTGCCCGCCGGGCTGTTCGAGCTCAGCGTGCAGGACAAGGCGCCGGACATGGCGCACGCCGAGATCGTGCCTGGCGACTACCTGATGACCGTGCATCAGCGCACGCTGGACGACGTGCGCGCCATCGTTGCCCCCAACCCCGACGAGGTGGCCGCAAGCGACCGGCGCTTTGCCGCCGCCGCTCACGTCTCGCAGGTCAATCTGGCCCTGTATCGGCGCTACCTGCAGCCCTGGGTGCGTGGCGCCGTCACCCCGCAATTTGCCGACGCGCTGCGCGCCTGGCATCCGCTGCGCATCGGCTACGAGATGTGGTCCGACCGCAACCTGCTCGCGCCCTTGGTCGAGCAGCAGGCCGAATCCGTGCGCGCCGATCGCAAGCCGGTGGGCGCCGACAACCCGTGGTGGAGTTGGCAAGAGGCCTGCTCGGACGCGATCACGCATTCGCTGCAGGTGTTCAGCCAGTCGCGCGACGAGGCCGAAGAGATGGCCTTCGAGGCGATTTACAGCCATCCGCTGGTGCAGGCGCTGGCGGGTCAGGCCGATCCAGCCGCGGCGTTGCGCCCGCACCCTGGCGACACCCCCGAACACCGCGCCTGGATGGCGCAACGGCTGGGCGGCCTGCGTGCGTCGATCGAGCAGGGCGGCCTGCCCGAAGCGACGGTGCGGGCGTTGATGTTCGTGCTGCAACCGCGGCGCGAAGCGGACGAGCGCCAGTACCGTCGCGCCTTGCTGCTGCGCCAGACCGAGCTGGCGAGCCGCCTTGACATCGAGGACGCGCGCGAGCTGGTGCGCCGCCAGGCATTGCTGATGCGTGTGGCCGGCGCCGAGGCCATGGCCGCGCTGCTGGCGCGCGCACCGGCCCGGCATATCCGCACCGCCTTGCAGTACCTGGAGGCGATGCTGACGACCGGCGAACCGTTGCAGGACGAAGAGCTGGCACGCTGGCAAGCCATGCAGCGGGTGTTCGAGCGCGCCGCGCAAGCCAGTAGTCCGGCATTGGCGCTGGCGAGCGCCGCTGCACCGAAGCCACCGGGCCGGCGCGCTCCCCGCAAGACAAAAGTGAGGCAAGCATCATGACTTCGAACGAATCCAATCAGCCGGGCACCGGCCAAGGCGCCAGCCTGCGCGGCGTTGATCGGCTGATCGCCCACGTGCGCGGCCTGCCCGCGGTACGCATGGCGGTCGTCCATCCCTGCGATGCACTCAGCCTGGGCGGGGCCATGGATGCGCGCGACGCCGGCGTCATCGTCCCGGTGCTGGTGGCGCCGGAGGAAAAACTGCGCCGCGTGGCCGCCGACGCCGGCATCGACCTGGCGGGCTGCGAGATCGTCGACGCGCCGCACAGCCACGGCGCCGCGGCCACCGCCGCGCGCCTGGCCGGCAAGGGGGAAGTCCAGGCCATCATGAAGGGCAGCCTGCACAGCGACGAACTGCTCGGCGCCATCCTGGCACCGGACGCCGGCCTGCGCACCGAGCGCCGTCTGACGCACTGCTTCATCATGGAGACGGCCAGCTACCCCCGGCCCTTCATCATCACCGACGCAGCCATCAACATTGCCCCCACGCTGCCGGAAAAAGCCGACATCGTGCGCAATGCCATCGAACTGGCCCACGTCATCGGCGTGCCCGAGCCTCGCGTGGCCATTCTTGCCGCCGTCGAGACGGTGAACCCGAACATGCCGGCAACACTGGATGCGGCCGCGCTGTGCAAGATGGCCGACCGCGGCCAGATCACCGGTGGCCTGCTGGACGGCCCTCTGGCCTTCGACAACGCCGTCTCGCCCGAGGCAGCGCGTGTCAAGGGCATCAAGTCGCCAGTCGCCGGTCGCGCGGACATTCTGGTGGTGCCGGACCTGGAAAGCGGCAACATGCTGGCCAAGCAGCTCGAATACCTGGGCGGCGCCAGCAGCGCCGGCATCGTCTTGGGTGCGCGCGTCCCGGTGGTGCTCACCAGCCGCGCCGATTCACGCCAGTCCCGACTGGCCTCGTGTGCCATTGCCGTCATGCTGGCGCAGCCCCGGCGCGCTTGATCCGGTCGCGAGCGAAGCATGAACCCCAACCCCTACAGCCTGGCCGGCAAGAACGGTCTGGTTCTCGGAATTGCCAACGACAGCAGCATCGCTTTCGCCTGTGCCCGGCTGGCGCGGAGCATGGGTGCCGAGCTCGTGGCCACATGCCAGAGCGACAAGGCGCGTGGCTTCGTCGAGCCGCATACCCGGTCGCTCGGCATCGATCTGGTCAACTGCGACGTGCAGACGCCGGGCGAACTCGAAGCTGCGGTGTCGCTTGCGGTGCAAAAATTCGGGTCGCTCGACTTCGCCATCCACTCCATCGCCTGGGCGCCGCTGACCGATTTGCACGGCGAGGTGATGGACAGCTCGCGCGAGGGCTTTGCCCGGGCCATGGACGTCTCCTGCCACAGCTTCGCCCGGCTTGCTCGCCTGTGCGCGCCGCACATGCCGGCCGGTGGCAGCCTGCTGGCCATGAGCTACCTGGGCTCGAACGAAGCGGTGCCCAACTACGGCCTGATGGGTCCGGTCAAGGCGGCGCTTGAATCCATGGTGCGCTATCTGGCCATGGAGCTGGGTCCCGGCAACGTTCGTGTGCATGCGGTCTCGCCCGGCCCCATCCTGACACGCGCCGGCTCGGGCATCGCCCACTTCGATGCGCTGATGGCGAACGCGCGAGCCAAGGCGCCGCTGCAGCGCCTGGTGACGCTTGATGAAATCGCGCAGCTCAGCGCCTTCCTGTGCATGGACGCCGCCAGCGGCATGAGCGGCCAGACCATCTACGTCGATGCCGGCGTTCACGCGATGGACTGATGGGTGTGCAGCCAACTGATCGATTCCAGGAGTTCCGACCATGAGTGACAGCGTCATCCTCGCCCTCAATTGCGGCTCGTCCAGCATCAAGTTCGCGGTGTTCGACGCCAGCACCCAGCCGCTGCCGCGCACGCCGCTGTGGGGCGGCAAGGTTCAGGGCATCGGCGGGGCGACGCCGCACTTCGACGAAACGGGCAGCGCGTCGCAGGCCATCCAGCTCGACGCCGAACACCCCAACACTGCCGCGCTGGCGCTGATCCGCGAGCGCGTCACTCAGCGGCTGCAGGGCCGACGCCTGGCCGGGGTGGTGCACCGCGTGGTGCACGGCGGCCAGCACTACTTTGCTGCCACCCGGGTGACGCAGCAGGTCATCGACGAGCTGCGCAGCTACATCCCGCTGGCGCCGCTGCACCAGCCGTTTCCGCTCAAGGCCATGAGCCTGCTGCTGGCGCAGCACCCGGACGTGCCGCAGGTGGCCTGCTTCGACACCGGTTTTCACCGCACGACCGGGCCGGTCGAGCAGATGTTCGCGCTGCCCTGGACCGCGTGGGAACGCGGCGTGCGCCGCTACGGCTTTCATGGCCTGTCCTACGACTACATGAGCCACGCGCTGCCCGAACGCCACGGCGACGCCGCGCGCGGACGCACCATCGTCTGCCACCTGGGCAGCGGCGCCAGCCTGTGCGCCATGCGCGAGCTGCGCAGCGCGGCCACGACCATGGGCTTTTCGGCGCTCGACGGCCTGATGATGGGCACGCGATGCGGCGCGCTGGACCCGGGCGCGGTGATCTACCTGATGCAGATCGAAAAGCTCTCGCTGGACGACTTGGCCCACATGCTTTATCACGACTCGGGCCTGCTGGGCGTTTCCGGCGTCTCGGCCGACCCGCGCGATTTGCTGCCGGTCGAAGCGCAGAACGAACGCGTGCGCCTGGCCTTGCAGCTGTATGTGCACCGCATCGTGCGCGAGATCGGCGCACTGACCGCCGTACTGGGCGGGCTCGATCTGCTGGTGTTCACCGCCGGCATCGGCGAGAACAACGACGTGCTGCGCGCGCGTGTGTGCCAGCAGCTCGGCTGGCTGGGCGTGCAGGTGGATGCCGCTGCCAATGCGCGCCACGATCCGGTCATCTCGCGCCCTGACAGCCCAGTGCTGGTGGGCGTCGAGAAAACCAACGAGGAATGGATTGCCGCATCGGAGGCGGCGCAGCTGTTGCAGATCGCGGCGTAAGCCGCTCAGGCCTTCACTTCGCGCGCCGAAATGGCGTACTTGAAGGTCGCCGGGTCGTACTGGTCCAGCCAGCCGTCGGCGTTCTCGGCCATCGGGTACATCACAAAGCCCAGTGCATCGCCCGCGCTGCCCGGCAGCTTGACGTCGTGCGCGGTGTTGTAGGCCATCCAGTTGCCCTCCCAGGCACCGTACAGGCCGGCAAAAACCGGGGCGATCAGCGGGTCGTCGGTGCGCTTGATCCACTGCGGCGTCTCTTGCCGCATCACCTTGGCCACGTCGGCCGGGTCCATCGCCGTCCAGCCGCGCGCCTGCAGGTACACCTCGGCGCGGCAGTGCTGGGCGCCGGCGAGGTTGCCTGAGTTGCTGCCCAGCTGCTGGTAGCCAAAGCCGGAGGGCGCCAGGCGAATGCCGTACAGGTCGCGCGCGGGCACGCCCACGGCGCGGCACAGGCCGACAAACAGCGCGTTGATGTCGGCGCACTTGCCGCCCAGGTTGCCGGTCTCCAGCATGGTCTTGATGTCGCCTTCGCCGCAGCCCTTGACGGTGGGCTCGCGCCAGGCGTTGGCCACCACCCAGTCGTACAGCGCGCGCACCTTGGCCTCGTCGCCGCGGGCGCCGCGCGTGGCCTTCTGGGCGGTCTCGCGCACGATGCCATCAAGGGGCAACAGGTGGGTGGGTCGCAGGGCGTCGCGCAGGGTGCTGGCGTCATCGCGCACGCGCTGCGTGCCCAGCGTGCGGCTTTGCGTGCGCACGCGGCTGGTGACTTCGACGTAGGGCTTGGCCACGCCGTCGGCAAACGCCACTGCAACCAGGCGCACGCCTTGCGCGCCATCGGTGGCGATGCCAGCCTGGCCGTTGCTGGCAAAGCTGTCGCCCAGCGGCACTTGCCAGCCGGTCTGCACCGAGGGCAGCGGCACCCACACGCGGGTGGCGCCGGTGGTGGCGGGCAGCTCGACGCGGGTGGTGACATCGAAGCTGCGCCAGTCGCCCGGCTTCGGTGCAAAGCGATGGGAGGAGGGGGGGCGTTGCCCGGTGGCGGCAAAGGCGGGGGGCAGGCTGGCAGCAAGGCCCAAGCCAGCCGCGCGCCGGATGAGGGAGCGGCGATGCAAGTTCATTCAGAGAACTCCAGTGGGTGGCGAAACACCGGTCGGCGCACACGAGGCGAGCGGATCGATCCGTCAACGCCAATGCTCCGAAGGCCGGTGGCTGGCGCTGGCGGGCGGCGCGCGGCGGGGGCGATTATCCGCCAGGGTCTTGATCCTGTCCTGTCTTCTCCGCGAATCCTTCAGGCCCGCGATGCGGTTGAACACCAGCGGGCCTCCTGCCTGATGATCGAGCCGATCGGCGACAAAACGCCGTAGCGCTCGATCCACAGCTCGCGGCCCAGCATGAAATGGCGCTGGCCCAGCTCGCGGTGGTGCGGGTGCACGGGGGGCGTGGAAGGGCTCCAGATGAGCGTCGCTGCCAAACACCTCGGCCGGACATCGATGAGGCGCTTGGCAGGCTCCAGCGCGGTCATGCCGCGCGGGATCAAGAGGTTGGCCGTCGCCGGCCGGAGCTTGCGTCAGGCCCGCGCCAATTGCCCGGTGCCACCAGCGGTCGCCGGCCGAATCACCGCGATCAACAGCACGCCAGCGGCCAGGGCCAAGCCCATCATCAAATACAGACCGGCCGTCTGTCCTCCAGTCATCTCGCTGAGCCAGTTCCTGATCGAAGGCATGAATGCAGGCCCGAGGTTGCCCAGGCTGCTGACCAGCCCGATGCCGGCGGCAGCGGTTTTCTTGGGCATGTATTCGCTGAGCGCCGCGAAGAACAGTGGCGTGGCCGACGACATGCCGAGTTGATACACCATCAGTCCAGCCAGACTCACGACCAGATTCCCTTGGCCCCAGATCATCACCGCGGTGCCCGCGGCGGAAATCGCACAAGTGGCGAAATAGTGCCAGCGCCGCTCGAGGTGCTTGTCGGAGCTGCGGCCGAACAGCACCATGCCGATCAGGCCGCATGCCGCGGGCAGGGCGGTCAAGATTCCCAGAAAGAACAGGTTCTGCACCCCCCAGCTTCGCACCAAGGTCGGCGTCCAGAACAGCACGGTATAGACCACCGACAACTGCAGGCAATAGACCAGTGCCATCGTGAACACCTTCGGATCGCGCAGCAGCGACCACGCCGACGCGTGCGAAGCGGTCGCGACGACCTGCGTGTCGTTGTCCAGATGGCTGCGCAGCGATCGCTTTTGCTCCGGGCTCAGCCAGTCGGCGTCCTCGGGCCGGTCCTTCAGGGTGAAAAAGGCCACGAGACCCAAAATACACGCCGGCAGGCCTTCCACGATGAATAGCCACTGCCAACCGTGCAAACCGTGCCAGCCTTCCATGTACTGCATGATGCCGCCCGACATCGGCCCGGCCATCAGCTTGCCCAGGGCCGCGCCGGTCATGAAGATGGCAATGGCCTTGGCGCGCCGCGCCGACGGGTACCAGTAGGTCAGATACAAAATGACGCCGGGGAAGAAGCCCGCTTCAAATGCACCGAGCAGGAAGCGCAAGACGTAGAACTGCATCGGGGTCTTCACGAACGCCATGCCGGCCGCGGCCAAGCCCCACAGAAACAGGATGCGCAACAGCGTCTTGCGCGCGCCCATCTTCTCGAGCAGGAGGTTGCTCGGAACTTCAAAAATAAAATAGCCGACAAAGAAGATGCCGGCGCCGAACGCGTAGGCCGCGTCGCTGAACGATAGCGTCTTCTCCATCTGCAGCTGTGCATAGCCGATGTTGATGCGGTCGATGTACGAAATGACGTATCAGACGATCAGCAACGGCAGCAAGCGCCACCCGACCTTGGAGAACAGCTTTTCATCGGCGGGGCTGTAGGTTTGATGCGGGTGATCCTGCGCTGGCATGTGGTGGGCCATGGCTTGTCTCCGTGCGCCGGTCAAAGACGGCAAGGTGTTGTCAAGATGTTGTGAATGAAAATTGCATTTGCTATTGGTGTCGCCAGCTACGACGGTCGCGAGTCATGCGTCCCGCTGCGTCACAGCGCCTTTACCAATTCGGGCACGGCCACGAACAGGTCGGCCACCAGCCCATAGTCCGCGACGCTGAAGATCGGCGCCTCTTCGTCCTTGTTGATGGCCACGATGACCTTGCTGTCCTTCATGCCGGCCAGATGCTGGATGGCGCCGGAAATGCCGCAGGCCACGTACAGCTGCGGCGCGACGATCTTGCCGGTCTGCCCCACCTGCAGGTCGTTGGCGGCGTAGCCCGCGTCCACCGCGGCGCGGCTGGCGCCGATGGCCGCGCCCAGCTTGTCGGCCAGTGGGGTCATGACTTCGTTGAACTTCTCGCTGCTGCCCAGCGCGCGCCCGCCCGAGACGATGATCTTGGCGGCCGTCAGCTCGGGGCGGTCGTTCTTGGCGATCTCCTGGCCGACGAAATGGCTCTTGCCACTGTCGGCCACCGCCGCCACGGTCTCGACCGCGGCGCTGCCCCCGCTGGCCGCCGCTGCGTCAAAGCCGGTGCCGCGCACGGTGATGACCTTGATGGCGTCCTGCGACTGCACGGTGGCAATGGCGTTGCCGGCGTAGATGGGGCGCTCGAAGGTGTCGGCGCTGTCGACCTTGGTGATGTCGCTGATCTGCGCCACGTCCAGCTTGGCGGCCACGCGCGGGGCGATGTTCTTGCCGCTGGCGGTGGCCGGAAACAGGATGTGGCTGTAGTCCTTGGCCAGCGCCAGCACCTGGGCGGCGACGTTTTCGGCCAGGCCGTGGGCCAGGCCTTCGGCGTCGGCGTGCAGCACCTTGGCCACGCCGGCAATCTGCGCGGCGGCCTGGGCGGCAGCGCCGGCATTGTGGCCGGCCACCAGCACGTGCACGTCGCCGCCGCAGGCCTTGGCGGCGGTGATGGTGTTGAGGGTGGCGCCCTTGATGGCGGCGTTGTCGTGTTCGGCGATGACGAGTGCGGTCATGTTTCTTCTACCCTCTTGATCAGATCACTTTGGCTTCGTTGCGCAGCTTTTCCACCAGGGTGGCCACGTCGGGCACCTTGATGCCGGCGCCGCGCTTGGGCGGCTCGCTGACCTTCAGGGTCTTCAGGTGCGGCTTGACGTCCACGCCCAGGTCTTCGGGCTTGACGGTGTCGAGCGGCTTTTTCTTGGCCTTCATGATGTTGGGCAGGGTGACGTAGCGCGGCTCGTTCAGGCGCAGGTCGGTGGTCACCACGGCGGGCAGGCTGATGGCGATGGTCTCCAGGCCGCCATCGACCTCGCGCGTGACCTTGGCCTTGTCGCCGTCGATTTCGAGCTTGCTGGCAAAGGTGGCCTGCGGCAGCTCGCCCAGGGCGGCCAGCATCTGGCCGGTCTGGTTGGCGTCGTCGTCGATGGCCTGCTTGCCCAGGATGATGAGGCCGGGTTGTTCCTTGTCCACCAGGGCCTTGAGCAGCTTGGCGACGGCCAGGGGCTGCAGTTCTTCGTTGGTCTCGACCAGGATGCCGCGGTCGGCGCCAATCGCCATGGCGGTGCGCAGGGTTTCCTGGCATTGCGCCACGCCGCAGGAGACGGCGATGACCTCGGTGACGACGCCCTTTTCCTTCAGGCGCACGGCCTCTTCGACGGCGATTTCGTCAAAGGGGTTCATGCTCATCTTGACGTTGGCGATGTCCACCCCGGTGCCGTCGCCCTTGACGCGTACCTTCACGTTGTAGTCCACCACGCGTTTGACCGCGACGAGTGCTTTCATGGGTGTGCTCCTCTTCAAACTTTTGCGCGCCGCGCGCGGGATGTGGTCATGACCGTTGCCTCGCCGTCGATGACGACGGTGCCGCGCACCTGGCAGGTTGTTGACAGAACCACACGGGCCTTGGCAAGGTCAACCGACACCACGGTGACGCACGCATGCACCGTGTCGCCCGGTCGAACCGGCGCCTTGAAGCGCAGTTGTTGGCCGAGGTAGATCGTGCCGGGCCCCGGCAGCCGATTCGCGATCGCCGCCGAGATGACGCTCGCGGTCAGAATGCCATGCGCAATGCGGCCTCCAAACTGCGTGGTCGCGGCGAATTCCTCGTTCACGTGCACGGCGTTGTTGTCACCGGAAACGGCCGCGAACAGCACGATGTCGGCTTCGGTAATCGTCTTGGAAAAGGTGGCGCTCATGCCTGGCTGCAGGTCTTCGGCGTCGTAACCATTCAAATCGTTCATGGATGTTTCCCTCAAGGCATGTGTGCGCCGGGCATCGTCAATGCCCGTGTTGAAGTCCGTCTCACGCACGCTCCCGATCCGACAGGATGCACAGTGCGATCACCATGCCCAGTATGCGCCGCTCCACGCCGTCGGAGCGGGAATTCAGGAGCATCGGCGCGGCAGCGCCCAGGATCACACTGCCGGTTTTTGCCTGGCCATGAAATTTCCAGGCCTTCGCGGTGGCATTGGCGGATTCGATGTTCGGGAACAGGATGAGGTCGGCTTGTCCCGCGACGGGTGAGTCCGCAAAGCCCTTGGTCTTGGCAGCCTCCGGGCTGATCGCCACGTCGTAGCCGAATGGGCCATCGACGATCATCCCTGGGAATGCGCCTTCGCGGCTCTCCTTGGTCAAGGCTGCGGCATCCACCGTCGCCGGCTGCTTGTCGGAAATTTTCTCGGTGGCCGCAATCGCCGCCACGCGCGTCTGCGCCAAGCCCAAGCTGCGGAACAAGGGGGCCGCATTGCGAAGAATCGCCCGCTTTTGTTCCAGAGTCGGCAGCGGCAGGATGCCGTTGTCCGTCGCGCCGATAAGCCGGGGCAGCGATGGCATCTCAGCGAGCGTGAGATTGGAAAGGACACCTTCACCGCGAATGCCGGACGTGTGGTCCAGCACCGCGCGCAGATAGCTGGTGGAATCGACCCCACCCTTGATCAAGAGCCCGGCACGCCCCGCACGCACTTCCGCGACGGCCGCGGCAGCCGCCGCGGCGGGTGTGTCGGCCGGCAGGGTCCGTATGCGCTCGCGCAGCGCATCGGGCACGTTGGCGAGAATGGCTTGCGGATTCCCGGAGATCGCTGCGGACGCAATGAGACCACCCTCCAGAGCGGCAACGATCGACGCCATGACGTTCGGCTCGTCTCCTCCCGCCACCGCGACGGCAACTGGAGGACGGCCGGCGACATGCGCCCGCATTTCTTCAAACGTGCGAATCGGCATCACTTGCTCTCCTCGGGTATGGCGACCGGCCAGGTCATCGGTGTCTCCTCGCCTGCCAGCGCCCGCGCCGCGCCTTGGGCCAAGGCCAGGCTTTCGTCGCTGCCAGGATAGACATGCATCGGTCCCAGTGGCGCACATTGGGCTTTCAGCCTTTGCACGACGCGCGCGCTGTGGGCCATGCCGCCCGTCAGGATGATTCCATCCGGACGGAAGTCGAGCACCGAAGCCATGGCGCCGATGGTTTTTCCGATCTGGTAGTGACCTTGCCCCTGGAATCCGTATCCCATAGCTGCTCTCATGCACTGGCTTGCCGGGGTTGATTGGCCTGCCAGTTCTCTTCAAACCGCATCGGGCTGACGTAGTCCAGCGTCGAATGCAGCCGTTCCCGGTTGTACCAGAGCAGCCAGCCAATCACCTCATCCATGGCCTGACGGCGAGTGTTGAACCGCTGCCCGTGCAGCCGCTCCACCTTCAACGAACCAAACAAGGTCTCGCTGCATGCGTTGTCCCAGCAGTTGCCCTTGCGGCTCATCGAGCTGGTGATGCCGTACTCGGCCAGCACCGCCGTGAACTCGCCGCTGGCGTACTGGCTGCCTCTGTCGCTGTGGAAGATCACCCCGGCATTCTTGCCTGGATGGCGCTTGAACCACGCCATGCGCAGCGCATCGATGACGATGCTGCGCGTCATGTCGCTGCGCAGACTCCAGCCCACCACCTGACGGCTGAACAGATCGATCACCACGGCCAGAAACAGCCAGCCTTCGTCGGTGGCGATGTAGGTGATGTCGCCCACCCAGACTTTGTCTGGCTCGGCCACGTTGAACTGCTGCCCAAGCAGGTTGGGCGCAATCGGCAGATCGTGGCGGCTGTCGGTGGTGACTTTGAAGCGGCGTTTGCCCTTGGCGCGGATGCCGTGCAACTGCATGAGCTTTTGCACCCGCTCTTTGCCTACGCGGATACCCCGGGCCAGCAGATCACGCCACACGCGGGGCCAACCGTAGCTGCCGCGGCTCTGGGCATGGATGGCCTTGATGTGTACCAGCAACGCGTCGTCGCTCAGGTGGCGACGATGGTCATCGCTGGCGCGCCGTACAAAGTGCTCGTGATAACCAGCTACGCTGACGCCGAGCACGCGGCACTGCACCGAGATGGGCCACACGCGCCGGTGGCGCTGAATGAAGGCGTACTTCACGTCGATGCCTTTGCGAAGTACGCCGTCGCTTTTCCCAGGATGTCGCGCTCCATCTTCACGCGCGCCAGTTCTGCGCGCAGCCGACTGATCTCCATCTGCTCGGCGCTCACCAGCTTGCTGTCGGCGCCGGTGAGTTTGCCGGCACGCTGGGCTTTGACCCAGTTGAACAGGGTCTGATCGACCACGCCCAGGGTGCGGGCGGCCGCCGCGATGCTCTGGCCGCCTTCGACCAGCCGCACGGCCTCTTGCTTGAATTCGAGCGTGTAGCGCGCTCTCGTCGTCTTCGTCATCTTCGTCTCTCCTTGCTTGGATTGAACCACTCAGCAAGGGATACGTTTTTCGGGGGCAAGGTCATAGAGCATCGCGTCATAGACGAGCTTGGCTTGCTCCTCGCCCGCGTCCACCATGGCTTCGACGCGCCGCATGTCCTTGGTGCCAAGGTAGGCGAAGACGCCACCTTTCCCATAAAGCTGCTTCATCAACGTCGCCTTGTCATAGCGACCGGAGTAGCACAGCTCGATCAAGGGCATGGGGGGCAGGCCGCCTGCGCGCTCTGGGCTGAAGGGCGACAGTTCCATTCGGTTCGAGCTGTCCACAATCCGGCCATTTTTCAGCGCCGCGATGGAGATCCCTGCGCCCATGTGTGCCACCACGGCGTTGAGTTTGGCAAAGGGCTTGCCCAGTTCACTCGCCAAGCGGCGCCCACAGGCGCGAATGTTGAGCGCATGGACAAAGCTGAAACGCGGAATCTCGGGAAACCCGGAAACGCGGGCGACCGGGGGAAGCTCGTCCACGCTGACCGGGTCGACGATGAATGCCGGGCAATGGGCTGCCGTGGCCATGCGAAACGCCAGCGGAGCCCCCAAGTTGGAAGCATGGTGGTAGCGCGGGGTGTGCAGCGCGAAATCCACCAACGCCTGGTTGACCGCAATGACACCCGCCGGGACCGGGCTGAGCATGCCGCCCCGGCCGGCGACCGCAGCCAAGCGCCCCACAGCATCCGTTCCGGCCAGAAATTTGCTCAGGCACTCGGCCCGGTAGTCGAACTGGTCGGCGATGCTGGCAAAGCCGGCCATCACTTTTTCGTCATGCTCGATCGTGTCTTCCCGAACCGGCTTGACCGCTGCGCCATCGCGTTCATACAACCCGCAGCGCATGGTGGTGGTGCCTGGGTTGATCGTGAGAATCATGTTCTGTGTCACAGCTCTCTCTCCTGGACAAGGCGTAGACGCAGGCGCAGCAAACCCTGCGCTGCGAGTTCGCGCAAATGACTGAATCAACCGCGGGGCGCGCGAACGTCAGGTCAGACCCCGTCGCAACGCTGCCGCATGCATCGGGACCCGTCGCCCCGATGCACACACAGATCAGGGATATCGCTAGTTCGCGAACGCAGCGAGGCCCGTGATGGCGCGCCCGATGATCAGCCCATGGATGTCGTGCGTGCCCTCGTAGGTGTTGACCACCTCGAGGTTGACCAGGTGGCGCGCCACGCCGAACTCGTCGCTGATGCCGTTGCCGCCCATCATGTCGCGCGCCAGCCGGGCGATGTCCAGGCTCTTGCCGCAGCTGTTGCGCTTGATGATCGAGGTCAGCTCGACGGCCGGATTGCCCTCTTCCTTCATGCGGCCCAGACGCAGGCAAGCTTGCAGGCCCAGGGCGATTTCGGTCATCATGTCCGCCAGCTTTTTCTGAATGAGCTGGTTGGCTGCCAGAGGCCGCCCGAACTGCTTGCGATCGAGCACGTACTGGCGCGCACGGGTATAGCAGTCTTCCGCTGCGCCGAGTGCGCCCCAGGCGATGCCAAAGCGGGCGCTGTTCAGGCAAGTGAACGGACCCTTCAGGCCGCGCACTTCAGGGAAGGCGTTTTCCTCGGGGCAGAAGACTTCGTCCATGACGATTTCACCGGTGAGCGATGCCCGCAGACCCACCTTGCCGTGAATGGCCGGCGCCGACAGGCCCTTGGCACCCTTTTCCAGCACGAAGCCGCGGATGGCGCCCTCGTCGTCCTTGGCCCAGACGACGAACACGTCGGCGAACGGACTGTTGGAGATCCACATCTTGGCGCCGCTCAGGCTGTAGCCACCGGGCACCTTCCTGGCCCGCGTGATCATGCTGCCGGGGTCGGAGCCGTGGTTGGGCTCGGTCAGACCAAAGCAGCCGATCCATTCGCCCGTGGCCAGCTTGGGCAGATACTTCTGCTTTTGCGCCTCGGTGCCGAACTCGTTGATCGGCACCATGACGAGCGAGGACTGCACGCTCATCATCGAGCGATAGCCCGAATCCACGCGCTCGACTTCGCGCGCGACCAACCCGTAGCTGACATAGCCCAGACCGCTGCCGCCGTAGGCTTCGGGGATCGTCACGCCAAGCAGCCCGAGCTCGCCCATCTCGCGAAATATCGCCGGGTCGGTGTGTTCTTTGCGAAACGCCTCCTGCACGCGCGGCAGCAGCTTGTCTTGCGCATAGGCGTGCGCGGCGTCGCGGATCATGCGCTCGTCTTCGGTCAGCTGCTGCTCGAGATGCAGTGGATCCGACCAATCGAATTTTGCTTTGGTTTCAGTCTGGTTTGTCTTGCTCACGCCAATCACCTTTCTGTTTGTGTCTCCAGGACGGCCAAATACCGTGGGGAGGAATATAGGAGATGGCCTCCTATGTTAGAAATACATTTTTGTGATGACTTGATACGATGAGCCGAATCAATTTGACGCTCCACCAGCTCAAGGTGTTCATGGTGGTTGCGCAGCAAGGCGGCTTCACGTCGGCCGCCGAGGAGTTGTCGACCTCTCAACCCGGGCTGACCTCGGCCGTGCGTCAACTCGAAGAGGAATTGCAGGTGCGGTTGTTCAACCGCACGACCCGTCACGTCGAGTTGACCTCGGCTGGCTTGGAATTGCTGCCGGTGGCCGAGCGGCTCTTTGCCGAGCTCGATCTGACGGTACAGAGCCTGCGCGACCTGGGGAACGTGCGGCGAGGGCTGGTCATCGTCGCCGCGCTGCCGTCCTTGTCAGCGACGCTGATGCCGCAGGCGCTGGCGCTGTTTCGCGACCAGTATCCGGACGTCCGGGTTCAGCTTCGGGACGGCATTGCCAGCGAGATCGTCGAGATGGTTCGCGCGGGCCATGCCGACTTCGCGGTCGGCGCCCTGGGCGGTGCCCAGCACGCTCTGAAGTTCACCGTGGTGATGAAGGATCGGATGCACCTGGTGTGCCGCGCGGGACACCCGCTGTCGTCGCTGGGCGAGGTGCCGTGGCGGGCGCTGATCGACTATCCGTTCGTGGCGATGAATGCCGGCTCCAGCGTGCGCCACATCACCGACAGCGCTTTTGCCGAGCTCGGCGTGGTCAAGGTGCCGGAACAAGAGGTGTCGCAGCTGACCACCATGTTCGGGCTGGCGAAGGCGGGGCTGGCCGTGACGGCCATGCCGGCGGCCGTGATGCGCGCCTTCGACGTCGAGGGCGTGGTCAAGCTCCCGCTTGTCGATCCGGTCGTGGAGCGCGAACTGGGCTTCATCGTGCGTCGCGGCCACCTTCTTTCGCCCGCCGCCGAGGCGCTGATGAAGTCGATCAGGCAAGTATCCGAAACGGCGCTTGTTGTGTGATGGCGAACCACGCCGTGCGAACTGGCCGCTGACCGCACTGGGCCGAGCCTTGGGCACGATCGAGCCCGGCACACGGCTTTCGCGAGTGGTCGGTCTTGGCCGGCATGCGCCAAGCTGCAGAATTGGCGCGCCATGTGTCGACCGGTCGCCGGTGCCCCGGGGTCACCGCTGGCCGGTCCTCAACTCGGGTGGCCGAGGGGAGGGCGCGTCAAGGGGTCGGTCGTCGTGGCTTGGTTGCCTTGATTTCTTCGAGCTGGGCCACCTCATCCTGACCGAGCGCTGACCGAGCGGGCGGTCAGCCTGTTGAAGATGGCGTGGAAGAGCAGGTCACTTGCCCCACGAATCCTTCAAGCCCGCGATGCGGTTGAACACCAGCGGGCCTCCCGCCTGATGATCGAGCCGATCGGCGACGAAAAAGCCATGCCGCTCGAACTGAAAGCGGTCTTCGGGCTGGGCGCGGGCCAACGAGGGCTCGACGACGGCTTGCGTGACGTGCAGGCTGTTGGGGTTGAGCACGCTGAGGAAGTCGCGCCCGCCGGCGTCGGGCTGCTCTTCGGTGAACAGGCGATCCACCAGGCGCACCTCGGCGGGCAAACCATCGTGCACGCCGACCCAGGTGATGACGCCCTTGACCTTGACGCTGTCCGCGCCGGGGGTGCCGGATTTGGTGTCTTTTATGATGTTTGCCCGCACCACGCTTGCGCAACCAGCTTCGCTTTTTGCAGCGCCCAGGCATTCGATGACGTAGCCGTATTTCAGGCGCACCTTGCTTCCTGGGACGGCGTTGCCGCTGGCGTCAATGCGCGGCGGGAACAGGCGAAAGAAGCCCTTGGGCGGCGTCTCTTCGTAGTCGCTGCGCTCGATCCACACCTCGCGGCCCAGCATGAAATGGCGCTGGCCCAGCTCGGGGTGGTGCGGATGCACGGGCGCGTGGCAGGGCTCCAGGTGATCGTCGCTGCCAAACACCTCGGCCCAATTCTCGATCACCAGTTTGACCGGCTCCAGCACGGCCATGGCGCGCGGGGCGTGGGGGTCCAGCGTCTCGCGCAGGGCGGCGTCGAGCGCGGCGTAGTCGGTCCAGGCGTTGCTGGTCTTGGTGACGCCCGAGCGCTCGGCAAACAGGCGCAGGGCCTCGGGGGTGTAGCCGCGCCGGCGCAGGCCGGCCAGGGTGGGCATGCGCGGGTCGTCCCAGCCGGCGACGTGGCCTTCTTCGACCAGCTGGCGCAGCTTGCGCTTGCTGGTGATGACGTGGCCGACGTTCAGGCGCGCGAATTCGTACTGGCGCGGGGGAGGGGCCGTCAGCAGGCCGCCTTCGCACAGGCGCTCCAGCACCCAGTCGTAGAACGGGCGCTGGTCCTCGAACTCCAGCGTGCAGATGCTGTGGGTGATCTGCTCCAGCGCGTCCTCGATGGGGTGCGCGTAGGTGTACATGGGGTAGATGCACCAGGTGTCACCCGTGCGGTGGTGCGTGGCGTGGCGAATGCGGTAGATGGCCGGGTCGCGCAGGTTGATGTTGGGGCTGGCCATGTCGATCCTGGCGCGCAGCACCATCGCGCCGTCGGGGTGCTGGCCGGCGCGCATCTGCCTGAAGCGCGCCAGGTTCTCGGCCGGACTGCGGTCCCGAAACGGGCTGTTGGTGCCGGGCGTGCCGAAGTCGCCGCGCGCGGCGCGCATCTGCTCGGCAGTCTGCTCGTCGACGTAGGCGTGGCCGGCCTCGATCAGGTATTCGGCTGCGCGGTACATGAAGTCGAAGTCGTCGCTGGCGAAGTATTTGTGCGGCTGGGGCACGCCGGGTTCGCGCGGGTTGTCGGCAAAGCCGTGGCTCCAGCCCAGCCAGTGCACCATCTCGCGGATGGAATCGACGTATTCCTGCTCTTCCTTCTCGGGGTTGGTGTCGTCAAAGCGCAGGTGGCACACGCCGCCGTATTCCTGCGCCAGGCTGAAGTTCAGCCAGATGCTCTTGGCGTGGCCGATGTGCAGGTAGCCGTTGGGCTCGGGCGGAAAGCGGGTGCGGATTTTGGCCGGGTCGGGCGCGCCGGCCAGGTGGTGCGGGCCGTCACCCGGGCTGCCGCCCCAGTGGCGCTGGGCGTAGGTGCCTTTTTCCAGATCGTGCTCGATGGCCTGGCGGATGAAATGGCTGGGCTTGGTGGTGTCAATGGCCGCCGGGGCCGCAGGTTTTGGGTTCGACATGCCTGGATTTTATGTGCCGAGGCGCGCGGGCCTGGATGGACGCTTTGCCCCGGCGGCATGGACTGTGCTTGATGCTGATTGTCGACTTTGGCGTTACTCGTCGATACGGGTTTCACAATCGCGGGGTGCTCCGGATCGAGGCTTGGCGCGTTAGATGCCCACGCGGCTGCCACAATGCGGCCAGATCTCGATGGACAGGAGAGAGTGACAGAGATGAAAACCTTGCAGGGTTTGGCACTGGCCGGCACCTTGATGGTGGGCGCACTGGGTTTTGCCGGTACCGCGCAAGCGCGCGACAACGTCTACTGGTCGGTGGGCGTGGGCGCGCCGGGCGTGGCGGTGGGCGTGGGCAATGCGCCGCCGGTGGTGTATGCGCCACCACCGCCCGTCTATGTGGCGCCCCCGCCGGTGTATGTGCCGCCGCGCCCGGTGTACGTGGCGCCGCCACCGGCCTACTATGCACCGCCGGTTGTGTATCGACCCGCGCCGCGGTATTACTACGGCCCGCCGGGCCACTACAAGCACCGCAGGTGGCACCGGCATCATCACCGCGATTGGGATTGAGCGCCTGAAGCTCTGACTGCCGGGCGCTCTGGAATAATCGGGCGCCATGAGCGGCAACACCCTCGGCAACCTGTTTGCCGTCACCAATTTCGGCGAATCGCACGGGCCGGCCATCGGCTGCGTGATCGATGGCTGCCCGCCGGGCATGGCCTTGTCCGAGGCCGACATCCAGCCCGAGCTGGACCGACGCCGGCCGGGCACCAGCAAGTTCGTCACGCAAAGGCAGGAGGCCGACCAGGTCGAGATCCTGTCGGGCGTGTACGAGGGCCGCACCACGGGCACGCCGATTGCCCTGCTGATCCGCAACCAGGATCAGCGCAGCAAGGACTACGGCGACATCGCCCTGCGCTTTCGGCCCGGCCATGCCGACTACACCTACTGGCGCAAGTACGGCGTGCGCGACCCGCGCGGCGGCGGGCGCTCGTCGGCGCGCCTGACGGCGCCCACGGTGGCGGCCGGCGCGGTGGCGCGCAAGTGGTTGCGCGAAAAATATGGCACGAGCTTCCGCGGTTGCATGACCCAGGTGGGCGAGCTGGCCATCGGCTTCGAGAGCTGGGAACACGTAGCCCACAACCCGTTTTTTGCCCCCGTCGCCGACGTCTCGGCCATCGAGGACTACATGGGCGCGCTGCGCAAATCGGGCGATTCCTGCGGCGCGCGCCTGCGCGTGACGGCGCAAAACGTGCCCGTGGGCCTGGGCGAGCCGATTTACGACCGGCTGGACGCCGACATCGCCCACGCGCTGATGGGGCTCAACGCCGTCAAGGGCGTGGAAATTGGTGACGGCTTTGCGAGCGTGGTGCACAAGGGCAGCATGCACGGCGATTCTTTGCGCGCCGATCCGCGCGGCAGCTTTGCCAGCAACCACGACGGCGGCGTGCTGGGCGGCATCAGCACCGGGCAGGACCTGGAAGTGGCCATTGCCATCAAGCCGACCAGCTCGATCCTGGTGCCGCGCGCCTCCATCGACGTGACGGGCGCGCCGGTGGAGCTGATCACCAAGGGCCGGCACGACCCCTGCGTGGGCATCCGCGCCACGCCCATTGCCGAGGCGCTGCTGGCGCTGGTGGTGATGGAGCACGCGCTGCGCCAGCGCGCGCAGTGCGCCGACGTGCCGGTGCCCGACGGGTTTTGAGTGCCGGTGGCCGAGCCGACCTCGAGTGACACCGAGCTCGCCCGACGATTGGCGGGCGCTCTGCACGACCTGCGCCAGCCGCTGGAAGCGCTGGCCATCTATGCCGACCTGCTGACCCATGACCCCGCGCAGGCGGCCGACCTGGCGCCGCGGATGGCGCGCGCGGTGGCCGTGGCCCAGGGTCTGGCCCGTTCACTGCAGGACTATGCGGCGTTGCGTGCCAATGCCGCTGCACTGACGCAGCGGCCGATGCCGGTGCCGGCGCTGCTGGCCGATCTGGCCGCCGTCTATGAGCCGCTGGCACGGCAAAAGAGCCTGCGCTGGCACATGCGCGGCGTGGATGCCACGCTGCACACCAATGCGGCCATGCTGCGCCGCCTGCTGGGCAACCTGCTGGCCAACGCGATTGCCTACACGGCGCGCGGCGGCGTGCTGCTGGCGGTGCGCCGGCGTGGCACGGCGCTCGTGTTCGAGGTGTGGGACACCGGGCGCGGCATGGCGCTGCGGGATCAGGAGCGGGTGTTCGAACCCTTTGTCCGCCTGGGGGCTGCGGGCGAGGGCGCCGGCTTGGGACTGGCGGTGGTGCGGGAGCTGGCCGATCGGCTGGGCTGCAGCGTGGCGCTGCATTCCCGGCCGGGTCGCGGCAGCGTGTTTCGCGTGAGCTTCAGGGCGTGAGCAAGCCGTTCATGCGCGCGTAGTGCAGGGTCTGCGTGCGGCTCTTGACCCCCAGGCGCCGGAACAGGCGCCACAGATGCACCTTGACGGTGTGCTCGCTGATGCCCAGTCGCTCGGCGATCTCGCGGTTGGACAGGCCTTCGTCCAGCATGAGCAGAAGCTGCTTCTGGCGCTTGGACAGGCGGGTGATGTCTTCCAGCCCGCCCATCTCGCTGTCACCTTGCAGCATCAGGCGCAGGGCGTTGACGATTTCGGCGGCGCCGGCGGATTTTTCGATGTAGACGTCGGCACCGGCCTCGCGACACCATTCCTCGACGTCGCTGGCCGGCGTGGCCGAGATGACCGCCAGGGGGACGTCAGGGTATTGGCTGGCCACCAGGCGCACGCCCGACAGGCCCAGGGTGTCGGGCAGCTTCAGGTCGAGGCAAAACAGCTCCGGCGCACTGCCCTTGGCGACGGCGGGCTCCAGTTCGGACAGCTGCGACAGCTCGACCAGCTCGGTGCCCGGGCGCACACGCCGCAGCAGCATGACGATGGCCTCGCGCATCAGCGGGTGGTCGTCGATTACATAAATGGCCAATTCGTACTCCCTTGTTACGTGGGCCCGATTATTGGCGAGGCCGCAGCGTTTTTACGCAAAAATAATTAATTCATCTGCGCTGAGTGTTCGGAATCGGAACAAAGTCACACATGCTCCGAGATCAGTTTCCGGCCTGCTCGGCCCGCAGGGACTCCAGCGCGGACTGCAGTGCAGGTGCTCCAACGTCGGGCAAGGGCTGCAAATGCGCCGTCAACGCCGCCAGGGCCGCCGCGCCTTCGCTCTGCAGACGCTTGATGGCCTGGCCGGCGTCGCGCGGCGCGTCGAAACCCCGGCTTTGCAGCAGCACGGCGCCGCTGGCGTCGGTCAGCTTGAAGTAAAAGCGTCCATCGGCCTCGCGGTATTGCTTGAACGTTGGCAGGCTGGAGCGGGCGCTGCTCTTGCCGCTGGCCCATGCGGCCTGCGCCGTCAGCGCGCGCAGGCCCACGGCGTGGCGCAGCGTGCGCATGAAGGGCGTGGCCAGGGCGCGGGCCTTGCGCGCGCCGGCCTGCAGGATGGCCTCGACCTCCTCGGGGTGCGCCATCAGGTGCTCGTAGCGCGCGCGCATGGGGCCGATCTCGCGCTCGATGCGCTCGAACAGCTGCTGCTTGGCGTCGCCCCAGGCAATGCCGTCCGCAAAGGCCTGCGCGAATGCTGCCGCCTCGGCGTCGTCGGCAAAGGCGCGGTAGATGGCGTACAGGGCCGAGCCCTCGGTGTCCTTGGGCGCGCCCGGCGCGCGCGAGTCGGTGACGATGGACATGATCTGCTTGCGCATCTGCTCGCGCGGGCCGAACAGGGCAATGGTGTTGTCGTAGCTCTTGCTCATCTTGCGCCCGTCCAGGCCGGGCAGCAGGGCCACGTTGTCGTCGATCAGCGCCGCGGGCGGCGTCAGATGCTCGCCATACAGGTGGTTGAAGCTGGCGGCCATGTCGCGGGCCATCTCGATGTGCTGGATCTGGTCGCGCCCCACCGGCACCTGGTGGGCGCTGAACATCAGGATGTCGGCGCCCATCAGCACCGGGTACATGAACAGGCCGGCGGTCACGTCGGCGTCCGCGTCCTGGCCGGCCGCCGCGTTCTTGTCCAGCATGGCCTTGTAGGCATGCGCGCGGTTGAGCGCGCCCTTGCCGGTGACGCAGGTCAGCAGCCAGGTGAGCTCGGGGATCTCGGGGATGTCGGACTGGCGGTAGAAGATGACGTGCTCCGGGTCGAGCCCGGCGGCCAGCCAGCTGGCGGCGATCTCCAGCGTGCTGCGCTGAACGCGCGCCGGCTCCTGGCACTTGATGAGGGCGTGGTAGTCGGCCAGGAAGTAAAAACTCTGTACGCCCGGCTGGCGGCTGGCGCGCACCGAGGCGCGGATCGAGCCCACGTAGTTGCCCAGGTGCGGCGTGCCGCTGGTGGTGATGCCGGTGAGAACGCGGCGCGAGGCGGGTGAAGTCATGAGAGCAGCAATTTCAGCGGCGTGAGCACCGCGTCCAGAAAAGCGAAGGTGAGCTGCATCAGCGGGCGCATCCACAGGTTGCTGATGACGCCGGCGACGATGAGTGCCATGACGATGAAAAAGCCCCAGGGCTCGATGCGGCTGACGGCGATGGCCTGGCGCGCCGGCAGCAGGCCCACCAGCACGCGCCCGCCGTCCAGCGGCGGCAGCGGAAAGAGGTTGAAGACGAACATCACCACGTTGACCAGAATGCCGCCGCGGCACATGTCGATGAAAAAGCGCTCGTCCACCCCAGCGGCAACCAGCAGGTACAGCAAGATGCCCCAGCCCAGCGCCATCAGCAGGTTGGACACGGGCCCGGCCAGCGCCACCCAGATCATGTCGCGCTTGGGGTTGCGCAGCTGGCCGAAGTTGACCGGCACCGGCTTGGCGTAGCCGAAGATGAAGGCGCCGCTGGTGACCACGTACAGCACCAGCGGCATGATGATGGTGCCGACCGGGTCGATGTGCTTGAGCGGGTTGAGCGTCACGCGCCCCAGAAAGGATGCGGTGCCGTCGCCAAAATAGCGCGCCACGTAGCCATGCGCTGCCTCATGCACGGTGATGGAAAACAGCACCGGCAGGGCGTAGATGGCGATGGTCTGGATGATGTCGTTGAAGTCCACGGCGGGGATTGTGTCAGAGCCCCAGCCGCGCCGGGTCGCCGCGCCCGCGCCGCAGCACGGTCGGGGCCTCGACGCTCAGGTCCACCACGGTGGTTGCCACCCGCGGGCAGGCGCCGGCGTCGATGACGGCGGCGATGTCGTGCTCCAGCCGCTGGCGGATGGTGGCGGGCTCGTTCAGTGGGTCCTCGTCGTCCGGCAGGATCAGGGTGGTGGCCAGCAGCGGGGCGCCGTGCAGCTCGATCAGGCCTTGCAGCGCGCGATGCTCGGGCACGCGCAGGCCGATGGTCTTGCGCTGCGGGTGGCTGACGCGCCGGGGCACCTCCTTGCTGGCCTCCAGGATGAAGGTGAAGGGCCCGGGCGTGCCCAGCTTGAGCAGGCGGTATTGCGCGTTGTCCACCCGCGCGTAGCTGGCCAGCTCGCTCAGGTCGCGGCACAGCAGGGACAGCAACTGCTTGTCCTCCAGCCGGCGGATGTGGCGCAGGCGGTCGGCCGCGGCGCGATCGTCCAGCTGGCACACCAGGGCATAGCTGGAGTCGGTGGGCACGGCCAGCACATCGCCGCGCCGCAGCAGGTCAGCGGCCTGCTTGAGCAGGCGCGCCTGCGGGTTCTCGGGGTGCACGGTAAAGAGTTGGGCCATGGGGCGAGGTTAAAACTACGAAAATGATAGCTGCTGGCGCTTGATCACCAAGCGCCAAAGGCCGATTGTGCTTGAAAAATCACGCTGCGCCGGCAGCGTGCATGCGGTCGGCCAGGCCCCGTAGGTCGAGTCCGCGCAGCGAACCCGACGTGGGCGCGCCCGAGAGCCCACCGTGTGCAGCGACAACCCCCGTCGGGTTTCCGTTCCTCAACCCGACCTACGGCGAGGGCGGCGGGGCATCGATGCGGTCCGCCAGGCCTCGTAGGTCGGGTGCGCGCAGCGAACCCGACGTGGGTGCGCCGAGAGCCCACCGTGTGCAGCAACAACCTCCGTCGGGCTTTCGTTCCTCAACCCGACCTTCTATGACCTCTCCGAGGCTGTCAAGGCTTTTTGCGTTTCATCCTGGGACAGTGATCAGCAGTTGGTTCGCGTCACATCGAAGCTCTCGGTCTCTTGTACGTGGACTGAACGTCTCACCACCTTCTATCCGTTGGTTTTTGACCAACCGAATCCTGCATGCGCGTTGCGCTCAAGGTGACCTCGATTGGAGCAAACCCCATCTACTAGGGTCGGTCGCCTCGCCGGGCGACCAGGTTGGGTAACGGGCGTGCTCGACTTCCAGGCTGCGAATGCTCGACTGATCCTCTGTGTTCCTCCTTTCCTGACGACGGGCTGTTCGGGCCGTTGGTGTGCTTTTCTCAGACGCTCTTGAGCTTCGCGCCCTCGGGCATGACGCCTTGCTCGATGTAGCGCCACAGGGCAATGGCCAGCCGCCGGGCCACTGCCACGATGGCGATGCGCTTGCCCCTCTTGTTGGCCGCATTGCCTGCCGTGCGCATGGCAAACCATCGGGCAATCGCGCTCTCGCTCTGGTAGCGCAGCCACATCCAGGCCATCTCGATCAGCAGCGCCCGCACCTTGCGGTTACCCTGCTTGCTGATGCCCTGATCCACCCTTGAGGCGCCGCTGTCATAAGGTTGTGCCACCAAGCCGATACAGGAGCCCACCTGCCGTCGGTTGTGGAACTGGCGCCAGAACAGCTCGATCACCAGCCGCATCGCACCGATCCAGCCCACGCCCTTCAAGCGCGCCAGTTGCTCGATGCGCTGCTGCAGCGGTGCGGGCAGTTGGCGGCGCAGTTGCTCTTCGAGCGCGGCCAGTTGCTGCTGCGCCAGCACCAGCCGCTCGCATTCGCGCGCCAGCCGCTCACGCAGTGGCTCGGGCAACACTTGGCCGTCCCAGCATCGCAGTTTCCCGCCGTCCAAGCGCGCCTGCAAGTGTGCCTGCACATCTTCCCAGCAGCCCACTGTGCGCAGCAGCTTCCTGATGCGGTCGCGGTGCTGCACGATCTCCTTTTGCAGCTCGCCACGATCGCGTATCAGCTGGCGCTGCGCTTCGGCTTCTTGCGAGGGAATGCGCACGACATGCATGCGCTGGCGCTCTCCTCGCAGCCAGCCGAACAGGCACTCCAGCAGCGTCAGCGCATCGAGCCGGTCCGTCTTGGCTCGCCGGGCGTGGCGCGCCACCGGGATGCTGGCTGGATCCACCACGAACACCTTGATGCCCGCCGCCTGCAGGGCACGGGCGATCCAGAACGCGTCCTGGCCGGCTTCGTACACCGCATAGACCTCAGAGCCGGCCGGCAGCTGCCATTTCGCCTTGAGCTGCTCGATGCGTTGCAGCACTTGCTGCAGGCGCTCCCAAGGCGCCTTGGCCTCTGCCCCATGCAGCGCCGGCTTCTCCCGGCAGCCGTCGGAGGCGGCAATCTTCCAGCTGCCGCTGCTAAGTTCGAGAGACAACGCCAAGCCGGACGTAACATTGAATGTGTGGGTCGGTTGCATTTCGGTAGCTCCTGGTTTGGTTGGTCGAAACTCCATGCTAAGGATTACTTCGCAATCGGCCTACACCCCCAGTCATAGGATCTACGGGGACGGCGTCGATGGGGTGTGGATGCGGTCGGCCAGCACGCTCCAGACGGGCGTCAGGTCGGTGGGCAGGGGCGGCAGGCGGCCCAGGTCGATGTGGCTTTCGTTGGGGCTGTGGAAGTCGCTGCCGCGCGAGGCGACCAGATCCAGCTCGCGCGCCAGATCGGCGTAGCGCAGCGCTTCGGCGCTCGTGTGGCTGCCGGTGATGACCTCCACGCCCTGGCCGCCGTGCTGCTTGAATTCGGAGAACAGGGCGTACTCCACGGTCGGGCTGAAGTGGTAGCGCGCCGGGTGGGCCACCACGGCCACGCCGCCGGCCTGGGTGATCCAGCGCACCGCATCGCCGAGCTTGGCCCAGCGGTGCGGCACGTAGCCGGGCTTGCCCTCGATCAGGTATTTGCGAAACACCTCCTGCGTGTCGCGGCACACGCCGGCATCGACCAGAAAGCGCGCGAAGTGCGTGCGCGAGATCAGCGCCGGGTTGCCCACGTACTTGAGCGCACCTTCGTAGGCGCCGGCGATGCCCGCCTGGGCGAGCTGCTCGGCCATTTCGCGCGCCCGTGGGCCGCGCCCGTCGCGCGTGTCGGCCAGTCCCTGCACCAACTGCTGATCGCCAGGGTCAAAACCCAGTCCCACGATGTGCACCGTGGTGTCGGCAAACGTGACCGAGATTTCAACGCCGCTCAAGTAGCTCAGCCCGATGGCTCTGGCCGCCGCCAGGGCGCGCTGCTGGCCGCCCACTTCGTCGTGGTCGGTCAGCGCCCACAGATCCACGCCGCCGCGCAGCGCGCGTGTGGCCAGGTCTTCGGGGGTCAGGGTGCCGTCGGAGACGACCGAGTGGCAGTGCAGGTCGGGGTTGGCGTAGGCAGTCACACACACATTTTACGAAGCGACGGCATGCCGCGCTGGCCGATGGGCGACGAGCATCGGTCTATACTTTTTGCCAAGCACCGCAGGCTGTTTGCCGTGCCCTGATGGCGGCGACGCCCAGGTGCCCGAAAGGGGTAGCCATGATGCGCAGACCCGATTCACCGGATTCCCGCAATCGTGCCGCAGGCCTTGCTCGACAGGGGTGGGCTCCGCTTCGATGGAGCGCGCGCCAACTGGCACATTTGTCCACCACGCGCCTGAATTTGCGCCTGGGCCTGACTGCCGACAGCCTGACCGCCGCCGTGCTGATCGGAGCGGCGATCGCCGACGGCGGCCTGCGCTGGCCGTGGGCGCTGGTGACGGTGCTGCTGGGCCTTTGGGTGTTCAGCTTCATCGAATATGCCGCCCACCGCTGGCTGTTTCACGGCCGCCACACGGGCCTGTTCGCGCGCGGGCATGGCCATCACCACCTCAATCCCCTGGGCTATGACGCGCTGCCGTTCTTCCTGCCGCCGCTGTTCATGGGGGCGCTGGCGGGCGTGTTCTCGCTGGTGCTGGCGACTGACTACGCGCTGCTGCTGGCCGGCGTGGTGGCGGCCGGCTATGCGGCCTATGGCATCAGCCACGTGCTGATTCACGTGCACCGCTTCAAGAGCCCGCGGATGCAGCGCTGGGTGGCGTTTCACGAGGCGCACCACCGGCACGCCAACAAGAACTTCGGCGTGACGACGGGCCTGTGGGACGTGGTCTTGGGCACGCGCCATCGGCCGCGCCCGGAGGGGTCAGGCCCGGGTCACTGAGGCTGCGGCCAGGGGCGCTGCGGGCCGCGCAACTGCTCGAACGCGCGCGCCACGCGCATGACGCCCACATCGTCGAAGCGCGCGCCGGCAATCTGCAGGCCGATGGGCAGGCCGCTGGCCGAGTAGCCGCAGTTGATGGAGGCCGCGGGCTGCTCGCTCATGTTCCAGGGCACGGTGAAGGCGATGTGTTCGAGCGGGCGCAGCGGGTCGTTGGTGGGCGAGGGGTCTTCGGCCAGCGCCGGCAGGTTGGGAGCCACGGGCGAAATCACGCAGTCGAAGGGCGCGCTGGCGGCCACCGCAGCCACGCGCGTGGCGTGGGTTTGCGCGTAGGCCCTGAAGACGTGCGGGCCGTCGAAGGCGGCGGCGCTCTCGGCCCACCGGCGGATGAAGGGCAGCAGTTTTTCGCGCTGCGCGGGCGACAGCGCCTGCAGGTCGATGTACGAGCGCATGCGCCAGAAGTGGTCCAGCCCATCCAGCATCTCGCGGGTGAAGAAGGGGCGCATCGGCGTGATGCGGGCGCCGGCGGACTCCAGCAGCTGCGCAGCGGCCTGCACGGCGGCGGTCACCTGCGGATCGACCGGCAAGCCGCAGCCCGCATCCAGCAGCAGGCCGATGGAGAGGCCCTTGAGATGCTCGACCGGCGTGTCGGCCACGCCGGCCCAGGAGAGCTGCTGCGCGGGCAGGCTCATGCTGTCGCGCGCGTCGGGTTGGGCCAGCACCTGCAGCATGAGGGCCGCGTCGCTCACGCTGCGGGTCATGGGGCCGGCGGCGCGGCCCATGTAGGGTGGGTCGATCGGCACGCGGCCCAGGCTGGGCTTGAGCGTGAAGATGCCGCACCAGCCGGCCGGCAGGCGCAGCGAACCGCCGATGTCGGTGCCCACGTGCAGCGGGCCGTAGCCAGCGGCCGCCGCAGCGCCCGCGCCGGCGCTGCTACCGCCGGGCGTGCGCGCCAGGTCCCAGGGGTTGCGCGCCAGGCGGTGAAAACTGGACAGGCCCGAGGACAGCATGCCCCAGTCGGGCATGGTGGTCTTGCTGATGCGCACCAGGCCGGCCTCGCGCAGGCGGGCGGCGGGCGGGGCGTCCTGCGCGGCCAGGGGCGCCGTTGACGCGGCGGTGCCCGAGGGCATGGGGTCGCCGGCGGTGGCGATGTTTTCCTTCAGCGTGCCGGGCACGCCGTCGAGTGGGCCGCAGGGCACGCCGCGTTGCCAGCGTGCGGTGCTGGCGCGGGCCTGCTCCAGCGCTTGCTCGGGCCGGTAGAGGTAGGTGGCCTGCAGGCGCGGCTCCCAGCGCTCGATGTGGGCGATGACGGCTTGCGTGACCTCGAGCGGAGAGAAGGCGCGGCTGGCGTAGCCGGCAAGCAGCTCATGGGCGCTCAGTTGGTGCAGATCGGGCATGGAACGGGGTCTTCAAATGAAAAGAGCCGCTGGCGCCTGTCAATCAAGCGCCAGCAGCTCCTGCTTTTATAGTCAACTCAAGTCCAACTCAAGGCCGACAAGTCGTTGACGAAGATCGGCATGTCCTTCCACAGCCCGTGCACGCGCTTGTTGGCCACCGTCACCCATTGCGGGGTGTACAGCCAGGCCAGCGCAGCGTCCTTGGCCAGCAAGGTCTGCGCTTCGCCCAGCAGCTTGTTGCGCTCGGCTTCGTTGGCCGTGTTCTTGATGCGCGTGAACAGCTCGTTGAACTTGGGGTTGTCATAGCCCCAGTAGTAGCCGGGCGTGGCGAAATTGCCCAGGTCGAAGGGCTCGACGTGGCTGATGATGGTCAGGTCGTAGTTGTGCGCGCCGCCGTAGACGTTGGCCAGCCACTGTGCCCATTCGACGTTCTGCACCTTGCAGGTGATGCCGATCTTGGCCAGCTCGCTGACGATGACCTCGCCGCCCTGGCGCGCATACGGCGGGGGTGGCAGCACCAGCGAGAGCTCCAGCGGGGTGGTGACGCCGGCTTCCTTGAGCAGCGCCCTGGCCTTCTCGGGGTCGTAGGGGTTGATGCCGGTGGTGTCCACGTAGCCGGGTGCGCTGGGCACGTAGTGGCTGCCGATGGGCACGCCCAGGCCGTCGCCGGCGCCCTGGATGACGGCCTTGCGGTCGATGGCCATGCTGATGGCGCGGCGCACGCGCACGTCGTTCAGGGGCTTCCTGGCGTTGTTGATGGCCAGCACGGTCTTGGCGCGCGAGCCGCAGATCAGCGTCTGCAGGTGCGGGTCGCGCTTGAACTGGGCCAGGCCGCGCGGCGTGACGCGCGGAAAGGCGTCGATGTCGCCCGAGAGCACGGCGGCCACCTGCGCCGCCGGGTCGCTGATGAAGCGGAAGGTGGCGCGCTTGATCCTGATGGCGCCCGCATTGCGATAGCCCGGCCAGGCCTTGAGCGTGATGGACGAGCCCTTGGCCCAGTTGTCGAGCACGTAGGGGCCGGTGCCGGTGGGCTTGGCGTTGTTGTCCGCGGCGCTCTTGGGCTCGACGATGGCGGCGGTGGCCTGGCCCATGTAGAACAGGAAGTCGGGGTCGGGCTCCTTGTTGATGACGACCACGGTGTGCTCGTCCACGGCGCTGACGCTGTCCATGGCGGTGAAGGTGCGCTTGTCCTTGTTGGTGCTCTTTTCGCCCGTCGCGCGCTCGAAGCTGAACTTGACGGCGGCGGCGTTGAACGGCTCGCCGTTGCTGAAGGTGACGCCCTTGCGCAGGTAGAAGGTGATGGTGCGCAGGTCGGGCGAGATCTCCCAGCGCTCGGCCAGCATGGGGGTGACGCTGCCGTCGGCATTGATCTTGGTGAGCGTCTCGAAGATGTTGTCCTGCACCACCTCGGCGATGGCGGCGGCCGCGCCGGCCGTGGGGTCCAGCCCCGGCACGGGCTCCAGCGCCATGCCCAGCACGATGCTGGTCTTGCCCGACTGCGCCAGCGCGGGCAGGTGGGCTGCGGCGGCCAGGGTGGGCAGCGACAGCGCGAAATGGCGGCGTTTCATCGGCATGGATCTCCTCGGTTGAAAGCGGTGGCAAGCATGGTAGCGCAGTGGTGAGCCGCGCCAATCACGCCAAGGCCGGCGGCGTCATCTCGGGCACGGCGTCCAGCAGGGTGCGGGTGTAGGGGTGCGTGGGCGCACTCAGGACCTGGCGCACGGGGCCGCGCTCGACGATCAGGCCGCCCTGCATCACGGCCACGTCCTGGCACAGGTGGCTGACCACGGCCAGGTCGTGGCTGATGAACAAAAACGTGACGCCGTGGGCGTCGCGCAGGTCGGCCATCAGGTTGAGCACCTGCGCCTGCACAGAGACGTCGAGCGCACTGACGGCCTCGTCGGCCACGATCAGCTTGGGCCGGGTGATGAGCGCGCGCGCGATGGCGATGCGCTGGCGCTGGCCGCCGGAAAACTCGTGCGGGTATTTGTCCAGCGCATCGGTGCGCAGGCCCACGGCCGTCAGCATCTCGGCGGCGCGCTCGCGCTGCTGGGCGCGGCTGGCGTGTTCCAGCGCGGCGGCCGGCTCGGCCACGGTGCGCCACACGGGGCGGCGCGGGTCGAGCGAGCCGTACGGGTCCTGGAACACCATCTGAAAGTCGCGCCGGGCATGGCGCAACGCTGCGGGCGAGAGGGCATGCACATCGCGCCCCTCGAACAGCACCTGGCCGCTCGTGGGGCGCTCCAGCGCCATCGCCAGCCGCGCCATGGTGCTCTTGCCCGAGCCCGATTCGCCCACGATCCCCAGGCTGCGCCCGGCGGTGACCGCGAGCGACACGTCCTTGAGCGCCTGAACGACGGCGGGCGGATGCAGCAGGGAGTCGCGCGGCAGCGTGTAGCTGCGCGTGACTTGGCGCAATTCAAGCAAAAACGGGGTGTCGCCCTTGTCCATCATGCGCAACCAGCTATCGAATTGCAAGCGCCCAGAACGACGTCGGCGCGCCGGCACTTGAACGCGTGGGTGGGCGAGCGCTCGACCCGCGGCGGTGCGTCGCGGCTGCACGCGGGCTCTTCGGTGAAGGGGCAGCGCCCGGCAAACGGGCAGCCGGGCGGCAGGTCGAACAGGTCGGGCACGGTGCCGGCAATGGTGGGCAGGCGATCGCCCCGGTGCGCATGAAGGCGCTGCGCCAGCGTGGGGCGCGCCGCCAGCAGGCCGCGCGTGTAGGGGTGGGCCGGCTGGCCGAACACCTCGTCGGCGCGGCCCGATTCGACCACGCTGCCGCCATACATCACCAGCATGCGCCGCACGTTTTGCGCCACCAGGCCCAGGTCGTGCGAGATCAGCACCAGCGCCATGCCGCGCTCTTGCACCAGCTCGCGGATCAGCGCCAGGATCTGCTTTTGCACCGTGACGTCGAGCGCGGTGGTGGGCTCGTCGGCGATCAGCACGTCGGGCTCGCAGGCCAGGGCCATGGCGATCATCAGGCGCTGGCGCTGGCCGCCCGAGAACTGGTGCGGAAAGCTGTCCACGCGCCGCACCGGCTCGGGGATGCCCACGCGCGTCATCAACTCGATCGTGCGGGTACGCGCCGCGGCGGCGGTCATGCCGCGGTGCAGGATGAGCGGCTCGGCGATCTGCGCGCCCACGCGGTGCACCGGGTTGAGCGCGGTCATCGGCTCCTGGAAGATCATGGCGATGCGGTTGCCGCGCAACTCGCGCCAGCCGCGATCGCCCAGGCCGATCAGCTCCTGCCCGTTCAGGCGCACGCTGCCGCTCACGGTGGCGTTGTCGGGCGCCAGGCCCATCAGCGCCAGCGCCGTCATCGACTTGCCGCAGCCCGATTCGCCGATCAGGCCCAGGGTGTCGCCGCGTTCGAGCGTGAAGCCCACGTCGCGCACCGCCGGCGCGCTGCCGCGGTGCGTGCGCAGATCGACGCGCAGATGCCGGACTTCAAGCAGGGCCATGGCGCGGTGTCAGTGGTTCAGCAGGTTGGTGAGCGGGCGGCCCCGGCCATCGCGGTAGACGTCGAAATCGGCGTCCACGCTCAGGATGTTGCGCAGGCCCAGGCGCTCGGCGGCTTCGGCAATCGAGGCGTCGGCCAGGTCCAGCGGCAGGCTGGCAAAGCGCTGGGCGATGCGGCGCATCTGCGGCAGGCTGGTGTCGATGGGCGAGTCAACACGCAGTCCGCCGCGCTCGACCCACAGCAAGAAGTCCAGCGCGGCCTGGTTGTGCACGCGCCGCGCCAGCAGGGCGCAGACCTCGGTCAGCACCGGCCAGGTGCTGACCAGCGCCATGGCGGGGTGCGCCTTGAGCCACGCGAGCACGCGCGCATGCCAGCTGTCACCCGCGTTGAACAAGGCCAGCAGCGGGCCGCTGCCCACCAGCACCTGGCCCTGCAGCGCCGCGGCCCACGGCGCCGCAGGCTCGGCCACGTGGTGCGGGTTGGCAGGGGCCGCGGCGTCGCGGGTCATGATCCGGAGCGGCGGGCGTGCTTGGCTTCCCAGACGTCGGCGGCGTGGGCGCGGCGTGTTTCTGCCAGATCGGCAGGACCCGCGTGTCGGCCGAACAGGTCGGCACCCAGCGACCAGGCCGAGGGCGGCGCCTGCGGCACCTTGGCCAGGTAGGCGGTCAGCGCGTCGCGCATCAGATCGCTGATGCTGCGGCCCTCGACCGCGCTTTGCCGGCGCAAGGATTGCTCGAGGCCGGGCGGGAGTTTGACGGTGGTGGTCATGGCGGCACCTGATTTGGTAATAATGTAAATATTACGAGAAAGTTGCCAGGTTGACAAGGTCAAGGTGGTATCGAAATCGCCTGGCTCTAACGGCCGCGGAGCAGGCCATGCCAGCGATCGCCGTGGAAGGGCTTGGCCCGCCCACTGGCGATGCCCCCTGCAAGGGGGTAGGCGAAACATTGCGCAGCAAGTGGAGACTGGGGGTGTGTCATTTCACCGGCTCTTCAGGCGCGGGTCGAGCACGTCGCGCAGCCCGTCGCCCAGCAGGTTCAGCCCCAGCACCGACAGCATGATGGCCAGACCTGGCCACACGGCGAGCAGCGGCGCGTCGAACATGAGCGTCTGCGCCTCGCTCAGCATGCGGCCCCAGCTGGGCTGTGGCGGCTGGGTGCCCAGGCCCAGGTAGGACAGCGCCGCCTCGGCCAGGATGGCGACCGCAAAGCGGATGGTGGCCTGCACGATCAGCACGGCGGCGATGTTGGGCAGCACATGTTCGAACGTGATGCTGAACGCGCCCTTGCCGCAGCTGCGCGCGGCCAGCACGTAATCGCGCGCCCACACCGCGTTGCCGGCGGCACGCGTGATGCGGGCAAAAGCGGGGATGTTGTAGATGCCGATGGCGATGATGGCGTTGACGATGCCCGGGCCATACACCGCCGTCAGCATGATGGCCGACAGGATGGCCGGAAAGGCAAAGCCGAAGTCGCAGGCGCGCATGATGGCTTCTTCGACCCAGCCGCGCCGCGCCGAGGCCAGCAGACCCAGCGCCGTGCCCGCGACGAGGCCGATGCCCACGGCAATCACGCCCACCAGGATGGATGCGCGCGCGCCCACCAGCAGTTGCGACACGACGTCGCGCCCGAAGGCGTCGGTGCCCAGCCAGAAGCGGGCGCTGGGCGGCAGCAGCTTGTCACCCATGTTCACCTCGTAGACCGAATGCGGCGCCCACGCGTAGGACAGCGCGGCCGCCAGCAGCAGTGCCAGCGTGAGCAGCCCGCCGATCACGAAACCCGGATGGCGCCGCGCACGCTCCCAGAAGCCGGGTGCGGCGCGCTGGGCGGGGGCGGGCAGGGCGGTGGCGTTCATCGGTTGCCGGTTTGCAAATCAATCGTGGTTGCAGCGCTTGCTGGACAAGCGCAAGCAGCTATGAAAAATGTAGAAACCGGCAGGCCGCCGAAGCTCATATTTCGCTCGCTTTGACGCGCGGGTCGATCGCGGCATACAGCACATCGACGATGAAGTTGACCACCACCACCATGCCCGCCAGCAGCATCACGCAGTTGCGCACCACGATCAGGTCGCGGTTGGCGATGCTCTGGAAAATCAGCCGCCCCAGGCCGGGCAGGTAGAACACGCTTTCGACCACGATGGTGCCGGCCAGCAGCTCGGCAAACTGCAGGCCCATGACGGTGACGACCGGGATCATGGCGTTGCGCAGCACGTGGCCCCACAGCGTGGCGCGGCGCGACAGGCCCTTGGCGCGCGCGGTGCGCACGAAGTCCTCGCGCAGCACCTCCAGCACCGCCGAGCGGGTAAAGCGCGCCAGGATGGCCGCCTGCACCACGGCCAGCGCCACGGCCGGCAGGATGAGGGCCTTGACGCCGTTCCACAGGCCGGCCCACACGCCATCGTCGAAGTACCAGCCGTCGAAGCCGCCGGCCGAAAACCATTGCAGCTTGACCGAGAACAGCAGGATCAGCAGGATGGCAAACCAGAAGTTGGGCACCGCGATGCCCAGCTGCGCCAGCGCCATCAAGCCGGTGTCACCCAGCTTGTTGTGCTGCGAGGCGGCATAGACACCCACCGCCAGCGCCAGAACGGCGGTCAGCGCCATGGCCAGCAGCGCCAGCGGCACGGTCAGCTGCAGGCGCTCGCCGATCAGCTCCGACACCGAGGAGCCATAGGCATAAGACAGCCCCATGTCGCCGCGCAGCAGCCCGGCGATCCAGTGGCCGTAGCGCTGCAGGGCGGGTTGGTCCAGGCCCAGCTCCACCGTTTTGGCGGCGACGGCGGCGGGGTCGGCGTCCGGGCCCATCAGCACCTGGGCCGCGTTGCCGGGCAGGATTTCGAGCACCGCAAACACGATCACGCTGGTGGCCACCAGCGTGACGATCAGCGTGAGCAGGCGCTTGACGAGGAAGAAGCCCATGGGTGGCCGGCATTATCACCAACAAAGCCGGCCGCCTGGCTCAGCCGTCTGGTTGCGCGCCGGACGTCGCAGGGGGCGGCTTGCGCTCGGGCTTGGGGCGCGGCGGCTTGCTGGTGTGGATGCGCTGCGTGGCGGCATTCATGTCGCCGGCGGCCAGCAGTTCGAACGCAGCGGCGGCGCGGTCTGCGGCCTGCTCGATGGCGATCTGCTCGTCCAGCGGGGGGCGCTGAAGCACCCAGCCCACCACCTCGTGGCGCGCACCGGGGTGGCCGATGCCCAGGCGCAGTCGCCAGTAGTCGCCCGTTCCCAGTTGCGCGTGAATGTCGCGCAGGCCGTTGTGGCCGGCGTGGCCGCCGCCGAACTTGAGCTTGGCCTCGCCCGCGGGCAGGTCCAGCTCGTCGTGCGCCACCAAAATCTCATCGGGCGCGATCTTGAAGAAGCGCGCCAGCGCCGATACCGACTGCCCTGACAGGTTCATGAAGGTCTGCGGCTCGAGCAGCCACACGCTCTGGCCGGCCACGCTGGCGCGCGCCACCCGGCCTTTGTAGGCCCGCTCGAGCGTGAGCGACACATTCAGGCGCCGCGCAAGCTGATCGATCCACCAGAAGCCCGCGTTGTGTCGCGTGGCGGCGTACTCGGGGCCCGGGTTGCCCAGGCCGACAAACAGCTTGATCATGGGTGTCGATTATCGAGGTGCAGAAGAAACAACGGCCCGCACTGGGCGGGCCGTTGGGGGGCGCAGGCGGCGTGCGGGCCGCGCGGCCTTACTTCTTGTCGCCGGCGGGGGCGGCCGGGGCTGCTGCTGCCGCTGGGGCAGCGGCGTCGGCGGCCGGTTCGGCTTCTTCGACGACGGGGTTGACCACCGCCACCAGCACCATGCCTTCAGCCGTGTGGCCGCGCAGCACGGCCTCGACGCCCTTGGGCAGGGTGACGTCCTTGAGGGTGAGCGTCGCGCCCTTTTCCAGCTTGGACAGATCGACCGTGATGGCTTCCGGCAGGTCGGCCGGCAGGCAGCTGATCTCCAGGTCGGTCTGGATGTGGTTGACCAGGCACTTGTCGGTCTTGACGGCCGGCGATTCTTCCTCGCCCTGGTAGTGCAGCGGCACCTTCATGTGGATCTTCTGCTTGGCGGACACGCGCTGGAAGTCCACGTGCAGCACCTGCTGGCGATAGGGGTGCACCTGCACGTCGCGCAGCAGTACCGGGCTTTCCTTGCCGGCCAGCTCCATGGTGAGCACGCTGGAGTGGAAAGCCTCTTTCTTGAGGGCTTGCCACAGCGCGTTGTGATCGAGCTCGATCAGTTGCGGCTGGCCCTCGCCACCGTAGACGATGCCGGGCGCCTTGCCGGCGTTGCGCAGACGGCGGCTCGCACCCGTACCCTGCTTGCTGCGCTCGAAAGCGACGAATTTCATGTTGAACTCCTGAAAAGGGCCGACCGCGACCAGTGCGACCCCGTTTGAAAAGGACGGCGCATCCGCGTGGATGGCGTCGCCCGCGAAATGTCCCTCTAAAACAGGTTCTCCTGCTCGCGGAACAAACTCATGACCGACTGCCCGTGCGCGATGCGCTGAATGGTTTGCGCAAACAGCGGCGCCACCGACAGCTGGCGAATCTTGGGGCACTGGGCCGCCGCGGGGCTGAGCGGAATGGTGTTGGTGACCACCACCTCGTCCAGGGCCTCGCCCTGCGTGATGCGATCGACCGCCGGGCCCGAGAAAATGGGGTGCGTGCAATAGGCATACACCTTCTTGGCGCCGCGCTGCTTGAGCACCTCGGCGGCCTTGACCAGGGTGCCGGCGGTGTCGATCATGTCGTCCATGATCACGCAGTTGCGCCCGTCGATGTCGCCGATCACGTGCATCACCTCGCTCACGTTGGCCTTGGGCCGGCGCTTGTCGATGATGGCCAGGTCGCAGCCGAGCTGCTTGGCCAGTGCACGGGCGCGCACCACGCCGCCCACGTCGGGGCTGACGACCAGCAGGTCGTGGTAATTCTTTTGCCGCAAATCGGCCAGCAACACCGGCGAGGCGTAGATGTTGTCGACCGGGATGTCGAAGAAGCCCTGGATCTGGTCGGCGTGCAAATCCATGGTCAGCACGCTGTTGACGCCCACGGCCTGCAGCATGTTGGCCACCACCTTGGCCGAGATCGGCACGCGGGTGGAGCGTGGACGGCGGTCCTGGCGGGCGTAGCCGAAGTAGGGGATGACGGCGCAGATGCGCTCGACCGAGGCGCGCTTGAGCGCATCCACCATCACCAGCAACTCCATCAGGTTGTCGTTGGTGGGGGCGCAGGTGGGCTGCACCACGAAGATGTCGCGGGCTCGCACGTTCTGCTTGAGCTCGACCGTCACTTCGCCGTCGGAGAAACGCCCGACATCGGCGGCGCCCAGGGCAATGTCCAGGTTGCGGGCGATTTCCTCGGCCAGCGCCGGATTGGCGTTGCCGGTGAAAACCAGGAAATCAGGATCGTGGGACGGGTGCATGGGGATGGCGGAAGATCGGGTGATCAATTGCGGCCCACGGGCTACCCGCCCGGGATGGGTTTTGGCAGGGGAGGAAGGACTCGAACCCTCGCATGCCGGAATCAAAATCCGGTGCCTTGACCAACTTGGCGACTCCCCTACGCAGGAGCCCGGTCGGCATGGCCGGCCAGGCACCAATCATTTGTCGCGCCAGGCCCAACCGACAAGCGGATGAACCTGCAAATTGCCGCACACCCGTGCTTGCCAGCCCGCAGGTGCCCAGTTGGATGCGGAAAAGGCCGGCAAGGCCTCGTGCGCAAGCTGGGCAAACACCGCGCTGCCCGAACCGGTCATTCTGCCCTGGAGGCCGCATTGCGAAAGCAACTCGACACCTTGGCGAACCGACGGACAAAGCCGCTCGGCAACCGGCTGCAGGTCATTGTGGCCAAAGCCATATGGGTTTGCAGCAAAGCCTGAGATTGTAGCAGGTTCTGAATCGCGCTTGAGGTCCGGCGCGCAAAAAATCGATCCGGTATCGAGCCCGGCCGGTGGCTTCAGCACCACGAAGCGCGCCGCCGGCAGCGCCAGCGGCTGCATGTGCTCGCCCACGCCCTCCACCCAGGCATTGCCGCCATGGATGAAGAACGGCACGTCGGCGCCCAATTGCAGGCCGATCGCCGCCAGTTGCGAGCGCGTCAGGCCAAGCCCCCACAGCCGGTTGAGCGCCAGCAGGGTGCTGGCGGCATCCGAGGAGCCGCCGCCCATGCCGGCTTGCGCGGGAATGCGCTTTTGCACGGCAATGTGCACCCCGTGCTCCGCACCGCCGGCGGCTTGCAGCGCGCGGGCCGCACGCACGATCAGATCGTCGTCCGGCAAGGGCGCGCCCAGGTCCTCGCGGCTGATGTGCCCGTCGGCGCGTCGCTCGAAATGCAGGGTGTCGCACCAGTCGATCAGCATGAAGGCCGACTGCAGCAGGTGATAGCCGTCCGCGCGCCGTCCCGTGATGTGCAAAAAGAGGTTCAGCTTGGCAGGCGCCGGGACGTCGTGGATCGCGCGCATGACGCCCTCAGGAACCGTCGAGGATGATGCGCAGATCGGCCGTGGGTGGGGGGGCGATGCGCCGCGCCTGCAAGCGCCCTTGCGCGAGCTGGTCCAGATTCACCTGCCAGCCCTCGACGGATTCCGGCTCGCCGCGCAACCAGGCGAAGAGGGCGCGCACCGGCACCGCGGTGCCGGTCACGGCTGCCGACAAGGCGTCGACGGAAGGGTATTCACGCGACTCGCCGTCCTGGCGCAGCAGTGCCTGGCCTGGGCGCCACTGCAAGACGGCCAGGATGCTGCCCAGCGGCGACGTGAGCTGCAGCTCGCCGCTTTGCTCATTGCCGGTCAACTCGAAGCCGGCGTGAAACTGCTGGGGCGGCTCGCTGGCGACGACCAGGCCCAAGCGGCCGCTCCAGCTGGATGGGCTTGCGGCCGGCGGGCGATTGCCGCGCGGGCTTGTCGCACAGCCTGTCAGGCAGGCCGCAAGCAGGGCCAAGGCGCCGCGGCGCCCCGCCAGCGCGGTGCGCTGGCTGGTCATGGCTTGACCTGAAAACGCTCCAGCGTCTTGGTCAGCGTTTCGTTGCGTGGGTCGAGCCGCTGGCCCTCGCGCCAGGTCTTCAAGGCAGCGTCGCGCTCGCCCAAGGCCCACAGCACCTCACCCAGGTGGGCGGCAATCTCGGGGTCGGGGCGCTTGTCGAACGCGGCCTGCAAGGTGCGCTGGGCCTGGCCCAGGCGGCCGAGCCGAAACTCGACCCAGCCCAGGCTGTCCTGGATGTAGGCATCGTCGGGCGAGAGTTGCACGGCTTTCTCGATCAGGGTTCTGGCCTCGGGCAGGCGCACCCCGCGATCGGCCAGCGAGTAGCCCAGCGCGTTGTAGGCCTGCGCCGAGTCGGGCTTCACCTTGATGACGCGGCGCAGCAGCCGCTCCATGTCGTCCAGCCGGCCGGATTTTTCGGCGGCCATGGCGGCGGCGTACAACAGGCCGTCATCGTCAGGGCTTTGCTTGAGGGCGTCGCCGAGCATCTGCCAGGCTTGATCGGCGCGCCCGTTGTCGCGCAGCAGCTGGGCCTGCGCCATCAGCTTCAGGCGGGCGTCATCGGCGTCATGTTCCGGCACGGTGGCAATGGCCTGCACGGCTTCGTCGATGCGCCCTTGCTGGGCCAGCATGTTGGCGCGCTCGACCTGTGCGGCCAGCAACTGCTCGGGTGCGTCGATGCGGTCCAGCCATTGCTGTGCGCCGGCGTCATCGTTGCGTCGCTGGGCAATGCGCGCCAGCGTCAAATAGGCTTGGTTGCGCCCGGCCATGCGGTCGTCGCCGTCGGCTTGTGCATCGGGATTGCCCAGCAAATCCAGGTATCGCTTCAGCGCCGTCTCGGCCGGCGTGTCCTGCCGGTCGTCGGCGTCGAGCAGGCCTTGCAGCAGCCAGCCGTCCGGGTACTGCGGCCAGCGCTGAACGAGCGAGCCCGCCTGCGCGCGGGCGTCCGCGCGGCGTCCGCGTTCGAGCAGGGCCCGCACGTAGCCGACCTGCACTTCGGGCTTGGCGTCTGCGTTGCTCAGATACCGCTTGATCAGGGGTTCGGCCTGGGTGTCGTCGGCGCCCGAAAACAGCTGCAAGGCCAGCAGGGCAGGCCATTCCGACCCTGCACCGGCATTCAGCCCCAGAGTGGCTGCCACCAGGGCGCCGCTGCGGTCCCCGTGCTGCAGGCGCATGCGGCCGATGGTGGTCCAGGCAGCGGGGGCCAGGTCCGGGTTCTTCTGGGCGTCGGCGAGCGCGCTTTCCACCGCCTGCAGGGCTTGGTCCTTGTTGGCCACGCGCTGGTAGAGGGCGGGCAGGGCCGTGATGAAGCTGATTTTCTCGGGTCCGGGCAGCGCTTCGAGGAGCGCCCGCATGGGCGCGGCCGTGTCGGCGACCCGGCCCAGCGCCAGCAGCACCTGCAGTTCGTAGCGGATGGCTTCCAGCGACTGGGGGTGGGCCTCGCGCCAGGCGCGCACGGCCTCGAGGGCGGCGGGGCCGGCGCGCGACTGGATGGCCATTTCGGTGGCGCGCTTGTACAAGGACTCGTCGCCCGTGCGCCGCGCGGCATCCAGCAGGTAGGCGGCGCCCTGTTGCGGATCGCCCATGTCAAAGGAGATTTCGCCCACCAGCAGTTCGTACATCAGCCGCGCCGTCAGCGCGGACTGGGCGGGCGGCGCAGGCTTGGGCGGTGGGGGCTTGGCGGCGGCTGCGGGGGCAGCGGTCGATGCGGTGGTGATGGCCGGGTCGGCCGCCGACGTCGCCAGTGGGGCGCAGCCGGGCAGGGCGGCCAGAGCAAGGGCCAGGCAGGCCAGGGTGGTCGCGGGGTTGGGCATCAAATCATAATAATCCATGCCCACTGCTTTACACACGCGATGCCCGAGCTGCCCGAAGTCGAAGTGACACGGCGCAGTTTTGCCGAACGCATCCGTGGCGCGCGCGTCCAGTCGGTGCGGTTGGGCAAGCCGCTGCGTTGGCCCCTGGGCGTCCAGCCTCAGGCCCTGGTGGGGCGGGTCGTCCGGTCGGTGCGCCGGCGCGGCAAGTATTTGCTGATGGACCTGGACGAAGGCGTTTTGCTGTTGCACCTGGGCATGTCGGGGCGTTTGCTGTTCGCGCCCAGCGCACCGCCCGCAGGCCCGCACGACCACTTCGATTTGACGACCAATCACGGGGTGCTGCGCCTGCACGATCCGCGCCGTTTCGGAGCGGTCGTCTGGGCGCCGCATGAAGGCGCCGAGCCGGCGCGCAAACTCTTGGCGGGTCTGGGGGCCGAGCCTTTGGACGCGGGCTTCGATGCGGCGGCTTTTCACGCCGCGCTGAAAAAGCGCCACGCGCCGATCAAGCAGGTGCTGTTGGCGGGCGACGTGGTGGTGGGGGTGGGCAACATCTACGCGTCGGAGGCCCTGTTCATGGCGCGCATTCGGCCGACCGTGCGCGCCGACCGGCTCTCGCGCGAGCGCGCCGATCGCCTGCATGCGGCCGTGCGCGCGGTGCTGGCGCGCGCGGTGGAGCGCGGCGGCACCACGCTGCGCGACTTTGCCAACGCCATGGGCGAGACAGGGCACTTTCAGCTGGACGTGGCGGTTTACGGCCGTTCCGGGCAGCCCTGTATCGTGTGCGCAACGCCGATCCGGCTGTTGCGCCAGGGGCAGCGCTCGACTTTCTTCTGTCCGGTGTGCCAGCGTTCATGAAATGGTGCGGGCGACGATGGGCAAGCGCCGCGGGTGACGATAAGATGCGCCGATCATGCAAACAAGCCCGGCGGTGACAGGATTTCACGAACAGTTCGACCAGCACGGCGCATGGCGGCGCGAGGCGGCGCTGCGCCTGAAGCTGTTGGGCGACTGGCTCGATGAGCAGCAGTTGCTGGACGGTGGCGCGCTCGAAGGACTGCAGCAGCTGATTGGCCAGTTGCGTGCCGACAAGATCATGGTGGCCTTCGTGGCCGAGTTCTCGCGCGGCAAGTCCGAGCTGATCAATGCGGTGTTCTTTGCCGGCTACGGACGGCGCATCATGCCGGCCAGCGCGGGGCGCACCACCATGTGCCCGACCGAACTGGGCTGGGACCCCAAGGTGCCGCCCTGCCTGCGCCTGCTGCCCATCGAGTCGCGTCTGGAGCCGCAGGCACTGATGGAATGGCGCATGGCGCCCGAGCGCTGGACCCGGGTGGATCTGGACGTGAACGACGCGGCGCAGCTGGCCAGTGCGATGGAGAAGGTCTCCGAGGTCAATCACGTGAGCGTCGAGCAGGCGCGCACCCTGGGTTTTTGGCACGATGACCGCCCGCAGGACAACCCACCCGTCGACGGCCAGGGCCGCGTGGAGGTGCCGCGCTGGCGCCATGCGCTGATCAACATGGCGCACCCCTTGCTCAAGCAGGGCCTGGTGGTGCTGGACACGCCAGGCCTGAACGCCATTGGCGCCGAGCCGGAGCTGACGGTGAACCTGATCGCGCAGGCCCAGGCCGTGGTCTTCGTGCTGGGTGCCGACACCGGGGTCACGCGCTCGGATTTGTCGATCTGGCAGGAGCATCTGGCGCCGGCGCGCAGCGGCATCGGCACGCAGCTGGTGGTGCTCAACAAGATCGATACGCTGTGGGACGAGTTGCGCACGCCCGCGCAGGTCCAGGCCGAGATTGCCAGCCAGTGCGAGCAGACCGCGCGCACGCTGGAGCTGGGCAGCGATCGCGTGGTGGCACTGTCGGCGCAAAAGGGCCTGCTGGCCAAGGTGCGTGGCGACGCGGCCCTGCTGCAGGGCAGTCGCCTGCCGCGTTTCGAAGCCCTGCTTGGGCAGTTGGTTCTGGGTACGCGCCAGCAGACGCTGGAGCAGGCCGTGGACCGCGGTGCGCAGCGCTTGCAGGCCGATGCGCAGCGCGCCATCGGCGTGCAGCGGCGCGAATGGACCGAGCAGTTGCAGGAGCTCAAGGGCCTGCGGGGCAAGAACCACGCGGTGGTTCGCCACATGCGTCGGCGCGTCGAGCAGGAAAAAACCGCGTTCGATCGCAGCGCCGCCGGCGTGCTGGCCGTGCGCTCGGTGCACGTCAAGCTGCTGCGCGAGGTGTTCGCGCTGCTCTCCAGTGCCTCGATCAAGAAGGAGCTGGCCTCACTGGCCGCGTCTTTGCGCGAACCGGGCCTGAAGCTGGGGGTGCGCAAGGTGTATGCCGATGGGTTCGACCGGCTGCGGGTGGTGGTGCGCCGCGTGATCGAGCTGGTGGCCGAGATCGACACCATGCTGGGCGGGGCATTTCGCCAGCTCAACACCGAGCACGGCTTTGGCTTGCAGGTACCGACCGCGCCCGAGCTGCAGCGGCTGGAGGTGGACCTGGCCGCCGTCGAGCGCAGCCACGTGCAGTATCTGGGCATGGGCAACCTGATCCAGCTCACGCGCGCCGACTTCACCGACAAGCTGATCCGCTCTCTGCATTCGCGCGTGCGCGCCATCTTCGAGACGGCGGTGGGCGAAATCGAGCTGTGGAACAAGGCCGCGTCCGGCCAGCTCGACGTCGAGCTGCGCGAGCGGCGTCGGGCCTTCACCCGCCGCATCGAGGCGATCCAGCGCATTCAGGACGCCGCGGGCGGTCTCGACGAACGCCTGCGCGAGCTCGACCAGCAACTGGATGCACTGCAAGCCACCGAGCGCGAGCTGCTAGGGCGGGTGCGCGCCTTGCGCGAGTCGATCGCCGCGCAGGCCTTGGCGCCGCTGGCCGAAGCTGCGCTGGCGTGAGCGGCGAGCAAGGCGCGCTGGCCGAGCGCGTGATCGCCTGGCAGCGCCGGCACGGGCGCCACGACCTGCCATGGCAAGGCACCCGCGACCCGTACCGGGTGTGGCTGTCCGAGATCATGCTGCAGCAAACGCAGGTCGCGACGGTGCTGGCCTACTACCCGCGCTTTTTGCAACGCTTTGGCGATGTCGCTGCTTTGGCGAGTGCCAGCGAGGACGAGGTGCTGGCCTTGTGGAGTGGCCTGGGCTACTACAGCCGTGCCCGCCTGCTGCACCGCTGTGCGCGGCAGGTGATGGCCGACTTTGGCGGGCAGTTCCCGACGCGTGCTGCCACGCTGGCCAGCTTGCCCGGCATCGGCCGCTCCACCGCTGCGGCGATTGCGGCGTTCTGCTTTGGCGAGCGCGCGGCCATCCTCGACGGCAACGTCAAGCGGGTGCTGGCGCGCGTGTTTGCCATCACCGATGACCTCGGCCAGGCGGCGCCAATGCGCGCGCTGTGGCAACGCGCCGAAGACCTGCTGCCGCGCGGCCGCTTGCGCAGCACCATGCCGGCGTATACCCAGGGTTTGATGGATTTGGGTGCCACGCTGTGCCTGCCGCGCCGCCCCGCCTGTGGGCGCTGTCCCCTGGCGGCGATCTGCCTGGCGGCGGCAAGTGGCGAGCCCGAGCGCTGGCCCGCCAAGCGGCCCCGGCCGGCGCGGCGCGAGCTGGCCTTGTGGCTGGTGCATGCGGTCGACGCACAGGGGCGCGTGTGGCTCACGCGGCGTCCGTCGCGCGGCATCTGGGCCGGCTTGCATTGCATGCCCGCTTTCGAGTCGCGCACGCTGGCCCTCGGCTCGCTGCCGTCCGGGGCGCGCGGGCGCGTGCACGAGCATGCGCCGTTCACCCACGTCCTGACCCATCGGGATTTGCACCTGCATGTGCTCACGGCACGTTTGAGTGGTGGCGAGCTGGCGGACGAGCACGGCGCGTGGGTGGCGCCCGAGCGCTGGTCAGGGTTTGGGCTGCCTGCGCCGGTGCGTCGATTTTTGCTCAGTGCGAGTCCAGTTCGCGGTGGCGCTTGAGCGCCTTCCATTCCCCGCTGAACTGCGCCGCCAGGCGTTCGACCAGATAGACCGAGCGGTGCTGCCCGCCGGTGCAGCCGATGGCCACCGTGACATAGCTGCGGTGATCGCGCGCCAGGGCGGGCAGCCAGGTGCGCAGGAAATCGGCAATCTGGTCGAGCATGCGCGCCACTTCGGCGTGCTGCTCGAGGTAGGCGATGACGGGGGCGTCGCGGCCCGTAAGGGGTCGCAGCCCGGGCTCGTAGTACGGGTTGGGCAGCATGCGCACGTCAAACACATAGTCCGCATCCAGCGTGATGCCGCGCTTGAAGGCAAAGGATTCGAACACCAGCGTGAGGTGCGAGCCAGGCGCGGCAATCAGCGTCTTGACGTAGTCCAGCAGCTGGGCCGGCCGCAGCTGGCTGGTGTCGATCACATGCGAGCGCTCGCGCAGGTCGGCCAGCAATTCGCGCTCGCGCGCAATCGCCTGAATCAGGCCCGTCAGGGCCTGGGCGTCATCGGGAAGGGACAGCGGATGACGCCGGCGGGTTTCGGAAAAGCGCCGCACCAGGGTCTGGTCGCTGGATTCGAGAAAAACCAGACGCAAATCGATCCCGCCATCCCGCAAACCATGCAACAGCAAGGGCAGTTGCGGCAGCGCGCGGCTGCTGCGCACGTCAATGGCGATGGCCAGCTTGCGCGTGTGCAGGCGATCGCGGAGTGACACGAAGGGCTTGAGCAGCTCCGGCGGCAGGTTGTCCACGCAGTAGTAGCCAGCGTCTTCCAGTGCATTCAGCGCGACCGACTTGCCGGAGCCGGACATGCCGGTGATGACGACCAGTTCGGTGTCGGTGGAGCGATCGCGCGTTTTCACTGAACGGCCCCGCGCGCAGCGCGCTTGAGGCGGGGTGGGGCGGGCGAAGCTGGAGCGGCCAGCAGTTCGCGCGCGTGCTCCAGCGTCGTGGCCGAGATGCGCTCGCCGCCCAGCATGCGCGCGACCTCGTCGATGCGCCTGTCGCCGTGGATGGCGGTCACGGTGCTTTGGATGGCGTCGCCAGCGGCCTGTTGCTTGGTCACGTGCAGATGGTGATCGGCGCAGGCGGCCACCTGGGGCAGGTGGGTGACGCACAGCACTTGCCGATCCTGCCCCAAGCGCTGCAGCAGGCGCCCGACGGTGGATGCAACCGCGCCGCCGACGCCAGCGTCCACCTCGTCGAACACCAGCGTGGCGGCCGAGCCGAGCGTGCTGGTGGTGACGGCGATGGCCAGTGCCAGGCGCGACAGCTCGCCGCCGGATGCTATCCGATCAATAGCGCGCGGGGTTGATCCGGCGTGGGCGGCGACCAGAAAATGAGCACTTTCCAGGCCGTGGGCGGCAGGTTCGGGCAGGCGCTCGAGCTCCACCTGGAACACGCCGCCAGCCATGCCCAGCGTCTGCATGGCGATGCTCACCGCGTCCGACAGGCGCGGTGCGGCGTCGGCGCGCCGGCGTGACACCTCGGCGGCGATGCGCTGGTAGCGGGCGTGTGTCTGATCGAGCGTGCGCTGCAGTTGCTCCAGGTCCGCCGCGCCGTCCAGGCGCTGCAAGTCGGCGCGCCAGCCGGCCAACAAGGCCGGCAGCTCGGCCGGCAGGCGGCGGTGGCGGCGCGCCAGGGCGTGCCACTGGCCGATGCGCGCATCCAGCGCGGCGAACTGCTCGGGGTCGAGCTCCGCGTGGCGCTGGTAGGCGTGCAGGCTGCGCACCGCGTCGCGCAGCAGTGCATCGCTGTTTTGCAAGGCCTCGAGCAGCGCGGCAAATTCGGGCTCGATGGCGCTTTGCGCCTGCAACCTGTCCTGCGCCTGGCTCAGCGCCGACAAGGCGCCGCCGCTGCCGTCCTCGCTGCCCTCCAGCGCCTGCGCGGCGCCTTGCGCGGCCTCGATCAGGGCCTGGGCATGGGACAGCCGCGTGTGTTGCTGGTTCAGCGTGTCCCACTCGCCGTCCTGCGGGCCCAGTTTGTCGAGCTCGGTGATTTGCCACAGCAGGCGCTCGCGCTCCTGCGTCAGGCTGTCCTGGGCGGCACGTGCGGTGTTCAAGGCGGCTTGCGCGTGCTGCCAGTCCTGCCACGCGGTGAGCAGGGGGGCGGTGTCCACGCCGGCGTAGGCATCGAGCAGGGCGCGCACGGCGGCGGGGCGGGTCAGGCTTTGCCAGGCGTGCTGGCCGTGAATGTCCACCAGGCCGTCGCCCAGTTCGCGCAGTTGGGCCACGGTGGCGCTGGAGCCATTGATCCAGGCGCGGCTGCGCCCGGCGGCGTCGATGGTGCGGCGCAGCAGCAGCGTGCCGGCCTCTGCACTGAAGCCGTTGGCTTCGAGCCAGGGGACGACGGCGGGTGGCGCGTCGAACTCGGCGGCGATTTCGCAGCGCGGCTGGCCTTCGCGCACCCACAGCGCGTCGCCCCGCCCGCCCAGGGCCAGTTGCAGCGCGTCGATCAGGATGGATTTGCCGGCGCCGGTCTCTCCGGTCAGCACCGTGAAGCCGGCTTCGAAGGCCAACTCCAACTGAGCCACGATGACGAAGTCGCGCAGGCTGAGGTGACGCAGGGACATATAGGTCAGTTATCCATGGCGCTGCGCGCCACCAGCAGAGCATGAATCTCCAAGGGTCGAAAGGTCGCGGAGCAGGCCAGGCGCGCGATCGCCGTGGCCGGGGCTGCCCCGGCTAGGGGCGAGCCTTGCAGGCCGCGCCGGGCCAGTGGCCCGGCCCCTCGCCAGCCAACAAAAGGTCCACCGGACCTTTTGTGCGCAGGCTCGGCCCCCTGCAAGGGGGCTGAGGTCTGCGGCTCCAGACCTGCCTGCGCAGGTCTGGACAGACCGAAGGGCCGCCGCCTCTGGCGGCGAGCACCAGGCGCAACATCGCGCAGCGAGTGGAGACTGGGGGTGTGTCATTTCATCCGCTGCCCTTGTTCCAGTGCAGCTTCTCGCGCAGCGTGTCGAAGTAGCTCCAGCCCTTGGGGTGCAGAAAGCGCGCGCGGTGTTCCGAGCGGCGCACGATGATGCGGTCGCCCCGGTGCAGCGAGGTGAGCGACTGCATGTCGAAGCTGGCGCTGGCGTCGCGCCCGGCGACGATCTCGATGGCGATCTCGCCCGGGTCGGCCAGCACGATGGGGCGATTGGACAGCGCGTGTGGCGAGATCGGCACCAGCGCCCAGCCCGGCAGTTGCGGTTGCAGCAGCGGCCCGCCGGCCGACAGCGAATAGGCCGTGGAGCCGGTGGGCGTGGCCACGATGATGCCGTCGGCGCGGTAGTTCGCGACGAAGTGGCCATCGACCTCGACGCTGAGTTCCACCATGCCCGAGGCCGCGCCCCGATTGACCACCACGTCGTTCATGGCCAGCGCATCGAACACGCAGGCGCCTTCACGCTTGACCCAGCCGTGCATCAGGGTGCGATGGTCTTCCTCGAACGCGCCCGCCAGGATGCCCGGCAGAACCTTGCGGAACTCGCCCAGCGGGATGTCGGTGATGAAGCCCAGGCGACCCTGGTTGATGCCGATCAAGGGCGTGCCGTACGGTGCCAGCTGCCGGCCCACGCCCAGCATGGTGCCGTCGCCGCCCACCACCACGCACACGTCGCAGCCGGCGCCGATGCCGGCGATGTCGAGGACTGGGAAATGCGAGAGGCCGGTGCTGGCGGCAGTGCGTTCCTCCAGGTGAACCAGGCAGCCCTGCTGCTGCATGAACGCGCCGATTTTTTCCATCAACTCGCGCGTCGCCACCACCGCCGAATCGGTGGGTGATTCGTGATATTTGCCGACCAAGGCGACGCGGGCGAACTGAAGGTTCATGGGCAAATTACATCATAATGAGCCGCGACTTCCGCACCCCGAAATGAACTGGTGAAATCCCCCGGCGCCATGCTTGATGACCGCTCCCGGCGATTGCTCAAGACCCTGGTCGAGCGCTACATCGCCGACGGCCAGCCGGTGGGCTCGCGCACGCTCTCGCGCGCCTCGGGGCTGGATCTGTCACCGGCCACCATTCGCAACGTGATGTCCGACCTGGAGGAGCTGGGCCTGATCGCCTCGCCCCACACCTCGGCCGGGCGCGTGCCCACGGCGCGCGGCTACCGCCTGTTCGTGGACACCATGCTGACGGCGCAGCGCGAGCAGTTGACGGCGCCGCAACTGCCCGCCGAGCAGCCGCAAAAGGTCATCGCCAGCGCGGCGCAGCTGCTGTCCAATCTGTCCCAGTTCGTCGGCGTGGTGGTGGCGCCGCGGCGCAGTTCGGTGTTCCATCACGTCGAATTCATGCGCCTGTCCGAGCGGCGCCTGCTGCTCATCATGGTGGCGCCCGATGGCGACGTGCAAAACCGCGTGCTGTTCACCGAGCACGACTACTCGTCTTCCGAGTTGACGCAGGCGTCCAACTACCTCAATGCGCAGTATTCCGGCATGGCCTTCGAGCAGGTGCGCGCGCGCCTGACGCAAGAAGTCGACCGCCTGCGCGGCGAGATCGCCACGCTGATGCAGGCCGCCGTGCAAGCCGGCTCCGAGGCCGCGCACCAGGCGCAGGACGAGGTGGTGATCTCCGGCGAGCGCAACCTACTGGCGGTGAGCGATTTCTCCAGCGACATGAACCAGCTGCGCCGCGCGTTCGACCTGTTCGAGCAGAAGGCCCAGTTGATGCGCCTGCTGGACGTGTCGATGCAGGCCGACGGCGTGCGCATCTTCATCGGCGGCGAAAGCCAGGCCGTGCCGGTGGAGGAGCTGTCGGTCGTCAGCGCCCCCTACGAGGTGGACGGGCAGGTCGTCGGCACGCTGGGTGTCATCGGGCCCACGCGCATGCCCTATGACCGCATGATCCAGATCGTGGACATCACCTCGCGGCTGGTGAGCAACGCCCTCAGCCAGGGCAAGCCGCACACCCCCTAGCGTCCTGACTTGGAAGCTCGATGAACAAATCACCCGACCATCGGCGCCATGCGGCGTTGCCAATCCTCGCCATCGCTACGGCGATGGCTGCGGTTTGCGCCTCGCCTGACACCGATCCCGGTCGATTTGCGGTTCAACGAGCCCCCAACTCAGGACACTAGAATCGCGCGCTGGCGGGGCGTTAGCTCAGTTGGTCAGAGCAGGGGACTCATAATCCCTTGGTCGTTGGTTCAAGTCCAACACGCCCTACCAAAATCCTGTTGTATACTCCTATGCTTTCGTGTGCGGCTGTAGCTCAGTTGGATAGAGTACTTGGCTACGAACCAAGGGGTCGTGGGTTCGAATCCTGCCAGCCGCACCATCCATTCAAAGCCCTGCAAATCGCCGATTTGCAGGGCTTTGTCCTTTGAGGGCCGTCCTCCATGTTCACAGGCATCATCACCGCCGTCGGCCGCATTGCGCAGGTGCGCGATCTGGGCGCAAGCAGCGCGCATGGCAAGCAGCTCGCGATCGAGGCGCCGGCGGGCTATCTGGATGACGTGGGCCTGGGCGACAGCATCGCCATCAACGGCGCCTGCATGACGGCCACGGCTGTCGACGCGGCGGCGGGGCGCTTTGCCATCGACGTTTCGGCCGAATCGCTGGCGCGCACCGCGGGGCTGGACCATGCCGGCCCCGTCAACCTCGAAAAAGCCTTGCGCGCCCACGACCGGTTGGGTGGCCACATCGTGTCGGGGCACGTGGACGGCATCGGCCGCGTGACGCATTTCGCGCCAGTGGGCGAGAGCTGGGACTTGCGCGTGCTGGCGCCGCGCGAGCTGGGCAAGTATCTGGCCTACAAAGGCTCGATCACCGTCAATGGCGTGAGCCTGACGGTCAACCAGGTGCAGGACGTGGACGCGGGCTGCGAGCTGCGCATCAACCTGATCCCGCACACCGTGCAGAACACGGCGCTGCACACGCTGGCGGCGGGCAGCGCGGTCAACCTCGAGATCGATTTGATCGCCCGCTATGTCGAGCGCATGCTCTCGGTTGCTGCGCTGGATGCCGGCGCCGGGCGCCGCTGAAGTGGCAGCTTGACGACCCCGGTGGCCAGCGTGGTGCCGCACAGAACCACGGCGCCGCACAGCAGCATCCAGGGTGTGACCACCTCGCCCAGCAGCGTGGCGCCGTAGAGGATGGCGAACACCGGCACCGTGAAGGTGACCGTGAGCGCGCGTGCCGGCCCCAGCCTTTCGATCAGGCGAAAGTACAGCACGTAGGCCACGCCGGTGCACAGCACGCCCAGCGCGATGACCGAGGCCCAGGCCTTGGGGCCGGGCATGTGCGCCGGCCACAGCAGCAGGGCCGGCACGGCCAAACCCAGCGTGGCACCGATCTGGCTGCCGGTGGCCGTCATCAAGGGGTTCAGGCCGCTCAGGTAGCGGTGGGTGAAGCTGGCAGCCAGCGCATAGCACAGCGTGGCGCCCAGGCAGGCCAGCACGGCCCACAGGCCCAGGCTGCCGTCGGCACCGCCGTCGCCCGCGCCGAGCTTGTCCCAGGCCAGCATGGCCACGCCGACAAAGCCGATCAGCAGCCCAGCGCTGCGCGAGGCGCCCGGGTTCTGGCCCAGCCAGGCCCAGGCGACCAGCGCCCCGAACAGCGGCACGGTGGCGTTCAGGATGGACGACAGGCCGGTGTTGATGTGCAGCAGCGCAAAGCTGAACAGCGCAAACGGAATGCCCGCGTTCAGCAGCCCGCAAAACAGCACCGGCCGCCAGTGGCGGCGCAGCGCGGGCCAGTGGCCGCGCGCGATCAGCAGGGGCAGCAGGAACAGCGACGCGACCGCGACCCGCACGGCGGCCGTGGGCAGCGGGCCGAACTCATGCACCGCCTGCTGCATGAACAGGAAGGACGCCCCCCAGCTCATGGACAGCAGCAGAAAGGGCAAGGCCTCGGCCGCGGGCGAGGGGCTGGCGGGCGGGTGATCGGACGAACTCATCCGGACGAGTATCTCCCAGTCACGCCTTCACGGCGGGGCGGCATTGATGATGAATGGAGCGCGTATTGATGCGCGGTGGTGATCAATCGGGCGCGCGGCCGATGGAGCCTGACTGCGCCGGAAAGCCCTGCCTACAATCCCGGGCCATGCAAGTCATTCCCAGCATCTTCAAGGCCTACGACATCCGCGGCACCACGCCCACCACGCTGACCGAAGCGTTCGCCGAGGGCCTGGGTCTGGCTTTCGGCACGCATGCGCTGTCCCAGGACGAGCGTGTGGTCGCCGTGGGGCGCGACGGGCGCCTGTCCGGGCCCGCGTTGGCGGCGGCGCTGGTGCGCGGGCTGGTCGCCGCGGGCGTGGAGGTGATCGACATCGGCATGGCCACCACGCCCATGCTGTACTTTGCCGCGCACACGCTGTGCGCCAGTGGCATCCAGGTCACGGGCAGCCACAACCCGCGCGACGACAACGGCTTCAAGATGGTGCTGGGCGGGCGCGCCATCCACGGCGATGAGATCCAGCAGCTGCGCCGCATCATGGAGACCGAGTCCTGGCAGCGCCGCCCCGGCGGCTCGGTGCGTGAGCAAGACGTGCTGCCGGCCTATCGCGAGCGCATCGTGGGCGACATCCGCCTGGCGCGGCCGATGAAGCTGGTGGTGGACTGCGGCAATGGCGTGGCCGGGGCGTCGGCGCCGGGCATCTTCCGCGCCATCGGCTGCGAGGTGGTGGAGCTGTTCACCGAGGTGGACGGGCGCTTTCCCAACCACCACCCCGACCCCAGCAAGCCCGACAACCTGCGCGACGTGATTGCCGCGCTGAAAAACACCGACGCCGAGCTGGGCCTGGCCTTCGACGGCGACGGCGACCGCCTGGGCATCGTCACCAAGGACGGGAAAAACATCTTCCCCGACCGCCAGATGCAGCTGTTTGCTCAGGACGTGCTGGCGCGCGTGCCCGGCGGCACCATCGTGTACGACGTGAAGTGCACGCAACGCCTGGGCCCGGCCATTGCCGCAGCCGGCGGCGTGCCGCTGATGTTCAAGACCGGCCACTCGCTGATCAAGGCGCGCATGAAGGAACTCGATGCGCCGCTGGGCGGCGAGATGAGCGGCCACATCTTCTTCAAGGAGCGCTGGTACGGCTTCGACGACGGCACCTACGCCGGCTGCCGCCTGCTGGAAATCCTCAGCCGCTCGCCCGACGCCAGCGCGGTGCTGAACGCGCTGCCCACCAGCTTCTCGACGCCCGAGCTGAACGTGCCCTGCGCCGAAGGCGAGCCGCATCGCCTGGCGGCCGAGCTGCAGGCGCTGGCCGCCCGTGCGTTTGCCAATCCTGCTCAGATCAGCACGATCGACGGCCTGCGCGTGGACTGGCCCGACGGCTTCGGCCTGATCCGCGCCAGCAACACCACGCCGGTGCTGGTGCTGCGCTTCGAGGGCCACACGCCCGAGGCGCTGGCGCGCATCCAGGCCGAGATGACGGGCCTGCTGCGGCAGCTCAAGCCCGATGCGCAGGTGGGCGGCGCGCAGCACTGATTTTCCAAGTCATTTCGTGCTGCAGCCCGCATTAGACAAGCGCAACATGCTTCATGTTCGATAGCTGACGAGTGGCGCCGCTGATCCACGCCCTTTACGACCTGGCCACCTGGGCGGCCCAGCCCTTGCTGCGGCGCAAGCTGCGCCGCCGGGGCGTGGCCGAGCCCGGTTATCTGCATGCAGTGGACGAGCGCTTTGGCCACTACGCGGCCGCACCCGTGCGCCCCGCACCGCAGGCCGGTGCACCCCTGGTATGGATCCACGCCGTCTCGCTGGGCGAGACACGCGCCGCCGCCATCCTGCTGCCCCATCTGCGCGCGCAGTGGCCCGGCATGCGCCTGCTGCTGACGCACGGCACGGCCACCGGCCGGGCCGAGGGTGCCGCGCTGCTGGCGCCCGGCGACGTGCAGCTGTGGCAACCGTGGGACACGCGAGCCGCCACGCGCCGCTTCGTGCAGGCGTATCGCCCGGACATCGGCGTGCTGATGGAAACCGAGGTCTGGCCCAACCTGACGCGGGCCTGCGTGGATGCCGACGTGCCGCTGGTGCTGGCCAACGCACGCCTGTCCGACAAGTCGCTGCGTGGCGCCATGCGCACGGGCGGCCTGCTGCCCACGGCCTACCGCGCGCTCGCCGCCGTGTACGCCCAAACCGATGCCGACGCCGCACGCTTTCGACAGCTGGGCGCGCCGGTGGCGGGCGTGCCGGGCAACCTCAAGTTCGATGCGCTGCCGCCCGAAGCCCTGCTGGCGCGAGGGCGTGCCTGGCGCGCGGCGGCGGGTGGGCGGCCCGTGCTCATGCTGGCCAGCTCGCGCGAGGGGGAAGAGCTCGAATTCTTCCAGCAAATTGGGGCTGCGGCGCTTGCCGGATCGGCGCAGGCAGCTATCAAAAATGAAGTCGATCCGCCCCAATGGCTGATCGTGCCCCGTCACCCGCAGCGCTTTGACGAGGTGGCGCGGCTGGCCGAGCAACGCGGCCTGCGCGTGAGCCGGCGCAGCACCTGGGCCGACGCGCCGGCCCCGGCCGATCTGTGGCTGGGCGACAGCCTGGGCGAGATGCCCGCCTACTACGCGCTGGCCGACGTGGCCCTGCTGGGCGGCAGCTTTGCGCCGCTGGGCGGGCAAAACCTGATCGAAGCGGCGGCATGCGGCTGCCCGGTGGTGATGGGCCCGCACACCTTCAACTTCAGCCAGGCGGCCGAGCAGGCCCTGGCGGCCGGCGCCGCGCTGCGGGTCGTCGACATGGCGCAGGGCGTGAACAGCGCGCTCGCACTGGCCGCGGACGTGCCGCGCCGCGCCACCATGGCCGAGAGTGGGCGGACCTTCGCGCGCCAGCACCAGGGGGCGGCTGCACGCACGGCCGCAGCGCTGCGCGCGTGGGTCAAACCGGCGGCGCCCGGCGCTTGATCTTGGCGAGTGGCGCCTCGCTGCCGCGGGGCAAATGCGAGGTGGTTGGCTTCGGCGCCGCACACACAAGCCATTACACTTGCCGAACGAACGCGGGGCGCCACGGCAATGGCGCGCGCATGCTGGAGCTGGCCCATGCCGAGGGTGATGACTTGAAACGCTTTTTCCTGATCTTTCTGACCGTGCAGGCGGTGCTGTTCGGCATCGAGATGCTCAACCCAGTGCAAGCCGCCGTGGTGCACCCGTGGACCGGCTGGCTGGCCAAGGCCAGCGCGGCCATCGTGCACATCATCGATCCGTCGGTGATCTCGTACGACCGGGTGCTGCAAAGCGCCAAGACGGGCTTTGGCGTGTCCATCGAGGCCGGCTGCAACGGGGTGGAGGCCAGCATCGTGCTGGTGGCCGCCATGCTGGCTTTTCCGTCCAGTTGGGCGATGAAGGCCTGGGGCATCGGCCTGGGCTTCATCGCGGTGCAGGCGGTCAACCTGCTGCGCATCGTCAGTCTGTTCTTCATCGGGCAGTGGAACTTCAAGGTGTTCGAGTTTGCCCACCTGTACATGTGGCAGGCGCTGATCATGCTGGACGTGCTGGTGGTGTGGCTGCTGTGGATGCGCTTCGTGGCCAAGCGCGATCCCCGGCCGGCGCCGCCGTCCGCACCGGCGCATTGAAGGAATCGCCGCCATGCGCACCACGCTGATCGGCCGCTTTCTGCTGCTGTCCATCCTGTGGCTGATCGTGCTGCTTCCGCTGTGGTACTGGGCGGCGCAATGGTTTGCCGCGCCGGCCATCTGGTTGGCCGGTACGGTGATGAAGACCGCCTTCTCGTGGGTGGATTCCTGGTCGCAGGAGGGCGTGACGGCCGTGCTGCACACCTTCGTGCAGGTGCGCGTGCCCGGCGCCCAGGGCGACCGCCTGGGTGAGCTGGCGCCGGAGGCAAGCTACCCCACCTACGGCTATGGCCTGGTGCTGCTGTGGGCCATGCTGCTGGCCTCGCGCACCGAGCGCTGGTGGCTCAAGGGCCTGATCGGCACGCTGCTCTTGATTCCGGCACAGGCCTGGGGCATCTGCTTTCAGTGGCTGCGCGACGTGGCGCTGACCTCGGGGCCCTATGGCGCGGCCTATCTGGGGTATTCACCGCTGACGCTCAACGCCATCGCCTATGGCTACCAGTTCGGCTTCCTGATGCTGCCACCGGTGACGCCCATTTTGCTGTGGCTGGCGTTCAACAAGCGCTTCGTGGCGGCGCTGTGGCTGGAGGCGGCGCTGGAAGAGGCGCCCGAGCAAAAGCGACAGGCGCCGACCCGGTCGGTGGAGTGACTACGGCTTGGCGCTGCTGGCCAGCAGGGCGTTGACGCCTGCGACGTCGTCGCTGGACAGCGCGCCGGCCGCCTGCTTCAGCCGCAGGCCGCCCACCAGCACGTCGTAGCGCGCACGCGCCAGGTCGCGCTGGGTCTGGTAGAGCTGGGTGAGCGAATTCAGCACGTCGATGTTGATGCGCACGCCCACGCGGTAGCCGATCTCGTTGGCTTGCAGCGCGGTCAGGCTGGACTGCTCGGCGGCTTCGAGCGCCTTGACCTGCGACAGGCCCGACTGCACGCCGAAGAAGGCCGCGCGGGTGGCTTGCGCCACGCTGCGTTGCAGCGCGTCCAGGTCCGAGCGCGCCTTGTCTTGCAGGGCCAGGGTTTCCTTGACGCGGTTTTCAATCGCGTAGCCGGCAAACAGCGGCCAGTTCAGCACCACGCCGATGCTGGCGTTGTTGACCCGCGCGCTGGTGGTCGGGGCGGCGGCGATGCCGGGGTTGCCGTCGGGGTAGCGGGTTTGCCCCAGGCTGGCTTGCAGATCGACCGTGGGCTTTTCGGCCGCGCGGGCCTTGTCGGTCTCCAGCCGGGCGATGTCCAGCGCCATGCGCGCCTGCACCACGCCGGGGTGTTGCTCGGCCGACTGGTTGACCCAGCTGCTCACGTCGGACGGCTGCGGGGCGGGCAGGGTGACGGGCTTGGCCAGCGGCAGCGGCTGCACGCCGGCCTGGCCGACCAACTGGTCGAGCGCCAGCTTCTTGACGTGCAAATCGTTCTCGGCGGCGATCTCCTGCGCGACCGCCAGATCGAAGCGCGCCTGCGCCTCGCGGCTGTCGGTGATGGTGGCGTTGCCGACTTCGAAGTTGCGCTGGGCGGCGGCCAGTTGTTGACTGACGGCGGTCTTGAGCGCCTGCACCGAGGCCAGCGCATCCTGCGCGCCCAGCACGTCGAAATAGGCCTGCGCCAGGCGCACGATCAGATCCTGCTCGGCACCTGCCAGGTTGACGCGCGCCGACTCGAAGGCCTGCTTGCCCTGGTCCCAGGCAATGCGGTTGGCGGGGCGGTACAGCGGCTGCGTGCCCACCAAGCCGGCGTTGTAGACGCTGTAGGAGCGATTGATCTGGCTGGTGGCCACGCGGGTGTCCGCCACATTGCGCTGCGCTCCGGCCTGCAGGCCCAACTGCGGCAGCAGGCCGGCACGCGCCTGGTCGGCGCGGGCCTGGGCGGCCTGCGCCTGGGCCAGCGCCGACTGCACACTGGCGTCGTAGCCGCGCGCGCTCTCGTACAGCTGCAGCAGCGATTGGGCTTGAGCGGGCACCGCCCCGGCGAGCAGGGCAGCCAGGGCGAGCGCGTGCCAGTGGCGCGGGGATGTCGGCTTCACGGAGGCTTTCAGTAGCGGGGCACGGCGGGGTCGACTTGCAGCGACCATGCGTCGATGCCACCGGCCACGTTGGCCAGGCGGACAAAGCCGTGTTGTTGCAGAAACAGCGCGACCTGCATGCTGCGCCCACCGTGGTGGCACAGTACGGCGATGGGCTGCTCGCGATCGAGTTCGGCCAGGCGCGCCGGGACGGTGTGCATCGGCCACTGGCGCAACTCGGCGCCGTCGGGCCGGACGCTGGCGACGCGGCATTCGGCGGGTTCGCGCACGTCCAGCAACAGCGGTGCCTGGCCGGCGGCCGCTTCAAGCCAGGCGGCCAGGTCGGCGGGGGTGACTTGCTCGATCATGAATCGGCTGCGGGCGGCGGTGTGATTCAGAAGCGAAAGCGCGCGGGCTCGGGGAAGTTCAGCAGGCGCGGCGCGCAGGTGTCCCAGGGCTGGGTGCTGATGAGGCTGGCGCCGGCGTGCTGCACCAGGGTGGCGCGCATCACGGGCTCGTCGCCCACGATGGCCATCAGGCGCCCGCCGGGCTTGAGCAGATCGAGCATGGATTGCGGCAGCTCGGCCACCGAGCCCGACAGCACGATGGCGTCGAAGGGGCCGTCGCTGGACAGGTCGGCATGGGCGGCGTCCAGGGCGCGCACCTCCACGTTGAGGGCCCCCGCGCGTTGCAGGTTGGCGTGGGCCGTCTGCGCCAGTTCGTTGTCGATCTCCAGGCTCAAGACGCGCTGGGCGCGGTGGCCCAGCAGGGCGGCCATGAAGCCCGAGCCCGTGCCCACCTCCAGCACCTTCTCGTGCTTGGCCAGTTGCAGGTCCTGAAGCATGCGCGCCTCGACGCGGGGCGCCAGCATGACCTGGCCGCGTGCGACGGCGTCCTCGCCGGGCTTGAGCGGCAGCTCCAGGTCGGCAAAGGCCAGCGCGCGGTGCGCGGGGGGCACGAAGTCCTCGCGGCGCACGACGGCCAGCAACTCCAGCACGCGGGCGTCCAGCACGTCCCACGGCCGAATCTGCTGCTCGATCATGTTGAAACGGGCTTGTTCGACGTTCATCTCAAAGGCTCCAAAGCGGTGTTTCAATCAACTTCACATTATCGGTCAGCCGCCGCCGGCTTTTGGCCAAAACGGCGCTTGAGCCAGCCGGCCAGGTCGTCCAGGTAGCAATACGCCACGGGCACCACCACCAGCGTGAGCAGCGAGGAGGTGATGACCCCGCCGATGACGGCCTGGCCCATGGGCGCACGCTGCTCGGAGCCTTCGGACACGGCAAAGGCCAGCGGCACCATGCCGAACACCATCGCCAGCGTGGTCATCAGGATCGGCCGCAAGCGCACGCGGGCCGCCGCCAGCAGGGCCTGATCGCGCGGCAGCGGCGCGTCGTGTCCGCCTTCGCCTGCGCGGCCTTCGCGTGCGCGGATGGCAAAGTCCACCAGCAGGATGGCGTTCTTGGTCACCAGGCCCATCAGCATGACGACGCCGATGATCGAGAACATCGACATCGCCGAGCCGAACATGAGCAACGCCAGCACCACGCCGATCAAGGTCAGCGGCAGCGAGGTCATCAGCGCCATGGGCTGCAAGAAGCTCTTGAACTGGCTGGCCAGGATCATGTAGATGAAGATGATGGCCATGGCCAGCGCCTGCACGGCGTAGGCAAAGGACTCCTGCATGTTCTTGGTGGCGCCGCCAAAGCTGTAGCTGTAGCCCGGCGGCAGGTTCATCCGCTGCAAGGCGGTGCGGATGTCGCCCGAGACCTCGCCCGTGGCGCGGCCCCAGGTGTTGGCGGTGATCTGGATCTCGCGCAGCATGGCGCGGCGGTTGATCTGGTTGGTGCCGGTGCTCTCCACCAGCGTGGCCACCTGGTTCAGGCGCACGATGCGTGGCGTGCCGTCCGCGTTCAGGCCGGCGGCCAGCGGCAGGCGCTCGATGTCGGCCAGCGTGGCGCGGGCCGACCTGGGCAGGCGCACGATGATGTCGTAGGTCTGGTCGTCTGGCGCGCGCCAGTTGCCCACCGTGGTGCCGGCCAGCAGGGTGCGCAGCGGCGTCGCGATCTGCGCGGTGGACAGGCCCAGCTCGGACGCGGCCTGGCGCTTGACATTGACGTCCAGCGTGGGCTTGTCGGGCTTGCTGCTGCTGTCCAGATCGACCAGGCCGGGGATGGCGCGCAGCTGCTCCATCAGGGGCCCGGCCAGGCGCTCCAGCTCGGCCTGGTCGGGCCCTTGCAGCGAGAACTCGATCTGCTTTTGCCCGCCCACCGGCTCCAGCAGGCCGGCCTGGGTGACGGTGATGCCGGGCACCGCGCGCAGGCGTTCGCGCAACACGGCCGAGATCTGCTCGGCGCTGCGCTGGCGCTGGCGGCGGTCCGTCAGGCGGATGTAGATGCTGGCGTTGGTCTTGCCCAGCGCCGCGCCGGTGTTGAGCGTGGCCAGGGTGTAGCGCACCTCCGGGAAGCCGCGGATGATTTCGTCCACCACCTCGACCTTGGCGGCGGTGGCCTCCAGCGAGGAGCCTTGCGGCGTATAGAAGGCGACGTTGGTCTCGGAAAAATCGGCCTTGGGCACGAACTCGGTGCCCAAAAGCGGCACCATGAAAACGCTGGCGACAAAGATGCCCGCGGCAATCACCAGCGTGAGCAGCCGGTGCACCAGCGCCCAGCCCAGGATGACCTGATAGCCCTCGGCCAGCCGGTCGGTGGCATGGTCGAACCAGCCGGTGACGCGGCCGATGGTCTTGTCGTAGAAGGTCCTGGGCCGGTCCTTGGCGCCGGCGCCGTGCATGGCCGGGTCTTCCCACACCGAGGACAGCATGGGGTCGAGCGTGAAGCTGACGAACATCGAGATCAGCACCGCCGCGACGATGGTCAGGCCGAACTCGTGAAAGAACTTGCCGATGATGCCCTGCATGAAGCCGATGGGCAGAAACACCGCCACGATCGACAGCGTGGTGGCCAGCACCGCCAGCCCGATCTCGCGCGTGCCTTCCAGCGCGGCGGTGAAGGCGTTCTTGCCCATGTGCGCGTGGCGCACGATGTTCTCGCGCACCACGATGGCGTCGTCGATCAGCAGGCCCACGCACAGGCTGAGCGCCATCAGCGTGATCATGTTGATGGTGAAGCCGAACACCTGCATGAAAAAGAAGGTGCCGATGATCGAGATCGGCAGCGTCAGGCCGGTGATGACCGTGCTGCGCCAGGAGTTGAGGAACAGAAACACGATCAGCACCGTCAGGATCGCGCCCTCGAACAGGGTCTGGCGCACGTTCTGCACCGCCACGCGGATGGGGCGCGAACTGTCCTGGATGGGCACCAGGCGCACGCCGGCGGGCAGCTCGCTCTGCAAGGCCACGGCCGCGCGCTCCAGCCCGTCCACCACCTCGATGGTGTTTTCGTCCTGAGCCTTTTGCACCGTCAGCAGCAGGGTGGGGCGGCCGTTGTACAGCGCCAGCGTGTCCTGCTCCTGCGCGGCGTCGCGCACGCTGGCGACCTGGCTCAGGTAGATGGGTGATGCGCCGCGCCGCGCGACGATGATGCGCTCGAAGTCGCCGGGCCGCTCCATGCGCCCGTCCAGCTGCACCACCAGCTCCTGCGTGGCCGTTCGCAGCGTGCCCAGCGGCACGTCCTGGTTGTCGCCGCGCACGGCGTTGATGACCTGCTCGGGCGTGACGCCCAGCGCCTCCATGGCGGGCGGGTTGAGGTCGATGTGCACCTCGCGCTTGGCGCCGCCCACCAGGTTGACCGCGCCCACGCCGCGCACGTTTTCCAGGCGCTTTTTCAAGACCTGATCGGCCCAACTGGTCAGCTCGACGGGAGAAACGGAGCTGCCTCGCTCGCCCGCTGCGCGGGGTGCGCTGCCCCCGGCAGAGGAGGGGGTCGCGGCTGCGCCGGCTCCGGGGGCGCTCGCGCCTTGGGTCGGTCCGCCAGCACTTGCGGCGGCCTTGCCTTGCTCCGCCTCGGGCAACACGGCCAGCGACCAGATGGCGCGGCTGGCGGGGTCAAAGCGCAGCACGCGCGGCTCCTTCACTTCCTCGCGCAGCAGCGGGCGCACCTGGGCGACCTTTTCGCGCACGTCATCGGCGGCCTTGCGGCCGTTGATGTGCAGCTGGAACTCGATGACGACGACCGATTGGCTCTCGTAGCTGCGCGAGTACAGCGCGTTGATGCCGGCGATGGAGTTGACCGCTTCCTCCATCTTCTTGGTCACCTCGCTCTCGACGATGCCGGGCGCGGCGCCGGGGTATTCGGTCGTCACCACGACGACCGGCAAATCGACGTTGGGAAACTGGTCCACCTGCAGCCGTGCCAGCGAAAACAGCCCCAGCACGACAAAGGCCAGCATCACCATGGTGGCGAAGACGGGGTTGCGCAGGCTGACCTGGGTGAACCACATGGTGGAGGCGCTTCGATGGATTTTTAAAGAAAATCAGCCGCCAGCGCTTGTGGACAAAGCGCAAACAGCTATCAAAAAATGAGTTGACGGGGTGCTCATCCGGCGGCTTTGCCATCCAGCCGCACGCGCGTGCCTTCGCGCAGCGCGCCGGCCGCGCCGCGCAGCACGCGGCTGCCGGCCGCCAGGCCCGTGACGGCCACCCAGGTCTCGCCGTCGATCACGGCGCGCTCGCCGGGCGTCACTGCGCGGTGCACCACGCGTGCCGCGTCGCCCGTGCCTTCGACCAGCTGGACGTAGGGCGCGGGCTTGTCGGTGCGCACGCTGGACAGCGGCACGGCCAGCGCGCGCTGCTGGCCCACAGCCAGGGTGCCCTGGGCAAACAGGCCCTGGCGCAGGCCCGGCTCGGGCTGCACGGTCAGGTACACCGTCACGCCACGGCTGCCGGCCTGGGCGCTGGGGTTGATGCGCGCCACCGTGGCCGGCACCGGCGCGCTGGCGCCTTCGATGCTCAAGCTGGCGCTCTGGCCGACGCGCACCGCCACCGAGTCGGCGGGGCTGAGCGTGGCCTCCAGCTCCAGCTGGCTCAGATCGACGATCTCGACGATGCGCGCGTCCGGCGCCACGCGCTCGCCCGGCTGTGCCAGGCGCTGGGCGATCTGGCCGCTGATGGGGGCCTTGAGCACCGTGTCGTTCACGGACTTGCGCGCCACCTCGGTGCCGGCCTGCGCGGCGCGGGCGGTGGCGCGGGCGGCGTCCAGGCTGGCGGCCGAGGCATCCAGCGCGGTGCGCGAGATGAAGCCCTCATCCACCAGCGCGCGGTTGTTGTCGTACTGGCGCTGGGCAATGGCCACCTGGGCTTGCGCGGCCTCGGCCTGGCGCTGGGCCTGGCGCATGCGTTCGTCGTATTCGGTCGATTCCACCCGCGCGATCACCTGGCCGGCCTGCACGCGATCGCCCTCGCGCACCGTGAGACCGATCAGCTCGCCCGGCACGCGCGCCTTGACGAAGGCCGAGCGCACGGCGCGCAGGCTGCCCGAGATCGGCAGGCTGATGGTGAGATCGCGCAGCTCGACCGGCGCCACGTCGAGTGCGCGCAGCTCGATCACGGGCGCGGTGGCCGACGCCGCCTGCGTTTGCTGGGCGGCCTGGCGCGCGCGCAGGCCGCGCCAGCCCAGGGCGGCCGCGGCCAGCACGGCCAGCGCCACGATGAGCCAGATGAGGTTTCGGCGGGTCATGGGGTCAGGCCGCGAATCAGCAAATCCGCGTGCAAATCGATCAGGGCCATGGGTTGGTCCTCGTGGGTGTAGGGGCAGCAGTGCCCCAGCGTCAGGCGCCAGGTCACCATCTGCACCAGCGGCGCGACGATCAGGTGCACGACGCGCGGCACGTCCACCGGGCGGAACTCGCCGCGGTCGATGCCGCGCTGCACGATGCGGCGCAGCAGCTCGTGGCTGGGCTGCACCACCTCGTCCTGAAACCACTGCGCCAGCTCGGGGAAATGCGCCGCCTCGCTCAGCATCAGCTTGGTCAGGCCCGCAGCGGGCGTGCCGCCATACAGCAGCCACCAGCGGCGCAGGAATTCGCGCAGCAAATCGGCGCTGGGGCCATTGAAGCCCTCCAACTCGCGCAGCGCCTCGGCCAGGTGGCGACTGGCGTTTTCGCGCACCACGGCCTTGAACAGCTCTTCCTTGCTGGCGAAGTACAGAAACAGCGTGCCCTTGGACACGCCGGCGCGCGCGGCCACTTCCTCGACCCGGGTGGCGGCAAAGCCCTTTTCGACGAACAGGGCCAGCGCCGCGTCCAGCAGCTCGCCCGGGCGCGCCTGCTTGCGGCGGCTGCGGCGGGCGCGCTCGGGCGCGTCGGCGAGGGCGGGGCTGGTGGGCTGCATTTAATGACCGGTAGGTTATTAAATGTACCCGAAGAAATCCGGCTGGCACCCGCATCAGAGCCTGAGAGGCCATTGGCCGCGCCCGAAAGGCGCGTCAAAACACCACCAATCGAGGCGCAAAACGCAGCCATAGCTCGGGCTATGGCGAGTATTTGCAACGAAGAGTGGCGGTGTTTTGGCGTGCAAGGCGGGCATGGACAATGGCCTCTCAGGCTCTCAGGCCACCAGCGGCGGCTCCTCGATGGCCTCGGCCTGCGCACGCAGCAGATCGATCTGGCCGCGCCAGTAGGCCACGCTGCCGAAGTCCGGAAAGGCCAGCGGAAAGGCCGGGTCGCTCCAGCGCTGCGCCAGCCAGGCGCTGTAGTGGATCAGGCGCAGCGTGCGCAGCGGCTCGATCAGCGCCAGCTCGCGCCGATCAAAAGGGCGCACCTGCTCGTATCCGTCCAGCACCATCACCAGCGCGCGCTGGCGCTCGGCGCGCTCGCCGGGCAGCAGCATCCACAAGTCCTGCACCGCCGGGCCGCTGCGGCAGTCGTCCAGGTCGACGAAGTGCGGGCCGCCGCCGGGGCGGTCGGTGGGTGTCCACAGGATGTTGCCCAGGTGGCAGTCGGCGTGCAGGCGCACGCGGGCGATGGCGCTCGATTGCCCATCCATTGTGCCGTTGGCCGGCTCTGACAAAGCGCTGCCAGCTATCAAATCGATAACATCCTGGCTGGCGTCGGCCCATGCGCGCTCCACCTCCAGCGGCAGGGCGCCGTGGGCCAGCAGCCACTGGCGCGGAGCCACGCCGTAGCTGGCCAGGTCGACCGCGGGGCGCTGCGCGAAGCGCTGGCGCGCACCCACCGTGTGCAGCCGGGCCAGAAAGCGGCCGATCCATTCCAGCGTCTCGTCGTCATCCAGCTCGGGCGCGCGCCCGCCGCGCCGGGGGCTGACCGAAAAGCGCAGCCCGCCGTGGCCGTGCAGGGTGCGGCCATCGATCATCAAAGGGGCGACCACGGGAACGTCGCCGGCCGCCAGCTCCAGCCCAAAGGCGTGTTCCTCCTCGATCTTCGCCGTGCTCCAGCGCCCAGGGCGATAGAACTTGAGCACCACGGCCGGGTGCGTGCTGGCCAGCGGCGTGCCGGGCTCCAGGGGCGCCAGGTAGACGCGGTTTTCGTAGGAGTTGAGCGGCATCAGCCGCCCGTCGCCCATCAGGCCGATGGCTGCCAGCGCGTCCTGGACGAAATCGGGGGTGACTGCGGCAAAGGTGTCTGTATCGGTCATGCAGGCATTGTCGGCGCCGCCGGTCGCGTACCCGTGGCATGATGGATTGCAGCTTGGCGGCGCATTCGGCGCGCTGGGCAGAAGAAGGGATCGAGCATGGACAAGCGTCATTTTCTGGGTGCGGCGGCGCTCGCGGGTGCGTGGCCGGCCACGGCGCGGGCGGCGCGTGCGTCGGGTGGCGCGCCGGGGCTGCTCACCGTCAGTGGCGCCGTCGCGCGCAGCAACCGCGGGCCGTTCGACCCTGCGCTCGACCAGTTCATGGGCAAGCACGGCGTGCGCTTTGACACGGCCTTTGTCTTCACCAGCGCGGCCTTGCGCCGCCTGCCGGTCCAGACCATCAAGCCCACGCTGGAGTACGACGGCAAGGTGCACACGCTCGCCGGCCCGCTGCTGACAGACGTGCTCAAGGCCGCCGGCGCGGACGGCGCGGGCGAGCTGCGCCTGGGCCTGCGCGCAGTGGATGGCTACGTGGCGCCGGTCACGCTGGCGGAGGCGCGCGCCTGGAAGATGATCGTCGCCCTGAGCCTGGACGGCGAGCCCCTGGCATTGGGCGGCCTGGGCCCGCAATGGGCGGTGTATGACGCGGATCGCTTGCAAGCGTTCAAGGACAAGCCGCTCAAGGAGCGCTTTGCCGCTTGCCCCTGGGGCGTGTACAGCATCGAAGTGACATGAACTCCCCCCTGTGCCGCTTCGCGTCTTCCCCCCTCTCTCTGCGGGAGGGGAGACAACGCCAGTGGCCGGCGCAGGTCCGGCCACGGCGTTTGCTGGCGTGGCCTGCTCCGCGGCCTTTCGAAATCGGAGTATGGTTGCCGCAGCCTGTGCGGTGTAAGGAATGAATCCGGATTGGAAAGTGACATGAGCGCCAACGAAACCATCGTGCTGGCCGGCGGGTGCTTCTGGTGCACCGAGGCGGTATTCAAGGAAGTGCGCGGCGTGCTCGACATCGAATCGGGCTACAGCAACGGCCAGGCGACGCAACCGACCTACGAGCAGGTCTGCACCGGCCGCACCGGCTGCGCCGAGGTGATCAAGCTGACGTTCGATCCCGCGCAGATCGGCCTGCGCCAGGTGCTGGAGATATTCTTCTTGGTGCATGACCCGACGCAACTCAACCGCCAGGGCAACGACGTGGGCGCGCAGTACCGCAGCGGCATCTACTGGCTGACGCCCCCGCAGCAGGCGTTGGCCGAGGACATGATCGCCGAGATGACGCGCGAGAAGTACTACGGCGCGCCCATCGTCACCGAGGTGCTGCCGCTGTCCCACTACTGGCCGGCCGAGGAATACCACCAGGACTTCTTCGAGCGCAATCCCGAGCAGGCCTATTGCATGGCCGTGGCCGCGCCCAAGGTGGCCAAGTTTCGCAAGACCTTCCGCGAGTGGGCGCGCTGAGACCACCGGCTTCGGGCGCCCCGGCCCGCTCCGCTACAGTGCGGGCCGTGCGCCGCCTTCGTCTCAACTGCTGGATCGGGTTGCTGCTCGCCTGCATGATGGGCGCGCAGTGGCTGGCGCTGGCGCACAGCGTGCTGCATGCGCGCGGCCTGGCGCAGTGGGCGCCGGTGGCGGTCGTGGACAACGGGCGTCCGGCGCATGCCGGCTGGATCGAGCGCCTGCTCGGCCGCCACGACGACCCCGGCGCCTGCAAGCTGTACGACCAATCGGCCGGCGGCGATCACGCCCCCGCGGTGGCCGTCGCCGACCTGCCGGCCTTGGGCGCACCCAGCCCGGCACCCCGCTGGGTGCAACGCGCCTGGGCGGCGCGCCTGGTGCCGCATTTCAGCGCGCGCGCGCCGCCGCTGGCCGCCTGATCTCGCCTCACTCCTGAACCCGGCGCGCCGCCCTGCGGCAGCTTGCGTCCGTCCTGGCGCTTTTGGGCGCTACCGATGGCGCCCTCGCCGTGCTCGCACAAATCCCCTGCGGTTTTGGCGCCGGCTGCACATGCGCCGCCGGATCGGCCTCCACCCGAACCTTGTCTTTTCAATCATGAAACTCAAAGCCCCTCACCCGCGCCCCCGCTGGCGCACCGCCGCCCTGTGCGGATCGTTGGCGGCCACGCTGACCGCGCTGGACGCCCGCGCCCAGGATGCGCCGCCGCGCAGCGATGCCACCGCTGCGCCCACCCTGTCCGAAGTCACGGTCACCGGCAACCCGCTGGGCGCCGAGCAAATCGTTGCCCCCGCCAGCACGCTGTCGGGCGAGAACCTGCTGCTGCAACGCGCGGCCACGCTGGGCGATACCTTGCGCGAGCTGCCGGGCGTGTCCAGCTCCTACTTCGGTCCCAACGCCGGGCGGCCGTCGATCCGCGGGCTGGACGGCGACCGCGTGCGCATCCTGCAAAACAGCGGCGCGAGCTTCGACGCCTCATCGCTCAGCTACGACCACAACACGCCGATCGATCCGCTCGCCATCGAGCGTGTCGAGGTGCTGCGCGGCCCGGCTGCGCTGCTGTACGGTGGCAGCGCCCAGGGCGGCGTGGTCAACGTGATTGACAACCGCATCCCGCGCGAGCCGGTGGCCGGTCCCGAGGGCGGCGTCACCGGGCGCGCCGATGCATCCTGGAGCAGTGGCGATGCGCAAAAGGCCGGTGCCGCCTTGATCGAGGGGGGCAACGACCGCTACGCGCTGCACGTCGATGCCTTCGCGCGAAATGCGGGCGACACGGCGGTGCCGGTGGCGCTGGAGTGCACACGGCCCGGCTCGCCCGCGCTGGCCCGGCGCATCTGCAACTCGGCCAACCGGGCATCGGGCGGTGCCGTGGGCGGCACGGCCTTTTTCGACCGCGGCTATCTGGGCGCATCGCTGGCCGGCTACCGCAGCGACTATGGCACCGTGGCCGAGGAAGACGTGACCATCGGCATGCGCTCCACCCGCGCCGCGCTGGAAGGCCTGTGGCGCAACCCCGGCGGCCTGATTGAAAGCGTGCGCGGCCAGTTCAGCCATGGCAACTATCGCCACACCGAGTACGAGGGCAGCGAGGCCGGCACGGTGTTCACCAACCGCGGCAACGAGCTGCGGCTGGAGGCGCGCCACCGCGCGCTCGGGCGCCTGCAAGGCGTGTGGGGCCTGCAGTGGGAGGGCAACGAATTTTCGGCCCTGGGCGAAGAGGCCTTTGTGCCCACCAGCCGGACGCGAACGGCGGCGCTGTTCGCCCAGGAAGAACTGGGTACCGACTGGGGCAAGTTGACGTTTGGCGCGCGTGCCGAGCAGGTGCGCGTGCGCTCGCTGGGCAGCGATGAGACGGACCGCTTCACCACCGGCACGCGGCGCTTCACGCCCGGCAGCGGTGCCGTGGGGGCGCTGGTCAACGTCGCGTCCGGTTGGCAACTCACCGGCAACCTGGCCTACACGCAGCGCGCGCCCAAGGACTCCGAGCTGTTCGCCAACGGTCCGCACCTGGCCACCGGGGCCTGGGAGCAGGGCAACCCGGGTCTGGGGCTGGAAAAATCCGCCAGCATCGATGCAGGCGTGAAGTGGAAGGACGGCGCGCACCGCTTTGCCCTGACCGCATTCGCCAGCCGCTATGGCAACTACATCGGTCTGCTGCCGACGGGCGCCACGCGCGAAGGCGATCTGCCCGAATACGTCTTTACCGGCGTCAAGGCGCGCTTTGCCGGGCTGGAAGCCAGTGGCACGGTGCGCTTGCTGGGGCAGCAGGGCGTGTGGCGCGGCGCGGGTGGCGGGGAGGGCACTTCGGTGCTGGACCTGGACCTGCGCGCTGATCTGGTGCGCGCCACCAACACCAGCACCAACCAGCCGCTGCCGCTGATCGCGCCAGCGCGCGTGGGCGCCACACTGCGTTGGGCCGACGGGCCATGGGGCGTTCGCCTTGGGTTCGATCACAGCATGGCGCAGCACCGCGTGCCCGAAGGCAACCGCGTCACCGCCGGCTACACCCTGTGGAACGCCTCCGTCACCTGGCGCCAGAAGCTGGGCCGCGCGCAGTTGCAGTGGTACGCACGGGTGGACAACCTGAGCAACCGCCTGGCCTACAGCGCCAGCTCGATCCTGACGCAAAGCGCCTTCGGGCGTGCGCCGTTGCCGGGGCGCAGCCTGCGCGTGGGGGTGCAAGCGACGTTCTGAGTGCATGGGGCATCCCCGATAATCGGATCGGCCTCATTGCCGATCCGATGCATGTACGCGGTCATTCTCTTTTTGCACGTTCTGGGCGCCACCATCTGGGTGGGCGGCCACCTGGTGCTTGCCGTGTGCTGGCTGCCGCGCATCGTGCGCGAGCGCGCGCCCGAGCAACTGCTGGCCTTCGAGCAGCGCTTCGAGCGCCTGGGCATGTCCGCGCTGGCGCTGCAGGTGGTCACGGGGGTGTGGATGGCCCACCAGCTGGTGCCCGACGTGGGCCAGTGGCTGCACCCGCAGTCGCCGCTGGCGCATGCCATCGCGCTCAAGCTGGGGTTGCTGCTGGCCACCGCCGCCGTGGCCGTGCATGCCCGCCTGCGCGTGCTGCCGCGGCTGACGCCCGCCACGCTGCCCTTGATGGCCGGACATGTGCTGGCGGTGACGGCACTGGGCGTGGCGTTTGTCGCCGCCGGTGTCGCCTTGCGTTTTGGCGGCTTCTGAGGCGATGGTGCAAGACCTGAACGCCGACGCGACCGGCCGCGGCGTGCGCTGGGCGTGCGGCGTTTTGGCGCTGGCCATCGTGCTGACGCTGGCCGCGCTGTCGATCGCGCTGTGGCGCGGCGGCGAGCGTCCGCTGCTGCTGGCGCCGGCCATCGGCGGACTGAGCGACTGCCTGGACTTGGCCGACCCCGGCGCCCCGCTGGAGGTCGCGTGCACTGGCGCCCAGGGCTCGGCCGCCGCCCGGGTGGAGGGCATCCTGTCGGCTCTGGGGCCGCGCCAAAGCCCGGACGGGCGCCTGCAGGTCGGCTACACCCTGGTGGTGCCGCTGCTCAACCTGTTTCGCCCCGACGCGCAGGCGCCCGGGGGCTGGGCGGTCGATGGCACGGCGCTGCAGCGCATCGCGCGCACCGTGCAGGGCGTGGACCGGCCGGTGGTGCTGTACCTGTTTTCGTCGCATTTCTCGGAGCGCGCGCCGATCGAGCCCGAGCTGGCGCGCGATGCGGCCAACCTGGCGCAAACGCCGCAGGGGCCGTTGCCGGTGGACCGGTACATGGGCGTGCCCATGTACCCCTGGAGCGTGGCGCGGCTGGACAACCCCATCACCGAGCGGCGCGACGAGGCCATGCGCGCGGTCAGCGGCGCGCTGTGCCAGTTGCCCGCGGCCGCGCGCCAGCGCCTGGTGGGCATCAACCTGCTGGGCGAGACGCACCAGCTTTATCCCGACTTTGAAACCGGCATGGGCACCGACCGGCCCTATGTCGTCACCGACTACTCGCCCACCTCGCGCGCCGGTTTTGCCGCCGCGCTGCGCCAGCGCTTTGGCACGGTGGCCGCGCTCAACGCCTATCTGGGTTCCAGCTTCGGCGACTTTGCTGCCGTGCAGCCGCCCTCGCGCGACATTCACCGCGAGCGGCTGGACAACTTCTGGCAGCACATTGACGACGCGGCGGCGGGCCGCGTGGCCGTGAGCGGCTGGGTGCACGACGGCGCGCGGCCCGCGGGCCAGTCGCCCTGGGTGCGCATCTACCTGGACGGCCAGTGGGTGGGCCGCGTGCAGGCGCGCTTCGTGCGGCAGGACGTCGCCCAGGAGCGCCCCGAGCTGGGCACGGCCCGGCTGGGCTGGCGTCATGACTTGCACTTTGCCGGCCTGCCGCTGGGGCGCCACCGCCTGGACGTGGCGCTGGAAGGCATGGACGGCCGCCTGCAGCACCTGGGCACGCGTCACATCAACGTCATGGGGCGCGACCAGCGTCCGCCCGCGGCGCTGCCGATGCGCATGGAGCTGCCGCCCATGGCGCCGGTGTCGCCGCAGGTGGCTTTCTGGATCGACGCGCCGGCCGACGAGCGCGCGCTGTTCTACAACCCGCTGGTGCCGCTGTGGGACGACTTTCGCGCCCGCCAGGTGGTGGCCTACCTGGAGCACTTCGACCGCCTGCTGGCCACCACCTGCCTGGCCGACGTGCCGCGCCGCACGCAGCAGATCTACCCGGCCGAGAAGGCCGGCTGGGACGCCAGCCGCTTTGCCGCCGGCCAGTCGCTGTTGCCCTTTGGCCAGGTGCATCTGGGCATCAACCTGTACGGCGAGGCCACCGACGACGCGTCCTTCTTCGACTGGCTGGCCCGCTCGCGCCAGCCGGGCTACAGCGTGACCGAGTTTCATCCGCTGCGCGGCTTGAATGCGGATGAATTGGGCCAGGTGTTTGACGATCATCGCCAGCACGGTGCCCGCACGCTGTCGTTCTTCCTGCATCCGGTCGCGCCGGGGCGCGAGCCCGCCAATCCCTTCGCGTTTGATCCGAACAATCCGCAGTTCGGCTCCGACCGGCTTTACCAGTCGGTGCGTGAGCTGATGCGGCGCTGATGCCACAAGCAGTGGCTCACCCTTCAACGGAAGTTGAAACCGGATGGGGCCGTTCGGGTGGCCATGGGTCGGCCCGTTTGGGCGCCGGGGCGCTGGCCGCCAGGCCACGTCGAGAGCAGGCATCGTGAACTGCCGATATGCTTGCCGAGTGCCCACCGCCGCCCGCAGCAACACCGCCCATGCGCTCGCATCACCCGCGGCGCCACCCGTCCGGCGCGTGCTGGTTGTCGGCATCGTCGCTCTGGCATTGATGATGATGTCGATCGACTCGACCATTGTCGCCACCGCCTTGCACGCCCTGCAAACCGGCCTGGACACCTCGATCATCTGGGCCGGCTGGACACTGACGGCCTATTCGTTCGGCTTCGTGCTCATGCTGCCGATCTCGGGACGGCTGAGCGAGCGCTTTGGGCGCCGGCGGGTGTTCATGGGGTCGGTGGCGGTGTTCACGCTGGCCTCGCTGGGCTGCGGCCTGGCCAAGGACATCCATGTGCTGATCGCCTTGCGCGTGTTGCAGGCGGGGGGTGGTGCGGGGTTCACGCCTTCGGCTACGGGCATCATCGTGGACCACTTTGGCGACGCTCGCGATCGCGCGGTCAGCCTGTTCGGCAGCATTTTCCCGATCGGCGCAATGATCGGCCCGATCTTTGGCGGGTTGTTCGTTACCTACTGGTCCTGGCGGGGCGTGTTTTTCGTCAACGTGCCGATTGGCCTGCTCATTTTCGGGCTGGCCTGGCGCTTCATCCCGCGCGATCCGCCCAAGGATCATCCGGCGGGCCAGACCATGGATGGGGTCGGGATGGGCCTGATGGGCGTGGCGGTGCTGGCGGCCATGTTTTCCACCAACGCCCTGGGCGCGCCGGCAGGCGTTGCCGGGCCCTGGGGCTTTTGGGCCCTGCTGGCTGCGGCGCTGCTGGCAACGGGGCTGTTTGTGCGCCACGTGCAGCGTGCGGCCCAGCCCTTCATCGCACCAACGCTGATCTGGGGCGCGGGCTTTGGCCCGGTCAATGGGGTCAACGCCATTTTTGGGGGCATGACGATTGGCGCGGTGGCGCTGGTTCCGCTGTATGCCGCCAACCGCTATGGCATGAACGCGCTGGCCGCCGGCACGCTGCTGATTGCGCAGGGCGTGGCCGCCATCGCGCTGTCGCTGGCGGCCACGTGGGGGCTGCGGCGCAGCGGCTACCGGCGACCGATGTGGGTGGGCGCTTGCGCCATCGTCGCCGGGCTGGGCGTGCTGGCCGTGCATCCGCCGGCGGCCATCGGGCCCTATCCGTGGCTGCTGGGCGGGGCGTTTCTGGTGGGTGCGGGCATTGGCGTGGTCAACCCGGCCAGCCGCAATGCCGGCCTGCAACTGGCGCCGCGCAGTGCGTCCACGCTGGCTGCACTGCGCACTCTGTTTTTGCAGTTGGGCACGATCGCCACGGTGGCCATCACCACGGCCGTGCTTGCCAAAGCCCATGACCCGGGGCAGATGCAGGCTTGGGTCTACGCCGGGCAGGCGGTGCTCTTGCTGCTGGCGCTGCCCTTGATCCGCCGCGTGCCCGAGCACCGCGGGGCCTGGTGATCAGCGCGCGCCGACAGCCGGCGTCTGCGGACCTTGCGGCAAAGCGCGCATCAGCAAACCACCCATCAAGGTGAACACCAGGCAGGGCAGCGCCGAACCCCACTGCGGCCAGTAGATGCCGCCCAGGTGAAAGCAGGCGATGCCGGCCAGCCACAGCAGCGCTGGCCCCCAGCGCACGCCGGCGCGCGCGGGCAGGGCGCCAAACGCCAGTTGGGACAGCACCACGCCAAACAGCGGCACGAAGACGGAACTGAGCAGCAGCAGGAAGGGCTCCAGGCTGTGAATGGGCAGCACCAGCGCCGCAGCGGTGGCCAGAGCGGCCAGAGCCACGCCCAGGCGCCGAATGGTCCAGCGCGAGCGCGACAGGAAGTGCGCCGACACTGCGCCCGAATGCACGTCGCCATAGGCGTTGTCCACCTCGTCGATCAGGATGAAGCCCAGGGCGATCAGCCCGCCTTGCGCCAGCAGCATGGTGGCCATCAAATCCGCATCGGCCGGGGCCGTGGCCAGCACCACCACGCCCAGCCCATAGCACCACAGGTTGGCCACGGCATAGCCCAGCCAGGTGCCGCCCAGGGTGCCGCGCGCGCTGCGTCCATAGCGGGCGTAGTCGGCCACCAGCGGCAGCCACGACACCGGCATGGCAATCACCAGGTCCAGCGCCTGCAGGGCCGTCATGCCGCCCGCGCCGGGCTTGTGCCACCACGCGGCAAAGCCCTGCGCGGCCAGCCGCTGGCCGAACTGCCAGCTGAGCCAGATCAAGGAGAGCACCACCAGTGGCAGCCCGAAGCGGCTGACAAAGCGCCGCACCAGACCCACCATCGAGCCGGCGGCCAGGGCAAACAGCAAGGCGCCCCACAGGAGGGTGATGGCATAGCCGGACCACGCCGAGCCCAGGCCCATGCGATGCAGCAGGGCCGCGCTGCCGTCGCGCATCACCACCAGCTCGAACGCCGTCCAGCCCAGCAGCTGCAGCACGTTCAGGCCCACCGGCAGCAGCGCAAACGAGCGCCCCAGCGCCGCGCCGATCAGTGCCGAGCTGGACAACCCGTGGCGCGCGCCCAGCGATGCCACCCACGCCAGCAGGCCCGCACCCAGCAGCGAACCTGCCACGATGGCCAGCAGCGCGTCGCGCGCCGACAGCGCCGGCATCAGGCTGGCGCCCACCTGCATCACCAGCAGTCCCACGCCCATGCTGAACCACAGCGCCGCGTGGTCCAGCACGCCAAAGCGCCGCTCGTGCGCGCCAATGGCCTGGGCCGCGCCGTGCGCGGTGTCGGATGAAGAAGGGTTTGCCATCGGTGTGCTCCGTTGCGATGGCAGGAAATGAAAGCGCGCCGGCAAGCGTATGCGGCCGATCGCCTTGGCTTCCCTGCGCGAGGATGATCTCAGTCAGGTTCGAAGGGTTTGCTCTCAGCCGCTTTGCTGCACTTGCGCGCGGCGCTGCGGCACCCCCAGCTGCGCACGCCGGGCGGGCCCGACGCGCGTCGAAAAATTATAGGCTCTCCATCCCATTGCCCGCGGGCGATGTCGCGATGACGGCTGTCCATTTTGTCGCCTTCAATCGGTTGCAGCCGGACTGCATTGCACTCAACATGCTGAATAATCTTGCATTTTTTTACAGGATGCGTGATGAACACTGCGGGACGCCTTCTTTCAATTTAGGCTCTGTTGAAAATCGAGTGGGTTACCGGGCATGAGGGTTGACGGCATGGAAGTCGAGCTTGCCGGCGATCAGGAAGACGACGACCTTGATCGTGTTGAAGGTCGCGAAGCCGCGGGCTCGGCGCTTGGCGGCTTGGAACAGGCCGTTGAGTGCTTCGAGGAAGCCATTGGTCTGGCGGGTTTGTGCCCAGGCGACGATGCCTTCGATGTGACGCCGCACGAGGGCGGCGACGTCTTTCATCGGCTCGACCTTGGAGCGCATGACGCAGGTGCACCAGTGCTCGAGCATCGAGCGCACGACGTTGATCTGCTTGCGCTCGAGGATCTCGCGCAGCCGTTCCTTGTAGACCCAGGCGCGAGCCGTGCGCACCGTGGTCATCCTGGCGACCAGCGCATCGAGATCGGCAGCGGCCTCGGGGTTGAGACTGGCGCGATCCTTCAGCAGCGACCAGCGCAGCCCCTTGAGCGACTTGTCGCTGCGCTGCTCGATGCGCCGCATCTTGTCCACGGCCGCATTGGCATGCCAGACGACGTGGAACTTGTCGAACGTGATGCGGGCGTTGGGCAACTCATCGGTGCAGCCCTTGATGAACGCCGGCGACATGTCGATGCTGACCGAGTCGATTTGCTCGGGCGGGCAGCCGTGCTTGGCCAGTTCGCCAGCGATGGTTGTGATCGTCTTGGCATCGCGTCCTTCGGTCACGGCCAGCACTCGGCGTTTTTGCGCATCGGCGGCCAGCGTGATGTAGTCGTGGCCCTTGGCGCGCGAGGTCTCGTCGATGGCCAACGCGGTGACGTCACTGAAATCGGCGGCCTCCAGCGCCAACTCGACATAGCGACGGCAGATGGCCAGCACCCGGTACGCCGAGATGCCCACGATGCGCGCCACCGCCGCAAACGGCATCTGCGGCGCCAGCATCAGCACCAGCGCCTCGAACAAGAGCGTGAAGCCCGAGAGTTTACCTGCGAACGGCGGCTTGATCAGCGCTACCCGCCCGTCGGGCAGCCTCACGCGCGGCGTGCGCACCTGCAGCACGCATTCGTGCTGGAAGAAGTTCAGGTGCCGGTAGACCTTGGTCACGGTGTCGTGCACCGGATGCTCGCCGGCCACCGCCTCGACGGCAAAGCAGCTGCCGGCGGTGAAGTCGATACCCACCGTCAAGACCTTGGAGGCCTCGTCGAAGCGGACGCCGGCAACGAACCACGGCTGCGTGATGCCGAGCGCCGCTTCGAACAACTTGTCATGCATGCGAATCGCTCCCTGTTTGTCATGGCCGATGCGTCAACGTGCCGCATCGGCCAAGACGACAGCGTACCGGTTGCTGGCCAGCGTCAAGGGTTCGCTGCGCCGGGCTTCGCCTGCCCTTGACCCCGGCCAGCAACCAAAACACCCTCGATTCCGCCCACTCAAAATTCAAGAGAGGCTCAATTTATGACCGTCTTGTGGGCAACGGACGGAGCAACGATATTTCGATGACGAAAGTGTGGGCGGAGGTCTTTGAACTGCCGCCCGACAGCCCGCATCTTGAGGACGATGTAGTGACTTGCCTTCAAGCCACACGTTCGGAAATCGAGCTGCTACGGTCAAAGTTGCAAGCCATCGGAGCACCTGAAAACCTGATGCACCCGGGCCTCACCCGCTTTCGCAATATCACGTCCACCGCATACATCAATCAAGCGTGGAACGGCCTACGTGAAGAGGCATCAAAACCCGAGAATCGACTGTCATTTGCTTGGGCGAACTGGACGCTTCGGGACGAGTCGGAAGACGATATGCCCGACGACGAACTTGCAGCGCTACGAAGCGAACTTGACTCGCTAGAGGCGAGCTTGCAAGACACCGAAATGACACCGTACCTACGCGGCTTCATCCGGCGGCAGATCGACGCGATCCGTACCGCGTTGAAGCTGTACCGCGTGCAAGGCGTGAAGTTGATTGAGGAGGCATTGCATCAAGTAGCCGGGGCGTACACCGTCGAGAAATCTCGCGTTGAAGCGGAACATGCAAATGCCTCCGAACCGGCAAAGAGCCTGCTTGCCCGCACTGGCGCAGCAATCAAGAAGACTGCTGAGATTGCAGACAGCCTAGACAAGATCAAGAAGGCTGGGGAAAGCGCCTATACGTTGGCCGCGAGTGTTGCGCCGATGGTGTTGCCCTACGTTCAAAACCTGCTTAAGTAGGCTCAAAAGGTACGGCATGTACACGATGCCATTCACGATCGAAGGCAAGTCCTACGAGGCTCAGTACCCCACAGACGGAGATGACGAGTTGACGTGCTACAAGCCAGATGGTTCTACGCGATCAACTACGCTCAAGGGCTTGAAGCCCGAGCACGCCATAGCAACGTGCTTTTGAGGGGTGTTTGGGCGGAGGGTGAATGACCAAAGAAAAAGCCAAGTGAAATCAATCACTTGGCTTTCAATCTGGCGGAGAGGGCGGGATTCGAACCCGCGGTGGGCTATTAACCCACACACGCTTTCCAGGCGTGCGACTTAAACCGCTCATCCACCTCTCCGCGAAACCATGCATTGTAGCGTCTCCGCAGGGGCGCGAACCGCCGCAGTCGCTCGATCAGCGGCGATCAGCCCTCGTTGCGCTGCTGCACCTGCACCATCTTCATGGCGGAGCTGATGAGGGTGGCCACTTCGGTCATGTTGCTGGGTACGACCAGGGTGGTGGTGGACTCCTGGGCCAGCTTGCTGTAGGCGTCCACGGCCAGTTCGGCCACCTTCAGTTGCACGGCCTCGCTGCCGCCGGGCTGGCGGATGGCGGTGCCCACGCGCGCCAGGGCCACGGCGGTGGCGTTGGCGACTTCGGTGATGGCGGCGGCCTGGCCCTGGGCGTTGTTGATGGCGGCCTGCTTTTCGCCCTCGGACTTGGCGATGGCGGCTTGCTTCTGGCCTTCGGCCAGGTTGATTTCTTCCTGGCGCTTGCCCTCGGACGTGGCGATGACGGCGCGCTTTTCGCGCTCGGCGGTGATCTGCGCCTGCATGGCGCGCAGGATTTCGGCCGGCGGCGTCAAGTCCTTGATCTCGTAGCGCAGCACCTTCACGCCCCAGTTGAGCGCGGCCTCGTCGATGGCGGCCACGACCTGGGCGTTGATCATGTCGCGCTCTTCAAAGGTCTTGTCCAGCTCCAGCTTGCCGATCACACTGCGCAGCGTGGTTTGCGCCAGCTGGGTGATGGCCACGATGTAGTTGCTGGCGCCGTAGCTGGCGCGCATGGGGTCGGTGACCTGGAAGTACAGCACGCCGTCCACCTGCAGTTGCGTGTTGTCGCGCGTGATGCAGACTTGGCTGGGCACGTCCAGCGGGATTTCCTTCAGGCCGTGCTTGTAGGCCACGCGGTCGATGAAGGGCACCAGAAAGTTCAGGCCCGGCGCCAGCGTGGCGTGGTACTTGCCCAGGCGCTCGACCACCCAGGCGTTTTGCTGGGGCACGACCTTGATGGAGCGGGTGATGAAGATGACGGCGATAACCAGCAGAATGAGGGCAACAGACATGTGGGGTGATCCTTTCAATGGATGGTTGAGTGTGATGTTCAGGGGCTGGCCCGCTGAACCACTGGCATTTCAATGATCGAGCGGGCCGGGCGCCGGCTCGACGATCAGGCGGCTGCCTTCGAGCTCGACCACGCGGTAGCGGCCAGGTGCGGGCGCGGCGCGGCCGCGAAACACCGCTGTCCACGGCGCGCCACGGTAGCGGATCTGGGCCGTGCCGTCGGCTTGCCAGTGCTCAATTTGCACCACCTCGCCCACGTCCAGGTTGACGCTGCGGTCGGCCCGCGGCGACGGATCGCCCGGGCGGCGGCGGCGCACCAGATAGCAGGCGAACACCGCCACGCCGCCCACCACGGCCGCCACGGCCATTTGCACCTGGGTGCCCAGGCCCCCGTGCGCGGCCAGCGCACCGGCGATCGAGCCGATGGCCAGCATCAGCAGATAAAAGGTGCCGGTGGCCAGCTCGAGCGCGACCAGGACGCCGGTGATGATCCACCACAGCGTTGATTCCGCCATCAAGTCCTCCTGTTTGCGTCAACCCATTGTGCGCGATTGAATTGTCGGCCAAGTGCGGGATCACAGGGTTGCCGCGCCGGTGTTTTCCGTACACTTCGCGGCTTCACTCTTTTACCCGACACCCGGCCGGAGGCCGATCGCCATGAAGTTTCGCTTCCCCATCGTCATCATCGACGAAGACTACCGCGCCGAGAACACCTCGGGGCTGGGCATTCGCGCGCTGGCCAAGGCCATCGAGGACGAGGGCTTCGAGGTGGTCGGCGCCACCAGCTACGGCGACTTGAGCCAGTTCGCCCAGCAGCAAAGCCGTGCCAGCGCCTTCATCCTGTCGATCGACGACGAGGAGCTGGGGGGCGACCCGGAGGCCGACACCGCGGTGCAAAACCTGCGCAACTTCATTGCCGAGGTGCGGCGCAAGAACGAGGACGTGCCGATCTACCTACACGGCGAGACCAAGACCAGCCAGCACCTGCCCAACGACGTGCTGCGCGAGCTGCACGGCTTCATCCACATGTTCGAGGACACGCCCGAGTTCGTGGCCAAGCACATCGTGCGCGAGGCCAAGAGTTATCTGGAGGGCATCCAGCCGCCGTTTTTCAAGGCGCTGCTGGACTACGCCGAGGACGGCTCCTACAGCTGGCACTGCCCGGGGCATTCGGGCGGCGTGGCTTTCCTCAAGTCGCCCATCGGCCAGATGTACCACCAGTTTTACGGCGAGAACATGCTGCGCGCCGACGTCTGCAACGCGGTGGAAGAGCTGGGCCAGCTGTTGGACCACAACGGCGCCATCGGCGCCAGCGAGCGCAACGCGGCGCGCATCTTCAACGCCGACCACTGCTTTTTCGTCACCAACGGCACCTCCACCAGCAACAAGATCGTGTGGCACCACACCGTGGCGCCGGGCGACGTGGTGGTGATCGACCGCAACTGCCACAAGAGCAACCTGCACGCCATCATCATGACGGGGGCGATCCCGGTGTTTCTGCGCCCCACGCGCAACCACTTCGGCATCATCGGCCCGATCCACAAGAGCGAGTTCGAGCCCGAGGCCATCAAGGCCAAGATCCGCGCCAACCCGCTGCTGCGCCACGTGGACGCCGATACCGTCAAGCCGCGCATCATGACGCTCACGCAGTCCACCTACGACGGCGTGCTCTACAACACCGAAACCATCAAGCACCAGCTGGACGGCTACGTGGAGAACCTGCACTTCGACGAGGCCTGGCTGCCGCACGCGGCCTTCCACCCGTTCTACGGCACCTACCACGCCATGGGCAAGAAGCGCGCGCGGCCCCGGCAGTCGGTGGTGTATTCGACGCAGTCGATCCACAAGCTGCTGGCCGGCATCAGCCAGGCCAGCCACGTGCTGGTGCAGGACTCGCAAAACGTCAAGCTGGACCGCTACCTGTTCAACGAGGCGTACCTGATGCACACCTCGACCAGCCCGCAGTACAGCATCATCGCCAGCTGCGACGTGGCCGCCGCCATGATGGAGCCGCCCGGCGGCACGGCCATGGTCGAGGAGAGCCTGCTGGAGGCCATGGACTTTCGCCGCGCCATGCGCAAGGTCGAGGCCGACTATGGCGAGAGCGGCTGGTGGTTCAAGGTCTGGGGCCCGGACCTGCTGGTCGGGCAGGGCATCGGCCGCGCCGACGACTGGATCATCAAGAACGGCACGGCCAAGAGCAAGAGCTGGCACGGCTTCGGCAAGCTGGCGCCGGGCTTCAACATGCTCGATCCGATCAAGGCCACCATCGTCACGCCGGGCCTGAACCTGGACGGCAAGTTCGACAAGAGCGGCATTCCGGCGGCCATCGTCACCAAGTTTTTGGCCGAACACGGCGTGGTGGTTGAAAAAACCGGCCTGTACAGTTTTTTCATCATGTTCACCATCGGCATCACCAAGGGCCGCTGGAACACGCTGCTGACCGCGCTGCAGCAGTTCAAGGACGACTACGATCGCAACCAGCCGCTGTGGCGTATCCTGCCCGAGTTCTGCGCCCAGCACCGCCGCTACGAGCGCATGGGGCTGCGCGACTTGTGCCAGCACGTGCATGAGCTGTACGCCCGCTACGACATCGCGCGGTTGACCACCGACATGTACTTGTCCGAGCTGAAGCCCGCCATGATCCCGGCCGATGCCTACGCCTGCATCGCGCGCCGGCAGGTCGAGCGCGTGCCGATCGACGAGCTGGAAGGCCGCGTGGCCACCAGCCTGATCACGCCGTATCCGCCCGGCATTCCGCTGCTCATCCCGGGCGAGGTGTTCAACCGCAAGATCGTGGACTACCTGAAGTTCGCGCGCGAGTTCGCGCTGATGTGCCCGGGCTTCGAGACCGACATCCACGGGCTGGTCGAGCTGGAGGACGAAAACGGTCGCTTGACCTACTTTGCAGACTGCGTGGCGCCGTGAATGGCGCAGGGGCTGGCAAGGGCCACACAAAGCGCTAACATATGATCGTCATCGTCAACCAACCAAGGAGAACCGATGTTTCCTGAGTACCGCGACCTGATCACCCGCCTGAAGTCCGAGGGCACGCATCAACGCTTTCTGCACCTGTTCGAGCGACACAATGAGCTCGACCACCAGATCACCGGTCTGGGCGCACAGGATGCCGGCAGCACGCATGCCGAGATTGAATCGCTGAAGAAGGAAAAGCTGCGCGTCAAGGACGAGTTGTACGCCCTGCTGCGCCAGGAAGCCGCCGCCGCTGGCTGATGCCGCGGCAGCACCCAAAAAGCCCGCTGATTGGCGGGCTTTTTTGTGGGCCTGGTGTTTGGACCGGCGTTGTTTTACTATATAAATTATAGCTGATTGCACCGAATGGACGGGCGCCAGAGGTTGATTTGACTCATGGCGCCCGCGGATCAACCCACCATGTCTGCTGACAGGCCCGCCGTCTGGCTGAAGCCGCCGTCCACATAGGTGATCTCGGCCGTCACGCCCGCGGCCAGATCGCTCAGCAGAAATGCGGCCACGTTGCCCACGTCCTCGATCGTGACGTTGCGCCGCAGCGGCGAGGCACTGGCCACGGTGCCCAGCAGCTTGCCGAAGTCCTTGATGCCGCTGGCCGCCAGCGTCTTGATGGGGCCGGCGCTGATGCCGTTGACGCGGATACCACGGCCGCCCAGCGCCTCGGCCATGTAGCGCACGCTGGCTTCCAGGCTGGCCTTGGCCAGGCCCATGGTGTTGTAGTTGGGGATGCTGCGCAGCGCGCCCAGGTAGCTGAGCGTGAGCAGGGCGGCCTTGTCGCTCAGGTAGGGCAGGGCCGCCTTGGCCAGGCCCGGAAAGCTGTAGGCGCTGATGTCGTGCGCGATGCGATAGTTCTCGCGCGTCAGGCCGTCGAAGAAGTTGCCGGCAATCGCCTCGCGCGGGGCAAAGCCGATGGCGTGCACGAAGCCGTCGAACCGCGGCCAGGTCTTGGCCAGGTCGGCAAACATGCGCTCGATCTGCTCGTCGCTGCCCACGTCGCAGTCAAACACCAGGGTTGAGTCGAACTCGGCGGCAAACTCGGTGATGCGGCCCTTGAAGCGCTCGCCCACGTAGCTGAAGGCCAGCTCGGCGCCCTGCGCGCGGCAGGCCCTGGCAATGCCGTAGGCGATGGATCGGTTGGACAACACGCCCGTGATCAGCAGTTTCTTGCCCGCCAGAAAACCGTTTGGGTTGGTCATGCGCTAGCTCCTCGAAAAATAGCGGCAGAATTGTCGCATGCGACTTGTTCTGGTGGCCCTGCTTGCGGCATGCAGTCTTCCGGCATGGGCCGCGCACGGCTACGCGCTGTGGGGCGAGCTGAAGTACCCGGCGGGCTTTGCCCATTTCGACTACGTCAACGCCGCGGCGCCCAAGGGCGGCGAGATCCGGCTCGTGGGCAATTCGCGCGCCTCCACCTTCGACAAGTACAACCCTTTCACCATCAAGGGCAACGCGCCCACCTATCTGGCGCAGCTGATGTTCGACACCCTGCTCACTGGCTCGCTGGACGAGGAGGGCGCCGCCTACGGCCTGCTGGCCGAGGATGTGCAGGTGGCGCCCGACCGGCTGTCGGCCACCTTCCGGCTGCGGCGCGCGGCGCGCTTTCATGACGGCTCGCCGGTGCTGGCCGCCGACGTGAAGCACAGCTTCGACACGCTGGTCGGCCCCTATGTCTCGCCGGCCTACAAGACGCTGTTGATCAACGTTGCCGGCGCGGACGTGCTGGATGAACGCACCGTGCGCTTTCGCTTCCGGCAGCCCAACCGCGAGCTGCCGCTCACGGTGGGTGGCCTGCCGGTGTTCAGCCGTCAGTGGGGCAAGGGCAAGCCGTTTGACCAGGTGGTGATGGACGTGCCCATCGGCAGCGGGCCCTATCGCATCGGCCCGGTCAACTTCGGCAAGGACATCACCTACGTGCGCGACGCCAACTATTGGGCGCGCGAGCTCAACGTCAAGCGCGGCACGGGCAACTTCGACCGCGTGCAGGTCAAGATCTACCGCGACAACACCGCGCGGCTGGAGGCGCTCAAGGCCGGCGAGTTCGACCTGATGGCGTTTTATTCAGCCGGCGACTGGGCGCGGCGCGTGAACGGCCCCAAGTTCAAGACCGGCGAGCTGGTCAAGGGCGAGTTTGCGCACAAGCTGCCCACGGGCTTTCAAAGCTACGTGCTCAACACCCGCCGCCCCTTCCTTCAGGACGTGCGCGTGCGCCAGGCGCTGGGCCTGGCGATCGATTTCGAGTGGATGGACCGGCAGATGTTTTACGGCTCCTACCGCCGCGTGAAGGGGCTGTTCGGCAACACCGAGTGCGCGGCCACCGGCCTGCCCGATGCGGCGCAGCAGGCGCTGATGGCGCCGTTTCGCCAGGACATTCCCGCCGCCGCCTTCGGCCCCGCCTTCGAACCGCCGCGCACCGACCAGAGTCCCAATGGCCTGCGGGAGAACCTGCGCCAAGCGCAAAAGCTGCTGGCCGATGCAGGCTGGAAGGTGGCGGGCGGCGTGCTGAAGAACGCCCAAGGCCAGGCCATGGTGCTGCACTACCTGGACAGCAACGAGGCCGGCGCCCGCGTTGTGGCGCCCTGGATTCGCAACCTGGACAAGCTGGGCATTCAGCTCAGCTACCGCGCGGTCGATTTCGCGCTCTACCAGCAGCGCTTGCAGACCTTCGACTTCGACATCACCTCCATCGCCTATCCCGGCACGCCCAACCCCGGGCAGGAATACGCCGATCTGTTCGGCAGCCAGGCCGCGGACACCGAAGACTCGGGCAATCTGGCCGGCGTGAAGAACCCGGCCGTGGACAGCCTGATCAGCCACATGGTGGGCGCGCAGACCAAGCCCGACTTTCTGGCCGCCTGCCGCGCGCTGGAGCGCGTGGTCAGCCACGAGCACTACCTGCTGCCACAGTGGTATTCGCCGGTGCATCGCCTGGCCTACAACGCCTGGCGGCTAGCCAAACCGGCCGTGGTGCCGGCGTACTTTCAGGGCGAGTCCTGGGCCATTGACACCTGGTGGTCGCGTCAGCCCTGAGTCAAGCTGATGTTTCAGTCCACCGACACCACCAACTGCGGGTTGAACCGGGCGTTCTCCACCTGACCATCCTTGACGTAGCCGCGCGGGTTGCACAGCACGCGCGTGCGGTCGATGAGGTAGTCGTAGCTGTCGTGCGTGTGGCCATGAATCCAAAGCTGCGCGCGCCCGCCCTGCAGCAGCCAGGCCGCATCCGACACGAAGGCGGCGTTGAAGGGCGAGCCGGCAAAGCGTGGGTGAATGCTGTGCAGCGTGGGCGCGTGGTGGGTGATGACCACCGTGGGGCCGGCAAAGGGCTTGGCCAGCTCGGCGTCCAGCCAGCGCGTGCTGGCGGCAAACAGGCGCGTCGTGTCCTCGGGCGTGAGCAAGGGGGCGTCGGCCGCGGCGGCGGTGCGCACGCGCTTGAAGTCGAACATGAACTCACTCGACTTGTGCATGGCCTCGGCCATCTTGTCGCCCGCACCGTTGGCCTTGAAGTCGGTCCACAGCGTGCTGCCCAGAAATCGCACGCCGCTCAGCACAACCGCACTGTCGTCCAGCAGATGCACGTGCGTGCCGTCGAACAGGCGATGAAACGCCGCCTTCACCTCCGGCAGGCTGGAGCCGTAGAACTCGTGGTTGCCGATGACATAGAGCACCGGCTTGCCGAAATCCAATGCCCAAGGCGCGGCGCGCTCCGGCCGGGCGATGTCACCGGCCAGCACCACCACGTCGGCATCGGTCTGCGGCTGCGCCATGCCCTGCACGCTCAGGTGCAGATCGGAAAGGATGTGAAGCTTCATGAGGATTCTCGCGGGCGGGCCTGGGGGCCGCTTGCACTATCCTATCGCGCACCATGTCGGCCTACATTCTCAAGCGGCTCCTGCTCATGCTGCCCACGCTGCTGGGCGTGCTGCTGCTCACCTTCGTGGTGATCCAGTTCGTGCCGGGCGGGCCGGTGGAGCAGTACCTGGCCGAGGCCAAGGCGGGCGCCGGCGGGGTGGCTGAAGGCGGGGGCCTGAGCTATCGCGGCGCGCAAGGGGTGGACGAGAAGCGCCTGGCCGAGATCAGGAAGCTGTACGGCTTTGACAAGCCCGCGCCCGAGCGCTTCTGGATCATGGTGAAAAACTACGCGCGCCTGGACCTGGGGCGCAGCTTTTTCCAGAACAAGGACGTGTGGCAGCTGATTCGCGAGAAGATGCCGGTGTCGATCAGCCTGGGGCTGTGGACGTTTTTCATCAGCTATGGCATCAGCGTGCCGCTGGGCGTGGCCAAGGCGGTGCGCGCGGGCAGCCGGTTCGACCTGGTGACCACGCTGCTGGTGCTGGCGGGCTACGCCATTCCGGGCTTCGTGCTGGGCGTGGCGCTGCTGGTCATCTTTGGCGGGCAATTGGGCTGGTTTCCGCTGCGCGGCCTGACGTCGGCCAACTGGGACGAGCTGAGCTGGCCGGCGCGCATCACCGACTATCTGTGGCACATCACGCTGCCGGTGACGGCGATGGTGATGGGCAGCTTTGCCGTCACCGCCATGCTGACCAAGAACAGCTTTCTGGAAGAAATCCGCAAGCAATACGTGCTGACGGCGCGCGCCAAGGGCCTGACCGACCAGCAGGTGTTGTGGCGGCACGTGTTTCGCAATGCGCTGATTCCCATCGTCACGGGGTTTCCGGCGGCCTTCATCGGGGCGTTCTTCACCGGCGCGCTGCTGATCGAGACGCTGTTCTCGCTCGACGGGCTGGGCCTGCTCAGCTACGAGAGCGTGATCCGGCGCGACTACCCGGTGGTGCTGGGCACGCTGTTTTTGTTCACGCTGATCGGCCTGGTGACCAAGCTGGTCAGCGACCTCTGCTATGTGTGGGTGGATCCGCGGGTGAAGTTCGATTGACAAGCCACGATTGGTTTCACTTGTCATACAATGGATGACGAGCGATGAATCAAGGAGAGCCCATGCGCGTGAATGCCCGTTTTGAAGGCGATGCCGAGGCGCAGATCGCCTATCTGGCCCAGGCCACCGGCATGGGCGTCAGCGACGTGCTGCGCACCAGCGTGCAGCACTACTACGACGCGGTGCGCGCGCGCCGCGCCGGCCTGAAGCACTTGTCGGCTTTCATCGGACAGGGCGACAGCGGCCGCGGCGACATCGCCGGCAGCTACAAGGCGCGGCTGGCCGATGGATGGTCGGCCAAGCACGGCAGCCGGGCCGATGCCCCACACGCGGTGCATGAACCCGCACCCCGCAGCCGTGCCGGCAAGCGCCAGGGCGGCGGCGCGTGATCATTGCCGACGCCGGCTTCTTCTACGCGCTGGTGGACCGCAGCGACGCCTGGCACAGCCGCGCCGTCGGCGCGCTGGACAGCCAGACCGAGGGCTGGGTCACCACCTGGCCCGTGCTGACCGAGGCCACGCACCTGCTCACGCGCTGGATCGGCACCGATGCGGCGCAGGCGCTGCTGCGCGAGGTGGCCGATGGCGCCATCGCCGTGTGGACCTGGCCCTTGGCACAGACCGAGCGGATGGTGCAACTGATGGCGCGCTACGCCAGCCTGCCGATGGATTTGGCGGATGCCTCGCTGGTGTTGCTGGCCGAAGAGCTGGGCCATGGCCGCATCCTGACCACCGATGCGCGCGACTTTGGCGCTTACCGCTTCAAGAGCCGCCATCCCTTTCAGAATCTGCTGGAGACGTCATTGTGAGCGACGCGGCCACCGGCGCACGCAGCCTGTCGCCCGCGCGCCGCGCCTGGCTGCGCTTCAAGCGCAACCGGCTGGGACTGTGGAGTCTGGTGTTGTTCGCCACGCTGGTCGTGCTCAGCCTGCTGGCCGAGGTGATTTCCAACGACAAGCCGCTGGTGGTGCGCTATGACGGGCAGTTCTACTTTCCGCTCGTCAAGACCTACCCCGAGAAGGTGTTCGGCGGCGACTTCGACACCGAGACCGACTATCTCGACCCCTTCATCCGCGCGCAGTTCGCCAAGCCCGGCAACTGGGCCGTGTTTCCGCCCAACCCCTACGGCGCCAGGACCATCAACTACTTTGCCAAGTCGCCCAACCCCAGCGCGCCCAGCCGCGACAACTGGCTGGGCACCGACGACCGCGGGCGTGATTTGCTGGCGCAGCTCATCTACGGCTTTCGCGTCAGCGTGCTGTTCGGGCTGGCACTGACGGCGGTGGGCACGCTGCTGGGCGTGGCAGCGGGCGCGGTGCAGGGGTTTTTCGGCGGCAAGACCGACCTGGCCTTTCAGCGCTTCATCGAGGTCTGGGGCTCCATGCCCGAGCTGTATCTGCTCATCATCTTCTCGGCCATCTTGTCGCCCAGCCTGGCCTTGCTGCTGGTGCTGCTGAGCCTGTTCGGCTGGATGGGCCTGTCCGACTACGTGCGCGCCGAATTTTTGCGCAACCGCCAGCTCGACTACGTCAAGAGTGCCCGCGCGCTGGGCGTGCCCAACATGCAGATCATCCGGCGCCACATCCTGCCCAACAGCATGGTGCCGGTGGTCACCTTTTTGCCGTTTCGCATGAGCGGCGCGATCCTGGCGCTGACCTCGCTGGACTTCCTCGGTCTGGGCGTGCCGCCGGGCACGCCCAGCCTGGGCGAGCTGCTCAGCCAGGGCAAGAACAACATCGACGCGTGGTGGATCTCGATCAGCACCTTCGGCGTGCTGGTGCTCACGCTGCTCTTGCTCACCTTCATGGGCGACGCGCTGCGCGACGCGCTCGATCCGCGCAGGGCCGAGCAATGATTTCACAAGCAAATCCGACTCCAGCGATTGTCTGCTTCGCGCAAGCAGCTATTGTTTTGATAGAAAACTGGGTATGACCGCGCCCCTGCTCGAGGTGCAGGACCTGCACGTCGCCTTCGGCCCCAAGACGGTGGTGGACGGGGTCGGCCTGTCCATCGCGCCGGGCGAGAAGCTGGCCCTGGTGGGCGAATCGGGATCGGGCAAGACGGTGACCGCGCTGACGCTGCTGCGCTTGCTGCATGGCGCGCGCATCACCGGGCGCGCGGTGTTCGACGACGGCCGCCAGCCGCGCGAGCTGCTGGCCTTGCCCGAGCGCGAATTGCGCGCGCTGCGCGGCGACCGGATCGCGATGATCTTTCAGGAGCCAATGACGGCGCTGAACCCGCTGATGACCGTGGGCGAGCAGATTGTCGAGGTTTTGAGGCTGAAACGAGCCCTGACGCCGGCCCAGTCGGCGCAGGCAGCTATCGATTTGTTAGCAAAGACCGGTATCCCCGAGCCCGCGCGGCGGGCCGGCGCGTACCCGCACCAGCTCTCGGGCGGGCAGCGCCAGCGCGCCATGATTGCCATGGCGCTGGCCTGCAAGCCGAAGCTGCTGCTGGCCGACGAGCCCACCACCGCACTGGACGTCAGCCTGCGCGGCCAGATCCTGGACTTGCTGCGCGAGCTTCAGCGCGAAAACGGCATGGCCGTGCTGCTGATCACGCACGATCTGCAACTGGTGCGCCGCTTTGCCGACCGCGTGGCCGTGATGCAACACGGTCGCCTGGTGGAGCAGGGCGCCACGGGCGCGGTGTTCGCCGCGCCGCGCCATGAATACACGCGCCAGCTCATGGCCAGCCAGCCCGAGCGCGATGTGGACGAGAGCCCGCACGCTGGCGGCGCCGCCCCGGTGCTGGCGGCCCGGGGCTTGCGGGTGTCCTATCCCACGCCCTTGCCCGGCGTGCGGGGCTGGTTTGCCAAGGGGCAGTTCGTGGCCCTGCAAGGCGCCGACTTCGCCATCGGCCCCGGCCGCACGCTGGGCGTGATCGGCGAGTCGGGCTCAGGCAAGTCCACGCTGGCGCAGGCCGCGCTGGGCCTGCTGCCGCGCCGCCAGGTCGGCGGCGACGTGCAGGTGGCCGGCGTGCGTTGGCAGCACCGCGCCGGCGCCGACAAGCCGCTGCGCCGCCGGGTGCAGGTGGTATTCCAGGACCCGTTTTCATCGCTGTCGCCGCGCCTGACCGTTGAAGATATCGTGGGCGAGGGCCTGCGCGTGCACGCACCGCACCTAGGCGCCGCCCAGCGCGCCGAGCAGGTGCGCCGGTCCCTGCATGAGGTGGGCCTCGGTGAAGCGCGCTTTCCCGGCCTGCTGGCGCGCTACCCGCACGAATTTTCCGGCGGCCAGCGCCAGCGCATCGCCCTGGCGCGCGCGCTCATCGTGGGGCCCGAACTGCTGGTGCTGGATGAGCCCACCAGCGCGCTGGACGTGACGATCCAGAAGCAGGTCTTGCGGCTGCTGCAGCAGTTGCAACGCCAGCGCGCCTTGAGCTACCTTTTGATCACGCACGACGTGGCCGTGGTGCGCGCCATGGCGCACGATGTGCTGGTGCTCAAGGACGGCAGGGTGGTCGAGGCGGGAGCCGCCGCGCAGGTTCTGGGTGCGCCGCAGCACCCCTACACGCGCAAGCTGCTTGCGGCGGCCTGAGGGGCCTGCCTGGGGCGGTGCAATGCCTGCAGGTCGTTGTCGCGCGGGCACTATCGTGCTAAAATGAACCGGATTGACGACCACTTGGGCGGCCTTGCACCCGCCCATTTTTTATGCCTGAACGCCTTTTGAAGACTTGAAGGGGCGCCGGGCTCCTTGATACACCCGTGGCACTGCAACAGACGATCGACGACACCGTGCGCTCATTGGGATATGAGCTGGTTGAGCTGGAACGCTCGGCCGGGGGGTTGCTGCGCGTGACGATCGACTGGCCGTGGACGGCGGAGCAGCCCGAACTGGCCGAGCGGTGGGTGACGGTGGAGGACTGCGAGCGCGTCACGCGCCAGCTGCAGTACGTGCTGGAGGTCGAGGGCGTGGAGTACCAGCGCCTGGAGGTGTCCTCGCCCGGCATCGACCGGCCGCTGCGCCACGCGCAGGACTTCGAGCGCTTCGAGGGTGCGGTGGTGGACCTGGTGCTGAAGGCGCCGATCGGCGCCGCCGCGGCCGGGCAGGTGGCCGCCAATCGCAAGAAGTTTCGCGGCACGCTGCACCGCGCGGATGGGGCCGGCGAAGGCTGGCGCATCGTCTGGCGCGACGAGCCGCCGGTCAAGCCCGGCCAGCGCGTGAGCAAGAAGCGCGAGGCTGCGCCCGAGCAGGCGCTGGACTTCACGCTGGACGAGCTGGCGTCGGCGCGGCTGGCGGCGGTGGTGGATTTCAAGGGCCGCAAGCCCAAGTCGAATTTGATTGAAACGAAGCAGGGATAAGCGCAGACTGCTATCCATTTGAAAGCATTGGAACGAGTGACATCATGAATCGCGAACTGTTGATGCTGGTCGAGGCGATCTCGCGCGAGAAAAACGTCGAGCGCGACGTCGTGTTCGGCGCGGTCGAGGCGGCGCTGGCGCAAGCGGCCAAGAAGCTCTACGAGGGTGAAGTGGACCTGCGCGTGGCGATCGATCGCGAGTCGGGCGACTACGAGACCTTCCGCCGCTGGCACGTGGTGCCCGACGAGGCCGGCCTGCAACTGCCCGACCAGGAAATCCTGCTGTTCGAGGCCAAGGAGCAGATCCCCGATATCGAGGTGGACGAGTACATCGAGGAGCCGGTCGAATCGGTGCCCATCGGGCGCATCGGCGCCATGGCGGCCAAGCAGGTCATCCTGCAGAAAATCCGCGACGCCGAGCGCGAGATGCTGCTCAACGACTTCATGAGCCGGGGCGAAAAAATCTTCACCGGCACCGTCAAGCGCATGGACAAGGGCGACATCATCGTCGAGAGCGGCCGCGTCGAAGGGCGCCTGCGCCGCAGCGAGATGATCCCCAAGGAAAACCTGCGCAGCGGCGACCGCGTGCGCGCCATGATCATGGAGGTGGACCTGACGCTGCGCGGCGCGCCGATCCTGCTGTCGCGCTCGGCGCCCGCGTTCATGATCGAGCTGTTCCGCAACGAGGTGCCCGAGATCGAGCAGGGGCTGCTCGAGATCAAGAGCTGTGCCCGTGACCCCGGCAGCCGCGCCAAGATCGCGGTGCTGAGCCACGACAAGCGCGTCGATCCGATCGGCACCTGCGTGGGCGTGCGCGGCACGCGCGTGAACGCCGTCACCAACGAGCTGGCGGGCGAGCGCGTGGACATCGTGCTGTGGTCGGACGACCCGGCGCAGTTCGTGATCGGCGCGCTGGCGCCGGCCAACGTGTCGTCCATCGTGGTCGATGAAGAAAAGCACGCCATGGACGTGGTGGTGGACGAGGAAAACCTCGCCATCGCCATCGGCCGCGGCGGGCAGAACGTGCGCCTGGCGTCCGACCTGACGGGCTGGAAGATCAACATCATGGACGCGGCCGAATCGGCACAGAAGCAGGCCGATGAAACCAGCTCGCTGCGCAAGCTGTTCATGGAAAAACTCGACGTCGACGAGGAAATCGCCGACATGCTGATTGCCGAGGGTTTCACCAACCTCGAGGAAGTCGCCTACGTGCCGATCCAGGAAATGCTGGACATCGAAGGCTTCGACGAGGAAACCGTCGAGGAGCTGCGCGCGCGCGCCAAGGACGCCCTGTTGACGCAGGCCATCGCCCGCGAGGAAAGCATGGAATCCGTCTCGCAGGATTTGCGTGACCTGCCGGGCCTGTCGCCCGATCTGATCGCCAAGCTGGACGGCGCCGGCGTGCACACGCGCGACGACCTGGCCGACCTGGCCGTGGACGAACTCACCGACATCACCGGGCAGTCCGAGGACGATGCCCGCGCCCTGATCCTGAAGGCACGCGAGCACTGGTTCGCCGGCCAAGAGTAAGGACATGGAGACGAGCACCCTTTATGACGAACACCACTGTTGCCGAATTCGCGAACGAACTCAAACGCCCCGCTGACGCCCTGCTGGAGCAGTTGCAGGCTGCCGGCGTGGGCAAGACCGCGGCCAGCGATGTGCTGACCGACACCGACAAGCAGCGCCTGCTGACCTTTCTGGAGGCCAGCCACGGCACGGGCGCGGCGCGCAAGAAGATCACGCTGACCAAGAAGACCACCAGCGAGATCAAGCAGGCCGACGCCTCGGGCAAGGCGCGCACCATCCAGGTCGAGGTGCGCAAGAAGCGCACCTTCGTCAAGCGCGAGGACGAAGTGCAGCCGGCCGCTGCCGCACCCGAGCCGCCTGCAGCGGCGCCGGTCGCGCCCATCATCGACGCGGCCGAGCAGGCGCGCCGCGACGAAGAAGCCCGCCGCCAGGCCGAGCTGATGCGCCGCCAGGCCGAAGAGCAAGCCGAAAAACGCCGCCTGCGCGAAGAGCAGGAGCGCCTGGCCGCCGAGCAGGCCCGCCAGGCTGCCGAACAGGCCGCCGCGGCCCAGGCAGCGCCGGAGCCCGCCGTCAGCCAACCCGAGGCCCAGGTTGCTGAGCCGGTCAGCGCCGCGCAGCCCGAGCCCGTGGCGGAGCCCGCGGCCACCGTCGCACCCGCCGCGCCCAGCCCCGAAGACGAGGCGGCCTTGGCACGCGAGCAAGAGGCCAAGCGCCGCAAGGCCCTGGCCGAGGCCGAGGCCATCCGCGCGATGATGAACGCGCCGCGCAAGGTGCTGGTGGCCAAGAAGCCCGACGAAGCCAAGGCGGCCGCCGCCAAGACGCCGGGTGCCAAACCCGGCCAGGCAACGCCCGCCAAGACGGCGGCGCCGTCGGCCAACAAGGAAGTCAAGTCGGCCAAGCTGTCGTCCAGCTGGGCGGGCGATCCGGCCAAGAAGAAAGGCATCCCCACCCGCGGCGACAGCAGTGGCGGCGTGGGCCGCAACAACTGGCGTGGCGGGCCCCGCGGCCGTCGCGGCGAGCGCGGTCGCGAGGAACACGCGGCGGTTGAAGCGCCCGTGGAGCAGCGCGTGTTGGAAGTGCACGTGCCCGAAACCATCACCGTGGCCGAGCTGGCGCACAAGATGGCCGTCAAGGCCTCCGAGGTCATCAAGGTGCTGATGAAGATGGGCCAGATGGTCACCATCAACCAGCCGCTGGACCAGGACACGGCCATGATCGTCGTCGAGGAAATGGGCCACACCGCCATCGTCGCGGCGCTGGACGACCCCGAGGCCTTCACCGACCAGGAAGTGCAGGCGCAGGACGCCGAGGCGCTGCCGCGCCCGCCGGTGGTCACCGTCATGGGCCACGTCGACCACGGCAAGACGTCGCTCTTGGACTACATCCGCCGCGCCAAGGTGGCGGCGGGCGAGGCCGGCGGCATCACCCAGCACATTGGCGCCTACCATGTGCAGACGCCGCGCGGCGTGGTGTCCTTCCTGGACACCCCCGGCCACGAGGCCTTCACCGCCATGCGGGCCCGCGGCGCGCAGGCCACTGACATCGTCATCCTGGTGGTGGCCGCCGACGACGGCGTGATGCCGCAGACGCGCGAGGCCATCAAGCACGCCAAGGCGGCGCACGTGCCCATCGTGGTGGCCATCACCAAGTCCGACAAGCCCGAGGCCAACCCCGAGCGCGTCAAGGCCGAACTGGTGGCCGAGGAGGTCGTGCCCGAGGAGTTTGGCGGCGACTCGCCCTTCATCTCGGTGTCCAGCAAGACCGGGCAGGGCATCGACGAGTTGCTCGAGCAGGTGCTGCTGCAGGCCGAGGTGCTGGAGCTCAAGGCGCCGATCGACGCTGCCGCCAAGGGTCTGGTGATCGAAGCCAGCCTGGACAAGGGCCGCGGCCCGGTGGCCACCGTGCTGGTGCAGTCCGGCACCCTGAACGTGGGCGACGTGGTGCTGGCCGGCCAGACCTTCGGCCGCGTGCGCGCCATGCTCGATGAAGACGGCAAGCCCTCCAAGTCGGCCGGCCCCTCGATTCCGGTCGAGATCCAGGGCCTGGCTGAGGTGCCGCAGGCCGGCGACGACTTCATGGTGCTGACCGACGAGCGCCGCGCGCGCGAGATCGCCACCTACCGCGCCGGCAAGTTCCGCAACACCAAGCTGGCCAAGCAACAGGCCGCCAAGCTGGAGAACGTGTTCTCCGACATGGGCACGGGCGAGGTCAAGCAGCTGCCCATCATCATCAAGGCCGACGTGCAGGGCTCGCAGGAGGCGCTGGCGGCCACGCTGCTCAAGCTGTCCACCGACGAGGTCAAGGTGCAGATGGTCTACACCGGCGTGGGCGGCATCAGCGAGAGCGACATCAACCTGGCGATCGCCTCCAAGGCGATCGTGATCGGCTTCAACGTGCGCGCCGACGCCGGTGCGCGCAAGCTGGCCGAAGGCAACGACGTCGAGATCCGCTACTACAACGTCATCTACGACGCGGTGGACGAGCTGAAGGCGGCGATGTCCGGCATGCTGGCGCCCGAGCACAAGGAAGAGGTCATCGGCACGGCCGAGATCCGCACCGTGTTCGTGGCCTCCAAGATTGGCACCGTGGCCGGCTGCATGGTCACGCACGGCCTGGTGCGCCGCGACGCGCACTTCCGCCTGCTGCGCGACAACGTGGTCATCTACACCGGCGAGCTGGAGTCGCTCAAGCGCGTCAAGGACGACGTGCGCGAGGTCAAGGAAGGCTTCGAGTGTGGCATCAAGCTGAAGAACTACAACGACATCAAGGAAGGCGATCAGCTGGAGTTCTTCGAGATCAAGGAAATCGCGCGGACGCTGTAAATCGAACAGCCGAACAGCCGGACGCAGAGGACGCAAAAAGTACGCAGAGGACGCAAAAAAGGAAAACTCACAATGGTTCTCGGATTTTTTTGCGTCCTTCGCGAATCCTTTGCGTCCTCTGCGTCCTGAATTTTTATGCCCAAGCGCAGCACCATCCCCAATCGCGGCTTCAAGGTCGCCGACCAGATCCAGCGCGATCTGTCGGAGCTGATCGCGCGCGAGCTGAAGGACCCGCGCGTGGGCATGGTCACGATCAACGCGGTCGAGGTCACGCCCGACTACGCCCATGCCAAGGTATTTTTCAGCCTGCTGACCGGCGATGTGCAGCAGACGCAGGAAGCGCTCAACCACGCCGCCGGCCATCTGCGCAACGGCCTGTTCAAGCGCCTGCACATCCACACCGTGCCCACGCTGCACTTCGTGTTTGACCGCACCACCGAGCGCGCCGCCGACATGAACGCGCTGATCGCCAAGGCCGTGGCCTCGCGCTCAAAGGACGCTGACGAGTAAGCCATGAGTACCGCTGGGCCGTCCCAAGGTGCGAAAGCCCCCTTGGGGGGCAGCGGACCACGCGCAGCGGGGGAGCGTGGGGGCGCTCGCCTTCGGGTGCAGCGGCGTCCGGTGCATGGGGTGTTGCTGCTCGACAAGCCGCTGGGCCTGTCCAGCAACCAGGCCTTGCAGAAGGCCAAGTGGCTGCTGCGCGCCGAAAAGGCCGGTCACACCGGCACGCTCGATCCGCTGGCCACGGGCGTTCTGCCGCTGTGCTTTGGCGCGGCCACCAAGTTCAGCGGCCTGCACTTGGACGCCGACAAGACCTACGCCGCCACGCTGCAACTGGGCGTGCGCACGACCACCGGCGACGCCGAGGGCGAGGTGGTCGAGCGCCGCCCCGTGCCCGCTCTGGGCGCCGAAGACCTGGAGCGGGTGCGCCAGCAATTTCTGGGCGCCATCACCCAGGTGCCGCCCATGCACAGCGCGCTCAAGAAGGACGGCCGCGCGCTGTACGACTACGCCCGCGCCGGCATCGAGGTCGAGCGCGCCTCGCGCGAGGTGAGGATCTACAAGCTGAACATGGTCTTGACGCCCGCCGATCAAGCGCCATCAGCTATCAATATCATAGTTACATGCAGCAAGGGCACGTACATCCGCACGCTGGGCGAGGACATCGGCCAGGCCTTGGGCTGCGGCGCACACCTGAGCGCGCTGCGTCGCCTGGCGACCGGTCGGTTCGACGAGAGCCAGTGCATCACGCTGGAGCGGCTGGAGGCCATGGACGAAGGCGCGCGCCTGGCCTGCCTGCTGGCGCCCGACGCCTTGCTGCAAGACCACGAGCCCATCACCCTGGACCGTGAAGAGGCCGGCCGCTTTTTGAGCGGACTGCGCCGGCGCGGTCCCTGGGGCGATGCCGAGCACGTCGCCGTCTACGGCCAGTCGCCGCGCAGCCTGCTGGGCACGGCCCATGTCAAGGCCGGCGAACTGATCCCGACGCGCCTTTTGAGTCCGATTGAAATTCAGCAAATCCTGCAAGCAACGCCGGCCCTCGCGGCCGAGCCTCATTGAAAAGCCAAGCCATCGCACCATGACCCGAGCCATTCGCAACATCGCCATCATCGCCCACGTCGACCACGGCAAGACCACCATGGTCGACCAACTGCTGCGCCAGAGCGGCACCTTTGCCGCGCACGAGAAGGTCGTGGACACGGTGATGGACAACAACGCCATCGAGCGCGAGCGCGGCATTACCATCCTGGCCAAGAACTGCGCCGTCTCCTGGCAGGGCACGCACATCAACATCGTCGATACGCCCGGCCACGCGGACTTCGGCGGCGAGGTGGAGCGCGCGCTGTCGATGGTCGACGGCGTGCTGCTGCTGATCGACGCGCAGGAAGGCCCCATGCCGCAGACGCGCTTCGTCACCAAGAAGGCGCTGGCCCTGGGCCTGAAACCCATCGTGGTGGTCAACAAGGTGGACAAGCCCGGTGCGCGGCCCGACTACGTCATCAACGCCGCGTTCGATCTGTTCGACAAGCTCGGCGCGACCGACGAGCAGCTCGATTTTCCGGTGGTGTATGCCTCGGGCATCAACGGCTGGAGCTCGATGACCGAGGGCGAGCCGGGCGAGCAGTGGGGCCCCGACATGTCGGCGCTGTTCGACACCGTCCTGAAGCACGTGCCGCCGCACGAGGGTGACCCCGACGGCCCGCTGCAATTGCAGGTTTCGGCGCTGGATTTTTCCACCTTCGTCGGGCGCATCGGCGTGGGCCGCATCAACGCCGGCACGATCAAGCCCGGGCAAGAGGTCCTGGTGATGGCCGGGCCTGACGGTGCCAGCTACAAGGCGCGCGTCAACGAAGTGCTGACCTTCGAGGGCCTGAACCGCGTCAAGGTCACGCAGGCCGGCCCCGGCGACATCGTGCTGGTCAACGGCATCGAGAACGTCGGCATTGGCGAGACGCTGACCGACCCGGCCAACCCCCAGCCGCTGCCGATGCTGCAAATCGACGAGCCGACGCTGACGATGAATTTCTGCGTCAACACCAGCCCGCTGGCCGGGCGCGAAGGCAAGTTCGTCACCAGCCGCCAGATCTGGGACCGGCTGCAGCGCGAGCTGCGCTCCAACGTGGCGCTGCGCGTGAAGGAAACCGACGAGGACGGCGTGTTCGAGGTCTCGGGCCGGGGCGAATTGCACCTGACCATCCTGCTGGAGGAGATGCGCCGCGAAGGCTACGAGCTGGCCGTCAGCAAACCGCGCGTGGTGTTCAAGGACATCGACGGCCAGAAGTGCGAGCCGATCGAGCTGGTCACCGCCGACATCGAAGAGGGTCACCAGGGCGGCGTGATGCAGGCGCTGGGCGAGCGCAAGGGCGAGCTGGTCAACATGGAGCCCGATGGCCGCGGGCGCGTGCGGCTGGAATACCGCATTCCGGCGCGCGGGCTGATCGGCTTTGGCAACGAGTTTCTGAACCTGACGCGCGGCACGGGCCTGATCAGCAACCTGTTCGACGGCTACGAATCCTACAAGGGCGAGATCGAAGGGCGCAAGAACGGCGTGCTGATCAGCATGGACGCGGGCGAGATCTTCACCTACGCCCTGGGCAAGCTGGACGACCGCGGCCGCATGTTCGTGCGCGCGGGCGACCCGGTGTACGAGGGCATGATCGTGGGCGTGCACAGCCGCGACAACGATCTGGTGGTCAACGCCACGCGCACCAAGCAGCTCACCAACTTCCGCGTCTCGGGCAAGGAAGACGCGATCAAGATCACGCCGCCGATCGAGCTGACGCTGGAGTACGGCGTGGAGTTCATCGAGGACGACGAGCTGGTCGAGATCACGCCCAAGAGCATCCGCCTGCGCAAGCGCCACTTGAACGAGCACGACCGCAAGCGCGCCAGCCGCGAGGCGGCGGCCTGAGCCGCGGCGGTCTTCGTGACGGCTCTTGCAACCTGGTCCCACACCCGCGCGGTGTGGACGATGGTGCTGGCCACCTTTTTGTGGGGCACGGCCGGCGTCGTCACGCGCCAGATCGAATACGCCCAGGGCTTCGAGACCACGTTCTGGCGCAGCGCCGCTTGCGCGCTGGCGCTGCTGGTCATCCTGCCGGCGTGGCGGGGGCGGGGCGCCTGGGCCCGCGTGGCCTGGGGCGACCGCTCGCTGTGGCTGTCGGGCCTGTGCTGGGCCGTGATGTTCACCGCCTACATGGTGGCGCTCACGCTCACCGGCGTGGCGCGCGTGCTGGTGACCATGGCCTTCGGCCCGTTCCTGACGGCGCTGCTGGCGCGCTGGGTCACCGGGCGGCCGCTGCCGGGGCGCACCTGGGCAGCCATCGCGGTGGCCGGCGTGGGCATGGCCTGGATGTTCGTCGGGCAGATCGGGCAGACCACCGACGCCAGGGCCTGGCTCGGCTCCATCGTGGCCTTGGGCGTGCCGGTGGCCGCTGCCATCAACTGGACGGTGACGCAGCGCAGCCAGGCGCGCGGTGCGGCGCTCGACCTCGTGCCCGCGGTGTTGCTGGGGGCGGTGATTTCCTGCCTGGGCGTGGCGCCGTGGGCCGTGCCGTTTGCCGCCTCGGCGGGTGATCTGGCCTGGCTGGCGGCGCTGGGCGTGGGACAACTGGCCATCCCCTGCGTGCTGGCCGTGCTGTGCGCGCGCGTGCTGCCGGCGGCCGAGGTGTCTTTGCTGGGCCTGCTGGAGATCGTGTTCGGCATCGCCCTGGTGTGGGCCATTGCGGGCGAAGTGCCCCGCCCGGAGGTGCTGCGCGGCGGCGCGCTGGTGCTTGGCGCGCTGCTGGTCAGCGAATGGCTGGGTTGGCGTGGCCGCGCCGCCAGAGCGCGCCGCGTTGGTCAATCCGTGCTCTGAGGAGCACCTGGCGCCGCGGGCCCGCGTTGCCGCCGGCCAGGCCTATCGGGCCACGCGCCAGACGCCGCCCACGCCGTCACCGCTTTTGTCGCCGGGCTTGGCATCCTTGGCGAAGTAGTACAGCGGCATGCCCTTGAAGGCCCATTGGCGCGCGCCGTCGGCGCGGTTGATGATGGTGTACTCGCCCAGCGCCACGGCATTGGGTGCCACGCCCAAGGGCGGCCAGTTGGCCGCGCAGCCGTCCACGCATGCCGACCGGCCGCTGCCCGCCACGTCGCGGGCAAACACATACAGGGTGCGGCCATTGGGGCCGATCAGCGTGCCGTCGGCGGCACGGGTGGGCGTGCTGGCGCTGCTGGCACTGGTGGTGTTGCTGCTTGCAACGCCACTGTCATGACCCATGGAGCCGCAGGCGGCCAGCAGCGCCGAGGCGGACACGGCAACGATCAGTGCTTTCATCGAGATGCTCCTGTGCTGGAATCGACGTGCACAGTTTAGACCGACAGTCTGCATCGCGCCACCGCGTCCGGCCGCGGGGGCCGGCCAGTGTTCACCGGTGATGCTGCTTGAGCGCCCGCTCCACCTCGCGCTTGCCCTCGCGCTCCTTGATGGTGTCGCGCTTGTCGTGCGTGGCCTTGCCCTTGGCCAGCGCGATTTCGCATTTGACGCGCCCGTTTTTCCAGTGCAGGTTGATGGGCACCAGGGTGTAGCCCTTTTGCTCGACCTTGCCGATCAGCCGCTGGATCTCGTCCTTCTTCATCAGCAGCTTCTTGGTGCGCGCCGAATCCGCCCGCACATGCGTGCTGGCCGTGCCCAGCGGGTTGATCTGGCAGCCGATCACGAACAACTCGCCATTGCGGATGACGACGTAGCCGTCGGTCAACTGCGCCTTGCCGGCGCGCAGGGCCTTCACCTCCCAGCCTTCCAGCACCATGCCGGCCTCGAAGCGCTCTTCGAAGAAGTAGTTGAACGCGGCCTTCTTGTTCTGGGCAATGACCGGGTTGGTGGATGCGGGTTTTTTTGTCGCCATCGGGGCAATATGAGGGGCCTGCCGTTGCTTGCAAGCCGCGTCGGCGCGCAGGGGGCGCCTTAAAATCAGGAGCAATCGCGCATTCTATGAAATCCGTGCACAAGTCCGTCCTGATCTGGTACTCGGCCGCCGAGATGTACGCGCTGGTGACCGACGTGGCCCGCTACCCCGAATTTCTGCCCTGGTGCAGCCACGCCCGCGTGCTGGCCGAGACCGAGTCCGGCATGACGGCCGAGGTCGGCATCGCCTTCAAGGGCGTCACGCAGAGCTTTACCACCCGCAACGAGCACACGCTCGACCGCGAGGTGCGCCTGCACCTGGTGGACGGCCCGTTCTCCCGGCTGGAGGGCGACTGGGTCTTCACGCCCGTGGGCGACGATGCGCAGCGCGCCTGCCGTGTGGGGCTCAAGCTGGACTATGGTTTTTCCAACAACCTGCTGGCGGCCGTGGTGGGGCCCGTGTTCGACCGCATTGCGGGCAGCCTGGTGGACGCCTTCGTCAAGCGCGCCGAGCAGGTCTATGGCGGGGAAGTGCGATGACGCCCCGGATGCTGACGGTGCTGCTGGTGCGCGCGCCCGGCCCGCGGCAGATCGAGCAGCGCGAGCTGCGGCTGCCGGCGGGCAGCACGCTGGGCCAGGCGCTGCAGGCGGCGGGCTGGTCGATCGAAGGGGTGGATGAGGTGGGCCTCTGGGGCCGCAAGGCACCGCTGGATCGAACCCTGCACGACGGTGACCGGGTGGAGCTGTATCGCCCGCTGCGGGTCGATCCCAAGCGGGCGCGGCGCGAGCGCTTTGGCCGGCAGGGTGCGCGCACCGCAGGCCTGTTTGCCCGGCGCCGGCCGGGCTCCAAGCCAGGATATTGAAACGCGCGGCGCTGGCGCGGGGCGCTCCGGCGCTTACTTGCAGTTCTCGGCGATGGCCTGGTTGGTGCGCTTCAGTTCGGCGGCGCGCTGCGTGTCGTCCAGGATTTCGCGCTCGCCCTTGTCGTTGACGCGGGCCATGCGCATGCCCGAGTCCAGCGTGGTCTTGGCGCTCTGGGCACGCTTGCAGTTGTCGGCGCGGGCGGCGGCCACGCGGGCTTCCTCGGCTTTTTTCTTGGCCGCTTCGGCGGCCTCGGCCTGCTGTTTCTTTTCTTCCAGGGCCTTGTCCGTCCCGATGGCCGGGGCGCTGGCCGCAGCGGCTTGCGGGGCGGCGGATGCCGGCGCGGCCGCGGCGGCCGCCACCGGCACGCTGGCGCCGCGCGGCTGGGCCAGGATGTTCTTGGCGGGCACCTCGGCCGGCGGCGCGCGGTCGCTGAACACGCGCCGGCCGTCCTTGTCGATCCATTGGTACTGCGCCATGGCCGGAATGCTGGCGGCCAGCAGGGCGCAGACGATGAAAAGGCGTGCAGGTTTCATGAGATACACAGTGTAACGGCCCCATGCCGCCCTTTGGCGCGCAGGTGGCAAATTGAGCGCCGGGTGTGTCGAAATTCGCACGCAAGGGCTTCGGTACAATCCGTTTTTTGGAGCAAACCATGCGCCTTTTAGGCCCCGCGCTGACCTTCGACGATGTGTTGCTGGTGCCAGCGTTCTCCCAGGTCCTGCCCAAGGACACGTCCCTCGCCACCCCGTTTACCCGCCACATCCGCCTCAACCTGCCGCTGGTTTCGGCGGCCATGGACACCGTTACCGAGGCGCGCCTGGCCATCGCGATGGCGCAGGAGGGCGGCATCGGCATCGTCCACAAGAACCTCACCGCGCAGGAGCAGGCGGCCCACGTGGCCAAGGTCAAGCGTTATGAGAGCGGGGTGTTGCGCGACCCGGTGGTGATCACGCCCGAGCACACGGTGCTGCAGGTGATGCAGCTGTCGGACGAGTTGGGAATCAGCGGCTTTCCGGTGATCGAGCATGGGCGCGTGGTGGGCATCGTCACCGGGCGCGACCTGCGCTTCGAGACGCGCTATGACGTGCCGGTGCGCCAGATCATGACGCCGCGCGAGCGCCTGATCACCGTGCCCGAAGGCACCAGCCACGCCGAGGCCAAGGCGATGCTGAACAAGCACAAGCTGGAGCGCCTGCTGATCATCGACCGGGAAGATCGCCTGAAGGGCCTGATCACCGTCAAGGACATCACCAAGCAGACCACCTTTCCCAACGCCGCGCGCGACGACCATGGCCGCCTGCGCGTGGGCGCGGCCGTGGGCGTGGGCGCCGGCACCGAGGAGCGCGTGGATGCACTGGTCAAGGCCGGCGTCGATGCGCTGGTGGTGGACACCGCGCACGGCCACAGCCAGGGCGTGATCGAGCGCGTGCGCTGGGTCAAGCAAAATTATCCGCAGGTGCAGGTCATCGGCGGCAACATCGCCACCGCGGCGGCGGCGCGCGCGCTGGTCGAGGCGGGGGCCGATGGCGTCAAGGTGGGCATCGGCCCGGGCAGCATCTGCACCACGCGCATCGTCGCCGGCGTGGGCGTGCCGCAGATCACGGCCATCCACAACGTCGCCGAGGCGCTGGAGGGCACCGGCGTGCCGCTGATCGCCGACGGCGGCGTGCGCTACTCGGGCGACATCGCCAAGGCCATTGCGGCCGGCGCGCACAGCGTGATGATGGGCGGCATGTTTGCCGGCACCGAGGAGGCGCCGGGCGAGATCGTGCTCTATCAGGGCCGCAGCTACAAAAGCTACCGCGGCATGGGCAGCATCGGCGCCATGCAGCAGGGCAGCGCCGACCGCTATTTCCAGGAGAGCGCCACTGGCAACCCCAACGCCGACAAGCTGGTGCCCGAGGGCATCGAAGGCCGCGTGCCCTACAAGGGCAGCGTGGTCAGCATCCTGTTCCAGCAGGCCGGCGGCCTGCGCGCGGCCATGGGCTACTGCGGCTGCGCCACGGTGGAGGACTTGCGCGCCAAGGCCGAGTTCGTGCAGATCACGGCGGCGGGCATCCGCGAGTCGCACGTGCATGACGTGCAGATCACCAAGGAAGCGCCGAACTACCGCGCGGATTGATGCCCAGCGGCGCGCGCCACGACCGCCTGGACGCGCTGCGCGGGCTGGCGCTGGTGTGGATGACGGTCTATCACTTCTGCTTTGACCTGAACCACTTTGGTCTGATCCGCCAGAACTTCTACGAAGACCCGCGATGGACGCTGCAGCGCACGGCCATCGTCAGCCTGTTCCTGTTCACCGCGGGCTTTGGCCAGGTGCTGGCGGTGCAGGCCGGGCAGGGCTGGCCGCGGTTTTGGCGGCGCTGGGGGCAGGTGGCGGGCTGCGCCGTGCTGGTGTCGCTGGGCTCGTGGTGGATGTTTCCGGGCAGCTGGATCAGCTTTGGCGTGCTGCATGGCCTGGCGGTGATGTTGCTGCTGGCGCGCGCCGGCCTGGTGCGGCGATGGCTGCAGGGTTGGGTGCCGTGGGTCGTGGGCCTGGCGCTGATCGCCGCGGCGCCGCTGCTGGACGCGTGGCTGGCCGCGCACGCCGCGACGCCGCTGGCCGCCGCGCTGGACAGCCGCTGGCTCAACGGCCTGGGCGTGGTCACGCACAAACCCGTCACCGAGGACTATGTGCCCCTGCTGCCCTGGCTGGGCGTGTTGCTGCTGGGTGTGGCCGCCGGGCAGACGCTGCCGCGCGCCGCAGTGGCGCGGCCGGTGGGGCGACTGGGGCATGGCCTGGCTGCGCTGGGGCGCTGGAGCCTCAGCTACTACATGCTGCACCAGCTGGTGCTGATCGGCGCACTGATGGCGTGGATGCGCTGGCTGCGTTGACGACCAAAACAAGGTCGCAGCGCGCTTTCCGCCTGCGCAGAGCGCTCACAAAAAAATAGCGACCGGGGCTCGGGGCCGTCCGGTCGCCTGCGGTGCGAACGAAGCCGCGCGGCTTATTCGACCTTGGCCTTGTCGCGCAGCTCCTGCTGGTACTTGGCCAGTTGCTGCTGCTCCATCTGCTGCTTGAGCTGGGCCTTGACGGCGTCGAAGGGCGGCGGCTCGGGAGCCTTGGCGTCGCGCGTGTCTTCGAGCTGGATCACGTGGTAGCCGAACTGGGTCTTGACCGGGGTGTCGGTGGTCTGGCCCTTCTTGAGCTTTTCCAGCGCCTGGCCGAACTCGGGCACGTAGGTGCCGGGGGCGGCCCAGCCCAGCTCGCCGCCTTGCGCGCCCGAGCCCGTGTCCTTGGACTGCTTCTTGGCGATGTCCTCGAACTTGGCGCCCTTCTTGAGCTGGGCGATGATGGACTTGGCCTCGTCTTCCTTGTCGACCAGGATGTGGCGCGCCTTGTACTCCTTGCCGCCGGCGGCCGGCGCCTGCGCGGCGATCAGCTTGTCGTACTCGGCCTTGGCCTGCTCGTCGGTGATGGGGTGGGTCTTGGCGTAGTTGGCGAACAGCTCGCCGATCAGCACGCTTTGGCGCGCCAGCTCCATCTTGGACTGGAAGTCGGGCGTGCCTTGCAGGCCTTGTTTTTCCGCTTCCTGCATGAAGACTTCGCGCGCGATGACTTCGTCGCGCAACTGCTTTTGCACCTCGGGCGGCACGGGCTGGCCGGTGCGTGCGGCCTGGGCCTTGATTTGCGTCTCCAGCGCGTCCAGGCGCGCCTTGGGCACCGGTTTGCCGTTGACGATGGCGACGTTTTGCGCCGCGGCCGGCAACGCCAGGGCGCCGGCCAGCAGGGCGGCCGAGCAGGCGGCCAGAAGCTGTTTGTTCATGGTTGGACTGAGGTTGAAAATGCCCCGGAGGGGCGAGAACGGAAGACGGTGGTGTGCAGGCGCCAGGGCTCAGGCCCGCGCTTCGATGGCCAGGGCATGCACCCCTTGCCGCGCGATGAAGTCGTGCAGGGCATCATACACAAGCCGGTGCTGAGCCACGCGCGTGAGGCCGGCAAAGGCGGGCGCCGCGATGCGCACCCGAAAATGCGTGCCAAAACCCGTGCCGTTGGCGCCGGCGTGGCCTTCGTGCTGCCAGCTTTCGTCCAGCACTTCGAGGGCGCTGGGGGCAAAGCGCTGTTGCAGGCAGGCGGCCATCTGCTCGGCCAGCGGGGTGGCGGCTTCAGGGGCCTGGGGCAGGGCGGGGCTCATTCGTGCGCTCCGGGGCTGGCCGCGGGCGGCTCGGTGATGTGGCGCGCCACGTAAAAGCCCTGGGCGACGATGAAAGCCAGCGGGAACACGTAGCCCCACAGCTTGAACTCGGCCCAGGCGTCGGTGGAGAAGTACGCCGCCACATAGCCGTTGAGGGCCGCCATGAACAGGCAGTACGCGACCCAGGCGATGGTCAGGCGGTGCCAGGCGAAGTCGGGCAGGGCAATTTGCGCGCCCAGCATGGCCTTCAAAAAGTTCTTGCCATAGCCCCACAGCGCCACGGCCAGCGCCAGCGCCATGGCGGCGTACAGCACGGTGGGCTTCCACTTGATGAAGCGTTCGTCCTGCAGCACCAGGGTGAGCGCCCCGAAGATCAGGATCAGGCTCAGCGTGGCCTTGTGCATGGTGCTGAGCTTCTTGTCGATCGCGTAGATGACGGCCATTTGCACGGCCGTGGCGCCCATCAGCACGGCCGTGCCGGCATAGATGCCCCACAGCTTGTAGGCGCCGAAGAACAGCAGAAGCGGAATGAAGTCGAGCAGCAGTTTCATGTGGGGGGGTGGATACGCGAAACAGCCGGACGCAGAGGGCGCAAAGGGTTCGCAGAAGGCGCAAAAAATACCGAACAAAAACTACTGAATTAATAGCTTTCAGCGCTTGATGGGGAAGCGCTTGGTCCTGATTTTACTGATCTCCACGCACACCCGGTTATATCCGGTGGCGCTGCTGCCTTCACCCCAACCCGCAAGCGGGAGAGGGAGCGGCGGGCATCTCAGGCCCTTGCATGACCCAATGCCCCAAACAAAATTTGGTATTTTTTTGCGTCCTTTGCGAATCCTTTGCGTCCTCTGCGTCCGGCTGTTCGGCTGTTCGGCTGTTGGGTTGTTCGGCCGTCACTCAGGCTCGAAGTCCAGCGAAGCCGAGTTCATGCAGTAGCGCAGGCCGGTCGGCTCGGGGCCGTCCTCGAACACATGGCCCAGATGGGCGCCGCAGTTGGCGCACACGGTCTCCACGCGGACCATGCCGTGGCTCAGGTCGCGCTTTTCGGTGATCGCGCCGGGGATGGCCTGCGAGAAGCTGGGCCAGCCGCAGCCGGCGTCGAACTTGGTGCCGGACTCGAACAGCTTGGTGCCGCAGCAGATGCAGTGGTAGCTGCCGTCCTCCCAGTGGCGCTCGTATTTGCCGCTGAACGGGCGCTCGGTGGCGGCGTGGCGGGTCACTTCAAACGCGCCGGGCTCGGCGCCCTTGGCGGCCAGCAGGTCGCGCCACTGGGCGTCGGTTTTCTGGACAGGATGGGTCATGAGGAGCAACTGATCTGGATGTGGGCGGCCCAGTCGGGCGCGATGCCGGCCCATTCGGGGTGGGCCGCGGGTTCATCATATGGATGCTCGAGGGCCGCTTGCAGTTCCGCCAGCGGGCCGAAGTTCTTGCGCCTGGCCTGCTCGATGGCCTGCTCGGCCAGGTGCTTGCGCAGCACGATGGCGGGGTTGGTCTTGAGCATCAAATCGGGGCTGTGCGCTTGCGGGTTGTGCGCAAGCAGCTCCTGAAAACGCAGCAACCAGGCGTCGCAGGCGGCGCGGTCGATGAACAGGTCGCGCAGTGGCTCGCCCGACCTGCCCGCGGCCTGGCGCGCCAGGCGCCGCCAGGCGACGGTGTAGTCGGTGCGCTCGCCAGCCAGCAGGGCGAGCCAGTCGTCGGCCAGGGCGCTGACCTCGGGCGTGGCGCGGGCAAAGCCCAGTTTGGTGGCCAGGCGCTCGGCCAGGGCCTGGGTGTAGGTGTCGGCAAAGCGATCCAGCGCGGCCACGGCCTGCTCGCGGTCTTCGATCAGCGGCAGCAGCGCCTGGGCCAGCGCGCACAGGTTCCAGTGGGCGATGGCGGGCTGCTGGTCGAAGGCGTAGCGCCCGCCGCTGTCGGAGTGGTTGCAGATGTGGCCAGGGTCGAACCCGTCCATGAACTGAAACGGCCCGTAGTCCAGCGTCAGCCCCAGGATGCTCATGTTGTCGGTGTTCATCACCCCGTGCATGAAGCCCACCGCCTGCCATTGCGCGACGAGGCGCGCCGTGCGCTCGGTGACGGCTTGCAGCAGTGCGGCGGCGGGCTTGGGGGCACTTTGGCAGTCGGGGTAGAAGCGCCGGATCACGAAGTCGGTCAGCGCCTGCAGGGCGTCTTGCTGCCCGCGGTAGCTGAAGTGCTCGAAGTGGCCGAAGCGGATGAAGCTGGGCGCCACGCGCGTGACCACGGCGGCGGTTTCCAGCGTCTCGCGGCGCACCGGCAGGTCGGAGCCGGTCACGCACAGCGCGCGGGTGGTGGGGATGTCCAGCGCGTGCATGGCTTCGCTCACCAGAAACTCGCGGATGGATGAGCGCAGCACCGCGCGGCCGTCGGCCATGCGCGAGTAGGGCGTGAGCCCGCTGCCCTTGAGCTGCACCTCCAGCCCGCCGGCGGTGTCGCCCAGCAGCAGCGCGCGCCCGTCACCCAGCTGGCCGGCCCACACGCCGAACTGGTGGCCGCTGTAGACGCTGGCCAGCGGCGCGCTGCCCGGCAGCAGGGTGTTGCCGCTGAAGGCCTGCAGGGCATCGTCCGAGGCGAACCAGTCGGGTTCCAGCTCCAGATCGCGTGCCAGCGCCGGGCTGCGGCCCACCCAGTAGGGGGCGGGCAGCGGCGCCGGCGCAAGCGCGCTGAAAAAATGCGGCCCCAAGCCGGCAAAGGCACTGCGCACGAGGTGCAGGGGCTTTGCTGCAACGGCGGATTCGGTCATGGGCCCATTGTCGGGCAGTTGCCATGACTGCACACCCTACCGGGTAAACCCCAGTTTTGTCGAGGACGTTTTTGCGCAGCGGACGCCTGCGCCGGCAGTAGGATTCGGACTTCTTTTTTCTTCCATGACACGAGGAGTACCCATGCTGGGCCTGATGCAGAACCAACCGCTGTTGATTTCCATGCTGCTCGATTTTGCCGAGCGCCACCACGGCGACGCCGAAATCGTCTCGCGCCGGGTGGAGGGCGACATCCATCGCTATACCTACAAGGACCTGGCTGCGCGCGCCAAGCAGGTCGCCAACGCACTGGACGCGCTGGGCCTGCAGGACGGCGACCGCGTGGCCTCGCTGGCCTGGAACGGCTATCGCCACATGGAGCTGTACTTTGGCGTGCCCGGCTCGGGCCGCGTGCTGCATACGCTCAACCCGCGCCTGCACCCCGATCAGATGGTATGGATCATCAACCATGCCGAAGACAAGGTGGTGTGCTTCGACATGACGTTCCTGCCGCTGGTGCAGGCCACGCACGCCAAGTGCCCCACCGTCAAGACCTGGGTGGCGCTGTGCGATGCCGACAAGCTGCCGGCCGACAGCGGCATCCCGGGCCTGCAGAGCTACGAGGCGTGGATCGGCGCGCAAAAAGCCGACTATGCGTGGCCGCAGTTCGACGAGAACACCGCCTCCGCCATGTGCTACACCAGCGGTACCACGGGCAACCCCAAGGGCGCGCTCTACAGCAACCGCTCGGTCGTGCTGCATGCCTACGGCGGCGCGCTGCCCGACGCCATGGGCATTTCAGCGCGTGACTCGATCCTTCCGGTGGTGCCGATGTTCCACGTCAACGCCTGGGGTCTGCCGTACGTTGCCGCGCTCACCGGCGCCAAGGTGGTCTACCCGGGCCCGGCCATGGACGGCAAGTCGATCTATGAGCTGATGGAAGCCGAGAAGGTGAGCTTTGCCGCCGGTGTGCCCACCATCTGGCAAATGCTGCTGACGCACATGCAGTCCAACGGCCTGAAATTCTCCAGCCTGAACCGCACCGTCATTGGCGGCTCGGCCTGCCCGCCGGCCATGATCGACACCTTCCGCGATGAGTTCGGGGTGGATGTGCTGCACGCCTGGGGCATGACCGAAACCAGCCCGCTGGGGACGGTCGGCACGCTGAAGAACAAGCACCTGAAATTGCCCAAAGAGCAGCAACTGGCCATTCGGCTCAAGCAAGGCCGGGCGATCTTCGGCGTGGACATGAAGATCGTGGGCGACGACGGCAAGGATCAGCCCTGGGACGGCAAGGCCTATGGCGACCTGCTGGTGCGCGGCCCCTGGATCATGGACACCTACTTCAAGGGCCAATGCCCGCTCATCAAGGACGAGCAGGGCCGCGGCTGGTTCCCCACCGGCGACGTGGCCACCATCGACGCCGACGGCTTCATGCAGATCACCGACCGCAGCAAGGACGTGATCAAGTCCGGCGGCGAATGGATCAGCTCGATCGACATCGAGAACGTTGCCATGGCGCACCCGGCCGTGGCGATGGCCGCGTGCATCGGCATGCCGCACCCCAAGTGGGACGAGCGGCCCATCGTCGCGGTGGTCAAGAAGCCCGGCGCCGAGGTGACGCGCGAAGAACTGATCAAGTTCTACGACGGCAAGATCGCCAAGTGGCAGATCCCGGACGACGTGGTCTTCGTCGAGGCCATCCCGCTGGGCGCCACCGGCAAGATGCTCAAGACCAAGCTGCGCGAAGAACTCAAGGGCTACAAGCTGCCCGGCCTGTGAGTCACGGCGCGGGCTGTCGCCTGCGCGATAAGACTAGGGCAAACCCCCTGCTGCGGCGCGTCACAAAGCCGGTACGCTGCGGCGCATCATTGAACCCAAAGGAGATCCCTGCATGCGAACGACCTTCAAACTTGTAGCTGCTTGCGCAAGCCTGGCGCTGGCTGGTGGTGCTTTTGCCCAGAAGGGCGAGACCGTCAAGATCGCCATGATCGAAGGCCTGTCCGGCCCCATGGGCAACGTGGGCACCAACCAGTTCAAGAGCTGGCAGTACGTGGCCTCGCAACTGAACGCCACCGAGAACCCGGCCGGGGTCAAGTTCGAGATCGTGCCCATGGACAGCAAGAGCTCGCCGCAGGAGGCGCTCAACCTGCTGAAGTCGGCCGTGGACCAGGGCATCCACTACGTCACGCAGGGCAATGGCTCCAACGTGGCCATCCCGCTGGCCGAGGCCGTGGGCAAGAGCAACGAGCGCAACCCCGGCAAGGAAGTCATCTACATCAACTACGCCGCGGTCGATCCGGCCTCGACCAACGAAAAGTGCAACTACTGGCACTTCCGCTTCGACGCCGACACCACCATGAAGATGGCCGCGCTGACCAGCTTCATGAAGGACCAGAAGGACATCCACAACGTCTATTTGCTCAACCAGAACTACTCGCACGGCCACCAGGTCAGCAAGTACTTCAAGGAAGGCATCCAGCGCAACCGCCCCGACGTGAAGATCGTCGGCGATGATTTCGTGGCGCTGGGTCAGGTCAAGGATTTCGCGCCCTACGTGGCCAAGATCAAGGCCGCCGGCGCCGACACTCTGGTGACCGGAAACTGGGGTCAGGATTTCACGCTGCTGGTCAAGGCCATGAACGACGCCGGCCTGCACATCCCCATCTACGCCTACTACGCGGGTGTCTCGGGCACGCCAACGGCGCTCGCCCAGGGCAAGGACCAGGAGGTCTACCAGATCGCCTACAACCACTCCAACTACACGGGGCGCATGGGCGAGTTGATGAAGGGCTTCAAGGCCAAGAACAACGACGACTTCTACACCTTCTCGGTCTACAACGCGCTGACCGCGCTGTCCGACGCCATGGCCAAGGCCAAGTCCACCGACCCGGTGAAGGTGGCGGCGGCGCTGGAAGGCCTGCGCTTCAAGGGCTTCAACGGCGAGGACGCGCAGATGCGCTCCACCGACCACCAGCTGCAGCTGGGCATGTGGATCTCCAAGTGGCAGAAGGTGGACGCCAAGAACAGCTACAGCCTGGAGAACACCGGCTACACCTTTGCCCCGGTCAAGTACCTGGAGCCCTTCGTGGCCAGCACGCCGACCACCTGCCAGATGAAGCGCCCGGGCAAGTAAGTACGGGTCAAGCCATCACGCCGGCGGACGACGCGGGTCGCCGACCGGCGTTCGTCTTGAGTGGGTCTGCAATACCGAGGAAGCCCGGATGGAGTTTTTCACCATATCACTGCTCAACGGCCTGAGCTACGGCCTGCTGCTGTTCATGCTCAGCTCGGGCCTGACGCTGATCTTCAGCATGATGGGCGTGCTCAACTTCGCGCACGCCAGCTTCTACATGCTGGGCGCATATCTGGCCTATCTCATCTCCGGCGTCGTCGGTTACTGGCCGGCGCTCATCGTCGCGCCCATCGCGGTGGGCCTGCTGGGCGCCTTGTTCGAGCAGGTCTGTCTGCGCCGGGTGCACAAGTTCGGCCACGTGCCCGAGCTGCTCGTCACCTTCGGCCTTTCCTACTTGGTGCTCGAGGTCGTGCAGCTCATCTGGGGCCGCGCCGTCGTGCCCTACGGCCTGCCCGAGCAACTGCAAGGGCCCTTGTTTTCCATCTACGGCACGCAGTTTCCCAAGTCACGCGCCTTCATCATGCTGGTGGCCGTGCTCATGCTGCTGTCCATCTGGCTGGTGCTCACGCGCACGCGCATCGGCTACATCATCCAGGCCGCGCTCACGCACCCCGACACCGTGGAGGCGCTGGGCCACAACGTGCCGCGCGTGTTCATGCTGGTGTTCGGCGGCGGCGCCGCGCTGGCCGGCCTGGCCGGCGTGGTGGCCGGCAACACCTACGTCACCGAGCCGGCCATGGCCTACGCCGTCGGGCCCATCATCTTCGTGGTGGTGGTGGTGGGCGGCATGGGCTCGCTGGCCGGCGCGTTTCTGGCCTCGCTTTTGATCGGCGTGATCCAGACCTTTGCCGTGGCCATCGACCGCTCGCTGGGCGATCTGCTGGCCGGCATGGGCATGCAAGTGACGGCCAGCGGCGGCCTGGAGCAGGTGCTGCGCCTGACGGTGGCGCAGGTGGCGCCGATCCTGCCGTACCTGTTCATGGTCTTGATCCTGATCTTCCGGCCCAAGGGCCTCCTGGGTACGCGGGAGACATGAGATGAACGCCGTTGCCAAACCCTCGATGCCCACGGCGCGCCTCGTCACCTGGGGCGGTTTTGCCGCGCTGCTGGTGGTGGCGCCGTTGCTGCTGTCCAGCAGTCTGGCGCTCAACATCCTTTCGCAGATCGGCTACCTGATCATCATCTGCCTGTCCTACAACATGAAGCTGGGGCAGGGCGGCATGCTCAGTTTCGGCCATGCCGTCTATACGGGCCTGGGCAGTTTCGCGGCGGTCATCGCCATCAACTACTTCAGCAACCACAACATCGGTCTGCCGCTGGTGGTCGTGCCGCTGGTCGGTGGCCTGGTGGGCGCGCTGGTGGCGGTGCCGCTGGGCTACGTGTCCACCAAGAAGGCGGGCACCACCTTCGCCATGATCTCGCTGGGCATCGGCGAGCTGGTGGTGGCCATCGCCATGATGCTGCCCGACGTGTTCGGCGGCGACGGCGGCATCTCCATCAACCGCACCTATGGCCAGCCGCTGCTGGGCGTCACGTTCGGCCCGCAGATTCAGGTGTACTACCTGATCGCCGTGTACTGCTTCGTGTGCACCGCGCTGATGTTCGCCTTCACCGGCACGCCGCTGGGGCGCATGCTCAACGCCGTGCGCGACAACCCCGAGCGCGTGGCCTTCATCGGCTTCAACACCCAGCTGGTGCGCTGGTATTCGTTCATCATCTCGGGCTTTTTTGCCGGCATCGGCGGGGCACTGGCAGCCATCAACTTCGAGATCTTCAATGCCGCCGATGCGCTCAGCGGCCTGAAGTCCGGCGCCTACCTGCTGTTCACCTTCCTGGGCGGGGTCACCTTCTTTTTCGGCCCCATCATCGGCGCCATTCTGATGGTGCTGGCCTCGGTGCTGTTGTCCGAGCTCACCTCGGCCTGGCTGCTGTATCTGGGCTTTGTCTTTCTGATCATGGTGATGTATGCGCCCGGCGGCGTGGCCAGCCTGATCATGGTCAACGTGCGCATGGCGCACTTCGGCAAGCTGCGGCGCCTGTGGGGGCTGTACGGCGGGCTGCTGGTGACGGGCGTGGTGATGATGCTGGGCGTGGCGGCGCTGATCGAGATGATCTACCACCGCCAGCTCAACGCCGGGGCCGGGCCGGTGGTGCAGTACCTGGGGGTGCCGCTGGATACCGGCGCCGTGACGCCCTGGCTGGGCGCTGCCGCACTGGCCGTCGTGGGCTGGGCGTTGATGGAAGGCGTGCGCCGGCGCTTTGCCCGCGCCTGGAGCACCGCCCAGGAAGAAATCGAATCCGAGATTCAGGCGCGGGGGGCCCTGCAATGACATACGCCATTGAACTGAAGGACCTGCGCAAGAGTTTCGGCAAGACCGAAATCATCCGCGGCGCCAACCTGGCGGTGCAGCCGGGCGAGCGCGTGGCGGTGATCGGCCCCAACGGCGCGGGCAAGTCCACGCTGTTCAACCTGATCAGCGGGCGCCTGACGCCCACCAGCGGCGAGGTGTGGCTGAACGGCCAGCGCATCGATGGCAAGAAGCCCTACGAGATCAACCGCCTGGGCCTGGCGCGCAGCTTTCAGATCACCAACGTGTTTCCCAAGCTGAGCGTGTTCGAGAATTTGCGCTGCGGCGCGCTGTGGAGCCTGGGCCACCGCTACACCTTTTTGCGCTTTCTCTCCAGCCTCACGGACGCCAACGAGCGCGCCGAAACCCTGCTGCGCCAGGTGGGCCTGGCGGGCAAGCGCGACGTACTGGCCATCAACCTGACCTACGCCGAGCAGCGCGCGCTGGAAATCGGCGTGACGATTGCCGGCGGCGCCAGCGTGATCCTGCTGGACGAGCCCACGGCCGGCATGAGCACCACCGAGACGACGCACTTCATCAACCTGATCCGCGAGGTGACCGAGGGCAAGACCCTGCTGACGGTGGAACACGACATGGGCGTGGTGTTCGGCCTGGCCGACAAGATTGCAGTGGTGGTGTATGGCGAGGTGATTGCGTTTGACACCCCCGAGCGCGTGCGCGCCGATGCGCGCGTGCAGGAGGCCTATCTGGGCTCGCCCGTGGCCGATGCGCAGGGAGGGATGCACTGATGCTGAAAATCCGCGACCTGCATGCCTTCTACGGCAAGAGCCACGTGCTGCACGGCGTGCACTTCGACGTGCAGCCCGGCGAGATCGTCGCGCTGCTGGGGCGCAACGGCTCGGGCCGCTCGACCACCGCCAAGGCCATCATGGGCCTGGTGGACTGGCAAGGCGGCATCGACTGGAAGGGCCAGAGCCTGGCGGGCAAGAAGACCTTCGAGATCGCCCACCTGGGCGTGGGCTACGTGCCCGAAAGCCGCGACATCTTCCCGAGCCTGACGGTGCACCAGAACCTGCTGCTGGGCCAGAAGGGCGCCGGCAAGGGCAGCCGCTGGAGCTTTGACGACATGTATGCCATGTTCCCGCGCCTGAAGGAGCGCCAGCACACACCCGCCGGCGTGATGTCGGGCGGCGAGCAGCAGATGCTGACGCTGTGCCGCACGCTGATGGGCGACCCCGACCTCATCATCATCGACGAACCCACCGAAGGCCTGGCGCCCAAGATCGTCGAGCTGGTGGGCGAATACCTGCAAAAGCTCAAGGCCCGCGGCATTTCGGTGCTGCTGATCGAGCAGAAGCTGACCATCGCCATGCACATCTCCGACCGGGCGCTGGTGATGGGCCACGGCGCCATCGTGTTCGACGGCACGCCCGACGGCCTGCGCGCCGACGCGGCCGTGCGCAAGGAATGGCTGGAAGTCTGAGCAGGCGCCTGCGTCTCACCAGCGACAGCCTGGGCCTTCCGCGCGCAGCCAAACTCACTAAACTGAGTGATTGGCGGCTGCCTGCCGTGCGCTGGCTGTCCGCGCTTGTTTTCAACTTCCCCTTCCAGGAGTGCCCATGACGGCCCAATACCAGGTCCAAGGCGACGTCGCCATCATTTCCCTGAACAACCCGCCCGTCAACGGCTTGGGCTACGACACGCGCATCGGCATCACCAACGGGCTGGAGCAGGCCAATGCCGATGCCGCCGTCAAGGCCATCGTGCTGACGGGCGCGGGCAAGGCCTTTTCGGGCGGCGCCGACATCCGCGAGTTCAACTCGCCCAAGGCCATGCAGGAGCCGACGTTGCTGTCGGTGATCCTGGCGCTGGAGAACTCGGCCAAGCCCGTCGTGGCCGCCGTGCACAGCGTGGCCATGGGCGGCGGGCTGGAACTGGCGCTGGGCTGCCACTACCGCATCGCCGCGCCGGGCGCCAAGATCGCGCTGCCCGAGGTCAAGCTGGGCCTGATCCCCGGCGCCGGCGGCACGGTGCGCCTGCCGCGCGTGCTGGGCGCCGAGATGGCGCTGAACCTGATCGTCAAGGGCGACCCGGTCAACAGCGAGGTGCTGGCCGGCCTGCCGGGCCAGAAGTTGTTCGACAAGCTCGCCGCGTCGCCCGAATCGCTGCTGCAGGAGGCGGTGGCCCTGGCCAAGGAGGTCGCGGCCAAGCACGCCGACGGCTCGGCCCTGCCGCTGGTGCGCAAGCTGCCGTGCAAGCACCCGCAGGGTGATGCCTATTTTCAGTTTGCGCGCAACATGGTGGCGGGCATGTCGCGCAATTTCCCGGCACCGGTCAAGTGCGTGGACGCGGTCGAAAACGCCACCAAATACAAGTTCGACGACGCACTGGCCAAGGAGCGCGAGATCTTCCTCGCCCTGATGCAGACGCCCGAGTGCAAGGCGCTGCGCCACGTGTTTGCCGCCGAGCGCGCGGCCAGCAAGATCCCCGACGTGGGCCCCGAGGTGCAGCCGCGCGAGATCAAGAAAGTGGCTGTCATCGGCGCCGGCACCATGGGTGGCGGCATCACGATGAACTTCCTCAATGCCGGCATTCCGGTCACCATGCTGGAGATGAAGCAGGAAGCGCTGAACCGCGGCGTCGAGGTGATGAGCAAGAACTACGAGGCGCAGGTCAAGAAGGGCAAGCTCAAGCAGGACAAGTATGAGCAGCGCATGGCCCTGCTCAAGACCACGCTGAGCTATGACGACCTGAAAGAAGCCGACCTCATCATCGAAGCCGTGTTCGAGGAGCTGGGTGTCAAGGAGCAGGTGTTCAAGAAGCTGGACGAAGTCGCCAAACCCGGCGCGATCCTGGCCAGCAACACCTCCACGCTGGACGTGGACAAGATCGCCGCCTTCACGAAGCGGCCGCAGGACGTGGTGGGCATGCACTTCTTCAGCCCTGCCAACGTGATGAAGCTGCTCGAAGTCGTGCGCGGCGCCAAGACCGCCAAGGACGTGCTGGCCACGGTGATGCAGATCGCCAGGAAGATCAAGAAAACCGCGGTGGTCTCGGGCGTGTGCGACGGCTTCATCGGCAACCGCATGATCGAGCAATACAGCCGCCAGGCGGGCTTTCTGATCGAGGAGGGCGCAACGCCCGCGCAGGTGGACAAGGCCATCGAGAAGTTCGGCTTTGCCATGGGCCCCTTCCGCATGGGCGACCTGGCGGGCAACGACATCGGCTGGGCCATCCGCAAGCGCCGCTACGTCGAAAAGCCGGACATGAAGTACAGCAAGACGGCCGATCTTCTGTGCGAGCTGGGCCGCTTCGGCCAGAAGACCGGCGCCGGCTGGTACGACTACCAACCCGGCAAGCGCGACGCCATCCCCAGCAAGCTGGTGGAGGACATGGTGGCCAAGCACCGCCAGGATCTGGGCATCACGCCGCGCACCATCAGCGACCAAGAGATCGTGCAGCGCTTGGTGTATTCGCTGGTCAACGAGGGCGCGCGCATCCTGGAGGACGGCATCGCCAGCAAGGCCAGCGACATCGACATGGTGTACCTGACGGGCTACGGCTTTCCGTTGTGGCGCGGCGGCCCCATGCAGTACGCCAGCCAGGTGGGCCTGTTCAACGTGGCTGAAAGCATGAAGCGCTTTGCCCGCAACCCGCTGGACGACGCTCAGTTCTGGCAACCGGCCGCGCTGATCACCAAGCTGGCCGCTGAAGGCAAGACCTTCGGCTGAAGATGCCCGGTATTCCTCCCTCTCCCTGCAGGGAGAGGGCAGGGGTGAGGGCCGCAGTGCCCCCTTCGCAAATTCAAATCATTTCGGCCTCTGGCGACCACCCATCCAGCGCCGGCAGCTATCAAACCAGGAGTAATCCATGACATCCGCCCTCATCGTCTCCACCGCCCGCACCCCGCTTGCCAAGAGCTGGAAAGGCGCCTTCAACATGACCCACGGCGCCACCCTGGGCGGCCACGCGGTACAGCACGCCATCCAGCGCGCGGGCATCGAGGCCGCCGCGGTGGACGACGTCATCATGGGTTGCGCCAACCCCGAAGGCGCCACCGGCATGAACATCGCGCGCCAGATCGCGCTGATGGCCGGCTGCCCCGTCACCACCTCGGGCACCACCGTCAACCGCTTTTGCTCTTCGGGCCTGCAAACCATCGCGCTGGCCTCGCAGCGCGTGATCGCCGGCGAGGCCGATGTGTTCGTCGCCGGTGGCGTCGAGAGCATCTCCTGCGTGCAGCAGGAGATGAACAAGCACATGATTTTCGACCCGGCCCTGCAGGCCAAGAAGCCCGAGATCTACTGGAGCATGCTGCAGACCGCCGAACAGGTGGCCCAGCGCTACAAGATCGGCCGCGACGCCATGGACGAATACGGCGCCGCCAGCCAGCAAAAGGCCTGCGCGGCGCAGGCGGCCGGCCTGCTGGATGCCGAGATCGCCCCCATCACCGTCACCATGGGCGTGGCCGACAAGCAGCTCGGCCTGATCACCAGGCAGGTCACCTGCGCCAAGGACGAAGGCACGCGCGAAGGCACCACCAAGGAAGGCATCAGCGGCATCAAGCCCGCGCTGCCCGGTGGCCTGATCAGCGCCGGCAACGCCAGCCAGTTCTCCGACGGCGCCGGCGCCTGCGTGGTCGTCAGCGAGCAATACGCCAGCCAGAAGAACCTGAAGCCCCTGGGGCGCTTCCTGGGCTTTGCCGTCGCCGGCTGCGAGCCCGACGAGATGGGCATCGGCCCCGTGTTTGCCGTGCCCAAGGTGCTGGCCAAGCTGGGCCTGAAGGTGTCCGACATCGACCTGTGGGAGCTGAACGAAGCCTTTGCCGTGCAGGTGCTGTACTGCCGCGACAAGCTGGGCATTCCGGCCGACAAGCTCAACGTCAACGGCGGCGCCATTGCGCTGGGCCACCCCTATGGCGTGAGCGGCCAGCGCCTGACGGGCCACGCCCTGATCGAAGGCAAGCGCCGCGGTGCCAAGAAGGTGTGCGTCACCATGTGCATCGGCGGCGGCATGGGTGCTGCTGGCGTGTTCGAGGTGCTGTAGGGCGCGCCTGCTCGACTTGGCGGGATCCTCAGTCTGACCGACCGACGAGCCCGGTGGATGGGGGCCTCGCAGGCCGGGTTGGCAAAGCGCAACCCGGCGCGTGCGCGGCGCACGGCGCTGCCCTGTCGCCATGCAGCACCCCCGACCCGGGAGCGCCGGCATCCTGCCGGCACGGGGCGCAACACCAACCCCAAGAAGCCGGCAAGATGCCGGCGCTCCCAAGCCCCGCGCACGCCGGTTCGCGGTTCGCCGTGGTCATGGAACCCGTCACCAAAACGACAAGAGCGCGCGTGCTGACCCACCCATAATCGCCCGCATGGCATCGCTTCGCAACACCCTTGACTTTCTGCTGTACGACTGGCTGGATGCCCGCGCCCTGACCGAGCGCCCGCGCTTTGCGGATCACTCGCGCGAGACCTTCGACGCGGTGCTGGACACCTGCGAGCGCATCGCGCGCGAGAAGTACGCGCCCTTCAATCGTTTGGTCGATACGGAAGAGCCGCGCACCGAAGTGGCCGCCGATGGCAGCTTGCGCGTGGTGCTGCCCCGCGCCACGCACGAGGCACGCCAGGCGTATGCCGAAAGCGGCATGCTGACGGCCGCGCAAGATGCCGAGCACGGCGGCATGCAGTTGCCTTATGTGGTGGAGGCGGCAGCCAATGCGTTTTTTGGCAAGGCATCGATCAGCATCGGGGCCAACCTGCTCACGGTGGGCAACGCCAACCTGCTGATGGCGCATGGCACGCCGCTGCAACAGCGGGTGTTCGCGGCCAACGAGTTCAACGGCCGCTGGGCCGGCACCATGTGCCTGAGTGAGCCGCAGGCGGGCTCCAGCCTGAGCGACGTGGCCACGCGCGCCGTTCTGGAGGATGCGCACGACCCGCTGGGTGCGCGCTATCGCCTGACGGGCAACAAGATGTGGATCTCCAGCGGCGAGCACGAGATGACCGAGAACATCGTGCACCTGGTGCTGGCCAAGATTCCGGGCGCCGATGGCAAGCTGGTGGCGGGGGTCAAGGGCATCTCGCTGTTCATCGTGCCCAAGAAGCTGGTGAACGTCCAGGGGCAGCTGACCGGCGTGCGCAATGACGTCGCCTTGGCCGGCCTCAACCACAAGCTGGGCTGGCGCGGCACCACCAACACGCTGCTGAATTTTGGCGAAGGCAAGTTCCCGGTCGACGGCAAGGCCGGTGCGGTGGGCTACTTGGTGGGTCAGCCGGGCGAGGGCCTGCGCTGCATGTTCCACATGATGAACGAGGCGCGCATCGCCATCGGCATGGCGGCCACCATGCTGGGGCAAGCGGGCTATGAGGCATCACTCGAATACGCCAGGACGCGCACGCAAGGCCGCCCGATCGGATCGGCTGGAAAGGACGCGTCGCAGCCGCCCGTGCGCCTGATCGAGCACGCCGACATCCGCCGCATGCTGCTGGCGCAAAAGGCCACGTGCGAAGGCGCACTGGCGCTGCTGCTGTACTGCGCGCGGCTGGTGGACGAACAGCACACGGGCGATGCGCAACAGGCCGACGAAGCACGCCTGCTGCTGGAGGTGCTGACGCCCATCGCCAAGAGCTGGCCCAGCGAGAACTGCCTGGAGGCCAACAGCCTGGCCATCCAGATTCACGGCGGCTACGGCTACACGCGCGACTTCCCGGTCGAGCAGTACTGGCGCGACAACCGCCTGAACATGATCCACGAGGGCACGCACGGCATCCAGGCCATGGACTTGCTGGGCCGCAAGGTGCGCATGGAGGGTGGGCGCGGCCTGGCGCTGCTGGCCGCGCGCGTGCAGGCCACGATCGAAAAGGCGCAGGCCCATGAGGCCCTGCACCACGACGCCGCTGCGCTGGCCAGTGCGCTGGAGCGCATCGGCCAGGTCACGCACGCGGCCTGGGCCGGTGGCGACGCCAGCGAGGCGCTGGCCAATGCCGTACCCTATATGCAGGCCTTCGGCCACGTGGTCATCGCGTGGATGTGGCTGGAGCTGGCCTTGGCGGAAAATGCTACCAAATCAGAAGCTGCCGGCGCAGGCTTGATGGGCGCCAAGAGCTATTTTTATCACTATGAATTGCCCAGGATCGACGCCTGGTTGCGCGTGGTGGAAAGCCGCGACATGACCTGCGCCCAACTGCCCGAGGAGGCTTTTTGACATGCTCAAGCACATCGTGATGTGGAAGTTTGCGGACCAGGCCGAAGGCCAGGACAAGGCCGCCAACCTGACCCAGGCGAAGGCGTTGCTGGACGGCTGCGCCAATCTGGTGCCGGGCATGGGCCAGCTCGAAGTGGCGATCGCCGCACCCGGTCTCGAATGCACCTACGACCTGGTGCTGTACAGCGAATTTGCCGACCGCGCCGCACTCGACGCCTACCAGGTGCACCCCACGCACGCTCCGGTGAAGACCTTTCTGCGCTCGGTGGTCGCCGCCCGCCAGTGCATGGACTACGAAACCTGATCGCCCCCACCACGACAACCCTCAGGACACGCCATGACCCGCACCGTTCAACAACTGTTCGACCTCAAGGGCAAGAGCGCCCTCATCACCGGCGGCTCGCGCGGACTGGGCCTGCAGATGGCGCACGCGCTGGGCGAGGCCGGCGCGCGCATCATGCTCAGCTCGCGCAAGGCTGACGACCTGGAGCAGGCCGCCGCCGAGCTGCAGGCCGCCGGCATCGACGCGCGCTGGATCGCCGCCGACTGCGCCAGGGAAGAAGACACGCGCCGCCTGGCCGACGAGACCCTGCAGCGCATGGGCGCCATCGACATCCTGGTCAACAACGCCGGCGCCAGCTGGGGCGCGCCGGCCGAAGAACACCCGGTGGCCGCCTGGGACAAGGTGATGAACCTGAACGTGCGCGGCTACTTCATCCTGAGCCAGCAGGTTGCCAACGGCTGGATGATTCCGCAAAAGCGCGGGCGCATCATCAACATTGCTTCGATCGCGGGCTTGAACGGCAACCCGATCGACATGAAGACCATCGCCTACAACACCTCCAAGACCGCGGTCATCGGCTTTACCCGCACGCTGGCGGCCGAGTGGGGGCGCTTTGGCATCACCGTCAATGCCATCTGCCCGGGCTTTTTCCGCACCAAGATGGCCTCGGGCCTGATCGACCAGCTGGGCGAGGGCAAGATGGCCGCCGCCGCGCCGCTGGGCCGCCTGGGCGACGACGAGGACTTGAAGGGCATCACCCTGCTGTACGCCAGCGACGCCGGCAAGCACGTCACCGGCCAGTGGCTGGCGGTCGATGGCGGCGTCAGCGTTGTCCTTGGAGCCGCTTGATGGAGCAGACGACATGAGCGTGGGTTTTCACGTCGCCATTCCCTTTGTCGATCTGCTGGGCTTCACGCTCGAGCGCTTCGAGGGCGGCGAATCCACGCTGCACTTCGCGCCCCGGCCCGAGCACTGCAATTCCTTCGGCGTGGCGCACGGCGGCGCGCTGATGACCTTTCTGGACGTCATCATGGCCACCGCCGCGCGCAGCGTGCAGCCCGAATCGGGCGTGGTCACCATCGAGATGAAAACCAGCTTCATGCGGCCCGCGCCGGTCGCCCCCGGCGCCGCCCTGGTCGGCCGCGGGCGCCTGCTGCACCGCACGCGCAGCATGGCCTTTGTCGAAGGTTCGGTGTTTGCCCCCAACGGCGAGCTGTGCTCCCAATCCATCGGCACCTTCAAATACGTGGCTGCGCGCGCCAACCACATATCGACGGATTGAAGGTGGTGGCCGCCGAAAACAGCCGGACGCAGAGGACGCAAAGATTGCGCAGAGGACGCAAAAGAATTCAAAGTTTCAAATAAATTTCTTGGTAGCCCATGCAGGACAAGCGCAACGTGCTATTGATTTGATAATTTGTTCGGTATTTTTTGCGTCCTTTGCGAATCCTTCGCGTCCTCTGCGTCCGGCTGTTTTGGTTTCTTCACACCCCCCCATCCAACACAGGACCCCACCATGCCCACCAACCGCCAAATTCTGCTCGACAACCGCCCCCAGGGCGAAGCCACGCTGGCCAACTTCAAACTGGTCAGCACTGAAACGCCCGCGCTGCAAGACGGCCAGGTGCTGGTGCGCCACCACTACCTGAGCCTGGACCCGTACATGCGCGGGCGCATGAACGACAGCAAGAGCTACGCCGCCTGCCAGCCGCTGGGCGAGGTGTTCCAGGGCGGCACGGTGGGCGAGGTGGTGGAAAGCCGCCATCCCAAATTCGCCGTGGGCGACAAGGTGGTGGGCTTTGGCGGCTGGCAGGAGTACAGCGTGGTCAACGCCAGCCAGAGCGGCACGCTCAAGAAGGTCGACACCACCCACGTGCCGCTCTCGCACTACCTGGGCGCCGTCGGCATGCCGGGTGTGACGGCCTGGTATGGGCTGAACAAGATCATCGCGCCCAAGGCGGGCGAGACGCTGACGATCACCGCCGCCTCGGGCGCCGTGGGCAGCGCCTTTGGCGCGCTGGCCAAGGCGCGGGGTTGCCGCGTGGTGGGCATTGCCGGCGGGCCGGACAAGTGCAGCTACGTCACGGACGAGCTGGGCTTCGATGCCTGCATCGACTACCGCCAGCACCCCGACGTCAAGAGCATGAGCGCGGCGCTGAAGGCCGCGTGCCCCAAGGGCATCGACGGCCATTTCGAGAACGTGGGTGGCTACATCCTTGACGCCGTGCTGCTGCGCACCAATGCCTTTGCCCGCATCGCCCTGTGCGGCATGATCGCCGGCTACGACGGCCAGCCGCTGCCCATGCAGAACCCCGCGCTGCTGCTCGTCAACCGCATCAAGCTGGAGGGCTTCATCGTCAGCGAGCACATGGAGGTCTGGCCCGAGGCCCTGGCCGAATTGGGCCAGTTGGTGGGCAGTGGCAAGCTGCGCCCGCGCGAAACCATCGCCCAGGGCATCGAATCGGCGCCACAAGCTTTCCTGGGTTTGCTTAAGGGCAAGAATTTCGGAAAACAATTGGTCAAAATGATCTGATCCGCCGCAAGGAGAGCAGACATGGCCCAAGCCACGCACGAAGTGTTCAACCAGCCACTGCCGCTGGCCGACGTCAACCTGTTCGACATCAACCAGCCGCTGCAGGACGCCGTCCGCTTCAACGCGCCCGAACTGGACACGGGCGCCTTGCGCCAGTTGGGTGGCGTGGCCGGCTCGGCCGAGATGCAAAACCACGCGCGCCTGGCCAATGTGCACACGCCCGAGCTGCGCACGTTCGACCCCTATGGCCACCGCATCGACGAGATGGAGTTTCATCCCAGCTACCACACGCTGATGGGCGCTGCCACGGGCGCGGGTCTGCATGGCACCCCCTGGGCTGGAGAAGGGGCCCATCCCCACGTCCTGCGCGCCGCCAGCTTCATGCTGTTCACCGAGCTCGAGCCCTCCATCCTGTGCCCGATCTCGATGACCTACGCCGTCACCCCGGCGCTGCAGGAGAACGCCGCCGTGTATGCCGACTGGGGCCCCCGGCTGACCAGCCGCGCGTACGACCCGCGGCTGGTGCTCTACAAGGACAAGCCCGGCGTGACCATGGGCATGGGCATGACCGAAAAGCAGGGCGGCTCGGACGTGCGCGCCAACACCACGCAGGCCGCGCCCGATGGGCGCGACGACTGGGGCGAACGCTACCGCATCACCGGCCACAAGTGGTTTTTTTCGGCGCCGATGTGCGATGCGTTTTTGGTGCTGGCGCAGGCGGCCGGCGGGCTCACGTGCTTCTTTCTGCCGCGCGTGTTGCCCGACGGCAGCCGCAACGGCCTGCGCATCCAGCGCCTGAAGGACAAGCTGGGCAACAAGGCTAACGCCAGCTCCGAGGTCGAATTCGACAACGCCATCGCCTGGCGCGTGGGCGACGAGGGCCGCGGCGTGCCGCAAATCCTGGAGATGGGCACCCACACACGGCTGGACTGCTCGCTGGGCACCAGCGCGCTGATGCGCCAGTCCCTTGCCATCGCGATCAACCACACGCGCCAGCGCAAGGCCTTTGGCAAGTTTCTGATCGAGCAGCCGCTGATGAAGAACGTGCTGGCCGACCTGGCACTGGAGAGCGAGGCCGCCACCGCGCTGGCGTTGCGCCTGGCGCGCGCGTTTGAGCGCCAGGGCGACGCGCACGAGCGCCTGATCGCGCGCGTGCTCACGCCCGTGGCCAAGTTCTGGATCTGCAAGCGCGGCAGCCACTTCAGCGAAGAGGCCATGGAGTGCATGGGCGGCAACGGCTATGTGGAGGAGGGCGGCTGGGGCATCCAGGCGCGCATCTACCGCGAGATGCCCGTCAACTCGATCTGGGAAGGTGCCGGCAACATCATGGCCATCGACCTGCTGCGCGCCCTGCGCAAGGGCGACGTGGCCGGCGCCCTGCAGGCCGAGCTGGCCCCCGCACGCGGCGCGCACGCCGCGCTCGACCGCATGATCGACCTACTGCCCACCCGCATCGAGGCCCTGGCCAACGAGACCGAGGCGCGCCGCCTGGCGCAGGACGTGGCGCTGGCGCTGCAGGGCGCGCTGCTGGCGCAAACCGCGCCGGCGGCGGTGACGGATGCCTTCTGCGCCTCGCGCCTGGGCGGCGACTGGGGCCAGGCCTTTGGCACTCTGTCGGCCCGTGCCGACATGGACGCCATCATTGCGCGCGCGATGCCATGAATACCGGACGCAGAGGACGCAAAGGATTCGCAAAGGACGCAAAAGGAATACAAAAATTGGATTAAATTCAGCCGTAGCCCGCACGCAGTCGGCGTGACAAGCTATATTTTTAATAGTAATTTAATTGGTATTTTTTGCGTCCTTTGCGTCTTTTTTGCGTCCTCTGCGTCCGGCTGTTCAAGCCTTCCATTCCCTAGAAAGAACACCCCATGATTCAAGACTTCCAAGGCAAGACCGCCGTCCTGACCGGCGCCGGTTCGGGTTTCGGGCTGGAGTGCGCGCGCATCGGCGCGGCGCGCGGCATGAACCTGGTGCTGGTCGACGTGCAGCAGGATGCCCTCGACAAGGCCGCGGCCGAGATGACGGCTGCCGGCGTGCAGGTGATGGCGCGCAAGGTGGATGTGTCCGACGCCGCGCAAATGGAAGCGCTGGCCGCCGCTGTCAAGCAGCGCTTTGGCGCGCCGCACTTCGTCTTCAACAACGCCGGCGTGGGTGCGGGCGGCCTGGTGTGGGAGAACTCCGTCGCCGACTGGAACTGGGTGCTGGGTGTGGACCTGTGGGGCGTGATCCACGGCGTGCGCCTGTTCGTGCCCATGATGCTGGAGGCCGCCGCGCAAGATCCGACCTGGCGCGGCCACGTCACCAACACCGCCAGCATGGCCGGGTTGCTGACGCCGCCCAACATGGGCATCTACAACGCCGCCAAGGCGGCCGTGGTCAGCCTGACCGAAACCATGTACCAGGACCTGCGCCTGGTCACCGACCAGATCGGCGCCAGCCTGCTGTGCCCATATTTCGTGCCCACCGGCATCACCCACAGCGAGCGCAACCGCCCGGCCGATGGCGCGGCCAGCCAGGCGCTGACCAAAAGCCAGCAGATCGGCCAGGCCATGACCGAGAAGGCCGTCACCAGCGGCAAGATCACTGCCGCCGAAGTCGCGCAAAAAGTCTTCAAGGCCATCAGCGCCGACCAGTTCTACGTCTTCAGCCACGAAAGCCCCAAGGCGCTGGGCAACATCACCCACCGCATGCAGAACATCGTGGCGATGAAGAACCCGGCCGATCCGTTCTTGGAGACACCCGAGATCGGGGCCCGGTTGCGCCAGCAGTTGCGCGGCGGCTGACGAGTCGGCAAGCGCGCCGCGGCGCCGTTCAACGGCCTACGGCCTGCACCCGATCCTGCCATTCATCGGGCATCAGATCGAACAGCGGGGTCGGCGCGCGATACAGCATGGTGGTATTGGCGCGCACGCCCACGGTGGGGATGATGGTGGCGGTGTTGGCATATGCCAGTTGTTGCATCCAGCCCAGGTTGACCGTGCCCTCGGGTGTCGGGCGCGAATAGATCAGCTCCAGCATCTTGCGCGCTTCGGCATTGCCCTTGTCCGCCGCCATGCGATACAGGCGGATGGCTTCCGCATAGTTGGCCGGGCGGCCATCGCCGCGGTGATAGGCCCGGGCGGCGGCCAGCAGGTCGTCGGCGCTGGCCTGCGCCGTGAGCGGCGAGTTCAGCACCGCGTTCGTGTTGCTGCGGGCTTCGAGCAACTGGGCGTTGGCTTTGGCTGCACGCGAGCGCTTGGCCAGGCTGTTGAAGGTGCGCAGCGCCTCATCGACGCGGTTGTTTGCGACGTCGTTGAGCGCCAACTCCAGTTTGGCCTGCACATCGCCTTCCGCCGCGGCGCGCTCCAGCAGGCGTTGTTGGGGCAGCGACTGTTCCAGTGGCTGCGTCATGGCTCGGGTGGTATTGCGCACCGGCGCCACCTGCAGCGGTGTCTGCCGGCTGGTCAACACCCACTCGAGGTAGTCGGCGCGCGCTGGATGCGTGGCGCGTAACCGGGCGATGGCGCGGCGCGCGGCGTCGGGGTCGGGCGCGCCGACGCAGCCGTCCATCGCGCACCAGGCCAGGCCGGCTTGGGCCCAGGGTTCGCGGCCAAAGGCGGCCGCCTGCTTGAACCAGTTCTCGGCGGTCGCGCCATTGCTGGGCACCCCGGCGCCGTGCAGGTAAATCAGGCCCAGCAGCCAGGCAGCCCGCGCCGAAGCAGGGGTGCTGCCGGGGGGGCGGCCGCGTTCGGCCTGTTGTTGCAGTGCGCGCAGGTCCTGCTGCAGCTTGCGGCCTTCGGCCGATTCGGAGTCGACCAAGCGGCCGGGGGTGAGCGGGGCGATCTTGATGTTCGGGGGAGGTTCCATCCGGGTTTCGATGCGATTGGAACCCGGCGGCCCGATTTCGATGTGCGGCGCCTCCTGCGCCCGTGCCTTGGCGGTGACCACGCCGCTGCCGAGCACCAGCGCGAACGCCAGCACCACCACGGTCCAGGTGCCGGGCCTCCCGACCCGTGCGGCGATCATTGCAATTGCTGGCATGCTTGCTCCTCGGCAGTCAAGGTTGCGGCGCGTCCACCATCGTAATGGCCCTGTCGCGCCTGGCCAGGCGCCTGCTCCCTATTTGCGCGCGGTGCCGCCGTTGCTGTTGCCGTTGCCGTTGCTTGCCGGCACGACTTTCCACTGGATGGTCTGCGCGACAAACTCGCTGGTGCCGAGCGCGTTGCCGAAGGCCCGCTGCAAGTCGTCGGCACTGCGGACGTTCGCAATCGTGGTCAGGGCCGGGCCCTGCACGAGCTGCGGCAGGCGCGTGCTGGCGTCGTCACGGGTGGCCAGGCAAGTCACCCCTTCCGTGCCCGGCTTGCCCGCGTCAAGGATGAACGCGGGGTTGGGCGCCATCCAGTCCGGCATGCGCACCGCCTGGTCGGCGCTGACCTGCGCGTCCGGGCTCATGGCGTTGGGCAGCAGGCGCATGGTGCCGCCGTCCGAGCCGGTGAAATAGCAGTACAGGTACGAATTGCGCGACACGACCGCCGACAGGAACACCTGCTCACCCTGTTTGAACGGCGCCCGTTCGTTGGCCGGTTGCGGGTTCTCGATCTGCAGGTTGATGGCCCAGGGCGCCGGCAGCCCCCAATCGGCGGGCTTGGCCGACCCATCGCCCGCGCTGGCCACGACGGCGCCCGACGACGTCCAGCCGATGCGGGTGAGCGCCCCGTTTTCATCCAGGGCCACGAAGTTGCGCAGGGCGCGCTCGTACGTTGCGAAGTCGGGCCGGCCCGTCACCACCAGGCCCTTGTCGGCCTGGAACTGCGCCAGGGCGCGGCGCAGCAGCGGGTGATTGAGGGGCAAGCTGGTGCCGGCGGGCGGCAGATAGCCTTGGTGCACCAGCGAGTTCTGGATCAGGCCGGATTGGCCGTTGGGACCGCTGGCGTCGAACCACTCGCGCATTTGGCGCTGAAACGCCGGGTTGGTCTGCTCCAGCATCAGGCATTGCCAGTAGGGCACGCGGGCCCACTTGCCCACCAGCTCGATCATGGCCAGGTCCACCAGCGTGCGCATGGCGCCCCCCGCGCCTTGCGCATAGTTGCGCCCGACGTTGAAGCGCACGCCATACGAGCCGATTCGGCCGGCCAGGTCAAGCCCTTCGCCCGCGCCACCGATCACCACCTCGTTGGCCGAGTCCAGTCCGGGGATGAAGGTGCGGGTGCGAAAGTCGCCCAGGTGCGCTTCCAGCGCCACCACGGTGGACGATTTGCTGCGGCTGTAGCCGGTGTCGAGCCGGTTGGCCGAGGTGCCGGCCGAGACCTGGTTGCCCAGCACGTTCTGGTCGACGTAGGTGATCGCGCCGTTGACGTACAGGGCCGGGCGCTGCAACTGCATCTGGTTGTTGTTGAGCAGGATGGTGGTCAGGTTCTGCACCGTGTCCTGGCGGGCAATGTCCACCTCGAAGTCCACGTAGCGGAAGGCGTTGCTGACGTGCGACATCTGCGACAGGGCGGTCACCACCATGGACTTGACGGCCACCGGGACCTTGCCCGAATAGTCCGGAAACTGCGCGCTGGTGATCAGCGTGGTGGGCACCTCGGCCGCGCGCAGCAGGTGGTCCATGCAGACCAGCGATTCGGAAAAACTGGAGATGGAGCGCACCGGGCGCACCACCGGGCGGTCGGTGGTGGGCGCCTCGGCGTGATAGTCGGCATCACGCATCGGGTCCAGCGTGCCGCAGCCGGCAAGCACTGCCAGCGACAGGGCCAGCAGACCGAACTGGGTCTTTTTCACCAGGCGCACACGGGGGCGCGAATCGCGGTCAAGGAACTGGCTCATGGCATCCTCCCGTTGTTTGCACGTGCCCGACGCTCTGGCACGGTGGCGGCGTGGGCTGATTGCGCCAGGGCCACCGCTCGAAAAAAAAGTGCCGACATGCGCACAAGGTGCAAGCGGCACTGAAAAGCGTAGCTAGTTGCAGATGTTGACCAAGTCGCCGCGCAGAACCACGATCTGATCCTGACTGTTCATCGTCAGGCCGTTGGCGCCGGCCGGCGCGGTCACGCTGCCGACCGACTGCGTGCAAGTGGTCTGCAGGCCGTTGGTCTTGACTGACTGCACCACGTCGCGATCGGTCTTGACGTTGGTGTCATAGCTTGAATAGGCCTTGGCCGTGTAGCGTGCCACCTTGGCGGAGAGGTTGTCCGGCAAAGTCTGGTCGTAGTGAATGTCGCCCGAAGGGGCTACCCGCGCGGTCGGCACCTGCAGGTAGGTCACCGGCTTGGAAATGGTCACCGTGTCCATGCCCGGCGCCGTTTGCGCGATCGAACCCGCAGCCAGCAGCGCCAGCGCGGCTCCGGCGGTCAGATGAAGCAGTGGTTTCGACATGGCCAAGTCTCCAAACAAGGATGAAAACAGTGCCAGGCCCGTGATCACGCAACCTGGCACCCGAGCGGGCGTTGCCGCCCGCTCACGCACACGAAATCATGGGTTGCCAGCCACCCTGTACTGGCCGCAGGCCACGCCCACGCACACGGTGGGAGGCGGATCGCACGAATCGTTGGAAGCAATGTTCTGCACCGCATGCGCCGCCCGGCCCTTGGCCAGGTTGGCGATGACCGCGCCGTTGGTGACCCAGGTGGTCTGGGTTGACGCTCCAGCGATCGAGACATTGCCGTAGTTGGACGACAGGTTCTGCACCGCCTGGGTTTGCGGGCCGTCGGCCTTGTTCTTCACCATGGAGCCGCCGCTCACGCCCACGGTCTGCTTGCTGGTGCCATCGATGTCGATGTTGCCCATGTTGCTGGCCAGGTTCTGGTAGGCCAAGGCGGCGTCGTTGCAGTTGTTGCCGTTGCAGCCCTGGCTGCCGTTGGCCTCGTTCTTGACCGTCGAGCCGCTCACGTTGGCGGTCTGCTCGGAAGTGCCCGCGATCCACTTGGGCGGAAAGAGCTGAATCTTTCCATCGACGCTCACGCTACCTACGTTGGATGCCAGGTTCTGCATGGCCACGTCACCGGCGTGCTTGGCCTTGTTGGTGACGTCTGAGTTTTCCAAGTTCGAGATCTGGGTGGATGAACCGTGGATGGTGACGTTGCCCTTGTTCGAGCCAATGTTCTGGTTGGCGAACGAGTAGGACGTGGCGTCGTTGGTGACGTTGCCGCCACTGACCGAAACCGTCTGGTTGGAGGTTCCGGTGATGCTGATGCCACTGGACGGCGCCGGTGTGGCCGCCATGGCGGCGGTGGAAATTGCGCTGAGCGCAAAAAGTGCAAGCGATTTCATGGTGAAGTCCTCCAAAGGTACTGCCTGGCACGGGGTCCACTCACCCGGCTGATGGCAGCCAGTCGAGCGGGACTTTGACTTGGCCGTTGCGGTTGTGCTGTGGATGCCGCCCCGCTGGTGACCTTGTCGGGCTCCAGTCTCGTTGCCGCGCCGGGCCCTGCCAATCGCCTCGAATGGATACACCGCAGGGCGTAGCCCGAACGCGCGGCACACAAGTCCTGGCGCGCTTCACGCCGCCCGGCGGCAAGGCTCGGTTGCTTCAAAAGTCAGAGCAATACCCACAAAAATTTTGGGTAGTTACGAAATGTATGTATTGCAATTGCAAGAAAATAATTTGAGAATAATCATGCTTTTCGTTGCACACTGGCCACGCATTCGTAAACAAGTGCGCGGACATGTAAGTCAAGTCTGACGAGTACCGTGCCTCGCCACACCGTTTTCGGGCTGTTTCAGGAGCGGTGAGTTACAGGTGTCACAACCTGCGGGTTTGAGGGAGATGAACATGAATACCGTGATGGATTGGTCCGGCGCGGCGTCGCTGGGCGGGGCGGTCGGGGCGGTCACAGGCCCGACCATGACTTGGCCGCCGTTCTTGCGCGGCCAGCCCGAGCGGCCGGCCCGGGTGCTGCTGGCCGACGACGACCCGCACATGTGCCGGGTGATTGCGCAGGAGCTGCTGGCCGACGCCCGCATCCACCTGGTGGCGCAGGCCCATTCGCTGCGCGAGGGGCGGCGCCTGCTGGGGCAGCACGACATCGACGTGATGCTGGTGGACCTGAACCTGGGCGACGGCACGGGCTTTGATTTGATCGAGCACATGAAAAACGTGCACCCCGTGGCCGAGGCGGTCGTCGTCTCGGCGATGGAAGACGAGGAGCACGCCATCCGAGCCTTTGAGCTGGGTGCATCGGGCTATCTGGTGAAGGGCTCGTGGTTCGGCAATTTCGCGCAGGCGGTGCTGCAGGTGATCAATGGCGGCGCCACCATCACGCCCAATCTGGCGCGGCGGCTGTTGCGCCGTCTGGGTGGTCGTGCCGACGGGCTGGCCGGCACCCCCGCGGCGGGCCGCCATGCCGGCCATGGCGAGCAGCTGTCCGAGCGCGAGCGCGAAATCCTGCGTCTGGTGGCCAGTGGCTTCACCAGCGGCGAGATCGCCAAGCGCCTGTCGATCAGCGCGCAGACCGTGAACACGCACATCAAGAACGTCTATCGCAAGCTGCAGGTGCGCACGCGCGCCCAGGCCGTCACGCTGGCTTCGCAGCACGGCCTGCTGTATTGAACCTAGAAACGGCAGTTGACCGCTTGCAACCTTCAGGAGAGCCGCATGAATATTGACGTTGACTGCTTCGTTGTCGTTCACCCGTTGGGTGACAGCGCTACACACTCACCAGCGCCGCGCTCGCCGCGCCATGCGGCGTTGCTCCTCCTTGCGGGCGGTAGCCCGCTGCGTCGTCGCGCCTTGCCTGGCACGCCGATCACGGTACTGGTGAGCGCGTCCAACTGCCGTTTCTAGGTTGAATGGGCCGGAAGGCGAGGGCGCCCGAAGCGCAGTTCGATCAGGAAAGGACGCCATGAACAGCGCAATGCTGTTGCCTTGGGTGGCTTTGCTGACGCCGCTGACCGTGATCGCCTGGACGCTGGGCAGTCAGCGCGCGCACCGCCGCTGGCTCGACCGGTGGTTCGGCGCAACCTTGCTGTCCTTTGCGGCACTGGCCTTGCTGGACTTGTTGTCCCGGCATGGCGCGCTGGACCCGGCGACCTTGACGGTTGCCACCCATGTCGCCTATCAGCTCATGACGCTGGGGGTGATCTCGTTCCTGCTGCTCGCAGTGCATGGTTTTCGGCCATTGCAGCTGTGGGTGGTGGGCGTCCAGGCGGTGCTCGGGCTGGCTTTGGCGGCGCCCCTGGTACCCATGACGAATCAGCCTTCGGCCTGGGTCATTGTCAATGTGTCATGCGCTGTTGTGCTGTTGCTCACGCTGGTGCATGCCCTGCTGACGCGGCGCGCAGGCGCGCCTGGCTGGATGGTGCTGATGGCGGCGCTGGCGAGCCTGGACGTGATGCTGGACGACTTTGATGATGCGGCCGGTGGTGTCATTGCCGCGTCCTGGTCGCAGGTGCTGTTGACCCTGATTTTGCTGGCGCTGTGGCTGGCGTGCACGCGCAGCCTGGGCAAGCGGGTGCCACGCGATCGAGGCGCGCCCGCGGCGCTGGACCGCCAGCGTCTGGCACAGGACCTGCACGATGGCGTGGGCTCGCACCTGACTTCGATCATCTCGGCGCTGGATGCGGGATCGGCGAGGGAGCGATCGACCGCCGCGCAGCTGCAGGAGTGCCTGGTCGAGCTCAAGCTGCTGGTGGACGGCATGACGACCGATGCCTCGCTGCTGAGCCTGATGGCCAGCCTGCGCTACCGCATCGAGCCCCTGTTGCAAACCGCGCGCATTCGCATGCACTGGAGCGTGGCCGACGAGGCGCTGCTGGACAGCGTGCGAGGCGACGCCGCGCGGCATGTGCTGAACCTGACCCAGGAGGCGCTGGCCAACGTGCTGCGGCACTCGGGCGCGGACCGCGTCGAGATCACCTGCTGCATGCACAAAGGCGAGCAGGCCCTGCTGCTGGAGGTTACCGACAACGGCGTGGGCTTGCGCGAGGGCTCGGCAGCCGGCCTGGCCGCGCGCCAGTTGGGCAAGGGCCTGCGCGGCATGCAAGCTCGGGCGCACCAATTGGGCGGGCAGTTGATGATCGAGTCCGCGCCGCAGCGAGGCACCCGCGTGCGGGCGTTGGTGCCCTTGAGCTGCCTGCAAACCGAAGAAGCCTGAGCGCCCCCGGGCCAGTCCATCGCGCTGCACTGCACTCGTGCGCCCACGGAGAGCGTTTGCCTGACGGAGATATGGCAAACTCGCCCGTTTTTTGCACGCCCCCAAGGCCGCGCTTTCGGGGGTTTCGGTTATTCCATGCAGTCCATTTCTTCCCAGATCGCGTCCGAGCTGAAGGTGCGCGAAGCGCAGGTGCAGGCAGCCGTCGACCTGCTGGACGGCGGCGCCACCGTCCCCTTCATTTCCCGCTACCGCAAGGAGGCCACGGGCGGCCTGGACGACGTGCAGATGCGCGAGCTCGAGGCGCGCCTGTCCTATTTGCGTGAGCTGCACGAGCGGCGCGCGGCCGTGCTCAAGAGCATTGAGGAGCAGGGCAAGCTCACGCCGCTGCTGCGCGCCGCCATCGACGCCGCGCCCACCAAGCAGGAGCTGGAAGACCTGTACCTGCCATACAAGCCCAAGCGCCGCACCAAGGGCCAGATCGCGCGCGAATTCGGCATCGAGCCGCTGGCCGACCGCCTGTTTGCCAACCCGGCGCTCGACCCGCAGGAGGAGGGCAAGGCCTTTGTGCGGGCCGAGAAAGGCGAGGGCGGCGAGGACTTCACCACGCTGACGGCCGTGCTCGACGGTGTGCGCGACATCCTGAGCGAGCGCTGGGCCGAGGATGCCACCCTGGTGCAAAGCCTGCGCGCCTGGCTGTGGACCGAGGGCCTGCTGCAAAGCAAGCTGGCCGCCGGCAAGAACGAAAACGATGCCGAGGTCGCCAAGTTTCGCGACTACTTCGACTATGACGAGCCGATCGGGCGGGTGCCATCGCACCGGGCGCTGGCGGTGTTTCGCGGGCGGCAACTGGAGGTGCTGGACGCCAAGCTGGTGCTGCCCGTCGCGCCGGCGCCGAGCCCGTCGACGCCGCAGCGAAGGGCTGCTCCCGAGCAAGGCGCGGCCCCCTTGGGGAGCAGCGGACCACGCGAAACGGGGGAGCGTGGGGGCATTGGTCTGGCCGAAGGCCGCATCGCCCTGCACCTGGGCTGGTCGCACCAGGGCCGCCCGGCGGATGACTTGCTGCGCAAGTGCGTCAGCTGGACCTGGCGCGTCAAGCTGAGCTTGTCCACCGAGCGCGACTTGTTTGCCCGCCTGCGCGAACAGGCCGAGGCGGTGGCCATCAAGGTGTTTGCCGACAACCTGCGCGATTTGCTGCTGGCCGCGCCCGCCGGCCCGCGCGTGGTGATGGGGCTGGACCCCGGCATTCGCACCGGCGTGAAGGTGGCCGTGGTGGACGCCACCGGCAAGCTGGTTGACACCGCCACCGTCTATCCGCACGAGCCGCGCAAGGACTGGGAAGGCAGCTTGCACACGCTGATGAAGCTGGTGCTCAAGCACGGCGTGCAGCTCATCGCCATCGGCAACGGCACCGCCAGCCGCGAGACCGACAAGCTGGCTGGCGATCTCATCAAATCAGTGCAAAAGCAGGCTCTGGCGTCCGGTGGACAAGCGCAGGCAGCTATGCAAAAGATAGTTGTCAGCGAGGCCGGCGCCTCCGTCTACTCGGCCAGCGAATACGCCAGCGCCGAGCTGCCCGACGTGGACGTGAGCCTGCGCGGCGCCGCCAGCATTGCGCGGCGCCTGCAAGACCCGCTGGCCGAGCTGGTCAAGATCGATCCCAAGAGCATCGGCGTGGGCCAGTACCAGCACGACGTCAACCAGGGTGAATTGGCGCGCACGCTGGACGCGGTGGTGGAAGACTGCGTCAACGGCGTGGGGGTGGACTTGAACACCGCCAGCGCACCCTTGCTGACGCGCGTGTCGGGCCTGTCGGCCACCGCCGCCAGGGCCGTGGTGCGCTGGCGCGAAACCCACGGCGCCTTTGCCAATCGCCAGCAGCTGTTGCAAGTCAGCGGCCTGGGGCCCAAGACCTTCGAGCAGTGCGCGGGCTTTTTGCGCATCCGCGGCGGCGACAACCCGCTGGACATGACCGGCGTGCATCCCGAGACCTATCCGGTGGTCGAGCAGATCATCGTCGCCGCCGGCAAGCCGGTGGACCAGCTGATGGGCCGTGCCGAGCTGCTGCGCGGCCTGCGTGCCGAGCAATTGGCCACGCCGGGCTTTGGCGCCGTAACGGTCAAGGACATCCTGGCCGAGCTGGAAAAGCCCGGGCGCGACCCGCGCGGCGACTTTCAGGTGGCGCGCTTCAACGAGGGCGTGGACGGCATCGGCGACCTGCGCGAAGGCATGTTGCTGGAGGGCACCGTGAGCAACGTGGCCCAGTTCGGCGCCTTCGTCGATCTGGGCGTGCACCAGGACGGCCTGGTGCACGTCAGCCAACTGGCCAACCGATTCGTGAACGACGCACGCGAGGTCGTCAAGACCGGCCAGATCGTCAAGGTGAAGGTGCTGGAGGTGGACGTGCCGCGCGGGCGCATCAGCCTGAGCATGAAGCTGGATGCCGCCGCCGGCCGCCGCGAGCCACCCGGCAACCGTTTTGAAGCCGCCGGGCGCGGCCAGCGACCCGTGCGTGACAGCGCAGCGCCACAGAGCACGGCGATGGCGTCGGCATTCGAAAAGCTCAAGGCATTGCGTTGAGGAACCGCTGAAGAAATTCCCCCGCGGCGGGTGCCGGCGCCCGGGGCGATGCACGGCCATCGGACTGGGTGTTGCGACCCGGTGCTATCCTGCTGGCCCGTGTTGGGGGTTGAATATTACTTCATACGATGTGTATTATGTTAATAATCAAATGTGTGATGAATACCACGGTTTGCGATAGTTCTGAGATCAAGTGCCGAAGTTTGACCCCAACCCATTGCCAAGCATACGCAACGAACTATCATCTGACGTAACCAAACGAATCAATCGTCCAGACGAGATTGCTTCTGCCATGCGATGGATTTCTTCTCAAACGTTCGCGACGCTGTATGAGCGCCTGGTCAGCCGCAGCCGCAAGCCCGATGCGGGTGAAGTGGCGCATCGGCTCGAGGACATCCGCAGTGCAATGCTTTCGCTGCTGGGCGACGAAGGCGCCGCGCGTTACCCGCAACTGGCGCGGCGCATCGAGTTCTGCGTGGACGAAATGGCCTTGTGGTACGCCCGCTCGGAGCTGATGGCCGCGCTGGCAGACCTGTATGACGAAGAAACGGCGCACCGGCGGCTGACGCACCAGTCAGCCATGTTCAGGGGCCTGCTGCCCAAGAGCATGATGGCCCGGCCCAGCGCCATCCGCGGCTGAACATTTTTCCCTCTCTGGGCGCCGCGCTTCAGCCTAAATCCGGCAGTTGGACACACCCGTCAGTGCCGTGATCGGCGTGCCAGGCAAGGCGTGAGGACGCAGCGCACTCCTGTGCGCAAGAACGAACAACGCCGCATGGTGCGCCGAGCATGGTGCTGGCGGGTGTGTAGCGCTGTCACCTTTCAGGTGAGCTGCGTCGAAGGCGAAAAACCCAATATTCACAACAATTTTCTAAGGGTTGCAAGCGGTCAACTGCCGGATTTAGGTTCAGTGCAGGTGCCCCCACAGCAGCAGCGCTTCGCGCCCTTCCACCAGCAAGTCCACGTGCGCGCCCACCGGCAGCAGCACTTTGGTGGGCGTGTGGCCGAATGGCAGGCCGGTCAGCACGGGGACCTTCAGTTGCGCCCGCAGGTGGTCGATGACCTTGGCCAGCGTGTAGCCGCGGTCGTGCGGACCCAGGCGGTAGTCGCTGAAGTCGCCCAGCACGATGGCCTTCTGGCGTGCCAGCACGCCGGCGTGCAGCAGTTGCAGCAGCATGCGCTCGATGCGATAGGGGTGCTCGCCCACCTCCTCCAAGAACAGCACGCCGCCCTTGATGTCGGGCCACCAGGGCGTGGCCAGTAGTGACGTGACCATGCACAGGTTGCCGCCCCACAGCGGCGCATGCCCCGCCAAGCTGCCCTGGCGGGGCCCGAGCGCGGCGACGTCAGGTGCGCGCAAGCGCCAACCGGTGCCCTCGCCGACGCCGCTCACCAGGTCGTCGAAGCAGGCCAGCATGATCTCGTCGGGGCCACCGCTTCCCGTCGCGCCGCCATGGCCCTCCGACGCGTCCGTCACATCGGCGGCACCAAAGCCTTCGCACAAGGCGGGGCCGGCCCAGGTGACTGCCCCCGGGGTGCGCGCCAACAAACCCAGTTGCAGCACCGTGAAGTCACTGAAGCCGACCCAGCGCGTGCCGCGCTCAACCGACCGGGCCAGGTCGCGCCACGGCATGTGGGGCAACAGGCGCGTCAGGCCGTAGCCCCCGCGCGAAATCAGGGTGACGTCGGCCCTGCTGGCCGCAGCGCGGCCGATGGCGGCCAGGCGCGTGGCGTCGTCCCCGGCAAAGCGTTGCCAGCTGCTCAAGGCATCGAGATCGATTTCGACCTCGTGCCCGAGGGCCTGGAGCTGTTTGATGCCGCGGCGAAAAGCGGCTCGGTCGCGCACGGCGCCCGCGGGCGAATAGACGTAGATGTGGGCCATGGATGGCAAATTTTCTTGATGAAATCGGCCGCCAGCGCATGCAGGAAAAGCGCAGGCAGCTATCAAAATTATAACTCTGCGTGTTGGTGGTCACGCCGTTCGGCCTGCGTGAAATACGCCAGCGCATCCTGGGCAATGGCGCTGCCGTGCTCGGGGACGAAGTGGCCGGCCTGCGGCAACACCACCGGCGGCGGGCAACCGCGAATGTCCTGTTGCAGGTGATGCATGACGGCCTGGCCGAGCACCGGGTCGGCCGCGCCGATCACCATCCGGCTGCGGCCTTGCCACCGATGGCGCCAGAAGTCGCGCGCCGCGCGCGAAATCGCGGCGCCCTCCTCGCCGGCATGCTCGGGCACCATCGCGGGGAAGGCACGTGTGGCGGCTCGATGGCCGGCGTCCGGAAACGGCGCAGCGTAGGCTGCGCATTCGGCAGCGCTCATTTGCGGGTTGCCGCGCCGCAGCAGGCGGGCGATGTCATAGGCGGGTTTTTGGGCGCACATCTCGCGCCAGGCCACAAAGCCGGCCGGCAGCGGCGCATCGCCGGTGGCCAGCAGCGTGTTCATCACCAGCAAACCCTGATAGCGCGCCGGATCGGCCATGGGCAGCGTCAGGCCCAGCAGGCCGCCCCAGTCCTGCACCACCAGCACGATGCGCTGCAAGTCCAGCCGCTGCACCAGCTCCAGCAGAACCTGGCGGTGCCACACAAAGCTGTGGGCGCTTTCCTTCTTGGGTTTGTCGCTTTTGCCAAAACCGATCAGGTCGGGCGCAACGACGCGATGGCCGGCCGCCGTGAAGGCGGGAATCATGTGGCGGTACAGAAAGCTCCAGCTGGGGTTGCCGTGCAGGCACAGCCAGGTCAGCGCCGCATCGGGCGGGCCCTCGTCCAGATGGTGCAGGCGCAGTCCGGAGAGCGCCGGCAGGTCGCTGACGTAGTGCGGTGCCCAAGGGTAGCCTGGCAGGTCGGCAAAAGCGGCGTCGGGCGTGCGCAGGGCGTCTTCGCGCAAGGGGCTGGCGTTGCCGCGCCGCGGCTCGAAAAACCCGCGCAGCAGGCGGGCGCCCTCCTCGGCCAGCACGCCGCCATCCACACGGGTCTGGTGGTTGATGCGCGGGTCGCCCAGCACGTTCAGCACCGAGCCGGCGGCGCCGGTGCGCGGGTCTGCGGCGCCGAACACCACCCGCGCCAGCCGCGCATGCAGCATGGCGCCGGCGCACATGGCGCAGGGCTCGAGCGTGACGTACAGCGTGCAACCGTCCAGCCGGTAGTTGCCCAGCGCCTGCGCGGCGGCGCGCAGCGCAACGATCTCGGCGTGGGCCGTGGGGTCGTGCGTGCCGATGGGCGCGTTGCGCCCGCGCGCGACGACATGGCCGTCCTTGACCACGACGGCGCCCACCGGCACCTCGCCGGCTGCGGCGGCCGCGCGTGCCTCCTCCAGGGCCAGGCGCATGGCCGCTTCGTCGCTGTCCACGCGCTGCACGGGCTCGGTCATCGAGCGTCGTCCGGGACGTCGCGCGGGGCTTGCAGCGCAGCGTCGAGCGCTTGCTTGTATTGCTGCTGGATCTGCCGACTCTGCTCCGTCACGGGGGTGGACGCACCGGCCGCCGGGCCGCGGGCGCTCAGGGACTGGCGCGCCGAAACCATGGCGATGGCCAGGGCCAGCAGCAGACCAAGCAGGCCGATCCAGCGCATGGGATCAGGCCTCGCCCGGCCGGCTGTCGGCGTCGGCCAGGCCCAGATCGACCATCCAGCGCGCCAGTGCCTGTTCGTCGGCCGTGCCCGCCGCATAGCGCGCATGCAGGGCGGCGTGCGATTCGGGGCGGTGGCGGTTGAGCTTGACCGCGCATTGCCAGCTTTGCACGTCAAGCTCGAACGCCACGATGCCGGCCAGCATGCGCTGCTGAAAACCCTCGTCCAGGCCACGCCACTGCGCCGCATAGGCCGGCTCGTGCTGGCCGATCAGGACCTTGAGCAGGCGATCCTTGCCCGCCGCGTCGTCTGAGGCGATCAGGCGCGCCTGCACCCGGCAGTGAACGGCCACGTAGTTCCAGCTGGGTACGCGCTCGCGATCGGGGTACACCACGGGCGACAAATAGGCGTTGGGGCCGAGGAACGTGACCAGCGCCTGCGGGCGCGCCTGCAGGTGGCGCCACTGCGGGTTGGCGCGCGCCATGTGCGCCAGCAGGGTCCAGCCGCCCTGCTCGCTCACTTGCAGGTGCATGGGCAGGTGGCTGACCTCGGGCAATCCGGTGTCGTCGGTCGTGACCAGGCTGGCCAGCGGCTGCTCGCGCACGATGCGCGCGGCCCATTGGGCGTCCTGGCAGGCATGCGCGGGGGGCAGGTACATGGGGCGGGCTTTCGCGGTCGGTGGGGCGATCGTACCGCGCCCGCGCAAGCCGGGGATCAGGCGTGGACGGCAAACAGGCGTTGCATGTCAGGGTAGTTGAAGGGCGCGCTCAGCCCGTCCCAGCGGCCGTGGGCCTGCACGGCCCGTGCGGCGTCGCGCACGCTGGAATAGGCCAGCGTGGCCAGTCGCGTGGCGGTGCTGACGCGCGCCACGCCCAGGCGGGCAAGCTCCGCCAGATCCGGCAGCCCGGGGCGGGCGCCGACGTTGATGGGCGCGTCAATGGCGCTGGCCAAGGCGCGAATGCTGGCCGGGTCGGTCACGCCGATGGGGTAGATGCAGTCGGCCCCGGCCGCCAGATAGGCGTGGGCACGGCGTACGGCCTCGTCGATGCGCTGCGCCTCCGAGGCATCGCCAGGCAGCATCCACAGGTCGATGCGCGCGTTGATGACGATGGGCACGCCCGCCTGCCGGGCGGCATCGCGCGCTGCGGCAATACGCAGCGCGGCGTCGCCTGGCGTGCGCAGGCGCTGGTGGTTGATGCCGTCCTCGATGTTGATGCCCGCCGCCCCGGCGTCGATCACCGCGCGCACGCTGCCTTGCACCGCCTGCGGCGTGGCGCCGTAGCCGGCTTCGAAGTCCACGCTGAGCGGCACCGGGGTGACGCGCACCATGCGCCGCACCACCGCCAGCACCTCGGCCAGGGGCAGCGCTTCGCCATCGGCATAGCCGAGCGACCACGCCACGCCGCCGCTGGTGGTGGCCACGGCGGCAAAACCCAGTTCGGCAAACAGGCGCGCGCTGCCCGCGTCCCAGGCGTTGGGCAAAAGCAGGACGCGGCGGCGGTCATGCAGGGCGCGAAAATGTTCGGCGCGCGCGGCGGCGGAGGTATCGTGGTTCATGCTTGATGGCTTCTGATTGAATGCGCTGCGCGCTCGAGCCGAAACACCACGGTCGAGAGCGCCGTCAATCCGCGCGCCGCAAAGTGGGGTTCCTGCGCCAGGATGTCGCGGCACTCCAGCCGCTGCACCTGCCACGCCGGTGCGTAGCGTTGCACCACCTCCGACTCGGCCACCGAAAAAGGCGGCCCGGGCATCTGCTGCTGCGGGTACTCCAGCGTGAGCAGCAGACCGCGGCAACCCGCGGGCAGCCGGGCCTGCAGCTCGCCGGCATAGCGCGCGCGCAACTCGGGCGGCAAGGCAATCAGGGCCGCGCGGTCGTACACGCCGACGCAATCGGCCAACACCGCTTCGTCCAGGCCAAAGGCATCGCCGCAGATCAGCTCGATCGGGCCCGCCACGTGATGCGTGCCGTAGCGCGAGGCATGCACCGCCGGCGTCAGGTGATGCTCGGCAAAAAACTGCTCGACGGCCAGCGGCGACAGCTCCACCCCCAGCACGCGATGGCCCTGCTCGGCCAGCCAGAGCATGTCGAGCGACTTGCCGGCCAGCGGCACGAACACGCGCCCGCCCGGGGCCACGCCAAGGGCCGGCCAGTGCTTTTGCAACAGCGGCAGCACGCGCGCCTGATGAAAGCCGGTTTGCCCTTCGCGCCAGCGTTGCAGCCAGAAATCGTGTTCCATCGACGCCTCGAACCCGCCGCCAAAACCGAAAACCAGTATAGCGACGCGCGCCCGAGGCCGCAGCGCGCTTCAGGCGCGGGCCTCACGGCAGCCGCAGCACCTGTGCCCAGGGCACGCCCGGCATCGGTTCGTGGTGCGCCACGACGATGACGCGCCCCGCCTTGGCGCTGCGCGCCGCCTCATCCGCCAATGCCGCGCGCAGGTAGCGGATCGAGGCCCAATCGAGCGCCGCCTCGGGCTCGTCGATCAGCGTGAGCGGCGCGCCGCTGGCCAACGCCGCCGCCAGCAGCACCTTGCGCCTGCTGCCGGCAGACAGGCGAAACATCTCCTTGTGCAGGTGCTCGGTCAAGCCCAGGCCCTGCCCGTGGGCCTGCCAGTCGGCGGCACTCCATCGGGGGTGGCGCGCCGCCAGATCCTGCGCCCAGTGGGCGGGCGAAACCTCGGGCCAGGGCGCGCGCGGATCGCGCCAAAACAGGGCATCCTTGTACTGCGCAGGGGGCCAGGCACGGTTGTCCGCGTCGTTCCATCGGACGGTGCCGGCGTCGGCTGCGGTCTCGCCCGCCAGCACGCGCAGCAGGCCGGTCTTGAGATCGCCTTCTTCATCGACGATGAGCGACAGGCCGGCTGGACAAATCGCGCTCCAGCCGCTCAAGCGCGCGGCAGCACCCGCGCCAAGGCTGAGCGCGGTCACGTGCAGGGACGGTCGGCGGGTGTCCGGGTTCATGGCGTGCGTCGTGCGGGCCGAACACCGGGCCAGCGAAACCGAGGCCGGCGGTCGCATGGCCGGCAGGTTGCGGCATCAGGGATCATTGCGCCGCGCATCCATCGGGTTGAAATTCTTGTGCCGATTGCCGGCAGCCGGTCAACGCGATCTTGCGCCATCGACAGCAGCATGGAGGTCTGCAGCCGGTTGCCATCCAGGCCGCGCGGAACAGCCCGTGGGGGGGATGTTCAGAAAACGAAAACCTCGAGGTCCGATCGATATGGCTTGATTGGCACCCCATCACACATCCGCCAGCACCCGCACATGCGCCTCCACGCTGCGCGCCAGCGCGTGCAGGTTGTAGCCGCCCTCCAGGCAACTGACGATGCGGCCCTTGGCAAAGCGCTTGGCGATGCCCTTGATGCGGTCGGTGATCCAGGTGTAGTCGCTCTCGGTCAGGCCCAGCTGGCCCATGTCGTCGTCGCGGTGGGCGTCGAAGCCGGCGCTGATCAGGATCAGCTCGGGCTTGTGCTGCTCCAGGCGCGACACCCACATCATCTCGACCAGCTCGCGGATGTCCATGCCGCGGGTGTAGGCGGGCACGGGGCAGTTGACCAGGTTGGCGTCGTGAAAGCGCGCGCCGCCGGGCGGGTAGAACGGGTCCTGGTAGAAGCTCACCATCAGGATGCGCTCGTCGCCATGCACGATGTCTTCGGTGCCGTTGCCGTGGTGCACGTCGAAGTCGACGATGGCCACGCGCTTGAGGCCATAGCGCTCGCAGGCGTATTTGGCGGCAATGGCCACGTTGCTGAAAAAGCAAAAACCCATGGCCTGGTCGCGCGTGGCGTGGTGGCCGGGCGGGCGGGTGGCGCAAAAGGCGTTTTCCAGCTCGCCGCCCAGCACCGCGTCCACCGCGTCAATGGCGGCGCCGGCCGACAGCAGCGCGGCGCGCCAGGTGTGGGTGTTCATCGAGGTGTCCGGATCGATCGAAAACGCGTCCGGCCCGCCAGCGGCCACCTCCTCGGCCAGGATTTCGCTCAGGCCGCGCAGCGCGGCCACGTGGCGGCGGCCATGGGCCAGCAGCAGCTCGCCCATGGTGGCGGGCGAGGGCTCGCGCCGCTCCAGCGCGTCGGCCACGCCGGTGATCAGCAGGCGGTCTTCGATGGCGTCGATGCGCGCCGGGCACTCGGGGTGGCCGGCGCCCATGTCATGCAATCGGCAGTCCGGATGAACGAAATAGCCGGTGCGTCCCAATTCTTGTCTCCTCGATGCCCGAAATCAGCCCGATTTTCCGTTAACGTCCACCCATGGATGCAACAAAAAAGATCAAAGCTGTTCTGGATCAGCTTAACACGGTGATGGTGGGCAAAAGCGCCCAGGTGGAGGCCAGCGTGGCCTGCCTGCTGGCGGGCGGCCACCTGCTGATCGAGGACGTGCCGGGCGTGGGCAAGACCACGCTGGCGCACGCGCTGGCGCGCACCTTCGGGCTGGCGTTCTCGCGTGTGCAGTTCACGGCCGACCTGATGCCCAGCGACCTGCTGGGCGTGTCGGTGTACGAGCGTGGCAGCGAATCCTTCGTGTTTCACCCCGGCCCGGTATTTGCCCAGGTGCTGCTGGCCGACGAGATCAACCGCGCCAGCCCCAAGACGCAAAGCGCGCTGCTGGAGGCGATGGAGGAAAAGCAGGTGACGGTGGAAGGCGCCACGCGCGCCCTGCCCCAACCCTTCTTTGTCATTGCCACGCAAAACCCGCACGACCAGCTGGGCACCTACGCGCTGCCCGAGTCGCAGCTGGACCGCTTTCTGATGCGCATCTCGCTGGGCTACCCCGAGCGCCGCGCCGAGCGCGAGCTGCTGGCCAGCGAGGGCCGGCGCGAGTACGCCGACGCCTTGCCGGCCGTGCTGTCCGCCCTGGAGCTGGCCGCGCTGCAGCAGGCCGTGGGGCGCGTGCACGTGGCCGATCCGCTGCTGGACTACGTGCAGGACCTGATCGCCGCCACGCGCTCGGGCCGCTGGTTCGTGCAGGGCCTGTCGCCGCGCGCCGGCATCGCGCTGCTGCGCGTGGCGCGCGCCCAGGCACTGATCGCCGGGCGCGACTACGTGGCCCCCGACGACGTGCAGGCCGTGCTGCCCGCCTGCACCGCGCACCGCCTGGTACCGGTGGGCAACGCCGGGCGCGGCGCCGTCGAGCAGGTGCGGGCAATGATCGAGGCGGTGCCGCTGGCATGAGGCCGGCTGAACAGCCAAACAGCCGGACGCAGAGGACGCAAAAACCACGCAAAGGACGCAAAAGAATTCATCGAGGGGCGGGTATACCTTGACAGGTATTGCGCACCACGAGAGTTCGGTGCGTTTCAGAGCCCCTTTTGAAATGTATTTTTTGCGCCCTTTGCGAATCCTTTGCGTCCTCTGCGTCCGGTATTTCAGAAAAACATCAAAACAATAGCTACTCACGCTTTCCCCGTGCGCGCCAACGCCCTATCTGATTCAGAAATCACCCAAGCCCCCGCCCTGCCCTGGTGGGCCTGGCGCGCGCGCCTGCGCCAGCGCTGGGCGCTCTGGTGGCAGGGGCGGCTGCCGCGCACCGACACGCTGCTGCTGACCCAGCGCAACGTCTACATCCTGCCCACTCGCGCGGGCTGGATGCTGGGCGTGACGCTGGCGGTGCTGCTGATCGGATCGATCAACTACCAGCTCAACCTGGGCTACGCCCTCACCTTTCTGCTGGCGGGCTGCGCCGCGGCCGGCATGGTGGTGGGGCACGGCACGCTGCGCGGACTGGCGTTGCAGATGGCGCCGCCGGAGCCAGTGTTTGCCGGGCAGCTGGCGCGCCTTGGGGTCACGCTGATCAACAACCGGCGCACGCCGCGCTGGGCCATTGGCGTGGCGCTGCAGGGCACGCGCCAATGGGCCTGGGCCGATGTGGCGGCGGGTGGCCAGACGACGGTCGAAGTGGCCTTTGCGCCGCCCCGCCGCGGCCAGCACGCGGTGCCCACGCTGGTGGCCGAGACGCGCTTTCCGCTGGGCTCGTTTCGCGTGTGGGCGCCCTGGCAGCCGGCGGCGCGCGTACTGGTCTACCCCGCGCCCGAGCCCCAGCCGCCCGCCCTGCCCGCCGGCGAGCCCGCCCCCGGCAGCGGCCACGCCGGCGGCGCGCGCGCCAGCGGCGAGTTCGACGGCGTGCGCGGCTACCAGCGCGGCGACCCGCTGAAGCTGGTGGTCTGGAAGAAGTACGCCCGCTCGGGCGAACTGGTCAGCCGCGACACCCAGCAGGTGCAGCGCCAGGCGCTGTGGCTGGACTACGCCCGCGCCGGCCCGCTGGCGCCCGAGGCGCGCCTGTCGCGCCTGACGGCCTGGGTGCTGGCCGCCGACGCGCAGGGCCTGGACTGGGGCCTGCGCCTGCCCGGCATCGAGATTGCCGTGGACGGCGGCCCCGCGCACCGCCTGCGCTGCCTGGAGGCGCTGGCCACATGCTGAACGCCACGCCACAAACCACCGCGTCGCACACCCGCTGGCTGTCGCGCCTGCAGCAGTTGCCGCGCGAGACGCGCGACACGCTGTTCCTGCTGGCGCTGGTGGGCTGGATCGTGCTGCCGCAGGTGCCCCACCTGCCCGCGTGGTGCTCGGCCCTGGTGGCGGTGGTGCTGCTGTGGCGCGGCACACTGGCGCTCACCGGCCGGCCGCTGCCGCATCGCGCCTGGCTGATCGTGCTGCTCGTCGCCGCCACCGCCGCCACCCGCGTCACCCACGGCGCGCTGCTGGGGCAGGACGCGGGCGTCACCCTGGTGGTGTCGCTGCTGGCACTCAAGACGCTGGAGCTGCGCGCGCGGCGCGATGCGCTGGTGATCTTCTTTCTGGGCTTCTTCACCCTGCTGACGGGTTTTTTCCACTCGCAGTCGCTGGCCAGCGCGGCCGTCATGCTGGTGGGCGTGTGGGGTCTGCTGACGGCGCTGATCAACGCGCACCGCCCGGTCGGCCAACCCCCCCTGCGCGAGTCGGCCGCGCTGGCGCTGCGCATGGCGCTGGCCGGTGCGCCCGTGATGATTGCCCTGTTCGTGTTCTTTCCGCGCTTTGCGCCGCTGTGGGGCATGCCCACGGGCGAGCTGCGCGGGCGCAGCGGCCTGTCATCCACCATGACGGTGGGCAACGTGGCCAAGCTGGCGCTGGACGACGGCATTGCGCTGCGCGTGCGCTGGGACGGCGCGCCGCCGCCGCAGCGCGAGCTGTACTTTCGCGGCCCGGTGCTCAGCCACTTCGACGGCCAGCAATGGACGGCGCGCGGCGGCGGCGACGGCTTTGAGGCGGCGCTGGGCCCGCCGCCCCGGGACTTGCAGGTCAGCGGCGCGCCCATCGGCTACGAGCTGACGCTGGAGCCCAGCGCCAGCCCCTGGCTGCTGACGCTGGACGCCGCGCCGCAAGCGCCCGAGCTGCCCCCCGGCTGGCGCGCGCGCCAGACACCCGACCTGCAATGGATGGCCAACCGCCCCGTCACCGCCCTGCTGCGCTATCGCGCCCAGAGCTGGCCCCAGTTCAGCTACGGCCAGACCGGCTGGGACGGGCGCCTGCCGCGCCAGCTGGGCGCCGAGCTGCAACTGCCCGCCGGCTTTAATCCCCGCACCGTGGCGCTGGCGCGCGAGCTGCGCGCCGCCGCGCCCGGCAACAGCCCGCAGGCCATCGTGCAGGCCGCCCTGCAGCGCCTGCGCAGCGGCGGCTACAGCTACACGCTGGAGCCCGGCATTGCCGCGCGCGACAGCGCCGACGACTTCTGGTTCGACGCCAAGGCCGGCTTTTGCGAGCACATCGCCTCGGCCTTCGTGGTGCTGCTGCGCGCCGCCGGCGTGCCCGCGCGCATCGTCACCGGCTTTCAGGGCGGCGAGATCAATGGGCTGGACGGCTACTGGGTGGTGCGCAACGCCGACGCCCACGCCTGGACCGAGGTCTGGCTGGCCGGGCGCGGCTGGGTGCGGGTGGACCCCACCGGCGCCGTCATGCCCGGCCGCGTCGGCCAGACGCAGCGCCTGCGCCCGCCGCCGGGCCTGGTGGCCGGCGCCATCGGCACGCTCAACCCCGACCTGCTGCGGCAGTTGCGCGCCGGCTGGGACGCCGTCAACAACCGCTGGAACCAATGGGTGCTGAACTACACGCAGGGCCGCCAGCTCGACCTGCTGCGCGGCCTGGGCTTTGAGCAGCCCAGCTGGGAAGACCTGGGCAAGGTGCTGGCCGGCCTGCTGACGGCCGCGGCCCTGGTCGGCGCAGCCTGGGCGCGCTGGGAGCGCACGCAGCACGACCCCTGGCTGCGCCTGCTGGATGCGGCACGCCGGCGCCTGCGCGCGGCCGGCATCGAGGCGGCCGACAGCACGCCGCCGCGCGAGCTGGCGCATTTGGTCGAGCACGCCCCCTGGGCCGCCGAGCTGCGCGCGCCGCTGTCGCGCTGGCTGCTGGCGCTGGAGCGCCAGCGCTACGCCGCGCCCGGTGCACGCGGCTCGTCTGCGGCGCCCTCGCTTGCTACACTGCGGCGAGCCTTTCGCCAGCTGCGCTGGCCCCGCCCGTCCTGAAGTCCGCCATGCCATTCCCTGGGCCCGCCCGCACCCTGTCTCGCCGTTCGGTCACTACGTTATTGATAGCTGCCGGCGCTTCATGGACAAGCGCCGAGGCCAAAAAACGCTCCAAATCCGCCGACGCTGCCGAACCCAGCCCCTACCTGCTGCGCGACGACGCCATGCGCTGGGCCGACGAGGTGGCCGAGCGCCGCGGGCTGGACGTGCAATGGACACGCCAGGCCGTCGGCCAGGCCGTGTTCCTGCGCCAGGTGCCGCGCCTGATGCTGCCGCCCGCGCGCGGCACGGCCAAGAACTGGCGCATCTACCGCAGCCGCTTCATCGACGCCACGCGCATCGGCGCCGGCGTGCGCTTCTGGCAGCGCAACCGCGACACGCTGGCGCGGGCACAGGCCGAGTACGGCGTGCCGCCCGAAATCATCGTCGGCATCATCGGCGTGGAAACCATCTACGGCCAGAACATGGGGAGCTTTCGCGTCATCGACGCGCTGGCCACGCTCACCTTCGACTTTCCGCCCGAGCACCCGCGCGCCGCCGAGCGCCAAGCCTACTTCAACGGCGAGCTCGAGCAGTTCCTGAGCCTGTGCGCGCGCACCGACATGGCCCCCACGCAGCCCCTGGGCAGCTACGCCGGCGCCATGGGTATGCCGCAGTTCATGCCCTCCAGCTGGGTCAAGTACGCGGTCGATTTCGACGGCGACGGCCAGATCGACCTGTGGCAAAGCGAGGCCGACGCCATCGGCTCGGTGGCCAACTACTTCAAGGGCTACGGCTGGCAGCCGGGCATGCCCACCCACTACCCCGTGCGCCTGGCGCCCGAGGCCGACATGAGCACCCTGCTGGCGCCCGACATCCTGCCCAGCTTCACGCCCCAGCGCTTCATGGACCTGGGCGCCGTACTGGGCGCCGACGCCCAGGCCAACGCCGGCCCCCTGGCCCTGATCGAGCTGCAAAACGGCGGCGCCGAACCCAGCTACGTCGCCGGCACGCAGAATTTCTACGTCATCACCCGCTACAACTGGAGCAGCTACTACGCCATGGCGGTGATCGAGCTGGGGCAGGCGGTGGCGATGGCGATGGGGCGGTAGCAGCCCGAACAGCCGGACGCAGAGGACGCAAAAATTACGCAAAGAACGCAAAAGAATCCGTGATGGGTCGCCCTACGTTGGCAGCGCATATCGCCCACGAAAACTCAACGACCCAAGAACCAATTTTGGATGTCTTTTTTGCGTCCTTTGCGAACCCTTTGCGTCCTCTGCGTCCGGTATTGAAGGCGCTCAAAACACCCCCGCCGCCAGGCCCGCCGCCAACCCGGCCCCCAATTCCGCGCAGCGCGCCAGGTCATCGGCCTCGATCACCTTGGGCGCCAGGATGCGCTCGGGTGTCTGCGCGTGGGTGCAAACAATCAGGCCGGGCGCGATGGCCTTCAGGCGCCAGCCGGTAGCGATGCGCTCGAGCTGGCGCAGCGCATTGCTGCCGTCGCTGCCGGCGCAGATCATGACGGCATAGGGCCGGCCGTTGGCCTGGCCCAGCACCGGGTAGTAGCAGCGGTCGAAGAAGTCCTTCATCAGGCCTGCCAGCGACGCCAGGTTCTCGGGCGCGGCAAACAGGTAGCCGTCGGCGGCCAGCACGTCGGCGGGGCCGGCATCCACGGCGCGCAGCAGGCGCACGGTCACGCCCTCTTCGCCCTGCGCCGCGCGCGCGGCGGCCTCGGCCATCTGCCGCGTGCCGCCGGTCAGGCTGTGATAGACGATGAGCAGCGTTTTCATGGCAATTGATGATGCCAATAGCGCGCGGCGATGTCACGCTCGCATTGCAGCGCCTCGGGCGCCGCGCTGCGCCAGTGCATGGCGCCGCAGGCCGGCGACGCGATGACGCGCACGCCGCGCTCGGCATAGCGCGCCAGCACCGGCGCCGCCGGGTGGCCAAAGGCATTGCGGTAGCCGGCCTGCACCAGCGCCAGGCGCGGCTGCACGGCGTCCAGCCAGGCAGCGGATGAGGACGTGCGGCTGCCGTGGTGGGGCACCAGCAGCACGTCGCTGTGCAGCGGCGCGCCGCCGGCCACCAGGGCCTGCTCCTGCGGCGCCTCGATGTCGCCCGTGAGCAGCACCGAGGCCTGTGCCGTGCCGACCCGGATCACGCAGCTCATGGCGTTGCTGCGCCGGGCCGCGGCGGCCTGCTCGGCGTCGGGGTAGAGCACGTCGAAGCGCACGCCGTCCCACTGCCAGCCGCTGCCGGCCAGGCAGGGCTCGCCGGCGGGCAGCCCCTCCAGCGTGCGGCCGGCCTCGATCGACGTGGTCAGCGCCGCGCGCGGGTACTGCGCCAGCACGGCCGCGGCGCCGCCGGTGTGGTCGGTGTCGCGGTGACTCAGCACCAGCCGGTCCACGCGCTCGCCCAGGGCGCGCAGCAGCGGCACCAGCACCCGCTGGCCGGCGTCGCTGTCGGCCGAGTAGCGCGGGCCGGCGTCGTACAGCAGCGTGTGGCTGGCGGTGCGCACCAGCACGGCGCTGCCCTGCCCCACGTCGGCGGCCAGCAGCTCGAACGTGCCGGGCGCTGGGCGCGCCGGCTGCCACAGCACGAAGGGCAAGACCAGCGGCAGGCCGGCCAGGCGCAGCGGCCAGGGCCAGCGCATGGCCGCCAGCGCGCCGCCCGCCACGGCCAACGCGCCCAGCGCCAGGGGTGCGGCCGGCAGGCTCAGCTGTGCCCACGGCCAAGCCGCCAGCCACGCCAGCAGCGCCGACAGCGGTTGCAGCGCGGCAGCGGCCGCCGACCACAGCGGCGCCCACAGCACGCCGGCCAGCGCCAGCGGCGTGACCACCAGCGTGACCCACGGAATGGCGATCAGGTTGGCCAGCAGGCCCACCACCGAGGCCTGGCCGAACAGCATCAGCGACAGCGGCGTGAGCGCCAGCGTGACCACGCCCTGTTCGCGCAACAACTGCTTCAAATGGGCCGTCGCGCCCTTCTGCTCGGCGCCGGCAGCTCTCGAATCCGTAGCAAACAGCACGCCGACGGCGACAAAGCTGAGCCAGAACCCGGCTTGCAGCATGGCCCATGGGTCGATCAGCAGCACCACCGCGCCGGCCCACAGCCAGGTCAACCACCAGGGCCAGCGCAGGCCGCTGATGCGCAGCGCCGTCATGCACGCCAGCATCAGCACCGTGCGCTGCGCGGGCACGCCCCAGCCGCTGAACAGGGCGTAGGCCGCGGCCAGCAGCACACCGCCGACCCAGGCGGCGCTGGGCGCGGGCAGCAGCAGGCACGGGCTGAAGCGCCCCCAGCCGCGCCAGCGCGCCGAGCGCCGCCACAGCCAGCCCACGGCGCCGGCCGTGATCCAGGCAAACATGGTGATGTGCAGGCCCGAGATGCTCATCAGGTGCGCCACGCCGGTGGCGCGAAACACGTCCCAGTCGCTGCGCTCGATCACGTTCTGGTCGCCCGTGACCAGCGCGGCGATGATGCCCAGGCGGTGGCGCGCCGCCTCGTCGCCGCCCTGGCCCAGCGCCAGGATGCCGTCGCGCACGTGCTGGCGCGCGCGCTCGACGAGGTGCCCCTGGCCCTGAGCCAGCCGCTGCGGCGGCGCGTCGCGCGGGCCGGTGCGCACATAGCCGGTGGCGCCCACGCCCTGCTCCCACAGCCACAGCTCGACGTCGAAGCCGTGCGGGTTGAGGCTGCCGTGCGGCGCCTTCAGGCGCGCCGTGAGCTGCCAGCGGTCACCGGCGCGGATGGGCTCGGACGGCCCCAGGGGCGCGGCGGCGCCGGGGCGCATGGGCGCGTCATACCAGGCCAGCTGCACGCGCGGCGGCACGGCCACGGCGGCGCCGTCCAGGCGCGCGGCCTGCACGTCCAGCACCAGGCGCCAGCCGCGCTCGTCGTGCTGGGGCATGCGGGCGACCACGCCGGTCAGCACCACGTCGCGCCCCTCCAGCGCCGGCGCCAGGGCCTGCGCCGCCATGCCGACGGCGCGCGTGCCCGCCGCACCCCAGGCTGCCAGCGCGCCCACCAGCAGCCAGGCCACGGCCAGCGCGTGCCCCGGTGCGGCGCGGCGCGAGCCCCACGCCGCAACCAGCGCCAGCAGCCCGGCCCCGGCCAGTGCCAGGCCGTACACCGCTGCGCCATCCAGCGCGCGCTGCTGCAACTGCACCGCCGTGCCCAGCCAAACGCCCAGCGGCAGCGCCATGAGGGCAGCAGCCATCGGGCGCGGACGGGCAAGGCGGGGGTTGGGGGGCGTCATGAAAAGGCCATGGCGATGCAATGGACCGCATCATGCGCCAGCGCGCCGCCCCGTTACAGTCAACGGGTGCGCCCTGCCGCTGCGTCGTCTCGGCCCACCCCTTTGTTCAATCCTTCTTTTGCGAGTCCCCACCATGACCGTCGCCGCCAAATTGCAGCAACTGGGCATCCAGTTGCCAGCCGTCGCCACCCCCGCTGCCGCCTATGTGCCGTTTGCGCACAGCGGCAAGCTGGTCTTTTTGTCGGGCCACATCGCGCGCAAGGACGGCAAGGTGTGGGTCGGCAAGCTGGGCGCCAGCATGAGCACGGCCGAAGGCGCCCAAGCCGCGCGCGCCGTCGCCATCGACCTGATGGGCACCCTGCAGGCCGCCTGCGACGGCGACCTGCAGCGCGTGCGCCGCATCGTCAAGGTGATGAGCCTGGTCAACAGCGCGGCCGACTACACCGAGCAGCACCTGGTCACCAACGGCTGCTCCGAACTGCTGGGCGAAGTGTTCGGCGAGGCCGGCAAACATGCCCGCAGCGCCTTTGGCGTGGCGCAGATTCCGCTGGGGGCCTGCGTGGAGATCGAGCTGATTGCCGAGATCGATTGAGGCTGAGCCGTGAAACGCCGGTGACTGGAGACTCCGCCAGCGCAGCCGACCGCTCGGCCGTTCACGAACCACGCTTCGTCTGGTGCGCGCACGGACTTCTACAACTCGAACCGACCGAGGAGCGGCGCCAGGCGTTCTGCCGCAGGCAATGGGGTCGAGAGCACCAGCGAGGTGTTGACGGTACCAAAGCCGCCGATCCGGTCGATCACGGCCTCCAGTTCTTCGCTGGACCGCGCCAGGATGTGCACGACGTAGCTGTCCGCCCCTGTGACGCGCACGACCTCGACCACATTGGGCGTATCGCGAAAGGCCTTCAGCAGATCGTCGCCACGCTCGGCCGCTGCACCGATGCGGATCAGCGCGTTGACGTGCAGGCCCAGTCGACTCCAGTCGACATCGGCCCGGTAGCCCTTGATGACACCTTCCTCGCGCAAGCGGCGGACGCGCTCGGCACAGGCTGGGGCCGTCAAGCCGACCTCCGCCGCCAGCGTCTTGAACGACGCCCTGCCGTCCTTCAGCAGCCGCTTGATCAAGCGGTGATCGATGGGGTCGAGAAAGCTTCGTTTTGATTGCGCCACGTGAAAACCCTGCGGATTCGATCGCGGCGTTTCGGGTCAGGCCCCCGCCGCGCACCATCGCGGCATTCTAGGCACGACCCCTCCCCTGCCGGCGCGGTGCGGCACCAGCGATCGAATCGGCGCGACACCGGTCTCACACAAGGCCGGTTCCGCCGTCGTCATTTGGCGGCGGCGACGGCCTTGATTTCGATCAGCAGATTGGGGCGCGCGAGGGATGCCACGCCCAGAATGGTCCACGCCGGAAAGTCCCGCGTGACGTAGCGCTCCTTGATTTCGCGGAACGCGGTCAGTTGATCGTCGATGCGCACGTGGTAGGACACCAGTTCGACCAGATCCTCGAAGCCCAGGCCCTGTTGCTTCAGGATGGCGCCCAGCCGCTGGAAGGCCAGATCGATTTGTTCCTCGGCACTTTCGGGCACGGTGCCGTCCGGCCGGATGCCGACCTGGCCGGCGATGAAAACCAGCCCACCGGCCTGCACGGCCGGAGCGTACTGAAACAGGTCGAAGACCTTGTTGCTGCCGAAGGTAGGGTGGTTCTCGGGAAGACGCAAACGCTGGATATTGCTCATGATGGGTGATAGCTCCTGAAACACGAAAGGCCGAATCGCCGGACAGCGAGGGGCAAGCCGGCCTTCGAGTCTAGGCCGCCGTCGAACGCCGGTGCCGTATCGGGCGATACAAGTCAAGGGCCGAATGGAACAAATCGGCCGCTGCATTTTTTGAAAGGTTTGCGCGCCCATTTGGCGCAAAGAAAAAATTTTTCGCCGCCTGCAAGCTTGGAAATCAATGCCTGTTTCGGCTGGCTCAAAAACATAATTGAGCTCAGTCAAACATTCATCGAGGATCGGTCATGACACAGGTCACCACAGCAGGCTTTGCGTTCGTCGAGTTCGTGGCGGAGACAACGGACAGCCTGGTGCCGCTGTTCGAGCGCCTGGGCTTCAAGCCCTTGCGTCAATCCCCGCGCACCGGTGCCGTTCTGATGCGCCAAGGCGAGGCGAACGTGGTCATCAACCCCGCACCCAATGCCTTTCGGGATGGACACGGCACGTCGGTGCGCGCGATCGGCATCAACGTTGATCACGCCACCAACGCTTTGACACAGGCCATTGGTGGCGGCGCTCGGCGGGCGAGCCCCGAGGAATTCGGGGCCTGCGTGGTCCAGTGCCCCGCCATCGTCGGCATCGGGGACAGCCTGGTGTACTTCGTGGACGGCGATATCGGCGCCGAGTTCTCCAGGCCCTACGCCTCCACGCCCGGCACCCCGTCACACGACGCCGCGATCACGGCCATCGACCATACGTCGAACATCGTGCGGCCAGAGAACCTCGACCTGTGGGCCGATTTTTATCGCGACACGTTCGCGTTCACGCAAAAGCAGTATCTGGACGTCAAGGGCAAGAAGACCGGCATGCGCGCACGCTCCATGGTCAGCCCCTGCGGCAAGGTGTCGATTCCCATCGCGGCAGCCGCGCACGACGCGCCCGGCACGCTGAACCAGAACGACGAGTTCATCCGCGACTACAAGGGCGAGGGCATTCAGCACATCGCCTTGCTGTCCTCGGACATCGAAAAAACCATCGCCTTCCTGCAGCAAGGTGGCATCGAGTTCATGGATGCGCCTGGCGACACCTACTACCGCAACGTCGATTCCCGCGTGCCCGGCCATGGCCTGGATCTCGACGCCATGAAGGCGCGCGGCATCCTCGTCGACGGCAAGGGAGGTGGCCGCCTTTTGCTGCAGCGCTTCACGCGCCGCCAGATCGGGCCCGTGTTCTTCGAAATCATCGAGCGCCGCGGAGAAGACGGCTTTGGCGAAGGAAATTTCAAGGCCCTGTTCGAAAGCCAGGAGATCGACCAGGTCAAGCGCGGGACGATCGAAGCCGTCGGCACCTGACCGCCGCGCACCGGTGACCGAAGGGGTGCGCGTGGCGTTTGTGCGATAGACCTCACGCACGCGATGACGTCTCATTGTGGTGTGCGATCCACAACCCGATTCAGGCAGATCGCCGGCATCCATGAGCAAGGTCTGGGTCTTCGGTATTGAGCTCTATCAAACCGCGTTTTGAAAACAAAGTCGGCACAGCGATCCGAAGTAAAGAACGGTGTATGCAGCTCGTTGAACTTAGAAACCAAAGGGCATGCGTCCCGAGGCCAAAAGGAAAATTACGCCCGGCGGAGGCACGCGACTTTACATTCCCGCAAGTCAATCGAAGGAGACATTTCATGATGAAAACTGCTACTCGGGCCGCGCTGCTCGGGCTCACTCTTGCCTGTTCCCTTGCCGCACCGGCCATGGCCGCCGATGTGCGCGTCAGCGTGACCGCGATCGTGGATCACCCTGCACTGGATGCCGCCCGCAAGGGTGTGACGGACGAACTGGCCGATGCCGGCTATGTGAACGGCAAAAACCTCAAGCTGGAGTACCAAAGCGCCCAGGGCAACACGGCGACTGCCGCGCAGATCGCGCGGAAATTCGCTGGCGACAAGCCGAATGTCATCGTGGCCGTGTCTACTCCCTCCGCGCAGACGGCGCTCGCCGCCACGCGTGAAATTCCGATCGTCTTCAGTGCTGTCACTGACCCGGTGGCGGCCAAGCTGGTGAAATCGTGGGAAGCGACAGGTGGCAACGTCACGGGCGTGTCGGACCTTCCGTCCCTGGACAAGCACCTGGCAGCCCTGCGCAAGGCGCTGCCGGCTGCGAAGCGCATCGGTGTGGTCTACAGCCCGGGGGCGGCGAATTCCGTCGCGGCCATCGCCGAACTCAAGAAGCTCGCGACCCCGCTGGGAATGACGGTGGTCGAGGCGGCTGCATCGCGCACGGTGGATGTGGCCAGTGCGGCTCAGAGCCTGATCGGCAAGGTGGATGTTTTCTACGAGCCGACGGACAACAACGTGACCTCGGCTTTTGAGAGCCTCGCGAAGGTGGCGGACCAGGGCAAGGTTCCGTTGATCTCGGCCGACCCTTCGGTCGCAACGCGCGGCGCTGCCATTGGCATGGGAACGAACTACTATGACCTTGGCCGCCAAACGGGCAAGCTGGTCGTGCGCATCCTCAAGGGCGAAACGCCCGGCAAGATTGCTTCCGAGGTGAGCACGACACTGGAAATGCACGTCAACAAAAGTGCGGCCCAGCGACAGGGTGCTACCTTCTCGGAGGACTTCCTCAAGACGGCAACCAAGGTCATCGACTGACGGTGACGTGAGGATTCCATGACGCTCATTGCCTTTCTGGGTTCGCTGGAAATCGGTCTGATATTTGCTCTCGTCGCCCTAGGCGTCTTCATCTCCTTTCGGATCGTCAACTTCCCTGACATGACCGTGGATGGCAGTTTCCCCTTGGGGGGCGCCGTTGCGGCAACGCTGCTGGTGGCGGGCTGGAATCCGATCACCGCCACGGCTGCCGCATTCGTCGCGGGCGCCCTTGCCGGGTTCACGACCGGCTGGTTGCACGTCAAGCTCAAAATCATGCAGTTGCTGGCGGGCATCCTGGTGATGATCGCCTTGTACTCCATCAATCTGCGGGTGATGGGCAAGCCCAACCAGCCTCTGCTCGACACTCCTACGGTCTTCAGCGCATTCTCGGGCGAGGCGTTTCCTGGCCCGTGGGTGACGCCTCTGGTTTTGCTGGCCATCACCCTGGTGGTCAAGTTCGCGTTGGACTGGTATTTCGCTTCCGAGGTCGGTCTGGCCATGCGGGCAACGGGTGGCAACGCGCGGATGGCCCGCTCCTTGGGCGTGTCCACCGATCGCCTTTCACTGGTGGCGCTCGCCTTATCCAACGGCATCGTGGCGCTGGCTGGCGCGCTGTTCGCGCAATCGCAAGGCGGCGCTGACGTGTCCATGGGCATTGGCACCATCGTGATCGGACTGGCGGCCGTGATCATCGGAGAAACCATCCTCCCGGGACGCAGCATCGCCATCGCCACTCTGGGCTGCATCGTCGGTGCCGTGCTCTACCGGATGCTCATCGCCTTGGGGCTCAACAGCGACTTCATCGGGCTGAAAGCCCAGGACCTCAACCTGGTGACGGCCGTATTGGTGACGATCGCCCTGGTGATGCCCGCGTCGAAGCGCTACCTGGCGCGTCGGCGTGGCGCTTCAGGCTCCGTCAAAAAGGAGGCGTCATGCTGAAAGCAACAGACCTTCGGGTGACGTTCAACGCGGGAACTCCGATCGAGAATCGAGCACTTCGAGGACTCGACCTCACGATTCCCACAGGCGAGTTCGTGACCGTCATCGGTTCCAACGGTGCGGGAAAATCCACCATGCTCAACGCGCTCAGCGGTGACCTGCTGGTCGACAGTGGGAGCATCGTCCTGGACGACGTGGATGTGACCCGGATGCACGCATGGCAGCGCAGCGACTTGGTGTCGCGCGTTTTCCAGGATCCGATGGCGGGTACTTGCGAGGCGTTGACGATCGAGGAAAACCTGGCGTTGGCTTGGCGGCGCGGAGAGCGCCGCGGACTGCGCTGCGCCTTGAATCGACAAGTACAGGAAACATTCCGAGACAAGCTCAGCATCCTGGGCCTGGGATTGGAGAATCGCTTGAAGGACCGGATGGGCCTGCTGTCTGGAGGGCAACGCCAGGCGGTCAGTCTTCTCATGGCATCCTTGCGGCCATCGCGCATTCTGCTGCTCGATGAACACACAGCCGCGCTCGATCCGAAGACTGCGGCGTTCGTCCTTGAACTCACGCGAAAGATCGTGGAAGAAGGAAAACTGACCACGATGATGGTCACCCACAGCATGCGGCAGGCGCTGACCTACGGATCGCGCACGGTGATGCTGCATGAAGGGCGTGTCGTGCTCGACGTAAGCGGAGTTGAACGCGCGGGCATGGACGTTTCAGATCTGCTTCGGATGTTCGAGCGCACCCGAGGGGAAGTCATCGCCGACGACGCCCTGTTGCTGGGATAGATCTGGTGGTGATGCGGTTGGTGGTCAACAATTCGGTGATCGCCACTGTCGCATGGACTTTCTGTGCCGACCAGCACCGCAGCCTGGCATTTCCATGTGAATCGAGGGTCCACATGACAACAAGGAGACACTCATGAAAATTCGCGACGAATCAACCACCGAAACCTGGTACATGGACGCCCACGCCGCCGGTGTCTTCATGGCGGCAGAACATCTGGGGCGGCGTCGGACCGTCCGCCAGGGAACCACGCTCTACCGGCAGGGAGACCTTGCCCCCAACTTCTACTTCATCGTCAGCGGGCGCGTGCAGGTCGAAATATTCCAGGAAAGCGGCGCCGAGTTCATCCTCGAGGTCATGGGTTCTGGCGCTCTCATGGGCGAGGGCTCGGCGGTCGGCGGCCAGCGGCACATTGCCACGGCGACCACGCTTGAAGCCTGCGTTCTGATCGAGTTCAACTACGCTGAAATCAGGAAGGCCCTTGCCGACAACGCGGAGTTCGCCGCCACGCTCATGGAGGTCGTGGCGGTCAAGCAATGGGTGCTGGGGACGCGCATCCAGTTTCTGGCCACCCCTCGGCCCGATCTGCGCATCGTGGAGTTGCTGACGCGCCTGGCGACCCTGTACGGCGTCGAAGACAAGGACGGCATCCGCGTTCGCACGCCGCTCACCCACGAGCAAGTGGCCGCGTTGACGGGGACCAGTCGGGTGACGGTCACGCGCACCATCATGAAGCTCAAGTCCGAGGGCGTGATCCTCAACGAGGGCCGCCGCTTCTGGATGCGCTGCAAGAACCTCGACAAGCCGCTCGAGCTTCGTCACGCGGCGTGACGCGCGGCTCAGGCCGGGCCCGAATGCCGACAACGGGATCCAGGCCCGGGACCCTTCGTGGGCTGACCGGCCACGATGGGGTCAAGCGATCACGCGACCGGCCGGAACACGTTCACTGGATGAAGGCCCAGCCCTGGCCGGCGCTTTCGCCGCCTCACGGACTCGATATCGCGCGCCGCTGTATCCGGTGATACGGGTGAATCCGTCGCTTCGTCCCAGAATTCCCCTCGAACCTTACGAACAGCGTTGGGCATGCCGATCTTGCCAGCGATGGATCGAGCGGACTGCCGCGAGGCCACCTGCCGCATTGCTGCCATCGCCATCGTCAGCCCATCTGGAAATCTACGAACGGAAACCACGGCCATGACAAGCCCCGAAACCGGCTTCGACGCCCGCGCCTTTCGCCGCGGGCTGGGCAACTTCGCCACCGGCGTCACCATCGTCACCGCGCGCGGCCCTGGCGGTGAGCAGGTCGGCGTCACCGCCAACAGCTTCAATTCGGTGTCGCTGGACCCACCACTCGTCCTCTGGAGCATCGACAAGCGCTCCAGCAGCCACGCGGTATTCGAGGCTGCCAGTCACTTCGCCGTCAACATCCTGGCGGCTGACCAGATCGAATTGTCCAATCACTTTGCGCGCCCGCAGGCCGAAAAATTCACCGGCGTCGCGTGCGAATCCGGCGTCGGCAGCGCGCCGCTGCTGCCCGACTGCGCGGCGCGCTTTCAGTGCGAACGCTACCAGCAGGTGGATGGCGGCGATCACTGGATCCTGATCGGCAAGGTCGTGGCCTTCGACGACTTCGGTCGCGCGCCCCTGCTGTATCACCAGGGCGCCTATTCGATGGTCTTGCCGCACCCGCGCGCGCCTCGTCGAAGCGCGCCTGTTGCAGCCCCGTCCGGCGGTGCCCGCGGGCGCCTCGCCAACAACAATCTCTACTACCTGATGTTCCAGGCCGTCAACGCCTATCAGGCCAGTTACGCGCCCCAACAGTTGTCCACCGGCCTGCGCACCAGTGAAGCGCGCATGCTGATGATGCTGGAGGACCATCCGTTGCCGGACCTCGCGGCCCTGCAGCGCGAGGCCGCCATGCCGATGCACGAAATGATCGAGGTCCTGGCCACCCTCCAGCACAAGGGCTTGGTCAGCGAAACCGCCGCGGGCCACAGACTGACCGAAGCCGGCCGCGTACAAACCGAAGCACTGTGGGACATCGCCCTGCGCCAGCAGGAGGCCGTGTTCGCCGGTGTCGACCCCGACGATATCGAGACCTTCAAGAAGGTGCTGAAGGTGGTGATGGAAACATCCTGACGTGAGCAGCCTTCTTGGTCATGACAAAGGTACTGCCCGCACGTGCGCTGCGGCGCGTCATGCGCATGATCGCAAACCCCCGTCAGGCGGCGTGATCTTCAACGAAGGCTGTCATTTTCGAGGGTACGAGCCGAGTACACGGATGTCGCTGCGGGTCTGGACAAACGCGGCGAGCTTGCCTTGTGCGGCATGGCCTGCGACTTCGATCAGGTAGCGATGGGTATCGAGGGTCTTTTTGCTCGGGCGCTCGTAGATCGTCAAAATCTGAACACCGGCCTGATGGAACGACGCCAGAACGCCGTCGAGCGTGTCGTCCGAAGCATTGACCAGCAGTGACGTCTTGTCATTGCCCGTCGGCGCAGGCATGGCCCGCCCAAGCACCCACCACCGGGTCACGTTGTGCGGGCCTTGCTCGATGCCATCGACCAGCGAGACCAGGGGGTACACCAAGGCCCCAACCTTGGGACCGAAAGATGCCTTGTCGAGCGTTTGGCTCCTGGCGACAGCCTGGGCTGCCGCGCCCCCACTGGCCGCTTCGACCCGACGCACGTTCGGCATCTCGCGATCCAGCCATGGTTTGACCTCTTCGAACGCCACCGGATGAGCCAGAACTTCCTTGATGTCCTCGCGCCGAGTCCCTGGTCTGACCAACAGGCTGTAGCCGAGCATCTTCGGGTACTCGGCCACGATCGTGACACTCGGGAGATCGAGCACCGCATCCAGGTACGGGGTGACACCCACCACCGACGTCGTCACGGGCACGCAGGCCTTCTCCACCTTGCCATCGTGGAAATCGCTGAACAATTCCTCGCGCGAACGTGGCACAAGGTCCTTGTCGCCGAAAAGATCGAGGCAGGCCTGGTGCGTCCAGGAGCCCGCGGGCCCGAGGTAGGCGATGGGTCCGGCGCAAGCCGGCTTTGTGAGCAGCATTCCGAAAAGAACCCCAAAAGCTGCCAGTTTTTTCCAACAATTCATTGAAACGTCTCCATGTCAACGGTCAGTGGTGGCGTGCCGCTGAATCGCGAGCAGGCCTCAGGGCCGCTCCCCCAGCACGATGGGCCGCTCCCGCTCCAGCCAGGCCGCCAGCGCCAGCACGACCTCGTCATGCCCCTTGGCACCCACGAGCTGAAGCCCCATGGGCAAGGCCGCTCCGCGCGGCCAGATCGGAAAGGACAGCGCCGGGGCCTGGGTCAGGTTGAACGCCGGCGTCAATGGATTCCACGACATCCAGTTGTCGTCAGGCCAGTCCACCGGCGTATTGCGCCCCGCTTCGAAGGGAAGGATCGACATGGTCGGAAGCATCAACACGTCGATTTCGTTGAACAGTCCATACAGCTCAGCGGCCAGGGCGTCGCGCGCCTGGCGCATGGCCAGCACGTCCGGCAAGCCGGCGCGCTCCAGCGGCGCAACGAACCTCAGCAAGCCAGGGTCCATCTGCAGTCGTGCCGTTTCAGGAACCGCCTGCACCGCCGCGCGGCAGCCCAGTGAATAGAAGAAGGCTCCCACCTGCGTCGCACGGCGCACATCGAAGTCAACCGGCTTGATCTCGAACCCCGCGGTCGAGAGCAAGCCAAGCGCTTCGTCCATGCCTTGGCGGACCACCCGGTCGCTGTCTTTCCAGTGTTTCTCCAAAAGCAGTCCGATGCGCAACCCCTGCGCATCCGGAATATCCCCGAACGAAACGTGCCGCATTCCCAAGGAAGACCAGTCCCCCGCATGCGAGCCGCTGACGATCTGCATGACATCCGCCAGTTCGGCGACGCTGGCCGCAATCGGACCCGCATGGACCACGTCGAAGAACGCACTGGGCGGCGGCACCAGCGGGATGCGGCCAAAGCTCGGCTTCAGGGCAACCGTCCCGGTGAAGGCGGCGGGGATGCGCACCGAACCGCCGGCATCACTGCCGAGCGAGACGCGCACCACGCCCGCCGCCACGGCAGCGGCGCACCCGCCGCTGCTGCCGCCGGGCGTCAATTGCGGGTTGAGCGGATTGCGCGTGATTCCGTAGCCTGGGCTGTCGGTGACGCCTTTCCAGTTGAATTCGGGCGCGCGCGTCTTGCCCAGCAGCACCACGCCCGCGCGCAACAGGCGCTCAACGAACACCGCGCTCTGCGCAGCCGGCTCGGAGGGCGTCACCAGCGAGCCCCGGCGCGTCGGCCAGCCCTGCACCGCGGCAAACTCCTTCACCGTGAACGGCATGCCATCCAATGGACTCAAGGGTTCGCCCTTGGCCCAGCGCGCCTGCGATGCCGACGCGATGGCCAGCGCGCGTTCCGCATCGATCAGCGCAAACGCATTCAAGCGCTGTTGAACCTGCTCGGCGTGCGCCAGCGCCGACCGGGTCACGTCCAGCGGCGACAACGCACCCGTCCGGTAGGCGGCCCGCAGCGCGCTATACGGCTGTCGATGCATTTGCCGACTCCCTGGTCGCACTGGCGGACCCCAAGTAGATCGCGGACAGCTGAGGATCGCCGGCCAGTTCGGGCCCGGTGCCCTGTTTGACGATCCGCCCCAGCTCGATCAGGTAGGCGCGGTCCGCAACCCGCAGCGCCAGGCGCGCGTTCTGCTCGACCAGAACCACCGTCAAGCCCTCCTGGCGCTTGTGCTCGACGATGACGTTCATGATCTGCTGCACGATCAGGGGCGCCAGTCCGATGGACGGTTCATCCAGAAGCAGAACCTTGGGCCGGGCGATCAATGCACGGCCGATGGCCACCATTTGCTGCTGCCCCCCGGACAGGGTTCCGGCCAGCTGGGCCTTGCGCTCTTCCAGGATGGGAAAGAGCGCGTAGATGCGCTTGAGTTCCTGGGCGAAATTGAGCTTGGCGCGATTGGCATAGGTGCCGAGCTCCAGGTTCTCCTGTACGGTCATCGAGTTGAACAGCGAGCGCTTTTCCGGCACCAGGTACATGCCGCGCCGCACGCGCTCCTCGACCGGCGTGCGGCCCAGGTCAACGCCGGCCAGCGACACGGCGCCGGCGTCGGCCAGCAACGCGCCCATCACGGCCTTGAGCAGCGTGGTCTTGCCGGCGCCGTTGGCCCCGATCAGCGAAACCAGATCGCCTTGCGCCACCTTGAACGAAATGCCGTTGACGGCCTGGATCCGCCCGTAAGAAACGGACAAGGCCTCGACTTCGAGCATCGTCATGTCTCGGCCCCCAGGTACGCATTGATCACGCCCGGATGGCGCTGAATCTCGTCTGGCCGGCCTTGCGCGAGCAGCATGCCGAAATTCAGCACGAAGATGTAGTCCGCGCAGTTCATGACCAGTTCCATGTCGTGCTCGACCAGCAGGATGGTCATGCCCGACTCGTCTCGCAGGGATTGCAGCAGGCGACCCAGGCGTTCCTTCTCGGGGGCGCGCAGCCCCGCCGCCGGTTCATCCAGCAACAGGACGGACGGCCGCGCCAGCAAAGCGCGGGCAACCTCGATGAGGCGCTGGCTGCCCAAGGGCAGATCAGACACCCGGGTGTACGCGACGTCCAGCAGGCCCACGCGTTTCAACGCCACCAAGGCTTCGTCGCTCAGTGCCGCCTCTTCCGCCCGGTCGAGACCGAAGGCCGCTGAAAACAACCCGGCACGGCCCCGGCTGTAGCCGCCGATCAGCACGTTCTGCAGAACGTTGAGTTCCTGCACCAGTTGCACGTGCTGGAAGGTGCGTGCCACGCCCTGTTTCACGACGTCCTGACTGGTCTTGGGCAGCGGCTGGCCATTGAGCGTGACCGATCCGCTGGTGGCTTCGAAGACGTGCGTCAGGACATTGAACAGGGTCGACTTGCCGGCACCGTTGGGGCCGATCAGGCCGGTGATCGCGCCGCCCGGGATGGCGACGCTCACGTCCGACAGGGCAGTGAGCCCACCGAACTTCTTGGTCACGTTGTGGGCCGCCAGCGCAGCAGGCGCACGCCGGGACGGCTCGGCCTGGGCGGGCGTTCCGGCATCCGGCAGCGGGGGCTTGCGCTCCTGCGTGGGAATCAACGACAACAAGCCATCCGGCCACTTCAGCAGCATCGTGATCAGCAACACACCGAACACCATCGTTTCCACCTGACCGGGCAACTCCAGCACCCGCGCGATGACGTGCTGGGCCGCAAGCTCGATGAGCATGAAGAAGGCGGCGCCCAACACGGCACCCAGCGGTCCCGCCACCCCGCCCAGAACCGCCATGATCAGGAAACTGACCGAAGGAATGAGCGAAAACGTCGACGGGCTCAAGAACTGCATGTAGCACGCATACAGCGCACCGGCCAGACCGGCGAGCGCGGCCGACAGCACGAAGATGCGAGTCCGGGTAGCAGGCACATGGACCCCGAAGGCACCGACCATCACGCTGTTGCTTCGCAGCGCGCGTGCCACCCGCCCCACCCGACCCCGGTAAATGCGCGCATAGCCAATCAACAGCAGCGCCACGATGACCCAGATCACGGTGGCGGTTGCCCGGGTGCTGAACGCATGGCCGAACACGGACAGCGGCCGCACGTCGGTGAGGCCCGATGCGCCACCGGTGATGTCGACGGCCGCGACAAAGCACACCGTGATCGCCATGCCGTAGGCCAGCGTCGCCAGCGGCAGGTAATGCCCCTTGAGTTGAAGCGTGAGCTTGGCCAGAACGTAGCCGACCAGCGTGCACAGCAGCACGGCACACGGAATCGCCAGCAGCACCGGCATGCCCAAGCGCATGCTCAACAGCGCAGAGCCGTAGGCCCCAAGGCCCACGAACGCCGCATGCCCGAGCGAGATCTGCCCCGACGCCATCAGAAAGCCCAGGCCGATCACCACGATGGCATGAACCCCCAAAACGGCCACCAGGCCCACGTAGTAGGTGGAGGCTGCCAGCAGCAGCACAACCACCAGCGCGCCCACCGCGCCGAGGACAAGCCGCTGCGGATCCACCCGGCGCGCGGACGGCGCCTTGACGCGCTCAGTGTTCATCGAGTTCATCACCATGGTAGGCGTTGCGCCACAAAAGAATGGGGATCACCAGGGCGAACACCCAGGCGTCGCGGAATGCGCTGCTGAAGAACGCCGAAAAGGACTCGAAGATGCCGACCAGGAACACCCCGACCAGCGACAGCGGATAGGTCACCAGTCCCCCCGTCACGGCGCCGACGAAGCCCTTGATGCCGACAATGAAGCCCATTTCGTAGTGGGCCGTCACCAGCGGCGCCAGCAGCATGCCGCCGAGCGCGGACATGCCCGCCGCGATGAAGTAGCTGAGCCGGCCGACGGTGCCGACGGGCACGCCGCAGTACAGTGCCCCTTCGCGGTTGATCGAAGCTGCCCGCAGCGCCTTGCCATACAGCGAATGACGGAAAAAGACAAACAGGGCGAGCGTCATGACCACGGCGGCAGACAGGATCAGGAGGGACTGGACCGCCAGGTCCGCCGGCCCCAGGCTGACCCGGGCGTCACTGATCGGATTGACCGTCAGGGACTCCGTGCCCCAGAGCAGCAGGCCCAGCGGCTGCAGGATCAGCGTGACGCCCACGCTGCATGTCAGCAGCACCACGATGGAGGCACCCGGATTGGGCTCGACCGTCAATTGATAGACCAGCGGCCCCATGGCCGCGACCAGCAACAGGGCCGCCAGCATCTGAAGCGGCATCGAATGCGAATGGCTGGCCGCGAACACCAGTGCGCACAGGATGATGGCGGCGGCCAGGTACCTCACCAAGGGTGCCAGCAGGCTGCGTTTGTAGGCGCGGGCCCGCCGCAGGTCGATCACAAGGCACACGGCACCAATCCCGAGCACGACATAGAGCAAAGGCGTCAGCGTGCCCGCCGCCAGGCTGGCAAACGCCAGCGCGCCGAACGTCAGAAAGTCGCCCTGCGCGACGTTGACCACGCGCGTGGTGGTGTAGACCAGCACGAGGGACAGGGCCACCAGCGCATAGACCGCCCCATTCGTGATGCCGTCCAGCCCCAGAAAGATGGCGGTCGAACTGTCCATGGCCAGCGGCCTATTCCTTGATCAATCGAAACTGGCCGTTCTTGATTTGCGTCAGGAACAGCGTGCGCTCGTCCAGGCCGACGTGATCGGTCGGCGTGAAGTTGAATATGCCGACCGCGCCGGCGTATTCGTGCGTCTTCTCCAATTCGTCGCGCAGATCCTTGCGCGTCTGCTCGAGGTCGCCCTTCTTGCCGGAGGCCACGTAGCGCCGGATGGCGTCGACGGAAAGCCCCACGGCGTCATAGGCCTGCACGGCAAACATCTCGGCCTTGCCCTCGCCGTACTTGGCGTCGTACGCCTTGACGAAATCGCCGATCGACTTGCGCAGCGGGTTGTCAGCAGCCAGTTCCCGATACACCGTGATCGGCATCACCCCAACGATCGCGCCCTCCACCGCCGCCTTGCCGATGGTGACGAAGGCCGTGGTTGCCGAACCGGCGCCGTGGTAGATCGGACCCTTGTAGCCGACGCGCTTGAGTGCTTCATGCACCAGGGACGCGGATGGCGGGATCGCGTGGATGTACACCGCGTCGGGTTTGGCCTGCATCGTCTTCAGCGCCTGGGGGGTGAAGTTGGTGTCCGCGCGCGCAAAGCGCTCGGACGACACGATCTTGATGCCCTTCTTTCCGGCCAGCGCCTTCAGCTCGTCCCAGCCGCCCTCGCCATAGGCATCTTCCAGTCCGAGGAACGCCACGGTCTTCACCCCGTGCTTGGCCATGTAGTCGAGCGTGTGACCGATCATCAGCCGGTCGGTGACGGGGGTCTTGAACATGTACCGCTTTTCCGCCGGTGGCTCCACGACGGCGGCACCCGAGGCCATGGCGATGGTGGACACATGGCCCGCCTCCGACACCTTGGCCACCGCCAGCGACGAGGGCGTGGTGGTGCAGCACACGATCATGGCCGCACCGTCCTCCTGGATCAGCTTGCGCACATTGTTGACCGACTTGGTGGGGTCCGAGGCGTCGTCGTACTGAATGAACTCGACCTTGAACGGCAGGTCCTTGCGCGCCGCCAGTTGCTCTCGATACAGCTCGATGGCCGCGTTGGCGGGCGCAGCAATCGTCGCTGCCGCGCCGGTGCTCGCCGTCACCACGCCAATCTTGAACACCGGAAGACCCTGGGCCTGAGCCATCGCGCCGCCCACCATGAGGATGGCCCCAGAAATCAGCTTCGAAACTTTCATGAATGCTCCGCAAAGAAGGCACTGAAACAGGTGCGGTGGTGCCCGCCAGGATCCGCGCTGGAAATTCTGGAGGAGCGCTCTCGGCGTCTCTGTATCTGGTGATACACGAGGCAGCGACACCCGGGCATTCATCTACGCGCCTCGGCGATGGCACCCGCTGCCGCTCGCCTGTATCTGCCGATACAGCCCTGACGCATGGCTGCCTTCCAAAATGCCGCCCATCGACACACTTGGAACGCCGCCATGTTCAAGACCGCAGGTTCCTGCAAGTCCCGCGCTCCCGGGGGCCGCTTCGTCACGGGCGAAGTCGCCGACAAGGTGTCGTTCGACCCGCCGGCCCTCGCCCTGATTCACGCCGGTGGCAAGCACATGGATGTCGATTGATGTTGCGCGTGATGCGCGTCCCGCAAGCCACTTTCACCCGGAGCCCACGCATGCAGAACAGCCCCCTCACGCCCTTGCCCACTGCCGAAGAACTGGTGCAGCGCGCGCAGGCAATGATTCCCGAACTCCGCGAACGGGGCCCCGGCCATGACGCCGACAAGCGCATCTCCGACGAGGTCGCGAGCAGTCTTCGCCAGGCCGGGTTCTTTCGCATCTGCCAATCGACCGAGAACGGCGGCTACGGCATGCGCCCGTCCACGTTGTGGCGCGTCACGCGCGAGATCGCGCGCGGCGACAGCGCGACGGCATGGATCCTCTCCCTGGCGGGCCTGCACCCGTGGATGGCCGGCATGTTTCCGGCGCAGGCGCAGGACGAGGTCTTTGCAGGCGGCAAGGACGCCGTCGTGATTGCGCTGACCGGCAACGTTGGCCGCGGCGTCCAGGCCCGGCTGGAGGACGGCCACTACGTTCTGGACGGCAAGTGGAGCTACGCCTCCGGCATCGACGTCGCCGACTGGGCCGCCACCCTGGTGGAGGTGCCCACCGACGACGGCGCCAAGGAATTGCGGCTGCTGCTGGTGCCGCAGTCCAGCTTCCGCATCGACCATGAAAGCTGGAACGTCTTCGGCATGAAGGGCACCGGCAGCAAGGACGCATACCTGGCCGGCGAGCGAGTCCCGCTGTACCGGACGATCAAGTGGGCCGACGTGCAGTCCAATCGGTTCCCGGGCCTGGAGCGCAACCAGGGGCCGATGTACCGGATTCCCCACACCAGCCTGTTCGTGATGTCGGTGGCCGCAGCGGCGGTGGCGGTGGCGACCGGAATTCTCGATCTTTACGTCGAGACCATCCGCAAGCGCATCCCCGTGGGCCTGAACGCGCCCCAGACCGAGGACCGCTTCTCGCTGGCGGAACTGGGCGCGGCCGGCGCAAGGATCGAAGCCGCCTTCAGCCTGCTGATGCACGACGTGGACGAGATGTGGGACCAGGCCAGCGCGGGCATTGCGTTCACCGTGGCGCAGCGCACCCGCTACCGCACCGATGGCCCCATCATCTGCGACATGGCCCTGAACGCCGCCGACGCCCTGATCCGAAACCTGGGCGGCAGCCTCATGCCCCTGGGCCCGCTCGAGCGCAGCTTTCGCGACCTGCACGCGATGGCCTCGCACTTTCTCATGCAGGTGACCCCCGCCGCGGAATTGCACGGGCGCGCCCTGCTGGGACTGCCCCTGCCCCAGAACGCGCGCATCTGATCCGGCGGCAGGCCGCTCGCGGGCTTGGGTCCTCTTCCACCGGCGCCCGTCACCCGTGCGGCGCAACCCCCTTGCGCAAGCCCGGCACGGCGCGCGCGCCCACGCCCAGCACGCCGGCCACGATCCAGAACAGGCCGGCGGTGCCGGTGACCGCGCCAATGGAGCCGAACAGCAGCGGCATGGCAAAGCTGGACGCGTTCATGGTGAGCGAGCGCAGCGCCATTGCCTCGCCCTGGCGCGCCGGCGGCGCGACCTCGTGCAGCAGCGACAGCACCATCGGCTGCACCGCACCCAGCGTCAAGCCCAGCAGCGTCGAGCACAGCGCCATGCCGATCGGCCCCTGCGTCCACGGATAGGCCAGCAGGGCCAGCGCCGCCAGCAGCGTGGCGGCGTAGATCACCTGCCACTCGGCAAAGCGACGCGCCAGCAGCGGCAGCGCCATGCGCACCAGGGCTGCGGCAATGGCAAAGGCGCCCATCAGCGCGCCGATGACCGAAGCCTCCAGGCCGCGGTCGTGTCCCAGCAGCGGCAGCACGAAGGTGTGCGAATCCCAGGCCATGCTTTGCAGCCAGTTGGCCAGCAGCAGGCGGCGCAGCGCGGGCAGGCCCAGCAGGTCCCACACCGACTGGCTGGTGCGCGGCTCGATGGCCGGCGCCTGCGGCGCCTCGGGCGCGCGGCGCAACAGCCACCAGCAGGCCAGCGGCAGCGCCGCCAGCGCAGCAAAGGCGATGCGATAGGCGCGCAGATCGCCCGGCTGCGGGCCGGCGTGGTCGATCAGCAGGCCCGCAATCAGCGGACCGGCAAAGTTGGCCGCCGCCGGCGCGATGGCGATCCAGCTGAAGGCCAGCTTGCGCTCGCCGGCGTCGTGCGCCGAGCGCCCCACGTGCCGTTGCAGCGCAATCTGCGCCGTGTTGGCCGACGCCCCCAGCAACAGGGCCGAGCCGCACAGCACCGCGAACACGGGCCACAGCGCGGCCAGGGCGGCGCCCGCCACCGCGGCCGTCACCGCCAGGTTCAGGGGCAGGTGCAGGCCGCGCCGGTCGGCCAAACGCCCGGCCGGCAGCGCCAGGAACACCGCCGACAGCGAATACAGCGCCAGCAGAACCCCCACCGCCGCCGCGCTGTAACCCAGCTTGAGCGCCAGCAGCGGCGCGGCCAGGCGCGAGCCCGTCATGGCGCTGTGCACGCAGATCTGCGCCGACACCAGGCGCAACAGCCCGCGGCCGGTCATGCGTTCGCGCTTTTGCAGGCTGATGGGCCCGATGCCGGCGTGAACGAAGCGCGCGCAGCTATCGTTTTTGAAGTTCCCGGCGACATCGTCAGGCCTCGGGCTCCTCGTCGGCCGCGGCGTCGGGCAGCAGTCGTTGCGCGCCGTCGGCCGGCAGGGCCTCGACCTGCTTGAGCGCCCGGTTCAGCACGTTGGTGCGCGTCTGCGCCTTGTCCAGGGTGTTGAGCACGGTCTGCGTCTGCCGACGCACGTCGCCCAGCACGCCGCCGAACTTGACGAACTCGGTCTTGACCGCGCCCAGCACCTGCCACACCTCGCTGCTGCGCTTTTCCAGCGCCAGGGTGCGAAAACCCATCTGCAGCGAATTGAGCATGGCCAGCAGCGTGGTGGGCCCCGCCAGCGTGACGCGGTGCTCCTGCTGCAGCGCCTGCATCAGGCCCGGGCGGCGCAGCACCTCGGCGTACAGGCCCTCGGTGGGCAAAAACAGGATGGCGAAGTCGGTGGTGTGCGGCGGCTCGACGTATTTGGCGGCGATGTTCTGCGCCTCCAGCCGGATGCGCCGCTCCAGCGCCTTGGCCGCGTCCTCGGCGCCCGCCGCGTCGGCGCGCTGCTGCGCATCCAGCAGGCGCTCGTAGTCCTCGGTCGGAAACTTGGCGTCGATCGGCAGCCACAGCGGCGCGCCGTCGTCCCGGCGCCCGGGCAGGCGAATGGCGAAGTCCACCCGCTCCTTGCTGCCCGGCACCGTGCCGACTTGCTCGGCGTACTGCTCGGGCGCGAACACCTGCTCCAGCAACTGGCCCAGCTGCACCTCGCCGAAGGTGCCGCGTGTCTTGACATTGGCCAGCAGGTGCTTCAAGTCGCCCACGCCCTGCGCCAGGGTCTGCATCTCGCCCAGGCCCTTGTGCACCTGCTCCAGCCGCTCGGCCACCTGCTTGAAGCTCTCGCCCAGGCGCTGCTCCAGCGTGGCGTGCAGCTTCTCGTCCACCGTCTGGCGCATCTGGTCGAGCTTGGCGCTGTTGCTGGTCTGCAGCGCACTCAGTTGCTGCTCCAGCGTGCCGCGCACCTCGGCCAGGCGGCGCGCGTTGGCCTCCGACAAATGCTGCAACTGCTGCGTCAGCGTCTCCGACAGCCCGCCGCGCAGTTGCGCCAGCTGCTGGGCAAAAGCGTCGATCTGCGCGTTTTGCGTACGCGTGGCCTCCTGCGCCTGCTGCGTCATCGTCAAGCCTAGCGCCTGCAGCTGCGCCACCAGGGTGTCGCCCAGGGTGCCGCGCGTTTCCAGCAGTTGCGCGGCCAGCGTGCCGCGCAGTTGCGTGAGCTGCATCGCCAGCGCATCGACCTGCGCGTTTTGCGTGCGCACCGCCTCGGCGCCCTGGCGCGTGACCGCGTCCTGAAACGTGGCCATGCTCTGCGCCAGCTCCTGCCGGCTGCCGCGCGCGCCCTCGCCCATCTCCTGGCGCAAGCCGCGCTCCACCCGCTCGGCCTGGTGCGCCGCCGCCTGCTCCAGCAGCTGCTGAAGCTCGGCCCGCGCGGCCACGTCGGCCGGTCGGCGCGGGCCGCGCAGCAGCAAGGCCAGCACCAGCACGAGGTTGATCAGGGCAAGGCCCAGCGCCGCCCACAGCGCCATCTCAGCGCCGGGCATGGGCTGGGTTGTTCCTGTTTTGATAGCTGCTTGCGCTGGCAGGATAGGCGCTGCAGGCCGAAAAGACTTGTCTTGCGCGCTGCGGCGCGCTGGCAAAAGGGTTCATGCGGGCATTGTAGAAGCGCCGCGCCAGCCGCGCCGCCGTCAGGCCGCCAGCTTGGCCCGCACGCGGCGGCCATGTGCCCAGTCCAGAACCCGTCTGCCAAGGGTGGCACTGCGGACCAACCGCGCCTGCTTTCGCGACGTGAGTCTGTTGCCGGCGCCGCGATGCCAAACCAGTTGAGGCGACTCGCGCACCTCAGTTCGATTTGGGCTTGCCGACCACCGCCGGCCGCGCCGACTCGGCGGTGACCGTGACAACCAGCGGCGTCTTGCCATCCGCATCCAGGCGGATCGTGGTGGCGGCTGCGCGCTGTCCGACGGCGTGCTCGATGTTTTTCTGCATGGCCACACCGTCCTTGGCGCCAGCGACTTCGACCTGGGCCTTTTCGGGCACGGCACCGATCGTGATTTCATACACGACGCCGCTCGGCAAGACAGGGAGCACGCCGAAATCGGCCTGCCCGCTGGCATCGGTCGTGCGCTGCGCCAGACCACCACCGGGCACCTTGCCCAGCGAGACGCCAATGCCTTTGAGCGGCACACCGGCCCAAGCCGGCGCGGCGCACCAAAGCGCCGCCAAAACGCCAACAGTGAACGCGGGCAGAAACAACTTTTTCATCATCGTCTCCAGAGTGAAGGGCTCGGGGCCGTTTCGATCAAGGCCGAAGCCGCGCCCCGTCAAGACTGAACGCAGCGGGCTCACCCGAGGCCGACAGGGATGGGAGAGTGAAAATTTTGATCGGATCTATCCCGCGTCACGGCTGCGTCTCGGACACCTTGCGCCAGTCGCCCAGTTTCACCGGCTCAAAGCCAATGGTTTGAACCTTTGAATGGACGGAAGGCTGGCCCCGCCCCCCCTACCCCCGCACACCCCCCGCCTTGCACGCCGGGTGCAGGCTGCCCGCCGCCGACGGCCGCGCGGCCACGCGCTCAAACCAGGGGCCGATGCGTGGCAGGCCGCGGTTCCAGCGCTGGCCCACGCTGGCGGCAAAGTCCAGCCACACGTACAGCCAGATGTCGGCGATGGAAAAGCGCGCGCCAGCCAGCCAGGGCTGCGCGCCCAGCATGCCGTCCAGCCAGGCCAGGCGGTCTTGGGCCACGCGCTTGAGGCCGGCGGCGGCCTCGGGCGCCAGGGGGATGCGGCCGGCAAAGCGCGCCTGGCCTTCGGCGTAGTGATAGGCGTTGTGGATGTTCTCGGTGATGTTCAGCTCCACGCGGCGTTGCCACTGGCGGGTGGCGGCGCGCTGCTCGGGCGTGGCGCCGATGAGCGCGGGGGTGGGGTGCCGCTCTTCCAGGTATTCCATGATGGCCACCGATTCGGCGATGCAGGTGCCATCGTCCAGCAGCAGCGCGGGCGTTTGACCGGCCGGGTTGTGCTCCAGGTAGGGGGCCTGGCGGTTTTCACCGCTGAAGACGTCGACCTGGCGCATGGGCAGTTGCAGGCGCTTTTCGAGCAGAAACATGCGCAGGGAGCGTGGCGCGGGGCTGAGGGCATCGAGGACGAGCATGGCGATGGGGCGCGGGTTGTAGAATATGATTTTGATAGCTGCTTGCGCCCGATGGGCGGGCGCTGCAGCCCATTTTGGCCTTGATGACAAGCCCCGCCCGCCAGCGGGGCCGTGGCGTGCTTACGCCGCCGCGTCCAGCGCCACCCGGCAGGCCTTGCCGCTGCGCCCGCGCGGCACCTCGCAGCCCAGCTCGGCCAGCACGCGCAGGGGCTGGGCGCCCTGGGCGCGGGCAAAGCGCTGCAGGGCTTCGCGGCAGCGGTCGACGGTGGCGGCGCCCTGCTCGCCATGCAGGCCCAGGCGCAGCACCAGGGTGTCGGGGCCCTGCTGGCGCAGCTGAAAGTCGAACACGCCGCACTCTTCTTCCAGCACGGTGCACAGGGCCAGCGGCAGCAGGGCCACGGTGCGCCCGCTCTGGCATGCGGGCACGTGCATCACGTCGTCGTGGCGGCCCTGCACTTCGATCACCGGCAGCGCCGAGCCGCAGGCGCAGCCCGATCCGTGCCAGGTGATGCGGTCACCCAGGTCGTAGCGGATCAGGGGCTGCACGGTGTTGACCAGGTTGGTCAGCAGCACGCTGTCGGAGCGCTGGCCGGCCGGCACGGGGCGCTGGTGTTCGTCCACCGGCTCCAGCAGCACCCAGTCGGCGTTGACGTGCAGCTGGCCGTGCGCGCACTCCCACGCAATCGGCAGGAACTCGGAGGTGCCGTAGCTGGAGCGCACCACCGCCCGAAACGCGCGCGCCACGTGCTGGCGCACGGCCTGGCTGACGGACTCGCCGCCCATCATCACGCAGCGCGGCGCGATGCGCAGGCGCCCGGCCAGCGCCTCGTCGGCCAGCACGGCGGCGGCCGTCGGGTAGGTGGCCAGAACGGTGGGTTGAAACGCGTTGAGCGCGGGCACCAGCGCGTCCAGCGCCTGCAGCACGCTGAAGCTGCGCGCGTTGAGTGCCAGCCAGGGGTTGATGGCGCGCAGCCGCTCGAAGCTGACCGTGCTGGCAAAGTGCCCGCCCGTGGCCGTGACCAGTGCGTGCCGGTCGCTGGCGCCCATCCAGTCCAGCCCACTCAAGGTGCCCAGCGCCGTCAGCGGCCAGAACGGCAGTGCGGCCGTGCGCGGCGGCGGGCGCTGGCGCGTGGCCTCCAGCGCGTCGTACACCGCCATGGCGCGCGCGTCCTGCACAAAGATGCCCGGCCGCCCGCTGGTGCCCGAGCTTTCCCACACCACGTAGCGACCCAGCCAGGCCTCGCCCGCGCGCGCCGGGTCTTGCGTGAGCGCCTGCAGGTCGTCCAGCCGCAGCGCGGGGTCGGTCACCCAGTCGTCAAAGCGCGCCATCAGCTCGGCGCGCGTGACCGGGGCGACGGACTGGAAGTCGAACGGCCCGTCAAGGCCCCGCAGCCGCTCCTGATACAGGCGCGAGCCCTGCACCGCCGCCAGCAGATTCGCCAGGCGCATCTGCTGGCGGCGGGCCAGCGCGGTGGCCGACGCGTGCGACGCGGCCTGCACGTCCAGCAGCGCCGATTGCAATTGAAGCGGGTCAAAAACGGGGCGCATCATGGGCGCGAAGGCGCCGGCGCGCGGGGCTTGTCTCGATACCTGGCCATCATCTTTCTCCGGTCGATCGGGCGCCCGCGCATGCGGCGGTGCCAGCCCGTCCTGGCTCCCTCCTGCCGCGTGTGTTTGAGTCAACCTTATACGCTTCCGTTGGACCAGACCTTGACCAGGGACAAAAATTCAGCCCTTGCAAACCCGATGGCGGCGCCCGGTTGTCGTTGGCGGGTTACCATGATCTCAAAACTGCCGGAGCCCGCCTCGCCATGGAACGTCGCCCCTCAACCAAGACACGTCCACTGCATCGCGCCGAACCCGCCATGTCGGCCATCGAGGTGGTGCCCGCCGCGCCACCGGAAAGCGAAACCCCCACCCAGCGCCTGGATCGCTTGGCGCAGACCGGCATGGCCACCGCTTTCGGCAACCTCTCGCCCATCGCGCTCGGCCTGGCCTGGGCCGACTGGGCCTGGCACCTGGCCGCATCGCCCGGGCGGCAGATCGAGCTGGCCGGGCTGGCCGCCAAGCTGGCGCTGGAGAGTGTCCGCACGCCGGCCGACGACGACACCGGCCTGCAGGACGACGACCCGCGCTTTCGCGCCGAGGACTGGGCACGCTGGCCCTTCAACCGCTGGCGCGCGGGCTTTCGCCACGCCGAGGCGTTCTGGCGCGAGGCCGCAAAGGTGCCGGGCGTGACCGCGCACCACACGCAGATGGTGGACTTCTTTGCGCGGCAGTGGCTGGACATGATGACGCCGGCCAACCGCCTGCTGACCAACCCCGTGGTGCTGCGGCACACGCTGGAGTCGGGCGGCGCCAACCTGGCGCGCGGGCTGCAGAACTGGTCGGCGGACATGACCGGCGTGCCCACCGAAGAAGACGAAGCCAACGCCGCGCGCTTTGTCGTCGGCGGCAACATCGCCGTCACCCCCGGGAGCGTGGTGTATCGCAACCACCTGATCGAGCTGATCCGCTACGCGCCGCAGACCGCCACGGTGCACCCCGAGCCGGTGGTGATCGTGCCTTCGTGGATCATGAAGTTCTACATCCTCGACCTGTCGCCGCACAACTCGCTGGCGCGGTACCTCGTCAGCCAGGGGCACACGGTATACATGCTGTCCTGGCGCAACCCCGACGAAACCGACCGCGACCTGTCGATGGACGACTACCTGGAGCTGGGCGTGCTGGAGGCCCTACGCGCCGCCGCGCAGGACAGCGCCGGCGCCCGCCTGCACGCCATGGGCTATTGCCTGGGCGGCACGCTGCTGGCCGCCGCCTGCGCCGCGCTGGCGCGCGAGGGCGGCATGCCCGGCTACCCCGACGTGCCCGCGCCCGCCACGCTCACGCTGCTGGCCGCACAGGTCGATTTCTCGGAGCCGGGCGAGCTGGGCCTGCTGATCGACGAAGGCCAGGTCAACCTGCTGGACCACCTGATGCGCGGCCAGGGTTACCTGAGCGGCCGGCAAATGGCCGGCTCGTTCCAGTTTCTGCACTCGCGCGACCTGGTGTGGACGCGGCGCATGCGCGAATACCTGATGGGCGAGCGCGAGCAAGGCAACGACCTGATGGCCTGGAACGCCGACACCACCCGCCTGCCCGCGCGCATGCACCACCAGTACCTGCAATGGCTGTACCTGAACAACAGCCTGGCGCATGGCCGCTATCGCGCCGGCGGGCGGCCCGTGTCGCTGCAGGACCTGCGCATGCCGATCTTCCTGGTCGGCACCGAGCGCGATCACGTCTCGCCCTGGCATTCGGTCTACAAGCTGCACCACCTGAGCGACGCCGAAATCACCTTCGTGCTCACCAGCGGCGGGCACAACGCGGGCATCGTCTCCGAGCCCGGCCATGCCAACCGCCACTACAGCCTGGCCCTGCGCCCGGCCGACGGCGAGTGGATCAGCGCCGAGGACTGGCGCGCCCAGGCTGCGTCGCACGAGGGATCGTGGTGGCCCGCCTGGCAAGTCTGGCTGGCCGCGCACTCGGGCAAGCCGGTGCGCGCCAAGCCCATCCCCGCCCAGGCCAGCCTGGGCGACGCGCCGGGCACGTATGTGATGCAGCGCTACGCCGAGCCTTGATTGGCCGCCGACCCGGGCCTGCCGCTCACACGAAGCGCAGCGACACGCTGCCCATGCCCTGCACGCGCAGTCTCACGTGGTCGCCCGCCTGCACCGACACCGCCTCGGTGGCGCCGCCCGACAGCACCAGCGAGCCCGCCGGCAGGCTCTTGCCGCGCCGGCCCAGGTGGTTGACCAGCATCGCCACGGCCGCGGCCGGATGGCCCAGCACGGCGGCGCCGGCGCCCAGGGCCACGGGCACGCCGTTTTTCTCCAGCACCAGGCCTGCGGTGCGCAAGTCCACGCTGCGCGCATCCACCGCATGACCGCCGACGACGAAGCGCACGGCCGAGGTGTTGTCGGCAATCACACTCTTGACGTCGAACTTGAAGTCGCGATAGCGGCTGTCGATGACCTCGATGCCGGGCAGCACGATGTCGCTGGCGGCCAGCACGCTGGCGATGTTGCAGCCGGGGCCCCTCAGCTCCGCGCGGGTGACGAAGGCGATCTCGGGCTCGACCTTGGGGTGGATCAGCTCGCTCACCTTGACCTCGCCGCCGTCGGCCACGGTAAATTCATCGACCAGAAAGCCGAACACCGGATCGCTCACGCCCATTTGCTTCATCTTGGCGTGCGACGTGAGCCCCGCCTTGTAGCCCGCCACGCGCGCGCCGCCCTTGAGCTTGGCGGCCAGGATGCGGTCCTGGATGGCGTACGCATCGTCGAAATCCATCTGCGGATGCTCGTCCGTGATCTTGGGCGTGTCGCGCGTCTCGCGCTGGCAGGCGTGCAGGTGCCTGGCCAGTTGGTCGAGCGTCTTGGAACTGAGAGCCATGGTGATGCGCCTTTCAGGCCGTTTGTGGTTGTCTGGCTTGCCCAGCGCGCTTCGCTTTCGAGAGCGTTAGGGCTGCGTCCTCGATCATGTCCTCCTGCCCGCCCACGCAGCCGCGGCGGCCCATCTCGACCAAAATCTCGCGCGCCGGCACGCCGTATTTCTTCTCGGCGCGCTTGGCAAACAGCAGGAAGGAGCCGTACACCCCCGCATAGCCCAGCGTCAGCGCGTCACGGTCGATGCGGATGGGGAAGTCCATGATCGGCACCACCAGGTCTTCGGCCACGTCCTGAATCTTGAACACGTCGACCCCGGTCTGCACGCCCATCATGTCCAGCACCGCGACCAGCACCTCCATGGGGGTGTTGCCCGCGCCCGCGCCCAGGCCGGCGCTGGCGGCATCCACGCGGTTGGCACCCATCTCGATCGCGGTGATGGAGTTGGCCACGCCCATGGCCAGGTTGTGGTGGGCGTGGAAGCCCAGTTCGGTCTCGGGCTTGAGCGCCTGGCGCACGGCGCCCAGCTTGGCGCGCACGTCCTCGGGCAGCATGTGGCCGGCCGAGTCGGTGATGTAGATGCAGTTGGCGCCGTAGCCTTCCATCAATTTTGCCTGCTTGACCAAACCTTCGGGGCTGTTCATGTGACTCATCATCAGAAAGCCGACGGTGTCCATGCCCAGCTTGCGCGCCATGGTGATGTGCTGCTCGCTCACGTCGGCCTCGGTGCAGTGCGTGGCCACACGGATGGTGTGCACGCCCACGTCGTGCGCCATCTTCAAATGGTCCACTGTGCCGATGCCCGGCAGCAGCAGCGCCGAGACCTTGGCGTGCTTCATCAGCGGGATCACGGCTTTCAGGTATTCCTCGTCGCTGTGCGCGGCAAAGCCGTAGTTGACCGAGTTGCCGCCCAGGCCGTCGCCGTGGGTGACTTCGATCAGGGGCATGCCGGCCGCGTCCAGCGCGGTGGCGATGGTCTTCATCTGCTCGATCGTGATCTGGTGCTGCTTGGGGTGCATGCCGTCGCGCAGCGCCATTTCGTGCAGGGTGACTTTTTTGCCTTTGATGCTCATGTCATGTTCCTCTTCTGTCTTCAAGCCCCTTCCCCCTCTGGGGGAAGGTTGGGATGGGGGCGCGCCACGTGGCTGGTGACGCTGAACCCCACCCCTGCCCTCCCCCAGCGGGGGAGGGAGAAAAATCAGGCGATGGCCGGTTCCAGCTTGAGCTTGCCCGCCAAAATTTCCTCGGCAAACATCTCGGCGGTGCGCGCGGCGGCGGCCGTCATGATGTCCAGGTTGCCGGAGTATTTGGGCAGATAGTCGCCCAGGCCTTCCACTTCCAGAAAGACCGACACGCGCCTGCCGTCGAACACCGGGCCATTGACCAGCTTGTAGCCTGGCACGTACTTCTGCACCTCGGCAATCATCTTGTGAATGCTGTCGGTGATGGCGGCCTGGTCGGGCTCGCCCTCGGTCAGGCAGTGCACGGTGTCGCGCATGATCAGCGGCGGCTCGGCCGGGTTGATGATGATGATGGCCTTGCCCTTTTTGGCGCCGCCCACCTTCTCGATCGCGCCCGCCGTGGTGCGGGTGAACTCGTCGATGTTCTTGCGCGTGCCGGGGCCGGCGGACTTGCTGGACACGGTGGCCACGATCTCGGCATAGGCCACCGGCTGCACGCGGCTGACGGCTGCAACCATGGGGATGGTGGCCTGGCCGCCGCAGGTGACCATGTTGACGTTCATCTCGGCCTGGCCGACATGCTCTTTCAGGTTCACGGGAGGCACGCAGTAGGGGCCAATGGCGGCGGGCGTCAAGTCGATCATCATCGCGCCCTGCTCGGTCACCTTGCGCGAATTCTCGGCGTGCACGTAGGCGCTGGTGGCGTCAAACACGATCTGAACGCCATCGGCCTTGATGTGCGGCACCAGGCCGTCCACGCCGTCGGCGGTGGTCTTGATGCCCATCTCCTGAGCGCGCTTGAGGCCGTCGGACGTGGGGTCGATGCCCACCATCCACACCGGCTCCAGCACCGGGCTGCGCTGCAGCTTGGCCAGCAGATCGGTGCCGATGTTGCCGGGGCCGATCAGGGCGCACTTGATTTTCTTGCTCATTGCTTTTCTCCAAACAGTGCGGTCATCGCACCCGCGGCGTTGAATGCCTGCGTAGCCCAGGCCAGCGGACGCCGCGCAAGGGCCGCCCCGCCGCGCTGGCGTCGTCCCCCTTCCCGCGCGCAAGCGCGAGAGAAGGGGGAAGCGGCGAAGCCGCTCAGGGGGTTGTTCATATGAACCGCACGCCGCAGCCGCCAATGCCGCCGATGGTCACGCGCAGGTTGTCGCCCGCCTTGACCGGCACCATGATGCCCAGCGAGCCCGACAGAACCACTTCGCCCGCCTCCAGCGCGATGCCGTGCGCGCCCAGCGTGTTGGCCAGCCAGGCCACGGCGTTGGCTGGGTGGCCCATGGCGGCGGCGCCGGCGCCGGTGGCGACGATCTCGCCGTTTTTCTCAAGCACCATGCCGCAGGTGGTCAGGTCCACGTCGCGCACGTCCACCAGCCGGTCGCCCAGCACGAACACGCCGCAGCTGGCGTTGTCGGCCACGGTGTCCTGGATCTTGATCTTCCAGTCCTGGATGCGCGAATCGACGATCTCGAAGCAGGCCATCACGCCGTCGGTGGCGGCCAGCACGTCGGCCACGCTGATGCCGGGGCCCTTGAGCGTCTTCTTCAGCACAAAGGCGATCTCGCCCTCGGCCTTGGGCTGGATCAGGCGGCTCATGGGGATGGCCTCGCCCTCGCCGTAGACCATGGCGTCGGTCAGCCAGCCAAAGTCGGGCTGGTCCACGCCCAGCATGTCCATCACGGCCTGGCTGGTCACGCCGATCTTCTTGCCGATCACCTTCTCGCCGGCATCCAGGCGCCGCGCCATCAGGCGCTGCTGGATGGCGTAGGCGTCGTCGACGGTGATGCCCGCGTGCTGGCTGGTCAACGGCGGCAGCGTGGTGCAGGCGGTGAGCGCATCGAACAGCGCATCGCCCAGCTTCTTGATCTGACTTGCTTGCATCATTGACTATGAAAAAATGAGCTGATTGCGCTCGGTGGGTGCGGCCTGAAGCCCGATTCGGCTCAAAACTTCACCATCACGTTGCGCAGGTCGGTGTAAAACTCGAAGGAGTGTAGCCCGCCTTCGCGCCCGATGCCCGACTGTTTGGAACCGCCAAACGAGGTGCGCAGATCGCGCAGGAACCAGCTGTTGATCCACGCCAGACCCACGTGAATGCCCTGCGCCATGCGGTTGGCGCGGCCGATGTCCTGCGTGTAGATCGAGGTGGCCAGGCCGTAGCGGTTGGTGTTGACCTTGGCCAGCACTTCGTCTTCGCTGTCGAAGGGACTGACGTGGCAGCAGGGGCCGAAGATTTCATCGACGACCACGCTCGCGGTCTCGGGCAGGCCGGTCCAGATGGTGGGCTGCACCCAGCAGCCGTCCTTCAGCGCGGCCGGCATGTCGGGCACGCCACCGCCCGTCACCACCGTGGCCCCCTCCTCGCGCGCCTTGGCGTAGTAGGACAGCACCTTGGCCTGGTGCTCCTTGCTGATGACGGGGCCGATCCGGGTGGCGGCGTCGAACGGCAGGCCAGGCGTCATGGTTTCGGCCTTTTGCTTGAGCGCGGCGACGAACTTGTCGAACAGCGGGCGTTCCACATAAACGCGCTCTGTGCCCAGGCAGACCTGGCCGGCGTTTTCGAAGCACGAGCGGGTGACGGTGTCCACCGCCACCTGAAAGTCGCAGTCGGCAAACACCACGGCCGCGTTCTTGCCGCCCAGCTCCATCGACACCGGGCGAATGCCCTCGGCCGCCGCCTTCATGATCGCCGTGCCGGTGCGCGTTTCGCCGGTGAAGGTAATGCCGTTGACGTCGGGATGCGTGGTGAGGAATTCGCCCGCCGAATCGGGCCCGAAGCCGTGCACCACGTTGTACACGCCCTTGGGCACGCCCACCGCGTTCATCACCTCGCCCAGCAGCGTTGTCGTCGCCGGCGTTTCCTCCGATGGCTTGACGACCACCGTGTTGCCGCAAGCCAGCGCCGGGCCCACCTTCCAGGTCATCAGCAGCAGCGGCAGGTTCCACGGGCACACCACCGCAATCACGCCGCGCGGCACGCGCACGCCGTAGCTGAGTGCTGTCTTGCCGTCGGGCGTCTGCATGGTGAACGACTCGGTGGACACACTTTTGATGGTGTCGATGAACACCTGGAAGTTGGCCGCGCCGCGCGGAATGTCGACGTGCGAGGCCAGGTGATGGGGCTTGCCCGTGTCGGCAATCTCGGCCTGCAAAAAGTCGTCGAAGCGCCGGTTGATCTCCAGCGCCAGTGCGTCCAGCAGCTTGCAGCGTTCGGTGACCGAGATGCGGCCCCAGTCGCCCTTGAGCGCCGCCTTGGCCGCCGCCACCGCGGCATCCACCTCCGGCCGGCCGGCC
>NZ_JAXMEM010000009.1:0-240468 GCF_046348305.1 Ottowia sp.
CGGCCAAGACGACAGCGTACCGGTTGCTGGCCAGCGTCAAGGGTTCGCTGCGCCGGGCGTCGCCTGCCCTTGACCCCGGCCAGCAACCAAAACACCCTCGATTCCGCCCACTCAAAATTCAAGAGAGGCTATTTTTGGGACTACCAGAACGACGATGCCCGCATCGTCAATTCTTTCTTCTCCAGGCGCGACCTGGAGCGCTTGGTGCACATGCGGGCCGAGCGCAAACCACTGGCCACGGTGCCCATCCCGGACACCTACCTGCGCCAGGGCGAGACGCGTGTGCTGCGCCCCTACCAGCAAGAGGCCATGCAGGCGCTCGACCGTACCGTCGAGCTGGGCAAGCGCCGCTTCCTGATCGAATTGCCCACCGGCTGCGGCAAGACTGACCTCATCGCGCTCTACCTCAAGCGCCTGGTGCAAGCCGGGCAGGCCGAGCGCGTGCTGTTCCTGGTGGACCGCGATCAGCTTGCCAAGCAGGCCATCGAGGCAATTCAAGACGTGTTGCCAGGCTACTCCAGCTATTGGCTCAAGGCAGGCATGGTGCGGCAGGAAAAGCAGATCACTGTCTCCCTGCTGCAGACCATGATCGGACGCTACAAAGAGTTCACCAGCGGCTATTTTGATGTGGTCGTGATGGACGAATGCCATCGCTCCATCTACGGCGCGTGGCAGGCGGCGCTTTCGCACTTTGATGCCTTGCACATCGGCCTGACCGCCACCCCAGCCATCTACATCGAGCGCAACACTTTCCAGTTCTATCACTGCAAGGACGACACGCCCGACTACTCCTACCCGATCCAGGAGGCGTTCAAGCAAGGCTTCCTTGTGCCCTACAAATTCGCCACCGGCATCACCACCCTGGTTTCCGAAGGCGCCAACGTCGATGAAGAGCACTACGACCCCGGCGAGTTCGAGCGCAAGTGGACCAACGAAGCCAGCAACCGGCTGATGATGGAGGAGTTCGATCGGCTGGCCTGGCAGAGCTACAAAGAACTCGCGCCGGGGCAAAAGAGCGGCCCGGGCAAATCTGTCGTGTTTGCCATTACCAAGCACCACGCGGCGCGACTGGCGCAATACCTCAACGACCTGCACCCCGAGCACCAAGGCCGCTACGCCGAGGTCATCACCTCAGACGTCGTCAACGCAGACGACCTGATCCGCCGCTTCAAGCAAGAAGAACTGCCCATGGTCGCGGTCAGCGTGGGCATGCTCGACACCGGCTTTGACTGCCGTGAGGTATTGCACCTCGTGATGTGTCGCCGTGTGCGCAGCCCCATCCTGTATCAGCAGATGCGTGGGCGCGGCACGCGCACGGCTCCACACATCGGCAAAGACAAGTTCGTCATTTACGACTTCTTCCGCAACCACGAGTATTTCAACGACTCGGACACCGATGTCTTCTCAGGCAACGGTGGCGGTGGTGGGCGCGGCACCGGGCCGCGTCCCCGGCCAGAAGGACGTGAGCTGGTCGAACTTGGCCTGGAAGACGAATGGCTGGACGCCGTCCACTACATCGAAGTGGGGCCAGATGGCGAGCGCGTGGACAAGCGCGACTACGTGACGGATTGGGAAACCACCGTTCAGCAGGAGGCCGAGGCCGACCCCATCATTGCCAAAATCAAGACGGGCGGTGCGCTGACCGATGAAGAAGAAACCCAGCTTGCCCAGCGCCTGAACCAGCCGCAACGCTACTTCAACGAAGACAACCTGCGCCGCGCCTACCGCAATCCGGGCGGCAACCTGGTGGACTTCATTCGCGCCGCGCTGGGCATGCTTAAGATCAAGAGCCGGGAGGAGCGTGTGGAAGACAACTTCCGCGCCTGGCTCGTGGCCAAGCACCTGACCCCCGAGCAGGCGCAATACCTGTCCTTGCTCAAAAACCGTGGCCTGGTCAAAGGCAAGGTCTCGCTGGACGACCTGTTCGCCCCGCCGCTATCCATTCTCAACGCCGCCAACATTGGCATCGAACTGTTTGGCGAGCAGGGCCTGCGCAGCGTGATGGACGAGATCAACCAGTCCGTTCTCGTCGCGTAACCGCCAACTGAATTCAGGAAGACACCATGAACCCGCAACTGCGTCGCAAGCTCGACCACATCACCGACATCCTCTGGGCGGGCGGCGTGACCAATCCAGTCACCTACATCGAGCAAATCTCCTACCTCATCTTCCTGAAGCTGCTGGATGAAGAAGAGTCTGACCGTGAACTGCGCGTGCGCCTTGGCGCTACCGGCGGCAATGCCCGCCTGCTTTTCCCGGCGCAGTCGGAGCGTTACCGCTGGAGCCACTGGCGCTTCAAGAGCGGCACCGAACTACGCGACTTCATCCGCGACGAGGTCTTTCCCTATATGGCATCGCTCGCCAAGGACGAGCCCGAGGTGGCCGAATATTTTCGTGATGCCGTGCTGGAAATCGTTGACCCGAACGTGCTCAAGCAGGTGGTCGATGAGCTCGATGGCTTTGAATTCCGCAAGCTCGGGCCCGATGTGAAGGGCGACATCTTCGAATACCTGCTGGTACATCTGGGCTCCAGTTCCCTGAACGGCCAGTTCCGCACGCCCAAGCAGATTCGCGCCTTCATGGTCGAGATGCTCGACCCCGACCTGGGCGACACCATCTTTGACCCCGCCATGGGCACCGCCGGGTTTCTGATCGATGCCGTGGCCTATCTGCTCGCCAAGTATTCCGACCACGTCAGCGAATACCCAATCTATGGCGAGGACTGGCTGGATAAAAAAGGCAAGTCCCTGCAAGAGCTCAAGGCCGAAATCCCGCGCCTGCAGACCTACAAAAAGGGGGCGGGCGAAAAAATACCGAACTGGGATGTGCTCGAGGCCTCGGTCTATGGCACCGACGTCTCGCGCCAGATGGTGCGCATCGCGATGATGAACCTGGTGCTGCACGGCATTCGCCACGCCAGGCTCAAACGCGCCAACGCCCTCTCGGACATGGGTGGCCTGACGGAAGACGACCTGCGCCGCCGCTACAAGCTCATCCTGGCCAACCCGCCCTTCGCTGGCCAATTGCCCAAGGACTCCATCCGCGCCGACTTGCCCACCAACAGCAAAAAGAGCGAACTGTTGTTCCTGTCCTTGATGATGCAGCACCTTGCCCCCGGCGGCCGCTGCGCCGTGGTCGTGCCCGAGGGCCTGCTGTTTGGCTCCACCGGTGCACACGTGGAGCTGCGCAAGAAGTTGGTGCACGACTTCGACCTGTTGGCCGTGGTCAGCCTGCCTGCAGGCGTCTTCAAACCCTATGCGGGTGTCAAGACCGCCGTGCTGCTGTTCCGCAAGCCCGCCTCTGAAAGCGCCAAGCGCCTGGACAAGGTCTGGTTCTACGAGGTTCGCAACGACGGTTTTGACCCGGACAAGATTTCCGGCGGCGGCCGCGTGGAAACCCCGGAAAAGAACGACATCCCCGACCTGCTCGCACAGTGGAAGGCCTATAAGGCCGGCAGCTTCGACACGCCACCGGGGCTGGAGGCAAACACCCTTCTTCCCCATGGCAGCGAGGAACCCACTTGCTGGTGGACCACCCGCGAAAAGTTGACCGATCGCGACTACAACCTAGGTGCTGGTCAATGGAAGCCGCGTGTGGCAGAAGCCGTGAGCGATGAAGACCCGCGCGAGCTGGTGGCGGAGGTGTTGGATGACTATCGCAAGGTGGTGGTGGGTTTGGAAAAGTTACTGCTGGAGCTGCCTCGATGATGTGGCCTACTGCTCAGCTCTCTCAAGGGATTGCAGATGTCGTTCGCGGCGTGACTTTTTCGCAAGGAGATACCATTCACGAGAGTCGGGAGGGCTTTTTGCCAGTGCTGCGTGCGGGGAATATCGCGGAGCGGCTCGAAACAGAACGGGATTTGGTGTGGGTTCCAGATCGGTTCGTTTCAGACAGGCAACGTCTGCGAAAGAACGACATTGTGATGTGCACCTCGTCGGGTAGCGCGCTAGTTGTTGGAAAGACGGCCATTGCCGAAGCCGATTTCGATGGTTCGTGGGGCGCATTTAACGCGGTACTCCGTTCTACCTCCGCCGTTGTTCCCAGGTTCCTGTACTACTGGCTCCAATCAAATGGGTTCAAGGCTTGGCGTGACCGTCAAGCCAAAGGTGCCAACATCCAAAACATTCGTCACTCGGAGCTAGCGAATCTCGCCATGCCGTTTCCGGCCAAGAGCGAGCAGTCCCGTATCGTCGAACTGCTGGACGAAGCCGACCGCCTGCGCCACCTGCGTCGTGAAGCCGACACCAAGGCCGCGCGCATCCTGCCCGCGCTGTTTCTAAAAATGTTCGGCGATCCGGCGACGAATCCCAAAGGTCTGCCGTTCAAATTACTGGGAGACCCAGCCGTCTGCGACATTAACCCGAGGACCAGAGTCGAGTTGCCCGATTCCGATCTTGTGTCATTCGTACCCATGGCCGATGTAGATGAACATCTCGGTCGAATCACTGGCTGCCAATCTCGACCATACGGCGAGGTGAAGAAAGGATTCACACCTTTTCAGAACCGTGATGTGCTCTTCGCAAAGATTACACCGTGCATGCAAAACGGCAAGGCAGCCATTGCTGCGGGGCTAATCGGTGGAATTGGATTCGGATCAACTGAGTTCCATGTGCTGCGTGCAGGATCAGATGTCACGCCGGAGTACTTGTTTGCGCTGGTCAGGCTGCAATCATTCAGGAACCATGCAATGAGTGCGTTTACCGGGTCGGCAGGTCAGCAGCGTGTACCGACAGAGTTTTTGCGGCGGTTCAGGCTCCCCATACCGACGAGTAATGATGTGCAAAAATTCTCGGGCGTGATAAGTCACCTACTCGCGTGCCAAATTGAAGCAGAACATGCGGCTGACAAATTGGAAACGCAGTTTCAATTGCTTCTTCAGCGCGCTTTCTCCGGCCAACTTACCTCAAAATGGCGCGAAGCCCACATGCAGGAACTGCTGACAGAGATGGCGCAGCAGGCTCGCGCCCTGAATCTTGCATTGCCCAATGAGCTGGAGGCTCTGTCGTGAACCGCCTCCTGCAAGCCCTGCGCGTGGGCAACTTCAAGGCGTTTGCCGACACCCAGCGCATTCCGCTCAAGCCCATCACTCTGATTTTTGGCCCCAACAGCGCCGGCAAATCCAGCTTCATTCACAGCCTGGCGCTGGCGCACGAGGCGCAGTTTGGCCGCGAAAAGCGCAGCCTGTCTCGCCTGGACGTGCACCACACCGATGTGGGCGGCAGCGCCATTGATCTGGGTGGATTCCGCCAGTACGTGCATCGTGGGCAACTGAACCGGCGCGTGGAATGGGGTGCCGAGCTCAAGGTGTCTGCGCTTTCCCAAGGCAAGGATCAGCGACTGGCACAACTGCTGGCTCCCGTCAGCAGCGTGGCCGTGAACATGGCGCTTGGCATGGAGCTGGACGACCAGGATCGCCCCCAGCCGGGCGTGGAGCCTCGGGTGGACGCCATCGAGATCATTGCCGACGGCGTGGAGTTGTTGCGCATGAGCCATCGCCCCGCCACCGCCCAGGCACAGGCCCACGCGGGCCACCTGCGTCTGGATCGCCTGGCCAGTGACCACGCCGTATTTCGGCAGGTGCTGAAAGCCATCGTTGAGGCGCAGACCACGTCCGAGGAGATGCGCCCCGAAGACTTCGAAGCGGCCAACGACGCCATCGCCGGCCTGCTGCCGGAGCTGGTGGTACGCATCGGCCAGTTTTTCCCCTCAGGCGTGGAGTTGCCCAAGGGCGATGGCGCTGATATTGCGCCAGTCAGCAGGTTATTCCCGGTCAGCAAAGGCAACCGCAGCGAAGACATTGCGCAGGCCCTGCGCTTTGTGCTGCCGCGCACCTTGAACGACCTGATCAGGGGGCTGGCTGATGTGCTGGCGGGCGAGCTCAAGCAGTTGCAGTACCTCAGCCCACTGCGATCGTTCCCGCCCCGGCATCTGGCCTTTGCCGAATACGAAGATGCCAACTGGTATGCCGGCGGTGGCAGTGCCTGGGACGAGGTACGGCGTGACGATGCGGTGCGCGATGCAGTCAATGTCTGGCTGAGCTCGCCCAAGCTGAAAACGCCTTACAAACTGGTGGTGCGCTCCCTCGTGGCTTTGGATCAGTTGCAAGCCCCCCTTGAAGAAGGGCTCGAGCGTTTGCAAGACAACGGTCTCATGATGGAGCACGAAGAGGAGTCGCGTCACACCACGGGCGGCGCTTGGCCCGTCATCAAGGACGTTGAGGCCGCTGCCTCTGACCTGCTCGGTGCCATGCAAGCATCAGACGCAGACCGCATCCGCGAGCTGGTGCTTGTCGATCAACGCACCAACACGGTCGTCACCCATCGTGATGTGGGTACGGGTACACGCGATCAACTGGTCAATCAGATCAAGAGCCAAGCCGATCAGTTTTTTGCTGCGGCACATTTGTACATTCCGTACCTCGCCTACCAGAAAGGTGATGTCCAGCGGAACATCAACGATTTGACCCGTTCCGTCGAGGAAGCCGGGCAGCTGGTGGAGGGCACCAAGAAAGATATTGAGCAACGGCGTAGGGAAATTGGCGACATCATCATCGCCGCTCGTGAGGCGGCAGCCAGTGTCGGCGTCGCGCATTTCACGGTGGACTTCAATGCCGAAGCGGATGCGCAAGATCTGAGCGCCGAGAAATGGCTCAAGACGACAGCAGGATTGGCAGCGGTAACAATTCTGGCTGCACTGCTGCTGGCCTTCATCCCGGTCGCGCCGGAGGCCACCACGCCACAAGTCATCCAGCTCTTCACTTCCAAGGTGGTAATTTTGGGCCTGCTTTTCACCGCGACGATTTGGTGCGGACGCCTCTACAAGGCTGCCCGACATCAAGGGGCGATCAACAAGCATCGCGCAAACGCGCTGAAGACCTTCCAAGCCTTTACCAAGGCAGCCAGCGACGATGCCGCTCGCAACGCAGTGCTGATGGAAACCACCAAATCGATTTTCGCTATCACGCCGTCTGGCTACCTGGAGAACGAATCGGCCCCTGATGGTGGGTTGAAGATCGTCGAGGTGGTGAAGCACGCCACCCAAGCCATCTCGTCGGTCAAATAGAAAGATGGAAGATCTATGCCACTCAGTGGCACAATTGGCCTGATGACGCGAGTATTCAAGACCCGCCACTTCCAGCGATGGATGCGTAAGACGGAACTCACAGATGCCGTCCTGTGCAAGGCCGTTCAGGAGATGGCAGCCGGCCTGATCGACGCTGACCTCGGCGGCAGCGTGGTGAAGAAACGCATTGGTTTGGCGGGACGCGGCAAGCGTGGCGGGGTGCGCACGCTGGTCGCCACCAACAAGGGAAATCGCTGGTTTTTCGTGTTCGGCTTCGAGAAGAACGAGCGGGCGAACATCAGCGACGAGGAGCTCGAAGGTTTGCAGGCCATCGCCGCAGACCTGCTGGCTCGAACAGGCCCGCAACTGGATGAAGCTGTTGCCGACGGCGCTTTGCAGGAGATTTGCCAATGACCACCAAGACCAAAAGCCGCATCCTCGAAGCCGTTCACGAAACGGCCAGCGATCTGCATCGCCTGGGATTCATCGACAAGCGCAAGATGCAGAAGTACGACGCGTTGTGCCTGGAGCCGGTGCAGGACTACGACGCTGAGAAGGTCAAAGCGTTGCGCGAGCGACTGCACCTGAGTCAAGCCGTGCTGGCCAGCGTGCTGAACACCAGCACGTCCACTGTCCGCAAGTGGGAGATGGGCGACAAGCGCCCCAGCGGGCCGTCGCAGAAGCTGCTGGACATCCTCGAGCGCAAGGGGCTGGAGGCGGTGCTTTGAGGTAGGCCGGGTCGCTGTACGTGCGCATCGCAAACAGGGTGTGTTCGTTCTTCAGAAGCGCCCTCGTTTGACTTTCAGGCACCGTGGCTCGCAGCCAGAATGCGCCCTTGCGCAGCCGCTGCAACACGGGCACACTGCATCGCAATTGCAACGCACGGAGCCTTTTCATGAAAACCTCCACCATCCCATCTTTGCGGGTTGACCCGCAGCTGCGTCTGGCCGCGGAAAGTGTTTTGCGCGATGGAGAAAGTCTGTCGGGCTTCGTAGAACAGGCGATTCGGCAAACCATCGCCTACCGTCTGGCGGATCAAGAGTTCATCACCCGTGGCTTGAAGGCGCGCGACCAGGCACTGCAGAGCGGGCAGTATGTAGAGGCTGGCGCCGTGCTGGACAGGCTCCAGCAGATGCTCGATCGCGCCAAGTCCGGCCCAGCCACCGCATGACCTACCGGGTTCGCTTTACACAGGAAGCCGAGGCCGATCTGGTCAGGCTGTATGAATTCATCCTTGACAGGGATGCCGCAGACTGGGCCTTGGCCGAGCGTGCGCTGGAGGCAATTCGCGCGGGCATTGCCACGCTGGAGCGCCTGCCCTTTACCTGCCGCAAGGCCACGGCTGACTCACCTTTTTTGCGGGAGTTGGTCATCCCGTTTGGAGCGGCCGGCTATGTCGCACTGTTTGAAATCGACGACGCCCAGACCGTGACGGTGCTGGCGCTGCGCCATCAGCGAGAGAGCGACTACCACTGATCGCTCTATGGCATTGGGGGCACGGTGTACCTGCTCTCCATCCGCCACCAGCGGCAGCTCTCGTTGGATTTTCAGGCGCTGTGGCCAAGTCACTGACGCGGCACAACATGCTTGCCTAACCAAGGACGAAAACCACTTGTACCGCGCAACTACTCTGCGCAAACAGCTCTTTATTCAATAGCACATGCCCACCGCCCCCGACCTCTTCGACCAATGGGCCGCCGCGCCGCAGGCCAGCCCCGCCGTGGATGCGCAGCCAGCCCCCGAGCCGCTGCCCGAGCCCGCGCCAGAAGCCGCCCCCGTCACCCCCCAGCCCCTGCGCCGCGCGCTGCAAGAGCTCTTGAAAATGGGTCTGCTGGAGCAAGCCAGCAAGCCGCTGCTGTTTCGCCACATCGCCATCGACACGGCGCGTGTCAACGCGCTGCTGGAGCCGCTGGATCTGCAGGTGCGCGTGGACGACCTGCGCGGCCTGGCCTATGTGGCGGTGGCGCCCGGCTGGCAGGCGGACGATGCCGAGGGCGACGATGAATGGACGCACCCGCTGGTGCGCCGCCAGCGCCTGACGCTGGAGCAGTCGCTGCTGCTGGCGGTGCTGCGGCGCGAGTTTTTGCAGCGCGAGCAAGAGGGCGGCCTGGGTGTGGCGGTCCAACTGGGGCTCGATGGCCTGTTGGCGCAGCTGGAGATTTACCTGGGCGCCACCGGCAGCGACATGCAAGACCGCAAGCGCCTGCTGGAGCTGCTGGACAAGCTGCGCGCGCACGGCGTGGTGTCGGAGGTGGACGCGCAAGACCAACTCACCATCCGCCCCATGATCGTGCACCTGGCGAACCCGGAAAACCTGCAGGCGCTGCTGGCGCATTTGCGGGGGCTGGGGCAGGCGGGAGAACCCACCGCATGACCACCCCAAGCTACCGCCTGCACGCCCTGCACCTGTACCACTGGGGCGCGTTCTCGGGCCGTCACCGGGCAGAGTTTGACGTGGGCAACACCGCCATCTTGGGCGCCACGGGCAGCGGCAAAACGACGCTGATCGACGCACTGATGACGCTCTTGTGCCAGCACCCGCGCTACAACCTGGCCTCCACAGGCGGACACGAGAGCGACCGCGACCTGGTCAGCTATGTGCGCGGCGCCAGCGGCCCGGGCTTGGGCGATGGCGGCGCGCAGGTGGCGCGCAGCGGGCGCTGCGTGAGCGGGCTGGCGGCGCAGTTTGCGCGCGAAGGCGATGAAGGCAGCCCGTGCGAGGAGCTGACCTTGGGCGCGCTGCTGTGGTTTGACGGCAGCGCCAGCAGCGCCGCCGACATGGGCAAGCGCTGGTTCTTCGCGCGCGGCGCCGGCCACAACCTGGACGCCTGGCTGGAGGAGCACCACAGCGGCGGCGTGCGCGCGCTCTCGCGGCTGGAGAAGGCCAGCGACGGCTTGCAAATCTTCAGCAGCAAAACCGCGTATCTGGCGCGCGTGCAGCGCTTCTTTGAGGTGGGCGCCAACGCCTTCACGCTGCTCAACCGTGCGGCGGGGCTCAAGCAGCTCAACAGCATCGACGAGATTTTTCGCGAGCTGGTGCTCGACGACCACAGTGCGTTTGACGACGCTCTGCAGGTGGCCGCCAGCTTTGACGAGCTGGCCGCCATCCATGCCGAGCTGGACCTGGCCAACCGCCAATACGTGGCGCTGCTGCCGCTGCGCGATCTGGCCGCCAAAGAGGGCGCGCAGGCAGCGGCCCTCAGCGCACAACAGCAGTTGCAGGCACTGCTCGCGCCCTGGTTTGCCAAGCTGGGCGTGCAGCTGTGGGGCGCGCGCAGCGATGCTTTGCAAGCCGCCTTACAAGCCCTGCACACGCAGATAGCCGCGGCCCAGCAGCAAATCGAGGCCGCGCGACAGCAAGAGCAGGAGCTGCTCGCGCTCTACCTGCGCGCCGGCGGCGCCAGCATCGAAGACCTGCGCCGCGAACTGGCCGCGCAGCAGGCACTCATCGCCGAGCGCCAGGGCCATGTGCAGCAGTACCAAGCGTTGGCGCGCCAGTTGCAGCTGGCCTGGCCGCAAACGCTTTCTGCCGCCACGCTGGCCGAGCACCAAACCCAGGCCGCGCCCGCCCTGGCCGAGTTGGACGCGCGCCAGAGCACCCTGCAAGCCGCCGCCGAGGACGCCATCGCGCAAGAGCACCAGCAGCGCGCCGCCTTGCAAGCGCTGCAAGACGAAGAGCAGGCCGTGCGCCAGCGCCCGGGCTCCAACGTGCCACCGGAATTTCAGCAGTTCCGCGCCCAGCTCGCCGCCGAGCTTGATCTGCCTGAGGACGCCCTGCCCTTCGTCGCCGAGCTGGTCGAAGTGCCCGCCACCCACCGCGCCTGGCGCGGCGCCATCGAGCGGGCGCTGGGCAGCCAGCGCCTGCGCATCCTGGTGCCGCCGCAAGCGATCGACGATGCGCTGGCCTGGGTCAACCAGCGCCACAACCGCCTGCATGTGCGCCTGCTGGAGGTGCGCCAGCCTGCGCAGCTGCCGGTATTCTGGGCCGATGGCTTTGCCGCCAAGTTGCAGCTCAAGCCCCACGCGCACCAGGCGGCCCTGCGTCAGCTGCTGATGGAGCTCGACCGCCACTGCGTGGACAGCCCCGAGGTACTGCGCGATACCCCCCACGCCATGACGGCGCAGGGCCTGATGTCGGGCCGTGCGCTGCAATTCGACAAGCAGGACCAAAAGCGGCTCGACCAGGACTGGATGACCGGCTTTGACAACCGCGACCGGCTGGCGCAGCTGCAAGCACAAATCAAGGCGCAAGCGCAGTCGTGGCAAGCGCAGGCAGCTATCAAAACAAAAGCATTGCAGCAACAAGTCCAAGCCGAGCAGCAACGCCAGTTATGGCAGAGCCTGCAAGCGCTGCGCTTTGACGCGGTGGACGTGGCCGGGGCGCAGCAGCAGGCGGGCGTCACCCAGGCGCGACTGGATGCGCTGCTCGACCCCGAATCCGACACCGCCCAGGCCCAGGCGCGCTACCAGCAGGCAGCAGCGGCACGCGCGGCGCTGGAAGACGCGCGCCGCCAGCTCGACCAGCGCCAGGCCGCGCAGCAGGAGCAGCAGCGCCACGCCCAGCAGCAGCACGAGCGCTACGCCGCCCGCGTGCAGGGCGCGGAACCCACGCCGGAACAAGACGCCGCGCTGCGCCGCTGGCTGCGCATCGACGCCAAATACGAACCCGATCCCGCGCAGCTCGAAGAACAAGAGCGCGATGCCCAGCAGCGCGCCGCCGAGCAGCTGGCGCAGCAGCAGCGCCGCCTGGCCGAGCTGCACAAGGAGATCATTCGCCAAATGGGCGCGGCGCAAAAAGTCGATCGCGGCGCGCTGGCCGACCAGGCGCAAGAGGTCGAAGCCCTGGCGCAGTTTCTGGCGCGCCTGCAGCAGCTTGAAGAAGAAGCGCTGCCCGAGAAGCGCCAGCGCTTTCAGGAGTATTTGAACCAAGCCTCCGACCAGGGCGTGAGCACGCTCTTGCGCGGCATCGAGGCGCAGGTGGCCGAGATCACCGAGCGCATCACGCAGCTGAACCAGGCCTTGGCGCGCGTGGACTTTCATGCCGGGCGCTACTTGCAGCTCGACCCCCAGCCCATCGTCCACGCCAGCCTGCAGCAGCTGGAGCTGGCCCGCAAGCAGCTGCGCACCGAGCGCCAGCGCGACGACGGCGGCCAGGCGCATTACCGCGCGCTGCAGGCCATGGTGGAGCTGCTGCGCGAGCACGCCAACAACCGCCGCACCAAGGCCGCGCAGGCGCTGCTGGACGCACGCTACCGCCTGCAGTTCGCCGTGCACGTCATCGACCGCGCGACGGGCGAGGTGCTGGAGCGGCGCACCGGCTCGCAGGGCGGCAGTGGCGGCGAAAAGGAAATCATCGCCAGCTACGTGCTCACCGCGTCGCTGTCCTACGCGCTGTGCCCCGCCGGGCGCAGCTGGCCGCTGATGGGCTCCATCGTGCTCGACGAGGCCTTCTCCAAAAGCTCGCAGGCCGTGGCCGCGCGCATCATCCAGGCGCTGCGCGAATTCGGCCTGCACGCGCTCTTCGTCACCCCAAACAAGGAGCTGCGCCTGCTGCGCCAGCACACGAGGAGCGCCGTCGTCGTGCAGCGCCGCGGAGCGCAGGCGCTGCTGATGAATATGTCGTGGCAGGAGATGGATGGAAAGGCGCAGGCCGTGATGGCGGCCGTCGCCTGAAGCGCCATGCACTCCCCCACCCACCTCGCCACCCAGCTCGCCCGCGCCTGGCAGCGTGCCGACTGGCGCGAAAAGCATCTGTTGCACGCCGCTGGCGCCTGGCCGTTGCGGATGACGATTGCCGCGCCCAGCGCCACACAGTTTCGCGACGACAGCGCCGCCGTTGCCCAGCACCTGCAGGCCTGGCGCGCCATTGCCGCGCAAGGGCTGGGGCGGGTGCATTGGCAGGCGCGCCTGTACCAGGCGGGGGCGGGGCCAGTCGAGCTGCCGGTGCAGTGGGAGTTGCCGAAGCCCTCAGACTATCTGGCGGCAGTGCGCGCATTGCGCCCTGCAGGCCATGCCGACATCGCCGCAGACTACCAGGCGTTGCAAAGCGTGCTGGCGCGGGTGGATGCGCTCTTTCACCGCCTGCTGCTGCGCCGCTTGGCGCTGTGGCGCGGCATGCCCATCGACGACGTGGCCACCGCCGCCCGCATGGCGCTGCAGTTGGTGCCCGGCTGCGCCCAGGGCCGGCCGCTGCGCGCGCTGGCCGTGGCGGGAAACGACAGCAAATTCTTCGAGCGCCACGCCGCGCTGCTCACCGCCCTGCTCGACGTGCGCTTTGACGGCGCCGCCAGCCGCGCGGGCCTGGTCGCCTTTCTGGACGCCAGCGCCGACGACGAGCATTGGCTCTTGATCGCACCGCTGGCCCCAGGCCTGCTGCCGTTTGCCCGCCTGCGTGTAGCGGCCAGCGAACTCACAAGCACGCCGTTGCCCGCGCGCCGCATCCTGCTGGTGGAAAACGAGCGCTGCTTGCACCTGCTGCAGGGCGCGCAGCCGCTGCCGGACTGCATCGCCATCCTGGGTGCAGGACTGAACCTGGCCTGGCTGGCCGCGCCCTGGCTGCAAGCGTGTGAGGTCGCCTACTGGGGGGACATCGACACCTGGGGCCTGCACATGTTGGCGCGGGCGCGCAGCCACTTGCCGCAGCTGCAAGCGCTGCTGATGGACCGCGCCACCTTTGACGCGCACGCGCACGCCACCGTGGCAGAACCCTTGCTGGCGCCCAACCCTGAATCTGGCGCCCTGCCACCCGATCAAGCCGATCTGGACGCGCATCTGCGTTCGCTGGATCAGGGCCGGCTGGAACAAGAATTCATCATCCCCGCCGCAGTGAAAAGCGCGGTGCACGGCTGGCTCCGTGCCGTGCCTTGACGCACTTGGAATGGCGCCACACCCGGGTTTTCGATGGGTTGGCGCCTACGGGTCAGCACGCAGCCAAAAGCGCGCCCATCCCTGACAAAATCAGCGCCTCATCACATTGATCCAAGGGAAAGGATTTCGCGATGCGCCGAAGTCTTGATTTTCTGTACGACGCCGCCGCGTGGCTGGCCGCGCTGGCGATGATCGGCGTGCTGGCCATGGTGCTGGCCTCGATTTTGGGGCGGCTGCTGCACTTCAACCTGGCCGGCAGCGATGCCTACGCCGGCTATTGCATGGCGGCGGCGGGCTTTCTGGCGCTGGCACACACGCTCAAGAAAAACGAGCACATCCGGGTGTCGCTGATCATCGGGCGCTTGGCGGGCGGCGCGCGGCGCGGGCTGGAAATCTGGGCGCTGTCGGCGGCGGTGCTGCTCGCCGGGCTGTTTGCCTGGTTCTCGGTGCGGCTGGCCTGGCTCTCGCACGAGTTCAACGACATGTCCACCGCCAACGACGCCACGCCGCTGTGGATTCCACAGGTGGCCATGGCGGTGGGCACGGTGATTCTGCTGATCGCCTTCATCGACGAGTGGGTGCTGGAGTGGCGCGGGCTGCGCAGCCACGACGAGGACAACGAGGAGGCTCTGCACAATGAGTGACTTCACCATCACCTCGCTGCTGATCGTGTCGCTGTTTGCCCTGCTGGGCTCGGGCGTATGGATTGGCCTGACGCTGACCGGGGTGGCCTGGATCGGCATGCAGATGTTCTCGGCGCGACCCGCGGGCGACGCCATGGCGGTGACGATCTGGGGCTCGTCCTCGAGCTGGACGCTGACGGCCCTGCCCCTGTTCATCTGGATGGGCGAAATCCTGTTTCGCACCAAGCTGAGCGAGAGCATGTTCCGGGGCCTGGCGCCCTGGGTCAACTGGCTGCCGGGGCGCTTGCTGCACACCAACGTGATCGGCTGCGCCATCTTCGCGGCGGTGTCGGGCTCGTCGGCAGCCACGTGCGCGACCATCGGCAAGATGACCCTGCCCGAGCTGGGCAGCCGCGGCTATCCGCGCGACATCACCATCGGCTCGCTGGCCGGTGCGGGCACGCTGGGCCTGCTCATTCCGCCTTCAATCATCATGATCGTCTATGGCGTGAGCGCCGACGTGTCGATCGCCAAGCTGTTTATCGCGGGCATCATCCCCGGCATCCTGCTGGCGGCCTTGTTCTCGGGCTATCTGGTGGTGTGGGCGCTGATGCATCCGGGCCAGATTCCGCAGCCCGACCACCGCATGAGCCTGGTCGAGAAGCTGCACGAGTCGCGCCACCTGATCCCGGTGGTGCTCCTGATCGCCGCCGTGCTGGGCTCCATCTACACCGGCTTTGCCACCGCCACCGAGGCCGCCGCCGTGGGCGTGGTGGGCTCGCTGCTGCTGTCGGGCGTGCAGGGCAGCCTGTCGTGGGATACCTTCAAGACCGCGCTGCTGGGCGCCACGCGGTTGTACTGCATGATCGCGCTGATCCTGGCGGGCGCCGCCTTTTTGACGCTGGCCATGGGCTACATCGGCCTGCCGCGCCACCTGGCCGAGTTCATCGGCGGCATGAAACTCTCGCCCTTCATGCTGATCATTGCGCTGGCCATCTTCTACATCATCCTGGGCTGCTTTCTGGACGGCATCTCCATGGTGGTGCTGACCATGGGCGTGATCCTGCCCACGGTGCAGGCCGCCGGGATCGACCTGATCTGGTTCGGCATCTTCATCGTCATCGTGGTCGAGATGGCGCAGATCACGCCGCCGGTGGGCTTCAACCTGTTCGTGCTGCAGGGCATGACCAAGCGCGACATCGCCTACATCGCCCGCGTCACGCTACCCTTCTTCTTCTTGATGTGCGCGATGGTGCTGCTGCTGTGGTTCGTCCCGCAGATCGCCACCTGGATGCCCGGCCACATGTGAGCGATCTATGATGACGACCCGGCCTGCCGACCGTGCGGGCCGCTTTTTTTTGGAAGTCTCTCGCCTGTGTTCAAGAATTTGATGATCTACCGCCTGGCCGGCGGCTGGCCGGCCGAGGTGGCCCAACTCGAAGAAGCCCTGGCGCGCGAACCCTTTGCCGAATGCGGCGCCACGCAGCAAAAATCCTGCGGCTGGGTGCCCCCGCGCGGCGCCGAGCACGGCGCGCTGGTCGAAGTGGTGGACGGCCAGTGGATCGCCCGCCTGGCCATCGAGACCAAGGCCGTGCCCGGCGACGCCGTGCGCCGCAAGGTGCAGGACGCCGTGGACCAGATCGAGAAAACCAGCGGCCGCAAGCCTGGCAAGAAAGAGCTGCGCGACCTGCGCGACGACGCCCTGCTGGCCCTGCTGCCGCAGGCCTTTGCCCGGCGCAGCCAGGTGACGGCCTGGATCGACCCGCGCGCGCGCTGGCTGGTGCTGGACGCCGGCAGCCAGGGCAAGGCCGACGAGGTGATTGCCAGCCTGGTGCGCGTGGCCGGGCGCGACTTTTCCTTCGCCCTGTTGCAAACCCAGCAGTCCCCGCAAGCGGCCATGACCGCCTGGCTGGCCGCGCAAGGCCCCGACGAATGGCCCGAAGGCCTGCACGTCGAGCGCGAATGCGAGCTCAAGGGCAGCGGTGACGAACCGGCCGTGGTCAAGTTCAGCCGCCACGAACTGGTCACCGACGAGGTGCGCCAGCACATCGCCGAGGGCAAGCTGCCCACGCGGCTGGCGCTGAGCTGGCAGGGGCGCGTCGGCTTCACGCTGACGCAGGCGCTGCAACTCAAGAAGATCACCTTCCTGGAAGGCGTGTTCGAGGAGCGTGCCACGGCTTCGGCCGACGAGCGCTTCGACGCCGACGTGGCGCTGGCCACCGGCGAGCTGACCGGCCTGATCGCCGACCTGGTGGCCGCGCTGGGCGGCGAAGCGGCGCCCGGCCTGCCCTCGGGCTTTACCGATGCGCCCGCGCCGCTGGATGTGGCGCACGATGAAGCCACAGCCAGCGCGGACGATCCGCCGTTTTGACAGGCCGCCAGAACAGCCGGACGCAGAGGACGCAAAGGATTCGCAAAGGACGCAAAAAAGTCAGAATGCTTTCAAAACAATAGCTGATGGCGCTTGCTGCATAAGGACACCAACGGTATTTCATTGAATCTTGAATTCTTTTGCGTCCTCTGCGTCATCTTTGCGTCCTCTGCGTCCGGTTTTTTGAACTTCAGCACATCCACCCCATGCACCCCGTCATCGCCATCTGCCTGGGCGCCTGCATCGGCGCGCTGGCGCGCTGGCGGCTGGCCCTGGCGCTCAACCACGACGGCGCCTGGCTGCCCTGGGGCACGCTGGCGGCCAACCTGGTCGGCGGTTACGCCATCGGCCTGATCGTCGGCCTGCTGGAGCAGCACCCCGAGCTGGACCCGGCGTGGCGCTGGTTCTGGGTGACGGGCCTTTTGGGCGCGCTCACCACCTTCTCCAGCTTCAGCGCCGAGATGGTCGAGATGCTGATGCTGGCGCGCTGGTCGCAGGCGCTGGCCACGCTGGCAGCGCATCTGGGTGGCTCGCTGCTGCTGACCTTTCTGGGTCTTCGGACTGCTCTGTTTTTCGCAGCTGCCCGCGCTTGATTGGCAAGCGCAATCGGCCAATTTGATTGATGAACTGCGATCGCGCAGCGCACCTCAGGGCCGGCCCCCCCGCTCACGCACAATGCACAGCATGAACTCTCCCGACCTCGCCCAACGCGCCGACGCCGTGCTCACCCCCGCGCTGATCGACGCCTTTGCCCGCGACGGCGCCGTCTGCCTGCGCGGCCTACTGAGCCCCGACGAAGTGGCCCTGCTGCGCCAAGGCATCGACGCCAACATCGCCGCGCCCAGCCCGCGTGCCAAGGTGGCCAGCCGCCCCGACGACCCCGGCTTTTTCATCGAGGACTTCTGCTGCTGGCAGGACAACGCCGCCTACCGCCGCTTCATCTTCGACTCGCCCCTGGCCGCTGCCGCCGCGCGCCTGATGCAAAGCCGCGAAGTGCGCCTGTACCACGACCACATGCTGACCAAGGAGCCCGGCACGCGCCAGCGCACGCCCTGGCACCAGGACCAGCCCTACTACAACATCGAGGGCCGGCAGAACATCAGCTTCTGGATTCCGGTCGACGCGGTGCGGCGCCACTCCACGCTGGAGTTCGTCGCCGGCTCGCACCGCGGCCCCTGGCTGATGCCGCGCAGCTTCATGGACCAGCAGGCCCGGTGGTTTCCCGAAGGCAGCTTGCAGGACCTGCCCGACATCGAGGCCGCGCGCGAGCGCTTTCCCATCATCGGCTGGGCCGTGGAGCCCGGCGACGTGATTGCCTTTCACATGCTCAGCCTGCACGCCAGCGCCGGGGTGGACGGCGACACCCGCCGGCGCGTGTTCTCGGTGCGCATGCTGGGCGACGACATCACCCACGCGCCACGCGCCTGGGTCACCTCGCCGCCCTTCCCTGGCCTGGCCGAGCGCCTGCCGGCGGGCGCACCGATGCACGACGAGGTGCTGTTTCCGCTGCTGTGGTCGGCCGGTTGATCAAACGCCCAGATAGGCCTGCTGCACCGCCGGGTCGTCGATCAGCTCGCGCGCCGCGCCCGACAGCGTGACACGGCCGTTTTCGATCACGTAGGCGCGGTCGGCCGCGGAGAGCGCGACCTGCACGTCCTGCTCCACCAGCAGCACCGTCACGCCGTTCTTGCGGATCTCGGCCAGAACCTCGGTGAGCTGATCGACGATCACCGGCGCCAGACCCAGGCTCATCTCGTCGATCATCATCAGCACCGGCGCGGCCATCAGCGCGCGCGCCATGGCGCACATCTGCTGCTCGCCGCCCGACATGCTGCCCGCCAGTTGGCGCCGGCGCTCGCCCAGGCGCGGAAAGAGTTGGTACATGCGCTGCAGGTCGCGCGCCACGGCCGCCTTGTCATGACGACGAAACGCGCCCATGAGCAGGTTGTCCTGCACCGTCATGCGGTCGAACAGCTGGCGCCCCTCGGGCACCTGCACCAGGCCGTGGCCAAAGGCCTGATCGGGCGTCATGGCCGCCAGATCATGGCCATGAAAGCGCAGCGCGCCGGTGCACGGCAGCAGGCGCGAGAGCACGCGCAGCAGCGTGGTCTTGCCCGCGCCGTTGCTGCCCACCAGGGCCACGATCTCGGCCGCGCGCACTTCGATCGACAGGCCATGCAGCACCGGCATCAGCCCGTAGCCGGCGGCCACCCGATCCACGCGCAGCAGCGCTTCGGTCGAAACGGATGCCGGGCTCATCGTGCGCGCCTCGCCCCCAGATAGGCCTGCACCACCGTCGCATCGGCCAGCACCTTCTCGGGCGTGCCATCGGCGATCAGCTCGCCATGGTGCAGCACCAGCAGCCGGTCCGACAGGCTGCGGATGGCCTTGATGACGTGCTCGATCACCAGCACGCTGATGCCCTGCTGCCGCACCTTGCGGATCACCGCGATCACCTCCTCGATCTCGACGTGGTTCAGCCCCGCCATCACTTCGTCGCACAGCAGCAGGCGCGGCTTCATGGCCAGCGCCTTGGCCAGCTCCAGCCGCTTGCGGCCCGGCCCGCCCAGCTCGTCGGCACGCTGGTCGGCAAAGCCGCCCAGGCCGACGAAGTCCAGGCACGCGCGCGCCTGCGCGCGCGCCCGCGCCAGCTGCGCCTGGCCGCCCCGGTGGCCGAACAGGGCGCCGATGGCCACGTTGTCCAGCACCGACAGGCCGGGAAACGGCCGCATGATCTGGAAGGTGCGGCCGATGCCCAGCCGCGCGCGCCGAAACGCCGGCAGCCGCGTGATGGCCTGGCCGTCGAACAGCACCTCGCCTTCGCTCGGCTCCAGGGTGCCGCTGATCAGGCTGATCAAGGTCGTCTTGCCGGCGCCGTTGGGGCCGATCAGGCCCAGGATTTCGCCCGGCGCCAGCGCAAAGCTGACATCGTGCACGGCCACCAGGCCGGCAAAGCGCCGGGTGACGTGGCGAACCTCCAACAACGCGCTCATAGCTTGTTCGCCCGCACGTTCTCGCCCAGGTAGCGCCAGGTCAGCGTGCCCAGGCGCGCGCGCCGCGCCAGGTCCATCAGGCCGTGCGGCATCAGCACCACGGCGGCGATGATGACGACACCGAAGAACAGCGTGGCGATGCTGGTGACCTCGCTCGACAGCCATTCGGAGATGGCCGACAGGGTGAAGGCCCCGATGACCGGCCCCAGCACCGTGCCCGCGCCGCCGAACACGGCCATGATGATCATCTTGACGTTCAGGCCGATGTCGAACGCGCTCTCGGGGTCGAGAAAGGTGATCCAGTAGGCATGGATGCCGCCGGCCAGGCTGCTGAGCACGCCCGACAGCGTGAACGCCAGCACCTTGTACAGGGTGGTGTTGACGCCCATCACCGCCGCGCCGTCCTCGTTCTCGCGGATGGCAATCAGCCCGAAGCCGAAGCGGCTGCGCGTGAGCCACCACACCACGGCAGTGGAAACCAGCATCAAGCCCAGCGCCAGACCGTAAAACAGCCGGTCGTCGTTGAGCGGCGGCAGCACCAGGCCGATGTTCTGCCCCGCCAGGGGAATGTTGGAGACGATGGCCGCCATCACCCCGGCCAGCGCCAGCGTGGCAATGGCGAAGTAGTGGCCGCGCAGGCGCAGCACCGGCACGCCCAGCAGCAGCGCAAACGCCACCGCCAGCGCCACGCCGAACAGCAGGCCCACGGCAAAGGGCAGGTGCCACTGCACCATGGCAATGGCCACCCCGTAGCTGCCCAGACCGTAGAACACCGAGTTGCCGAACGAGGCGTAGCCGGTGTAGCCGCCGATGATGTTCCAGCCCTGCGCCAGCACCGCCAGCAGCAGCGCGTTGATGGCGAACTGCACCGTCACGTCCGAACCCCACCAAGGCAGGCTCGCCAGCACCGCCAGCGCGATCGCCATCGCAATCCACTGCCAGGCTTTCATGTCGTCCTCCCCAGCAGGCCGGTGGGCCGCACGATCAGCACCAGCGCCAGGATGCCGAAGCTGGCCACGTCGACGAAGGTGGGGCCGACGTACAGCGTGGTCAGCGCCTCGACCACACCCAGAAACAGCCCTCCCACCAGCACGCCCAGCGGGTTGTCCAGCCCGCCGATGATGGCGATGGCGAAGGACTTGAGCGTGAGCGAGGCGCCGATGTAGGGGTTGATCTGCGACACCGTGCCATACAGCCCGCCGGCAGTGCCGGCCAGCGCGATGCCGATGGCGAAGGTCAGCGCGTACAGGTGGCGCGGCTCCACCCCGTGCAGGCGCGCCGCCACCAGGTTCTGCGCCGTCGCGCGAATGGCCCGCCCCAGCCGCGTGTGCAGCAAGAAAAGCCACATGCCCACCGTCAGCGCCAGCGCCACCGCAAACGCACCCAGGCGCACCAGCGGCAGCACCATCGGGCCCCAGTGCACCTGGCTACCCGCGTAGCCGGGGTTGATGGCGCGAAAGTCGGCCGAGAAGGCCAGCTGCGCCAGGTAGGTCAGCACCACGTCCAACCCGAAAGTGAGCAGCAGGGTATTGAACATGGGCGCGCGCACGATCAGGTTCAGCAGGCCACGCTGCACGCCATAGCCCAGCGCGAACATCACCACCGCCGTGATCGGCAGCCCCAGGAAGGGGTCGACGTGCAGGTAGTGGAACAGGTGCCAGGAGCAGTACGCCCCCAGCATGATGAAGGAGCCGTGCGCCAGGTTGACGATGTTGAGCACGCCCCACACCAGCGCCAACCCGAGCGCCATCACGGCATACAGCCCGCCCAGCAAGATGCCGTTGGCAAGGACTTGCGCCAGCAGGTCCAACGCATGCGCTCCCGTCGGGCGTCTTCAGGTGCCTGGCGACCGTTCAGCGCGCGTTCCAGGCCGGCATGGGGTACTTGGGCGGTGTCACGAAACCCTTGGCGTTGTAGACCTCGGCCACCTGGCCGTTCTGCACCTGGATGACCAGTTGCGGCAGGTTGATCTGGCCGTTGGCGGCAAAGGCGATCGGGCCGTACAGGCTGTCGAACTGGCTGCTGGCCAGCGCGTCGCGCACCTTTTGCGGGTTGAGACTGCCCGCCTTTTCAATCGCCATCACCAGGGCCTCCACGTCGGCCGCGCCCGAGGCGGCGTGGTAGTCCGGGTCATAGCCGTACTTGGCCTTGTAGGCCTTGGCGAACTGCTCGGCGTCGCCGAACCAGCGGTCCTTCAGCGAGGCCTCGGGCAGCCAGGCCGTCATGCCGAAGGCGTAGTCGGCGTCCTTGCCCAGCGCCTTGCGAAAGTCCTCACTGGGCACGCCGACGGTGAACGAATACAGCTTGGGCGCGATCGCCAGGCTCTTGGCGTTGCGCACGAAGTTGAGGATCTCCGTCTCGTGCCCGGCCACCAGCACGGCGTCCACGTTCTTGGCCTTCACCTGCGACAGCAGCGTGCTGAAGTCGCTGGTGTTGCTGCTGTAGCGCTCGTCCATCACCAGGTTGAAGCCGGCCGACTTGAGCAGCGCCCGCGTGCCGTCCGCGGTGGAGACGTCGAACGAATCATCGGCATACAGCAGCGCGACGGACTTGGGTGGGTCCTTCAGCGCCTTCATCATCTGGATGGTGCTGCCGAAATAATTGCTGGCCGGCGCCAGCGTGCCGAAGATGTACTTGAAACCGCGCGAAAAAATCTCGTTGGACGCGCCACCACCCTGCACCATCGGGATCTTGTATTTCTCGGACACCACCGAATCGGCCAGCTGGAAGTTGCTGGCAAAGCCGCCCAGGAGCAAGTTCACCTTGTCCTGCGTCACCAGTTGCGTGTACTGGCGCACCGACAGGTTCACGTCCGACTGGTTGTCGTACAGCTTGAGCGCCAGCTTGTGCGCCTTGCCGTCCACCTTGACGCCCCCATCGGCATTGATCTTGTCGATGGCCATCTGGTAGGCATCGCGGTAGTAGCGTCCGGTGTTGGCCACCGGCCCGGTCAACTGCACCGAGGCGCCGAGCACGATGTCCTGCGCCAAGGCCGCCGCCGCGGGCGTCATGGCGACGATGGCCGCGAAGAAGGAGGAAAGCAATAGCGAAGGCTTGAGCTGCATGGTTGTCCCCTGTCTGCTTGTTGGTCGAGGCCGCCGCCACCGGGATGTGGCACAACAGCCAAGCCTGTCCAGCCTACGCCGCGACGCAATCTGTTACTGCAAGCATGGTTTTATCGACCAACCCGTCGCGCATGCCGCAGAGCGGGTGGCGGCCGCGGGCGAACCGCCGTGCCGAGCGCGGCGCCGGCCGAGATCCGCGGGCCGCGCGGGCACCTCAGAATGCTCTCGTATTGAGAGTGCCTCGCGCTTGCCAGTCAAGCGCGAAGCCGACTTTTTCTGCAGATCCCGGCTGGGTGCCTCAGGCCGGCACCCCGACAATCACGCTCGACGCCTTGAACAGCGCCGTGGCCGGCTTGCCGACCGCCAGGCCCAGACGGTCGGCGCTGTCCTGCGTGACGATGGCCGCCACGCTGACGCCGCCCGGCACGTCGATCACCACCTCGGCGTTGACGGCGCCCGCCTGCACCCGCGCCACCGTGCCGGCCAGGCAGTTGCGCGCCGAAAAGCGCACGCCGCCCGCATCGGTCACCACGATCACGGACGGCGCCTTGACGAGCGCAATGGCCGGCTTGCCGAGCGCCAACCCGAGCCCGACGGCGCTCTGGTGCGTGACGATGGCGACGATTTTCACGCCCTGGGCGGTGGTGATCTCGACCTCGTCGTTGACGGCGCCCGTTTGGAGCGCCGTGACGCGGCCTTCGAACCGATTGCGTGCACTGGTCTTCATGGATGGATCCTTTCTCTCATCAAAAAAAATCAGCGCAGCGCCAGCACGACCGCGCTGGGCTCCACCCGCGCCTGCGCGCGGCTGCCGGCGCGCAGCCGGTTGGGGTGCGCGGCAAAGCCGACCAGTTGCAGGCCGCCGGCCAGGGTCAGCGTCAGTTCGTCGTGTCGCGCGCCGCGCGCCGCGCGCAGCACGCGCCCGGGCAATCGATTGGCGCCGTCGTACAGCGCCAGCGCATTCATGGGCTCGATCTGCACCGCCGTGGCCTTGCACAGCGCCAGCAATGCAAGGCCGGGCGCCAGGCCCAGCAGCTGGGCGCTTTCGCGCGTGAGGAGCGACGCCAGCGCATCGCCCTGCGGCAACGCCAGCAGCACGCGCACCAGCGGGTCGCCCGGGCCGGCACTGTCCAGCCGCGTCACCGTGCAGGGCAAATGGTTGCGCATGCTGGTGCGCGGCGCGGCCAGGGCCTGGGCGGCGGGGTCGTTGATGCGCGCCAGCACGTCGTGGCGCGCGGCATCCATCTGCTCGGCCGCGTGCAGCAGGCGCGCGCCGGCCGCCGTCAGGCGCGCGCCGCCCCCGCCCGCGCCGCCGACGCTGCTGTCCACCAGGGGCTCGCCGGCCAGGTTGGTGAGGGTGTGGATGGCCTGCCAGGCGGCCTTGTAGCTCACGCCGGCGCTGCGCGCGGCCTGCGAGATGGAGCCGCTCTCGCCCACGCGGCGCAGCAGCTCGATGCGCTTGTCGGCCGCAGCGTAGCCCAGCGACTGGGGGGACACGGGCTTGATTCTCATGTCCCCGATTGTGCAGCGGCGGCGCGGGCCGCCGGGCCGTCACCCGCTCAATCGATCGGCACGATGCGGATCGAGGCCGGCCCGCCGGCTTGGGCGGCCGTCACGGCGGCAAACAAGCGCCGGTTGGCGGCATCCAGTGCGACGCCGCGGATGCCCGGCCAGCCGCGGGCCAGGGTCGTGACGGCGCCTTTCGGGCTGACCGCATACAGCGTGCCGCCGCTGCCGCCGAAGTACAGCGTGCCGTCCGGCCCCGCTGTCATCAGATCGAGCCCGTCGGCGGTGGTGAAGGATGCAACGACGCGCCCGTCCTGCGCCTGCGCCGCTTGCGCGCGCACGGCGGCCAGCGAATAGGCCAGCAACTGGCCCGTGCCCTGGTCCGAGACGAACAGCTGATCGCCCACCACCGCCACCCCGGCGGGTTTGCTCAGGCCGGTGATGAGGTCGCGCTCGCTGGCCAGCCCACCGGCACCCACCGTCAACTCGCTGATGACGCCGCTCGGCCCCGAGCCGCCACCGCGAAACCAGCCGTCGATCAGCTTGCCGTCGGCCGTGGGCGTGATGCCGATGCGCCGGCGCGCGCCGTCCAGACCCATCAGATTGAAGGACGAGTCCCTGGACTGCACCGCAACCACCGTGCCGTAGCTGCCAAAGCCGAAGCGCGTGGTGTAGAGGTTGCCGTCGGCGCCGCGCGTCAGCTGGCCCAGCGTGGCGCGCTGATCGGCGGCCATCGCCGGCAGTTGATAGGCAATGGGAAAGCCCTTGTCACCGTCCCAGGTCCGGATGGCGTTCACGCTGGCGTCGTCGTCCGTCAGGTACAGGCGCGAGGCCCGCGCGTCCCAGTACAGGCCGTTGAGCTTGGCCTGGGTCTCGATGGTGGTCGGGCCGCGATCGACGTCGTCGTCGCTGCCGCCGCAGGCCGCCAGCGCCAACAGCGCCACCGATGTCGCCAGCGCCGCGCAGGCGCTCCGCGCCCATGACGCGCCGCGCGAAGCCAGGAAATGAGCAGTGATCCGGTTCATGGGTGAGTCCCTCTCAAATGGATTGAACAATTGCCAACACATCGCTATTCTATAAATGAATAACGAAGTCCCAACCCGTTCCTTCCGCCCCCATGACCTCTGCGATGCCTCCCGTCCCGTCCGGCCACCGGCCAGCGTCCTTCCATGCCCCCGTGCTCTCGTGCGTCGCCCTCGTGCTGCTTGCCGCCTGCGGCGGTGGCGCAGACGCCGGGCTGCCGGCCGAGCCCCCGGGCTGGACCTGGTCGCTGCCGCCCGGCTTCGCGCCGCCGCTGGTGCCGGCCGACAACCCGATGAACACCGCCAAGGTCGAGTTGGGGCGTCGCCTGTTCCATGACGCGCGTCTGTCGGCCAACGGCACGCTGTCGTGCGCCGGCTGTCACGCGGGCGCCCTTGCGTTCACCGACGGCCGCGCCGTGGCGCGCGGCGCCACCGGGCAGAACCACCCGCGCAATGCCCCCGGCCTGTTCAACGCCGCCTATCAGGCCACGCTGGACTGGGCCAACCCCGCGCCGCGCACGCTGGAGCAGCAGATGCACACGCCCCTGTTCGGCGAGCAGCCGATCGAGATGGGCGTGAACGACGCCAACCGCGACGCCATCCTGCAGCGGCTCCAGAGCGACGCGCAGTACCCCAATCGCTTTGCCCAGGCCTTCGGCGGCGAAACGGCACCGCTGCACTGGGACAACGTGATCAAGGCCATTGCCGCATTTGAGCGCACGCTGGTGTCGGCCGGCAGCCGCTACGACCAGGCCCGCACCGGCACGGCCACGCTGACCGACAGCGAGCAGCGCGGCCAGGCGCTGTTCTTCGGCGCGCAGGGCGCAGCGCATTGCGTGCAATGCCACGGCGGCCCCAACCTGGGGGGCGGCGCGTTTGTCAACATCGACGGTCGCGTGGGCACGCCCGGCTTTCACAACATCGGCCTGTTCAACATCAACGGCAGCAGCGCCTATCCGGACAGCAACCGCGGGTTGATCGAGTTCACGGGCAAGCCCGAGGACATGGGCAAGTTCCGCGCGCCCAGCCTGCGCAACGTGGCGCTGACCGCGCCCTACCTGCACGACGGCAGCGTCGCCACGCTGGAGGCGGTGCTGGCGCTGCACGCCGATGGCGGCCGCGTGTTCGGGCCCGGGCCGTACGCCGGTGACGGCCGCGCCAATCCATACAAGGACCCGCTGATCGACCAGATCCGCATCGACGCGCAGGAGCAGGCCGACCTGGTGGCCTTCCTCAAGACCCTGACCGACACGCCCGCGCTTGCCGATCCGCGCTTTGCCGATCCGTTCGCACGATGACGTTACACTCGTTATTCTTTTGATGAATAGCGTTTCATTGCCCCACTTCACCCGAGGAGACCACGCCATGCCGCCCATGCTTCGCCCCCTGCTCGCCCTGACCGCCGCCCTGGCCCTGTCAGCCGCCGCCCACGCCGAGACCGTGCAGATCGCCGTGGCCGCCAACTTCACCGCACCGGCCAAGGCACTGGCCGAGGTGCTGGCCAAGACCACCGGGCACGAGGCCAAGCTGTCCTTCGGCGCCACCGGCGCGTTCTACACCCAGATCAAGAACGGTGCGCCCTTCGACGTGTTTCTGGCGGCCGACAACGAGCGTCCGCTCAAGCTGGAGCAGGAAGGCGACACCGTGCCCGGCACGCGCTTTACCTACGCCACGGGCCAGTTGGTGCTGTGGTCGGCCAAGCCCGGCTTCGTCGACAGCCAGGGCGCCGTGCTTCAGGGCAGCCAGTTCAACAAGCTGGCCATCGCCAACCCCAAGCTGGCACCCTACGGCGCCGCCGCGGTGCAGACCATGGAAAAGCTGGGCCTGACGGCCGCGCTGCAACCCAAGCTGGTGACCGGCGAGAGCATCGGCCAGACCTACACCTTCATCGCCACCGGCAACGCCGATCTGGGCTTTGTCGCGCTGTCGCAGGTGCTCGAAGGCGGCAAGCTCAAGGGCGGCTCGGCCTGGGTGGTGCCGGCGCAATACCACGAGCCCATCGTGCAGGACGCGGTGACGCTCAAGCGCGCCGCCAACAACCCGGCCGCCAAGGCCTGGATGGCGCTGCTGCATTCGGCCGGCGCCAAGGACCTGATCCGCAGCTACGGCTATGCCGTGAAGTAAGGTCGGGTTTGTAGAAAATACGGCTCCAGCGCTTGTCAATCAAGCGCAGGAAGCTATCTTTTTTGAAGATCTCACGCCGAGGCCGCAGCGCCTCGACGCAATCGCCGCGACGCACCAATCCATGCTCGACGCCAACAGCCTGGCCGCCATCCGCCTGACGATCGAGCTGTCGGTCGTGACCACGCTGGTGCTGCTGGTGCTGGGCACGCCGCTGGCCTGGTGGATCGCGCGCGGGCGCTCGCGCTGGCGCCCGCCGGTGCGCGCGCTGGTGTCGCTGCCGCTGGTGCTGCCGCCCTCGGTGCTGGGCTTTTACCTGCTGGTGGCGCTGGGCGCCAACGGCCCGCTGGGGCAGCTCACGCAGGCCCTGGGCTGGGGCACCCTGGCCTTCACCTTCTGGGGCCTGCTGCTGGGCTCGCTGATCTATTCGCTGCCCTTTGTCGTGCAACCGCTGGTCAACGCCTTCGAAAGCCTGGGCGAGCGCCCGCTGGAGGCCGCCGCCACCCTGCGCGCCGGCCCGCTGGACGCCTTCTGGAGCGTGGCACTGCCGCTGGCGCGCCCCGGCTACGTGACCGGTGGGGTGATGGGCTTTGCGCACACGCTGGGCGAGTTCGGCGTGGTGCTGATGATTGGCGGCAACATCCCGGGCCAGACACGCACGGTGTCGGTGCTGATCTACGACCAGGTCGAGGCGCTCGACTACGCCCAGGCGCACTGGCTGGCCGGCGGCATGCTGGTGTTCAGCTTCGCGGTGCTGCTGGTGCTGCACCTGACCCAGGCGCACAAGCCAAGCACATGAGCGCCCCGGATACTCTCATTTCAGGAGCTGCCGACGCCCGAGCGGAAAGCGTTGGCGCCCTGTTTGACTCAAACCAGGGCGACGGACTGGCACTGCGCGTGGCCTTGAGCCACGGCACCGGCTTCAGCCTGGATGTGGACGTGCGCCTGCCCGGCCAGGGCGTGAGCGCGATCTTCGGCCCCTCGGGCTGTGGCAAGACCACGCTGCTGCGCTGCGTTGCCGGCCTGACGCGGCCGGACAAGGGCCATGTCGCGGTCGGCGGTCAGGTGTGGCAGGACGACGCGGCCGGCATCTGGCTGCCCACGCACCGCCGCCCGCTGGGCATGGTGTTCCAGGAGGCCAGCCTGTTTGCGCACCTGACGGTGCAAGGCAACCTGGACTATGGCCTGCGGCGCGTACCCAAAGCCGAGCGGCGCGTGTCGCTGGCGCAGGCCATCGAGCTGCTGGGCATCGGCCATCTGCTGGCACGCCGCCCGGCCGGGCTGTCGGGCGGCGAGCGCCAGCGCGTGGCCATTGCCCGCGCGCTGGCCACCAGCCCGCGCCTGCTGCTGATGGACGAGCCGCTGGCCTCGCTGGACGCCGCGCGCAAGACCGAGCTGCTGCCCTGGTTCGAGCTTCTCGCGCGCGAGCTGCGCATTCCGATCCTGTACGTCACGCACGCGCTGGACGAGGTGGCGCGCCTGGCCGATCACATGCTGCTGCTGGACGCCGGCCGCGTGCGCGCGCACGGGCCCGCGGCGCAGATGATGGCCCGGCTGGACCTGGCGCGCGGCCACGGCGACGCCGCGGGCGTGCTGGTCGAGGGCCACGTGGGCGCCATCGACACCGACGACCATCTGCTGCACCTGCGCTTTGCCGGCGGCGAGCTGCTGTGCGTGCACACCCCCGATGCGCCGCAGCGCGCGCTGGGCCAGCCGCTGCGCGTGCGCGTGCTGGCGCGCGACGTCAGCCTGGCCCTGAGCGCGGCGCAAGACACCAGCATCCTGAACGTGCTGCCCGCCACCGTGCAGGCCCTGGCCGAGGACGGCCCGGCGCAAATGCTGGTCTCGCTGGACCTGAACGGCTGTACCCTGCTGGCGCGCATCACGCGCAAATCCGCCACCGCGCTGCAACTGCGCCCCGGCCTGCATGTGTATGCGCAAGTCAAGGGCGCGGCGGTGCTGGATTGACCCGTCAGGTCGCCTTGGCAGTCCCGGCCGCCGCACCCTGATTGAACTTGCGCCCCGACGCGCGCCAGGACGGGAAACCGGTACGGAACCAATAAACGTGGGTGTAGCCGGCCTTCAGCGCCGCATGGCTGGCCTTGAAGCTCTTCCAGCACTCCGGGCCGTTGCAGCCGAACACCAGCACCTGCGCCTTGTCGGCTCCCAGGCGCTGCACGTCGAACTGGTCCTGCGCGGCGTCGTAGCCCGGGTCCTTGGCGCTCTTTTCAACATAGGGCACCAGGGTCGCGCCGGGCACGTGGCCGGCGCCGAACTCCTCGGCGTTGCGCGTGTCGATGTAGCGCGCGCCCTTGGCCAGCAGGGCCTCGACGACGGCCGGGTCCTCCACCAGCGTCGCGCCTTCCAGCGCGCGCGGCGTGAAGTAGCCCAGGGTGGAGACGTACTCGAAATCCTTGACGGTCAGCGCGGCGGTGTAGGCGCCGGGCTCGGCGCGCTCCAATTCAGCCAGCAGGGCGGTGCGCAAGGCCTCCGGCTGCACCCGCGTGTCCTTGCCGCGCAGGGCCACGGCCAGACCGGGCACTTCGCGGCTTTCCCAGACGATCTTCACCTTCTTGCCGGCGTCGATCCATTTCTGCGCCACGGTCTTCTCGACCGCCACCACGTCGCAGCGGCGCACCTCCAGGCAGACCAGCAGCGCGTCCTGAAAGCGCGTCTGATAGATCGACGCGTATTGCTTGGGCAAGGTCGTGTTGCCGGCCTGCACCTCGCCGCGCAGCAGGTAGGTCACCACGCTGTCCTGGCCGGGCATGCCCAACTGCCGCCCCTTGCTTTGCGCCCAGTTGCCGATCGCACTGTCGGCCGGCGCCACCAGCACGGCGCGCGCGCCCCGCGTGGCTCCCACCACCGGCACATAGCCATAGCGCACCGCGCTGCCGATGGTGGGCGCCGGCGCCACCATCACTTCGTACAAGTTGGCGCGCGTGGCGCTCAGGTCCGCCGTGGCGTCGCTGGAGTAGCGCGTCTGCACCGCTGTCGAGGCGTCGACCTTGCGCAGGCTCGACTCCAGGGCGCTCTTCCAGTTGCTGGACACCCGCACACGGTCGCCCTCGACCTGGTCGCCCGGGTTCACCAGCACCCGCGTCTCGGCATGCGCCGCCAGCGCGGCAAAGCCCAGAACCATTGCGCCGATGCCTCGCGCGATGCGGCTGCGCTCGAAATGGGCAGTGTTCATCGATCACCTCAAACGTAGCAAATTGAAACTATAATCATAAAGATGTAATTGAAAAAATGAAAGGGGTTTGCGCCCTTTTTTTCATCGGCTCGACAGGGCACCTCAAGCGCACCCGCCGCGATGCGCGCATGCAACGCGCGCAGATGAATGTCCGGGCCGGCGCCAAGGCCTATTTACAATCGCGAACCATTGGCCAGCCAGACCGGCGCCAAGCCCTGCCCGCCTGGCGGCGTCAAACGCTGTCAGGGCCCCACTGCCTGCGGAGATCCCGATGCAAGCCCTGCTCCACCTGTCCCGAGCCATCGACCGGCTCAATGCCTTCGTCGGCAAGTACGCCATCTGGCTGATCTTTGGCGCCACCGTGATCAGCGCCGTCAACGCGGTGATTCGCAAGGTTTTCAACTACAGCTCCAACGGCTGGCTCGAAGTGCAGTGGTACCTGTTTGCCTGGTCCTTCCTGGTGGCGGCAGGCTACACGCTGCTCAAGCGCGAGCACGTGCGCATCGACGTGCTGAACAGCCACTTTCCCAAGAAGCTGCAAATCGCCATCGACATTTTCGGGGTGATCTTCTTTCTCACGCCGGTCTGCCTGATGGTGCTGTACTACACCGTCCCGCTGACGATGCAGATGTGGACCACGGGAGAGATGTCGAGCAACCCGGGCGGGCTGATCCGCTGGCCGGTGTGGGTGGCGCTGCCGGTGGGCTTCACGCTGCTGCTGCTGCAAGGCTGGTCCGAGCTGATCAAGTGCATTGCCTTCCTGAAGGGCATGGGGCCCGACCCCACCCAAAAGCCTGAGGAGCCCAGCGGCGAGCAGGCCCTGATCGAGGCGCTGCGCGCCGAACACGCCCAAGCCGCTGCCTCCGCGCAGACCCGTTGATCGCGCCGGAGCCTCCACACCATGAGTTTCATCGCCGCCAATTTCGCCCCGATCATGTTCGCGGGCCTGATTCTCTTTTTGCTGCTGGGCTTTCCCGTGGCCTTCAGCCTGGGCGCCGCAGGCCTGTTCTTCGGCCTGCTGGGCGTGTCGCTGGACATCTTTCCGTCCGCCATCCTCAGCGTGCTGCCGCTGCGCCTGATCGGCATCATGGCCAACGAAACGCTGCTGGCCGTGCCCTTCTTCACCCTGATGGGCCTGATCCTGGAGCGCAGCGGCATGGCCGAGGACCTGCTGGAAACGGTGGGTCAGGTGTTCGGCCCGCTGCGCGGCGGCGTGGCGCTGGCGGTGGTGCTGGTGGGCGCCATGCTGGCGGCCACCACGGGCGTGGTCGCCGCCTCGGTCATCTCGATGGGCCTGATCTCGATGCCCATCATGCTGCGCTACGGCTACAGCCGCAGCCTGGCCAGCGGCGTGATTGCCGCCTCGGGCACGCTGGCGCAGATCATCCCGCCCTCGCTGGTGCTGATCGTGCTGGCCGACCAGATGGGCAAGAGCGTGGGCGATTTGTACAAGGGCGCCTTCATCCCCGGTTTCACGCTGATGGGCCTGTACATCCTGTGGGTCTTCGTGCTGGCCATCTTCAAGCCCAAGATGGTGCCCGCCCTGCCGCCGGAGGCCCGGGCGTTTCGCGAGCCCAACGGCCACTCGGGCTACCTGTCGCTGGCCGTGCTGGCGCTGGCGTGCGTGGCCGTGGGCGTGGTGCTGGGCAAGAACATGGAGGCCGTGCACACCTGGTGGCAGGGCGAGCCAGTCACCTTCGTGCCGACCGACGAGCGCATCGTGGTGGCCATGTGCGGCGGCTCCTTCGTGGCTTGGCTGATCGCCGTGCTCAACCGCGTCACGCACCTGGGCCTGCTGTCCAAGCTGGCCGAGCGCGTGACCTTCGTGCTGATCCCGCCGTTGCTGCTGATCTTTCTGGTGCTGGGCACGATCTTTCTGGGCGTGGCCACGCCCACCGAGGGCGGCGCCATGGGCGCCATGGGCGCGCTGATCATGGCCACGCTGCGGGGGCGCCTGTCCTGGGCGCTGCTGCGCCAAGCGCTGGACACCACCACCAAGCTGTCGTCCTTCGTCATGTTCATCCTGGTGGGCGCCACGGTGTTCAGCATGGTGTTCCAGGCCGCCGACGGGCCGGTGTGGGTGGAGCATCTGCTGTCCAAGCTGCCGGGCGGGCAACTGGGCTTCCTGATCTTCGTGAACGTGCTGGTGTTCGTGCTGGCGTTCTTCCTGGACTTCTTCGAGCTGTCCTTCATCGTGGTGCCGGTGCTGGCGCCGATTGCCGACAAGATGGGGATCGACCTGATCTGGTTCGGCGTGCTGCTGGCCGTGAACATGCAGACCTCGTTCATGCACCCGCCCTTCGGCTTTGCGCTGTTTTACCTGCGCTCGGTCGCGCCCGAGAAGCCCTACGTGGACCACGTCACCGGCAAGACCATGGAGCCGGTGACCACCATGCAGATCTACAAGGGCGCCATTCCCTTCCTGCTGCTGCAGCTGACCATGGTGGGCGTGCTGATCGCCTTCCCGGGCCTGGTCACCGGCAGCCTGGACAAGCAAGTGAAGGTGGACATGAAGGCCGTCGGTGCGCAAATGATGGAGCAGTTGAACCAGAACGAGGGCTCGGACTTCAACGGGGCGCCGCCCCTGTTTGACAGCGCCACCCCTGCGGCGGGTGGCGCCAGCGCCCCGGCGGCCGGCACCCCGGGCCCGTCCGGCGCCGACTCCGGGGCCGTCGGCGAAGAGATCGACCCGATGAAGGCGATCCAGGATTCGCTGGGCAAAAAGTAGCCCGCCCGGGCGTGGGCACGGCGCCCGCGCCCACTCGCAAGCGGCCACAAAAAAACGCAGCCCGAGGGCTGCGTTTTTTTTGCCGCGGCCCCGGCCGCAGGCACCGCTCGATCAGATCTTGAGCGAGGCCATGTCCTGCGTGAACACCAGCTCGGAAATGCGGTTCCAGAGGATCTGGTCGCGCTGGAAGCCACGCATGTCCTCAAACACCTTCTTGAAGAACGGGTCCTTGGCGCTGTGCTCGGCATACACCTCGTTGGCGGCCTTGAAGCCGGCCTGCACGATCTCCTTGTTGAAGCGCTTGAGCTGGGTGCCGCTGGCCACCAGGCGCTTGAGCGAGATCGGGTTGAGCATCATGTACTTCGACGTGCCGTCGTTGTAGGCGGTGTCGGCCGCGGCGCGCACGATGGCCTGGTTCTCGGGCGAGAGCTTGGCGAAGGCCTTCTTGTTGATGAAAAACTCCAGGTCGGCGCCGCCTTCCCACCAGCCGCCGTAGTAGTAGTACTTGGCGACCTTGTTCCAGCCCATCTTCTCGTCGTCGTAGGGGCCGACGAACTCGGCCGCGTCCAGCGTGCCCTTTTCCAGCGCCTGGTACACGTCGCCGCCCGGCATGTTCTGCGCCACCACGCCCAGCTTGGCCATGGATTCGCCGAACACGCCGCCGCCCAGGCGCATCTTCAGGCCCTTGAAGTCCTCGGGCTTGTTCATCTCCTTGCGGTACCAGCCGCCCATCTGGGTGCCGGTGTTCAGCGCGCTGATGCCGAAGAAGTTGTACTTGCCGTACAGCTCGTCCATCAGCTTGCGGCCGTTGCCGTGCAGCTTCCAGGCCTGGTTTTGCTGGGCGGTGAAGCCAAAGGGCACGGCGCAGCCGAACGCAAAGGACGGGTCCTTGCCGGTGTAGTAGTAGGCCGCGGTTTCGCCCATCTCGATCGAATCGTCGTTCAGCGCGTCCACGATGCCGAAGGCCGGAATCAGTTCGCCGGCGGCGTGCACGGACACTTCGAACTTGCCGCCCGACAGCGCCTTGACGGTTTCGGAAAACTTCACCGCGCAGCCATGCAGCGTTTCCAGCGCCTTGGGGAAGCTGGTGGCCAGGCGCCAGCGCACGGCAGCCTGTGCATGCACCGCCGGCGCGATGCCGGCAGCCAGCACGCCGGCAATGCCCGTGTGCTTGATCAGGGAACGACGATCCATGAATTTCTCTCCAGGTTGATGTGTGCGGTCAGTCCGCGGGACTTCAAGTGTATTCAAGTGTGTGCGCGCCGCGCATCGGGGACTATACCCAGCCGCAGGCTCAGAGGGTGAGAGGAAATTGCCCGTGCCCGAGGGGTGCGCCAAAACACGCCCCCATTTAGGCGCAAAACGCAGCCATAGCTCGAGCTATGGCGAGTATTTGCAACGACGATGGGGTGTGTTTTGGCGTGCCAAGCGGGCATGGGGGATTGCCTCTCACCCTCTCAGTTCTGGCCCGACACCGCGCGCAACTCGGCCGCGGCATCCACCAGGGCGCCAAAGCGGCGGCGCACCGAGCGCTCGATGCCCGCGGCGTCCAGGCCCTCCAGCGCCAGCAGGCGCGCCGGGTCGCCGTGCTCGATGAACGTGTCGGGCAGGCCCAGTTGCAAGAGCGGCCTGACGACGCCGGCGGCTGCCAGCGCCTCGGCCACCGCACTGCCGGCGCCGCCCATGATGGCGCCTTCTTCGACCGTCACCAGGGCCTCGTGGCTGGCCGCCACCTGCAGCAGCAACTCGGTGTCCAGCGGCTTGACCCAGCGCATGTTGAGCACCGTGGCGCCCAGGCGCTCGGCCGCCTGCAAGGCCGGGTACAGCAAGGTGCCGAAAGCCAGCACGGCCACGCGCGCGCCCTGGCGGCGCAGCTCGCCCTTGCCGAAGGGCAGACCGGCCAGATCGGCCAGCGGCGCCACGCCGACGCCGGCGCCGCGCGGGTAGCGCACGGCCACGGGGTGGTCCTGCTCGAAGGCGCTGCTGAGCAGCTGGCGGCATTCGCGCTCGTCGGCCGGGCAGGCCAGGCTGACGTTGGGGATGCAGCGCAGGTAGGCGATGTCGTAGTTGCCGGCGTGCGTGGCGCCATCGGCGCCGACCAGGCCGGCGCGGTCCAGCGCAAACACCACGGGCAGCTTCTGGATCGCCACGTCGTGGATGAGCTGGTCGTAGCCGCGCTGCAGGAAGGTGGAATAAATGGCCACCACCGGCTTGAGCCCTTCGCAGGCCAGGCCGGCGGCAAAGGTGACGGCGTGCTGCTCGGCAATGCCGACGTCGTAGTAGCGCTTGGGAAAGCGCCGTTGAAATTCGACCAGCCCCGAGCCTTCGCGCATCGCGGGCGTGATGCCGACCAGGCGCTTGTCGTGCGCGGCCATGTCGCACAGCCACTGGCCGAACACCTGGGTGAAGGTCTGCCTGGCGGGCGTGGCCGGTGGCACCAGGCCGACGGCCGGGTCGAACTTGCCGGGGCCGTGGTAGGCCACCGGGTCGGCCTCGGCCAGCTTGTAGCCCTGGCCTTTCTTGGTGACCACGTGCAGGAACTGCGGGCCGGCCTGGGTGTCCATCAGCTCGCGGATGTTCTCCAGCGTGGGGATGAGCGAATCCAGGTCGTGCCCGTCGATGGGGCCGATGTAGTTGAAGCCGAAGGTCTCGAACAGCGTGGCGGGCACCACCATGCCCTTGGCCTGCTGCTCCAGCTTCTTGGCCAGTTCGAACAGCGGCGGCACGTTGCCCAGCACCTGCCGGCCGACGTGGCGCGCCGCGGCATAAAAGCGCCCGCTCATCAGCTGCGCCAGGTAGCGGTTGAGCGCGCCCACGGGCGGGCTGATCGACATGTCGTTGTCGTTCAGGATCACCAGCAGGCGCGCGTCGCGCTCGACGCCGGCGTTGTTGAGCGCCTCGAAGGCCATGCCGGCGGTCATGGCGCCGTCGCCGATGATGGCGACCGCCTTGCGATCCTCGCCCTTTTGCCGCGCGGCCAGCGCCATGCCCAGCGCCGCCGAGATGCTGGTGGACGAATGCGCGGTGCCGAAGGCGTCGTATTCGCTCTCGTCGCGGCGCGGAAAGCCCGACATGCCGCCCAGCTGGCGCAGCGTGGGCATGCGCTCGCGCCGGCCGGTCAGGATCTTGTGCGGGTAGGTCTGGTGGCCGACGTCCCACACCAGGCGGTCGTGCGGGGTGTCGAAGACGGCGTGCAGCGCGATGGTGAGTTCCACCGTGCCCAGGTTGGAGCTGAGGTGCCCGCCGGTGCGCGCCACGTTGGTCAGCACGCATTCGCGCAGTTCGTCGGCCAGGGCCTTGAGCTGGACGCGGGACAGGCGCCGCAGGGCCGCCGGATCGTCGATGGTTTCAAGCAGGGGGGTGTCAGTGGCCATTTCAGCGATCCAGGGCGCTTTGTGCCGCCGGCAGCACATGGGACCCGACGAGCCGAACGCCCGCGGAGCAGGTCATGCCAGCGGCCCTTGTTGCGCGGGCTTGGCCCGGCCACTGGCGTTGTCCCGCTTCAGGGAGAAGGTGCCGAAGGCGACTCAGGGGATGCTTCATATCAATGTGTGCGTTGCACCACCTGGTCGGCCAGCGCGTGCAAGGCGCCGACCTCACGCAGGCCGCTGGCGTCCAGCGCGGAATGCGCCTGCGTGCGCAAACGCTCGGCCAGTGCCTGCGCCGGCGCCAGGCCGAGCAGGGAAACATAGGTGGGCTTGTCGGCCTGGGCATCCTTGCCGGCCGTCTTGCCCAGCGCTTGCGCGTCGCCGGTCACGTCCAGGATGTCATCGACCACTTGGAACGCCAGGCCCACGGCGGCGCCGAAATCATGCAGCGCCGCCTGGGCCGCAGCGGGCAGGACTTGCGGCGCGCAGGCCACGCCCATGGCCACGCTGGCCTGCAGCAGGGCGCCGGTCTTGAGCTGGTGCATGTGGCGCAACTCGGCTTCGCTCAAGGGCTTGCCCACGCTGGCCAGGTCGATCGCCTGGCCGCCGGCCATGCCCTGCGCGCCGGCGGCGCGCGCCAGCAGACGGGCCAGGGCGGCCTGCATCGCGGCGGGCACCTGCGGGCCCACGGGCAGCAGGCATTCGAACGCCAGCGCCTGCAGGGCGTCGCCCGCCAGCAGGGCCTGCGCCTGGCCAAACTTCACGTGCACGGTCGGCTTGCCGCGGCGCAGCACGTCGTCGTCCATGCACGGCATGTCGTCATGCACCAGGGAATAGGCGTGGATCAACTCGACGGCGCACGCCGCCCGCAGCGCGGCGTCGGCGTTGCCCTGCACGGCCTCGGCCGCCGCCAGCACCAGCAGCGCCCGCAAGCGCTTGCCGCCGCCCAGCGCCGCGTAGCGCATGGCCACGCCCAAGCTTGCCGGGGCGTCAGCGCTCACCCAGTCGGCCAGCGCGGCCTCGACGCGCTCGCGCTGATGCCGTGCCCAGGTCGAAAAATCCGCGCTCATGGTTCGGCTGGGGCGCCGCTATCGTCCAGCACCTTGACTTGATCTTCCACGACCTGCAGGCGCTCGCGGCAATAATGCAGCAATTCGGCGCCGCGCTGGTACTGGCCCAGCAGCTCCTCCAGCGGCAACTGGCCCGACTCCAGTCGGGTGATGAGTTGCTCGAGCTGTTGCACGGCATCGCCGTAACTGGCGGGCGCGTCTGCGGCGGGTGGAGTCTTCTTGGTCATGACAGGCAGGCAAACCCGTATTTTAGGCGGTGGCCCGGCACCGGCAGGCCTGCGGAACTTGGCGGTCAAGGCTCGATCGAACTTTGGCACTCGAGTGAATCGAGTGCTAAAATACCTGACAATGATTAAAGGACATTCAACGATGACCCTATCGGACAAGAACGCTCCCGCAACCGCCGTGGCCTTGGCCAACCCGTGGTCGGTCGTTCCGCCCTTGGGCAATCTGGACGCCTACATCACGGCGGTCAATCGCCTGCCGCTGCTCACGCACGAGGAGGAGCAGCGCTATGCGCGCCAGCTGCGCGAAGACGGCAACCTGGAAGCCGCCGGCCGCCTGGTGCTGTCGCACCTGCGCCTGGTGGTGTCGGTGTCGCGCCAATACCTGGGTTACGGCCTGCCGCATGGCGACCTGATCCAGGAAGGCAATGTGGGCCTGATGAAGGCCGTCAAGCGCTACGACCCGGATCAGGGCGTGCGCCTGGTCAGCTACGCGCTGCACTGGATCAAGGCCGAGATCCACGAATACATCCTGAAGAACTGGCGCCTGGTCAAGGTGGCCACCACCAAGGCGCAGCGCAAGCTGTTCTTCAACCTGCGCTCGATGAAGCAGGGCTTCAAGGCCGAAGACGCGGCCGACGAGATCACCCACCGCGACGCACTGACCGCGGCGCAGATCGACGTGGTGGCGCGCGAGCTCAAGGTCAAGCCCGACGAGGTGCGCGAGATGGAAACGCGCATGTCCGGCGGCGACGTGCTGCTGGATCCGTCGCCCGCCGATGCCGAGGGCGAACACGCCTTCGGCCCGATCGCCTGGCTGTCGGACGAGCGGCACGAGCCCACGGCCATGCTCGAATCGGCCGAGCGCGACCGCCTGGCCACCGACGGCATCGCCACGGCGCTGAAGACGCTGGACGAGCGCAGCCGCCGCATCGTCACCGAGCGCTGGCTGAACGTGCGCGACGACGGCGCCGGCGGCATGACGCTGCACGAGCTGGCGGCCGAGTACGGCGTGAGCGCCGAGCGCATTCGCCAGATCGAAGTGGCGGCCATGAAGAAGATGAAAGCCGCACTGGCCGAGTACGCCTGAGCGCCCGCCAAGGCAAAACCAACCCTGCCACGTTCGCCTGGCAGGGTTTTTTTGTATCATCCAAGGCCGCAGCGCTTGTCCATCAAGCGCTGGCAGCTATGTACTTGATAGCAAAATTTCCTGAGTGACCTGCATGACCCCTCCCCGCCTCACCCGCCGCGCTGCCGTGGCAGCCGCCCTGCTCGCCGGCCTGGTCGCGCTGCCCGCCGCACACGCCGCCGACACCTGGCCCGGCAAGCCCCTGCGCATCATCGCGGGCTTTCCTGCCGGCTCCTCGCCCGACCTGACGGCGCGCGCGCTGGCCGATCCGCTGGAAAAGGCGCTGGGCCAGCCCGTCATCGTCGAGAACAAGGTGGGCGCGGGCGGCAACATCGGCGGCGACGCGGTGGCCAAGGCCAGCGACGGCCACACCATCGGCCTGATGATCAATGGCAACCTGACCATTGCCAAGCTGCTCAACCCCGCCCTGCGCTACGACCCGGCCACCGACTTTGCGCCCATCAGCCTGATCGGCGTGGCTCCGCTGGTGCTGGTGGCGCCCGCCAACGCGCCAGGCGCCGATGCGCGCGCCTTCCTCGCGGCGGCCCGCACCGCCGGCGACAAATGGAGCTACGGCTCACCCGGCGTGGGCACGGTGGGTCATCTGGGCATGGAGCTGCTCAAGGCACGCACGGGCATTCAGCCGGTGCACGTGCCCTACCCCGGCTACCCGCAGGTGTTCAACGCGCTGGCGACGGGCGACTTGCAGCTGTCCATGCTGCCGCCGGCGCTGGCGCTGGCGCAGATCAAGGGCGGCAAGCTGCGCGGCATCGGCGTGACCAGCGGCGGCCGCAGCCCGCTGGCGCCCGATTTGCCCAGCATGGCGGATGCGGGCGTGAAGAACTTCAATCTCGAGATCTGGAACGCCGTGGTGGCCCCCGCCAGCATGCCGCCCGCGCACGTCAAGAAGCTGTCCGACGCGCTCAGCGCCATCGTGCGCACGCCCGAGATGCGCCAGCGCCTGTTCCAGCAGGGCTGGCAGGCCGTGGGCTCGTCGCCCGAGGGGCTGGCCAACCGCATCCAGGCCGACACGCAAACGCTGGGCGCGATCATCCGCAGCCAGAACATCCGAACGGATTGACCCGCGGGCTCCGAGCGCTGCACGTTGCCGGGCCGCCCGCTCCAAAAGGGCATCGCCAGCGATCAGATGTGGAGTCGAAAGCGGCGCTCAGGCGCCGTCGATCAGCCGCTTGATGTCGGCCGTGAGATCGGCCACCGGCGTGCCGTAGCGCTCGAACAGGCGCAGCCGCCCTTGCGGGTCATACACGTAGCTGGCCGCCGTGTGATCCATGCTATAGGCGCCGGGCTCCTTGCCGGGGACCTTCTGGTAGAACACCTTGAAGTCCTTGGCCAGCGCGGCCAGCTTGTCGGACGAGGGGGCGTACAGCGCCAGAAAACCGGGGTCGAAGTTGGCCATGTAGGCCTTGAGCACGGCGGGCGTGTCGCGCTCCGGGTCGATGCTGATGAACAGCACCTGCAGCTTGTCGCCCTCGGCGCCCAGCGCCTGCTTGACCTGCACCAGCTCGCCCATCGTCGTCGGGCACACGTCGGGGCACTGGGTGTAGCCGAAGAAGACGACGACGGCCTTGCCCTTGAAGTCGGCCAGCGTGCGCGGCTGGTCGTTGAAGTCGGTGAGCGCAAAGTCCTTGGCGTAGTCGACGCCGGTGATGTCGGTGCCGTGAAACGACGGCTTGTCGGGTGAGCAAGCGCCCAACATGGCCGCAGCACCCGCTGCAAAAGCGCAAGCAGCTATCGTTTTGAGAGTTTCTCGACGTTGCATGTCGTGTCCGCCCAACTACACGTAATGATCCACCAGCAGCGCGGCAAACAGCAGCGACAGGTGGATGATGGAAAAACGGAAGGTCTTGCGCGCCAGCGCGTCCGAGTACTGGCGCCAGAGCCTGAACGCATAGGCGATGAAGCCGGCGTTCAGCAGCACCGCGGCGGCCAGGTACAGATGCCCGCTCATGCCGTAGAGGTAGGGCAGCAGGCACGCGGCCAGCAGGATCAGCGTGTACAGCAGCACCTGCAGGCGGGTGAACGCGTTGCCGTGCGTCACCGGCAGCATGGGCAGGCCGCTCTTGCGGTAGTCCTCCACCCGGTACAGCGCCAGCGCCCAGAAGTGCGGCGGCGTCCAGATGAAGATGATCAAAAACAGCATCAGCGCCTCGGGGCCGACGTGGTCGGTCATGGCGGCCCAGCCCAGCACCGGCGGCATGGCGCCCGAGGCGCCGCCGATGACGATGTTCTGCGGCGTGAGGGGCTTGAGGATGACGGTGTAGACGATGGCGTAGCCGACGAAGGTGGCAAAGGTCAGCCACATGGTCAGCGGGTTGATCCACACCAGCAGGATGACCGAGCCCAAGATGCACAGCCCGGCCGAGAACAGCAGCGCCTGCCAGTCCGACAGCTGCCCGCGCGCCGTGGGGCGCCAGGCGGTGCGCTTCATGTTGACGTCGATGGTTTTCTCGATCAGGCAGTTGAAGGCCGCCGCCGCCGCCGCCACCAGCCACACGCCCAGCGACGCGACGACGATGCGCCCGGCCTGCGCCCAGCTGGGCACGCCCGGCACCGCCAGCACGGCGCCGATCAGCGCGCAGAACACGATCAGCTGCACCACGCGCGGCTTGGTCAGCTCGTAGTACTGGCGCCACAGCGGCAGGGCCGGCAAGGCCGCCGCTTGCGCCGCCGCGGCCGGCAAGGGTTGTCCGTGCGAACTCATGGGGTCACTCCAGCCGGCCGGGTGTGGCCCGCCGGCGCCAGGGCCTCGGCGCGGCTGGCGCACAGCGCCCAGACCAGCACCGTCATCATGGCGGCCGCACCGCCGGTGTGCACCACGGCGGCGGCCAGCGGCCAGTCCAGGATCACGTTGGACAGCCCGGTCAGCAACTGCAGCGCCGTCAGCGCCGCCAGCGCGCGCCGCTGCGCCGGCAGGCGCTGCTGGCGCCACAGCCCGACGATCAGGGCCACCAGTGCGACAAACACGGCGTAGGCAAACAGGCGGTGCGTGTAGTGAATGGCGGTGAGCGCCGAAAAGTCCAGCAGCGCGCCGTCGCCCTGACGGCCCAGCGGGCGCCACAGCTCGAAGCCCTGGGCAAAGTCCATCGGCGGCCACCAGCTGCCCTGGCACTGCGGGAAGGTGTTGCAGGCCAGCACCGCGTAGTTGGTGCTGACCCAGCCGCCCAGCGCGATCTGCACGCCCACCAGCACGGCGGCGGCCCACAGCAGCGCGCGCAGGCCGCGGCCCAGCACGTCGATGCGGCTGATGCCGGCGGCCTGGCGGTCCTGCTCGGCCTGCACCATCAGCAGCACCAGCAGGCCCACGCCGCCCAGCAGGTGCAGGGTGACGATGGCGGGAAACAGCTTCATCGTCACCGTCAGGGCGCCAAACGCGCCCTGCGCGCACACCCACACCAGGGTGGCCAGGGGCCAGCCGGGGCTGACCACGGCGGCGCCCGGGTCTGCGCCGCGCTTGCGCCACTGCAGCCAGGTGGCGACCAGCAGCACGATGATCAGCACGCCCACGCCGGTGGCCAGGTAGCGGTGCACCATCTCGACCCAGGCCTTGCCATGGGTGACGGGGCCGGTGGGCATGGCATCTTGCGCGGCGCTGATTTGCGCGTGCGCGCCCACCGGGCTGCTGTGGCCGTAGCAGCCGGGCCAGTCGGGGCAGCCCAGGCCCGAATCGGTCAGGCGCGTGAAGGCGCCGAACATCACCAGGTCGAAGGTCAGGAACAGCGTCAGCAGGGTCAGCGCGCCCAGCTGGCGCGCCGGCGACGCGCCCCGGTGGCGCAGCCACAGCCAGGCCAGCGGGCCCAGCGCGACGGCCAGGCCCATGCCCATCAGGCGCAGTGCCGGGCTGAGGTTGTACAGGGCGGTGCCGTCCATCGCCGTCACTGGCCGGCCGGCCGATCGCGGCCCGGCTGATCCCAACTGGACGAAGCGCGCAACAGCCGCTCCAGGTCGCGCCGCGCCTTGCCGGCACCGGCCTTGTCCAGGTCGGCCGGGAAACGCATCATCCAGTGCCCCATCGGATCGACCAGGTACAGGTGCTCGTTCAGGGCGTGGCCCGCGGCCGGTTGCAGCCACTGCGCCAGGGCCGCCTCGGGCACGCGCAGCACCGTGGCCTGGTGCAGGGCCGGCTTGAGCGCGTCCCGCACCGGCTGCTCGTCGTCGATCAGCCAGACCCAGTCCACCCGGTCCTTTTCCTTGCCCAGGCCTTCGCGCACCTGGCGCTGCAGGTACAGGTTGCTTTCGCAAAGGGCGTCGCAGGCGCCGCCCGCCACGCTGACCAGCAGCCACTGCCCTTTCAGGCCGGTCAGGGGCACCGGCTTGCCGTCCAGGTCGGTGGCGGTCAGCGCAGGCAGGGGACGTTGCGGATCGATCAGGGCGCCGAAATTGGTGTGCGCCTGCGGGCGAATGACGAAATAGCTGAAGTACGAGGCGGCCACCGGCGCCGCGCACACCAGCGCCAGCAGCAGCATCTGCCAGCGGCCCGCGCGCGTGCGCCGCGCATCCTGCGCCAGCGCCTGGGCGGGCGAAGGCATGGCGTGCACCGTCAGGCTGAGCGGATCGGGAGCGGCGCGCTCGGCCTCAGTGGCCGGATTGGCCGCGCCGGGTTGAACGAAAAGGTCTGACAACTTGGAACCAGAAAAAGAGCCCGCCCATCAGGGCGCACAGGCTGAACCATTGAAATGCATAGCTGAGGTTCTTGTCGGCCCCGCTCGTGGGGGACGGCCAATCACGCGTCAGGCCATCGCTGGGCGGGCCGACCTGCTGCACCATCAGCGCAGCCAGCGGCAAACCGGATTCGCGGGCATACGCCTGCAAGTCGACATTTTGCCGGATCGGGCCGGGCGACTCGGCGCCAAGGGCAAAGAACGAGGGCACGTGGTCGACCAGGCGGCCGCGCAGCTCGACCTCCGAAGCCGGGGTCTGCACCGGCGGCAGCACGCTGCGGTCGTCAAAATTGCGCGGCGCCCAACCCCGCACCACCAGCACCACGTCGGAGCGGGCCTCCAGTTGCAGGGGGGTGAGGACGTAAAAACCGGCCTTCTGGTCCATCACGCGGTTTTCCAGGTAGATGCTGCGGCCGGCAAGCCAGTGTCCGCGCAGCGTGATCGAGCGGTGCATCAGGGCGGCCGCCTGCGCCGGGCTCGACGCCGCCAGCAGGGCGCCGACATCGGCGTCGGGCAGTCGCTCGGCCGCCTGCGCAGCCGCCAGCATCGCCTGCTTTTCGTCCGCGCGCGACAACTGCCAGCGCCCCAGCGCGCCGGTCAACGCCATGCCGGCCAGGGTGATCACCAGCAGGACCAGCCGCCGCAAGCTCACAGCAGCACCCTGCGCGCTGCGCGCTGCGGGGTTCGCGCTTGGGAGCGGCCCGGCGCGCAAACGGAACCACCCCTCCGCGCTGCGCGCTGCGGGGTTCGCGCTTGGGAGCGGCCCGGCGCGCTCACGGAACGGCCCTCAACGGCGGGATAATGCCGCGCATGAAGTCCCTGTTTGTCGCCCTGGCCTTCGTGGGCATCCTCGCAAGTCTGGCATCTGCGCTGTTTTTCATGATGCGGCGCGGCGATGGCGAAGACGGCCAGGATGGCAACGACCCGAGGCGCGCGCGCGGCATGTTCTGGTCGCTGGCGCTGCGCGTGGGGCTGTCGGTGCTGCTGTTTCTGTGCATTTTGCTGGCCTGGAAGATGGGCTGGGTGCAGCCCACGGGCTTGCCGATCAAGCCTTGATGGATTGTGCGACTTCCAAGCAAAAGAGCGCCCGGGGGCGCTCTTTTTGATGGTGCCGAGAAAAATGGAGAGTACTACATCCAGTACACGAAGAGGTACAGGCCCAGCCACACCACGTCCACGAAGTGCCAATACCAAGCCGCGCCCTCGAAACCGAAGTGGTGTGTGGGCGTGAAGTGCCCTCTCATCAGCCGCAGGGTGATGAACAGCAGCATCAGCATGCCCACCAGCACGTGAAAGCCGTGAAAGCCGGTGAGCATGAAGAAGGTCGAGCCATACATGCCGGAGGCCAGCGTGAGGTTCAGCTCGGTGTAGGCGTGGTGGTATTCATAGCCCTGCACGAACAGGAAGCACACGCCCAGCAGCACCGTGGCCCACATGAAGGTGATGCAGCGCGCGCGATGGCCAGCTTGCAGCGCGTGGTGGGCAATGGTCAAGGTCACGCCCGAGGACAGCAACAGCGCGGTGTTGATGGTGGGCAGCCAGAACGGCCCCATGGTCTGGAAGGGCTCGATGGTGCCGGCCGGCGAGGTGGTCGCGCCGGCGACGGTGCCCGGCCACACGGCCTTGAAATCGGGCCACAAGAGCGCGTTGGCAAGGTTGCCCAGCTCCGGCACCGAACGCACATGCGCCCACCACAGCGCGGTGAAGAAGGCGCCGAAGAACATGACCTCGGAGAAGATGAACCAGCTCATGCTCCAGCGGTAGGACACGTCGACCTTGCGGCTGTAAAGGCCGCCTTCGCTCTCGCCGATGCTGTCGTGAAACCAGCGCGAGAGCGTGAACAGCCAGCACACCAGCCCGGCCAGCAAAATCCACTCGCCGGTGGCCATGTGGTTGATCCACAGCGTGCCGCCGATGATCATCAAAAACAGCCCGATGGCCGCCATGATGGGATGCCGCGATGGGTGCGGTACGAAGTAATACGGCGCCGTGCCGCTTGCGGTGCTGCTCATCTCAACGTCACTCCTATGCTCTCTTGACTTGTCGCTTGTCTTGCTCGGCTCTGCGCTTGTCGTCACGCCCCGGCCGCCACCCATCGAACCACGCCGACGAGCACCCCGATGAAAACCAGAAAAACCACGAACCCCGCCAGCACCAGGTGCGCCACGTTGGTGCGCGCCTGGTCGGCCTGGTGCGCGCTGGCCTTGCGGATGCCGATCAGCCCCCAGGCGACGACCTTCAGCGAGCGCAGAAACGACGGCGCGGCCGCAGGCTCGGGCGGCGGCTGCCGCGGCACGGGACTCTGGCTCATGCCCCGCTCCGCACGGGTTGCGCCAGGTGCGCGCTGGTGGTGTCCGGCGCGGCCGGAATCTTGCCGCCCACCTCGAAGAAGGTATAGGACAGCGTGATGGTCGTCACGTCCTTGGGCAGGCGCGTGTCGATGACGAACACCACCGGCCATTCCTTTTTCTCGCCCGGGTCCAGCGTGTACTGGTTGAAGCAGAAGCACTCCAGCTTGTTGAAGTGAGGCGCGGCCTGGCGCGGCGCGTAGCTGGGTATCGCCTGGGCCGACATGCGGCGGTCCTGCACGTTCTGAAACTCGTACATCACCGTGGCCATCTCGCCCGGGTGCACCTGGATCGATCGCTGCGCCGGCTTGAACTTCCAGGGGCCGTGCGCGTTGGCGTCGAACTCCACGGTGATCGTGCGGCTGGTGTCGACCTGGGTGTTCTTGCCAGCCCCGCGCGCCGCATTGCCGGGCACATCCTGCTCGGTGCGCGCCAGAATGTTGATGCCGGTGACCTCGCAAATGGTCTTGTACAAGGGAATCAGCGAGTAGCCGAAGGCAAACATGCCGGCGGCCACCACCGTCAGCTTGCCCACCATCTTGAGGTTTTCGGTTCGCAGTCCCACTTGGCGCCACCTGCTCAATGACCGAGCAACATGTAACGACGCAGGACGAAGCCCACCAGCAGCACCAGCACCACGCCAGCCAGGGTCAGGCCCAGGCGCACGTTGCGCCGGCGCAGCTCCCGCTGCTCGGGGGTTTCCTGCGGTTTGATCATGACGGCGGGGTTCACGTCTTTGTCTCGGGCCCGGATCAGCCGATCACGCGCGTGGCGCTGGCGTCCAGCTTGGGCGGGTTCTCGAAGGTGTGGAAGGGCGCAGGCGATGGCACTTCCCACTCCAGGCCTTCGGCGCCTTCCCACGGGCGCTGTGGGGCTTTTTCGCCCTTGCCGCGCATGGCGGGCAAGGCCACGGCAAAGAAAAAGTACACCTGCGCGGCACCGAAGAAGAAGGCGCCGATCGACGCGATCATGTTGAAGTCGGCGAACTGCATGGGGTAGTCGGCGTAGCGGCGCGGCATGCCGGCCAGGCCCAGGAAGTGCATGGGGAAGAAGGCCACGTTGAAGGAGATCATCGACCACCAGAAATGGATCTTGCCGCGCGTCTCGTTGTACATCACGCCGGTCCACTTGGGCGACCAGTAGTAATAGGCGCCGAAGATGGCGAACAGCGAACCGGCCACCAGCACGTAGTGGAAGTGGGCAATGATGTAGTAGGTGTCCTGGATCTGGGTGTCGATCGGAACGATGGCCGGGATGACGCCGGTGAAGCCGCCGATGGAGAACACGAAGATGAAGCCCACGGCCCACAGCATGGGGGTTTCAAACGTCATGGAGCCGCGCCACATGGTGGCCGTCCAGTTGAACACCTTCACGCCCGTGGGGATGGCGATCAGCATGGTGCCGTACATGAAGAACAGCTGGCCCGTGACCGGCATGCCGACGGTGAACATGTGGTGCGCCCACACGATCATGGACAGGGTGGCGATGGCGGCGATCGCATACACCATGGAGGTGTAGCCGAACAGCCGCTTGCGCGCGAAGGTGGGCACGATCTGGCTGATCATGCCGAAGGCCGGCAGGATCATGATGTAGACCTCGGGGTGGCCGAAGAACCAGAAGATGTGCTGGAACATCACCGGATCGCCGCCGCCGGCGGGGTTGAAGAAGCTGGTGCCGAAGTGGCGGTCGGTCAGCGTCATGGTGATGGCGCCGGCGAACACCGGCATCACGGCGATCAGCAGGTAGGCGGTGATCAGCCAGCTCCAGCAGAACATGGGCATCTTCATCAGCGTCATGCCCGGCGCGCGCATGTTCAGGATGGTGACGATGATGTTGATGGCGCCCATGATGGAAGAGGCGCCCATGATGTGCAGCGAGAAGATGGCCGCGTCCAGCGACATGGGCATTTGCGCCGTCAGCGGCGCGTACAGCGTCCAGCCGCCGGCGGGCGCGCCGCCGGGCATGAAGAAGGTGGACGCCAGCGTGATGCCGGCGGGCACCAGCAGCCAGAAGCTGAGGTTGTTCATGCGCGCGAACGCCATGTCCGAAGCGCCGATCTGCAGCGGGATCATCCAGTTGGCAAAGCCCACGAAGGCCGGCATGATGGCCCCGAACACCATGATCAGGCCGTGCATGGTGGTGAACGAGTTGAACATCTCGGGGTTGACGATCTGCAGGCCCGGCTCGAACAGCTCGGCGCGGATCAGCATGGCCAGCGTGCCACCCAGCATCAGCATGGTGAAGGAGAACAACAAGTACATCGTGCCGATGTCCTTGTGGTTGGTGGCGAACACCCAGCGGCGCCAGCCGGTCGGCGCGCCGTGGTGATCGTCATGGGCGTGGTCGGCGTGGCCGGCATGGGGCGATGGGAGTACTGCGCTCATGGAGGATTCTCCGGATAACTGACTTGATCGATGGAACGGTGGGCTGGGCCTTGGCGGCGAAACCGCTCAACCGCCGGCCGGAAACTTGCCGGCGCGGGCCGCGGCGAACTCGGCCGGCTGAATGATCTGGCCCGTCGCGTTGCTCCAGTGGTTCTTGGTGTAGGTGACGACGGCCGCCAGCTCCGTGTCGGACAGCTGCTTCCATGACGGCATGGCGCCGTTGGCACGGCCTTCCAGCACCACATGCATCTGCTCGGCCGCTGGGCCCTTGACGATGGCGCTGCCGTCCAGCGCCTTGATGGCGCCGCCGCCCTTGCCGCTTTCCTGGTGGCAGGCCGCGCAGTTGGCGGCATACACCTTGGCGCCACGCGCCTCCAGATCGGCCAGGGTCCAGACCTTGCTGGGATCATCGGCCGCGGCGGCCATTTTCTTGTTCTGCTCTTGCACCCAGGCGGTGTACTCCTCTTGCGGCAGCACCTTCACGTGGATGGGCATGTAGGCGTGTTCCTTGCCGCACAGCTCGGCACACTGGCCGTAGTAGTCGCCCACCTTCTCGGCGCGAAACCAGGTGTCGCGCACGAAGCCGGGAATGGCGTCCTGCTTGACGCCCAGCTGCGGCACGAACCACGAGTGGATCACGTCGTTGGCGGTGGTGATGACGCGCACCTTCTTGTTGACGGGCACCACCAGCGGGTTGTCCACCTTCAGCAGGTAGTTGTCGCCCGCGGGCTTGCCGGCGTCCGACAGCGCGCGCTGCGTGGAGTCGAGCGTGGACAGGAAGGCAATGCCCTGGCCCTCGCCGACCAGGTAGTCGTAGCCCCACTTCCACTGGTAGCCGGTGGCCTTGATGGTGAGGTCGGGGTTGGTGGTGTCCTTTTGCGCGATGATGACTTTGGTGGCCGGTGCGGCCATGCCGATCACGATCAGGAAGGGCACCACGGTCCAGGCGATCTCGACGCCCAGCGATTCGTGAAAGTGCGCCGCCTTGGCGCCGCGCGACTTGCGGTGGTGCCAGATGGAGTACGACATCACGCCGAACACACCAACGAAGATGATGGTGCAGATGATCAGCAGCATCCAGTGCAGGTCGTACTGGGCCTGCGCGATCTGGGTGACGCCGGGGGTCAGGTTGAGCTGATTGACGCCCGGCCCCCCGGGCAGATCGTTCACCTGGGCCGCTTGCGCGGCGGTGGCGGCCCAGGCCGTCAGCGCGACGGCGGCACGGCCAGGAGCGCCGGCCAAGGTCTTTTCAATGCTCTTCATCGTGTCACGTCTTCCACAAACACAAACTTTCATGCGCCCGGTCATGGGCCGCGGCCCACCACGAAACGGGCTCGCACGGCCAATCGTCGGTGATCGCCCACCAAGGCGCCAGCGGGGCAAACCCGCAACGCCCGGCCGTCACGCATGGATGCAAACAAGTTTAACCGACTTGCAACCCCAATCCGGGAACTTTGTGATCTGGCTCAACTCTCTGGCGGGGTTTGTGGCGCATCGCGCAACGACGCGCGGGTGCGGTGCACCGTCAGGCCCTCGCGCGGGGCGCGGCGCTGGGCCGATGGCTTGAGCGCGTGGCCGTAGACGATCTCGAAGCTGAGCGCCAGGGGCCCATCGCCGCCCGCGCGCAAGCGCTCGCCCAGCGCCGCCTCCAGCCGCCGGCGCCAGGCGGGCGTGCGCAGCCCGGCAAAACGCTGCGGGTGCAGGTTGCGCCCCAGCCCGCGCAGCTCGGCCAGCAGGCGCGCGGGGGTGTCGAAGGTGAGCGTGATGCGCTCCATGTCCATCACCGGGTCGGCAAAGCCGGCCATGGCCAGTTGGTCGCCCCAGTCGTGCATGTCGGTGAATTCCTGCGCGGGCGGCGGCCAGCCCCGCTCGGCATACAGGGCGCGCAGCTCGCGCAGCGTGTCGGGGCCGAAGCAGGAGAACATCAGAAAGCCGTCGGGCGCCAGCGCGCGCCGCCAGCGCGCCAGCAGGTCGCGCGGATCGGCGGCGTGGTGCGCGAGCATGTTGGCCCAGAGCAGTTGCACGCCGCCCTCGGGGGGCTCGGCCAGCACCTGCACCTCGGGCGCGCGGGCGCTGGGGACGAGGCGTCGCCACCAGCTTTTTGCTTCTGATTTTGTAGCGCCCTGCACTTGTCCTGCCTGGGTACGGACCTCAATGCACTGCGCATCCGGATAATGCGCCGCCACCAGCGCACGCGCTTGCGCGTCGCCGCCCAGCGGCTCCCAGTGCGCCCAGCGCGCCACGGGCAGGCGAATCCAGGGCAGGCGCTCGGCCATGCGCCGCGCCACCTCGTCGTGCAGCCAGGGCGCGGCGGCGTGCGGCAGGGCCGCCCAGCGCCGGGCGGCGAGCGGGTCGATGGTGGGGGGTTGATCGGTCGGCATGGAAAGGGGGCAGTATATTGACCAGCCCTCTCACACGCGATCGACCATGGCCCGGCTGTCCACGCGCCTTTTTGACCTGCGAGGCTGGCCCAGCCAGTGTGCCGTGTGCCGCGCCTGGCCGGCGCACGCGGTGTGCACCGCCTGCGTGGCGCGCTTTGCGCCGCTGCGCGCGCGCTGCGACCGCTGCGCACTGCCTGTGACGCCCGGCGTGCGCCGCTGCGGCGCCTGCCTGTCGAACCCGCCGCCGCTGGACGCCTGCCTGGCCGCCGTGGGCTTCGAGTGGCCCTGGGCCGGGCTGATTGCCCGGATGAAGTTTCAGCAGGACATCGGCCTGGCCGATGCGCTGGCCACCCTGCTGCGGCGCACGCCGGGCGTGGCCGAGGCGCTGGCGCAGGCCGACTGGCTGGTGCCCATGCCGCTGGCCCCTGCGCGACTGGCCGAGCGCGGTTACAACCCCGCCCTGCTGCTGGCGCGACGCCTGCCGCCCGCGCGCTGCCTGACCGATGGCCTGCGGCGCGTGCGCGACACGCCGCCGCAGCGCGGCCTGACGCGCGCCGAGCGCCAGCGCAACGTGCGCGGCGCGTTTGCCGTCCATGGCCCGCATGCGGCGGCGCTGCGCGATCGGCGCGTGGTGCTGATCGACGATGTGATGACCACCGGCGCCAGCCTGCACGAGGCGGCCCGCGCGCTGCGCGCTGCCGGCGTGGTGCACATCACCGCGCTGGCCCTGGCGCGCACCGAGTTGCCTGCTTGAAGCGCCAGCGACAATCGCCGCATGTTTCACATCGTCCTGGTCGAGCCCGAAATCCCGCCCAACACCGGCAACGTGATTCGCCTGGCGGCCAACACCGGGTGCGATCTGCACCTGATCGAGCCGCTGGGTTTTTCGATGGACGACAAGCTGCTGCGCCGCGCCGGGCTGGACTACCACGAGTACACCGCCGTGCGCCGGCACGCCGACTGGGACGCCTTCATCGCCGCCATGCAGCCCGACCCGGCGCGCCTGTTTGCGCTCACCACCCAGGGCACGCGCAGCGTGTACGAGACCGCGTTTGCGCCCGGTGACTGGCTGGTGTTTGGCGCCGAGACGCGGGGCTTTTCAGCCGCGCTGCGCGCCCGTCTGGCCCCCGCGCAGCAACTGCGCCTGCCCATGCGGCCGGATCAGCGCAGCCTGAATTTGTCCAACGCCGTGGCGGCGTGCGTGTTCGAGGCGTGGCGGCAAAACGGGTTTGCCGGGGCCGCTCAGGTGTAGTAGCGCGCGACGGTTTCGGCCACGCACACCGGCTTGTCGGCGCCCTCGCGCTCGATGGTGTTCTTCCACACCAGCTGCTGGCCGCCCTCGACGGGCGTGGCCTCCAGCAGCGTCATGCGCGAGCGCAGGCGGCTGCCCACCGGAACGGGCGCCATGAAGCGCACCTTGTTCAGGCCGTAGTTGACGCCCATGCGCACGTCGCCCACCTTCAGGGTGCGCTGCGAAAAACCCGCCACCAGCGACAGCGTGAGAAAGCCGTGCGCGATGGGCGCGCCAAAGGGCCCGGCGGCGGCGCGCTCCACGTCGACGTGGATCCACTGGTGGTCGCCCGTGGCGTCGGCAAACTGGTTGACGTGCTCCTGGGTCACAGTGTGCCAGTCGCTCACGGCCACTTCCTGGCCGACGCAGGCGACCAGCTGGGCAAGGGTGTCGAAGGTTTTCATGGGGGCAATTTAGCGGGGTTGGCCAAGGAAGCGAGTCATGCGTGCGACTGATCGAGCCAGCGGCACAGGCCCTGCCACTGCTCCAGGTCGCGCTGCACGCGGCCGGGCGCGACGTCGAACAGCGTCAGGCCGCGCGCGGCCAGATGCACGTAGTTTTGCGTGGGCCGCAGTTGCGCCAGCACGGGCAGGCCCAGATCGTCGGTGAACTGGCGCAGCTGCTCGGCCGCCAGGGTGCGCTCGTCCACGCGCATGCCCACCAGGCCGATGTGCTGCGGGCCGGCGCCCTTGAGTTCGCGCAGCTCGTCGATGAATTCGCGCGTGGCGTAGATGTCGAAGATGCTGGGCTGCAGCGGCACCAGCACGCGGTCGGCCAGGCGCAGCGCGTCCTTCAGTTGCAGGCCGCGCAGGCCGGCGGGGGTGTCCAGCACCACGTGGGTGGTGCCCTTGGGCGGGCGCACGATGAAGTCGCGCTGCACGTCCCATGCGGCAATCGGCCGCGCCGCCTCGGGGCGCAGGCCCAGCCACAGGCGCGCCGACTGCTGGCGGTCCACGTCGCCCAGCATGACGGCGTGGCCGCGGCTGGCCCAGTAGCCGGCCACGTTGGTGGCCAGCGTGGACTTGCCCACGCCGCCCTTGGGATTGGCGATGACGACCACCGGCATGTTCGGACCTCCTCGACGCTTGTTTGTGCAATGGATCGACGCCATGGTAGCCAGCTATATAAAATGTAGCTGCCACCGTCCACCCGAAACCGCACACGCCATGGAACTGATGCAACCCCTGCCCCCGTTCTGGGGCGACAAGCTGCGCATGGCGCTGGAATGGGCCGCCACGCTGGCCTTTGCCCTGTCGGGCGTGATCGAGGCAGCGCGCAAGCGGCTGGACGCCGTGGGCGTGTGCGTGGTGGCCTTTGCCACGGCCTTTGGCGGCGGCACGCTGCGCGATCTGCTGCTGGACCAGCGGCCCTTCTTCTGGGTGCGGCACGTGGAGTTTTTGTGGGCGCTGCTGGGGCTGTGCGTGGCCGCCGTGCTGTTCATGCGCCAGCGGCACCTGGCGCCCACCGAACGCGCCATCCTGTGGCCAGACGCGTTGGGGCTGGGCCTGTTCACCGCCGTGGGGGTGGACCTGGCGCTGGCCGTCGGCGAGCCCCCGCTGGTGGCCGTATTGATGGGCGTGGTCACCAGCGTGTTCGGCGGCGTGCTGCGCGACGTGCTGTGCAACGAGATCCCGCGGGCGCTGAACGACCACCGACCCTACGCGCTGTGGTCGTTTGCCGGCGGCTGGCTGTTCGTGGGCCTGCACCAGCTGGGGCTGGCGCCCTGGCTGGTGCTCACCGTGACCGTGGTGGTCACGGCCGGCGGGCGGCTGCTGTCGGTGGGCCGCGGCTGGGCCGTGCCGGGCTGGCGGCGGTGACAAGAAACACCCCCAGTCTTCACTCGCTGCGCGATGGCATGCCCGGTGCTCGCCGCCAGAGGCGGCGGCCCTTCGGTCTGTCCAGACCTGCGCAGGCAGGTCTGGAGCCGCAGACCTCAGCCCCCTTGCAGGGGGCCGAGCCTGCGCACAAAAGGTCCGGTGGACCTTTTGTTGGCTGGCGAGGGGCCGGGCCACTGGCCCGGCGCGGCCTGCAAGGCTCGCCAGTGACCGGGGAGACCCCGGCCACGGCGATCGCTGGCATGGCCTGCTGCGCGGCCATTCGGCTCTTTGGGTTTCATGCGCTGCGGGCGGCGCGCAGCGCCATGGAACGCTGATATGGAACATGCTCCCCCTTGGCTCGTCAACAGCTTTATTTACCTGGCCGCCTCGGTGCTGGCGGTCACGCTCTCGCGCGCCGTCGGGCTGGGCGCGATCATCGGCTACCTGGTCGCGGGCATCGTGATCGGGCCCTGGGGCCTGGGGCTGATTGCCAACGTGCAGGACATCCTGCACTTTGCCGAGTTCGGCGTGGTGCTGATGCTGTTCCTGGTGGGCCTGGAGCTGGAGCCGCGGCGCCTGTGGAGCCTGCGCCGGCCCATCTTCGGCTGGGGCAGCGTGCAGGTGCTGGCCTGCGCGCTGGCCATCACCGCCGCCGCGCTGGCGCTGGGCGTGGCCTGGCGCACCGCCCTGGTGGCCGGGCTGGGGCTGGCGCTGTCGAGCACGGCGATTGCGCTGCAGGTGATGGACGAGCGCAACCTGATGCGCACCTCCACCGGCCAGGCGGGCTTTTCCATCCTGCTGTTCCAGGACGTGGCGGCGATCCCCATCCTGGCGTTGCTGCCGCTGCTGGCGCTGGCGGTCGGCGCGCACGAGGCCGCCAGCCCCGGCGCACGCTGGCTGGAGGCGACCAAGACCGTGGCCGCGATCGCCGCCATCGTGCTGGGCGGGCGCCTGCTGCTGCGCCCGGCGCTGCGCTGGATCGCGCGCAGCGGCTCGACCGAGCTGTTCACCGCCGCCGCGCTGCTGCTGGTGGTGGGCATCGCCAGCCTGATGCAGTGGGTGGGCCTGTCGATGGCGCTGGGCGCCTTTCTGGCCGGCGTGCTGCTGGCCGAAAGCGAATACCGGCGCGAGCTGGAGACCGACATCGAGCCCTTCAAGGGCCTGCTGATGGGCCTGTTTTTCGTCGCCGTCGGCATGAGCATCGACTTTGGCGTGCTGCTGGGCTCGCCATGGCTGATGCTGGCGGTGCTGCTGGGTTTTCTGGCGCTGAAGGTAGGGGTCATCGGCGCGCTGGCGCGGGTGCTGAAGCTGCCGATGCAGGAGCGCCCGGTGTTCACGCTGCTGCTGGCGCAGGGCGGTGAATTCGCCTTCGTGGTGTTTCGCGCCGCGGCCGACGCCAACGCGCTGCCGGCGGCCACCGCCTCGCTGCTGGTCGGCGCCGTGGCGCTGTCGATGCTGGCAACGCCCCTGGCGCTGGTCGCCGTGGACCGCTGGCTGTTGCCGCGCTATGCCGACTGCGGCCGCCCGCCCGCACCGCAGGAGCTGTCGGAGCCGCAGAACGCGCCGGTCATCATCGCCGGCTTTGGCCGCTACGGCCAGATCGTCAGCCGCCTGCTCAGTGCCGAGGGCGTGCCCGTGACGGTGCTGGACCACGACGCCGAAATGATCGAGGCGGCGCGCACGTTCGGCTCGCGCGTGTTCTACGGCGACGCCACGCGGCTGGACCTGCTGCGCACCGCCGGCGCCGCGCAGGCGAAGATCCTGGTGCTGGCCGTCGATGACGTGGAGCAGTCGCTGGCCATCGTCGATCTGGCGCGCCAGCACTTTCCCCAGCTCGAACTGGTCGCTCGCGCCCGCGACGTCACGCACTGGAACCAGCTGCGCGACCGCGGTGTGATGCGGGTGGAGCGCGAGCTGTTCGAGGCCAGCCTCAAGAGTGGGCGCAGCGTGCTGGAGCTGCTGGGCGCCAGCGCCGAGGCGGCGCGCTTCAGCGCCGACCGCTTTCGCCGCCACAACCTGGCGCTGTTCGAGCAGATGCACCCCCACTACAAGGACCGCGCCAAGCTGATCTCGGTGGTGGTGCGCGGGCGAATGCAGTTCGAGGAACAGCTGGCGCAAGAGCGCGCGCAGGCCGCGCTGGCGGCCACGGCCAATGCGCTGCCAGCGATCCCGCCCGCCGACCCGGTCGAGCGGGATTTAACATGAAATCCGCGCGCAGCCCTTTTGTGGCCTGCGCAGCCAGCTATCAGAAGAGTAGTGCTGACGCCTTGGCCGTCAGACCCGCTCCAGCACCAGCGCAATGCCCTGCCCCACGCCGATGCACATGGTGCACAGCGCGTACTTGCCGCCGGTGGCGTGCAGGCGGTTGACGGCCGTGGTGGCCAGGCGCGCGCCGCTGGCGCCCAGCGGGTGGCCCAGCGCAATGGCGCCGCCCCAGGCGTTGACACGCGCGTCGTCGTCCGCGAGGCCCAGCATGCGCAGCACCGCCAGGCCCTGGGCGGCAAAGGCTTCGTTCAGCTCGATCACGTCGATCTGATCGAGCTTGAGGCCGGTGCGCGCCAGCACTTTTTCGGTCGCCGGCGCCGGGCCGATGCCCATCACGCGCGGGGCCACGCCGGCCACGGCCATGCCCACCACGCGCGCCCTGGGCGTCAGGCCGTACTGGCCCGCCGTGGCCTCGTCGGCCAGCAGCAGCGCGCACGCGCCGTCGTTGACGCCGCTGGCGTTGCCGGCCGTCACGCTGCCATCGGGCCTGACCACGCCCTTGAGCGCGGCCAGCTTCTCCAGCGTGGTGGCGCGCGGGTGCTCGTCGGTGTCGACCACGATGGCATCGCCCTTTTTCTGCGCGATGTGCACGGGGACGATCTCGCGCGCCAGGTGACCGGCGGCAATCGCCGCGGCCGCCTTTTGCTGGCTGGCCAGCGCCATCTTGTCCTGCGCGGCGCGCTCGATCTTGTAATCCACCGCCACGTTCTCGGCGGTTTCGGGCATGGAATCGACGCCGTACTGCGCCTTCATCAGCTTGTTGACGAAGCGCCAGCCGATGGTGGTGTCGTACACCGCATTGGCGCGCGCATAGGCGCTCTCGGCCTTGGGCATGACGAAGGGCGCGCGGCTCATGCTTTCCACGCCGCCGGCGATCATCAGGTGCGTCTCGCCCGCGCGGATGGCGCGCGCGGCGCTGCCCACCGCGTCCAGGCCCGAGCCGCACAGGCGGTTGATGGTGGCGCCCGCCACCTCGATCGGCAGGCCCGCCAGCAAGCTGCTCATGTGCGCCACGTTGCGGTTGTCCTCGCCGGCCTGGTTGGCGCAGCCGTACAGCACGTCGTCCAGCGCCGCCCAGTCCACCTTCGGGTTGCGCTGCATCAGCGCCCGGATGGGCACGGCGCCCAGGTCATCGGTGCGCACGCCGGCCAGGGCGCCGCCGTAGCGGCCGAAGGGGGTGCGGATGGCGTCAACGATGAAGGCCTGGGTCATGGGAAGTCTCCAAATCAAGGGGTTCACGTGTCAATGGCCCAAGATGTTATGCCATGGAACCCGCCGGCGCTGCCCAAGGCCCTGCGTGCTACCCTTCCAGCACCATGTTCGCTCCCACCCAAGAACAAGTGCGCCGGTTTTTTTGCGAGGCCTGGGCCAAGTCGCAAACCGGGCAGCCCATGCAGGCCATCGAGCAGCTGGCCGCCGGCTGGGTGGCCGAGCACCCCGAGTGGCATGCCGAGCTGGCCGACGCCGACGCGGCGGTGGCGCGCGACTATGGGGCCGGCGCAGTGGGTGGCAACCCGTTTTTGCACCTGTCGATGCACCTGTCGATCAGCGAGCAGTGCAGCATCGACCAGCCCGCCGGCATCCGCCAGGCGGTGGAGCTGCTGGCCGCGCGCCGGGGCGACCTGCACGCCGCGCACCACGAGGTGATGGAGTGCCTGGGCCAGATGCTGGCCGATGCGCAAGCGCGGCGCGGCGAGCCCGACGGCGCGGCCTATCTGGAGTGCGTGCGGCGGCACGCCACGCGGGCCTGAACGCTATATCTTAGATAGCTGATTGCGCTTTCTGCGCGCGGGTCATGGCCCGATTTGACTTGAAAATCGAACGGGCAACAAAAAACCCGCCGGCGGCGGGTTTTTGTTGACGGCGCGGCGCCTCGATCAGCGGAAACGCCCCTGCGGCACGGTGCGGATCTCGCCCGGCAGCGAGCCGATGTAGTAGGAGATCGCCTTGAGCTCGGCGTTGGAGAACTGCTTGGCCATGCCGGCCATGACCGGGTTGCCGCGGCCCCAGGTGGTGTGGGTGTCGTCCTTGTAGGCCTTGAGCGCGGCAAACAGGTAGTCCGGATACTGGCCGGCGATCTTGGGGTAGCTGGGGTCGATCGGCTTGCTGAAGTTGTCACCGTGGCAGGACACGCAGGCGCCCTTTTGCAGCAGCGCGGCCACGTCGGCCTTGGCCGCGGGCGGGGTGGCTGCCAGCTCGGGCGCGCCCTTGATATCGCCCAGCGCGGTGTAGTAGGCAGCCACGTCGGCAATGTCCTGCTCGGTCAGCGAGCCGGCGATGCCGCGCATGCTGGGGTGCTTGCGCGTGCCTTTCTTGTATTCGCCCAGCACCGTCTCGATGTACTTGGGGTTCTGGCCGGCGATCTTGGGGACGCGATAGACCTCGGGAAAGTTGGTCTTGTAGTCCATGATGCCGTGGCAGCCGATGCACATGGCGACCTTGCCTGCGCCCGCCTCGACGTTGCCCGTCACCTGGGCCTGGGCAGACGTGGCCAGGCCGACGGCGAGGCCGATTGCAGCGAACATCGGGGACAGGGTCAGTTTCATTTTGCGCGCACAATCCAAGGTTGTTTGATCCAGATCAGCGGCCGATTGTAATCAAGCGCCGCGGCGCTTCGAAACATCACTTTCCCTAGTCCATCTCCGGTCCATTCGCCCCACCCGACATGAAATTCCAAGGCACCGATACCTACGTCGCCACGCAAGACCTGATGCTGGCGGTCAATGCATCCATCACCCTCAAGCGCCCGCTGCTGGTCAAGGGCGAGCCGGGCACCGGCAAGACCATGCTGGCCGAGGAAGTCGCCGACGCGCTGAAGCTGCCGCTGCTGCAATGGCACATCAAGAGCACCACCAAGGCGCAGCAGGGCCTGTACGAGTACGACGCGGTGAGCCGCCTGCGCGACAGCCAGCTGGGCGATGACCGCGTCAAGGACATCCACAACTACATCGTCAAGGGCGTGCTGTGGCAGGCCTTCACCGCCGACGAGCCGGTGGCCCTCTTGATCGACGAGATCGACAAGGCCGACATCGAGTTTCCCAACGACCTGCTGCGCGAGCTGGACCGCATGGAGTTTCACTGCTACGAGACGCGCGAGACCATCCGCGCCAAGCACCGCCCCGTCGTCTTCATCACCTCCAACAACGAGAAGGAGCTGCCCGACGCCTTCTTGCGCCGCTGCTTTTTTCACTACATCAAGTTCCCCGAGCCGGAGACGATGAAGCAGATCGTCGACGTGCACTTTCCTGATCTGAAAAAAGATTTGCTCAGCGCCGCGATGAAGGTGTTCTTCGACGTGCGCGGCCTGCCCGGCCTGAAGAAAAAGCCCTCCACCAGCGAGCTGCTGGACTGGCTGAAGCTGCTGGTGGCCGAGGACATCCCGGCCGAAGCCCTGCACAGCAAGGACGACAAGGTGGCCGTGCCGCCGCTGGTGGGCGCGCTGCTGAAAAACGAGCAGGACACGAGCCTGTTTGAAAAACTCGTGTTCATGAATCAGCGCAACAGATGACCACCCCCAGGCTCCACTCGCTGCGCGATGTTGCGCCTCCCCCCTGCGAGGGGGCGCACCCATTGATCGGGGAAACCCCGACCAAGGGTGCCTTGGCATGGCCTGCTCCGCGGCCTTTTGGCCCTTGGGATGCCGAGGCCACCGATCCGCAGGCCACGTGATTGAACTTGGAAGACCCATGCCTCCTCTGCTGGCCAAGGCACTGACCGACGCCGTCGGCTTTGTCGGCGGCGCGCTGGCGGGCTACTGGCTGGCGCGCATGGCCGGCATCGACGCGCTGCGCGATCTGCAAAGCAACGCCAGCGTGCTGGCCATCGCGGCCATCGGCCTGTGCGGCGGCATCGGCCTGGGTGCGGCGCGCCGCTGGAATGAACACACTGGCAAACACAGCTCGGAGTAAGCATGGCCTTCGTCCAACCCGTCATCCTGCGCGACCGCGGCATCCGTCTGGAACCCTTGACGCTCGACCACGAAGCCGGCCTGCGCACCGCTGCCGCTGACGGCCAGTTGTGGACGATTCGCGTCACCGGCGTGCCCGAGCCCGAGCAGACCCGCGCCTACATCGAAACCGCCCTGCAGATGCGCGAGCAAGGCAGCCGCTTTGCCTTTGCCGTCATCGACGAGGCCGGCGAGCGCGTGCTGGGCTCCACCAGCTTTCACGACATCATGCCCGCCGTGCAGCGGGTGGAAATCGGCTACACGTGGTATGCGCAAAGCGTGCAGCGCAGCCACGTCAACACCACGTGCAAGCTGCTGATGATGAGCCATGCCTTCGACACCCTGGGCTGCGCCGTGGTCGGCTGGCGCACCGACAACTACAACTTTGCCAGCCAGCGCGCCATCGAGCGCCTGGGCGCCAAAAAGGACGGCGTGATCCGCCACCACCAGCTGCGCCGCGACGGCACCGTGCGCGACACGGTGATCTACAGCATGACGGCCGGCGAGTGGCCCGAGGCCAAGGCGCAACTGCTGTATTTGCTTGAGCGCCACAATGGCGTTTGACGCCAACTTTCTGAGGAGCAACGCATGAGCGCCATCCCTGCCGAAATTGAAAACCTCACGCCGGCGGAAAAGCTGGACTTGGTTGAAAACTTGTGGGACGACATCGCCCGAACGAGCGCCAACGTTCCTGTCACGGAAGAAATCATGGCCGAAGTGTTGCGTCGTCAGGCGTGGCGCCAACGCAACCCGGGTCGCGGCAAAACGCTTGAAGAAATCATTGATACGCTGGGCGTGCGGCTGTGACCTATGAGGTGGAACTTGACCCCGGCGCCGAGCGCGATCTGATCGATGCCTTTGACTGGTACGAGCAGCAGTCCGATGGCCTGGGCACGGAGTTTTTGCGACAGGTGACTGTGCAGCGCGACAGATTGGCGCGCAACCCGCTGATCCACGCGACCGATTACGCCAACATTCGCCGCGCCTTTGTGGGACGCTTTCCTTACGCGCTTCATTTCGAGATTGAAGAGCGCACTGTGCGCATTCTGGCCTGCCTGCACTTTCGCCAGTCGCCCACCCGCTGGCCCGGAGCCTGACATCATGCTGATCGACTTCTTCTACACCCTGCGCGCCGCCAAGCTGCCGGTCTCGGTCAAGGAATTCCTGACCCTGCTCGAAGCCCTGCAGGCCGACGTGGTGGGCCCGCGCCAGCCCGAGGCCTGCACCATCGACGATTTTTATTACCTGGCCCGCACCGCGCTGGTCAAGGACGAGAAGCATTTCGACAAGTTCGACCGCGCCTTTGCCGCCTACTTCAAGGGCGTGGAGATGCTGACCGACTTCACCAAGGAAATTCCGGCCGACTGGCTGCGCCAAGTCCTTGAAAAGGAACTCACGCCCGAGGAAAAAGCCGCCATCGAGAAGATGGGCTGGGACGAGCTGATGGAGACGCTCAAGAAGCGCCTGGAAGAGCAGAAGGAGCGCCACGAAGGCGGCAGCAAGTGGATCGGCACGGGCGGCACCAGCCCCTTCGGCCACGGCGGCTACAACCCGCAGGGCGTGCGCATTGGCGGGCAGGGCAAGAACAAGAGCGCCGTCAAGGTGTGGGAAAAGCGCGCCTACCGCGACTACGACGACAGCCAGGAGCTGGGCACGCGCAACATCAAGGTGGCGCTGCGGCGCCTGCGCAAGTTTGCGCGCGAGGGCAACGAGCTGGAGCTGGACTTGCCCGACACCATTCGCAGCACCGCCGCCAACGCCGGCTGGCTGGACATCCGCATGGTGCCCGAGCGCCACAACAACGTGAAGGTGCTGCTGCTGATGGACGTGGGCGGCACCATGGACGAGCACATCCAGCGCGTGGAAGAGCTGTTCTCGGCCGCCAAGGCCGAGATGAAGCACCTGGAGTTCTACTACTTCCACAACTGCGTGTACGACTTCATGTGGAAGAACAACCGCCGCCGCTTTGCCGAGAAATTCCCCACCTGGGACATCATCCGCAAGTACAACAAGGACTACAAGCTGATCTTCGTGGGCGACGCGACCATGAGCCCCTACGAAATCCTGCAGCCCGGTGGCAGCGTCGAGTACAACAACGAGGAACCGGGCGCCGAATGGCTGCAACGCCTGACGCACGCCTTTCCCAAGTTCGTGTGGATCAACCCCGAGCCGCAGGGCGTGTGGCAATACCGCCAGAGCATCGCCATCGTGCAGCAGCTGATGGGCCAGCGCATGTTCCCGCTCACGCTCAAGGGGCTGGAGGACGCGATGCGGATGCTATCCAAATAATAGTTTCCCGCGCCCAATGGGCGGGCGCTGGCGGCGTATTTGTTCTGCAAACGCCCCGGGCGGCGCAGCCCCTCAGCTGACGCGGCAAGCCGCGTTGCCGGCGTTCGGCAGCGCCACGAACGAGATGCTGTGCGCCGCCAGCGTGGTGGCGGCGCCCGCCAGCGGCTGGCTGGGCGTGGCCGGCAGTTGTCCGTCGGCGCCCAGCGCCAGCGGCTGGCCGTTGAGCAGCACGCTGCGGCTGCGCAGCGTGGGTGCGCTCAGCTGCCACAGCTGCGCGTCCGGCGCGCCCGCCCACTGCAGCGCCACCGCCTGCGCACTGTTGTTGATGGCCAGCAGCGCCACGCCGCCGGGCGTGCCCTTCAGGCAGTGCGCATAGACGTGGCGCCCCTCGGCGATGGGCACGCCGGTGTCCAGCACGCGCGTGCCCATCAGCCGCGCCCACAGCAGCGCGCCCCAGTAGCTGGGCTTGGGCGTGAGGTCGTTTTCATCCAGCAGGCTGTAGTCGCTGGCGACCAGGGTGTTGTGCAGTACCACCTTCACGTCCTGCCGCGCCAGGCGGCCGAGCTGGTCGAGGTAGCGGAAGGTGTCGATGAACTCGCCCGCCCAGGGGTTGCCGCCGCAGGCGGACTCGCCGGTCTCGGTGTTCCAGAACGGCTTGCCGGGCAGGCGGCGCTCGCGCACCGCACGATAGAAGGCCAGCGTCTGGTCGGTACGGGCCAGCCAGTCTTCGCCCAGCGCGCGCTCGACCGTGGTCTGGTGGCCTTGCGCCGCGCAGCGCTGCGACACGGCGCCGTAGTGGTGGTAGGAAAAGGCGTCGGCCTGGCCCCGCATGCCGGCGGCCAGCGCATCGGCCGGCAGGACGCCCATGTCGGCGCTGTAGCCGCCTTGCGCCACGCCCCAGTCGCCCGTGCTCTCGCCGACGGAGCCGGGGCCCAAAATCTTCGCGCCGGGCAGCTGCGCCCCCATGAAGGCGCGAAACACCCCGAAATCGCGCTCGAAGTCGGCCGCGCCATAGCCCTTGGGCGCGCCGCCCATGGTGGCCAGCGTGGGCTCGTTCATGTATTCGACGGCCGCGATGTCGCCGCCGATGGCGCGGTTGAAGGCCAGCCAGCGCACCGCCTGATCGGGCAGCCAGCGGCCCTGGGCGTCGCGCGTGCCGATGCCGGTGGGCATGGAGGTGACGATGGGCGCGCCCACCGCGTTCGAGAAATCGACCACGCCGCGCCACTGGGCGCGCGTGAGCACGCCGCCGTAGCCCGCCGGCGGCTTGGTCGGCGGGGTGTCGGTGTCGGCAAAGAAGACGTTGTTGGCCCAGGTGCCGCTCACGCGCACGTAGGCCGGCGCCAGCGCGCTGGCCAGCATGCGCAGGCGCGGGTTGGCCAGATCGATCGGCGCGCGGTAGGCGTACAGCGACGCGGCCATGCCGGCGGGCACGTCGGCCGCCACCGGGCCCTTGGCGGCGGGCGCGCCATAGGGCCGCCAGAAATTGCCGCCCGTGACTTCGAGCATCTCGACGTTGTAGGACTGGTAGCGCGCATCGACCTCGCCCACGCGCGGCATGGCGGCGGGATCGAGCCGGACGGAACTGGACATGGTGCTGGCTCCAAGGGCGCAGCCGCCAGCGACCAGCGCAGCGGCAAGCGCAAGCACGGCCGGACGCGGCAAGGACATGAAAGGCATGGACGACTCCTGACAATGGCCGGGGCGGGCGCGATGCGCACCGCACGCACAGCGCTTATAGCATCGGACGCGGCCGCGCGCGCTGATGCCAAGGCCATGCGGCGGCGCTGACCGGCAGTCGCGGCCTTGTCCGACAAGGCTGCCGAATAGACTTGGGCCATGCCATGTGCAAACCCTGCAAGAGCCCTGCGCACCCGCGCCGCCAGGCTGGCCGCCGTGCTGGCCGCGGTGCTGGCGCTGGGTGCCTGCGCGGCCGGGCCGGGCGCGAGCGATGCCGCCGGCGACGCCGAAGCGGCGCCGACACCCTCCGCCACCGGCGTGGTGGGCGAGGCCGCCGCGCCCAACGCCTTCGACATCCGCATCGAATGTGCGGACGAGGATCTGCGCGCGCTCGTCGAGCGCTTCAACACCTTGCAGCGCTACCGCGCCGTGCGCGACCTGGAAGACGGCGAGCTGGCGCGCCTGATGGTGCTGGCCGAGCGCGACGTGCGCGACCTGCTGGGCACCGAGGGCTACTTCAGCCCCACCGTGCAGGTGCGCCGCGAGGGTGCGGCCGACGCCCGCCCCACGGTGGTGATCGCCATCGAGCCCGGCGAGCCCACCACGGTCGCCCACGTGGACATCGGCTTTGCCGGCGACATCGCCCAGTCCGCCGACGCCGGCGCGCGCCGCCAGCGCGAGGCGATCGAGGACGGCTGGACGCTGAAAGCCGGCCGCCGCTTCACGCAGCAGCGCTGGTCCGACGCCAAGACCGAGGCGCTGCGCCAGCTCGTGGCCCGGCGCTACCCGCGTGGGCGCATCGAGGACAGCCGCGCCGACATCGACGCCGCGCAGGCCCGCGCGCGCCTGGGCGTGCAGCTCGACTCGGGGCCGCTGTTTCGCCTGGGGCCATCCATCGTCAAGGGCGCCGAGCGCTACCCGCCCTGGCTGGCCGAGCGCCTGTCCTGGCTGAAGCCCGGCAACGTGTACGACCAGAAAGAGCTGGTCGACGCCCAGCAGCGGCTGACCGGCAGCGGCTACTACGACGCGGCCTACATCAGCATCGACCCCGAAGGCGACCCGGCCGCCGCGCCCGTCACCTACACCGTGACCGAGGCCAAGCGGCACAAGCTGCAACTGGGCGTGGGCTACAGCACCGACAGCGGCCCCCGCCTGACGCTGGAGCACCGCGACAACACGGCCTTCGGCAGCTCCTGGCGCGCCGACACCAAGCTCAACCTGGACCGCAAGCAGCCGCTGCTGCAGGCCGAGCTGACCTCGCTGCCCGACGCCGACGGCTGGCGCCGGGCGGGCCTGGCGCGCACCATGCGGCAGGACGACGGCGTGCTGGCCACGCTGTCGCAAACCGTGCGCGCTGGCGTGCTCAAGACCGAGAAGGACTACGACCGCAACATCTACGTGCAGTACGAGCACGCCAACGTCACCGGCTCGGGCACGCAGGCCGTGCCCGACGCGCTGCTGGGCGACGGCGCCGCCGTCAGCGTCAACTACGCCTGGACGGGACGCTACTTCGACAACCTGCAACTGCCGCGGAGCGGCCACGGCCTGGGCCTGGACCTCGGCCTGGGGCTGACCACCATCGGCCCGCGCAAGCCCTTTGCACGCATCGAGGGGCGCTGGCTCGGCTTCGTGCCGCTGGGCGGTGGCGCCAGCCGCCTGCAACTGCGCGCCAACGCCGGTGCGGTGCTGGCCAGTGACGCGGCGCGCCTGCCTGCCACCAACCTGTTTCGCACCGGCGGCGACGCCACGGTGCGCGGCTACAGCTATCGCAGCATTGGCGTGCCGGTGGGCGGCGGCCTGGTGGCGCCCGGCCGCTACCAGGCGGTGGGCAGCGTCGAATGGCAGCGCCCCATCCTGCAGGAGCGCTATCCCGGCCTGCTGGAGCAGCTCCTGTTCATCGACGTCGGCAGCGTGGCCAACCGCGTGGGCAACCTGCGCGCGCACTGGGGCGTGGGCACCGGCGTTCGGCTGATCACCCCGGTGGGGCCGATGGAGCTGGCCATCGCCTATGGCCTGCAATCGCACCAGGTGCGGCTGCACATGAGCGTGGGGTTCAGCTTCTGATGGCCGCCGGTCCGCATCGCCCGGATGCTCCCGATTCAATAGCTGGCGAGGCAAGTCTGGTGCCGGCATCCGGTCATCATCATCAAACACCGCCTGCGCCCCGGCCGCGGCGACGCGTGGCGCGCTGGCTGGCCGCGGCGCTGCTCGGCGTGCTGGTGCTGCTGCTGGCGGCCATGGGCACGCTGTGGTGGTGGGCCGGCACCGACGGCTCGCTGGCCACCGCGCTGCGTTGGGCCGGCGCCCACCTGCCGCTGCGCGCCGAGGCGGCCACCGGCTCACTGCGCGCGGGCGGCGCCGTGCAGCGCCTGGTCTGGAGCCAGAACGGCCTGCACGTCGAGGTGGACGACGCCGAGCTGCGCTGGGCACCCACCGCCCTGCTGCAGCGCACGCTGCGCATCGAGCGCCTGGCCGCGCGCCGCATCCTGATCGACGACCGCAGCCCCGCCGGCGCCCCTTCGGCCGGCCCGCCTGCGTCGCTGGCGCTGCCGCTGCGCGTGCGCGTCGATGCGCTGGACCTGGGCGAGCTGCAATGGGCCGGACCGCCCGCGTATGCCGTGCAGGACCTGGCCGCGCGCTACGACTACGACGGCGCGCGCCACCGGCTCGAGCTGGAGCACGCGCGCTTTCAGGACGGCCGCTGGCACGCCCGCGCCACGCTGGGCGACGAGGCGCCCATCCAGCTCGATCTGGCCCTGGCCGGCGCGCTGGCGCCCCCGCTGCCGGACGCCGAGGCGACGCTGCCGCTGACGCTGCAGGCCACGCTGCGCGGCCCCCTGGCGGATCTGCGCGCGCAGGCCGACGTGCAGGCTGAACCGCCGCCCGCCACACAGCCCGACGCGCAGGCGGCGCCCGCCGCTGCAGCCGCATCGGCCCCTGCGCTGCCGCCGCTGCCGGATGCCACAGCCCCGCCGCCGACCGATGCGGGCAAGGACACCGACGACGCGCCGCGCGCCCACGCCACCGCCCGCATCACCCCCTGGGCGCCGCAGCCGCTGCCCGAGGCCCACGCCACGCTGCAATCGATCGATCTGGGCGCACTGTGGCGCAGCGCGCCGCGCACGCAGCTGGGCGGGCGCGTGGACCTGGCGCCGCTGCCCGCGGCCGATGCCGCCGCCGGCGCCGGCTGGGTGGTGACGGCCGATCTGGCCAACACCGCCGCCGGCCCCTGGGACCGCCAGCGCCTGCCGATGGACGCCCTGCAGGCCGACCTGAGCTGGCAGGGCGACACCGCCACCGTGCGCACGCTGCACGCGCAACTGGGCGGCGGCACGCTGCAGGCCAGCGGGCGCTGGCAGCGCGCGCCGGCCGGTGCCAGCGCCGCCGCGCCGCCGCCCTGGCAGATCGACGCGCAGCTCGCCGACGTCGACCCGGCGCGCCTGCACACGCAACTGGCCGCGCTGCCCATTGATGGTCAAGCCACGGTGCAGGGCGCCGGCGAGGCCATCGACTTCGACGCCACGCTGCAAGCGCGCGCGGGCGCCCGCAACGCGGCCCCGCAAGCCAAGGGCGCGCCTGCGCGCGCGCTGCCTGGACTGCGCGCGCTGCGTCTGCAGGACCTGCGTGCACGCGGCCGCTGGGCCGACGACGTGCTGACGCTGGAGCAGTTGCGCATCCGCACCGACGACGCGCAACTGGCCGGCAGCGCCACGCTGCAGGGCCTTGGCACGGCCACGCCCGGCGGGCGCGCCGACATCACGGCCAGCGCGCCGGGCCTGGGCGCCACCGTGCAAGGCGAGCTCCACGCCACGCGCGGCGCCGGCACGGCGCAAGTCAAGCTGACCGACGCCGCGCGCACCCTGGCCTGGCTGCGCCGTTGGCCCGGCGTGGCCGATGCGCTGGCCGACGCCGACGCGCGCGGCAGCGCCACGCTGCAAGCGCGCTGGCAAGGCGGCTGGCAAAACCCCGAACTGCACGCGAGCCTGACGGCGCCGCGCCTGTCGGTCACAACCGCCACCGACGCGCCGCCGATCGAGGCGCGCCAGCTCAAGCTCGGCGTGGACGGCACGCTGGCGCAGGCCCGCATCGACGCCCAGGGGCAACTGACCCAGGGCGCGCGCCAGCTCGATCTGCAACTGGCGCTCGAAGGCGGGCGCAGCAGCCCCAAGGCCGCGCTGGCCGATTCGTCCTGGCGCGCCACCGTGCAGCGCCTGCAGGCGCGCGTGCGCGATCCGGCGCTGGGTGCGGGCACCTGGCTACTGGCCAGCCGCAACGCCGTGACCGTGAGCGCATCGCCCGCGCAAGGCGGCCAGGTCGATGTCGGCGCGGGCGAACTGATCGTCACTTCGCCGGCGCCCAGCGCGCAAGCCACGCTGGCCTGGGGTCCGGCGCGCTGGCACGGCGGCGAGCTGAGCACCACCGGCCGCCTCACGGGCCTGCCGCTGCAATGGGTCGAGCGCGTCGCCGGCTCCCAGATGCGGGACGCCGGCCTGGACGGCAACGTGGTCTTCAACGGCAGCTGGGACGCCGCACTGGGCCGCACGCTGCGGGTGCAGGCCGAGCTGGCGCGCGCCAGCGGCGACCTCAGCCTGCACGCCACCGACCCCGACACCGGCGTGCAGACCCAGGTGGGCGCCGGCCTGCGCCAGGCGCGGCTGACGCTGACCAGCGACGGCCATGCGCTGGAGCTGAAGCTGGCCTGGGACAGCGCGCGCGCCGGCCGCATCGACGCGCACCTGCGCACCGAGCTGGCCGCCACCCCCGACGCCGCCGGCCGCACCCGCTGGGCCTGGCCCGAGAGCGCGCCGCTGCAGGGCGAAGTGCGCGCGCAGTTGCCGCAGATCTCGGTCTGGTCGGTGCTGGCGCCGCCCGGTTGGCGCCTGCGCGGCTCACTGGCGCTGGACGCGCGCGTGGGCGGCACGCGCGCCACGCCGCAGCTCACCGGCACCGCGTCGGCCGACGACCTGGCGCTGCGCTCGGTGGTCGATGGCGTGCAGTTCGAGGACGGGCGCCTGCGCGCGCGGCTGGACGGCACGCGCATCGTGATCGACGAGTTCTCGCTGCACGGCGCCGGCCGGCAAGGCAGCGGCGGGCGGCTGACGGCGCGCGGCGAGGCCGGCTGGATCGACGGGCGCGGCCAGGCGCGGCTGGACGCCACGCTCGAGCAGCTGCGCGCCAGCATCCAGGCCGACCGGCAGATCACCGTGTCCGGCCGCGTGCAGGCCGCGCTGGACGGCCGCGCCCTGCGCGCCGACGGCCGCCTGACGGTGGACCACGCGCTGATCGTGCTGCCCGACGAAAGCCGCCCCGCGCTGGGCGACGACATCGTGGTGCACGGCGCCGGCGGCCGCACGGCCCAGGGCCAGGACGCGCCCGGCGTGCTGGCGCGCCCGCCCGCCGCGACCCGCGCCAAGGACACCGAGCCAAGCCCGCCAGCCGCCGGCACGCCGCCGATGACGGCCCAGGTCGACGTGCAGATCGATCTGGGCCAGGACTTCCGGGTCCGCGGCCGGGGCCTGGACACGCGCCTGACCGGCACGCTGAAACTGGCCGCCAACGGCCCGCTGGAGGGGCTGCCCCAAGTCACCGGCCTGGTGCAGACCGAGGGCGGGCGCTTTCATGCGTACAGCCAGAACCTGGACATCACGCGCGGGCGCATCAACTTCACCGGCACGCCCGACAACCCCACGCTGGACATCATCGCGCTGCGCCCCAACTTCACCAGCGACCAGCAGGCCGGCGTGCAGGTGGCCGGCACCGCCCTGCTGCCGCGCGTGCGCCTGTATTCCGACCCGCCCCTGCCCGACAACCAGACTCTGGCCTGGCTGATGCTGGGCCGCGCCGCGCCCGCCACCGGCGCCGAGGCCGCCATGCTGCAATCGGCCGCGCTGGCCGTGCTGGGCGGGCGCAACGGGCGCGGTCTGGCCTCGCGCTTCGGCCTGGACGAATTGAGCGTGGCCGGCGGCGGCGATGGCGACACCGTCGCCGGCGCCAGCGTGACCCTGGGCAAGCGCCTGTCCGATCGCCTGTACGCCGCCTACGAGCACAGCCTGGCCGGCACCGGCGGCGCGCTGATGATCTTCTACGAGCTCTCGCGCCGCTGGAGCCTGCGCGGGCAGGCGGGCGAGACCTCCGCCGTCGATCTGATCTACAAGCTGTCCTTCGACTGATTTCAGACCAAATCCGCCTCTGGCGCCCACGCACCGTGCGCCGCCAGCTATCAAATGAGGAGTCCGGCCCGTCCCGCCCCGCGCCCGCCCGCCGATACAATGCCCCCACTCCCGCCGCCGTAGTTCAATGGATAGAACGGGCGCCTCCTAAGCGCCAGATGCAGGTTCGATTCCTGCCGGGGGCGCCAACGCTAAGCGCTTGCGCCACAACGGACGATCAGCCGGCGATTGCTCGAAGGTGCGTAGTAAGAGCTTGGCCGATCTCGACAACGAGCTTTGAGAGCCGATCGTACTCAGGTTCCAGTAGCGTCTGAAACGAAACCGCTGGGTATGTTTGACCGTCGCGTTCAAACGCGCTGACATGCAGTTCACGAAAACTTCTACGCGAACCCGTCCAATCCTCATTCAGCATGGCCCGGACGACACTTCGATGTTTGCTGTTGTTCGCAACTGCATCGAGGTGGTGCCAAGATGACCCGGATCGCGTCTGGCGGAGCATCGCAGCAAGACTACATAGGCGCCCATCTCCAGCAAGGCGATTGGCCACAGATTCAACCGTGATGGCTCGGCTGGGTATGGCATCCGCACGGATTGCTTGTCCCGTAGAGTAGTAGAGAGCATGAGCAAGGATGTCTGGTATGCAGTGAACGCTCTGAATGGCTGCAGTGGCGTGGGCGCCAGCCTTCACCATGAACGCGTCAAACGCGACGCGCTTCTGCATTCCATTCCGTGTATGCATATCAAGCAGTCGTCCATCTGCAAGATGTTTGCGCTCAAACGCATGCTGCAGGCGACGCGCTTCGTGGTAGTGGAACCTTGCAAAGCTCTGCCGCTCGGCAACGGACTGCGCACTCGCACTTGCCAGTCGCTCCTGCTTCTTGCCAAATGCCTTCCGGACAAGGGTGTACGTCTCTTCAAGGTCCCAGCGGTTCATTGCGACGACCTCATGGATTTGATATGGCGGCAAGCGCGGGTCCATTCAGAGGTTGCTTACGAATCATTTGCATGTCAATGAACGGCATTCACGGGATCACGGTGCCAAATCACCTTCGAAACAGCGCCTTGAAGGTCTTGTCGCATGGTAATCTGGAGCGCGAATTTCAGTCCGCCGTGCAATAGCTTCCTGTCGTTCAGTCGTTGTTCGTCCAGGCAATTTTCAACGACGCCGCCAATTCCATGCCCGCCTACTCCTTCGAAGCCCTGCAAGCCGACGGCCAGACCCGCAAGGGCGTGATCGAGGCCGACACGGCGCGGCTGGCGCGCGCGCAGCTGCGCGGGCAAGCGCTGGTGCCGCTGGCGGTGGAGCCGGTGACGGGCTCGGCCGACAGCCTGCTCACCCGGCCGATCGCGGGCGGGCGCGCTTTTGGCGGCACGCAACTGGCGATCTTCACGCGCCAGCTCGCCGGGCTGGTCGCATCCGGCCTGCCGCTGGAGCGCTCGCTGTCGGCACTGTCCGACGAGGCCGAGGACGACAGGCAGCGCAACCTGATCGCCAACCTGCGCGCTGAGGTCAACGCCGGCGCCCCGCTGGCGCGCGCCATGGCGCAGCACCCGCGCGAGTTCTCGCCGGTCTACACGGCGGTGATTGCCGCCGGCGAGCAGGGCGGCCACCTGGGCGGCGTGCTCGAGCGCCTGGCCGACGACCTGGAAGAGCGCCAGGCGCTCAAGGGCAAGCTGATCGGCGCGGCGCTGTACCCGGCCATCGTCACCCTCGTGGCCATCGTCATCGTGGTGTTTCTGGTCAGCTACGTGGTGCCGCAGGTGGCCACCGTATTTGCCGGCACCAAGCACGCGCTGCCGATGCTGACGGTGGCCATGCTGGCCATCAGCGCCTTCGTGCGCAGCTGGGGCTGGTGGCTGCTGGGCGCCATCATTTTGATAGCTGTCGGCGCACGGTGGGCGCTGACGATCGCTGCTTTTCGTCAAAAGTTCGACGCCGCCTGGCTGCGCCTGCCGCTGGTGGGCCGCCTGGCGCGCGGCTACAACGCGGCGCGCTTTGGCAGCACGCTGGCCATGCTGGCGGGCGCCGGCGTGCCCATCCTGCGCGCGCTGCAGGCCGCCAGCGAGACGCTGAACAACACGGCCATGCGGCGCGACGCCGAAGACGCCCTGGTGCTGGTGCGCGAGGGCGCGCCGCTGGCCGCGGCGCTGGCGCAGAAAAAGCGCTTTCCGGGCCTGCTGGCCATGTTTGCCCGCCTGGGCGAGCAGACCGGCCAGTTGCCCGTCATGCTGCAACGCGCCGCCGTGCAGCTGTCCACCGAGGTGCAGCGCCGCGCCATGCAGCTGGCCACCGTGCTGGAGCCGCTGCTGATCGTCGTCATGGGCATCGTCGTCATGCTGATCGTGCTGGCGGTGATGCTGCCGATCATCCAGCTCAATCAGTGGGTCAAGTAGCGCCGACGCACGTTCCTGCGGGCCCCTGACGCGCAGGCGCCTACTGCGCCCACCCTTCCACTTCAGCTTGGTCGCCCAGACACGATCGGATTGCCTTGCACCCAGGCCGATTTGCTTCACATCAAATTTTTATTGAGAACGATTCGCATTCGCATATAATCGTGGCTTCACTGCCAGCCAGCCAGCCGCCAGACGGGTCATCGCCCGGCCTTGGTCAGACCGGTGCCAGCCAGCCTCCCTCTCATCCCGTGCACGCCGTGCACTACGAGGCTGTTCATGACCCTTGTCGAAATCGTCTGGCGCCGTGCCGCGCACCGCAAAACGCGCACCAGTGCGCCTCCCCGCCCCCGTCGCGCCGCAGCGTTCGCTGCGCAGTCCGCGCCCTTTCCGCTGCTTCTGGCGTCCGGCGTCATGTTGTCGCCGGCCGCCCTGGCCCAAGCACCGGCCACCGAACGGGACACCGCAGCCGACGCGACAGCCCAGGTTGCGCCCGCGCCGGCCGGCGCGGGCGGCGGCAGCCTCCCCGCCGTGGTGGTGACCGGCTCGCGCGCGGAGCGCGACGCCAAGGAAGTGCCGGCCACCATCGACACGATCACGTCCAAGCAGATCGAGGAACGCCAGATCACCGACATCCGCGAGGCGGCCGAGCTGGTGCCCAACGTGTCGGTCGAGCGGCGCTCCAACCGCATGAGCCTGGCGGGCAGCGCCACCGACGGCCGCGCCGGCAACGCCGGCTTCAACATCCGCGGGCTGGACGGCAACCGCGTGCTGATGCTGGTGGACGGCATTCGCGCGCCGCGCAACTACAGCTTTGGCGGCGCCAGCCGCGACAACGTGGACTTCGGGCTGATCGATCGGGTCGAGATCATCAAGGGCCCCTCCTCGGCCTTGTATGGCTCGGACGGCATCGGCGGCGTGGTGCAGTTCTTCACGCGCGATCCGGCGACCTACCTGAAGGGCGGCAAGACCTTCGGCGGCGAAGCCGGCGTGGGCTACGAGGGCGACAGCAACGCCCGGCGCGCGGGCGCCACCCTGGCGGGCCAGGCCGGGCCCACGCTGCAGTGGCTGCTGTCGGGCAGTTTTGCACGCGCCCATGCGCTGGAAACTGGTGGCGACAATTTCAGCGCCTCGCCCCTGCGCACCGCGGCCGACCCTGAGCGCGGGCGCGACCAGGCGCTGCTGGGCAAGCTGGTGTGGACGCCCAACGCCTGGCAAACGCACACCTTTACCGGCGAGTATGTCGAGAAGAAGACCGATCTCGACCTGCTGTCGCAGTACGGCGCGGTCTCGCGCGGCATCACCACGTCCAGCGCGCGCGGCGCCACCGACAACGGCCGCCAGCGCCTGAGCTGGCAGGGCCGGTTCGACCTGGGCGCAAGCTGGGCCGACACGGTACGCACCACGCTGGCCTACCAGCGCTTTCGCTCCGAGGAGCAGTACGACAACACCCGCGTCGGCGTGCCGGGCCAGGTGCGCGACACGCTGGACCACGAGAACACGCTGCAGGCCAACGTGCAGTTCGAGAAAACCCTGCGCGGCGGCGCGCTGGCCCACAAGCTCGCCTGGGGCCTGGACGCCATGCGCATCGGCGCCGACAACCTGCAGACCGGGGTGACGCCGCCGGCGGGCGAGACGTTTCCGCTCAAGCGCTTTCCCGACACCACCGAGACCAGCTACGGCGTGTTCGTGCAGGACGAGATCATCGGCAACGGCTGGAGCGTGATTCCCGGTCTGCGCTGGGACCACTACTCCATCCGCGCCGATCAGGCCGGCTTCTCGGGCACGGCCACCTCCAAGTCCGGCTCGGCGCTGTCGCCGCGGCTGGGCGCCACGCTGGACCTGAGCCGGGACTGGACGCTGTATGGCCAGTACGCCACCGGCTTTCGCACGCCCGGCGCCGACCAGCTCAATCGCTTCTTCGAGAACCCGATCGGCTTTTACCGCACGGTGCCCAACCCCAAGCTGAAGCCCGAAAAGGCGCAGCACGTCGAGATCGGCATCAAGGGCCGGGGCGAACAATGGTCGCTGGGCGCCGCGGTGTTCCATGGCCGCTATCGCAACTTCATCCTCGACAACCAGGTCGTCGCCGGCACGGGCCGGCCGGGCGATCCGCTGGTGTACCAGGCCATCAACCTCGGGCGCGCCACCATCAGCGGCTTCGAGATCGCGGGCGAGTGGCGCCTGGCGCGCGACGCCTCGGGCGGGCAGTGGTCGCTGCCGGCTGCTTTCGGCATGGCGCGCGGCAAGGACCAGGACACCGGCGCGCCGATCAACACCATCCAGCCGGCGCGCCTGAACCTGGGCGTGCGCTATGGGCAGCCCGCCTGGAGCGTGCGCCTGGATGCCACGCACCGCGTGGCCAAGAAGGCCAGCCAGGTGGACGACACGCTGGCGCCGACGGCATCGCAGTTCTTGCCGCCCTCGTCCACCACGCTGGACCTGAGCGGGCAATGGCGCCTGTGGCGCGACGGCAGCGGACGCGAATGGCGCCTGACCGCTGCCGTGCACAACCTCACCAACCGCAAGTACTGGCGCTGGAGCGACGTGCAGGGGCTGGCCTCCAACCTGTCCACGATCGACGCCTGGAGCCAGCCGGGCCGCAGCGTCAGCGTTTCGCTGGTAGGCCGTTTCTGAACCCTTTCACCAAGGAAGAAAACCATGACCGACATGACCCCCGACCAAATCCGCCAGCGCTTTGCCGACGAGCGCGCCAAGGGCAAGCGCGCGCGTGACGCGGCCCACGCCATCGGCCTGTCCGAAGGCGCAGCCGTGGCCGCCCACGTGGGCGCACCCGCCAGCGGGCCGGTGGCGCGCGTGATGCAGCGCGACTGGGTGGCGCTGCTGCAGGCGCTGGAGCCCTGCGGGCCGCTGCTGGCACTGACGCGCAACGAAACCACGGTGCACGAGAAGACCGGCGTCTACAGGAACGTGTCGGGCAACAGCCAGCGCATGGGCATTGCGCTGGGCGAAGAGATCGACCTGCGCCTGTTCTTCGCCCATTGGCACGCCGCGTTCGCGGTCACGGAGCTGGCCGCCAACCCCGGCAACCGTGCCGAGCCCAGTTTGCAGTTCTTCGACGCGCATGGCCTCGCGATCCACAAGATCTACCCGCGCGAGGCCACCGACCTAGCCGCCTGGCACGCGGTGCTGGAGCGCTTCGAAGACCCCGCGGGTCAGCCCGTCGCGTTCACCCCCGCACCGCCGCCCGCCGCGCCGCGCGCCGACAGCGCCGTGGACGCGGACGCGCTGCTGCGCGACTGGGCCGCGATGGAAGACACGCACGACTTCTTCGGCCTGCTGAAGATGCACAAGGTGGAGCGCCAGCAGGGCCTGCGCCTGGCCGAAGGCCGTTTCACGTACCGACTGACGACGGACGCCGTGCGCGCCCTGCTGCTGAACGCCGCGCTGGAGGGCACGCCCATCATGTGCTTCGTGGGCAGCGGCGGCTGCACGCAAATCCATTCGGGCCCGGTCCAGCGCATCGAGCCGATGGACATTCGCGGCACGCAGTGGCTCAACGTGCTCGACCCGGGCTTCAACCTGCACCTGCGCGAGGACGCGATCACCGACGTGTGGGTGGTGGAAAAGCCCACCACCGACGGCGTGGTGACCTCGGTCGAGGCCTTCGACGGCACCGGCGAAGTGATGGCCATGTTCTTCGGCGTGCGCAAGCCCGGCGTGCCCGAGCTGCAAGCCTGGCGCGACCTGGTGCGCGAGCTGCCGCGGCGCGACGCGGCCACCGCGCTGGCCTGAACGGATGGGAAACGCCACGATGAACATCGACACCCAAGGGGCGCGGGGATGGCGCACGCGCCGCGCGGCGCTGGCCGGGCTCGGCGCGCTGGCGCTGAGTGCGTGGCCGCGGGCGCAGGCCAAGGCGGCGCCGCGCCTGGTCACGCTGGGCGGCTCGATCACCGAGATCGTCTACGCGCTGGGCGCCGAGCAGCAGTTGGTCGGCACCGACAGCACCAGCTTCTATCCGCCGGCCGCCGCCAGGACGCCCAAGGTGGGCTACTTCCGGCAGCTGTCGGCCGAGGGCATTCTCTCGCTGCGTCCCGACGCCATCGTCGGCACCGACGACATCGGCCCGCCGGCCGTGGTGGCCCAGGTGCGCAGCGCCGGCGTCCAGGTGGAGCTGGTCACGGTGGACCACACCTGGGGCGAGGTGCAGCGCAAGGTGCAGGCCGTGGGCCGCGCGTGCGCGCGCGAGGGGTCGGCGCGCGAATGGCAGACCCGGCTGGACGAGCAATGGCGCGCCGTGCAGGCGGAAGTGGCGGCGTTCAAGGGGGCGCGGCCGCGCGTGCTGTTCATCCTGGCGCATTCGCAGACGCCGCGCGTGGCCGGCGCCGGCACGGCCGCCGACGCCATGATCCGCTTCTTCGGCGGCATCAACGCCATGCCGGATTTCGAGGGCTATCGCGCCCTCACGGCCGAAAGCCTGGCGCAGGCCGCGCCCGACGTGATCCTGACCACCGACCAGGGCCTGCAGGAGCAAGGCGGCGCCGACACCTTCTGGCGCCGGCCCGAACTGGCACTGACCCCCGCCTACAAGAGCCGCGCCCTGGCCACGCTCGATGCACTGGAGCTGATCGGCTTCGGCCCGCGGCTGCCGCAGTCGGTGCGCACCCTGCATCGGCGCGTGGTGCTGCGCGCCGCCGCGTGAGCCGCCCGTGAGCGCCGTGCTCGATCCGCCCGCGCGCCCGCGCTGGCGCTGGCCGTCCGCCGCCTGGCGCCGGCCGGCGACGGTGTGGGCCCTGGGCAGCCTGCTGTTGCTGCTGACGATTGCCTGGTCCGCGGGCCGGGGCGCCTACGCCATCGATGCGCAACTGCTGCCCGGCATCGTCTGGCGTGCGGCAACCGGCCAGGGCGACGGCAGCACGGCGGCGCTGGTGTTTGCGCACATCCGGCTGCCGCGCCTGCTGCTCGGTCTGGCGGCCGGCGCCGGGCTGGGCGTGGCCGGCGCGCTGATGCAGGGCCTGTTTCGCAACCCGCTGGCCGACCCGGGCCTGATCGGCGTGAGCAGCGGCGCGGCGCTGGCGGCGGGCGTGGCGATCGTGCTGGGCGCGCAGTTCTGGCCCGGGCTGCCGCGCGGCATCGGCAGTTGGCCGCTGATCCTGGCGGCCTTCGCCGGCGGGCTGACGGTGACGATGCTGATCTATCTGCTGGCGCAGACCGGCGGCGGCACGCATGTCGCGCTGATGCTGCTGGCCGGCGTGGCCGTCAACGCGCTGGCCGGCGCCGGCATCGGCTACCTGAGCTACGTGGCCACCGACGAGCAGTTGCGCAGCCTGCAGTTCTGGCTGCTGGGCAGCCTGGGCGGCGCGCGCTGGGGCACGGTGCTGCCGGTGCTGCTGTTCAGCGCGCTCACCGTGCTGCTGGGCCTGGCGCTGGCGCGCACGCTGAACGCGCTGGCGCTGGGCGAGGCGCAGGCGGTGCTGCTGGGCGTGCCGATCGAGGCGCACAAGCGCTGGTGCATCCTGGGCACGGCGCTGGCGGTGGGGGCGGTGACGGCGGCCACCGGCATGGTGGGGTTCATCGGCCTGGTGGCGCCGCACATGGTGCGCCTGACGTTCGGGCCGGACCATCGCCTTGTGGTGCCCGGATCGGCCCTGCTGGGTGCCGTGCTGGTGCTGATCGCCGACAGCCTGGCGCGCACCGTGGCGGCGCCGGCCGAGCTGCCGCTGGGCGTGCTGACGGCGACGCTGGGCGCGCCGTTTTTCCTGTTCCTGCTGCGCGGCATGCGATCGCGCCTGCCGACATGAGCGACCCGATGGCCTGCCCCGGCGCCTTGGCGCTCAACGATGCGGGGGTGCGTGTCGGCGCCGCCGTGCTGCTCGACGGCGTGACGGCGCGCTGCCATCCGGGCCGGGTGACGGCCCTGCTCGGCCCCAATGGCGCCGGCAAGACCACGCTGCTGCACCTGCTGGCCGGCCTGACCCGGCCCAGCCGGGGCCAGGTGCTGCTGGGCGGCCGGCCGCTGGCCCGCTGGCCGACGGCGCAACTGGCGCGCACGCGCGCCATGATGGCGCAGCACAGCGCGCTGGCCTTCGACTTTCGCGTGGAGGAAGTGGTGGCGCTGGGCCGCCACCCGCACCGCCGCCAGCCCTCGCGTCAGGAGGCGCACATCGTCCCGGCCGCGCTGGCGCTGGCCGATGTCGCGCACCTGGTCGGGCGGCGCTTTGGCAGCCTGTCCGGCGGCGAGCAGGCGCGCGTGCAGCTGGCGCGCGTGATGGCGCAGCTGTGGGAGCCCGTGACCGACGCCGCGGGCCAGCCGCTGACGCGCTGGCTGCTGCTGGACGAGCCGATCGCCGCGCTCGACTGGTCGCACCAGATGCGGCTGATGGACACCGTGCGGCGCTGGTCCCATGCGCAGCACGCCGGCGTGATCGCCATCGTGCACGACCTGAACATCGCCCTGCGCTACGCCGACGACGCCCTGGTGCTGGCCCATGGCCGCGTGGCCGCCCAAGGCCCCTGCGCCACCACCCTCACCCCGGCGCTGATCCAGCGCGTGTGGGATGTGCAGTGCCAGCCGGTCGATCTGGGCGACGGCGTGGCGCGGCTGATGGCCTGACGCTGCGCGGCGGCGCGCGCGGCCGGCGGGGCGCGCCGCCAGCGCCCGCGGTATAACATCCGGACCGTACGCGCCGCCGGCCGCGAACATCAGCCAAAGCATCGACGGCGCCCGCCCGGAGGGCGCCGCCAGCTATCGTTTTTGATATGCCCACACCCCTCGACGACAAGCTCGTGGTCGCGATTTCCTCGCGCGCCCTGTTCGATCTGGAAGAAGAAAACCGCGTGTTCGAGGGCGGCGACGCCGAGGGCTACATGCGCCTGCAGCTCGAGCGCCTGGACGTGCCGGCGCAGCCCGGCATCGCGTACTCGATGGTGAAGAAGCTGCTGCGCTTCAACCAGGACGGCGTCGAGCGCGTGGAGGTCGTCATCCTCTCGCGCAACGACCCGGTCTCGGGCATGCGCATCTTCAGCTCGGGCGCGGCGCAGGCGCTGCGGCTGGAGCGCGGCGTGTTCACCCAGGGCCGCGCGCCCTTCGGCTACCTGCGCCCGCTGAACGCCGACATCTTCCTGTCGGCCAACGAGGGCGACGTGCGCGAGGCGCTGGCCGCGGGTTTTCCGGCCGCGCACGTGATGGTGGGCGCGCGGCCGGCGGGCAACGGCTATCCCGACGAGCTGCGCATTGCCTTCGACGGCGACGCCGTGCTGTTCTCCGACGAAGCCGAGCGCGTGTTCCAGCAAAAGGGGCTGGACGCCTTCCAGCGCCACGAAAAGCGCAAGGCCGACGAGCCCCTGCCGGCCGGTCCGTTCAAGCCCTTCCTGGTGGCGCTGCACCGCCTGCAGCAATCGGCCGGCACGGGCATGCGCATCCGCACCGCCCTGGTCACCGCGCGCGGCGCACCGGCGCACCGCCGCGCCATCCAGACGCTGATGCAGTGGAACATCCGCGTGGACGAGGCGATGTTTCTGGGCGGCCTGCCCAAGGGCGAATTCCTGCGCGAGTTCGAGCCCGACTTCTTCTTCGACGACCAGAGCGGCCACATCCGGCAGGCCGCCGGCTTCGTGCCCGCCGGGCATGTGGCGGCCGGTGTTACAAATGCATCCAAGACGGCGGAAACCCGGCGGCGCCCGCCCCGCTCCAAGGACGCATGACCCTGCTTTTGCGCCTGGCCCTGCCGTTGTTCGCCAGCCTGCTGCTTCCCGCCGCCGCGCTGGCCCAGCAAGCCCAGGCGGCCACGCCTGCCGCGCCGGCCCAGGCATCCGCGCCCGGCAAGGGCGAGTCCCAGGCGTTGCAGCTCTTCAAGCTGCTGGACGCCAATGGCGACGGCCGCGTCTCGTGGGCCGAGGCCCAGGTGGCCATCCGCCTCAAGCCCTCGCTGGCCGAGTTGTTTCGCCGCACCGACACCAATGGCGACGGCTACCTGACGCAGGACGAAATCCGCGCCGAAGCGGCCCGCCAGCGCGCCGAACGCCTGGCCCGGCGCGAGCGCGAGGCGCAGGCCGGCAAGGGCAACGTTCCCGCCCGGTAAACCCGCCCGGTAAAGTTTCTTGAAGACGTCGGCGCCACGCAGCGCCTGAGCGTTGGCAACAAAACAAGACTGGCGCGGCCCGACCTGGCGCGCCCAGCCCTTGCGGAGACACCGCCATGGCCCCCCACGTTCCCCCCCTGTCCCGGCGCCGCGCGCTGCTGCTGGCCGCCGCCGGCGCCGCCACCACCTGGGCCCCCTGGGCCCGCGCCGACGACCCGGGCGCCGAGCGCGCCGCCACCTGGCGCGTGCTCTCGCGCCTGGGCTACGGGCCCACGCCCGCGTTGCTGGCGCAGGTGCAGCAAGCCGGCGGGGCGCGCGCCTGGGCGCTGCGCGAGATCGACGCCGCCTTTGCCGCCAGCCAGCAGCCCATCCAGCTGGCCGGCCTGCCGGGCGACTTCGATGCGCCGCTGCCCGAAATCTTCCAGCACGCGGCCGAAGAGCGCGCCGCGCGCCGCGAGCGCCGCGACGCCCAGGGCAACGCCCCCGCGATGGCGCCCGCCCCCATGGCCGCCCCCGTCAACACCATGCCGGCCGCCGCGATGGCTGCCGACACGGATCCGCTTCGCTACAGCGCCCGCATGGTGCGCCAGGCGCAGGACTGGCGCCTGACCAGTTGCAGCCGCCCCGACGTCGAGCACCCGCTGCTGGCGCGCGTGAGCGAGTTCTGGTTCAACCACCTCAACGTCTCGGTCGACAAGGGCCCGGTGCGGCCCTTTGCCGGCCACTACCTGGTGCACGCCATCCGCGCCCACGCCTTCGGCCCGTTCGACCAACTGCTGCTGGCCAGCGCCCGCCACCCCGCCATGCTGTACTACCTCGACCAGGCGCAAAGCGTGGCCGAGGGCACCATGCAAGGCACCCAGCGCCGCGGCCTGAACGAGAACTACGCGCGCGAGCTGATGGAGCTGCACACCCTGGGCGTCGGCAGCGGCTACACGCAGACCGACGTGCGCGAGCTGGCCCGCGTGCTCACCGGCTGGACGGTGGCGCCGCGCCAGGACAGCGGTTTTCGCTTTGCCCCCCGCGCGCACGACGCGGGCCTCAAGACCGTGCTCGGACAGTCCTTCGGCGGCAACCCCGATCCCCGCGCCGGCGAGGCCGAGGGCGTGCGCGCGATCCGCATGCTGGCCGCCGAGCCGGCCACCGCCCACCGCGTGGCGCTGCGCCTGGCGCAGTGGTTTGTCGCCGACACGCCGCCGCCCGCGCTGGTCGAGCAGCTCGCGCGCAGCTTCCTGTCCAGCGGCGGCGACACCCGCGCCCTGCTGCGCACCCTGGTGCAGTCCGGCGCCTTCTGGGAGCCGGCCAACACCCTGTTCAAGACGCCGTTCGACTACGCCTGCTCCGCGCTCGCCGCCTGCGGTGGCCCGCAAGACGCGCGCGAGTTCACGCAAACCCTCAACCTGCTTCAAGGCGCCGGCCAGGGCGTGCTGCGCTGGCCCACGCCCGACGGCTACAAGACCGATCGCGCAACCTGGCTCGCGCCCGAGGCACTGACGCATCGCGCCGACTACGCCCTGGGCCTGGCGCGGCGCAATCCGCCGGTGGATTTTTTGACCGAGTTCATGCAGCCCGCCACCCTGCGCCACATCGACGCACAGCCCGCCCCCCTGCGCGCCGGCCTGCTGCTGGCCAGCCGCGAATTCATGTCGAAATGACCCACCCCCAGTCTCCACTCGCTGCGCGATGTTGCGCCTCCCCCCTTCGAGGGGGCACCGCCAGCGGGCGGGCCAAGCCCTTGCGCGGCGGTCGCTTGCTTGGCCTGCTCCGCGGCCCTTCGGCCCTTTGATCTTGAAAGCGAATTTCGTCGAAGCAAACCTCACCGCCTTCGCTTGATTGAAGCCGGAATCGGTTTTTCAGCAAGCGCGGCAAGCTATTTATTCAGGAGCAAACCATGAACACGCCCCTCTCCCGTCGCCAACTGCTGGCCGGTGCCGCCACGCTGGCGCTCGGCCCGCGCGCCTTTGCCCAGGCCACCCCGGGCGCCCAGGGCGAAGGCCGCCTCGTCGTCGTGTTCCTGCGCGGTGCGGTCGATGGCCTGTCGCTGTTCGTGCCCTACGCCGACCCGGACTACGCCCGCCTGCGCTCCAGCATTGCCCTGCCCGCGCCCGACGGCACCGACCAAAGCGCGCTCAAGCTGGACGACACCTTTGCCCTGCACCCCGCCCTGGCCGACGTGCTGCCGCTGTGGCAGCAGCGCCGCCTGGCCGTGATCCCCGCCGCCGGCTCACCCGACCCGACGCGCTCGCACTTCGACGCGCAGTACCACTGGGAGACCGCGCGCCTGGGCCGCGGCGGCGACACGCCCGGCTGGCTCAACCGCCTCGCCAGCGTGGGCGCCGACGCCGCTGCGGTGCATGCGCTGGGCGTGGGCGAATCCAACCCGCGCATCCTGGAGGGCCGCGCCCCCGTCAAGCTGGTGGCGCGCGGCCGCGCCGCCCAGCGCCCCGGCGCGCTGCAAAACCCGCAGGCGCGCGAAGCGCTGATGGCCTTGTACGACGGGCAGGACAGCCTGTCCAAGGCCTTTCGCCAGGGCGCCGACAGCCGCCTGCGCACCGCGCAGGACCTGACGCGCGAAATGCAGGCCGCCGACAACGGCGCCGCCGCGCCCGCGCTGCTGGTGCAGGACGCGCGCAACCTGGGCACCCTGATGCGGCAGGAGCGCGCCCTGCGCATCGGCTTTCTGTCGGCCGGCGGCTGGGACACGCACGCCAACCAGGGCGCCGTCACCGGCCAATTGGCCAACAACCTGCGCAGCCTGGGCGGCGCACTGGCGCAGCTGGCGCGCGACTTCGACCGCCCCGGCGACGTGATCGTGATGGCCAGCGAATTCGGCCGCACCGCGGCCGAGAACGGCAGCCGTGGCACCGACCACGGCCACGGCAACGCCATGTGGCTGATCGGCCCGCGCGTGGCCGGCGGCCGTTGGCACGGCCAGTGGACGGGGCTGGCCCAAGCCAACCTGCACGAGCAGCGCGATGTGCCCGTGCACCACGACTTTCGCGCCGTGCTGGCGCAGGTGCTGCGGCCCAGCTTCGCCCTGCGCGACAGTCAACTGGCCGACGTGCTGCCCGACACCCGCTGGGATGCGCGACTGGACAGCGTGCTGCATCAGGTCTGACCAGCCTTGCACCCCATTTTTGGGTTGAACTCGGCACGAATGTCATGACGGCCATCGTGCTCACTCCTGCGCGATCTCGTAGTCGCGCACGAACTTCTGCCAAGTGACAGCGGCCGACTCGATGGCCAGGCCCATTTGCTGGGGCGTGCCGCCGGACACCCGAAAGCCCTGCGCCTGCAGCGCGCTGCGCAGCGTCGGCTCGGCCAGTGCGTGTTGAACCTCTTGCGCCAGGCGCGCCGTCACCTCGGAGGGCGTGCGCGGCGGTGCGACCAATCCGTTCCACGCCGTCAGGGTGTCGACAGACAAGCCGCCCTCGGCCAAGGAGGGCACACCCGGCACGATATCGCTGCGCTCGGGCAAGGTCGCCAGCAAGCGCAGCTTACCGCTGCGCACGTGCCCCAACGCCGGCGCCAGCGGGCCGACATAAAACTGCAGTTCGCCACTGATCAGGTCGGGCATGAGTTGGGCGCCACCCTTGTACGGCACCCGCAAGGCCTTCAAGCCGGTGGCCCGCAACAACTGCGCCGTGACCATGTATTCGCCGAGCACGGCGGTGCCGTAGGTCAGCCGATCCGGGTTGGCCCTCAGATGCGCCATGAATTCGTCCACCGTGCTGGCCGGCACCTTCGGATTGACAAAAAGCCCGTAGAGCAGGTCCACCACGGTCGTCACCGGCGCAAATTCGCCCAGCGACTTGATTGGCGGCGATTTCATGAGCAGCGGCATGCCGGCCATCGACGCCATGGCCCACAGCAAGGTGTGGCCGTCGGGTGGGGCCGAAATCGCGGCCTGCACGGCAGGCGCGCCATTGCCGCCAGGTTTGTTCTCCACCAGCACGGGCTGCCCAAGGTTCCTGGCCAGCGATTGCGCCAGAAGGCGCGCGGCGGCGTCCGAGGCGCCGCCGGCCGGCGTCGCCACGATGATCTTGAGCGGATGCCCCCCGAGGCCGCCTTGCGTCAGCGCCGTCCGTGGCGCCATGGCTGCCAGGACGGTGGCGGACGCGGACGAAAACAGCAAGGAACGCCTGCGCATGTCGATTCTCCGTGGGTTGTGCGATGGTTCCACTGTAGAAGGGCGAGGCGACGATGGAAAGCCGACTTGCACTGCATCTGGCTTTAACGTTTGGTTGAAGCGCAAAATGGCCCCGCCAAACGGCCCGGGGACGCGGACTCATGGACAAGCTCAAGGCGCTCGAATATTTCATCCGTTCAGTCGAGGCGGGCAGCTTCTCGCGCGCCGCGCAGCGTCTGGAGATCAGCGTTCCGGCCGTGCAGAAGCTGGTCGGAGCGCTTGAACATCAGCTTGGCGTCATCTTGCTCGAACGCGACACGCATGGTGTACGGCCAACGCCCGCTGGCGCTGAATACCTGGATCGCTGCCGCGCGTTGCAGCTGGAGCACGACGAGCTGAGGCAGGTCGAGCGCCGCCTCAAAGGCTCGAGCGAGCGCGCCAGCGGCTTGCTGGCGGTGGCCGCCCATCCCCAGCTGGCTCACCACGTGCTGCTGCCGGTGCTACCGCGGTTTCACGCACTCCATCCGGAGATCGAGATCGACCTGCGCACGGTCCATCGGATCAGCGACACCGACGCCGTGACCGCCGACGTGCTGCTCTTGCATGGCTGGCCCGATGCGCCGCCGGACTATGTGCACCACCGGTTGGGCGGCGCGCGCAGTCTGATCGCGGCCGCGCCCGAGCACTGGGCCGCCCACGGCGTGCCACAGCACCCCTCGGATCTGACTCGCTACACCTGCCTGCCGATGCGCAACCCCAGCGGCACCCTGGTCGATCTGTGGGAGTTCAGGCGCCAGGATCAAGCGGTGCAAGTGCCGGTGCGCGGCTGGCTGTCCAGCAACGCCCGCGAGGTCGTGCTGGCCATGGTTCTCGGTGGCCATGGCGTGGGCCGTTTCACCGAAATGACCACGCGCAACGCCGTGCAATCCGGTCGGCTGGTCCCGGTTTTGCTGGATTGGGAGGTGCAAAACGGCCCTCCAGTCAACCTGTTGTTCAAGGGCACAGCTCGACGAACCCCCCGGGTACGCGCATTTGTTGACTTTGTCCTTCAGTGTGTGCGCTCCATGCAGACCCTTCGCGACGCCCCGGCCGCGCAGGCACCGACACAGCGCCCCGCCTGGCATTTGCGCGGCTATTCACGAGCGTCTGCGACCGTTCGGCGCTCTGACTGACCAGCGCTTTCGGTGCCACGCAAGACCAGGCGACGCAAGCAACGGCTCCATCAGGCGCCGCGGCGCACCACATCGATCACGCGCGTCACCCAGGGCTCGGCCCAGTGGCTGGCCAGCAGGCCCACCAGGCCGGCCAGGCCCACGGCCACCATCGACACCGCCAGCGTGCGGATCAGCGGGCCGCTGCGCGTGCGCAGCACGAAGGACAGGCTGAACACCAGGCTGGTGAAGGACGCCAGCACCGCGCCCACGCCCGCGGTGATGGGCGCGATGTTTCCCTGCTCGGCCAGGGTGGCGGCCGCGGCCACCGCGCTGGCGCTGGACAGCAGGCCGCCGACCACGCTGACGAAGTAAAAGCCGGTGTCGCCAAAGTGGCGCTGGGTGAGCGCGCCCACCACGTGCAGCACCAGGAAGATGGCGCCGTACTTGAGCGCCTGCGCCAGCGAAAACGGCAGCTCCAGGTTGATCTCGGGCGTCGCCTCAGCCCGTGCGCCGTGGCGCTGGCGCATGCTGCCGAGCACCAGCGCCACATTGGTCAGCGCCATCAGCGCGAAGGCCGACAGCGCCCCCACCAGCGCCTGCGGCGCCAGGATCAAGAGCAGCGTGGCGTTGCGCGCCACCATGGCGGTGGTGGCCAGCAGGATGCCGCGGTAGGCCGTGGGCACGAAGGCCGCACCGACTTCGCGCACGCGCTCCGACAGCTCGATCACGGTGAAGTTGCTGTTGATCAGGCCGCCGAAGAAGCCCGACAGCTCGGTGCCGCGCGTGCCGTAGATCTTCCAGAGCACGTAGTTGAAAAAGCCGATGCCGGCGATCAGGATCACCGTGACCCAGGCATAGCGCGGCTCGATCACGTCGCCCGGGCCCACGGTGCCGGTCGGCAGCGCCGGGTAGATGACGATGGCCAGGATCGCCAGCAGCAGCGCCGAGCGGATCTCGCCCTCCGACAGGCCCATCGAGAAGTCGGCCAGCCGCTCCTTCCAGGCCAGCAGCGCGGCCCCGATCACCATCACCGCCGCCGGCGGCAGCGTGTGGCCCTGCCCGCACAGGATGCCCGACATGGCCGTCACCATCATGGCAGCGGACGTGGTCAGCTCGGTGCCCTGATTGGCCCGCAGCGACGACAGGTTCAGCAGCACCGCCAGCAGGCCCGTCAGCGCCAGCGCCGCCAGCGCGTAGGGCATGCCCAGCGCCCCGCCGATGGCGCCCAGCAGGCCGATGAAGCCGAAGGTGCGCACGCCCGCCTCCTTGCCGCGGCGCTCGCGCTCCAGCCCGATCAACAGGCCCAGCGCCAGCCCCAGCGCCAGCCGCATCAGGCTTTGCGAATACGGCCAGTTGGCCTGGGGCAGGGTCAGAATCGAATCGGGCATGGGCGGCGCAAAGGTGTCCGCTTCAGTATAGGACGCCCCTGCCGCGCGCCCCGCAAGCCGCTACCATGCGCGCTCCTTCCGACCGTGAAAGCCCCCGATGACCTGGTTCGACAAGCTCGCCCGCATCCAGCAGTTCCTGCGCCAGGTGGCGCACTTGTCAGCCCCGTACTTCGCCCGGTCCGACGAAAAATGGAAGGCCCGCGGCCTGCTGGCCGCCATCATCGCGCTGAACCTGGCCGCCGTGTACATGCTGGTGCAGATCAACGAATGGAACCGCACCTTCTACGACGCGCTGCAAAACAAGAACGCGGCGGTGTTCTGGACGCAGCTGGGCCGCTTCACGTATCTGGCGATGATCTTCATCGTCATCGCCGTCTACCGCTTCTACCTGACGCAGTTGTTGCAGCTGCGCTGGCGCGCCTGGATGACGCGCGATCTGATGCACCGCTGGCTGGCCAACCACGCCTTCTACCGCATGGAGCTGGCCCGCTACGGTGGCCCCGCGCCCGAGGAGCAGGCCGGCAGCGGCCTGCCCGTGCCCGGCCAGCGCGTGCCCGACAACCCCGACCAGCGCCTGCAGGAAGACGCCGCCCAGTTCACCGCGCAGACCGTGGGCCTGTCGATGGGCTTCTTGAATGCCGTGGTCACGCTGGCCAGCTTCGTCGGCATCCTGTGGGGCCTGTCGGGCAGCTTTTCGTTCAGCCTAGGCGGCAGCGAGTTCGCCATCCCCGGCTTCATGGTGTGGATGGCACTGCTGTACTGCACCGTCGGCAGCGTGCTCACGCACTACATCGGCCGGCCCCTGGTGGGCCTGAACTTCGAGCAGCAGCGGCGCGAGGCCAACTACCGCCACAACCTGGTGCGGGTGCGCGAGTACAGCGAATCCATTGCGCTGGACCACGGCGAGGCGGTGGAAGGCCGCAACCTCGACACGCGCTTTTCAGCCGTGCTGGCCAACTACCTCAAGCTCATCAACAAGCAAAAGCAGCTGGTGGGCTTCACCAACCTGTTCGGCCAGGCCGCTGTCGTGTTTCCCTTCATCGTGGCGGCGCCACGCTTTTTCAGCGGCGCCATTCAGCTGGGCGAGCTGATGCAGATCAGCAGCGCCTTCGACCGCGTGCAGGGCGCGCTGTCCTGGTTTGTCGACAACTACGACAGCCTGGCCGCCTGGCGCGCCACCACCGAGCGCCTGACCAGCTTCGACAGCCTGCTGGCGCAGCAGGAAGGCGCGGCTGCGGGCGTGGAGACCGCCAGCACCGCCCGCACCCTCGGCGCCGACGCGCTCACCGTGGCGCTGCCCACCGGCGTCACCCTGGTGCAAGGCCAGACGCTGGCCATGGCCCCCGGCGAGCACACCGTGCTGCAAGGCCCCTCGGGCAGCGGCAAGAGCACGCTGTTTCGAGCCCTTGCCGGCATCTGGCCCTGGGCCCAGGGCCGTGTCGCGCTGCCCGCCAGCGCCATGTTCATTCCGCAGCGCCCGTACTTTCCCGACGGCAGCCTGCGCGACGCGCTGGCCTACCCCGAGCCGGCCGAGCGCTACAGCGACGCGCAGCTGAAGCAGGCGCTGCAAGACGCGCTGCTGCCCCTGCTGGCCGAGCGCCTGGATGATCGCGACAACTGGACGCAAAAACTGAGCGGCGGCGAGCAGCAGCGGCTGGCGATCGCCCGCGTGCTGCTGAAACAACCCGCCTGGGTGCTGGCCGACGAGGCCACGGCCGCGCTGGACACCGAGGCCGAAAAAACCCTGTACGAGCGCCTGAAGGCCCTGACCGAGCGCGGCGGCGGCGCCTTGCTGTCCATCGCGCACCGCCCCAGCGTTGCACCGTTTCACAAGCGGCGCTGGCAGCTGGTGGCGCAACCCGAAGGCGCGCCCGCGCGCTACCGCGTCGAAACCGCGCCGATCGGCTGAACCGGGCGCCTCAAAACCGGTAGCGGTAGTAGAGCTGCCAGAAGTTGATGCCCGGGTTGGGCTCCTTGATGCCGAGGTTGGAAAGGTGCTGAAAGCGCAGCCCCGCCGTGTGGCGTCCCTGATCGCCCCAGGTCCAGCCGGCGCGCAACTCGTCGGAGAACTGGAACGCCGTGCTCAAGTCACGATCATTGGACACCCGCGTGTGCGACAGCAGGCGCGCGCCGATCGCACCTTCGACGAAGAACGTCGCCCGCGCACCTTCCAGCGTACGCTCCAGTCGCAGCACCGGCGAATAACCCAGCTCCACCAGGTCACGCGCCTGCGGCACACGCCACGCGGCCAGCTCCGCCTCATGGCGCAGCAGCAGGCGCCATTGCCGGCCCTGCCACAGCGGATCGGGGCGCGTCCAGCCCAGCACCAAGCCCAGCTTGCGCACCTGCTGGGTGCCCGAACCGGCCGTCAATGCCAGATCCAGATCCGGGGGGGCCGCCGCCGCCGGCACCGCCGCTCCCAGCAGAACCGCCAGGACAAGGACGCACCAGCCCTTTGAGCGCGGCAGCACCCGAGATGCAACATCACGTACGCCGAATCGGAAACAGGGTTTCATCGAGCCAGTATCCTTCGATCGCCAAACTCCGTGCAACGCACGGCCCTTTCAACCGCGAAGCGGCGTTTGGATGCACATGCCGGTCACCGGTCAGGGCAGCACGAATCGCATAATGCAACGCTGACCCCGACATCAACTTCTGAGCCAACGACCCGCCATGCGATCCCAGCTTTGCCAATTCTTGACCGTTGCCGCCCTCGCACTGGGCGGCGCCAGTGTTCATGCCCAGGGCGAGGTGACTCGCCTCATCGTGCCGTTCGCACCGGGCGGTGCGCAGGACGTGATCGGACGGCTTCTGGCCGAGCGCCTGGGCAGTCGCCTGGGTGCTCCCGTCGTGGTCGAGAACAAGGCGGGCGCCGGTGGCGTGATTGCTGCCGACGCGGTGGCCAAAGCCAAACCCGACGGGCGCACGCTGCTGCTGGCGACCGGAGGCGCCATCACCATCGCGCCGCACCTCATCAGCAAGCTCAGCTACGACCCCCGCAAGGACTTCGTGCCCATTGCGCTGGTGGCCGACACGCCCATGACGCTGGCCGTGCGTGTGCAAAGCCCCTACGCCAACGTGGCCGACCTGCTCAAGGACGCCAAGGCCAACCCCGGCAAGGTCAGCTTTGCCTCGACGGGCAACGGCACCATCTCGCACCTGACGGGCGAGCTGCTGGCGCAGGCCGCCGGCGTACAGCTGCTGCACGTGCCCTACCGCGGCGCGGGCCCGGCCATCACCGACCTGCTGGGCGGGCAGGTGGCTGCCATGGTCACCAGCTCGGCCTCGATCGAACCCATGGTGCTCGACAAGAAGGCGCGCGTGCTGGGCAGCTTCACAAAAGCGCCGATTGCCGCGCTGCACGGCGCGCCCACCATGGGCGAGGCCACGGGCCTCAAGGGCCTGACGGTGCCGGTCTGGGTCGGCCTGCTGGCGCCGGCGGGCACGGCCAAGCCGGTGCTGGACAAGCTGGCCACCGAGCTGCAGGCCATCTGCGCGCAGCCCGACATCATCGAGCGCTTCAAGGCGCTGGGCGCAGCCGCCACCTGCGGCGGGCCCGCCGAGCTGGGCAAGGTGATCGCCGAGGACGACAAGCGCTGGGAAGGCGTGATCCGGCAAGGCAAGATTCAGGTCAACTGACATGGCTCACCCCCAGTCTCCACTCGCTGCGCGATGTTGCGCCTGGTGCTCGCCGCCAGAGGCGGCGGCCCTTCGGTCTGTCCAGACCTGCGCAGGCAGGTCTGGAGCCGCAGACCTCAGCCCCCTTGCAGGGGGCCGAGCCTGCGCACAAAAGGTCCGGTGGACCTTTTGTTGGCTGGCGAGGGGTCGGGCCACTGGCCCGGCGCGGCCTGCAAGGCTCGCCAGTGGCCGGGGAGACCCCGGCCACGGCGATCGCTGGCACGGCCTGCTCCGCGGCCACCGGGGTCTTGGGCTTTTGCGTGTCGCGGGCAGGCGGTAAGAAGGGGAGTCATTGCGCATGAACATCGGCATCATCGGCGTGGGCGGCATCGGCCTGGCCAGCGCGGCATGGCTGGCGCACCGGGGCCACGCGGTCACGCTGTGGGCACCACGCGCGGCCGCGCCCCGGCGCGCGGGGCCCCAGGCGCTGACCAGCACGGGTGTGCTCGAGGCCAGCGTCACCGTGCACTGGGTGGGCTCGGTGGCCGAGCTGGCGGGCAGCGATCTGATCCTGATCGCCGTGCCCGTCAACGGCCACCGCGCGGTGATGGACGCGCTGGCCCCGCACCTGCGCGCGGGGCAGACGGTGCTGGTCAGCTCGATGGCCTCGCTGTCCTCGCTGTATCTGTACGAGCAGGCGCGCGCGCGCGGCCTGGCCGACGTGACGGTGGCCAGCCTGGGCACCACGGTGCTGACGGCGCGGCGCGAGGCGTTCGATCGCGTGCGCATCATGACGCGGCGCACGCAGCTGGGCGTGTCGGCCCTGCCCACCGCGCGCCAGGGCGCCGTGCTGCAACTGTGCACTGCGCTGTTCGGCGAGGGTTTCACGCCGCAAACCAACGCCCTGGCCAGCGCGCTCAGCAACATCAACCCGGCCGCGCACGGCCCGCTGGCGCTGTTCAACTGGACGCGCATCGAACGCGCCGAGCACTGGCCCCAGTACCACTACATGACGCCGCGCGTGGCGGCCGTGATCGAGCGGCTGGACGCCGAGCGCCTGGCGCTGGCGGCCGCCTTTGGCCTTCAGGTTCGCACCATCGAGCAGCACTTCGCCCAGTCGTTCGCCACCACGGCGCCGCGCCTGGCCGACATCGCCGCCGAGTTGCACGCCAAGCGCGGCGGCCCGCCCGGTCCGACCGACACGGGCACGCGCTTTCTGGGCGAGGACGTTCCCTTTGGCCTGGTGTTTTGCGCCGCGCTGGGGCGCATCGCCCAGGTGCCCACGCCCGCCACCGACACCATCATCGCCACCGCCGGCCTGATCACCGGCTGCGACTTTGCGGCGCAGAACACGCTGATCGAGCCACTGGGCCTGCGCGGCGAAACGCGCGCGGGACTGCTGGCGCGCGTGGGCGCCTGAGCCAGTTCAGCCGCCGCCGCGCATGTCCGGGCTGTCCGGATCCGCGCCGATCTCGGTGCGCTGCACCCGCATGTCGGGGCCGAAGAACACGTTGAAGGCCTTCTTGTCGCTGGGCGGCTCCAGGAACTTCCAGGTCCAGACGGTTTCATTCTTCAGCGCGTACGGCACCTGCCTGGCCGGCTTGCCCAGCATGCGGCGCACGTCCTCCACCCCCATGCCGGCATGCACGCGCGCGAAGTTCTGGGGCGTGAGCACCTGGCGCAGCGCACTCATCTTGCCGTCGGCGCCGATGGTGATCATGTAGTTGCGCAGGCCCTCGGGCTGGCGGTTGTATTCGTAGGTCTTGGCGCCGCCGGCCTCGGGCCACACGCGCTCGGGCTGGCCGAAGCGCTGCACCACGTCGGCCTCGGTGGACACCCCCTCTTCCAGCTCCTTGATGGCTTGCGGGTCGCAGCCGGCCGCCGCCAATGCAGCGGCGAGCATGGCGACGACGCCCCATCGACGAACCCGAATCCCTGTGCTTTCCATCATGACCGACCCCGGTAAAATCAAACCATGGCGTTTGTAACGCATCGCGCCCGCCCGGCGCGGACGGCGCCTCACGACCTTTTTCAAAAGATCCATGTCCATCGCCAAATTGTTCGCCCGCCCGCACTACACCTCCCCCGCCACGGACTTCCTCCGGGCGCTCAAGCAGGAGCGGCCCGAGCTGGACCAGGCGCAGCGCCAGGGCCGTGCGCTGCTGTGGGACAAGCGCATCGACCGCGATCAGCAAGCCGAGATGCGCGCCGGCCGCATCCCGCCGACGGGTTACGTGTACTACGCGCTGCCGCGCCGTCCAAAGTCCGATCACGCCTGAGCCGGTGACCGCCGCCGACGACACCCTGCTGCTGCTGGCCGCGCCCGAGGCCGAGCAGCCGCAGGTGGTGGACCATGTGGCGGTGGCGCGCCTGTACGGCGAGCCGCTGTTCGCGCTGCCGCAGGACCTGTACATCCCGCCGGATGCGCTGGAGGTGTTCCTGGAGGCCTTCGAGGGCCCGCTGGACCTGCTGCTCTACCTGATCCGCAAGCAGAACTTCAACATCCTGGACATCCCCATGGCGGCGGTGACGCGCCAGTACCTCAGCTATGTCGATGAGATCCGCAGCCGCAATCTGGAGCTGGCGGCCGAATACCTGCTGATGGCGGCCATGCTGATCGAGATCAAGTCGCGCATGCTGCTGCCCCCGCGCAAGAGCGCCGAGGGCCAGGAGCCCGAGGACCCGCGCGCCGAGCTGGTGCGCCGCCTGCTGGAGTACGAGCAGATGAAGCTGGCGGCCACGCAACTGGCCGAGGCGCCGCAGTTCGGGCGCGACTTTTTGCGTGCACAGGTGTATGTCGAGCAGGCGCTCACCCCGCGCTTTCCGGACGTGGAGCTGGCCGACCTGCAAAGCGCCTGGGCCGACATCCTGAAGCGCGCGAAGCTGGTGCAGCATCACAAGATCTCGCGCGAGGAATTGAGCGTGCGCGAGCACATGTCCATCGTGCTCAAACGCCTGCAGGGCCGGCGCTTTGCCCCGTTCGAGGACCTGTTCGACCCCGCGCGCGGCGTGCCGGTGCTGGTGGTCACCCTGATCGCGCTGCTGGAGCTGGCCAAGGAAACCCTGGTCGAAATCACCCAGGCCGAGGCCTACGCCCCGATTTACGTGCGCCTGGCCTTCACGCCGGCGGGATAAATCACGCTCTGCCCGACCGGCGCATCGGCGCGCGCCCCATGTCCGGCCCATTCGCGTCAGAATGACCGGCTGTTTCGTTCATTTTGAAGGGGTACGTCATGGGACTGCTTGATTCCGTTTTGGGTTCGGTGCTGGCCGGGCAAGGCCAGGGCCAAGGTCAAAGCCCGCTGGGCGGCGGCCTGGGCAACATCCTGGGCGGCATGCTGGGCGGTGGCCAGCAGCAGCAGGCGCCGGGTGGCGCCGGCGGTGGCCTCAACATGGGCATGATCGCGGCGCTGGCGCCCATCCTGATGTCGATGCTGGCCAACAACAGCCAGTCGGGCGGGCTGGGCGGGCTGCTCAACAAGTTCCAGCAAGCGGGCCTGGGCGGCGCCGCCAGCAGTTGGGTGGGCACGGGCGAAAACCACCCGGTCACCTCCGACCAGGTCACGCAGGCGCTCGGTCCCGACGTGATCGGCAACATCGCCGCACAACTGGGCGTGGGCCATGCCGACGCCGCCGGCGGCGTGGCGCAGTTGCTGCCCGAACTGATCGACAAGCTCACGCCCCACGGCCAGGCCCCGCAGGGCGGCCTGGGCAGCGCCGACGACATCGTCGGCATGCTGGGCAAGATGCTGGGGCGGTGAAACAGCACACCCCCAGTCTCCACTCGCTGCGCGATGTTTCGCCTCCCCCCTTGCAGGGGGCATCGCCAGTGACCGGGGAAACCCCGGCCACGGCGATCGCTGGGCCGGCCTGCTCCGCGGCCACTTGGCTCTTTGGGTTTCATGGCTTGCGGGTGATGCGCAACGCCATGGGCGCCCCGGATATCAATGATCCGGGGCCGATCAGAGCAATTCGCCCTTGGGATCGCGCCCCATCAGCGCGGCCACAGCCTCGACCGGCTTGAGCTGGCCGTCCAGCAGCGCCACCACGCATTCGGTGATGGGCATCTCCACGCCCAGGTGGCGTGCGCGCTGCAACACCGTGTGCGCGCTGTACACCCCTTCGGCCACGTGCCCCAGTGATTGCACCGCCTCGGCCGGCGTCTTGCCTTCGGCCAGCAGCAGGCCGACGCGGCGGTTGCGGCTCAAGTCGCCGGTGGCCGTCAGCACCAGATCGCCCAGGCCCGACAGGCCCATGAAGGTTTCAGGCTGTGCGCCCAGGGCCACGCCCAGGCGCGCAATTTCGGCCAGTCCGCGCGTGATCAGGGCGGCGCGCGCGTTCAACCCCAGATTCAAGCCGTCGGCCAGGCCGGTGGCAATCGCCAGCACGTTCTTGACCGCGCCGCCCACCTCCACGCCAACCCAGTCGTCGTTGCCATACACGCGCAGCGTGGGGCCGTGGAAAGCCGCCACCAGCGCCTGGCGCACGCTCTCGTGCCGGCTGGCCGCGACCAGGGCCGTGGGCTGCCCGCGCGCCACCTCCTGCGCAAAGCTGGGGCCCGACAGCACGCCGGTGGCCAGGTTTGGCGCGGCAGCACGCGCGATCTCGTGCGGCATCAGGCCGAAGGGGCGGTGCGCCGCCGGGTCCTGCGCGGGCTCGAAGCCCTTGCACAGCCAGGCCACCGGCACGCGCACATCGCGCAGCAGGGTCAAGGTGGGGCGCAGGCCGGCCACAGGCGTGGCCACGACCAGCAGATCGGCCTGCGCCGCTGCTTCCAGCAGCCGCTCCACGTCGCCGCCATGCACCGCCAGCTCGCGCGGCAGCGGGATGCCGCGCAGGTAGCGCGCGTTCTCGCGCTGGGCAGCCATGGCCTCGGCCTGCACGCCGTCGCGCGCCCACAGCACCACCTGGTGGCCGGCGGGGTTGCGCGCCGCGCTCACAGCCAGCGCCGTGCCCCAGGCGCCGGCGCCGATGACTATGATTTTCATAGCTGGTTGCGCTTGATGGGTGGGCGCCAGGGGCCGAATCGGCAAAAATTACTGCGTGGTGGCGGGCGCCTGGACTTGCGCCGCCTGCTGTTGCTCGTACATGGCCTGGAAGTTGATCTCGGCCAGATGCACGGGCGGAAAGCCGGCGCGCTGCACCAGATCGGCCACGTTGCTGCGCAGGTAGGGGTAGACGATCTGCGGGCAGGCCACGCCGACGATGCCGGCCATCTGCTCCTCGGGCACGTTGCGAATCTCGAAGATCGCCGCCTGCTTGCACTCGACCAAAAACACGGTCTTGTCGGCAATCTTGGACTGCACCGTGGCCGTCACGGCGATCTCGAAGATGCCCTCGGCCACCGCCTCGGCGTTCACGCCCAGGTTGATCTCCAGCGCCGGCTGCGCCTGCTCCAGCAGGATGGCGGGCGAGTTGGGCTGCTCCAGCGACGCTTCCTTCAGATAGACGCGCTGGATGTTGAAAACGGGATCCTGATCGGCCATGAAATATCTCGGTTGGGGAAAAAGCAGAAGAAACACGACCGCAGCGCGGCCGCGCAAACGCTGGATTATCTCAGGCGCCGGCCAGCAGCGGCAGCAAATCGCCCCGCGCATCCAGCGCCATCAGATCGTCGCAGCCGCCCACGTGGGTGGCGCCGATGAAGATCTGCGGCACGGTGCGCCGGCCGCTGCGCTCCATCATCCGCACGCGCTGGGCGGGCTCCAGGTCGACGCGGATTTCTTCGTATTCGGTCACGCCGCGCGCCGCCAGCAACTGTTTGGCGCGGATGCAGTACGGGCAGGTTCCGGTGGTGTAGAGGGTGATGGGGGGCATGTTGGCGGCGCGCCTCAGGTCTTTTCGACTGGCAGATTGGCATCGCGCCAGCTCTTCATGCCGCCGGCCAGCACCTCGGCCTGCTCGTAGCCGAGCTTGCGCGCCGTGGCGACGGCACGGCGCGCCCGCACGCCCGAGGCGCAGACCATCACCAGCGGCGTGGCCTTGTTCTTGACGGCGCCGGGCAGCCTGGCCTCCAGCTCGGCCAGCGGAATGCTCTTGGCGCCCACCACGTGGCCGGCGGCAAACTCCTCGGGCTGGCACACGTCGATCACCACCGCCTTCTCGCGGTTGATGCGCTGCACGGCCGCCGCGGCCGAAAGCCCGCCGCCCGAGCCGCCTTGCAGCAGCGGCCAGGCCAGCAGGCCGCCCGAGACCAGGGCCAGCAAGACCAGTGACCAATTGGCAATCAAGAAATCCACGGTGAACGTCCTTTGTGTGTTCGCTGCAAAAGCCCGCCGTGCAACCTGGGCCTATCGACGGCAACCCGCCATTTTAAAATGAGCGCTTGTTGCCGTGCGCGCTGGCCGCCTCGGCCCCGTGTTTTTTCGCACTCCCCACCCCATGCACAAGCTCGTCCTGATTCGCCACGGCGAATCCACCTGGAACCTGGAAAACCGCTTCACCGGCTGGACCGATGTTGACCTGACCCCCACCGGCATCGAGCAGGCGCGCCAGGCCGGGCGGCTGCTGAAGGCCGAGGGCTACGAATTCGACCTGACCTGCACCAGCGTGCTCAAGCGCGCCATCCGCACCCTGCACCTGACGCTCGACGAGATGGACCGCCTGTGGCTGCCCTCGACAAAGCACTGGCGCCTGAACGAGCGCCACTACGGCGCCCTGCAGGGCCTGAACAAGGCCGAGACGGCCCAGCAGTACGGCGACGCGCAGGTGCTGACGTGGCGGCGCAGCTACGACACCCCACCGCCGGCGCTGGCGCTGGACGATCCGCGCTGCGAGCGCAGCGACCCCCGCTACGCCCGCCTGAAGCCCGAGGAAGTGCCGCTCACCGAATGCCTGAAGGACACCGTGGCGCGTGTGCTGCCGTTCTGGAACGCGGTGATGGCGCCCGAGATCCAGGCCGGGCGGCGCCTGGTGGTGGTGGCGCACGGCAACTCGATCCGCGCGCTGGTCAAGTACCTGGACGGCATCTCCGACGCCGACATCGTGGGCCTGAACATCCCCAACGGCATTCCGCTGGTGTATGAGCTGGACGACGCGCTGCGCCCCCTGCGCCACTATTACCTGGGCGACGCGCAAGCCGCCGAGCAGGCCGCCGCCGCCGTGGCGCGGCAAGGCCGCGGGTGAAATGGCACACCCCCAGTCTCCACTCGCTGCGCGATGTTTCGCCCACCCCCTTGCAGGGGGCCGAGCCTGCGCACAAAAGGTCCGGTGGACCTTTTGTTGGCTGGCGAGGGGCCGGGCCACTGGCCCGGCGCGGCCTGCAAGGCTCGCCAGTGGCCGGGGGAACCCCGGCCACGGCGATCGCTGGCTTGGCCTGCTCCGCGGCCGTTCGGCCCTTTGGGTTTCATACCCTGCCGATGGCGGGCAGCGCCATGGATAACCGAAGCGCAGGTGGCGGAACTTCCCCCCGCGCAGCGGACCCAAGATCGACCCTCCACCCGAACCCTGTATATTGAGCGCTTGCCTCAGGAAAGCCCCGTCACATGAGCCAGAAAACCAAGATCGCCGGCTGGATTGCCGTAGGTGCGCTCGCCGGCGCGCTGACCACCGTATCGCTGCAAACCGTGGCGCGCGGCACGCTGGCGCCGCTGCCGCTGCAGGAGTTGCAGCAACTGGCGGCGGTGTTCAGCATGATCAAGACCGACTACGTCGAGCCGGTGGACGAGAAAAAGCTGCTCACCGACGCCATCTCGGGCATGGTGGCGGGGCTCGATCCGCACTCGCAGTACTTCGACCAGAAGTCCTACAAGGAATTCCGCGAAGGCACGACCGGCCGCTTTGTCGGCGTGGGCATCGAGATCACCCAGGAAGACGGGCTGATCAAGGTGGTCTCGCCCATCGAAGGCTCGCCCGCCGACCGCGCCGGCCTCAAGCCGGGTGATCTGATCACCAAGATCGACGACACCGCCGTCAAGGGCCTGGCGCTGAATGATGCCGTCAAGCGCATTCGCGGCGAGCCGGGCACCAAGGTGCGTTTCACCGTGCTGCGGCGCGACGAGGACCGCAGCTTTCCCGTCACCATCACGCGCGAGGAAATCCGCACCCAGTCGGTCAAGGGCAAGATGCTGGAGCCTGGCTACGCCTGGATCCGCGTGTCGCAGTTCCAGGATCGCACGGTGGATGATTTCGTCACCAAGATCGACGCCCTCTACAAGCAGAACCCCAACCTGAAGGGGCTGGTGCTTGATCTGCGCAACGACCCGGGCGGCCTGCTGGACGCCGCGGTCGCCGTGTCGGCCGCCTTCCTGCCCGAGGGCGCCACGGTGGTCACCACCAACGGCCAGATCGAGGAAAGCAAGGCCGCCTTCAAGGCCATCCCCGAGGACTACATGCGCCGTCGCGGCGCCGACCCGCTGGCCAGCCTGCCGCCTGCGCTCAAGAAGGTGCCGCTGGTGGTGCTGGTCAACGAGGGCTCGGCCTCGGCCAGCGAGATCGTGGCCGGCGCGCTGCAGGACAACAAGCGCGCCGTCATCATGGGCAGCCAGACCTTCGGCAAGGGCTCGGTGCAGACCGTGCGCCCGCTCGGCCCCGACACGGCCCTGAAGATCACCACCGCGCGCTACTACACGCCCAGCGGCAAGACCATTCAGGCCAAGGGCATCATGCCCGACATCCTGGTGGACGACACCGCCGAGGGCAGCCCCTTTGCCGTGCTGCGCATGCGCGAGGCCGACCTGGACCACCACCTGGCCGGCTCCAGCCCCGACAAGAAGGACCCGGCGCTGGAGCAGGAACGTGAGGAAGCCCTGAAGAAGCTCGAGGCCGAGGCCAAGAAGCCCGCATCCGAGCGTCGCCCGCCCGAATACGGCAGCGCCAAGGACTTTCCGCTGCAGCAGGCGCTGGCCAAGCTCAAGGGCGATCCGGTGAAGGTCAGCACCACGCTGACCGCGCGCAAGGAAGAGCCCAAGACCGAGTGAGGGGCTGGCGCCAGCGCACGGCGCCCAGCGGCCATGGACGACTCGCAACTGCTGCGCTACTCGCGCCATGTGCTGCTCGATGACATCGGCATCGAAGGCCAGCAGAAGCTGCTGGCCGCGCATGCCCTGATCCTGGGCGCCGGCGGCCTGGGCTCGCCGGCGGCGCTGTACCTGGCCAGCGCCGGCGTGGGGCGCCTGACGATCGTCGATGACGACACGGTCGATCTGACCAACCTGCAACGCCAGATCATGCACACCAGCGCCCGCGTCGGCCAGGCCAAGGTCGATTCGGCGCGCACGGCCATTGCGGCGCTCAACGCAGGCGTGCAGGTGCGCACGGTGGCGCAGCGTGCCGATGCCGCGCTGCTGCATGAATTGGTGCGGGATGCCGACGTGGTGCTGGACTGCGGCGACAACTACGCCACGCGCCACGCGCTCAACGCGGCCTGCGTGCGCCACCGCAAGCCGCTGGTTTCGGGCGCGGCCATCCGCATGGACGGACAAGTCTCGGTGTTCGATGCGCGCCGCGGCGACTCGCCCTGCTACGCCTGCGTGTTTCCGCCCACGCAGCAGGTGGAGGACGTGGCCTGCGCCACCCTGGGCGTGCTGGCGCCCCTGGTGGGCGTCATCGGCAGCCTGCAGGCCACCGAGGCCATCAAGCTGCTGTGCGACATCGGCGAGCCGCTGGTCGGGCGCCTGCTGATGATCGACGCCAGGCGTGCCGACTTCACCACCGTGCGCGTGCAGCGCCAGCACGACTGTCCGGTTTGTGGCGCGGCCGCGCCGCCGCACTGAAAAAGCGGCGAGCGGCTGTTGCGGTGATTCACCGGCGCCCTTCGGGCGCTTGTCCTACATCCGGGCACCGCCAACACGCGCAGACTCGCGCTTGTTACCTGTCGAAACCGTGGCCAACCATGACCGCGTGCGAAACAGTTTGAAGAGCACCAGCACGCCATGCCAGTCAGTCGCCCCCTTCGGGTCTATTTTGTCGAGGACAACACGGTCATCCGCGACCGCCTGATCGTCACCCTGAATGAATGGGTGGGCATCACCCCCGTCGGCCATGCCGAAGGCGAGCAGGACGGCAGCGCTTGGCTGACGCGCGCCGATTCGGTGTGGGACCTGGCCATCGTCGATCTCTTTCTCAAGCAGGGCAACGGCCTGGGCGTGCTGCAGGCGTGCCGGGGGCGCCTGGCGCCGCGCAAGGTGGTGGTGCTCACCAACTACGTCACGCCAGACGTGCGCGCACGCTGCCATGCTATGGGTGCCGACGCCTTCTTCGACAAGTCCAGCGATCTGGAGGCCCTGTTCGACTACTGCACGCAGTTGCGCACCGCACTGCAAGCGCCGCCGGCCGCTTGAGCGGGAGCGGCGGCCATCAGGTGATCAGCTTGTTCGTCAACGCGTAATACGTCAGGTCGCTGTTCGAATGCAGGCCCAGTTTTTCCATCAGGCGCGTGCGGTAGGTGCTCACGGTCTTGACCGACAGCGACAGCTCCTCGGCCACCTGCCCCGCGGTCTGGCCGGCGGCCAGCTTGAGGAACACCTGGAACTCGCGCTCCGACAGCAGCTCGTGCGGCAGCCCGTCGGCCTTGCGGTCGAGCTGCTGCGCCATCAACTCGGCCACCTGCGCCGAAAAGTAGCGCTTGCCCAGCGCGATGGTGCGGATGGCGTCGACGATTTCCAGCGGGTCGCACTCCTTGTTCAGGTAGCCGCGGGCGCCCTGGCGGATCAGGTTCATCGCGTAGTGCTCCTCGGGGTAGATCGACAGCACCAGGATGCCCACGTCCGGCGCCTTGGCGCGGATCATGGCCAGCGCATCGATGCCGCCCTGCCCGGGCATCGACAAATCCATCAGCATCACGTCCATCTCGGTGGTGCGCGCCAGATCGATCGCCTCGCGGCCGTTGGCGGCCTCGCCCACCACGCGCACATCGACCTGCTCGGCCAGGAAGTTGCGCAACCCGACGCGAACGATGGCGTGATCGTCCACAATGCCCACTCTGATCATGACTTGACCCTTGTTGTCAACGCGTGAACCCACAACAAGGCCCACCCGCCCATTCTATGAAGGTCATGCCAGAGAAGGGGCTGCTCCACCACATCTCGCCGTCGTTCCTGCGGCATCGCCCTCGCAAGTATTGGCTGGCGATCCTGGTGTCCGTCCTGTGCGCGCTGGGCGTGTTGGTGCTGGCCGAGCGCTCCTACAACACCCTGATGCGCGTGGCCGGCGAACGTCAGCAACTGCAACTGGTGAGCGCGACCATCGACGCGCTGGGCGACGACCTGACCCTGGCTGAATCAAGCCAGCGCGGCTATCTGCTGACCGGCGACACCCGCTATCTGGAGCCTTTCAAGAGCGCGGCCGGCCGCATTGCGGCGCGCACGAACCTGCTGCGCGGCATGGCGCCGCTGCCGCTGCGCGAGTCGCCCAGCCTGCGGGGCATGTACGCGCAGATGGAGCTCAAGCTGGGCGAGATGAACCGGACGATCGAGCTGCGCACCCGCGACGGGCCCGATGCAGCGCAGCGCCTGGTCAACACCGATGCCGGCAAGCAATACATGGAGGCGTTCCGCAGCCATCGACAACTGGTGAGCCAAGCGGCCGACGCGCTGATCGTGCGCAAGCAGGTCGAATTCAACCGACTGCTCAGCGCCACGCGCCTGTCCTTCATGGCTTGCGTGCTGGCGGCGCTGCTGGCTTTCGTGCTGTATCTGGGGCAGACCTACCGAATCGACAAACTGACCCGCAGCGCGCAGCGCGCGACCGAGGAAGAGCGCGCCCGGCTGGAGCGCCAGGTGCGCGAGCGCACCGCCCGCCTGACCGATCTGGCGTCCTATCTGCAAACCGCCGTCGAGGACGAACGCGCCCGTCTGGCGCGCGAGCTGCATGACGAGCTGGGCGCGCTGCTGACCGCCGCCAAGCTGGACGTGGCACGCCTGCGCATGCGCCTGCCGGCCGATGCCGGCAAGTTGGCCGACGACCTGGCCCACCTGAGCGGCGTGCTCAATGAAGGCATCGCGCTCAAGCGCACCATCATCGAGAACCTGCGGCCTTCGGCCCTGACCAACCTGGGGCTGGTGCCGGCGCTGGAAAACCTCACGCGCGAATGGTCGCATGCGAGCCGCATCGAGGTGCATACCGCGCTGGAGCCGGTCGAGCTGGACGAGTCGCGCGCGCTGGCGGTCTACCGCCTGGTGCAAGAAGCGCTCACCAACATCCAGAAATACGCCCGGCCCTCGCGCGTCGCGGTGCGTCTGGACACGCATGACGGCATCGTCGAGGTGAGCGTGGTGGATGACGGCGTCGGCTTCGATCCGTCCAACCTGCCGCTGGCCACACATGGCCTGACCGGCATGCAGCATCGCCTGGACGCCTGCGGCGGGCGCCTGGTCATCGATTCGGCGCCCGGGCGCGGCACGCGCATCACGGGAACCCTCGCGCAGCAACCGGCGCCCCGCTGAAGGCGCCGCGGCTCGAACGCCGCCATCCGATCGTGCAGGCGGCGCCGCTTTGCCATGGGCCGCCGGCCGGGCGTCGCACGGGCTGAGCGCACTGGGGCGTTGTCCTACATGCGGGCGGTGCAAGCGCCCACAGGGCGTCAAGGCCGCTGCCGATGCCGCCCGCGTCCGCCGACACCTACGCTTGGGCCATGCCGTCGAGAACAGGGGGTGCAGCACAGCCCCACCCGCCGGCCCCATCAACCCAAGCACACACGTGATGAGCAACAAACAACCCATCGAACAGGTCGCCCGCACCGCCGCCCGAGCCACCGACCGGCTGGCCGCCAACGCGCAAAGCGGCATCGACGCCACGCGCGAGCTGGCCAACGACGCCCTGGACAAGGCCAGCAGCCGTGTCACCACCCTGCGCGACGATATGCAGCCCGCCATCGAAGCCGTGTCCAGCCGGGTGCAGGACATGGCGGCGCGCGGCATGGCGGCCGCCGCCGAAACCCGAGACCTCGCCCGCGAAAAGCTCGCCGAAGCGTCGGACCACACCAGCGCCTACGTGGCTGAAAAGCCGTTCAAGGCGATGGCCCTGGCGGCCGCCGCTGGCGCGTTGCTGGCCATGCTGTGGCGCCGCCGCTGACGGCCGGCCCATATCCCACCCGTCAACCGAATCCCCCACAAGAGAAGGAGAAAGTCCATGAAACCCGTTCGTACCCTGATTCTCGCCGCATGCGTCGGCGCCAGCTTGGCCACCGTTGCCGGCTGCTCGGTCATCCGCGGCCAGGAATCGGTCAGTTCCTATGCCGACGACGCGAGCATCACGGCCGAAGTCAAGGCCAAGCTGATCGACAGCAAGGCGGTGGACGGCGGCGCCGTCAACGTGCAGACCATGCACGGTGAAGTGGCCCTGAGCGGCTTTGCGAAGAGCACCACCGAGCGCGACCGCGCCGGCCAGATCGCACGCGACGTGAAAGGCGTGCGCAGCGTGCACAACAACCTCGTCGTGCGTCCCTGACGCACATCCACGCTCTTTTGCACGCGCGGTGCCCGCAGCAAATCAGCGACCTGACCTCGGCACCCCCATCGAAAAGGAAATCACCATGAATGAAGACACCATCAAGGGCAACTGGAAGCAATTCAAAGGCAAGGTCAAGGAGCAGTGGGGCAAGCTGACCGACGATGACCTGGACGTGATCGCCGGCAAGCGCGACCAGCTGGTCGGCAAGATCCAGGAGCGCCACGGCATCGCCAGGGACGACGCAGAGAAGCAAGTCTCCGACTGGGAAAAGCAGTCGCGGTACATCTGGTAAGCGCGTACCGTTTCAGGAGGCCTGTCCCCGGCCTCCTTTTTTTTAAGCCGTCACGCGGCACGGGTGTCGCGCGGGAGATCGACATGCTCAAGTGGGCCATCATCTTTGCCATCGTCTCGGTCATTGCCGGGGTGTTGGGCTTTACCGGCATCAGCGCGGGCACGGCGTCCGTGGCCAAGCTGCTGTTCTTCCTGTTCGTGGCGATCACCGTCATCCTGATCGTGGTGGCGCTCACGGGCGTGGGCGCGGTGGCCTGAGAGGCTGAGGCGGGAGCCGGCCAGGCCGCACGCGAACCGACCATGGGCACGACTACTCCATCCCGCATCCAGACCGACGTCGCCATCATCGGCGCCGGCACGGCGGGCCTGCATGCGCTGCGCGAAGTGCGCCGTGCCAACAAGGACTTCTACCTGATCGACCACGGTCCGCTGGGCACAACCTGCGCCCGCGTGGGCTGCATGCCGTCCAAATCCGCCTTGCACGCCGCAGCCGTCTGGGCGGCGCGCCGGCAGCTCACCGCCTTGGGCGTGACCGGCGTCGACCAGCTCGACATCGATCTGCAGGCGGCCTGGGCGCACGTGCGCGGGCAGCGCGCGCACTTTGCCGCCAGCGCGGCCGACCAGGCGCGTCAGGCGGCGGGTGAACGGCTGCTGCACGGGCGCGCCCGGCTGATCGAGCCGACCCTCATCGAAATCGAGACGCCGGAGGGCGCGCTGCATCTGCATGCGCGGCGCGTGATCATCGCGACGGGTTCGCGCCCGGTCCTGCCGCGGTTCCTGGACAGCGTGCGCGAGCGCACCGTCACCACCGACGAACTGTTCGATCTGCCAACGCTGCCGCGCTCCGTGGGGGTGCTGGGGCTGGGCGCGGTGGGCCTGGAAATGGGCGTGGCGCTGGCGCGGCTGGGCGTGCGGGTGATCGGTGCCGATCAGGCCGCCCGCGTGGCCGGCATCAGCGACCCACAGATCGCCAGCCGGGCCCGCGAATGCTTCGATCACCTCACGCCCTTGTGGCTGGGCGCCCAAGCGCGGGTCGAGCGGGCACGCGATGGCGTGCGGATCACGGCGGGCGAGCAATCGGAAACGGTCGATGTCCTGCTGGCCGCGCTGGGGCGGCAGGCCAACGTCGACGGCCTGGACCTGGACGAAGCCGGCGTCCCGCTGGACCGCAAGGGCATACCGGTGTTCGACCGTGCCACCTTGCAGCTCGGAGAACTGCCGGTGTTCATTGCGGGCGACGCCAACGCCGATCGCCCGCTGCTGCACGAGGCCGCCGATCAGGGCGCCATCGCCGGCTACAACGCCTGCGTCGAAACGCCCCTGCGCTTTGCGCGCAAGGTGCCGCTCGGCATTGCGTTTTGCGCGCCGGATGTGGTGACCGTGGGTGCGGCATGGGACGAGCTGGATGCCGATCGCATCGTGGTCGGCAGCGCCGAGGCCGCGCGCAACGGCCGCGCCATCATCGAGGACAGCACGCACGGCCTGCTGCGGGTCTATGCCGACGCGGGCAGCGGCCGGCTGCTGGGCGCGTCGATGGTGACGGCCGGCGGCGAGCATCTGGGGCAATGGCTGGCCTGGGCCGTCCAGCGGCGCGAAACCGCGCGCGACCTGCTGGCCGGCGTGTTCTATCACCCGACGCTGGAAGAGATGCTGCAGTCGGCGCTGCAGGACATCGTGCGGCAGATCGACAGCGGTGCCAGCCATCCGCTGGGCGTCTTGCCGCTCGCCCCGCAGGACAAGGCGAGCGCGCCCTGAGCGCGGGCACGGCGCAAGGCTCGATCACGTTCCTTGCTTGGCGCGCCTGTTGCACTTCGACCATGCGGACGACCGGGATTGCGCCCGGGGGTAGCGGTGGTCTTGCACCAAGTGCAAATTTGACCATCCGCAACGCAAGGCGTCCGCCGCAACACCGCGCCGATCAGGGTGGGCGCAACGCCGGTTGCGCGCCGGCTCAGGACTTGTCCAGCCAATCCGACAGGTCGTCGGCGTGCTCTTCCTCGTCTGCCAGGATGGCGCGCAGCAAGTGGGTCGTGCTGGGGTCCTTGTCGCCGATCAGCGCGATGAGCTGCCGGTAGACCTCCACCGCGATGCGCTCGGCCACCAGGTTGGCGCGGATCATGGCCTTGAGATCGAGCGACTCGTCGTAGTCGGCGTGGCTGCGCGCCTTCAGGCTGTCGGGATCGAGCATCGGCTCGCCGCCGAGCTGAACGATGCGCTCGGCCAGGCGATCGGCGTGACTCAGTTCTTCGTTGGCATGCACCAGAAATTCGGCCGCGATGGGCTCGGAGGCGATCCCCTTGGCGGTGAAGTAGTGGCGCCGGTAGCGCAGCACGCACACCCACTCGGTGGCCAGCGCGTCGTTGAGCAGCTTGCAGATGTCCTTGGCATAGGGCGCGATGCTGGGTGTCACCGCGCCGTCGTGCAGGCGCTCGCGCGCGGCGCTGGCGATGGCATTCTCATCGAGCGCCATCGAGGGGGTTGGGTGGGCATGGACGGTCTTGGCCATGTCGTTCTCCTTGGGTTCGGTTGGGATCGGGTTGCGTTGGCGAGCGCGCGACCCCTGCGACCGCTGGCATGCGCAGCCGAGCCCTCGCCGAGGTGATGGTCAAGGTCGCCGGCGGCCGAAGGCCAGCGAGACGACGAACAGGACCAGGAAGACGATGAACAGGATCTTGGCGATTTCGGCCGCCAGGCCGGCGATGCCGAAAAAGCCGAAGAATCCGGCGACCAGCGCAACGATCAAAAAAACGACAGCGTAGTGCAACATGATGGCTCCTTGGGTGATGCGTGAACATCTGGATCAGCCCGCCACGTGCGCCGGCGGCGCGCATGCCGCGCGCCGCCGAAGCGCAGCGGGCGCGTGCGTCAGCCCTTGACCTTCAGGCCTGCGGCGTCCACCTTCTTCACGCCCTTGACGGCGCGGGTGACCGTCTCGGCTTTCTGGACGGCCGTTTGCGTGGGCAGCACGCCGGTGAGCGTGACCACCCCGTCATTGGTCTCGACCGACACGCGGGTGCTCTTGACGCCGTCGGCGGTCGCCAGCTCGGCCTTGACCTTGGTGGTGATCCAGGCATCGGTCACCGCCTCGCCCGCGCTCGACGACTGGTCGGCTGTGGAGGCGCCCTTGGGATCGACTTTCAGCGACGCCATGTTGACGCCCGTGACGCCCTTGACGCTCTTGGCGGCCGCTTCGGCCTTCTTGACCTCGATGTCGCTGGGCAAGGTGCCGCTCAGCATCACCTCGCCGTTGTGGGTGGACACCGAGACGCTCGAACTTTTCAAACCGTCGGTTTTCGCCAATTCGGCCTTGACCTGAGTCGTGATCACCGCGTCGGCGACGGGGTGCTCGTTCTTGACGCCGTTGCTTGGTGCGGTGCCGGCAGGCGTGCCGGGTGTCATCGGCTGCGCCATGGGCGTTGCCGGAGCCGGTGTGGTGGGCTGGGCGCTCGATTGCGCCATGGCCGCGCCGCAACCCAGGGCGGCCATGGCGGCAACAGCGGCGGCAGACTGAATGAATCGGACTTTCATGGGATTTCCTTGTTTCCGTGAAGGACACAAACAATTTAGTCGCCACCGCGTCCGCTGCCTGTAGGACATCGACATCAGAGGCTGTCGGCTGAGGGCGGGCATGGGGCGCTTGCAATGGCGTGCGCCGACCCCATATGGGGGAGTGCCTGGCGCCGACGTCCGCGCGACGATGGCGCGCGCAAAAATTCATCCACCACCGACCTGGAGCCTTTGCATGAGCCACGATCCCGCCATCGATCCCCGCGACGACGCCACGACCGCACCCGACGCCCGGCATGCCGCCGACACCGCCGAAGCAACCCGTGCGCGCGTGAACCAAGCCATCGACAAGGCCAGCGCCAAGCTGCACAGCCTGCGCGACGACCTGCAACCGACGATCGAGTCGCTGTCGGCGCAGGTGCACGAGCTGACCGCACGCGGCAAGGCCGCCGCGGCCGATGCCAGCCAGCAGACACGCGACAAGCTCTCGGAAGTGGCCGAACAGACCAGTGCCTACGTCGCCGAAAAGCCCTTCAAGTCCATGGCCATTGCCGCCGCCGCGGGCGCCGCGCTGGCCCTGCTGCTGGGCCGGCGCCGGTAGGGGGCCGCGGCCGTGGCATCATTTCGGCTTTCAACCGGATGAAAGCCTCTCCATGAAAGCCACCCGCGCCCTGCTTCTGGCCGCCTTCGTCGGCGCCACCCTGGTCACCACCGGCTGCTCCGTCGTGCGCGGCCAGGAGTCCACCAGCGCCTATGTCGATGACGCCGCGATCACCGCCGAGGTCAAGGCCAAGCTGGTGGGCGACAGCAGCGTCAACGCCGGCGCCATCAACGTGCAAACCCTGCATGGCGAAGTGGCCCTGAGCGGTTTTGCCAAGAGCAACGCCGAGCGCGACCGCGCCGAACAGATCGCTGGCGCGGTCAAGGGCGTCAGGAAGGTGCGCAACAACCTGGTGGTGCGCTGACGACAGGCTTTGCGCGCGGCGGCGCCCCGGCGGGCGCAGCGCACGTTGCCGCCCCCGTCATGCCTCGCGCGCCGCGCGCTCCAGCGTCGATCGGCGGCCCGCGTTTGCGCGACAGCTATATTTTTAATAGTCCTTCGCGCAATATTCGCAAGGGCTGCAGGGCCGTTTGACCATCAACGCCAAGCGGGCGGCAGCTGCGCCCAGTCCACCGCCGTGCGGGTGTCCACCGGCCACGCCAGGGCCGCTTCGGCGGCGCTGAGCGGTTCGCGCTCGGCAAGCTGGCGCGTCAGCACCGCTTCGGTCGCTTCGGAGGGGTCGCCGCCGGCGGCCGCGCGCCGGCGCACGCGCTCGCGCAGGACCGGCTCGGGCGCGTCGAACAGCAGGATGCGGCAGGGCACCCCGAGTTCGCGCGCCAGCGCGATGAATGCGCCGCGGTGCGCGCGCTGCAGAAAGGTCGCGTCCACCAGCACCGGCTGGCCGGCGCCCAGCACGGCGCGTGCGCGTGCGCGCAGCTCGGCATAGGTGCGCGCGCTGGCGTCGGACGTGTAGATGCCGCCGGCAACGCCCGCGCTCGACGCGCGCGGCGCCAGGCCGAACAGGCGCTTGCGCTCGACGTCGGAATGCAGCGCGACGATCCCGCGCTGCTCGATGAGCGCCTGACTCTGGCTGCTCTTGCCGCTGCCCGATACGCCGCTGGCCAGCCACAGCACGGGTGCGCGCGCCTGGCTGAATTGGCACGCCAGTCGCAGGTAGCGCACGGCCTCCTGGGCATGCGCGTCATCCGCCGTGCCCGCGCGCAGCGCCGCCACCTTGGCGCGCACCAGCGCGCGATAGGCGCTGCAATATGGCAGCAGCGCGACGCCGGCGTGGTCGCCCGTCTCGTCGAGCCAGGCGTTCAGCAGGCGCCAGGCCAGCGGCGCCAGGGCATGCGCGTGCAGGTCCATGAACACGAAGGCCACGTCGGCCATGACGTCGATCCAGCGCAGCGCAGGGTCGAACTCGAGCGCGTCGAACAGCACGGCCTGGCCATCGAGCCACAGCAGGTTGCCCAGGTGCAGATCGCCATGGCACTCGCGCACCCAACCGCCGGCCAGGCGCTCGGCCATCAGCGGCGCCAGGCGCGTCGCCTCGGCCCGGCACCAGCGGGCCAGCGCGTGCAGCTCGGCCGCGTGGGGCGTGCCGGCCAGCAGGCGCACCAGCGGGGGAAAGTTGTCGTTGACCAGGCGGGCCAGCGCCTGCGGCTGCCCGAAAGGCCCATCGGGTGCGGCGCGCGCCGCGCCGGCATGCAGCGCCGCCAACTGGTGCGCCAACGCGTCGATGTGCGTGCCTTGCAACTCGCCGCGCGCCGCCATGTCCTGCCATTCGGCGCGGGTGGGAAAGCGGCGCATGTGCACCGCCCAGTCCAGCACCGGGCCGGCGCCGCCGATCTCGGGCGCATCGGGGTGGCCGGTGATGGGCACCACGTCCAGATAAAGCGTCGGCGCCGTGCGGCGGTTGATGCGCAGCTCTTCCAGGCAGGCCGCGTGGCGCCGCTCGAGCGTGCTGAAATCCAGAAAGTCGAGCTTGAGCGGCTTCTTGATCTTGTACGCATCATCGCCCGCCAGCAGCACCCAGGAGATGTGTGTCTCGACGCAATGCGCCCCCGCGCGCGCCGGGCACAGCTGGCGCACCACCCGCGCACCGGCCGCCACGGCGGGCGGATCGGCCGACGGCGGCGCGGCGGCAGACACGTTCAGACGTTGAACAGGAAGTTCATCACGTCCCCATCCTTCACCACGTACTCCTTGCCCTCGGCGCGCATCTTGCCGGCGTCCTTGGCGCCCTGCTCGCCCTGATACGTGATGAAGTCGTCGAAGGCGATGGTCTGCGCGCGGATGAAGCCGCGCTCGAAGTCGCCGTGGATCACGCCGGCCGCCTGCGGCGCGGTGTCGCCGATGTGGATGGTCCAGGCGCGCACTTCCTTGACGCCGGCGGTGAAGTAGGTCTGCAGGCCCAGCAGCTTGAAGGCGGCGCGAATCAGGCGGTTCAGGCCCGGCTCGGTCTGGCCCATTTCCTCCAGAAAGATGGCCTTGTCCTCGTCGCCCATCTCGGCCATGTCGGCCTCCAGCTTGGCGCAGATCGCCACCACGGGCGCGTGCTGGCTGGCGGCGTAATCCTGCAGGCGCTGCAGGAAAGGGTTGCTCGCGAAGCCGTCCTCGGCCACGTTGCCGACGAACATCGCCGGCTTGGCGGTGATCAGGCACAGCGGCTTGATGAGCGCCTGCTCTTCTTTGGATAGCGCGAGCGTGCGCACCGGCCGGGCCTCGTTCAGTGCCGCCTGCACGGGTGCCAGCACCTTCAGCATGGCGGCGGCTTCCTTGTCGTTGCCGCTCTTGGCCGCCTTGCCGTAGCGCTGCACGGCCTTCTCGACCGTGCCCAGATCGGCCAGGCACAGCTCGGTCTGGATCACCTCGATGTCCGAGATCGGATCGACCTTGCCGGCCACGTGGATGACGTTGGGGTCCTCGAAACAGCGCACCACGTTGACGATCGCGTCCGTCTCGCGGATGTGCGCCAGAAACTGGTTGCCCAGGCCCTCGCCCTTGCTGGCGCCGGCCACCAGGCCGGCAATGTCCACAAACTCGACGATGGCCGGCACGATGCGCTCGGGCCCCACGATCTCGGCCAGTTGCGCGAGGCGCGGATCAGGCACCTCGACCACGCCGGTGTTGGGCTCGATGGTGCAAAAGGGATAGTTTTCGGCGGCAATGCCGGCCTTGGTCAGGGCGTTGAAAAGGGTGGACTTGCCCACGTTGGGCAGGCCCACGATGCCGCATTGCAGGCTCATGGCGCAGGTCTCGGATGGATTCGGGGAAAGCGGTGATTGTACCGGCGCGGCGAGAGTGCATCCGCTGGCGGTTTATGAGCTAAATAGGCCCGCAGCGCCCGTCAATCAAGCGCAAGCAGCTATCAAAATGGAATCGACCCGACCGATGTTGCAGGCGATGGCCTGCATCGCAGGGTTGACAGGCTGGCGCGTCACTCCAGTGCCACCACGGTGTCGTACAGCCCGACGTGGGTCAGCCCCTCATGACTCTCGATGCCGGTGTAGCGCAGCGACGCATCTTCGTAGCGCCTGAAGGCAAACACCGCCTGGTTCATCTGCTCGGTGTTGAAAACCTTCAGCCGAACCAGCAGGTGAAAGTCCGCCACCGTCAGGCCGGTCACGATCTGGAACAAGTCCGGCTCGATTTTGGTGATGACATCCTGCAGCGTGTTCTCGCGAAAGTCCGTCAGGTACATGAAGGCCGGGATGCGCGTGGCGAACTTGATCAGCTTTTCCTGCACCAGCCGGCGCTTAGCTTTGAATTCCTTTTCTTCCTCGGTGAGCTGCCTTTTTTCCTTTTCGGTCAGCTTGCCGTCCTTGGCTTTGTTCTTCAGCGCCTTGATCTTCTCGGCCTTGTTGATGATGGTCTCGATCACGTTGTCGCCCAGCGCGCGCCAGCCCTCGATGCGCTCCACGGCGGCCATGGCATCGGCGTCGTTCAGCACGCGCCGCAGCGTGTCGTTGTCCACGTTGACCAGCAGCGCGCTTTCCACTTGCGCGCCAGCAGCGTGGCCGAGGTGCCCGACATGGCAATGTCCAGAATGCCGCCGGCGTCGATCTGCGTCATGTTGGCGCCGTCGTAGGCCAGCACCGGCAAGAACGACACCAGGTCCTTCACCGCCGTCTCGGGTTGGGCTCGTTCGGCGACAGGCCGATGCCGTATTCCGACAACTGGCGCAGCGCGCGCGTGGGCGCAAAGTCGAACACGAAGCACGCCGGCTTGAGCACATCTTCCTCATTCGGGTTGTCGCCGTTGGGGTTCTTGATCGACCACGGCGACTGCACCCGAAACGCTGACTGGAAATAGGTCTCGGGCGACTTGAGGTTGCGCAGCATCAGGATGGCCGACCACTGCGCCACCGTCACGCCGGTGGTCAGCTTGCCGCACGACAGCGTGATGGTCTTGCTGTCAAAGCCGCTGCCAATGGCCGCGCGCACCGGCGGCAGCGCCTCCAGGCCAATGCCGGCGCCCGCCCCCGCGGCCGTGACCACGGTGTAGTCGTGCCAGAACACGTTGTGCCTTGCGGCCAGCAGGTTTGCCATGGCGTGGCACGCCGCCACATTGGGCAAGAACCAGAACGAATGCTGCAGGTAGGGCAGCAAGCGCGTGTCCGAATACGGAAAGGGCGGGCGGGTGCCGGTCTTCAGGTGTTCGGCTGTGCGGGGCATGTAGGCCCCGCGGATGATGTCCAGCCACTTCTGCACATCGTCCAGGTGCTTGAACCTGGCCGCCCCGCCCGTGCCAGTGGCGGCAAAACTCGTTCAGGTCGAACTCGTCGAACTCGCCCGCGCTGGCCACGGCCAGCAGTTCATCGGGCATCTGGTAGGTGAGCAGCCGCATCTGCGGCAGCGCACCGTAGGGTTCCACTGGCCCGGGTGCTTTGCGGCAAACGCTTCCTTGGCGCGCTGCTCGTCGGTGTAGGTCCAGTTGAAGATTTGTTCTTCGATGAACTCGCCCGTGGCCAGCGCCCTGAACGGCGTGCCCGACAGGTACAGGTACGCGCGGGTGGTGATGGGCAGAAAGTCGGCGTCCTTCTCGGTCAGCACCTCCAGGTCGTCGTTCACCCCGTCCAGGTCGGCCGCGTATTCGAGCTTGGTTTCCTTCCTGGCGTCGGCCTCGTCCTCGCCCTCGAACAGCTCCCGGGCCGTGTCGCGCCACGCGCAAAGTGGTATTCGTCAAACACCACCAAATCCCAATTCACCGTGTGCAGCCATTCGTTGCGCGGCTTGATCGCGCCCGTCGCGCGGTCACGCCCCAGCAGGTCCTGAAACGAGCCGAAATACACCACCGGCTTGGCTTTGTCGATCTGGGTGGGGTCGCGCCCCGACGCCTTGGACAGGTACTGCCAGCCCTCGAAATCGAGGTGGCTCTCCAGGTCGGTCTGCCATGCATCCTCGACGGCGGGCTTGAAGGTCACCACCAGCACGCGCCGGGCGCCCAGCTCTTTGGCGAGCTGGTAGGTGCTGAAGGTCTTGCCAAAGCGCATCTTGGCGTTCCACAGAAAGCGCGGCACCGCGCGCGCATCCTCCGCCCAGCGCGAGCGGTAGTAGGCGTGCGTCAACCGCACCGCCTCAGCCTGCTCGGCGCGCATGGCAAAGCGCTCGTGGCGCGCACCCGTCAGCTTTTGGCCCGTGCGCAGCTCGGTCAGCACGGTTTTCACGTCCGCCACGGTGCAGCGCATCCATTCCCGGCCAACGCCGGTCACGTTTTCGTGTTTCTTCGCAATCAGCGCGGCACGCACGTCATGGTCACGGAAGAAGCTGCCGTCGTCGCGCTCGGCGGGTTCATCCAGCTCAATCTTGACCGTCACACCCGCGGTCTTTACCTGCTCGGCGATGCGCTGCTTTACCTCGCGCGCGGTTTGCCCGACCTTGAGCAAGCCCTTGTGCGCGGCGTCGGCAATGGAATAGGCGTAGATGCGCGGGCGCGCCGTCGGTTTGGGGGCGAGGATTTCGTCGATGGGTTTTACTCATCGTCGTCCTCGTCGCCAGCCGCATCGTTGGAAGGTCGCTCTGTGATCAGGAATCGACAAACGCAACTTGGTCCTCGTCGATCCCATATCGTTTGAACAAGGCCTTATCCGTCCAAAGACGATCCATGGGCAACGCGGGTACGAACTTGTAAGAGTCGCGCGTAATGTTCTGCGTTATTTTCCGAAGTGAAACGAGGAACCGCACGAACCGTGTCCGCATGTATGCGGCAAGGTTTCGCGCCTCGTCCTCTGACGCGCAAACGCCAATGACAAGATACGTCTCTGTGCATGCCGAGCCTGGCCCGGCCACCACGGGTTCACCAAGAATGGTGACGTCATCACGTCCGCTCGTACCATGCGCCTTTACGAGCAAGACTTTCCACGCATCAATCCAATCTGCGTTGTTGGTGATCGCAGCTCTCGGCAAATAGGATGTGACCTGATTGCCGAAAATTAGAATCGGATTCTTGACGCCAGTCGTTGTGGGCTTGCCGCGTTGATTCGTAAGTCCGAACGGCTTTCTCGCCGAAACTTGCCCTCCAAGGTTTGTCTCGGGCTTGCCCTTTACCCGGTATCCCGTCACCTTGTCGAGTATGCGGACAGCCTCGTTTCTGCGAACCAGAACATCATAGGCATCCAGCATTCGCACTACTGGCTGTCCGATCACTTCATTCCCGATCATGGTGACGACCTCGCACCCGCCGTCATGCTCTCTCCCCCACAGCCAGTAAGAGACACCACCCCGGATTTTTACGCCAGGAAATACGTCGTACAACTGCGGAAAATCGACCAACTTGACGAAACGATGATCGCGCAACATCCGATCGCGGAAATCGTCCAGTCCCTTACCGCCCGAGAACCACCTCGATGGCGTAATCATCACCGCATAGCGAGGCTCCAGTGCCAACGCTGCATCCACGAACAGGTTATAGATCGGGTAGCAGACGCACCGCCACCGCCGCCGCCATCGCCGAGCTGATACGGCGGATTCCCAATGATCACGTCGAACTGCATGCTGCCTCCAAAAATCTCTTTGATGCGCGCCTGGATGTCGCCGGCATGAATGAACGCATAGGCGTGCGTTTCCATCGCCTCGCCGCGATCCAGCGTTTTTTTGCTGGCCCCGCAGAACGTGCATTTGTCGCCGTCCCACGCGTGCTCCACGCGCTCGAACCAGATGTTGCCCGCGTCGCTGGCAAACGACCTGGCAATCGAATGCGCGCCCTGGGCGTGCTTGCATCGCAGGGTTGACAGGCTGGCACGTCACTCCAGCGCCACCACCGTGTCGTACAGCCCGTCGTGGCTCCAATGCCGGTGTAGCTCAGTGACGCGTCCGGCATCCGGCCCGCCAGCCCTTGCGTCAGCCGCGTGGTGATTTCGCGCAGGAACACGCCGGACTTGGTGCGGGGGTCAAGAAAGCGCACCGTCGGGCCGGCCCAAATATCCGCGCCGCCGTGGCCGGCGGCCCAGGCCTGGGCCTCGGTGTCCAGCATGCGATTCACAAACTCGGACGGGGTGAACACCTCGTCGTTGCTCAGGTTGGCAATGCAGGTCAGCACGTCGGGGTTGCGCCCGCGCAGGGAGAATCCGGATTTCTCCGTGCTCATGCTTGTGGCCTCAGAACAAACCGGGCCTGTTCTGTGCGCAGCATCTGGAACGGCGTCATGTAGCGCACACCAAGCCCAAGGCATGCATTCGGAATCTTGATGCGTGCGTTCGATGTGGCGGGTGTCTCGTTCGTCACCAGCACATGGTCGCCAGCCAGCGCATACGCCACCAGGTAGAAGTCAGCCACTTGCAAAAAGGTATTGATGGCGGCGGGCGCGAAATGCTGACTGGTCGCCCAGGCGCTGACTTGTCCGAACTGCGCTGCCAGGGATGCGGGTGTACGGCGAAACAGGTTGCTGCCGTGATCGACCGCCCAAGTGGACAAGGCATCGCTGCCTGCAGCAATTTCGTCGGCCACCTTGTCGATGCTGAACACGGTGCCGGTGTTTCCTTTGTGAATCAGCCAATCCCAGAACGCAGGACAGAAGTCCAGGCCGTAATGCAGGTTCTTGGCGGAGATAAAGACATTGGCATCCAGAAGGTAGCTCATGCCGTCACCCCAAGCTCGCGTGCAGCTTCGTAAAAGGTTTCGGTTTTGCGCACGCCGAGCATGCGAAAGGCATCCGTGAAGGGGGTCAGTCCTTCCAGAGTGCTGGACACAATGGCGCGGGCAAAGCGCTTGCTCGTGCGAGCGCCCAGCGAGTTGTAGAAGTCACCACCGCCGCTGTCTTTGCGCTCCAGCGTACGCAGCCGATCGAGTTCCTCGCGGTAGTGCTGCCAAAGCACGGCTTGATTGATGTACCCCGCATCGAACAGGCGGCGCAGTGCCACCAGCGTGCTGACCTTGAACAGACGTGCCAGCCGCTGAATTTCCTGCACAAGAGGCATTCCCGGCTCATGCGCGGCGCGCAGCGCTTGCATGGGCATCAACAGTTCCGCCGCCACCTGATTGCACCAGCGCTCGACCCGCTGCTCCGGCACGCGCCCGGTTTCAACATCGGACACTCCCGAAGCCCCCAGCCAGAGATGCGCCAGCTCGTGGGCCAAGGTGAACATCTGCGCGGACTTGCTGTCCGAGCCGTTCAGAAAGATCAATGGCGCCAGATCATCCGCCAATGCAAAACCACGGAATTCGCCAACGTCCAGCTTGCGATGGCTGTTGCTGCCCACGACCGAGGTCGCCATCACCATGACGCCTGCCTCTTCGGCCCTGGCAATCAACTGACGCAGCGCCTCTGTCCACGTGGAAAGGCGTTGCCGCCCCTCGGCAGCCAGCGCCAATGTCTCTCGCATCTGCTGCGCCACGGATTCAGGGGTTTCCTGGATGGTGGCACTGCCGACAAAGGGAAGTTTCGGGAAGCCATGAAGCCGTGCGTGATCGCGGAACCAGTCTTGCCGCTGTTGGCACAGGTAGATTGTGTCAAGCAGGTTGCTGCTGGGTTCGCTGATCACTTCGTCGTGCAGGGTGCGGAAGTCCGGGATCGGCAGCGGCAAGCTCGGAGGTTGCGGCAGGAAGAAGTAGCCGATGGCGGTATGCGTGCGATTGGCGAAGTCCTCCAGCTGTCGCAGGGTGGGCTGCGCTTCGCCGCTGAGCCACAGCGGCCACTTCGGGTAGTGCTTGGTCAGAGCGGCACCATCCAGTCCTGCGCGTTGCGCAGCCCATTGAATGACGGGAATGGATGCGGGTACGGTATTCATGAGGCAGCCTCAGACCGGTGCTTGGGCCAGGGCCTCGATTCAGCCATGTTCATGACGGACAGCAGCATGGGCTTATGGCCCCACGGCAATTGTCCAACAGCCTGTTGGACAATTTCAGCATCTGGCCATGCTTCGGCGAACGCGCGCATGTACATCAGATTGGCGCGTGAGAACCCTTTCATATCCGGAAACGCAACGCGCAAGTCTTGCGACAGTCGCAAGATGACTTTGGCGCCCCAGCCTTGCCGGGCCTGGCGCGCGAGGATGTCGCGGCCGATCTGCCAGTAGAGCAGCACCAGCTCGCGGTTGACCGCCAGCGCCGCGCGTTGCTGGGTGCTGTGGATGCGGGTTTTCAGCTCGGCCAGCCAGTCGGCGTAGCCCTCGGGCGGTGCGCTGAGTTTTGGCGCTCGCCCGCTCATGGGTTCTCGCCCTCCATTCGCGCCAGGTCAGCCACGGTCATGGGCGGGTGCTCCTGGGTCGGGGTGAAGATTTCATGCTTGCCGAGGTGGGCGAACAGCGAGTCCTCGGCACTGAAGGCCGATGAATGCGTGAGCACGTCGAACCGGAAGTCGCGCCGCAGGAATTTGCCCTTGCCCAGATAGCCCCATTCGGCAAAGGTGGCCTCGACCAGCCACGGCGGGGTGAACACCTCTCCGTGGTCGGCGACGCGCTGTTTGGATTTGACAAGGCTCATCGAGATGCTTGGCTTCGAACGGCAACGGCAGACAGGTCCTCACCGATTGGATGCTTGCTTTGAGGTGACACGAAAACACCTTGCATGCGCTTGAACGATTCTACCGACAGGCCTTGGCAAAAAGTCGCTCGATATGACAAGCCAAATCGGCCGCCAGCGCCCGCCCATCCTGCGCAAACAGCTATCGATTTGGCAGTCTCAATCAAACCGCCAGTCCGCCGCCACCGCATCCCCTACGCGCAGCGTGCGACCCACGCCGTCGCCGATGATGGCGTTCATGCCAAAGGTCAGTGCCCCGTCCACGCGCGCATCGGCGCGGTACTGGCTCAGCATGGCCAGCACCTCGGGGCTGCTCTCGGCGGTTTGCGGGTCGATGTTGGGGATGGGGCAGCGCGCGCAGGGCTTGACAGGTTTGAGGATCACCTCGCCCTCGGCCGTGGCGATGCGCAGCTCGGCCAGGCGGTCCTCGTCGTGCGCCTGCACATCGGCCAGCACCAGGTTGGGCCGCAGGCGCTCGATGCCCACGGCGGCGTGGCCGGCGGCCTGCAGGCGGCGGTTGAGCTCGGCCAGCGAGGCCTCGCTGGTGACAAGGAACGGGTAGCCGTCGGCAAACTGGTTGACGGCCTCCACGCCGCCCGTCCATTGCAGGCTGGACAGGCGCCGCACCTCGGGGTCAAAGCGCGCCAGGCGCAGGCCGGGTTGGCCCAGAAAATCGCTGAACCACTGGCTGGCGATGTCGCCCATGTCCCAGGCATCGACCTCGTCCTTCCACACGCGCACGCGCAGGGGGCGCTCGACCTCGTTCAGCCCCAGGTGCAGCGCCAGCATGCCGGGCGCGCGCAGCACCACCTCGCTGGTCTTGATCTGCGGGCGGATCAGCGCCATGCGCGGCCATTCGCGCTGGGTCAAAAACTGGCCCTGGGCGTCCACCACCATCCAGCTGCGGTCCAGGTCCAGCCCGGTCTCGGCCACCAGCGCTTCGTTCAATTCCACGCCGGCGCAGGACTTGACGGGGTAGACAAACAAGCGCGCCACGCGGGCGCGCACATCGGGTTCGGGCTGCGACATGATGATGGGAGCGGGCAGAAAGTCCGTCATTGTCGGCGCAACGGCAACCGACACCCGGCTGCATGCGGGCAACGATGCGGATCGAGCCGACCGGCCCGGACCCATCTTGCGGCCTCGCGCGCTACCATGACCGCCCGGCACCCGCGCCGCAACCCCCTGCATCGCCCATGACCCGCAAACTGTTCAGCTGGCTCGTCGCCATCGCGCTGCTGGCGCTCGCCGCCTACTGCGCCGGCATTGGCTGGCAGTTGTCCAGCGGCGTCAAGCAAATGGTCACGGTGGGCGGGCCGTTCACCAACCCGCCGCTGCAAACGCGCGACCCGCTGGCGCTGGACTACGACGGCGACCCTGAGCGCGCCTTCGGCTGGTCGTTCGAAACCATCTCGATTTCGTCCGAGCTGGGGCCCCTGCCCGCCTGGGTGGTGCCGCCCGCGTCCGGCCGCAGCGCCACCTGGATGATCTACGTTCACGGCATCGGCGCCGTCCGCGAGGATGGCTACCGCGTCATGAGCGTGGCGCGTCCCCTGGGCATCACCACCTTGCTTCTGGCCTACCGCAACGACGCCGGCGCGCCGCGCTCGCCCGACGGCCTCTACCGCTTCGGCCTGAGCGAGTGGCGCGACCTGGACGCCGCGGTCCAGACCGCGCGGCGCCTCGGTGCGCGCCGCATCATCCTGGCCGGCCAATCGATGGGCGGTGCCATCATCGGGCAGTACCTGCGCCACTCGCCCCAGGCCGCAGACGTCACCGCGGCGGTGCTGGACGCCCCGGCGCTGGACCTGCGCGCCACCTTGCGGCACTTCGTTGAAAGCAAGCACCTGCCGCTGAGCGGCGCGGTGACCTGGGTGGCCACGCAGATCACGCCGTGGCGGGTGGGCATCGACCTGGACGACACCCTGACCTTGCCCGTGTTTGCCACCCGGCCGCGCTTTTTGTTCGATGCGCACGGCGACACGGACGCCCTGGTGCCCATCGGCATCAGCGACGAACTGAAGCGCCTGCGCCCTGACATGACCTATGTGCGCACCCACGCGCGGCATGTCGAATCCTGGTCGGAAGACCCGCAGCGCTACCAGGCGGCGCTGCACGGTTTTCTGCAGAAGGTGCTGGCCGCGACGCCATAGACTGACGCCACGGGCGCCAGGCGGTCCGCCCGCACGCGCGCCGCCACCGCGCCTTCATACAATCGGCCCATGGCCTTCGAGCACGATCTTTGCATTCGCGGCGCCGGCATCGTCGGGCGCACGCTGGCGCTGCTGGCGGCGCGCGAGCGGCTGCGCGTGGCGCTGGTGGCACCCACCGCGGCCACGCCCGGCCATGCCGACGTGCGCGCCTACGCGCTCAGCCCCGCGTCACAGGCGCTGCTGCAGTCGCTGCGCTGCTGGCCGGCCGAATCCGCGGCCACCCCCGTGCTGGCCATGCAGGTGCAGGCCGACGGGCAGGGCCACGTGCATTTCAGCGCCGCCGAGCAGGGCGTTGCGGCGCTGAACTGGATCGTGGACGTGCCGGCGCTGGAGCAGCAACTGGCGCAGGCCGTGCAATACCAGGGCCACATCGACGTGGTGAGCGCGCCGGTGGCCGCGCCGCTCACGGTGGTGTGCGAGGGCCGCGCCAGCGCCACGCGCGCCGAGCTGGGCGTGGACTTCGACAGCGTGCGCTATCCGCAGCAGGCCATCGCGACGCGGCTGGATTGCGAGCGGGCGCACGAGCAAATCGCGCGCCAGTGGTTCACGCCCGAGGGCGACATCCTGGCCTTCCTGCCGCTGGGCGGCCCGGCCGGGCGCGAGGTGGCGGTGGTGTGGTCCGTGCCCAGCGAGCGCGCCGCGGCCATCACCGACTGGGACGACGCCACGCTGGCCGCCCATCTGCACGAATTGAGCGGCGCGGCCCTGGGCGCGCTGCAAGTCAAGGGCGCGCGCGCCAGCTGGCCACTGGTGCTGGCCCACGCCCGCCGCTGGGTGGGCGCCATGCCTGGCCGCGCGGGCGAGAGTTTTGCGCTGGCCGGCGACGCCGCCCACGCCATGCACCCGCTGGCCGGCCAGGGCCTGAACGTGGGCCTGGGCGACGCCGCCGAGCTGGCGCGCGTGCTGGGCGCGCGCGAGGCCTGGCGCGGCCTGGCGGACCTGCGCCTGCTGCGCCGCTACGAGCGCGCACGCCAGGGCGAGTGGCTGCGCATGCGCCTGGCCACCGACGGGCTGCAGCTGCTGTTCGGCCAGCCCGGGCCGCTGGCCGGCGCGCTGCGCAACTGGGGCATGACGCTCTTCGAGCACAGCGGCCCCCTCAAATCACGCATCGCCAGGCTGGCGATGGGAACCGTCTGAGCGCCCTGCCACTCTGATCGTGTCCGCCCATATTCGAATCGACCTTTTCAAACCACGACCATGAACCTGCCCTCGACCCTGCGCCGCGCCCTGGCCCTGCTGGCCCTGGCCCTGCCCTTGCTGGCCCCCGCGCAGGAGGCCACCATCCGCAAGGCGCTGACCGAGCGCATCCCCGGTTTGAGCGGCATCGACGAGATCAGCAAGAGCCCCATGCCCGGCCTGTTCGAGGTGCGCATCGGCAACGACATCTTCTACACCGACCCCGAGGGCAACTACCTGATCCAGGGCGCGCTGATCGACACCCGCGCGCGCAAGAACCTGACCGAAGAGCGCATCAACAAGCTCACCGCCATCGACTTCAAGGACCTGCAGCTGAAAAACGCCTTCACCGTGGTGCGCGGCAACGGCAAGCGCAAGGTGGCGGTGTTCGAAGACCCCAACTGCCCCTACTGCAAGCGCTTCGAGAAAGACCTCGAAAAAATCGACAACGTGACGGTGCACACCTTTCTGGTCCCCATCCTGGGCGCCGATTCGACCGAAAAATCCAGGCGCATCTGGTGCGCCAGCGACAAGGCCAAGACCTGGGACGACTGGATGCTGCGCAACGTCGCGCCCAAGGAGGCCGGCGCCAAGTGCGACACCGCCGCACTCGACGCCAACGTGGCCTTTGCCCGCAAATACAACATCACCGGCACGCCCACCCTGGTGTTCGTCGACGGCCACCGTGTGCCGGGCGCCATCAACACCCAGCAGATCGAGCAACTGCTCGCGCGCTGAAGTGAAACACCCCCAGTCTCCACTCGCTTCGCGATGTTCCGCCCACCCCCTGAAGGGGGCATCGCCCCTGGCCGGGGAAACCCCGGCCACGGCGATCGCTGGCCTGGCCTGCTCCGCGGCCTCCGGACTCTTTGGGTTTGCCGCAGTGCCGTCGCATCGAGTGGATGAGCACCCCAACGTCTCAGGTTCATGACCGTTGCCCCGGACCTCCACTATTTCGTTGACGTCGCCAACCGGCACGGCCACTCTTTCGCCGTCGAGTTGCGCATCGCCAAACCCGCGGCCGAGCAGACGGTGTCGCTGCCGGTGTGGATTCCGGGCAGCTATCTGGTGCGCGAGTTTGCCCGCCACCTGAACGGGCTGACGGCCCGGCAGGGTGACGCCGCCTGCACCGTGCGCCAGCTGGACAAGTGCAGCTGGTCCATCACTTGCGACCCGCGCCAGGCCTTGGTATTGCGCTATGAAGTTTATGCATTCGATACCTCGGTGCGCACCGCCTGGCTGGACGCCGAGCGCGGCTTTTTCAACGGCACCAGCCTGCTGCTGCGCGTGCACGGACAAGAGCAGGCCGCGCACGCCTTGACGGTGCAAGCGCCGGCCGATGCCCCCGACTGGCACCTGGCCAGCGCCATGACGCCCCGGCGCGTGGATGCGCGCGGCTTTGGCCAATACACCGCCGCGGACTACGACGAGCTGGTTGACCATCCCATCGAGATGGGCGCATTCTGGAGCGGCGAATTCAGCGCCTGCGGCGTACCGCACCGCTTTGTCGTGGCCGGCGCACCCGCCTCGTTCGACGGCGAGCGCCTGCTGCGCGACGCGCAAAAAATCTGCGAAGCCGCCATCCGCCTGTGGCACCCCGAGGACGCGCCGCCGCACGATCGCTACGTCTTCATGCTGAGCGCCGTGCACGACGCCTATGGCGGTCTGGAGCACCGCGCCAGCACCGCCCTGATCTGCAAGCGCGCCGACCTGCCGCGCATCGGCGCGCCCGACACGGCCGCCGCCGTGGGCGATGGCTACGTCACCCTGCTGGGCCTGATCAGCCACGAGTACTTCCACACCTGGAACGTCAAGCGCCTGAAGCCCGCAGAGTTCGCGCCCTACGACTACACGCGCGAGAACTACACCGAGCTGCTGTGGTTCTTCGAGGGTTTCACCAGCTACTACGACGACCTGCTGCTGCGCCGCGCCGGCCTGATCGACGACGCCGCCTATTGCAAGCTGCTGACCAAGACCGCCAACCAGGTGCTGCAGGCGCCCGGGCGGCACGCGCAGTCGGTGGCGCAGGCCAGCTTCGACGCCTGGGTGCGCTACTACCGGCCCGACGAAAACACCCCCAACAGCACCATCAGCTACTACACCAAGGGCGCGCTGGTGGCGCTGTGCCTGGACCTGACGCTGCGCGGCGAAGGCCATGCCACGCTCGACGATGTCATGCGCGCGCTGTGGCAGCGCTGCCAGGGCGGCCCGCTGCGCGAGGACGACGTCGCCGCCGTGCTGGCCGAGCGGGGCGCTCGCTCGTTTGCGCCCGAGCTGGCCGCCTGGGTGCATGGCACCGATGAGCTGCCCTTGCAGACGCTGCTTCCCGCCCATGGCATCGAGGTGCTGCAAGACCCCTCGCCGCTGGCGCAGGCGCTGGGCCTGCGCGTGAGCGAGCAAGCCGGCATCACCATCAAGGTGGTGCTGGCCGGCAGCCCCGCCGCCGCCGCCGGCCTGGCCGCTGGCGATGAATGGCTGGGCCTGGAAGTGCCGGTGCCGGCTGCGTCGGGCGGCCACGCCAAAGGCCGGCGTGCGCCCACCAACGCCTGGCGCCTCAGCGGACTGGACGACATCCCGCTGTTTGCCGGCCCGGTGCGCGAGGTCACCGCACTCATCGCGCGCGATCAACGCCTGCTGCGCCTGCCCCTCACCCTGCCCGAGCCCGCGACCACCTGGCGCCTGGCGCCCCGCAAGGACCAGCCCGCGCCCTCCCCGTGGCCCGGCGGCTGAGCTCCCGCACCATCGACCGCGGCGATCGGCGGGCCCTGCTCGTCACCCTGGCGGTCGTGCTGCTGCTGCACGCGCTGGCCATCGCGTTTTTCTCGCAATTCTTGCAGGCGCCCAGCCTGCTGGCGCACATGACAGCGCCCATGTACACCCGCACCATCAGCGTGCAGGCGCCGGCGCCCGAGTCCACGGCGCCGGCGCCCATGGCCGAGGCCGCGCCCGATCGACCCACCGCGCGCATCGAAACCCCGCAGCAGGCCGCCCGACGCAAGGCTGCGCGCCCACCGCCGCCCCGCGCCGCCGCCAGCCAGGCACCGCCTGCGATGGAGCGTCCCGTCCAAACGCCGCCGCAGGAGCCCGAACCCGCGGCATCCCAGGCGCTGGCGGCAGCATCGGCCCCCGAGTCCACGCAATCCGCCCAGGCCGCCAGCGCCACACCGCCCGCCGAGCCGGCCGCGTCCGCACCCGCCCCTGTCCCGGCGCAAGCCGGCGCCAGCGCGGCGGCGCCGGCCTATCTGGCTCAGTGGCCGGCCGACACGCGCCTGACCTATCGACTGGGCGGCAACTACCGCGGCGAGCTGCACGGCAACGCCCAGGTGCTGTGGCAGCGCCAGGGCACGCGCTACCAGGCCAGCGTGCAGATCGACCTGGGCCTGCTGCTGTCCATGCGCTTGACCAGCCAGGGCGAGATCACCGAGCAAGGCCTGGCGCCCGAGGTGTACGAAGAGCAGGTGCGCCAGCGCCGGCGCGGCGTGCGCATCGGCGAGGACGTGCGGCTGAACAACGGCGAGCGCGTGCCGCGCCCGCGGGATGTGCAGGACACCGCCAGCCAGTTCGTCGAAATGGGCCACCGTTTCGCCACCGATCCGGCCGCGCTGAAGCCCGGCTCCGAAATCCGCCTGTGGCTGGCCCGCCCCGGCGGCGTCGACGAATGGACCTACGACGTGGTGGGCGAGGACACCCTGCAGCTGCCGCGCCTGGGCGCCGTGCCGGCCTATCACCTCAAGCCGCGCCCGCTGGACAAGCCGCGCGGCCCCATCAAGGCCGAAATCTGGATCGCCCCCACCGTGCAGTACCTGCCCGTGCGCATCCGCCTGACGCAGGGGCCGGACACGTACATGGACTTGATGGTGGAGACCATCGAGCAGCAGTGAAACTATTTATTTGATAGCTGTTTGCGCTTGCCAGTCAAGGGCTGCGAACTCTTTTGATGGCGGTGTTGAACGGCGCGCCGCGCCCCTCACCCCAGCCCTCTCCCCAAAGGGGCGAGGGAGCAAAGCCCCATCGTTCCCCCTCTCCCGCCTGCGGGAGAGGGTTGGGGTGAGGGCCGGCGGCGCCCCACCCACCCGCAGCCTTACTTCTTGCGCAAATCCACCACCCGCCGCGCCTTGCCCACGCTGCGCTCGATGCCGCCTTCGGCCTTCAGCTCGATCTCGACGCTGCTGCCCACGTAGATCTTGATCTCGTGCTGCAGCAGCTTGGCGGCGGCGCGCGCCTCGATGCCTTCGGGGCTCAGGCCCGGGGCGGTTTCCACGGCCACCTTCAGGTTGTCCATCGGGCCCTCGCGCGTCAGCACGCACTGGTAGTTGGGCGAAAGCTCGGGGCGCTTCAAGATCAGCTCCTCGATCTGCGTGGGGAACACGTTGACGCCGCGGATGATCATCATGTCGTCGCTGCGGCCGGTGATCTTCTGCATGCGGCGCATGGTGCGCGCGGTGCCGGGCAGCAGGCGCGTGAGGTCGCGCGTGCGGTAGCGGATGATGGGCAGCGCTTCCTTGGTCAGGCTGGTAAAGACCAGCTCGCCCTCCTGGCCGTCCGGCAGCACTTCGCCGGTGTCGGGGTCGATGATCTCGGGGTAGAAATGGTCTTCCCAGATGGTGGGGCCGTCCTTGGTCTCCACGCACTCGTTGGCCACGCCCGGGCCCATCACCTCCGACAGGCCGTAGATGTCTACCGCGTCGATGCCGGCGCGCTGCTCGATGGCGTGGCGCATCTCATTGGTCCAGGGCTCGGCGCCGAAGATGCCGATGCGCAGACTGAGCGCCTTCGGGTCCAGCCCCATGTGCTCGATCTGCTCGCAGATCGCCAGCATGTAGCTGGGGGTGACCATGATGATGTCGGGCTTGAAGTCCTGGATCAGCTGGATCTGCTTTTCGGTCTGGCCGCCGCCAAAGGGCACCACCGTCAGGCCCAGGCGCTCCGCCCCGTAGTGCGCGCCCAGCCCGCCGGTGAACAGGCCGTAGCCGTAGCTCACGTGCACCATGTCGCCCGGCCGCGCGCCGCTGGCGCGGATCGAGCGCGCCACCACGTCGGCCCAGGTGTCGATGTCTTTCCTGGTGTAGCCCACCACCGTGGGCTTGCCGGTGGTGCCGCTGCTGGCGTGGATGCGCACCACCTGATCGCGCGGCACGGCGAACATGCCGAACGGATAGTTGTCGCGCAGGTCGTGCTTGGTGGTGAACGGGAACCTGGCCAGATCGGACAGTTGCTTGCAGTCGTCGGGGTGCACGCCGGCGGCGTCGAACTTGGCCTTGTACACCGGCGAATGCTCGTACGCATGCGCCAGCGACCACTTCAGGCGCTGCAATTGCAACGCGCGCAGCTCGTCGATGCTGGCTTTTTCGATCGGCTCCAGCGGGAAGGTCTTGGTGCTCGCGTTCATGCGCGCGTCTCCGGTTGTTGGACTTCATCGGGCAGTACATGGCCCTTGATCTGCGCGCTCTTGCCGCGAAACAGCGCCACCACCTGGCCGTGCTGATCGCTCACGCGCATGTCGTACACGCCATGGCGACCGCTTTGCACCTGCTCCACGCCCTCGCAGGTGAGCACGTCGCCCTCGTGCGCGGGCCGCAAAAATTCAATGCTGCAACCCGCCGCCACGGTGTTGTGGTTGCGGCTGTTGCAGGCAAAGGCAAAGGTCGAATCGGCCAGGGTGAAGATGAAGCCGCCGTGGCAAATCTGGTGGCCGTTGAGGTGCAGCGCTTGCACCGTCATGCGCATCACGGCGCGGCCGGGCTCGCAGGCCAGCAGTTCCATGCCCATGGTCTCGCGCGAGGCGCGATCGGCCGCAAACATGGTCTCGCCCACGCGGCGCGCCAGGGCGTTTTCGTCGCTCATCGTCATTCGCCCCTGAACTGCGCGGGGCGCTTTTGCAAAAAGGCCGTCACGCCCTCGATGTAGTCGTGCGTGAAGCCCAGGCGCGACTGGATGTCGCGCTCGATGTCCAGCTGCTCGTCCAGGCTGTGCGTGTGCGCGCCGCGCAGCAGGTGGCGCGTGGCCACCAGCGCGCGCGTGGGCATGGCGGCCAGGCGCTCGGCCATCGCCTTGGCGGCGCCCAGTGCATCGTCCTGCACGTCCCAGATCATGCCCATGGCCTTGGCGTCCTGCGCACTCAGCTTGTCGCCCGTCAGGCACAGCGCCATGGCACGCGCCAGGCCCACGCGCTGCGGCAAAAACCAGGTGCCGCCGCTGTCGGGCACCAGGCCGATCTTGCTGAAGGCCTGGATGAAGCTGGCCGTGGGGGCGGCAATCGTCACGTCGCACGCCATCGCCACCGACGCGCCCGCACCGGCGGCCACGCCGTTGACGGCACACACCGTGGGCACGCGCACCTGCATCAGCCGGCGGGTGGTGGGGTTGAAGGCCTGGTCGATCACCGGGCCCGGGTCGGCGCGCTTTTCAAGATCGGGGCCGTCGGCAAAGTCGAATTCCGACAAATCGGCGCCGGCGCAAAAGCCGCGCCCCGCACCGGTCAGCACCAGGGCACGAATGGCCTTGTTGCCCTCGACCCGGTCCAGCGCCGACCACAGGGCGCGGTGCATGCTGCGGGTAAAGCTGTTGAGCGATGCGGGCCGGTTGAGCGTGAGCACGGCAACGGCGCCCTGCTCCTCGTACAGAACATCGGTGGAAGTGGGTTGATTCATGGGGCCTTGTCTCCGAAACGTGAAATCTACCATTAACCAACCGCTTGGTCGGGTAACCGGATGGCGCGGGCGGGCTCGCTATAGTCGCTGATTTCACGGCATCGAACCCAGAGGAATCGCCCATGCCCTACGAATTCATCAACGTGCGCACCGAAGGCGAGCGCGTCGGCATCATCACGCTCAACCGTCCCAAGCAGCTCAACGCCCTCAGCCCCGCGCTGATGGTGGAGCTGGGCCAGGCACTCAAGGCCTTCGAGGCCGACGACGCCATCGGCTGCATGGTCATCACCGGCAACGAAAAGGCCTTTGCGGCCGGCGCCGACATTGGCGCCATGGCCACCTACACGTTTGCCGACGTGTACGGCGACGACTACATCACGCGCGACTGGGAAACCATCCGCAGCATCCGCAAGCCGGTGATCGCCGCCGTGAGCGGCTTTGCCCTGGGCGGCGGCTGCGAGCTGGCCATGATGTGCGACTTCATCATCGCCGCCGACAACGCCAAGTTCGGCCAGCCCGAGATCAAGCTGGGCATCATCCCCGGCGCCGGCGGCACCCAGCGCCTGCCGCGCGCCGTGGGCAAGGCCAAGGCCATGGACATGGCACTCACGGCCCGCATGATGAATGCCGAGGAGGCCGAGCGCGCCGGCCTGGTCAGCCGCGTGGTGCCGCTGGACAAGCTGATGGACGAAACCCTGGCCGCAGCGCTGACCATCTGCGGCTTTGGCCGCCTGGCCACGATGGCCGCCAAGGAATGCGTCAACCGCGCCTTCGAGGGAGCCCTGGCCGACGGCGTGATGTTCGAGCGGCGCCTCTTTCACGCCCTGTTTGCCACCGCAGACCAGAAGGAAGGCATGGATGCCTTTGTCAACAAGCGCGCGCCACAGTTCAAGAATCGCTGAGCCGAATCGCGCCAGCTTCACCGTATAATCGCGGGCTTTCGGTGGTATAGCTCAGTCGGTTAGAGCGTGGGATTCATAACCCCAAGGTCGGTGGTTCGATTCCACCTACCACCACCAAGTCGTACGAAAAAGCCAGCCTGGATGGGCTGGCTTTTTTCGTTCCTGACCCTTTGGATTTCCGTGGTGAAGCTACAACTGCGACTCCAGCGGCAGCCAGCTCACCACGCGCGCGATCAACCGCTTGAGCAGCGGTGCGCCCGGTTCGCGGTCCAGCTGGATCAGTTGCCCATCCTCCTTGGCCGTCCAGCGCAATCGGCCTGTCTCGGCATCCCAGTGCACGCGGTAGCTGAAATCGGGCGCGGTCTCCAGCGCGAACAACTTGCCCATCTCGGCGATCAACGCCGGGCTGTCGAAGACGATGCCCATCTCGGTGTTGAGCGAGAAGGAACGCGGGTCGAAGTTCAGCGAGCCGATGAAGCCCTCGCGGTCGTCCACCGTGAAGGCCTTGGTGTGCAGGCTGGCGCTGCTGGAGCCGTACAGCGAGTAGCGCACCGCTCCGGCGGACGGCCGCAGCTCGAACAGCGCCACGCCGCCCTGCAGCAGGCGCGGCCGGTACGGCGCATAGCCGCCATGCACGGCCGCCACATCGGTGGCAGCCAGTGAATTGGTAAGCACCGAGACGGCCACGCCGCGGCCGGCCAGCGCCACCAGGGCATCGGTACCCTGCTCGCCCGGCACAAAGTACGGTGAGGTGATGTCGAGTCGCACGCGCGCCGAGCCGAGAATGGGCAGCAGCTCGTGCATGAGCCAGTTGTCGCCCTGCTTGCGAAACACCTTCTCGGGCGGATCGGTGATCAAACGGGCCTGTGGGCACCAGTGCAGGTGGTACGTCAGCAGATCGGGCAGGGACACGCCCTGGCGCACGCGCTCCACGTAGGGGCGAGCCTCGTCGCTGTCAGCCAGTTGTCGCAGTTGGTGCTTGAGATTGGCCAGCGCATGGTCTTCGGCGCGCGCCAGGGCGGCGATGGGCAAGGCGGCGGGGCTGTTCCAGTAAGCGTCGAACATGCCCTCGGTCTGGTCCACCACGGGACCCAGGGCGAGCAGATCCAGGTCGCGAAAGAAGGTGCGTTCGCCCGCGCCGAAGTATTCGTCGCCCACGTTGCGGCCGCCCACGATGGCCACGCGCCCGTCGGCAATCCAGGCCTTGTTGTGCATGCGCCGGGTGATGCTGAAAGCCCGCAGCACCATCTCGATACCGCGCCGCAGGTTGCCGGCGCGCGCCCGCGTGGGGTTGAAGAGTCGCACCTCGATCAGCGGATGCGCGTCGAGCGCGAGCAGACTGGGGTCGTGACTGCCTGCGCCGATGTCGTCCAGCAGCAGGCGCACACGCACGCCCCGGTCGGCGGCAGCCACAGCCTCGGCCATCAGCAGGCGGCCGGTGAGGTCGCGCTTCCAGATGTAGTAGATCAGGTCCAGCGATCGCCCCGCGCCGCGTGCCGACAGGGCGCGCGCGGCGAAAGCGTCGAGATTGGACGAGAGCATGGCCAGCCCGCTGTGTCCCGCGCGTCCCTCTGGGCTGTCCAGGAGGGCGTTGATGCGCCGATCCAACGGCGTGACTGCTTCGCCGGGGGGCAACGCGTATGAAGGAACGCCTTGGACACGCTTGGCAAAGCGGCCGTAAGCCGCGACAGACAGCAGGGACATCGCCACCAGCGCGACAGCCACCGCGAAGGTCCACCCAAGCCAGCGCCGCATGCTCAGAAGCTGCCCAGCCAGGTGCCCAGCACCACCACCACGGTCAGTGCCAGCAAGGCGCTGACGATCGAGGCCATCACGATGTCGCGATAGCTCTCACGGTGCGTGCAGCCGCACACGGCCAGCAGCGACACCACGGCGCCGTTGTGCGGCAGGCTGTCGAGCGTCCCGGCACCGATCACCGCCACGCGGTGCAGCAACGCGGGATCGATCTGCGCCTGGCGCGCGATCTCCATGAAAGCCGGCCCCAGCGTCTCCAGTGCGATGGTGAGACCGCCCGAGGCCGAGCCCGTCAGCGCCGCGAGCAGGTTGGTGGACAGCGCCAGCGACACCAGCGGCCCCGCGCTGATGCCCATGACCCAGTCGCGCACCATGGCAAAGGCCGGCATCTCGGCCACCACCGCGCCAAAACCCACCAGACTGGCCACCGACATCACGGGCAGCACGGCAGCGTTGGCGCCCGCATCCAGACTGGCGCGCAGGTCGGGCAGACGCTGGCGGTGCAGCAGCAGCAAGGCCAACAGCCCCGCAGCCAACCCCAGCAACACCGCCCACACGCCCGCCACTTGTTGCACCTGCAGGCCGCCGAAGCGCGGCTCGGCCAGGTAGCCCAGGTCGGCGCGCGGCAGCACCCACAGGCCGGCCAGCATGTTCACGACGACCACGGCGCCCAGCGGTACCAGGGCCAGCAGCACGCCGGGTCCGCTGCCGGCAGCCGCATCGGCGGCGGGTCGCCGGCCGTGGGCCATCTCGGCCGGGTCGAAGTGCGTGGCGGTGCTGCCGCGCTCGCGCAACACCTCGTCATTCGGGTCAGCCCCGGGCTGCGCCGGCGCCACATAGCCTTCGGCGCGCGCGCGGGCCTGCTTCTCGCAGTGGCCCAACCACCACAGGCCAAAGCCGGCCATCACCGCCGCGGCAATCAGCCCCAGCCCCGGCGCGGCAAAGGCCGTGGTGCCAAAGAACGGCATGGGGATCGCGTTCTGGATGGCCGGCGAACCCGGCAGGGCTGACATGGTGAACGTGGATGTGCCCAATGCGATGGCCGCGGGCATCAGCCGGGGCGGCAGGTTGGCCGCGCGAAACAGCGCATGTGCCATGGGCGCCAGGACAAAGAAGGCCACGAACAGGCTGACGCCGCCGTAGGTGAGCAGCGCCCCGGCCAGCACCACGGCCAAGATGGCGCGCTTGGGTCCCAGCCACTGCGTCATGCCACGCGCGATGGATTGCACGGCGCCGCTGTCGTCCATCAGCTTGCCAAAGATGGCGCCCAGCAGAAACAACGGAAAGTACTGGGCGACAAAGCCCGCAGCGGCGCCCATGAAGGTAATGGTCCAGTGCGCGAGCAACGGCTCGCGCGAGAAGCCCGCTGCCACCAGGGCCGCGATGGGCGCCAGCAGCAGCACGCTCCAGCCCCGGTACGACAACCAGACCAGCAGGCCCAGCCCCAACAGGATGCCAATGAAGCCCATGGTGTCAGACCTCCTCGTCCAGCAGTGCGTCCAGGTCCAGCGTCGAGCGCTGGCCCAGGTCGTCGCCGTGCGCCGCCAGGAAGGCCTCGGCCGCGCGGCGTCCTTCATCGCGCAGCATGCAAAGAAAGGGCCACTCCGCGAGCATCTTGGACGAAGCGCTCAGGTTCTCGATGGCGTCGGTGCCGATGCGGTGCATGCGCATGTGCGCCCACTGTCGGCCCTCGCTGTGACCCGGGTCCGCCACCTGGCGCAGCAGCGCCATCATGCGCAGCTCTTTCAGCAGCGGCGCGTTGAACGAAATCTCGTTGATGCGGTTGAGGATGGACTGCGCGTCCTTCCTGTCCTGCTGGCGCTCGATGGGGTTGATCTGCACCAGGATGGTGTCTTGCGAACGGCAGTGGCGAATCAGCGGCGTGATCGTGGGGTTGCCGGCAAAGCCGCCGTCCCAGTACGCCTCGCCATCGATCTCCACCGCATGAAACATGGTCGGCAAGCAGGCCGAGGCCAGCAGTACGGCCGGGCTCAGTTCCGCATTGGTGAACACGTGGCCTCGGCCGGTACGCACCTGCGTAGCGGTCACGAACAGCTTGATGGGCGAAGCCGCCAGGCGCCCGAAGTCCACATGCTTTTCAAGCAGGCTGGCCAGCGGGTTGCCCCCCAACGGGTTGACCGCGTAGGGCGACCACAGGCGCGCGGCCAGGTCGAACATCAGGTACATGGGCGAGGCGTCGAGTGACCAGCGACCCAGCAGCACATCCAGCGGACCGCGCTGCAGCGGCGACAGCCGAGCCGCATCAGCGACGGCGCGCCAGAAGGCTTCGAGCGAAGCCTGGGCGTCGGCCCGGCCGCCGCGCTCCAAGCCACTGAGCATGACAGCGGCGTTCATCGCTCCGGCCGAAGTGCCGGAGATGCCATCCAGCCACAGCCAGCGCTCATCCAGCAGCCGATCCAGCACGCCCCAGGTGAAAGCGCCGTGCGAACCGCCGCCCTGCAAGGCCAGATCGACCATCACCTCGCGCGACGGCGGCGCCGTGCGAGGTGATGATTTGGCGCTGGAAGTGGAAGACGCGTTGCGCGGCATGGTCCCGATCCTTTCTGCGTGGCCGACAGTTTCCACCAATTTTCAGCCACCGCAGTCCGGGATTCATTCACAGCCAGTTGCAAAAAAGCCGATCCATCCGGACTGGCTTTTGTTCTGGTCGATGTCTCCCCGCGCGTCAGGGCACGGGTCGATCCATGGGGATGCCAGTGGCCGGCAGGTTGGACTTGGCCGCCGCCCCGACGCCCGGCCAGCGCCGCACCACACGCTGAAAGATCAGCGCATTGGGAATCTGCAGCAGCCGCCGCTGCTCGCCCTCGCCTTCTTCCAGCGTGGTGTAGAGCAGGTTGATGTCCTTGACCCGCCCCCTGGCGCCGGGCTTCTCGGCGGTGTCCAGCACCTCGATGTCGTCGCCCAGGCGAAACGGCTGCACCGTCATGATGAGCAGCGCGCAAAACAGGTTGGACAGCACGCTCCAGGCCGCAAAGAAGGCCACCGCGCCGACGGCGGCAAAGCCGGTGAAGGCCGTCCACAGCACTTCGCCCGACACGCCCAGGCGGCCCAGCACCAGCAGGCCGGCGGCCAGGATGATGATCCAGCGCACGATGCCGCGCAGCGGCACCATCAGCTTGAGCGGCAGGCCGTAGTGCCGCTCCAGGCGATGCAGCGCGTGCTTGAAAAGGCCGTTCAGGGCCCAGGCCAGCAGCACGATCAGCGCGATCTGCGCGCCGGGAACGATGACGTCGAGCCAGTCCTTCACCCAGTCGGGCAGACGGCTGCGGTAGTGGCGGATGAGCTCGATCATGGTCGGCAGCGGACGGTGCCCCGGTGCGTGCTCCGAGGGGTGATTCAAGATCAAAATGGCCTCTGACGCCCGTATTGATTGCGCCACAAGCTCCTAATTTCGTAGTATCGCACAGTCCGCCCGGGGCCAACCCGGCGTTTTCCCGATGCGCGCCAGGGAGCTGCGCCATGTAACATGGCGCGCCACACCGACTCCCAACCCAACCCACGCCACCCGCCCGTGACCGCCCCCTCGACACCGCCCCGGCTCGAACTCGTCGGCATCACCAAACGCTATCCCGGCGTGCTGGCCAACGACCAGATTGCGCTCACCGTGCAGCCGGGCGAGGTGCACGCCGTGCTGGGCGAGAACGGCGCCGGCAAGAGCACGCTGATGAAGATCATCTACGGCGCGGTCAAGCCTGACAGCGGCGAGGTGCGCGTCAACGGCCAGCCGGTGGCCGTGCGCAACCCGCAGCAGGCGCGCCACCTGGGCATTGCCATGGTGTTTCAGCACTTCAGCCTGTTCGAGACGCTCAGCGTGGCCGAGAACGTCTGGCTGGGCCTGGACAAGTCGCTCACGCTGGCCGAGGTGACGCGGCGCATCGAGAGCACGGCCAGCGCCTATGGCCTGGACGTGGACCCGCAGCGCCCGGTGCACACCCTGGGCGTGGGCGAGATGCAGCGGGTGGAAATCATCCGCGCGCTGCTGACGCGCCCGCGCCTGCTGATCCTGGACGAGCCCACCTCGGTGCTGACGCCGCAGGCGGTCGACAAGCTGTTCGTCACGCTGCGCCAGCTGGCGGCCGAAGGCTGCTCCATTTTGTACATCAGCCACAAGCTGCACGAAATCCGCGCGCTGTGCACCGCCTGCACGGTGGTGCGCGCCGGCCGCGTGACGGGCGTGTGCGATCCGCGGCAGGAGACCAACGCGTCGCTGTCGCGCCTGATGATCGGCGCCGAGCCGCCGCCGCTGGACCACGTGGAGCGCACACCGGGCCCGGTGGTGCTGGCGGTCAAGCAACTGAGCCTGCCGCGCGAATCGCCCTTTGGCGTGGACCTGGACGGCATCTCGCTGAACGTGCACGCGGGCGAGGTGGTGGGCATCGCCGGGGTGTCGGGCAACGGCCAGCGCGAGCTGCTGTTTGCGCTGTCGGGCGAGGATCGGCGCGCGCCGGCAGCTTCGATATCCATAGCAGGCAAGCCGGCGGGGCAACTGCGGCCGATGCGCCGGCGCGCGCTGGGCCTGCACTTTGTGCCGGAGGAGCGCCTGGGCCGCGGCGCCGTGCCCGAGATGAGCCTGGCGCACAACCTGCTGCTGACGCGCCGCGAGGCCGTGGGCCGCGGCGGCTGGCTGCGCGTGAAGGCGCTGCGCGCGCAGTCCGCCGGCATCATCGAGCGCTTTCGCGTCAAGGCCAGCGGGCCGCTGGCGGCGGCGCGCTCGCTGTCGGGCGGCAACCTGCAAAAGTACATCATGGGCCGCGAGATCGACGCCAAGCCCACGCTGCTGATCGTCTCGCAGCCCACCTGGGGCGTGGACGTGGGCGCGGCGGCGCAAATCCGCGCCGAAATCCTGGCCCTGCGCGATGCGGGCTGTGCGGTGCTGGTGATCAGCGAGGAGCTGGACGAATTGTTTGAACTGAGTGACCGCCTGCACGTGATTGCCAAGGGGCAGCTGTCGCCCAGCCTGCGCCGGCGCGAGGCCACGGTCGAGCAGATCGGGCAGTGGATGAGCGGGCTGTGGCCCGGCGCCGAGGTGGCCACGGAGGACAGCCATGCTGCGGCTTGAACTGCGCCCCGCCCCGTCGCGCCTGTGGGCCTGGGCCTCGCCGCTGCTGGCGCTGGCCATCACGGTGGTGCTGGGCGTGCTGCTGTTCACCGTGATGGGCAAGGACCCGGTGCGCGGCCTGCAGATCTTCTTCTGGGAGCCCATCAAGTCGGCCTACGCGCTGGGCGAGCTGGGCATCAAGGCCACGCCGCTGCTGCTGATCGCCCTGGGCCTGGCGGTGTGCTTTCGCTCCAACATCTGGAACATCGGCGCCGAGGGCCAGTACATCATCGGCGCCATCTTTGCCGGCGGCGTGGCGCTCACGGCCGGCAAGGACACGGGCGGCTGGATCGTGGTGGCGGTGCTGCTGGCCGGCGTGCTGGGCGGCATGCTGTGGGCGGCCATCACCGCCTTGCTGCGCGACCGTTTCAACGCGGGCGAGATCCTGGTCAGCCTGATGCTGGTGTACGTGGCGGTGCAGGTGCTCAACTTTCTGGTGTTCGGCCCCTGGAAGGACCCGGCGGGCTACAACTTTCCGCAGACGCGCACCTTCGAGGCGGTCACGCGCATTCCGCGGCTGATGCAGGGTTCGCGCGTGACCATCGGCGCGGTCATCGCGCTGGTGGGCGCGGGCCTGCTGTGGCTGTACCTGTTTCGCACGCGCAGCGGCTTTGCCCTGCAGGTGGGCGGGCTGGCGCCGGCGGCGGCGCGCTATGCCGGCTTTTCGTCGCGCCGCGCGCTGTGGACGGCGTTTCTGATCTCCGGCGGCGCGGCGGGCCTGGCCGGCGCGCTGGAGGTGGCCGGCCCGGTGGGCCAGCTCACGCCCTACATCCCCGCCGGCTACGGCTTTGCCGCCATCATCGTGGCCTTCGTCGGGCGGCTGCACCCGCTGGGCATGGTGCTGGCCGCCATCCTGATGAGCATGTTCTACATCGGCGGCGAGCTGGCGCAGTCGCGCCTGGGTCTGCCCAAGTCGCTGACCGACGTGTTCCAAGGGCTGCTGCTGTTTTCTTTGATGGCCTGCGACACGCTGGTGAACTACCGCATTCGGCGCAGCGCTGCGCGCCAGGGAGCCCACTGATGGACGCCTACCCGCTGCTGTTTGCCAGCACCTTGAGCGCCGGCACCGTGCTGGCGCTGGCCGCCCTGGGCCTGCTCATCAACGAAAAATCCGGCATCGTCAACCTGGGCGCCGAGGGCATGATGCTGTGCGCGGCCATTGCCGGCTTTGCCACCGTCATCCACACCGGCAGCGACTGGCTGGGCTTTGCCGCCGGCATGGCGGCCGGCAGCGTGATGGCCGCGGCCTTTGGCTGGCTGGTGATCTGGCTCAACGCCAACCAATATGCCTCGGGCCTGGCGCTGACGCTGTTCGGCGCGGGCCTGTCGGCCTTTGCCGGCATCGGCTACGTGCAGGCCAAGATGCCCGAGCGCCCGCGCTTCAACTGGCTGGGCCTGGGCGACCTGCCCGTCATCGGCCCGGCGCTGCTGCGCCAGCACCCGCTGGTGTATGCGGCGATGGCGCTGTGCGTCGGCCTCATCTGGTTCTTGTATCGCACCCGCGCCGGCCTGGTGCTGCGCTCGGTGGGCGAGTCGCCCGAGTCGGCGCACGCGCTGGGTTACCCGGTACGGCGCATCCGGCTGGCGGCGGTCGTCGCCGGCGGCACGCTGTGCGGGCTGGCGGGCGCCTTCCTGTCCATCATCTACACGCCGCTGTGGGTCGAGGGCATGGTGGCCGGCAAGGGCTGGATCGCGCTGGCGCTGACCACCTTCGGCACCTGGCGGCCGGCCCGCGTGCTGCTGGGCGCCTACCTGTTCGGCGGCGTGACCATGCTGCAGTTCTACCTGCAGGGCCAGGGCGTGCAAATCCCCAGCCAGTTGCTGACGGCCATGCCCTACCTGGCCACCATCGTGGTGCTGGCGCTGATCTCGCGCAACCCGACCTGGATCCGGGTCAACATGCCCGCGTCGCTGGGCAAGCCGTTCTATCCCGGGTCCTGAAAATGGCTCACCCCCAGCCTTCACTCGCTTCGCGATGTTTCGTCTCCCCCCTGCGAGGGGGCGCACCCACTGACCGGGGGGACCCCGGGCAGGGGTGCCCGTGCATGGCCTGCTCCGCGGCCCTCGGGACTGCGGCATGTTGATGCCAACGTCGTCGAGTCCGGCGCCTTCATAGAATCCTCTTTTTTACCCACCGCCCATCCATGGAGGCAACTTGATGATCGATCTGAACAAACGCAGCGCCTTGCGCCTAGCCGCGCTGTCCGCTGCCGCCCTGGCCCTGGTGGCCTGCGGCAAGAAGGAAGAAGCCGCGCCGGCCGCCGCGCCCGCGCCCACCGCGGCTCCGGCACCGGCCGCGGCTGAACCGCTGAAGGCCGCCTGGATCTACGTCGGCCCGGTGGGCGACGGCGGCTGGAGCTACGCGCACGACAACGCGCGCAAGGCCGTGCAAAAGGAATTCGGCGACAAGATCATCACCAGCTTTGTCGAGAACGTGCCCGAGGGCGCCGACACCGAGCGCGTGGCGCGCGACCTGGTGGCCCAGGGCAACAAGCTGATCTTCGGCACCAGCTTCGGCTTCATGGAGCCGATGCTGAAGGTGGCCGCCGACAACCCGGGCGTCAAGTTCGAGCACGCCACGGGCTACAAGTCCAGCGAGAACCTGCGCACCTACGACAGCCGCACCTATGAAGGCGCGTACATGGCCGGCGTGATTGCCGGCGCCATGACCAAGTCCAACGTGCTGGGCGTGGTCGCCACCGTGCCGATCCCCGAGGTGGTGCGCAACGTCAACAGCTTCACGCTGGGCGCGCAGCTCACCAACCCCAACATCAAGACCAAGGTGGTGTGGATCAACGAGTGGCACAACCCGCCCAAGGAGACCGAGGCCGCCACCTCGCTGATCAACGGCGGCGCCGACGTGCTGTTCCAGAACACCGACTCGCCCTCGGTGCTCAAGACCGCCGAGTCAATGGGCAAGCGCGCCTTCGGCTGGGACTCCGACATGACCGCCTACGGGCCCAAGGCGCACCTGGGCTCGGCCGTCATCAACTGGGAGCCCTACTACAAGAAGTCGGTGTCCGAAGTGCTGGACGGCACCTGGAAGACCGGCCCCAACCAGTGGTGGGGCGTCAAGGAAGGCGCGATCGACCTGGTGTCGGTGGCCGACGACGTTCCGGCCGAGACCAAGGCCAAGCTCGACGAAGTCAAGGCCGGCCTGAAGGCGGGCACCTATCACATCTGGAAGGGCCCGCTGGCCGACAACGACGGCAAGGAAGTCCTGGCCAAGGACCAGGTGGCCGACGACAAGTTCCTGGGCGGCGTCAACTTCTTCGTCAAGGGCGTGGAAGGCAAGGTGCCGGGCGCCAAGTAAGCGGCGCCATCCTGGCCAAGGCGGCGGCAGGCCCAACCTGCCGCCGTTTTTTTTGCGCGCCGTTCGTACACTGTGCTGCACCGATACGCGGCAACCCGCCACGCCGGCACGCCCCGAGAATGCCCATGACCGCATCGATCCCGCCCATCGCCCCCGCGCATTTGCCCGCCCTGCTGGCCGCAGCCCCAAAGGCCGAGCTGCACATCCACATCGAAGGCTCGCTGGAGCCCGAAATGGCCTTTGCCCTGGCCGCGCGCAACGGCATCACACTGCCCTACGCCGACAGCCAGGCGCTGCGCCGGGCCTACAACTTCAGCGACCTGCAAAGCTTTCTCGACCTGTACTACCAAGGCGCCGGCGTACTGCTGACCGAGCAGGATTTTTACGATCTGGCCCGCGCCTACCTTGCGCAAGCTGCTGCAAACAATGTAGTACACGCCGAAATTTTCTTCGACCCCCAGACGCACACCGCGCGCGGCGTGGCGATGCAGACGGTGATCCGCGGGCTGGCGCGCGCGCAGGAAGAGGCCCGGCGCGAGCTGGGCATCACGAGCGCGCTGATCCTGTGCTTTTTGCGCCACTTGAGCGAGCGCGAGGCGTTCGAGACCCTCGAAGACGCCCTGCCCTTTCGCGAAGCATTCATCGGCGTGGGGCTGGACTCCAGCGAGCTGGGCCACCCGCCCGAAAAGTTTGCCCGCGTGTTTGCACGCTGCCGCGAGCTGGGCCTGCACATCGTCGCCCACGCCGGCGAAGAGGGGCCGCCCGCCTACATCTGGGCTGCGCTGGACGTGCTGAAGGCCGAGCGCATCGACCACGGCGTGCAGGCCGTGAACGACACCGCGCTGATGCAGCGCCTGGCGCAAGAGCGCATCCCGCTCACCGTCTGCCCGCTGTCCAACCAGAAGCTGCAAGTCTTCCCCGACCTGTCGCGCCACAGCCTGCCCGCCCTGCTGGACGGCGGCATGTGCGCCATGGTCAACAGCGATGACCCGGCTTACTTCGGCGGCTACGTCAACGCCAACTTTCAGGCCGTTTTTGCGGCCACCGGCATGGACGCCCGCGCCGCTTGGCAACTGGCGGCCAACAGCTTCGAGGCCAGCTTTGCGGAGGCCGGACAAAAGCAGCGCTGGCTTGAACAATTGAACGGGAGCTTCGAGCGCGCGCACGACGCGGCCCGGTAAAATCACCCTCCGCAGCGCTGCCGCCCCGACGGCGCCGCGCCTTCATTCACTCGGGGCCATGTCGAGGACAACCATGTACAAAAACCTCGTGGCCGCGCTTGCGGCCGCCTGTTTTTTTGCCCCCCTGCACGCCCAATCGCCCGCGCCGGCCCAGCCGCCCACGCGCGCCGCCTGGGTTTACGTCACGCCCATCACGCCCACCGGCTGGACGCACCAGCACGAGCTGGCGCGCCAGGCGGTGCAACAGGCGCTGGGCGAAGCGGTCAAGACCAGCGATGTCGAGAACGTGGCCGAGGGCCCCGACGCCGAGCGCGTGATCCGCGACCTGGCGCGCCAGGGCAATGACATCATTTTCACCACCAGCTTCGGCTACATGGAGCCGGTGCTGCGCGTGGCGCGCGAGTTCCCGCACGTGCGCTTCGAGTGCCAGACCTGCGTGCAGCGCGCGCCCAATGTCGCCACCTCCAACGCGCGCTACTACGAGGGACGCTACCTGTCGGGCATCGCGGCCGGGCGCATGACGAAGACCGGCGTGGTCGGCTACGTGGCGGGCTTTCCCATCCCCGAGATCCTGCAAAGCATCAACGCCTTCACGCTGGGCCTGCGCAGCGTCAACCCCACGGCCACCGTCAAGCTGGTGTGGCTGAACGAATGGTTCAACCCGCCGCGCGAGCGCGAAGCCGCCATGACCCTGATGGACCAGGGCGCCGACGTGCTGGCCTTCAACAGCGCGTCCACCGCCGTCATGAGCGCGGCCGAGGAGCGCGGCAAGCTGGCCATCGCCTACCACTCCGACATGCGCAGCGTGGCGCCGCACGCGCAACTGGCCGCCGTCACCCACCACTGGGGCGCCTACGACACGGCCCGCGTGCGCGCGTTGCGCGATGGCACATGGAAAAGCATGGACACGTGGGGCGGCGTGAAGGACGGCATGGTGCGCATCGAGGCCTTCGGCCCCAAGGTGCCCGCGGCCGTGCGCGACGAGGTGCTGGCGCGGCAAAAAGACATTGCCGCCGGCCGCCTGCGCCCCTTTGCCGGCCCCATCACCGACAACACCGGCGCGCTGCAGGTGCCCCAGGGCCAGAGCGCCAGCGACGCCGAGATCCTGAAGATGAACTACCTGGTCGATGGCGTGCAGGGCAGCCTGCCGCGCTGAGCCTGCGGTTCAAGGCAAAATGCCGGCTTTGCGCTGGGCCATCTTGCGCAATCAGCTATCAATAGATGAGTAACGCGTCATGAGCATCAAGAGCGACAAGTGGATCCGCCGCATGGCGCAGGAGCACGGCATGATCGAGCCCTTCGAGCCCGGCCAGGTGCGCCAGGTCGATGGCCGCAAGATCGTCAGCTACGGTACCAGCAGCTACGGCTACGACATCCGCTGCGCGCCCGAGTTCAAGATCTTCACCAACATCCACAGCACCGTGGTGGATCCGAAGAACTTCGACGAAAAGAGCTTCGTCGATTTCCATGGCGACAGCTGCATCATCCCGCCCAACAGCTTTGCGCTGGCGCGCACGGTCGAGTACTTCCGCATCCCGCGCAACGTGCTGACCATCTGCCTGGGCAAAAGCACCTACGCGCGCTGCGGCATCATCGTCAACGTCACGCCCTTCGAGCCCGAGTGGGAAGGCTATGTGACGCTCGAATTCAGCAACACCACCCCGCTGCCAGCCAAGATCTATGCGGGTGAGGGCTGCGCGCAGGTGTTGTTCTTCGAGAGCGACGAGGTCTGCGAGACCAGCTACAAGGACCGCGGCGGCAAGTACCAGGGGCAGGTGGGGGTGACCTTGCCCAAGACGTGACCCGTTGGCGCCGAGCCGTCGAACCGTCTGCCGAAGACGTGACCCGTTGGATGCCACACGTCGGAATCGCTTCGCGGTTCCGACCTACCCAGGAATAGCCGCCCTCGTAGGTCGGAACCGCGAAGCGATTCCGACGGTTTGGTGACAACGATGCCAACTCCGAAGTCGTTGGTTCACTCCCCCCGCACATCCACCGCCTCCCCAGCCGCCCAATCGGCAGGGTATGTTCCGCGCCTTACGTGCTGAGCAAAACTCGAATGCGGCCACTCGACCGGCGTCTCGGCCCAACCGTGCTTGACCGGGTTGTAGTGGATGTAGTCCATGTGCCTTGCCAGATCGGCGTCGTCCCGAATCTGATGCTCCCAAAAACGCCGCTGCCAGATACCGCGCTCGCCCGTTTTCTGTCGCACGGCTGAGCGGGGCTCCGCCACCGGCAGCGCTTTCGAGAAATCCGTTTTGATGCGCCGCCAGCGGATTGAAAAATCGGCATCCTGCGGCGACAAACGCCACAGCCAATGCATGTGCTCGGGCAGCACGACCCAGGCCAGGATGGCAAAGGGCCGGCGCGCGCGCTCATCGGCCACGCACGCGCGCAACACGTCGATGTGCCGCACCAGCAAGTCGTTGCCGTGGCGTTGCAGCAGATTGACCGTAAAGAACCACGTGGCGCCCGGTGTGTTGGCGCGGATGAAGCGGGGCATGGGCGGCTCGATGTTGAACGTTTGTTCGTCGGAATCGCTTCGCGGTTCCGACCTACCCGCAAAACACCGCCCTCGTAGGTCGGAACCGCGAAGCGATTCCGACGGTTCGAGACGGTTCGAATTCAGACAACGTCATTCACGCGGATCACTCCCGCATCGCCAACCGCGCCGCCGCCAGATCCCACCCCGCCCAGCCGCAGCTCTTGAACAGCACCGGCCCGCGCCCATCACGCTGGCCGGCGCGCACCACGTCGCCCAGGCTCGGGCAGGCCCCAACGTCGATGCCGGCCTGCAGCAGATCACCCGCCTCGTGCTCGGCCTCGCGCGTGTCCACCACGATGCGGCCGCACGCCGCCACGTGGCGGCACAGCCCGGGCGCCAGCTCGACCATCTGCGGCGTGAAGGCACCCACCGCCGCGATGAAGGCGTCGACACGCGGCAGCGCACGCAGCACCACGCCGCTGGCGGGCGTGCAGGTGACGATGAGCGGGCAGTCGGCCAGGACGGCATCAGCGTCGGGCACCACGTCGGCTTGCAGACCCAGCGCTTGCGCGTGATCGACCAGGGTTTGGGCACTGGCCGCGCTGCGCGAGGCAATGCGAAAACGCCGCACGCCCAGCACCTGGGCAAACACCTCCAGATGCGCCCGCCCCTGCACGCCGGCGCCGACGATCAGCATGGGCCCGGCGGTGTCGGGCGCCAGCCAGCGCGCACCCAGCGCCGACACGGCGGCGGTGCGGCGGGCGGTGATGGTGGGGCCGTCCAGGATGAGGCGGCGCGTGCCGCTGGCGACGTCGAACACCGTCACGTCGCCCTGGATGGTGGGCGTGGCGCTGCCCACGTTGGCGGGCGTGAAGCTGATCAGCTTGGTCATGGCCACGCGCGCGTCGCAGCCCGGCATGACAAACAACACGGCACCGTGCGCGGTGGGCATGACGATGCGCTCGGGCACGCGCACGCTCAGGTCTTGCAGCAACGCCTCGATCTCATCGACCAGCGCGGGCCAGGGCAGGCGCTCGGCGGTCTGGCGGGCGTCCAGCGTGGTGGCCATCAGTCGATTGCTCCCGCACCGCGGCGCGCGTCGTGCGCCACCGTCAGCGCCGTGCGAATACCGATGCGCAGGCCGTCCACCATCTGCGCCAACGGCATGCCGTGCCCGGCCTGTTCGGGCAGTGGCGGCACATGGATGAAACCGCCGCGCGTGCGCGCAAAGCCGCGCGTGCTGGCCAGGTGGTGCATCAGCCCGTAGAAGACGTGGTTGCAGACAAAGGTGCCGGCGGTTTGCGACACCTCCACCGCGATGCCCGCCGACTGGATGGCCGCGTGCATGGCCTTGATGGGCAGGCGCGTGAAATACGCCGCCGGCGCACCCGCGATCACGGGCAGGTCGATGGGTTGCGCCCCGGCGTTGTCGGCAATGCGCGCGTCATCCACGTTGATGGCCACGCGCTCCAGCGACAGCGCCGAGCGGCTGGCCGCCAGCCCCAGGCAGATCACCAGCGCCGGCCGGTGCTCGGCCAGCAGTGCGCGCAGCCGCGTGAGCGATGCGCCGAACTGCGTGGGCAACTGCGCCGCCACCACCCGGTGGCCGGCGATCTGGCGTCGGTGCAGGCGCTGGGCCGCCAGCCAGCTGGGGTTGATCGGGTCACCGCCAAACGGGTCGAATCCGGTCAGCAACACCGATTTGCATTCGACGGGCTTTTTTGGCGGATGGCGAAAGGACGATGGCGCTACCATCACGCCAATTTAGCGCAAGCCGCGCGGCACCGGGAGCCAGGCATGAGATGGGAAGACCAACGCGAATCCAGCAACGTGGAAGACCGCCGCGACGGCAGCGGTGGCGGCGGCTTTGGCATCGGCGGGCGCAGCATCGGTGTGGGCACCATCGTGCTGGCGCTGATCGGCTGGGGCGTGTTCGGCATCAACCCGCTGACCACCATCGGCGTGCTGTCGGGTGGCAGCCCGGCGCCGGTGCAGCAGGGCCCGGCGCACGCGCCGCCCAGCAACGACAAGAACGCCGCCTTCGTGTCCGTCGTGCTGGCCTCCACCGAGGACGTGTGGAGCCAGATCTTCCAGCAGGCCGGTCAGCGCTACCCCGCGCCCAAGCTGGTGCTGTACCGGGGCGCCACGCCAACGGCCTGCGGCACCGGCCAGTCGGCCATGGGGCCGTTTTATTGCCCGGGCGACCAGAAGGTGTACCTGGACATGGACTTTTTCGACACCATGACGCGCCAACTCGGCGTGCCGGGCGAGTTTGCCCGCGCCTACGTGGTCGCGCACGAGGTGGGCCACCACATCCAGAACCTGCAGGGCATCACCGGCAAGGTGGACGGCATGCGCGGGCGCATCAGCGAGGCGCAGCAAAACGCGCTGTCGGTGCGCCTGGAATTGCAGGCCGACTGCTACGCCGGCATCTGGGCCAACAAGTCGCAGCAGGCCAAGCAGTGGCTGGACGCGGGCGACATCGAGTCGGCCATCAACGCCGCCCAGCAGATCGGCGACGACACGCTGCAAAAGCGCAGCCGGGGCTATGCCGTGCCCGACAGCTTCACCCACGGCTCCAGCGCCCAGCGCGTGCGCTGGTTCACGCAGGGCTACAAGACGGGCAGCGTGCAGGCTTGCGACACCTTCAACGCGCAGGGCCTCTGACGTCACGCGCGGGCTGCCCTGTTCCGGGGCGGCGTCATGCTTTGTTGCACTTCAAATGGGTCAAAGTGCGACAATAGAAGGTTAATGACGACCAAATACTCCGATCTCGCGCTGGCCGAGCCCCTCAAGCGCGCCGTGGCCGACATGGGCTACGAGACCATGACCCCCATCCAGGCGCAGGCCATTCCGGTGGTGCTGGCGGGCCAGGACGTGATGGGCGCCGCGCAGACCGGCACCGGCAAGACGGCGGCCTTCTCGCTGCCGCTGTTGCAGCGCCTGCTCAAGCACGAAACCGCCTCGCTCTCGCCGGCGCGCCACCCGGTGCGCGCGCTGGTGCTGCTGCCCACGCGCGAGCTGGCGGTGCAGGTGGCCGACCAGGTCAAGCAATACGCCAAATACACGCAGCTGCGCAGCGCCGTGGTCTTTGGCGGCATGGACATGAAGCCGCAGACCGCCGAGCTGCGCCAGGGCGTCGAGGTGCTGGTGGCCACGCCCGGGCGCCTGCTGGACCACATCGAGGCCAAGACCGCGGTGCTGAACCAGGTGGAATACGTGGTGCTGGACGAAGCCGACCGCATGCTCGACATCGGCTTCCTGCCCGACTTGCAGCGCATCCTGAGCCATCTGCCCAAAAGCCGCACCACGCTGCTGTTTTCGGCCACCTTCTCGCCCGAGATCAAGCGCCTGGCCGAAAGCTATCTGAGCAACCCCATCACCATCGAGGTGGCGCGCCCCAACGCCACCGCCTCCACCGTCGATCAGCACTTTTATCTGCTGGACGACGACGACAAGCGCCGCGCCATCCGCCAGGTGCTGAAGGACCAGCAGCTGCGCCAGGCCTTCGTGTTCTGCAACAGCAAGCTGGGCACGGCGCGGCTGGCGCGCGCGCTGGAGCGCGACGGCCTGAAGACCACGGCCCTGCACGGCGACAAGAGCCAGGACGAGCGCCTGAAGTCGCTGGAGGCCTTCAAGGCCGGCGAGGTCGATCTGCTGGTGGCCACCGACGTGGCCGCGCGCGGGCTGGACATCAAGGACGTGCCGGCCGTCTTCAACTACGACGTGCCCTTCAACCCCGAGGACTACGTGCACCGCATCGGCCGCACCGGCCGCGCCGGCGCATCGGGCCTGGCCGTGACCCTGGTCACCAAGCACGACCAGCGCCTGATGGGCGAGCTGGAAAAGCTGCTCAAGACCAAGGTCGAGCTGGAGCACCTGGAGTTCGACGACGAGCGCCCGCGCGGGCGCGCCAACGATGGCCGCCGGCGCTGGCAGGGCGACGAAACCGGCGACAGCCGCGACGACGCCCGGCGCGAGCGCAGCGAGCGGCGCACCCGCACGCCGCACGCCGCGCCGCGTGCCGAGTCGCAAGACCCCTTCTTCAGCCAGCCCTACAGCGCCACGCCGGCTGCGGCCGACGAGGCGCCTCCCGCCTGGGACACGCCCCAGCGCCAGCGCACCGGACGCTCGGCCAACATCAAGCCCAAGCGCACGGTGGCGGCGCTGCTCAAGGCTGCCGCGCCGGTTTCGCAATAGTCGGCGGGACGCGGCACGGCGTGCGCTGTCAGCACTTGGGGACCACCTGGCGCCGGTGATTCGCTCTGCGCCGTTGCCCCTCACCCCAGCCCGAGGGTTGGCGGCGAGGCGCCACCACTCTTTTGGCCGTCCAGTTCCGCGCAGGCGCAACCGGAGCCGCGGCCTTCAGCCCCAAAGGGGCGAGGCAGCAACACCCCTCAGCGTTGGGGCATGTCCTTGTAGGAATAGCCCAGGCTGATCGTGGCGTCGTCGGGGATGGGCGGCATGGTGGCGTTCCAGGCCAGCCAGTCGGCGCGCATCGCATCCAGGCGCGCGGGCTCTTTCCTGGCCAGGTTGGCGCGCTCGCGCTCATCCTGCGGGATGTTGAACAGGTATTCGTTGTCGTCCACCTTCAGGTACTTCCAGTCGCCCATGCGCAGCGCGCGCTGGTCGCGGTGGTTCATGCGAAAGTGCAGCGGGCGGTCAAACGCGTGCGCGGCGTCGCGCAGCACGGGCAGCAGCGACACGCCGTCCAGCGGATAGTCGGGGTGCGCAGCCACGCCGGCCGCATCGAGCATGGTGGCTGACCAGTCCATCGTCATGCACAGTTGCGCGCTGTCGCCGCCCGCGCGGATGACGGCCGGCCAATGCGCGATCCAGGGCACGCGGATGCCGCCTTCGGTCAAATCCATCTTGCCGCCCACCAGCGGCCAGTTGTCCGAAAAGCGCTCGCCGCCGTTGTCGCTGGTGAACACGACCAGGGTGTTGTCCGCCTGGCCCGTGCGGCGCAGCGCCTGCATGATCTGGCCGATGCCCTCGTCCATGTGGTGGATCATGCGGCGATAGACGTGGATGTTGCCCGCGGCCAGGTCGAACAGGTTGTCCCGGATGGTGGGCGCGCGCGCGGCGTCGTCGCGCGTCTCCCACGGCCAATGCGGCGCGGTGTAGTGCAGGCTGACGAAAAACGGCGCGTCCTGCGCGGCCATGCGCTCGACGTACTCGACCGTGCGCCGGGACAGCAGGTCGGTCAGGTAGCCCTCCTGGTGGTGCTCCACGTCGTTTTCCCACAGGTCGTGGCGGCCGCTGGAATCGCAATGCGTGAAGTAGTCCACCCCGCCGGCCAGCGGGCCAAAGCTTTCTTCATAGCCCGACTTGAGCGGCCCGAAATGGGGCGCAAAACCCAGGTGCCACTTGCCGATCAACGCCGTGCGGTAACCCGCGGCGCGCAACAGCGAGGGCAGCGTGGGGTGCTCGGGCGGCAGGCCCAGCGCGGTGCTGCCGCGGCTCTTGCTGTTGATGGGCTCTTCGGCCGCGCCGCGCAGGCGGTACTGGTAGCGCGCCGTCATCAGCGCAAAGCGCGTGGGCGAGCACACGGGCGAGTTGCTGTAGCCCTGGGTGAAGCGGATGCCGTCGGCCGCCAGGCCGTCGAGCACCGGCGACACGGGGCCCCAGGGCTCGTCGCGCCCGCCGTAGCAGCCCAGGTCGGCATAGCCCAGGTCGTCGGCGACGATGTAGATGATGTTGGGTTGGTTTTTGGTCATTTCAACCTCTGGCCCTTGTACGACAAGCGCAAACAGCTATCAAAAATCCAGCATCACTCGACGTGCATGCCGGTCGCGCGAATCACCCGCTCGTAGCGCGCCGACAAGTCCGCCAGCCGCTTGCTGGCGGCCGCGCCGGTCAGGCCCTCCTGGAACATGTCCAGATCGAGCAGGCGCTGCTTGACCTGGGGCTGGGCCAGCGCGTCGGCAAAGCCTTTTTGCAGGGTCTGCACCACGGCGTCGGGGGTGGCGGCGGGCACCATGGCCACGTACAGCACCTCCTGCTCGAGGTTCTTGTGACCGGCCTCGGCCACCGTGGGCACGCTGGGCGCCAGGGCCGAACGCTGGCGGCTGGTGACGGCCAGCGCGGTGATCTTGCCGGCCTTGACGTGCGGCAGCATGCCGGGCGTGGCCAGCACGCCGGCGTCCACCTCGCCCGACAGCACGGCCATCACCGCCGGGCTGTTGCCCTTGTAGGGCACCTGGGTGATCTTCATGCCCGTGGCTTCCTTGAACAGCTCCACCGCCAGGTGGCCGGGGCTGCCCGAGCCGGCGGAGCTGAAGGTGACGCCCTTGCCTTTGCCGGCGGCAATCAGGTCGGCCAGCGTCTTGTAGCCCGTGCCGGGGTTGGCGCCCACCAGCAGGCCGGACGAGGCCATCACCATCACCGGCTTGAAATCGGCGGGCTTGAACGGCAGGCTCTTGTAGATGTGCGGGTTGACGGTGAAGGCCGTGTCGATGCCGATCAGCACCGTGTAGCCGTCGGGCGCGCTCTTGGCCACCTGGTCGGCACCGATGTTGCCCGAGGCGCCGGGCTTGTTCTCGACGATGAAGGACTGCTTGAGCGACTGCTGCAGCTCGTGCGCCAGCGAGCGCGCGATGATGTCCGAGGGGCCGCCGGGAGGGAAGTTGTTGACGAACTTCACCGTGCGGGCCGGATACGCATCCTGGGCAAACGCGGCGGCACCCAGGGTGAGCAGCGCGGCAGCGCCGGTCAGCAGAAATCGTTGAAGGATCATGGCAGTGTTCATGAATTCACGGGTCAGAAGTCAGAGGTCAGCGGCCAGAGAATGCAAGGGAGCAGCAGCACATCCAACGCAAAGAGCCCAATGGCCGCGGAGCAGGCCAATTCAGTTGTCCATAGCGCTGCGCGCCACCCGCAGGGCGTGAAACCCAAAGGGACCAATGGCCGCGGAGCAGGCCAAGCCAGCGATCGCCGTGGAAGGGCTTGGCCCGCCCACAGGCGATGCCCCCTGAAGGGGGCTGAGGTCTGCGGCTCCAGACCTGCCTGCGCAGGTCTGGACAGACCGAAGGGCCGCCGCCTCTGGCGGCGAGCACCAGGCGCAACATCGCGCAGCGAGTGAAGACTGGGGGTGCGCGTCATCTCACGGTTGATAGCCGGACTTTTGCACCACCGGCGCCCACTGCGCGCGATAGGCCTTGAGCATGGCCGCGGCTTGCGCGGGCGTGCTGGCCACGGCCACCATCCTGGCGTCGTGAAACAGGCGCTGCGTATCGCTTTGACGCATCACCTGCTCCACCGCCGCACCCAGACGCGCCACGCGGTCCTTTGGCATGCTGGCCGGCGCAAACAGCGCGTTCCAGCCGGTACCCACCAGGTCCAGTCCCGCTTCCTTGAAGGTCGGGATGTCGGCCGAAAAGGGCGAACGCTTGGCCCCCGAGGTAGCCAGGATGCGCAGCTTGCCCGCCTCGTGCTGCGGCAGCAGGGTGTCCAGCGTGTCCACCGCCACCGGCACCTGCCCGCCGATCAGGTCGGTGGCCAAGGGGCCCGAGCCGCGATAGCCCACCACCTGCACGTCGATGTGCGCACGCTCGCCCATCATCAGCGCAAAAAAATGCGGCAGGCTGCCCGTGGCCGGCACGCCGATGTTGGCCTGCTTGGGGTTGGCGCGCAGCCAGGCCAGCAGGTGGCTCAGGGCCTTGACCGGCACCGAACTGGACACCGCCACGCCAAACTCGTAGTCGGTGACCTGCGAGACGGGTTGAAAGTCCTTGTCGGGGTCATAGCCGTTGTTCTTGAACACCAACGGCGCCACCACCATGGTGGCCGGGTTGGCCAGCACCAGCACGCTCTGGCTGGCGGCCACGCCCTTGGTCTGCTGCATGGCCACGCGCCCGCCGGCGCCGGTCTTGTTCTCGACGATCACCGTCTGGCCCAGCACGCCACCCAGCTTGTCGGCGATGATGCGGGCGGCGCGGTCGCTGGAGCCGCCGGGGGCATAGGGCACCACGATGCTCAGGGCGCCACCGGACTGCGCGCGCGCCAGACTGGCGAATGGAGCGGCCACGGCGGCCGCGGTGGCTTGGAGTGCAAGGCGTCGAAACATGGTGAAATTCCTCGGAGGTGAACATGTAGTGACCAAAGTCAAGCACTGTAGATGCCCCAGATCAATTGACAAAGTCAATCCTTGCCCGGAATTACCCGCATGCCCGACCGCCACCTGCTTGCTCCCCGAACGCTGGACGACATGCTGCTGTACGCCATGTGGCAGCTGCAAACCAGCGCCGGCCAGGTGGTCACGCGCGTGGTCGAGGGCGAATACGGCATCACGCGGCGCCAGTGGCGGGTGCTGGCGCTGCTGGCCACGCATGAGGGAGTGCTCTCGTCGCAACTGGCCGAACGCAGCGGGCTCGACCGCGCGCAGACCTCGCGCGCGCTCACCGTCCTGGCCGGCAAAGGGCTGGTGCAGCGCACCCCGCGCCCCGGCGACCGCCGCGAGGTCCTGGTGCACCTGAGCGCGTCCGGCCGGGCGCTCTACGCCGCGCTGCTGCCGCGCGTGATCGAAATCAATCGACAGCTGCTGTCGGCGCTCGACGCCGACGAAGTGAGCGCGCTGGCCAAAAGCCTGCAGCGCCTGCAAGAACAGGCCGAGCGCATGCGCCTGCAGGGGCGCTGCTGATCGAGCGCCAGGGCCGTGCAAAACAAAAAGCCCGGACGCCTTGAGCGTCGGGGCTTTTTGCATGAATGTCCTGGTCGGGGTGAGAGGATTCGAACCTCCGGCCTCTACGTCCCGAACGCCTATTTATTGTCAATAAAATCAATGTGTTGTACGATTAAAACCATTATTTGGGACACTTCGGGGACACGGGCCGGTGGGCACTATTTCAAAACGCGGAGAGTTGCAGTGGCAGGCCAAGGTCAGGCGCCGTGGCTTCCCTGCTCAGTCACGAACCTTCTCCTACAAGGAGGATGCCGAACGTTGGGTTCGGGCGATGGAGCGCGAGTTGGAGACGACCGGTTTCATCGACCGCCGGGAGGCCGAGCGCAACACCTTGGCCGACATCCTTGTTCGGTATGAGCAAGAAGTCACGCCGCAGAAAAAATCGGCAGCGATGGAGTCCACCAAGATCAAGGTCTTGCTCAAGGACGCAGCCCTTACCCAGATCAAGACCTCGGCCTTGAGCAGCTCGATTGTTGCTGCCTGGCGTGACCGCCGCCTCAAGCAGGTCAGCGGGGCGACGGTCAACCGCGAGATCGACATTCTGTCGGCGGCGATCAACCACGCGCGGCGTGAGTGGGGCATTCACATCGAAAACCCCATCCCCTTGGTGCGGCGGCCGGAGAAGGCCAAAGCCAGGGACAGGCGCTTCTCGGATGAGGAGATGGTGTATCTACTCGCGGCCTTGACAGGCGGTGAACGTCTGGTCGATGGCACGTTCAGCAAAGGAGCGCGCAACCCCTGGCTGCAGCCCTTGGTGGAGTTGGCTGTGGAGACTGCCATGCGCCGAGGTGAGTTGTTGTCGCTGCGGTGGGAATGTGTGAATCTGGCCCGGCAAACGGCGTTCTTGCCCGACACCAAGAATGGCGACTCGCGCATGGTGCCCTTGTCGCGCAAGGCGGTGGCGATCCTGCAGGAGCTGCAGGTCGTGGCTGGCGCAAACGACGCCCATGAAGGGCCTGTGTTCCAGACGACGGCCATGGCTTTGCGCAAAGGATTCAAGCGAGCGTTGGAGCGCGCCCAGCAGCAGTACAAGGAAGACTGTCGAGCCGCCGGTAAACGCGCAGTGCGGGGCTTTCTGGAGGATGTCCATTTCCATGACACCCGCCACGAAGCAGCGTCGCGTTTATCGGAAAAGCTGAGCAACGTCCTGGAGCTGTCCGCCGTGACCGGGCACAAGGACTTGCGCATGCTCAAGCGTTACTACCATCCCCGCGCCGAAGACTTGGCGAAGAAGCTGGGGTAGGTGGCCCGCTCGACTGTGGACAAGGCTGTGTTCTGAACGGGTTGTCCTCGTTATATCGCCCCTTGAGAGTTCGATACATCGCCCCTGATCGTGTTCTGGGGCGGGGTTCGTTAGATCGCCCCTCATTGGTTCGTTAGATCACCCCTTGTCTATACCTATAGGATGTTCTGATTGCTTTCCTATAGTTCTTGCTGGTAGCGCTTGCAGTTTCGGTGGAAAAGTCTGCAGGTTTGCTGGAGCCAGATCAAGCTCCATTGCCTGAAAGCGTGTGACAGACTAAAATGTCAAATATTTTAGACATTTTCAAATGCGCCACCAACCATGAACCTGATCGAAATCGGCCATGTCGTGGGAGCCCGGCGTGTCGAGCTGGGCCTGACCCAGGTGCAACTGGCGCACCTGAGCGGCCTGTCGCGCCAGACCCTGGTGGGCCTGGAAAACGGCACCTTGAGTGATCTGGGTATCAACCGTGTTGGGCACGTCATGGCAGTGCTGGGGCTTGATAGCGCCAAGCCTGATACTCAGGCACGGCGCAAAAAACGCGGCTTGTGGATGGCGGCCAAGACGGCCAGTGTCAGCTATGCGCATGAGTTGGCTCCCGAGGTACTGGAGCAGGTTCTGGCCAGTGGCGATGTGTCGCCTTCGTTCGCCCCGCACCTGACCCATCTGCTGGATGAGGCCCCCGTGCCCACCGTCGTGATGGCGGTGGAAGAGGCGGCCGCACATGCGCACCTGCCGCCTCGGCAGGTCTGGCGCAACGTCGCAAAACTCGCAGAGGCGCTATCCGTCCATCGCCGGACGCTGTGGACATGACAGCCGATGCGTTGCCCGGCGGGGCTTGGGAGAGCCTGTTTCCGCGCGCGTTGGCGTTGATCGACGAGATCAGCAAGTACGGCGGCATAGCAGACCCGTTCTGGACCTTGGGCGGTGGAACCGTGTTGATGTTCCGCTACCGTCACCGGCTGAGCAAGGACATCGACATTTTTGTGCCTGATCCCCAGTACCTGGGCTTTGTCACCCCACGGCTGAGCGACACGGCGGCGGATATGACCGAGGACTACACGGAACAGCCGGGCATGTTCGTCAAGCTCCAGTTCGACGAGGGTGAGGTGGACTTCGTATCCGCCCCCAATCTGCTCGATGACGCCTGGGAAACCTGGGATATCCAAGGCCGCGCCGTCAAAGTGGAAACGGCTGCCGAGATCATCGCCAAGAAGATGTATCACCGTGGCGACCGCGTCACCGCGCGCGACCTGTTTGATTTGGCGCTGGTGATCGAGCGAGAGCCTCTGCAGCTTCTTGCGGCAAAGCCATTTTTGCTGCGCCACCGGAGTGCTTTTCTGGCTCAGATTCGGCAGCCGCATCCCAGTCTGCGGGCTGCGTTTGACGCCATCGCCACGCTGGATTACACGCCGAGCTTCGACCACTGCGTGGCCACGGCTGGCGGATTCTTGGACGGCCTGTAGTGGTTCAGTCGGCGCAACTGAACCAAGCTGGCCTTGCCGTGTCAGCGGGAAGGGTTTGCAGGGTTGTTGGACGGTTTGCCGAAGGGGCTCACTTGATGAAATGATCAATAATTTGACCAATATAATTATTTTGGTTAAATTTATTATCAAATGACTGGTGGTGAATCACATCCTCTCCTTGAGCGCCAACTGCTTCTGCAGCTGGGCGACCGCCTCAAGCGCCTGCGCAAGGCCCAGCGCCTGGGCACGGTAGAGCTTGCGGCGCGCGCAGGCATGACACGTAACACCCTGCGCGCGGTCGAGTCGGGCGACCCGGCGCCTTCCATCGGCACCTACCTTCGCGTCATGTCCATCCTGGGTGTTGGTGGCGATCTGGCATTGTTGGCGGGCGATGTCTTGCAACCGGCACCAGCAGGTTCCGCTGCAGCACGTTCCCGGCATCCTGCGCCCGTGGTACAGGTACGCGTGCGTGCCGATCCAACCAGGCACCAGCTGCAGGATTTGCAAAGCCTGGCCCTGCACGAAGAAGCCGTGCGGCTGGCCAAGGCCGACCCTGCTCAGGTGCAGCAGGCACAGGACACGCTCCAGCGTTGGCTGGCCACCGGGGATGTTCGCTCTGCAGCCTTGTGGCGTGAGTGGGAGGACATTCTGAAAGCGGGCGCCTGGCGCAAGGTGTTGGCCCGCACCCGCCGCGCGCAGCAACTGCGCCAAGCATCACCGCTGGTCACGACCCTGCCGCCCCAGACCCGTCAGGCCATCCTGCAGCAGGTGGGCGAACTCAAGAATGGACTTACGATCGGCGATGAATTGGGCGATGCGCCCGAGGAGCAGCCGTGACGCGCGAAGAGCTGGAGCACATCATCCGTGCCAGCGGTGATATCACCGACCAGTACGAATTCGTCATCGTCGGCAGCCAATCCATCCTGGGCGCGGTGCCCAGGCCCGAGGATGTGTTCACGGTGTCCATGGAAGCGGACATCTACCCCCTGCAGGCACCGGAGCTGGCCGACAGAATCGACAGTGCCATCGGCGAGGGCTCGCAGTTCCATGACACCTACGGCTACTACGCACAAGGCGTGGGGCCGGAAACGGCGTGCCTGCCAGCGGGCTGGATGCAGCGGGTGCATCGCATCCAGAACCGCAATACCCAGGATCGCATCGGGTATTGTCTGGACGTTCTCGACCTATTCTTGGCTAAGGCTGTGGCCGCCCGCGAGAAGGATCGGATGTTCTGCATCGCGCTGCTGCAGTTCGGCTACGTGAACCTAGAAGCCGCCTTGGCGCTGGTGGGCGACATGCCCCTGGATGCCAAGGCGCAGCAGACATTGCGGGCGACGATACGGCGGTGGGCAAGGAGTGCTATCTGAACCGGCTGTATCGCGAATATCAACACCCATCCCCCCGTGCGCCGCATGTTGGCGAAGACTCTTACATGCACCGAGCTCCCGAAAGCACCAGTCGGGTTACCTGATTGGACTTCTGCATCTGCGGATCGGCGATCACGTCTTTGCTGATGAGCGCCTTCGTGCCTGCCGTGTATGGGCCGACGACGATGGGCTCGTTGCGGATCAGACCACCGGCATCGTTGAACATGCCCGCGTTGAACATCAGCATGTTCTTGCAGCTCTTGGCGTAGGCCACGTCGCCAAGCAGTTTGTCGTAGAACTTCGATGCAGCGGGGCCGGGGATGCCGCTGCCTTCGCCCTTGCCGTAGGAGAGATTCACCGTCATGCCTTTGGGCAGCGCCGAAGCGTCCACTGTTTGCTTCCCGTACAGCATCTCCGTCCAGCCGGAGTTCATCTTGCGGTTGGTGCTTTCTGCCCATTGATCGTAGCCCGCGCAGCCAGCGAGCGTCGAGATCGAGGCTGCGAAAGCCGCGACCTGAAAAAGTTTCTTCTTCATTTTTTCTCCGTGGTGAAATGAACTTGGTTTCCAGACGGCTCACTTGAGCTGCTGACAAGCCACCGCCGATTGGTACTTGATGCTGTCGTTGCCCATAAAAAGCTCGGACGCCGCGCCGACCAGCAAGGTCGTCTTCTTGCTGGTCTGCTTGAAGTAGGACGGCTCGTCGGTGTCCGCCTGTTCGTCGATCCGGTTGACGCCCAGGCGTTTGGCAAGTTGCTTGCCTGTCTGGCGTTTGAGATATACGAACGCCTTCTTTTCGCCGTCGGCGGCAGTCACCAGCGCGGCCACCACTTCGTCCCCGAACAGCAACGGTCGAGGGCTTTTCTGTGGAATCAGAAAGAAGCCATCGGCCCCTTTGACCAGGCCGATGGCGCGGAGCTTGGATTCCACTTCATCGGTCTTCAACACCGTTCCGGCCTTGCATTGCAGCAAGGCTTCAAGCTGCTGTGCAGCGGCTGAGGCTGTTGGAGCATTGGTATCGAGCAGTGGCACTGGCATTTGTGCCCACGCCAGGCCGACGCCAGATAGGGCCAGGCCGCAAACCATCCAGCGGCGCAGAGCGCGAAGATTCCGATTCACAGAGAGTTCCTTTCTGAGCGACGTTGCAACCGCCACTGCTGGCGCTCCAGCAGGGCCTGAAAATGATCCTCACCGGGCGCATTCCACTGCGGCCACTCGGGCGGCAGATCGGGCTCGGGGCGCGGGGCCATGCGCAAGGCCAGCAACTCCAGCCGCCCCGGAAAATGCCTCAGCAGATCGGCGGCCAGGGACTGCTCCTGCCCCACGATGACGTTGACGCACAGCAGCAGGTCTTGCGCGGCCTTGCGCAGCTCAGCCGCCAGCTCGGCGGCTTCGGTGGTGTTCATGGATGGCATCCTTTGACATCAGGTGACTGCATCCGCAGCCCGGCATAAACGTAGGTACGTGCCTCGGGTGCGTAGGCAATGAGCTCACCGCTATCCCACAGCGGGAAGGTGCAGACTGCTTTCTCCATGCGCAGGAACTCCTGCCGCACGTACTGCGCCAGGGCCTCCAGGTCATGCAGCGCAATGTTCTGCGGCGGCTCTGCCGCAGAAATCACCAGATCGGTGGGCGCCACATGCACCAGCTCCAGGCCGACGCGATGAAACGCCAGCACCACCAGCGAGCGTGATGGTTCCTGGTCAAGATAGTCCGGCAGGGCGGCGAGCGTTTCTTCATAGTGCAGCGGCTTGCGCTTGGCCATGATGAACTCGCGCAGCCGCGCAAACGCATCGTCGAGCGCCTGCAGGCCCTTGGTGTTGATCTTGGTGCCGATGTCCCTGTCCTGGTTCAGCTCGCCATAGGCATCACTGGTCAGCCAGGCATGGCGCGTCACCGTGTCCACCACGCAATGCAGGATGTTCTGCGCCAGACCGTCAGTGCGCTCGACCAGGCCGAACTCGATGGCGTCCAGTCCGTTGAGCGTGACCGTGGCCCACAGGCCATTGCGCTCGTCCCCGTGCAGGCACTGTGTGGCCATGCCCTGCAGTGGAATGATGAAACCCAGTTCCTCCAGCTTGCCCAGCAGCAGCTCGACCGTGGCGTTGATGGGCGTTGGCGGCGGGGTGGGGGCAGCGGCGTCCTGGGGCGGCTCGGGCTGGGCCGGTGGCAGCCGCCCGCCAAACCGTGCCTCGTACCACTCGCCCAGGATTTCTGTCGCGAGTTCGGACTCGCGCAGGCCACGTGTCTTGGCTTCGTGCCGGATCGCATCCGTCAGGCGCACGTCCAGCATCCAGTTGGTTTGCGCCATGGCGCCCTGGGTTTTTTTGCGCTCGCGGTAGCGGCGTTGGTATTCGGCGGAGGTCTGCCTGCCGGTTCGTGGACGTGCCATGCTTGTTTAATTAACAACACTAGTTAAACTAACTATCCATGAAATTGCCGATCCATGCAAGCCCATGCGTGTGACAACAATCCTTCGCGGGAGATGAACATGACAGCCAGCAATCCCCAACCCATGAGTCAGAAGCAGGCCGACGCCCTGCCACGGGCATTGACCCGGCAGGAATTGCTGGCCAGCGTGCCCATCCGCAAGGCGGAAGGCGGGCGTCCCATCGTCGAGTGGGTGGAGCGTGCTGCCTACGCCTGGGACAGGGAGGGTTGGGTGGAGAACCAATTGCCGACGGGGAGGGCGCCATGATTTACTTCTTTGGCGACACCCACGGCCACTTCCGGCATGTGCTGGAGATCGTCTCCAGGGATCGTCCGGCAGCCATCGTCTTCCTCGGCGACTTGCAAGCGCAGCGCCCGCTGGACGTGGAGCTGGAACACATCCTGGGGATGACCGAAGTGTGGTTCATCCACGGCAATCACGACACGGACTCCGATGCCGACTATGACCACCTGTTTGGTTCGGCACTGGCAGACAGGAATCTGCATGGCCGCGTCGCCGTGGTCAATGGCGTGCGCATTGCCGGGCTCGGTGGTGTGTTCCGGGGGCAGGTGTGGACGCCGCCTGTGGATTGGCTGTACGAGAGCTCCAAGGAATTCACTGCGCGCTGCGGCAGGGGCAATCGCTGGCGCGACGGTTTGCCGCGTAAGCACCGCAGCTCGATCTTTCCGGAGGACTACTTTCGCCTGGTGTCCCAGCGCGCCGATATTCTGGTGACGCACGAGGCGCCCAGCGCTCATCCGCATGGCTTTGATGCCATTGATGAATTGGCGCGCAGCCTGCGTGTGGGCAAGGCGTTCCATGGGCACCACCATGACTGCCTGGACTACAGCCGTGATCAGGTGCGGTTGGGGTTCGCGGCCTTTGGTGTGGGGTTTTGCGGGGTGACCGACATGAATGGCGACTGCATTCAGCCGGGGAAGTTTGACTATGCTCGGGCAGGGCGCCTGCGGTAAAGGAATAGATGACTCACCCTGTTCCTACAAGGTCGAAATCACGGTGACGAGTCACATCTGCCCTGCGTGTATCGGCGCCAACATGCGTGCGATGACACATGAAGATGGCTCCGCCACGTAGGTGCAATCCGAAGGACATTTCTTGAAAGATCAAGGTGATTCTTTTTCTGGATTTTGATGGAGTCCTGCACCCTGACGAGGCGTATTTGGTCAAGGGCCGTCCAGTGCTGCGCGCAGAAGGCGCTCTGTTCATGTGGGCACCGCTGCTGGTGGACACGCTGAAAAATTACCCAGGCGTGCAGATCGTTCTCAGCACGAGCTGGGCGCGGGAGTTGAGGTTCACGAGGGCGCGCAGTTTCCTTCCGCCCGAACTGCAACAGCGCGTTATCGGTGCGACGTGGCACAGTCACATGGCCGCCAACGACTATGGCGATTTCCGCACCCGAAACAGAAATACATGGTGGGATCGGGCGACTCGCTATCAACAAATTCGGCGCTATGCAGACAGGGCGCAACTGGTGAACTGGCTTGCTATTGATGATGCTCCAGAGGGGTGGGCAGAAGCTGACCACGACCGACTGATCCAGACCGATCCGCAACAAGGGTTGGGCGATCCTGCGGCACTGGCCCGTTTGCAGAGACTTCTGGAGTCTGCAACGAGGCAAACACAGCCTCGGCGGATAGAACGTGCCAGTCCAGGGCCGTGAAAAATAAGGACACATCGCAACTGGCACCAACCCGTCAATGAATCTGCCGGGCCATCTCCTTGATGACGGTGTGCGAAATGGCCTTGACACAGCGGGACTCACCCGCCATCGTGGCCGCCAGCTCAGGGCGTGCATGGGTGATCCGGGCGTTCTCGGCTTCGACCTCGGCATACAGCGCCTCAGCCTCGGCAACGATGCGGCTGCGCAGACTCTCCAGAAGGCGCTCGGCTGTGCCTTTGACCAGATTCAGCGCCGCACCCGCCTCCAGCAGCAGACCACGGCGGATGTCCGAGAAATGGCGCACGCCCAGCACCGGCCAGGCCAGCTGGGTGTGTGCAGGCCAGCCGGTTTTGTCGAAAGCCGGTGAGTCATACGTGGCGACGCTGAGCAGATCGTAGAACGGCGCCAGCTGGACGCCTTCGTGCGACACCAGGAAACTCAGGTTTTTCAAGTGCGCGTCGCTGTTGCCGACAAGCACATTGAACGCCAGCCAGCCAAACAGCCGCGCGCGCGCCACCGCCGGACTGCGGCAGGCATTGGCCAGCGCGGCCAGGCTTTCCAGGCTGCCCTGGCTGTACTTGAAGCTGCGATCCAGCCCCAGCAGCTGGCAGGCGTCGATCGCATGTCGGCGCTGCCAGCCTTGCGCAGCTGCAACCCGGTCAAAGCGGTCAATCAGGTACACCGGCGATGGCACGTAGCGCCGATGTACCTCGGGCACCACCAGGCCCAGCCGCCTGGCCAGCCGCATCACAAACCATTCGTTGATCACGGAATGGGGGTAGTCCGCGTCCGGGTGATCGGGCTTGAGGATATGGGTGGAAGGCGTGGCGCCCGCCGGTTCAAACAGCGCGCCATCTTGCAGAACAACAGCCAGCTTGTGCTGCGCACCGGCCAGCGACATGCGCTTGACGGCGGCGTGCGTCAGCGGTGCCCTGGGCAACTGGCGGATGCGCGCCTGCAGCGCATCGTCGGGCAAGGGGCGCAGGGGCTCGGTGGTTTGCGGTGCGGCATCCGGCGATAGCAAGGTCACTGACCCTGCCGATTCCGCCCCGTACCAGGCCAGCAGGCCAAAGGCGTCGGCTGCGTCGAGCCGGGCATCCTTGGCCAGCAATACCCGTTGATCTTCTTCCGGCAGCAGGTTGTCAAAGTACCATTGCACCGGGCGCTGGCTGGCGCCGTCCAGCAAAGGCTGCGCAGACAAGGGAATGTGCGGGCTGAGCGCAAAGCCCTTGGGGTTGGCCAGCCAGTCCGGGGTGTACTGAAAGCTCCACAGGCCCGCCACCTCCTGCAAGCGGCCAACTTCTTGCTGGTTGATCGACGCGCGCAAAGACCGGCCATTCATGGCCTACCCTTGTGATTGGCCGGGTCGTTCAGATAAGCCTCCACACTTTCGGGCACGTCCACCATGACCTGTACGCCCAGACCCTCCAGCACCTGAAAGAGCTTGCCCCACTGCACGGTCTCACCGCCGCGTTCGATCTTGCCCAAAAAGTTCTCGCTCACGCCGATGCTGCCTGCGGCGTCGTCCTGACGAATCTTCTGCGCCTTGCGGCTGGCGCGCACCACCTGGCCGATGGCGGCGGCGTTGGGGATGGGTATGTGCATGGGTAATCCTCTTGACCGAGAGGATTTTTAATTAATTGCGGAAGTTTGGCAACGAATCCTTGCAATTGTGTGGACTTTGTTGAGCGCGGTGCGATGAGGCGGTAAATCCTTCCGATCTCAAGGATTGGTGAGCCTGGGCGGGCTGGATTGCTCCAAGGTAACACCATCGCTGCAGGCCACAAGACCGCGAGTGGCGGCAACGCGGCAAGTGGCCGCAAAAGGAGCCGTCGCTTCGGACGCAGGAACGCGCGGCTTTGTCCCCAGGATGCCGCCGTGCCCGATTTCTCCCGAAATCTGACCCAGTGGCCCCATTCTTTGTGCTTCATCGACCAGCACAAAGAATGGGGGCGATTTGCGCTGGGGACAGGTGTTCTCTGTAGCTTTTGCGTCCAGGTGCGGTGCTACAAAGGTGCCATATAGGCGCTGCCAGCGTGCTACGGTGGTGTTGGGAGAGAGACTCCATGGTGCTGGAGTGCAAAAAACGAAGCCTGTCTCTGGCAGCGTGCCGTCAAGGAGCCATGACGGAGCCGTATGCGTGCTCGTTGGGTGCTCTCGTGGTGCTGCCGTGACCTGTGCCATTTGCGACCTGTGTGTCGTCACGGTGCCGTGAGCGTGTTGTGAGCGTGCCGTGTGGGTGCCACCAAGGGGACAAGTTGGTTCATTTTGGTGTTAATTGCGTGCTGCGAAGGAGCAGTTTGGTGTCACCATGGTGCTGGAGTGGTCAGTCAACCAAGTCGATGGCGATTCCACAGCAGGTTCAAACGGCCTCATTCGGCTCAAACTTGGTCAAACCGGACTCAGCCTCGTCAGGCTGGCTTACACTGTGTTCAACTGTCGCCGTTGTCACGGTACGTTTCCGTTCGCACGTGCATGGATATTGATATGGACGACCGCTGGCTTTCCGTGGATGAAATCGCTGACTATCTTGGCGTTGCCAGGGACACCATTTACTCCTGGGTCACCTCCAAAGGCATGCCGGGGCACAAGGTCGGGCGCTTCTGGAAGTTCAAGAAGGAAGACGTGGACGCCTGGGTGCGGGAAGGAGGTGCCGCCTCCGGCAGCGACGACTTTGACGACAAGGAGCCGCGCAATGCCTAAGCAGCGCCCCACACAGGACAACAGCGATATGAGTGACCTCGATCCAGAAGCCCATGCGCCCGAGAGTGCGCTCGAAGAGGGCAAGGTCTTTGACTACATCACTGGCAAGCAGGTCAAAGAAACTGACAAGGAGCGGGTGCGTCAGCGCGTCGCCCGCGCCATCATTCATGAATACGGCATTGCCGCCGAAGACATGGAGCCGGACTTCAAGGTCAAGCTGCACGGCAAGAACCGCAAGATTGATATTGCCATCTTCAAACCAGGGCAGCCTCACACCGAAGACAACCTCTACCGCACCGTCGTGGTCGAGAAAGAGCCCAAGATCGGCATCAAGGGCGCTTACCGCATGCGTGACCCGGAAGAGGCGCGCAAAGAGTTTGAGCTACTCGAAACCGTGATGGCCGAAGTCGCTAGTTGCGACTACGGCCTGTGGACCAACGGGCTGGAATTCTTCTTTTTCAAGAAGGAAGTCACCCGCTTCGACACCAAGTTCAAGGCCATCGGCGACTGGCCCTTGGGCGACGACACCTTCAGCGTCGAAGGCCGTTCCATGGGGCGCTTGCGCCGTGCCGAGCCGGAAATGCTGCGCATCGCCTTCAGGCGCTGCCACAACTACATCCACGGCAATGAAGGCATGCCCAAGGACGCTGCGTTCTGGCAGTTTCTGTATCTCATCTTCTGCAAGATGTATGACGAGCAGCAGCCCAACGAAGCGCGGCGGTTCTGGGTGGGCGCGTTCGAACCCTTCGACCCTGCTGGACGTGAGCAAATCCGCAAGCGCATCAAGCCGCTTTTCGAGGCGGTCAAGAAGAAGTACCACGGCCTGTTCAAGGGCAACGAAGAAATCACCCTGTCCGACCGGGCGCTCGCCTTCATCGTTTCCGAGCTGGCACGCTATGACTTTGGCCGCACCGATGTCGATGCCAAGGGCACGGCCTACCAGGAAATCGTGGGCACCAACCTGCGTGGGGATCGTGGCCAATACTTCACCCCGCGTGGTGCCATTCGCCTCGTGGTGCAAATGCTCGCCCCCAAGGAACACGAGCGCGTACTGGATTCATCGTGCGGTACGGGCGGCTTCCTGGTTGAAACCCTGAACTACCTCAACAAGCAGTTCCAGGAAGAGAAACACGTCAAGGCCGGCGAAGAGAACACCGATGAATTTCTGTCCATTCGCGAACGGCTGGCCAGCTACGCCGCAAAAAATCTATTTGGGGCTGATTTCGACCCCTTCCTGGTGCGCGCCGCACAAATGAACGTGATGATGGCCAGCAACTCGCTGGGCCACCTCTATCACATGAACTCGCTGGAGTTTCCGCGTGGCGATTTGCCGGGCGTTCAGCCCGCCAGAGACAACATGCCGCTCGACTCCATCGATGTGCTGATGACCAACCCGCCGTTTGGTTCAGACATCCCGGTCACCGAAAAGACCATTCTGGAACAGTACGGGCTGGCCCGCCGCTGGGAGCGGCAAGGCGACGGCTTCGTGATGGGCAATGCCATCAAGCCCGCCGTATCGCCCGAAGTGCTGTTCATCGAGCGCTGCGTCAAGTGGCTCAAGCCCGGCGGCCGCATGGGAATCGTCCTACCCGATGGCATCCTTGGAAACCCTGGGGACGAATTCATCCGCTACTGGATTCTGCGGCACTGCTGGGTGCTGGCCAGCATCGACCTGCCGGTCGAATCTTTCATCGTCGAAGCCAACGTCAACATCCTCACCAGCCTGCTCTTCCTCAAGCGCAAGCCCGAAGAAGTCATCCAGGCCGAAGACTTGGGGCAAAAGCAAGACTACCCCGTCTTCATGGCCGTGGCCGAGAAGGTGGGTTTCGACCGCCGTGGCAACACCCTCTACAAACGCCACCCGGACGGCGAGGAAATCCTCGTCGATGTCACGGTGGAAGAAAAGGTGCGCCGAGGCGGCAAGCTTGAAACCCGCATCTTGCACCGCAAGGAGCGCATCATCGACGACGACCTGCCCGAGATCGCCAAGGCCTACGCCGAATTTCGCGCCAAAAACCCGGAGCCAGGCCAATGATCACGCGACTGGAAGCCACCCGCTACCGCTGCTTCGAGCGCTTGGGCATTGATGTTGGTGACTTCAGGGTTTTGGTCGGGGCCAACGGCTCGGGCAAGACCACTCTGCTCGACTTGCCCGTGCTGCTGGGCGAGCTGCTGCGCACGAACAACGTGGCGATCCCCTTTCTGGAGCGACGGGCCGATCTTGCGCCGCGCGCCGGCAGCTTGAGCGAACTGGTGTTTGCAGGCCGGGGCAACGACTTTTCTCTGGCGGTCGAGGCGCGCCTGCCCGACGATGTTCAGAGCAAAGTGCTGGGTGGCATGTTTGACCGCCGTAATGAGCGCGCGCGTCAAGCGCTGCAAAACGACAGCGCACGCTGGCCCACCCATATCCGCTACGAACTGGGCCTACGCATCGGTGAAGAGCGCAACCTCCAGGTGGTCGCCGAGTACCTGTTTCTGTTCCCCGAAGCGCATCAGCCCGACCGGCGTCTGGCCGGTCTCCATGGCGTGGCTGCAGAAGACCAAAAAAACTGGCACTTGATCTTGAAACGCGAATTTGGCTACCAGGCCGAATTCAACCCCGAAACCCCCCAGGCCAAGAATGCCCAAGTCGGCTTGCCAGACACCTTGCTGGCCATGCCGCGCGTGCTGTTCGAGGCCGAGGCCGGTTACCCGGCCGCGCGCTGGCTGCTCGGCCTGCTGACTGCGGACGCGGTATTCCTCGACCCCGATTGGGCCGCCATGCGCCAGGCCAGCCCGCCAGGGCAGCCCAAAGTCATTACCGCCAATGGCCGCAACATCCCGTGGCTGGCGCTGGACTTAAAGCGCGAAGGCGCCAGCAAAGACGCTCCAGCCACCTACCGCAGCGAACGCTATGCCGATTGGATTGCCCACGTGCAAACGGCGCTGCCCCAGATCGTGGACATCGACGTGCGCGAGCGTGAAGACGACCACCACGCCTACTTCGTGGTCAGCTACCGGGGTGACTTCAAAGTGCCGTCCGCCGGCTTGTCTGAGGGCACGTTGCGCATCCTCACGCTGACGCTGTTGCCCTACCTGAGCAAACAGCCGGCCATCCTGGTGACGGAAGAGCCGGAAAACGGCATCCACCCCCGCGCCATCGAGGCCGTTTTGCAATCGCTCTCGTCCCTGTACGACAGCCAGGTCTGGGTGTCTTCGCATTCGCCCGTGGTGCTCGCCCGCGCCCAGCTCGACCAATTGTTGTGCGCCCGGCTGGCCAGCGAAGGCGGCGTGGAAATGGTGCCGGGTACCGAGCACCCGCGCCTGCAGGAATGGCGCGGCGGCATCGACCTGGGCAGCCTGTTCGCGGCGGGGGTGCTGGGATGATGCACAAGCGCCCCTGCGTCATCTTGGTGGCCGACAGCAACATGGCCGCCGCCTTTCGTGGCTTTTTCCAGCGCGAAGGCTGGCATCAGAGCCTTGGCTGTGCACCGTTCGAGATCAACACCCATGTCGGCGCCGACCTGATCGTGGACGAGGGCGGCAACGACCCCGGCGTCTATACCAAGGGGCATGAGCTGCTGCGCCCCTACCAGTCCAGCCACCAGCACGCCATCGTCGTGCTCGATTGCGAATGGGATGGCTCGCCGGGCAAGGCCGCCATCGAGGCCCACATTACCGAGCAGCTCCTGGCGAGCGGCTGGGCCACCGATGCGGTCAAGGTGATCCCCATCGACCCGGAGCTGGAAAATTGGCTGTGGCAAGACAAGCCGCAGGTGGCCCAGGCCCTGCGCTACAAGGGCCAGCCGCCGCTGCGGCAACTGCTGGCCGACAAAGGCTGGTGGCCGCTGGACGCAGCCAAGCCGCCGCGCCCCAAAGAGGCCGCCCAATGGGTGCTGCGGCAAACCCGCCAGCCCCGCTCGTCGGCGATTTACCAGCAGTTGGCCGCGCAGGTTTCTACCATGGGCTGCACCGATGCGGCCTTTGGCGAACTGCACGCCACCCTGCAAGCCTGGTTTGCACCGGAGGGGGCGGAATGAGCGGTCCCAAGTGGAAGGCCGTGCGCGCGGCCTGGCTGGAGGAAGGTGGGCGCCGGCTGGACTGCAACCCTTATATGTCGGGTGCGCTGGAAGCGCGGGATGCGCTGCGGCAACTGAAGGTGCGCAAGGATGCGCTGCGCACGCTGACGGTTGGTCATGCAGGGGGTATCTACAACGGGCCAATGTTCAAGCGCAACTATGTCGAATCTCCGGAACATGGTGTGCCTTTTATCAGTAGCGGCTCCATGTTGCTGGCCGACTTGAGTACGTTGCCGTTGCTACGCAGGAAGGACGCCGAGTCTTCGCGCTTGTCGTACTTGCGGCTACGCCCAGGGATGACGCTAATTTCCTGCTCTGGCACCATTGGCCGCATGACCTATGTCCGCCCAGATATGGATGGCATCTGGTCGTCGCAGGATGTGTTGAAGGTCGTGCCCGACCCCGAGCGCATTCCACCGGGCTACCTGTACGCCTTCCTGTCCAGCCGCTACGGTGTGCCCTTGGTGGTCTCGGGCACCTATGGCGCCATCATTCAGCACATCGAGCCTGAGCACATCGAAGATATTGAGATTCCTCGATTTAATTCAAATTTCGAGTTGGAGATTAACGATCTTATTCAATCGGCGGCTAGATTGCGCACCAATTTTCAAGGCGGCATTAACGAAGCCACTAGAAAATTGCTTGATTATGCTGGGCTGGATGACTGCCCACCCGATAAATGGCACTCACTCCAGCCGGAAATCTCATTTTCTGAGAATATTTCGATTTCTCGTTCAATGCGGGCATCAAATTATTCTCCCAGAGTTCGCCATCTTCTTTCTGGCGTCCTAGAGGCAGGTTCGGTGCAGCTTGGGGAAATATGCAGGGACGGATATCTTAGTACTGGTGCAAGGTTCAAACGAATCGATTGTGAGCCAAGTGAAGGAGTGCGTCTTGTTGGACAAAAGCAGGGGTTTTGGTTGCAGCCAGAGGGGCGATGGATTTCGCCGAGACATGCTCCGGCTGGAATCTTCGCTATCGATGAGTCGGTGCTGATCGCATCAAGCGGCACTCTGGGTGAAGGGGAGGTTTATTGTCGGCCAATATTGGTAACTGGTCGATGGCTTGATTTTGCATATTCGCAGCACTTTCTTCGCGTTGTTTCCGGGGATCAAAGATTTTCTGGCGCATATTTATTCGCATTCTTACGTAGTGAAATTGCGTTTCGGGCGCTTAGATCAATGAGTACAGGAAGCAAGCAGCAAGAGATTCATATTGGTTTTGTTTCAAGAATGCCGGTTCCTCTTTTGACTTCGGATAAACGTGCTGAAATTGAGACAATCGTAAGAATTGCTTTCAAAGACCGAGATCAAGCCGATGCCCTTGAGGCGAAGGCGATTCAGAAAGTCGAAACTTCAATAGGAGGAAGTGCTTGAAATGGCCAAAGTGATCCCCGTAGGCCAACCGGTCAATGACGCCGAACGCGCCGCGATCGCCCACCTGCGGGATCGCTTGCCCGACAACTACACCCTGCTGCACAACTTCGAGATCGAGCGCCAGGGCGAGCGCTTTGAGATTGACCTCGCGCTGCTCACGCCCCATGCCCTGTACCTGATCGACGTGAAGGGCACGCGCGGCAGCATCGACGTGTATGGCAGCAAGTGGTTTCCTGAGGGGCGGGCGCCGTTCCCGTCGCCGCTGGCCAAGCTGCGCGGGCACGCGCGCACGGTGAAGGGCTTGATCACCCAGGCCCATCCGGGGCGGCACGAGCTGGATGACATGTATGTGGATGCAGCCATTGTGCTGACCGCGCCGGATGCCCATCTGAGCGACCGCGAACAGCTTGATGCAGACCGGGTGGTGAAGCTCAAGGACGCGGAGCGGTATTTCAAGGACGCCACGCGCATTCCGCCGCGCTTTTCCCGGAGCATCCTGCAGCAGCAGGGTTTGATCCTGCATGCCTTGAAGGTGGTGAAGCCCGCGTCCAGCGTGCCGCGCTTTGGCCACTGGGTGGTCAAGGAAAAGCTGGGCGCTGCTGCCTCCTATACCGAGTACCGCGCCGAAAACGCCTTTGCCGGTGGCTCGGCCCGCTTGCGGGTGTACCAGGCCGACCCTTATCTTCCGGATGCCGAGCGCCAGGCGCAAACCCTGCGCATTGCCAATGCCTACCGGGCGCTGTCCAAGCTGCCGCTGCACCCCAATATCGTCGCGGCACGGGATTTTTTTCCGTCCGACGACGACAAGTCGTTCATCCTGATCTTGGACGACGCGCCGGGTCAGGCGCTCACCGTGCACATGGCGCGCCCGCAACTGGCACTGACGCTGGATCAGAAATGGCGCGTGGCCAAAGACCTGCTGGCCGCCCTGGAGCACGCGCACCAACACGCTGTGGTGCACCGCAACCTGGCGCCGGGCGCGGTGCTGGTGGGGCAGGATGGCACCACCCGGTTGACGGACTTCGACTTTGCCAAGCCCAGCGTGAACCGCAGCCAGACGATTGCGGCAGACATTGTGGAGCTGGTGGACAAGGCCTATGTGGCGCCGGAGGCTTTTCGCGAACCAGGGGCGGCCACTGCTGCGTCGGACATCTTCTCGGCGGGCGTCATCCTCTACGAGCTGTTTACCGGCGAACGGCCCTTTGCGGGCGAGCCCACTACGGTGTGGGACCGCGAGGGTGAGTTTCTGCACAAACCGTCGGCGCTGCGGCCCGAGCTGAACGCCGCGTTTGATGCCTGGTTGCAAGGCCTGTGCGCCTTTGATGCGGCCCAGCGGCCTGGTGCAGCAGCAGCCTTGGCCAGCTTGCAAACCCTGCTGCAGCCGGTGCCGGTAGCTGCCGACCAACCCCAGGCCAGACCCAGCGAGCCCGCTGGGCAAGGGCAGGAGGCGGAAACCACCGCACCGGAGCCCATCGACTACCTGAACCTTCCGGCAGGCCATCGACTCACGCACAAGTTCATTGTCGAGAAGAAGCTGGGGCGCGGCAGCTTTGGCGTGGTTTACAAGGTCATCGATACGCTGGGCGATGTGGCCCGCACGGTCAAACTTATCGTCAGCGACCGGCATTCCACGCTGGAGCGCTTAAAAAAGGAGTACCGCCACCTGGTGCAAATCCCCGAGCACCCGCATGTGGTGCGCGTGCTGGACGCGGATGTCATTCCAGACCGTGGCATTCCCTTTCTGGTGTTCGAGTACGTGGAAGGCGCGGATGTGGGCGACATGATCCGCGACCACATGCTGTCGCCCGAAGATGCGCTGGAGCTGGGCAAGCAGGCGATCGATGGATTGGTGCACCTGCATGACCAAGGCTTTCACCATTGCGACATCAAGCCGCGCAACCTGCTGTGGACGCAAAAGGGCGCGAAGATCATTGACTTCAATGTGTCGGTGCGTGCCGACGACAAGGAGTCGCGTGGAGGTGGCTCGCGCCGCTACCTGCCACCGGACTTTGATCCCGAGGTGATCCCGCACAACGGCGAGCGCGCTGACCGCGATCTGTACGCGCTGGGCCTGACCTTGTATGAGGCTCTGACCTGGCGCTACCCCTGGGATACGGCGGAGCCCCCCATCAACAAACCCGCGCCCGACCCGCGCGAGTTTTCGGGGTTCGCTGATTTGGCCCCCGAGCTGGTGAGTGTGGTGCTGAAAGCCATTGCCCCGCGCCGGGCTGAGCGCTATCACACCGCCGTTGATTTCCGAGATGCGCTGGCCGAGGTGCGCCATGCCCGCCGCATTCAAACCGTCAGCGTGGCGGCCATGTCGGCGGCTGTTCGCAGTGGCCAAGCCGGTTTGGCGGAGTCAGCGCCAAACAGCAATGCCTTCGTATCGCATCTGCTCACGCTCTACAGCCAGAGCAGCCGCAGCAATGCCGGCACACGTGGCATGGATGCCTTGGGCCATGCCGCCTACGTGGAGACCGAGCTGGATCGCAAGCTGTTGCCAGCGGTTTTGCAGGGCGAGTTTCGCCTGGTGCTGATCTCGGGCAACGCAGGTGATGGCAAGACAGCGTTCTTGCAGCGCCTGGAAAAAGAGGTGGAGGCACGCGGCGGTGCAGCGCATCGCGGTCTGCCCAATGGCAGCGAGCTCAACCTGGCGGGGCAGCGTTACTTGATTAACTACGACGGCAGCCAAGACGAAGGCAACAAAGACAACAACCAGGTGTTGTTGGATTTTCTGGCGCCCTTCAAGGGCGAGGATGCCAAGGCCTGGACGCCACAGGAAATCCGCCTGATTGCGATCAACGAAGGTCGGTTGGTGGATTTTCTGACCACGCATGAGCGTGACTTTGCGGCGTTGACAGCCTTGGTGCGGCGCGCGTTTGCCAGTGGCGAGGCCGAGTCTGGCGTGGCGCTGGTGAACCTGAACCTGCGCAGTGTGGTGGCGGAGGCCGAAGGCGGCTCGATCCTGGAGCGGACGCTGAACACCATGGTGCAGCCAAGCCACTGGTCAGTCTGCGAGCGCTGCGACCTCAAGGACAGTTGTTATGCCTTGCACAACGCCCGCAGTTTCCAGGACGAAATTGCCGGCCCGCGCCTGCGAGAGAGGCTCAAGATGTTGTACACGATGGCGCACCTGCGCGGTCGCTTGCACATCACCATGCGCGACCTGCGCTCGGCCCTGTCCTTCATGCTGATCGGCAACCGCGATTGTGCCGACATCCATGCGGTTTATGCCGCTGGCCGTTATGACGAGGTCGCTAGTAACTATTACTTCAATAGCTGGATGGGTGGTGGCCGACCGACATTGGATCGCCTTCTTGCGCTGCTTGGCGAGCTGGACGTGGGCAGGCAGGAAGACCCGCGTTTTGATAGGGGCCTGGATTTCGTGCAGCCCGACGACCGCGCGTCGTTCCGCTTTGAGCGGCGTGGGCGCTTTGACTTTGAGGTGTTCAAACGCCTGTTCGCTGAGCTGCCGCGCGGCGTGTCGGAAGGCACCGTGACGCAACGTGCCCGCAAGCACCGCGCGTATGTGGCGATGGCCCGCCGCAAGCATTTCTTCGAGCGGCGTGATGCCAGCTGGGAAACGATGCTGCCTTACCGTTCTGCGAAGCGGATGGTGGAGATCGTGCGTGGCAAGGCATCGCTGGATGCACTGACGGGTGAAATCCTGTATGCCATCAACCGAGGGGAGGGGCTGCAACGGCCGGAGCGCCTCGGGCAAAGTCTGGCACTGCAATTGCGGCAGGTGGATCACGGCACCATTCGCAGCTACCGGCTTTTCCCTGTGGATGGTTTTTCCCTCCAGGTTCAGGACTTCGCGGCCAAGGCGCGGTTCGTTGAGCACCTGCCCACTGGTTTATTGCTGCGTTTCCAGGGCCAGGGTGCGGGCGCCACGGTCAGTGAGCTGAGCATCAACCTAGATGTGTTCGAGATGCTGATGCGCCTGAATGAGGGCTATCGCCCCAGCGTGGAAGAGATGCAGGGTTTCTATCTTTGCCTGGGTGTATTCAAGAACAGTCTCAATGCGCAGCCCTACAGCGAAATTTTGCTGACCACCACCGGCCACGATTTCTACCGGCTGGCGCGCCATGACGATGGACGTGTAGAGATGCGCTTGTTGCAAGGGGCGGCAGAGGAGCATAAGGGGCAAGCCCTCGTTCAAGATATGGAGGGGCAGTGATGGCCTTGCAGAAGAAAGACAGGGAGTTCCGTCTTCCCAAGATCAGCTACCTCGACTTCAAGACCATCGAGATGGATCGTGTCCTCACGGGTTTGTTCGAGCGTTTGGAGCACGGTGGCTACCCGAGCGTTTTTCGTGACAAGCGTGAACTGACGGTGGAGAAGTTTGTTGCTGACATTCTTGAGGCCAACGACCGCTTTTTAGGGTTTTCGCAGCACCGTGACATCGTCACGCGCTGGGTCGAAACCCATTTGATGGACATCGTTAACCGAGGCAGGAAGAACGCCGCAGTGGCTGGCCCCCGCCCTTTGCATGGCTACACCTACCGCTTTCGCAACCCCAAGCATTCACGTGACTACGGCGCTGCACAGCATCTGTACCAGATGCTGTATCACGCGCGACAAAGGTCGGGGCACAACGCGATCGAGCACCTGAAGAGTTTTTTCTTTGATGGCTTCGACAAGCTCACGCGCGAGCTGAACGACAAGGCCTTGACCGACATCGAGACGGGAACGCTTCTGCACTTTCTCTCGCAGCGCAAAGACACGGCGGACACCCGGGCAGGCGGTGATCGTTTCGCACCGGTGTGCATTGGTGCGGCAGACCTGATGGCCGAAGACATTCAGCGCTTACTGTTCTACAAGTCTTTCATGCCGCGATCCGTGATGGTTGAGTACCTGAAGGTACTGCTGGCCTTCCACCTGGCCCTCTACCACCTGCGCTTGCTCAAGCTCTTGCCTGCCTGGCAAAAACTGGGTGGTGCCAATGCGCTGTGCAGCGAAGCTGCATGTCCGGTGAAGCCACGCGAAGCCCATCAACCACTGGGAGATTGCCCATACAAGCTGGGCCTGTTCGTCGATCTGTCAGGGAATGCCGAATCCGATGCCGTTGCATTGGCCGAAAGTAGTGCGGACGGTTACTACCGGCGTATTCCGGGTTTCGTGCGCGCGTACTTTGTGGCCAAGAAGCTGGACGAGTTTTCCGAGCACCTGGTTCGACGTGGCAAAGTGATCCGTCCGCTGAATTCGGTGTTCTCGGTGGGGGAGCTGTATGGTTTGCAGGGCGAGCCTTTTGCGGAAGAGCGCGACAAGTTCTTCGGGGAGCGCCTTGCAGGCTTATTGGAATCACTGTCCGAAGGCGACGCTGGTCTGGACTCGGAAGTCGAGGCCATCACCAAGATGGGGCTGTCGGATTTCGAGACCTACATTGAGATTCTCGTGGCCCTGCGCGGGGCCTTCCACCGGAAGTACATCATTGAGTCGTTGGACTCGACGATGCTCAAGAACCGGCCTGGTGCTCTGCTGGCGCAAACCCGCGCACGCAACGCTCCACGCCGCTTCACTTTGGATAGCCGCTTGCTGGAGGTGTTGCTGCAAATCGCGGTGTTGCGCCCTGGCGGCGACAAGGGCTACTTCACCGGAGAGATGCGGATCGACGATCTCCTGGCCTTCTTGCGCGATCGCTATGGCTTGTATATCGATCAGCTTCCGTCGGGGGAAGGCTTCGCGGCGCCCACCATTGACGAGCGCAAAGCCTTGCGCAGCAATGTTCAGGCATTCACTGCGCGGCTACGCGAAATTGGCTTTTACCGCGATTTGTCTGATGCCTACGTGACCCAGACCGTTGTGCCGCGTTACACCATTGCAGAAAAAACCGAAGGAGCGCGCACATGCGTCAAGGACTGCGCGAACTGACCAGCCAAGAGCTGAATGCAGCGCTGGAGTCGGTGCTGCTGCCAAGGCTGGCCGAAGTGTTGGCCGCGCGTGGGCTTGGGCATTGCATGCGAGTTACCGACCTGGATCGCGATCTGATGATTCGTCTGGCCGGTGGACTGCGAGCCAGAGTGCCGTCGGCCAATGTGGTGGTCTTGGCCGATGAGGCGCTGCGCGCTCAGGCACCCGAGTTGTCTGTCTCAAGTACCAAGCTGGTGGAACTGCGCAATCCACTGCCCAACGACGAGTTGCGACCAGCTCTGTTGGTTTTCGTGCCCAACGACTTGCGAGCGTCGGCTGAGGACTCGTTTGGTGTGGCCACATTTGAAGTGCTCTCGGTCGATGGCGTTTATGCGGATCTCAATGCCCAGTTGCTGAGGGAGGTTCCGGTTCCGCTGCGGCTGGCGGTCGAGGCTGGTTTGCGCGAGCTGCGGCGTCATGATGCGTGCTGGCCCTATGCTGACGATGCGGCTATCGCCCGCTATCTGATCACCTGCCAGATCAACGACTTCGATCCGGATGCGATGGGGGCAGCACTGTTTGAGCTGGCGTTGGTTCCAGATTTCGAGTGGCTACAACAGCCAGAGCGTGCGCCTGCACGCTTGGCCCGTAATCGGGAATGTGTGGAGAGCATTACCTGGTCCACCAAAACAGAACGTGTACGCGCTTTGGAGCTGGGATTGCTCGACCCGGTGTTCTGCAAGGAACAGGGGGAATTTTTCGCCCGCACAGGCGTTGCCAATCCAAAGGAATGGACACGGTTGATCGTTCGTGATCGTGCCAACTGGCCTTTGGCGTTCAACAAATGGCTCTTCGAGGACGGTGGGGTCAACCCCGATGCTGTATTCATCGGGGATGTCGATTTGCCTGACCTGCCGGTAATCAAGGAGGATGAAGAAGACCCAAGGCTTGCGGAGTTGATTGGCCACCGCGTGCTGCCGATCTCAAAGACCGGGCTGAAGAAATTCAGCGTGTCCTTCAGGGTGGATCCTGTGCCGTCAAAGGTAGAAGGTCTGGCGCGATTTGTGGCGGAGGTCGTTTCGCGCGATAACGGCCCGACTGGACTGCGTCGCCGCAAGGCCGCATGGAGCAAAAACACCGATGCGGGACTGATCTCATTCACCTCCATCGGAAAGATTGATTGGGAAGAGGGTTGGCATTTCGTGCGCATCTATGCCGAAACGGAGAGCGGCGAACGCATTCCCCTGGCTGATGATCAGGGCAACTCCATTCGTTATGGCGCGGCTTCAGGAGAAGGTCACGCGCTCTCATACGAGAGCGACCTTTTCTATGTTGTTACCGATGATGAGGTAGAGGTTGAGCCGCCGCAGCGCGCGGTTCCGCGTGAGGCCAGCTTGATGCACGCTTTGTTGCGAGCACGTTTTGCGGCGGTGGTTCAGGATCGCGACCCCGCTGCTGTTTCGATCACAGGTGCTGCCTGGCTGGAGCGCAGCAGCAAGCTCGCCAGCAGTGCTGAAACACTGGAAGTTCGCCTTGGGAAGGAGGGCAAGGCGAACGTCCTGGTGTCGGGCGTTTTGGCAAATTCGGAACGGGCATTTTTGGAAGACCCAACAGGTGTGAATCGGTTGAGGTTGTCGATCAACGCTGCCGGCAGCTGTACCCACTCTTCGGTCTCTTTCAAGTGGCCCGCTTCAGAGGAGGCACAAAGATTCCAGGAAGCGCGCGTCACATTTTTTGCCACGCTTTTGCAGGGCGATCGACGCTGGATCATGCAAGCCTGCGACATGTTGGGCCTGCTTGATCCAGTACAGAACTACGCTGCCGCCTATCTTGCCTGGATCGACGCAGTGCTTACGCGATGCGGCTCATCCTCGGATGAACCGATGTCCCGGCAGACGTTCGAAGAACTGCGTTGTGCGCTCACCATTGACTCGGTGAGCCTGGTCTTGGAGGACTATCAAGGTCGGCGACGGGACGCCGTGTTGTTGAGCCCGACCCATCCGCTGCGAGCCAGTTGGCATGTGGCTTGGAGCCAACTGGGCGAGCGGTGGTTGGAGCGAAGTCGCGAAAGCAGCCGTGAGTTCGTAGTCCCTGTGCGGGACGCCGTACTCAAACAGTTGGCTCCGGTCGCTTTCCCGCCTGTGCTGCCCTTCGGAGAAGAGCTGGGTCGGAGCGCCTTGGCTGTGGACAACATCAATCCCTTCTGGTCACTGTACGCGGCGACCGATGAGGAAGACCCCCGTGGTTTGGTGGGCGAGGTGTGTTCAGCACTGGGTTTGCCCGAACCTGCGATTGGTGGCGCGGCAATCGACAGCGCGTATCTGGGTGCGCGAGTGCAACGCTATTTGATTCAGCATCCATATGTGGAAACGTTGACCATCAACGCATTCAACGCAGGTCGTGCCGCGGCTTTGGCTGAGGTGCTGCTCGGTCTGCAAAGACATCCCGAGTTCGCCGACCTGCGTTATGACATCCGTTTGTTCGCGCTTGATCCTGCTGCACCAGCAACAGGGGAGGCCTTGCTGGAACTTCTCGCGCCTGACTTGGGCACCAATGCGAAGGAGGCAGATGCTTTCTCGACACCGACCGACAGCCATCTGCATCCGAAATTGCGGCTGGCGATTCGAGCGATCCGCGAGTTCCGCGACGACCCTCAGGCTCATGCCGCACACCTGTCCTTCCTGTTCGATCTGTTTCCTGCCGAGGAGATTCGTGCGGTTGATGTTCAGGATTCAGACGATGCCTCGTTCGTTCATGGCCTTGTCCAACCCTTTGAGGTGGACTACCTGGAGGATGAACAGTCGATTACCTGGTTGCGCCGCCCGCTACACGGTGTGCCCCAGCCGATCGAAGGGGCCGAGGCTGTATCTGACCTCATTGGGGGTCTCTCTCGCTCGGTATCGGTTGCCGTGGCAACATTGGCGCGCAGTCAGTATTTGCCTCATGCACGCCCGGTAGTGGCCTTGAGCTTGTCGGCCGATGAACGCGCCATGCTTCACCAGATTCATGAAGTGAGTGACTGGGTGATGACCATTGACCGCAACCTAGGCATTGAGTTTTTCGATCATCGGCGCCACGCCACGCGCCCCGACTATTTGATCGATCACTCGCCGGACATGGCAAATGCGATGAGTCATCGGCTGGTGATCACCTCACGCTCAGTTGCAGAGTTGGAGGCACTGCTGTCTCCGATTTTGCGTGACTATGACTTGCCATCCTCTGAACGTCATGCGTTGGTGCTGTTGGATCAACTGCGCTCGTTGTCGGGGCGTCTGGCCTTGAAGTTGTTGTCTTCACCCTCACAGCGTGCGGAGGCGATGGGTCTTGCGCTGTCGCGCTTGTTCCTGGAGCACCAAGGCGTGTTTCAGAATCAGATCGTGGTGCCATTGGACGCTCATCTGGAACTGTACGAAGCGCTGCGTCAGAACGCGGAAGAGCTCGGGAATGAGGTGAATTTCCGTCGCACTGACCTTGCTTTGTTTGATCTTGATCTTGGCCCCGCGAACAGAGTGATCACCTGCCGATTGGTGGAGGTGAAGTGCTATTCCCAAGTCGGTGATCTGTCCGCTTATGAGCAGTTGAAGGCCTCGATTGCTGAACAGATCGCGCAGACGGAACATGTGCTCGCGCATCACTTCGACCCCAAGCTGGGTGACGCGGAGCGTCCCGACCGCGCTATCAAGAACCGTGATTTGGCTGCATTGCTGGGGTTCTATTTGGAACGTGCCAAACGTTATGGCGCGGTTTTACCCGAGGCAGCGCAGGAGGCACGCTTCTTTTTGCGTCGTCTTGACGAGAAGCCTTACACGCTGCAGTTCACTCGCAGTGCCGTCGTATTTGATTTCAGCAAACCTGGCACGGAGCCTGCGGAGCAAGAAAACGGCATTGAGTTCTACCGCATTGGAAGTAACTTGATTCGGCAATTGGTCGAAGCTGCGGTGATAGATACCGAGACGCTAGCTAGTGTTCAGACTGCACGTTCATCGGCCGACATGAGCCGCGAGGTGACGGAAGAGTTGCTTCGTCGCAGGACGCTGGCGCCTGCTGTGCCTACCTTTGAGACAGCCGCGTTCCTGAGCCCGCCTCGTGATCGCACACTGACGTGGGACGAAAGCCCACGAATTTCGTACTCGGATTTCCGACCGGCAGTTGTTACTACCCAGGTGTCCGAGCCTGAGTCGAAGCCGTTCTTGTCGCCGTCTGCCAGTGGGGCCTCAAAAACTCCTACCTCTACCCCTGAGCTTGCGGTGACGCAGCACGCCATTGAACCGCTTTCCGATGTGCAAGTGGAAAGTGTGGGAGGCGAAAAGCCTGAGCCGGTTTCAACCGAAGCACTAATCGTCCATAGCCAAGTAGCCTACGACATCATGTTGGGCGCAACAGGGCCGACACCCCAGTTTGGTTTGTTGGGGGAGGTTTCCGGGCGCAAGGTGGCGCTCGATCTGAACCAGACCCACACGATCAGCCTGTTTGGAGTCCAGGGAGGTGGAAAAAGCTACACACTAGGCAGTGTGGCGGAAATGGCCTCGTTAGCGATCCCAGGTATCAATTGCTTGCCTGAGCCTCTGGCTACGGTGATCTTCCATTACAGCCCGACGATGGATTACAAGCCGGAGTTCACATCGATGGTTGGGGCCAACAGTGTGGAGGATCAAGTCAAGGCGCTGAGGGAGACGTATGGAGCCTCGCCCAGGGCTCTAACGGACGTTGTGTTGCTAGTGCCGGCAGACAAGATCGAGGAGCGGCGTGTTGAATATCCGGATGTTGAGGTTTTACCTCTTCAGTTCTCAGCGTCGGAGCTGAAGGCGTCGCATTGGAAATTCCTGATGGGAGCAGTGGGTAATCAGGCGACCTACATCCGGCAGATCATGCGGATCATGAAGTCCATGCGCGACGACATCACGCTGGACGGGTTGCGCACTGGTATTGACGCATCGTCTGTTCCAGATCACCTCAAGGAATTGGCCAGGATGCGGCTGGACTTGGCTGCAGAGTACATCAACGATGCGACGTCGTTGAGTGATGTCGTTCGACCGGGGCGACTGATCATCGTGGATTTGAGAGATGAGTTCATTGAAAAGGACGAAGCTCTGGGTCTATTCGTTGTGCTCTTGCAGCTGTTTGCTGACGCGCGAATCAATGGCCGCAGTTTCAACAAACTGGTGGTGTTCGATGAGGCTCACAAGTACATCGAAAGCCCTGACCTTGTAGCAGGACTCATAGAGGTCGTTCGCGAGATGCGACACAAAGGTGTGAGCATCATGGTGGCGAGCCAAGACCCGCCGTCGGTGCCAGTGAGTCTGATCGAGCTATCCAGCCAGATCATCATGCACAAGTTCAACTCACCCGCCTGGTTGAAGCACATCCAGAAGGCGAATGCAGCGCTGAGCAATTTGACGCCAGAGCGCATGGCGCTCCTGAAATCGGGAGAGGCCTATGTGTGGTCGAGCAAAGCGACTGATGACTCGTTTTCCAAAGGGGCCGTGAAGCTGCGTTGCAGACCTCGGGTAACTCAGCACGGCGGCGCTACGCGGGTGGCAGTCAAGGATTGAAGGAACTTTGGGGAGGCGAGTGATCCTGTGTGCCCAGCCGCTCGGCCCGCTGTTACCGTTACTATGGCTCATACAGCGATGTGGTGTCGGGCTGTCGTGGATAAGTGAGCATGACAATCCGACACACAGGTTCTATGGCGCTGGCTCGCTACGCCATTTCGTGCATGGCCCACGACTGCGAGGCTTCACAGGGCGTTCGACTTCAACCTGCAGAGGACGAAGGCGGTGCCCTTTGCTAGCCTGACTGGTGGTGCCATACACGCGCCGGGTTTCGGCGCTGATGTGCCCCAGTCCACGGCTTGTAGCCTCGTCGTCGCCGTTGGCCTTCAGATCGGCGGCAAACTGGTGGCGGAAGCAGTAGGCCGTGATCGGTTGCTTGTGCTTGGGCCACAAGCTGCGCGCCAGGCGGCGTATCTCCACCGTCAAATTGACGGCGCTCCTGACTTGAGCGAACACCCGTGGTTCCGGCTGGGTATCCAGCAATTCGTTGACGACAACGATCAAGGGGTGAGGATCATTGGTGTCGTAGGAGATCGTGCGAAGCGGCTGGCCCTGTGATTCTTTGACCTTTGCCCCCCGAATGCGGAAATGGATCAGAAATTTTCCGGTGGTTTTGTCCTTCCCGCGCCATACGTCGATGCCGTGTACCAGCTCACTCGGGCGGCACCCGGTCAGGGCCAGCACAATGAGCGAGAACAGGTACCGGCCGCCTATAGCGCGCTTGCACAGGGCAATGCGCCAATTGGTCGGTAGCCCGGCCAGTGACTGACGCTTGCTGCGGCGTTTGGCACGCTCACCTGTCATGCCTTCCTGTCGCAGACGTTGTAGCGCTTGCAGGTGTTTCAGGTGCAGCAGAAAGCGCAGGTGCAGAATTTCTGCTGCGGGCATGACCGGAGCGCTCATCTCTCGCGTCAGTTGTTCCTGCTCCGAGCCGAGGAGGTGTTCCAGTGCCACCAGACGTTTGCGAAACGTGGTAACACGGGTCGTTGATTGAACGACCGCAAACAGGCCGCCTTCAGTGTGCAGCGTACGGTGAAGAAGCTGCCGCGCTAGTCGCTCGTAGGCAATTCTCGTTTTGAGCGAGGGGCCTCGCAGCGCGTGTGTATCTGTCGAGCGCATGGCATTCAGGATTGCTTGGCAGCGGTTTGCCAATTCCTGAATTTTGTCGTGTAGTTCGTTCATGCTGCCTCCCGTACATCTGACGAAGGTGCCTTGACTGGTAGCCAGGTTCTGGCAGATACAGGCGGTGGTGATTGACGCAGTTCGATGCCGCCACGCTGAACGGATACCCTTGCAGCTGGATATACCATCACGACCTTTCCCAAGGCAGTCTTGAAGCTGGTGCAGAAGTCGCCGTGTCCGTGCGTACCTTGATATTCGTGACCGAATTGGATTTTGAGGGTACGCCAAGGAAGCCACAATGGCCGATGGTTGAGGCGGTGAAGACGGTGCGCCAGCCAGACGTACACATCGAGAGCCAACGCCGATCCGCGCAGTGCATGCAAAGCGCGTGCATCCAAGGGGACTGAATGCTGCACAAGCTCGTCAAAGAACTCGGCATCCAGCACAAGAGAGCCTGGCCATGTCGCGCGTTGGCTATGGACAGACGGTAGCCAAGCATCGATGCGCTTGATCACCGATTCGTTGATCGTGCGCCCGCGAAAGCCCATTTGCATCCGGCAGGCAGCCAGTGCGTGCAGCTGTCGGCGCAATGTGCAGTACCGGTGCCCTTGCTGGTCGAAGCCGAGCATTCCTAGAAATTCAGCTGCGCTACGGCCGATGAATATTTCGCGGGAGTTGGAGCGCCTGGCGATGGTAGAAATCCAAATGAGTGCAAGGCGGGGCATGCTCCCGTAAGGTACAGGCTGCAGCACTGGGCCATCGCCTACATCAAGGACTCCTGCCTGTACGTGCAACCATCCTTCCCCGGCTCGCCGCAGAAATTCGCGACTCGTGACGGGGCGTCGGGGAAGTCCAACCGAGCACAACAGCGAGTGGTGGAAAGCCAAGTCATCGCCAGCAGGCGAGGTGGCATGAATCAATTCGCTGTTCGTAAGCAGCTTGTTCAGCAACTTTTGGGTCTTCATCTCTGACCCCCTGCGCGATGCTGGACGAATGCGTTGTGCTGTTGCCAGCGAGCGCGGGCAAGCTGCTCAACCTTGGTCGGCCTTCCTCTTGACCGCCTTGATGGCGGAGGATTTGCTGGACGATGCGACTCGATCCATTGCAGGACGTCTTGTTCCCACCAGCACAAGCGACGCGAGTGCGGCATCTTGAAATGTGGTGGGATCAAGTGCGTGTACTTTTTGTTGGTCGCGCACGTGCGAATCGTGTTGGTTGTTTTTCCGATCAGTTCGGAGAGTTGCTCGACGAATAGGATGCGTTGCGACTGGCCTTCTGCAGTCGCATGAGAAATTTTGGTCATTTGTCACCATTCACTGGACGTCAGCGGCTTGGCCGCCGAACACCGCGCGATGCACACGCGGCACTTCGGAACTCAGTGAAGGTGTTGCCGGGGAGGTGGGGTGTCGCTACGCAGGACAGCCGATCGGAACGAGGACACAAGCGGAACTGTGTTCCGTAGCCCGAGCCATTGAATCAACCTGGCTGGGTGAATCAGTCGGTCATGCGCTGGTGACCAAATAACGTAGATCGCGAAAAAAATTGCCAAGACCGCGAGCATCGTTATCCAAGCCATGGCGACGCTGACCGGGGCTGCTGAAACTTCCAAGCCCCAGATGCCGTAGCGCTGCGCGAGAAGCAAGCAAAGCCCCAGTACGCCCCAGGCAGCACAAGTGATCCACGCTTCGCGCATTGATGCGAACCGTAGCTGCCTGTCTCGCTCTTGAACGGTCAACATTAGGTCGGGCTTTGGACTTACATGAATAGGGCGAAAGGTAATACGAGCGAGAACGGTTTGTCAAACGGAGTTTGCTTGTCTTGGCAGTGGGCGGAGGCAAGGCGGTAGGGCTACCAATGCAAGTCAATGCAGAGTTTTGGGACAAATTTGGGACAACGATGGGGCAAATTTACTCTGAATCGACATGAATGACGATTCAAAGCAAAAAGCCCAAGTGATTGATTCACTTGGGCTTTTTTTGTTGTGTCTTGGTCGGGGTGAGAGGATTCGAACCTCCGGCCTCTACGTCCCGAACGTAGCGCTCTACCAGGCTAAGCTACACCCCGATGGCTGCGCGCCGCATGCGCCCCATCAAGAGCGCCGCTGCAACAGCTGAGCCGACAATTCTAGCAAACTCTCGGTGTAGGTATTGGCCGCAAAACCCTGCAGGGCATCGACGGCACGGCGCGCCTGGTCGGACGCGACGCCGCGGGCCTGTTGCAGGGCGCCGCAGTCGCGCACCAGTTGCAAGATCGCGGGCAGATCGTCGGTGCTGCCCGACTCGATGGCGCGGCGTACCAGGGCGGCCTCGTCGGGGGTACCGCGCTGCATGGCCAGGATCAGGGGCAGCGTGACCTTGCCTTCGCGCAGGTCGTCGCCCAGGTTCTTGCCCAGCTCGGTGGCGTCGCCTTCGTAGTCCAGCACGTCGTCGATGATCTGGAACGCCGTGCCCAGCGACTGGCCGTATTCGGCGCAAGCCGCTTCCACCGCGGCAGGGCTGCCCGCCAGCACGGCCGCCAGCCGGCAGCTGGCCTCGAACAGCTTGGCCGTCTTGGAGCGGATCACGCGCAAATACGCGGCCTCGTCGAGCGCGGCGTCGCGGATGTTCATCAGCTGCAGGACCTCGCCCTCGGCGATGACGTTGGTGGCGTCGGCCAGGATCTGCATCACGCGCATGCTGCCGGTCTCGACCATCATCTGGAAGGCGCGCGAATACAGGAAGTCGCCCACCAACACGCTGGCCGGGTTGCCGAACACCTCGTTGGCGGTGGACTTGCCGCGGCGCAGGGTGGACTCATCCACCACGTCGTCGTGCAGCAGTGTGGCGGTGTGGATGAACTCCACCACGGCCGCCAGGTTGAAGCGCTGCGCGTCGGTACACCCCAGCGCGCCGCAGGTCAGCAGCAGCAGCACGGGGCGCAGGCGCTTGCCGCCCGAGGCGATGATGTAGCGCGCCACCTCGCCCACCAGCGGTACGCCCGAATCCAGGCGCCGGGCAATGGTGGCGTCGACCTCGCGCATGTCGGCGGCAGCCAACTCCAGCGCGCGTTGATAGGGGGATGCAGGAACAGACAAGGGGCGGGGTTCGAGACGGTTTGAGGGCCGCGCGGGCGGCGCGTGCCGGCGATCGCGGCAGCGCCCGAATTATAGGGAGCACCTGCGGCACCCACGGCGCGGGCGGGATGTGATTTGCCAGCCGGCGCAAGTGCTTATATAATGCGCAGTTCGCCGGAAATCCGTCTGGCGAAGCTCAACATACAAGGGTTTCATATGTACGCGGTCATAAAAACCGGTGGCAAGCAGTATCGCGTTGCCAGCGGCGAGAAGATCAAAGTAGAACAGATTGCTGCGGACGTTGGCCAGGAAATCACCCTCGATCAGGTGCTCGCCGTCGGTAGCGGCAGCGACTTGAAAGTGGGCGCTCCCCTGGTGTCCGGCGCCACCGTGGTGGCCAAGGTCGTGGCGCATGGTCGTCACGACAAGGTGCGCATTTTCAAGATGCGCCGGCGCAAGCACTATCAAAAGCGTCAAGGCCATCGCCAAGACTACACCGAGCTCGAGATCGGCACGATCAACGGCGGCCAATAAGGAGTAAAGCGACATGGCACAGAAAAAAGGCGGCGGCTCCACACGCAACGGCCGCGACTCGCAACCCAAGATGCTGGGCGTGAAGGCGTTCGGCGGGCAAACCGTCAGCGCCGGCTCCATCATCGTGCGCCAGCGCGGCACGCGGTTTCACCCCGGCACCAACGTGGGCGTGGGCAAGGACCACACCCTGTTCGCGCTGGTGGATGGCCAGGTGTCCTTTGCCGTCAAGGGCGCCCTGAACCGCCATCTGGTGAGCGTCACCCCCACGGCCTGAGGTTCGTCGAACCCCGGCCCCGGCCAAAGCCCCGCGGCGCGGGGCTTTGGCGTTTCTGGGCGGCGCGCGCTGCAAGCCCTACACTTGAAATCATGAAATTCGTTGACGAAGCGTTCATCGACATTGCCGCCGGCGATGGTGGCAATGGCTGCGTGTCCTTCCGCCACGAGAAATTCAAGGAATTCGGCGGACCCAACGGCGGCGACGGTGGGCGCGGCGGCCACGTGTTCGCGGTGGCCGACCCCAACCTGAACACGCTGATCGACTTTCGCTACGCGCGCCGGCACGAGGCCGGGCGCGGCGAGCACGGCATGGGCTCGGACATGTTCGGCGCAGCCGGCAACGACATCACGCTGAAGATGCCGGTGGGCACCATCATCAGCGACGCCGAGACGGGCGACGTGCTGTTCGAGCTGCTGACGGCGGGCGAGAAGATCATGATCGCCAAGGGCGGCGACGGCGGCTTTGGCAACCTGCGCTTCAAGAGCGCCATCAACCGTGCGCCGCGCCAAAAAACCCCCGGCTGGCCGGGCGAGCGCCGCAGCCTCAAGCTGGAACTGAAGGTGCTGGCCGACGTGGGCCTGCTGGGCATGCCCAACGCGGGCAAGTCCACCTTCATCGCCGCCGTCAGCAACGCGCGCCCCAAGATCGCCGACTACCCCTTCACCACGCTCTACCCCAACCTGGGCGTGGTGCGCGTGGGGCCCGAGCAAAGCTTCGTGATTGCCGACATCCCGGGCCTGATCGAGGGCGCATCCGAAGGCGCGGGCCTGGGCCATCAGTTTTTGCGCCACCTGCAGCGCACGCGGCTGTTGCTCCACATCGTGGACATCGCGCCGTTCGACGAAGGCGTGGACCCGGTGGCACAGGCGCGCGCCATCGTGGCCGAGCTGAAAAAATACGACCCCGCGCTGCACGCCAAGCCGCGCTGGCTGGTGCTCAACAAGCTGGACATGGTGCCCACCGAGGAACGCGCCGCGCGCGTGAAGGACTTCGTGCGCCGCCTGCGCTGGAAGGGCCCGGTGTTCGAGATCTCCGCGCTCACGCGCGAGGGCTGCGAGCCGCTCATTCAGACCATCTTCCAGCACGTGCACGCCGAGCAGCGCACGGCGGCGGGCGACGAGCCGGTCGATCCACGTTTTGCCGATCAGTAAATCACTATTGAAAACATAGCTGCTTGCGCTGATTGGGCGCGGGCCAAGGCCATCCATGACTGAAAAATCGAGCGCGCAGGTGCTGCGCGACGCCCGCCGCATCGTTGTCAAGGTGGGCTCCAGCCTGGTCACCAACGAGGGGCGCGGCCTGGACGAGGCGGCCATTGGCGAGTGGTGCCGCCAGCTGGCACTGCTGGAGCGCGGCGCCGACGGCCAGCCCCCGCGCCAGATGGTGATGGTCTCCAGCGGGGCCATCGCCGAGGGCATGAAACGCCTGGGCTGGGCCCAGCGCCCTCGCGAGGTGAATGAGCTGCAGGCGGCCGCGGCCGTGGGGCAAATGGGCCTGGCGCAGATGTACGAGACCAAGCTGCGCGAGCAGGGCCTGCGCAGCGCGCAGGTGCTGCTCACGCACGCCGACCTGGCCGACCGCGAGCGCTACCTGAACGCGCGCGCCACGCTGCTGACGCTGCTGCAGCACCAGGTGCTGCCCGTCATCAACGAGAACGACACCGTCGTCACCGACGAGATCAAGGTGGGCGACAACGACACCCTGGGCGCGCTGGTGGCCAACCTGATCGAGGCCGACCTGCTGGTGATCCTGACCGACCAGCGCGGGCTTTACACGGCCGACCCCAGGCGCGACCCGAAGGCCGAGTTCGTGCACGAGGCGCGCGCGGGCGATCCGGCGTTGGAGCGCATGGCCGGTGGCGCGGGTTCAAGCATCGGCAAGGGCGGCATGCTGACCAAGATCGTGGCGGCGCGGCGCGCGGCGGGCTCGGGCGCGTCCACCGTGATTGCCTGGGGGCGCGAGAGCGACGCGCTGCTGCGCCTGGCGGCGGGCGAGAACATCGGCACCCTGCTGGTGGCGCCCACGCACAAGACGCAGGCGCGCAAGCAGTGGATCGCCGACCATTTGCAGCTGCGCGGCGCGGTCACGGTCGATGCGGGCGCGGCCACCAAGCTGCGCGGCGAAGGCAAGAGCCTGCTGCCCATCGGCATGACGCAGGTGGAGGGCGAGTTCTCGCGCGGCGACGTGATCGCCATTCGCGACGGCGCGGGTCAGGAGCTCGCGCGCGGCCTGGCCAATTATTCAAGCGGCGAGGCGCGCCTGCTGTGCCGCCGGCCTTCGGGTGACATCCAGGGCTTGCTGGGCTACAGCGGCGAGCCGGAGATGGTGCACCGCGACAACCTCGTGCTCACGCGGGCCGCTCAGTAGTACAGCGACTGGTTGCCGGTCTTGAGCTCGCGCACGATCTCGCGCACGGACGTGCGCACCGCGGTGCCGATGCACATGCCCCCGCGTGCCAGCTGGTAGGGATGGCGCACCATCACGCCGGACTGGTCGCGCACGCTTTTCCATTCGGAGTCGGTCACTTCCGTCCAGGGCCCGCCCTGCACCTGGCGTGCGTAGACGCGGTATTCGCCAGTCGCGCAGCGAATGCCTTCATACGAGGCGTTGACCGCCGACGCCCCGCGCGCCACCACCACGTAACGCACGATGCCGGTTTCGGCATTGACGCGGATGGTGTCGGGATCGACCCCCATCTTGATGCTGGAGGTCCGCGGCATTTCGATCTCGATCAGCCGATTGATGTTGTAGGCCGGCGGCGGCGGTGGCGTGTCTTCCTTCCAGTCGGCGCGGTCCAGGTCGGCGTATTGCGCGCCTGCCGGCACCGCCAGCGCCAGCAGCGCAGCGGCCAGAACAAGGCTGGCCCAGCGCGCACCTGCCCGCCGGCTCATGGCTCGCCCCGGGGCCCCAAAGGGGTGCGCAAGCCCCCGACCAGGCTCGCGCCGGGCGGCAACTCGAGCGTCGCTGGTCGGGACGCGGGCACATCGGCGCCAACGGGCGCGTTGGCGCGCTCATGCCCGCGCAGGCCACCGCGCAGGTAGCGGTTGCGCTGCTCGGGGCGCGGCAAGAAGCGCGCCAGCTCGGTCAGCGCCAGCTCGTACACGCCGCGCTTGAACTCCACCACCACGTCCAGCGGCACCCAGTAGTCGTTCCAGCGCCAGGCGTCGAACTCGGGGTGGTTGGTGGCGCGCAGGTTCAACTGCCAGTCGTGCGCCACCAGTTGCAGCAGATACCAGATCTGCTTTTGGCCGCGATAATGGCCACGGGCGTCGCGGCGGATGAACCGGTCGGGCACCTCATAGCGCAACCAATCACGGGTTCGGGCCACGATGCGCACATGCTCCGGCTGCAGACCCACTTCTTCGTGCAGTTCGCGGAACATCGCCTGCTCGGGGGATTCACCCCGGTCAATGCCACCTTGCGGAAACTGCCAAGAGTGCGTGCGGATGCGTTTGCCCCAAAAAACCTGATTTTTCTGGTTGAGCAAGACGATGCCGACGTTCGGGCGAAAGCCTTCCCGGTCAAGCATAATCAAACCTCTGAATTCAAGAAATTGTGTCCATTATGCATGGCGCGCGCCGCGCGGCAAGTGGGCACCAAACGCATGCCCGGCGCGCCCGCGGCGCCCCTACCCATGAAAGCCTCCCAGTTCCTGATTTCGACTTTGAAGGAAGCCCCGGCCGACGCCGAGGTGCTCAGCCACCGCCTGATGATGCGCGCCGGCATGATCAAGCGCCTGGCCGCCGGCATCTACACCTACATGCCCATGGGTCTGCGGGTGATCCGCAAGGTCGAAGCCATCGTGCGCGAGGAGATGAACCGCGCCGGCGCCATCGAATGCACCATGCCCGTGATCCAGCCGGCCGAGCTGTGGAGCGAAAGCGGGCGTTTCACCAAGATGGGCCCCGAGTTGCTGCGCCTGAAAGACCGGCACGAGCGCGACTACGTGGTGCAGCCCACCAGCGAGGAGGCCGTGACCGACATCGCGCGCCAGGACTTCAAGAGTTACAAGCAGCTGCCCAAGAACCTCTACCAGATCCAGACCAAGTTTCGCGACGAGCGCCGCCCGCGCTTCGGCCTGATGCGCGGGCGCGAATTCATCATGAAGGACGCCTACAGCTTCGACCGCGACGAGGCCGGCGCCAAGCGCAGCTACCAGGTGATGGCCCGGGCGTATCGCGCCATCTTCGACCGCTTTGGCCTGACCTACCGCGCCGTGGCGGCCGACTCGGGCGCCATCGGGGGCGATCTGAGCGAGGAGTTCCAGGTCATCGCCGCCACCGGCGAGGACGCGATCGTGTACTGCGCCGGCAGCGCCTACGCCGCCAACATGGAAAAGGCCGAGGCCGCTGCGCCCAAGGGTCCACGCCCGGCCGCCAAGCAGGCCCTGACCAAGACGCCCACCCCTGGCAAGAGCACCTGCGCCGACGTGGCCGAGCTGCTGGGCCTGCCGCTGCGCAACACCGTGAAGTCACTGGTGCTGGCCACCGACGAACTGAACGATCAGGGCGAGATCGTCAAGAGCGCCGTTTGGCTGCTGCTGCTGCGCGGCGACCACGACATGAATGAAGTCAAGGTCGGCAAGGTGCCGGGCCTGGACGCGGGCTTTCGCTTTGCCACCGTGCCCGAAATCCTGGAGCACTTCGGCACGCCGCCCGGCTATCTGGGTCCGATCGGCTTGAAAAAGCCGGTCAGGATCGTCGCCGACCGCGAGGTTGCCATGATGGCCGACTGGGTCTGCGGCGCCAACGACAAGGACTTTCACTTTACCGGCGTCAACTGGGGGCGCGATTTGCCCGAGCCCGACGCGGTGGCCGACCTGCGCAACGTGGTGGCGGGCGACGCATCGCCCGACGGCCAGGGGCAATTGGCCATCGAGCGCGGCATCGAGATCGGCCACGTGTTCTACCTGGGAACCAAGTACAGCCGCGCCATGAACGCCACTTTCCTAGACGAAGACGGCAAGCCCAAGCCCTTCGAGATGGGCTGCTACGGCATCGGCATCACGCGCCTGCCCGCCGCGGCGATCGAGCAGAACAACGACGAGCGCGGCATCATCTGGCCCGACGCCATTGCGCCCTTCACCGTGGTGATCTGCCCGGTGGGTATGGACCGCAGCGAGGCCGTGAAGGCGGCCGCCGAGCGGCTCTATGCCGACCTGCAGGCCGCGGGCGTTGACGTGATCTTGGACGACCGCGGCGAGCGCCCCGGCGCGATGTTTGCCGACTGGGAGCTGATCGGCGTGCCGCACCGCGTGACCATCGGCGACAAGGGTCTGAAAGACGGTCAGCTCGAATACCAGCATCGCCGCGACGCAGCCGCCACCCGTGTGCCCGTGGCCGACATGGCCGCCTTCATGAAGGGCCGGCTGGCCGGGTGACGATGTCGGCAACTGGCCGTCGCGCACTGCTGCGCACCCTGCTGGCGCTGCCCGGCGGTGCGCTGCTGGGGCCGCGCGCGGCCTGGGCGGGCGGCCAGATCGAGGAGCCGCTGGCCGACTCGGTGCGCACGGCGCTGTCGGCGGCCATTGCCAACGATGCGCCGCCGGTGCCCAGCTTTTCCAGCACCGAGGCGCGGCTGGCCTACCTGCGCTGGCTCTCGCACATGAGCGACCGCCTGTACGGCCGCCAGAAGGACTTCGACACCCGCATCGGTTTTTTGCAGACCCTGTGGTACGAGGCGCGCCGCGCGGGGCTGGACCCGTCCCTGGTGCTGGGCCTGGTGCAGGTGGAGAGCGCGTTTCGCAAATACGCCGTCTCGCGGGTGGGCGCGCGCGGCTACATGCAGGTCATGCCCTTCTGGAGCCGCGTGATCGGCGACGGCGACCCGGGCAAGCTGTTTTACATGCAGACCAACCTGCGCTTCGGCTGCGTCATCCTGCGCCACTACCTCGACCGCGAACAGGGCAACCTGTACATGGCGCTGGGCCGCTACAACGGCTCGCGCGGCCAGCCGCAGTATCCCAACGCGGTGTTTGGCGCGCAGAAAAAATGGCTATTTGACGGCCAGCCGGCTTGAACAGTGCGCAAACAGCTATACAAACAATAGCTGAAAAACCGGACGCAGAGGACGCAGAAATTTCGCAGAAGACGCAGAAGAATTCATTTTTGCGTTCTTTGCGTTTTTTTTGCGTCCTCTGCGTCCGGCTGTTCAGGGCGCCGCTTGCACCGGCTCCGCCTCCTGCGTGACCAGCACCTGATCGATCCGGTAGTTGTCCACGTCCATCACCTCGAAGCGATAGCCGCCCCACACCACGCGGTCGGTGCGGCGCGGCACGCGGCGCAGCATCCACATCAGAAAACCGGCGATGGTGTCGTACTCGGTGGCGTTGGGCGGCTCATCCAGATCCAGCGCGCGCAGCACGTCCTGCATCGGCGTCAGCCCGTCGATCAGCCAGGAGCCGTCCTCGCGCCGCACGATCATCTCCTCGTCCTCGGGCGCCACCAGCGTGCCCATCACGGTGCTCATCACGTCGCCCAGCGTGACCACGCCGACGACGGTGCTGTACTCGTTGACGATGAGCGCAAAGTCCTCGTGCTGCTGGCGAAAGTGGTGCAGCACCTCCGACAGGCTCAGCCGCTCGGGCACCACCACCAGCTTGTGCAGCAGCGCCTCGTCGGTCAGGCGAATCGGCTGGCCGTTGAGCACGCGCTGGAACAACTCCTTGGCGTCCACGTAGCCGATGGCCTGGTCCAGCTCACCGCGGCACACCGGGTAGGTCGAAAAGGGTTCGGCCGCGATGCGCGCGCGCACCACCGCGTCGGGGTCGTCGTGGTGCAGCCAGACGATGCGGTCGCGTGGGGTCATGGCGCTGCTGACGGGGCGGGTTTCCAGTTCGAACAGGTTCTCGATCACCTGCTGCTCGGGGCGGTCGATGGCGCCAGCCTGCGTGCCGGCCTCGGCCAGCGCCAGGATGTCGTCGGGCGTGATGCGTTCGTCGCGCTGCAGCGGCAGGCCCAGCGCCCGCATGATCAGGTCGGTGCAACGCGAGTACAGCCACACGATGGGCTTGAGCGCCCACAGCACGGCGTGCATGGGGCCGATCAGGCGCAGCGCCATGCGCTCGGGCTGGGTCATGCCCAGGCGCTTGGGCAACAGGTCGGCAAACACCACGAACAGCGAGGTCACCCCGAGCACCGACACGGCAAAGGCCAGCTGGCCCGCGTGCGGCTCGGCCAGCCAGCGCCCCAGCACGGCGGCCAGCGGCGGGCCGAACAGCCCCTCGCCCACGATGCCGCCCAAGATGGCCACCGCGTTCACGCCGATCTGCACCGTGGTGAAGTAGTAGCCGGGCTGCTCCTGCACCCGCAGCACCTGCAGGGCCCGCAGGTCCCCATCGTCGGCCAGCTGTTGCAGGCGCAGGCGGCGCGAGGCGGCCAGCGCGATTTCTGCCAGCGAAAAAAACGCGCTGGCACCAATCAGCAGCAAAATGAGCAGCAGGCTTTGCGTCAGACTCATGGACAGGGGCGCGCCGGTTCTGGCGGCGCCCGGTCAGTGTAGGGGCAAGCAGCGACGCTGGCGCAACGGCCCGATGAGGGGGCTGACTATAATTTTTTGGACACTTGCGCCTCCCCCCGTCCGGCGCATCCACGCAAAACACCGAATGAGTGAGGTCCGAGATGTATGAGGTGCTGATCCGCGAAGCGGCTGTGCGCTTTGGCCTGGGTGACAAGGCCCTGCCCGTGCTGCAGATGCTGCTGGCCTACATGACGGCCAAGGACAACGGGGGGCTGCTGGGCTTTCTTGAAAAGTTCAAGGCCGCCGGCCTGGGCCCCATCGTGCAGTCCTGGCTGGGCGGCGGCCCCAGCGCACAGACGATCAGCAACAGCCAGCTCGAAACCGTACTGGGCTCCAGCGGCGGCCTGCTGTCGCAGGTGAGCGGCAAGCTGGAGCTGGGGCGCGACAACGTCACCGCCGCGCTGGGCTACCTGCTGCCGGTCGTGGTGGGCAAGCTCACGCCCGGCGGCAGCCTGCCCGGCAGCTTGCCGCCCGAGGTGCAGGCCCTGGCCGCCGCCGGCGAGCAATTGATCGCCGCACCGGCCGCCGCAGCCGCATCGGGGGGCGGCAGCGGCGGCCTGCTCAACTGGCTGCCCTGGGTGGTGGTGGTGCTGGCGGCGCTGTTCGGCCTGAGCTATTGCGGCAAGGAGAAGGCCCCCGCCCCCGCGCCTGCGGCCGTCGAGGCCCCGGCATCGGCGCCCGCGGCGCCGCAGGCGTCCGATGCGGCGCCGGCCACCGTCCCGGCCCCAGCCGAAGCGCCGCCCGCATCGGAGGCGCAGCCGGCGGCCTCCGAGCCGGCCTCCGCCGCCTCCACGCCGGGCAGCGCGGCAGCGGCGTCCGACGAAGACACGCGCGCTTGAAACAAGGCGAGAACCCCTTCTTGCACGCTGCGCGTGGCGAGGGGGACCCAGCCGGCGCGGCGGTGCGGCCCTTGCGCGACTGCTGCGCATGGGCCACCCGGGCTTCATGCGATGCGGGTGGCGTGCAGCGCACCGGCGAGTCGAGGTGCACCGGCGCGTGAAAAAAGGACGCCCGCGGGCGTCCTTTTTTCGGCGTCGCCAGGCGTCAGGCCGTCTGGCTGCCCAACAGCTGCTGCAACTCGCCCGACTCGTACATCTCCATCATGATGTCCGAGCCGCCGATGAACTCGCCCTTGACGTACAGCTGGGGAATGGTGGGCCAGCGGCTGTAGTCCTTGATGCCCTGGCGGATCGCTTCGTCCTCCAGCACGTTGACCGTGGTCAGCGCGGCCGCCGTGTCCACGCCGACGGCCTTCAGGATCTGGATGGCGCGGCCGGAGAAGCCGCACATGGGGAAGTTGGCGTCACCCTTCATGAACAACACAAGCTCGTGGCCCTTGACGAGTTGCTCGATGCGTTGCTGGGTGTCTTGATCCGTCATGGTGATTCCTGTTCGCAATGAAAAAATGAATTCGCTGCCGCGATTGTCGCGTATCCGGCAAGGGCCCACCGCTCTTCATGACAAAGGCGCCCGCGAAGGGCGCCTTTGCGGGGGCTGCGAAAACGCTCAGTTGATGGCGAATGCGGCGCGATCCTTGCCCTCGATCCAGCGCGGAGGCTTGCCACGGCCCGTCCATGTGGTGCCGGTGGCCGGATCGCGGTATTTGGGTGCGACCTTGGCGCCACCGCCCGCCGCCTTGCGGCCGCGGCGATTGGGAAACACGTCTTCGACCGTCAAACCATGCTCGGCCACCAGGGCGCGCGCCTGTTGGACGGCGTCGGCGATTTCACGCTTGCGCGCGGCCTCGATCTGGACCGCGAGTTCTTTTTGCTGGAGCAGCAGTTCCTTCAGACTTGCCATGATGATGGATTCAAAGTGATTTTGAGGAATTGCAATATACCATCACTTTGCGCCATTCAATGGCCGGATTCCCGCCATTCGTTTCAATTCACTGGCGTTGCCACATGGGCCCGCACTTTGTCGATCCGCCGTCCCTGCATTTTTTCCACGCCGAATATCCAGCCTGCACATTCGATTTTCTCGCCGACCTGGGGCAATCGTCCCAGCACCGACATCAGCAAACCCGCCAGCGTGTTGTAGCGGCTTTTGTCCTCCAGTGGCAACTCGTCGATATTCAGGCGCGCCTTCAACTCGCTGACGGGCATCAAACCATCGAGCAACCAGCCGCCGCCATGCAGCGGCGTGGCCCAGGCGTCGATATCGGCATCGGGCTTGAGCTCGCCGGTAATGGCTTCCAGAAAATCGCGCGGCGTCATCATGCCTTGCACCACGCCATATTCATCCACCACAAAGGCCAGGCGACCGGATCTGGCGCGCAATTGCTCCAGCATTTCCATGGCGCTGAGGGTTTCGGGCACGAACTGCGCGGCCTGGACATGCGAATCGATGGCATCCGCAGACGATTGGCCCAATTCCAGCAGGCGCGCCACCGAAATCACGCCCTTGACCTCGTCCAATCCACCCCGGCACACCGGATACCAGGAATGCGTGCCATTTTCTCCGGCGCGCGCCAGATGCTCGAGCGCCTGCGCGGCCGTCAAATCCGAATCCAGCCATTCAATCTCGGCGCGCGGCACCATCAGGGACGTCAGTGGCCGGTCGTCCAGGTGAAACACATTGCGCACCATCTGATGCTCGTGCGCTTCAATCAGGCCGGCGTCCACGCCCTCCTCCAGGCTGGCCGATATTTCCTCGACCGTGACACTGCGGCTTTGCGATTCATCGATGCGCAGCAGTTTCAGCATGCCTTGCGTGCACAGGGACAGCAGCCAGACGAACGGTTTGGCCAATTGCGCCAGCCAGGTCATGGGCCGGGCAATCCAGCGCGCCACGCTTTCCGGAAACATCTGGCCGATGCGCTTGGGCACCAGTTCGCCAAAAATGATGGTGGTGAAGGTGATGGCCGTCACCACCAGCGCCGTGGCCGTGATCGACGCGGCCGACTCGCCCAGGCCCAGGCCCGCCAGCCAGTCGGCCACCGGCCCGCTGAAGGCCGCCTCGCCCACGATGCCGTTGAGCATGCCGATGGAGGTGATGCCCACCTGCACCGTGGACAGGAACTGGGTGGGCCGCTCCATCAGCTTCAGTGCGGCGCCGGCGCCCGTGTCCCCGCTTTCCTCCAGGGCCACCAGGCGGGCCTTGCGGCTGGATGCCACGGCGAGTTCGGACATGGCGAACACGCCGTTGAGCAGGGTGAGGAAAACAATCAGGAAAAAGTCCATGCAGAACAGAGCCTGGTGGAGAATTCAGCGCCATGGCACTCTACCTGATTGGCGACGTGCAGGGCTGCGATGCGGCCCTCGGGCAATTGCTGGACACCGTGGCGTTCTCGCCCAGCCGCGACCGGCTGATCGTGCTGGGTGATCTGGTCAACCGCGGGCCGGCCTCGCTGGCCGCGCTGCGGCGGCTGGTGGCCCTGGGTGGCGCGGCACAAACCCTGCTGGGCAACCACGACCTGCACCTGCTGGGGCTGGCCTGCGGCGTGCACCGCCCACACCGCCTGGACACCGCCACCGACGTGCTGGCCGCACCCGAACGCGAGGCGCTGCTGCACTGGCTTCGCCAGCGCCCCCTGGCCTGGCGCGAGCACGGCGTGCTGATGGTGCATGCGGGCGTGCTACCGTCATGGACGAGCGCACAAACCCTGGCGCTGGCCGCCGAAGTGCAGGCCGTGCTGCGCAGTGCCGATTGGGCCGACTTCCTGCGGCAGATGTACGGCAACGAGCCCGACCAGTGGCAGGACGGCCTGCAAGGCGCCGAGCGCCTGCGCGTCATCGTCAATGCCCTGACGCGCCTGCGCTTTTGCACGCCCGACGGGCGCATGGAGTTCGCCACCAGGGAGGGCGGCGCGGCCGCGGCCCCGCCGGGCTACCTGCCCTGGTTCGACGTGCCGGGTCGCCGGACCGCCGGCGAGGTGCTGGCCTTCGGCCATTGGTCCACCTTGGGCTGGATCGACGACCGACCCACCCTGCTGTCGCTGGACACCGGCTGCGTGTGGGGCGGCTGCCTGACGGCCGTGCGGCTGGAGCCCGGCGCCCGTGTGGCCGAGCGCATCCAGGTGCGCTGCCCGCAGGCCCAGCGGCCGGGCCACGCATGAAGCGCGCCGCCCTTGCCCTGCTGCTGGCCGCAGCAGCCCTGTACGTGCTGGCCACGGCGCTGCAATCCCAGCACCCGGCCTGGGGCTACGTGGCGGCATTTGCCGGTGCGGCGCTGGTGGGTGCCATGGCCGACTGGTTTGCCGTGGTGGCCCTGTTTCGCCACCCCATGGGCCTGCCCATCCCGCACACCGCCATCGTGCCGGCCAGCAAGGACCGCATCGGCCGCCAGCTGGCGCAGTTCATCGCCTCCCATTTCCTGGCCACCGACTGGGTGTTGGCGCGCCTGCGCGACGTGGACGCGGCCGCGGGCCTGGCCCACTGGCTGGTGCAGCCCGCCAACGCCGCGCGCGTGGCCGACCACGGGACGGCCCTGGCGCGCTGGGCCGTGGCCGCGCTGGACGAGCCGGCCGTGCACGATGCCGTGACCGAGCTGGCGCGCGGCGGCCTGCGGCAGGTGGACGCGGCGCGCCTGTCGGGCCAGTTGCTGCAGGCGCTGGTGCAGGACGGCCGGCACCAGGCCCTGCTGGACGCCCTGGTGAGCCAGGGCGCGCGGCTGCTGGGCGAAGACGCCGTGCAAGACGGCATCAGCGAGGCCATCGCACGCGAAGTCAAGGCACTGAAGCTGCTGGGCCTGGATCAGGTCGCGGCCCGGCTGGCCACACGCAAGGTCATCGTCATCCTGGCGCGCACCCTGCTCGAGATGACCGAAGACCCGGCGCACCCGCTGCGCCAGCGTTTCGACGCGCTGGCCGCCGACTGGGCGCAGCGCCTGCAGCAGGACCCGGCCTGGCAGCAGCGCGTCGCGCAGGGGCGCGACGAATTGCTGGCCAGCCCGGTGCTGGGACAGCACGTGCGCCAGGCCTGGCGCGAGTTGCTGGCCTGGCTCGATCGCGATCTGCGCGAGCCCGCATCATGGACACACCAGCGCATCGCCGCCGCCGCGCAGACCCTGGGCGAGCGCCTGGCCGCCAACGACGCGCTGCGCGCCTGGATCAACGCCGAGCTGCAAGCCGCCGCGCCCCGCCTGCTGGAGCGCCACCGGGGCGACATTGCCACCTTCATCGAGGCGAGGGTGCAAGCCTGGGACGCGCGCCAGATGAGCGACGAACTGGAGCGCCACCTGGGCCAGGACTTGCAGTTCATCCGCATCAACGGCACCTTGGTCGGGGGTGCGGTGGGCCTGCTGATTCACGTCCTGACGCAGTGGTGGCGCTGACGGCCGGCGAACCCAGTGGTGGCCAATGACCGCGCCGCGCATCGACGAACAGAGGCGCTTCGGTCATTGTCCGGCGCGGCTGGAAGGTCATTCATCTTGCTGCACTTATCAGCGCATCGGCAAGGGCTCGGTCCCGGGCGCGTACTGCGGCGGCGGTGGGCGCTGGGGACGCGGCGGCGGGTCGTTCCACGGACGGGGCGGACGCCAGCGCGGCAGGGGCGGCGGGAGCACCACCACTTCGGCCGGCGCGGGCTGCCCGCAGGCCAGCGCGGCGTTGGCGCGGGCGGTGCGAATCTGCTCTTCGCTGGCGGTCACGCTGGCGGCGCGAAAGCTGGCCTCTTCGCGCGCGCGGCGGCAGGCTTCGGATTCGGCCGGTGGCACGGGCCTGGGGCGCTGGGCCTCGGCGGTGCGGTCGGCGTCCAGTTGCTGCTGCTGGCGCAGCACGGCGTCCTCGCGCTGCTGCACGGCCCGCTCACGCGCTTGCTGGGCGCGCTCGGCGTCCTGGCGCAGCTGCTCGTCGGTGGGCTTGGGCACCACCGTGGCGCCACCTTTGCAGGGCTGGTCGGTGTAGAGCGTGCGGCCGCTGGCGGCGTCCTGGCACCGGTAGGCCTGCGCGCTGGCCAGCAGGGGCGCGAACAGCGCCAGCGCCAGGAGCGTGCGCGGGACAAGGGCGTGCTTTGCGGTGGTTATCATCATTCTCCAATGCGGCACCAAGGCCGCGTCGTGGGCGCCTGCGGCGGCGATTCGAATTTAACGCCTGCCGCACCGATACGCTGACAAACTTCGCTCCATCCATGCAACTGTCCGCCCACTTGACCCGCCGCCTGCCTTTTCTGCGCTGGCCGCGTCCCACGGCGGCGCTGCTGCGCAGCGAATCCATGGCCGGCCTCACGGTGGGGCTGATGGTGATTCCGCAGGGCGTGGCCTACGCGCAACTGGCCGGAATGCCCTTGATCACCGGCATCTATGCCTCGCTGTTGCCGGCACTGGCGGCCGTGCTTTTTTCCGCCTCGGCGCGGCTGTCGGTGGGGCCGGTGGCGCTGACCAGCTTGCTGATTTCCGCCGGGCTGGCGCCGCTGGCCACGCCAGGCACGGCCGAGTGGGTGGACCTGGCGGTGTGGCTGGCGCTGATGTCGGGCCTGCTGCAGGCCGCGCTGGGGCTGGCACGCTTCGGCTGGCTGCTGAACCTGGTCAATTCACCCGTGCTGATGGCGTTCACGCAGGCGGCGGCGGTGCTGATCATCACGTCGCAATTGCCGGCGCTGCTGGGCTTTCAGCGCTCGTGGGGACAGATGCTGCACGCGCCGGCCATCCACGCAGGGGCGGCGGCGTTCGGGCTGGGGTCGCTGGCGCTGCTGTGGCTGGCGCGGCGCTGGCGGCCCGCCTTTCCCAGCATCCTGGTGGTGGTGCTGGCGGCGGCGGCCATCAGCGGCGCGCTGGGCTTCGAGGCCAGCGGGGGCAAGGTGATCGGCCTGCTGCCGCAAGGCCTGCCCTCGCTGTACATCCCCGCATGGCCAGGCGCCGAGGCGCTGGGGCAACTGGTGCTGCCCACGCTGGTGGTGACCTTGATCAGCTTTCTGGAAACGGCATCCAGCGCCAAGGTGGACAACCAGAAAAAGGGCGAGCGCTGGGACCAGGACCAGGATCTCATCGGCCAGGGGCTGGCCAAGATCGTGTCGGGGCTGTCGGGCTCGTTTGCCACCAGTTCGTCGTTTTCGCGCTCCGCACTCAACCTGTATGCGGGCGCGCAGACCGGCTGGGCCACGATTTTTTCGGTGGCAGTGGTATTGCTGGCGCTGCTGTTCTTCACACCGTGGCTGCGCCATGTGCCGCAGGCAGTGCTGGCGGCCATCGTGCTGGTGGCGGTGGTGGGCCTGCTCAAGCCGCGCGAGTTTTTGCGCGTGTGGCGCATTTCGCGCGTGGAGGGCGTGATCGCGCTGCTCACCTTCATGATCACCATCGCCGCGGCGCCGGCGCTGTACTGGGGCGTGCTGGCCGGGGTCCTGATGGCGCTGTCGCACTTCTTGTACCAGCACCTGCACCCGCGCATCATCGAGGCCGGCCTGCACCCGGATGGCACCTTGCGCGACCGCCACCTGTGGCAATTGCCGCCGCTGGCGCCGCACACGCTGGCGCTGCGCATGGACGCGGCGCTGGACTTTGCCAGCGCGGGCGCGTTCGAGCGCCGCGTGACCGAGTACCTGACCGAGCATCCCGACACCCGCCAGGTGTGCCTGCTGGCGCAGCCGATCAACCACATCGACGTGACCGGCGCGGAGGCATTTGCACGGGTCTGGGCCCAGATGCAGCAGCGGGGCGTGGCCCTGCTGGTGAGTGGCCTGAAACTGCCCGCCGACACCGTGCTGCGCGCCGCCGGCCTGCTGACGCCGGATGCGCTGCTGCATCTCTATCGCAGCGACGCGGAGTTGCTGGCCGCCCTGGACGCCCACCGCGTCACCACGGACAACAATCAAAATGATAGCGTGCAGCGCTGATCCGGCAAGCGCAAGCGGGCACAATGGCCTGCATGGCGCTCACATCGTGATGGCGCCGTGTTCGGTCGGGGCTTGCTGGCGCGACGGCGACGCCGGAAATATGCCGGCCATCACGGTAAAGCCCGCAATGCGCTTGACGCGATCCGTCCAGCGCCGCAGCGCCGGGAAGTCGAGCAGGCTGATGCCGCCCTCGGGGGCCAGCATCACATAGGGGAAACAGGCCAGATCGGCGATGGTGGGTTGGCCCCCGGTGCACAGCCAGCCGCCATCGGGTTGCCGCTCGGACAGCCACAGGTGTTCATCGAGGATGCGAAACAGGCGATAGGCGCCGCGTCGCGCCTTGTCGGCATCCAGCTCGAACTCGAACAATTGCTGCAAGCGAGCAGCCGACGAGGTGGCCGTCAGCTCGTTGGCAAAGGCCAGCCACATGTTGGTTTCGCCCAGGCGGCGTGCGTCAAGCACCGGATACCAATGGCTGCCGGGCGCGTAGCGCTGCGCGAGATAGCTCAGGATGGCCTGGGCGTCGCGCATGACAAAACCCGCGTCATCGAGAATGGGCAACTGGCCCAAGGGATTGAGCGCCAGCAAGGCATCGCTCTTGTGCTCAAAGCCGGGATAGAACTCGACCGGGTGCTTGACGTAGGGGATCTTCAGGATCTCCAGAAAAAGCCGGACCTTGTAGCAGTTTCCGGACAGCTCGTAGTCGTACAAGGTGATCATGGGCAGGCTCCGGCGCTCACAGATCAAGCACCAGCATTTCAGAGGCGCTGCGCGAAACGCAAGCCTGCATGCAGTGCCCGGCGCGCTTTTCGTCTTCACTCAGGTAGACGTCCCGGTGCTCCGGCGTGCCTTCCAGCACGGTCACCATGCAGGTCCCGCACACGCCTTGCTCGCAAGACGTCTCGACCGCGATCCCGTGCTCCGACAGCACATCCGAGAGCGATTGACCGACGGGGACGTTCAACTCGACACCGCTGCGCGCCAGCCGAACCTTGAACGGCTTGTCGTTCTGGTGCGAGATGGTGTTGGAGAACAGCTCGAAGTGGACCCGGTCGGCGCCAAGGCCGAGCGCCTGCGCCGCACCGACGATGGCATCCAGGAACGGCCGGGGGCCGCAGACATAGATGTCCATCTGCGGGTCCATGGTGGCCAGGATCGACTGGATCTGCGCCAGCGTGGCCTCGGGCGACAGCCCCAGGTGCAGGTGAACGTCCTGCAAGGCATCGAGGCGCTCGCGAAACGCCACGTGCGCCGCGCCGCGCGAAAAATAGTGCAGCGCATGGAGCCGGCCCGTGGCCGCCATCTGTCCGGCCATGGACAGCAGAGGCGTCACCCCGATGCCGGCCGCCAGAAAGAGCGCGCCGCCGCTGTTGGCCAGCCGGAAGTGGTTCTTGGGGCGCGAGACCTCGACGATCGCACCCTCGCGGATCTGCCCATGCATGGAGGCCGAGCCCCCGCGCGAATCGGGCTCGCGCTTGACCGCGATGGTGACGCCGCGAACACCCCGCGCGCTGCCGGCGTTGATCTCGCCCGGCGCGCTGACGATGGAGTATTGGCGCAGCAGGCCCGCCGGCGTCAGCACGTCGATGTGCGCCCCTGGAATGAAGTCGGCCAAGGCGCCGATGTCACCCTGGTCCTCGGGTTCGAGCTCGAAGCTGCGGATGTCCTGCGCCACCTCGGTCACGCGCGTGACGCGAGCCTTGAGCAGCCGCTCGGACCCGCGCTGGCGGACCTTGGGTTGCGGCGGCGGCGGCACATAAGCGTCGTCGGCCGTGCTGAGGGGAACGTCCGACACCCGCCCCTCGTCGATGAGGCGATGACGCAAGCGCTTCATCGCCGCCTGGTGACGGGCTGGCCATGGCCCCAGCGCCACCGCATCGGCGGGGGCTTCGAGCACGGCATGGACAAGGGTCTTGTCGGTGCGTGCCGGTTGCAGCAGGAAGAACAGCTGCAGGGCCTGCCCATCCTCGTTCCAGGACAGATGGACGGCGCGAGGGCTGCTTCGCAGCGCCACGGACGGGTCGCCAGACAGTCGCGCATCGAACGCTGCGTAGCGTTGCACCCCGGCCAATGCCGTTGCGGCGCCGGCGTGCAGAACAAAACTCTGCAAGGCCCGTTGCGTTCGACCGGCGCCCGGCTCCGCAATGAGCCAGTCGCCCTGCGGGGGGCACGCGGGGTGGCCGGCGGGCAGGTTCAGGTTGACCCACACCAGGTCGTTGCGCTCGACCGCCGCGAACGTGTGCGCGCAGACGCTGGTGGGCGGCGGCGTTTGCGATGCCGCTGGAAGGACGATGCACTGGCCGTCGCCGCTGCGGTATTGCCAGCCGTGGTATTGGCAACGGACCCGGTGGCCGGTGTTGGCCCCCAGGGTCAGGCGCGCGCCGCGATGGCAGCAGCGGTTGTCCCAGGCATTCACGCATCCGTCGTCGTCACGCCACAGGGCCAATTCGACGTTGTGGAGCTCGCCCGCGAAGATGTGACGTTCGGCCAGATCGTGCGCGCCAGCAACCGGAAACCACGCCGAATTCAAAGCCTCGCTCATGCCACTGCCCTGGTCAAGGTTTGCCCGGCCGGCGCGGGCATGGCCTGCGCCTCGAGCTCCCGGTAGGTGCCATACCGAACGCCCCGCTGGTCCAGCCAGCGGCGATAGGCCATGGACATGGCATCGGCCCGGACCGGGATTTCAAAGCGCGAATCCAGGGGCAGCTTCTTGGGTATCTCGTTGCTCAGCAGCATCAGGTCCTGGCCAAAGATGGTCTGCTGAAACAGGCGCAGGCCGGAGTCGGGGGTGGTCTCGTCGAGGTACAGAAGCAAGGTGTGCGCCCTGCACCATTCTTCGGTCAGCGGCTGGACGAACAAGCCAATGACGTCCATGCGGCCCGGATGATGCGGCGAACTCTTGTACAGCAGGGCGACGTAGGGGCGCGTGACGCGGTAGATGTAGTCGGTGTCGTAGCCACCGTCATTGGACGTGGACGCGCCCCTGGGCTGGAAAAAGCGGCAGTTGCGCGCGAAGATTTCACCCGGCGGCTCGATCGAAACGTCGTAGGGCAACACGTCGGTATACGGCTCGGCGCCCAGAAATCCGTCGTGCACATACGGAAAGTGCGCCATGTCCAGAAAATTCTCGATGGCGCGCAGACCGGACACATGCACCGTCATGGAGCCGCCGCCCAGCGTGCGGCGGTCCGGCTCATCGAATTCGGGCAACGCAAAGAAGCGCTCGGGCGGATCGCCCAGCGAAACCCAGTGCGTGTGATAGCGCGTGAGCGCCTTGCACGGCGTGCGCTCGGCATTGCCGTGCCAGGCCGTCACCCGGCCGTCGGCATCGCATGCGTATTCGATCGAGTGCCCCAGCAACCGCGTCTTGTAGACCTTGCACGGGGTGACGTCTTCCGCGATGGCGACCGGATACCACTCGTCCCAGACAACCGATTCGATCGTCATTTCCGCTCCTCACTTGGCCGACGGGATCTGGCCTTCGACGCCCTTGATGAAGAAGTTGATGCCCCCCAGCCACTCGTCGTCGGCGCGCTTGCCGGCCGCCAGGCGTTCGGTGCCGTCGCGGTCGACCAGCGGGCCGTTGAACACATCGAAGCTGCGATCCTTGATGCTGGCCTCGGCTTTGGCAACCTTCTCCCGGGCTTCGGGGGGCACCTGGTCGGACACCTTGATCAGCAGGTTCTGTCCTTCCGGCATGCCCCAGCGCGTCACTTGCCCGCCCTTCCACGTGCCATCCAGCGCGGCGCCGACGGCCTTCTTGTAATAGGGGCCCCAGTCCACGATGACAGACCCCAGGTGGGCCTTGCCGCCAATCTCGCTCATGTCCGAATCCCAGCCGAACGCCAGCTTGCCCGCCTGCGCGGCGGCCTGGATCACGGCCGGCGAGTCGGTGTTTTGCAGCAGCACGTCGGCGCCGCCGTTGATCAGGGCGTTGGCGGCTTCGGTCTCCTTGGGCGGATCGAACCAGCTGTTGATGAAAACCACGCGCAGCTTGATGTCCGGACGGACGCTTTGCGCGCCCAGGGCAAAGGCATTCATGTTGCGCAGCACTTCCGGAATGGGCACGGAGCCCACGCAACCCAGCACGCCGGTCTTGCTCATGCTCGCGGCAATGATGCCGGCGAGGTAGACCGGCTGATAAAAGCGCGAGTCGTAGACGTTCAGGTTGGGTCCGGTCTTGTAGCCGGTGCCGTGCTCGAAGTGGACATCCGGAAACTCGGGCGCCACCTTCACCATCGCCTCCATGAAGCCGAAGCTGGTGCCGAAGATCATCTTGTTGCCCTGGCTGACCAGGTCGCGCAACACGCGCTCCGTATCCGCTCCCTCCGGCACGCTTTCGACAAAGCTGGTTTGAACGCGACTGCCAAACGCGGCTTGCACTTGCTTTCGCCCCAAATCGTGTTCGAAGCTCCAGCCGGCATTGCCCACCGGCCCGACATAAATCCACGCGGCTTTCAGGGGTTCGGCGCTGGCGCCGGAGGCCGCTGCCGCCGGACCGGCAGCGGGCGGCGCCGACGCCGTAGCCGCCGCCTCGTCTTTTTTGCCACAGGCAACGAGGGCCAGCGGGGCCACGGCGCTGACGGCTGCCACTTGCAGCAGGGTGCGTTTCTTGAGATCGGGATGCATGTCGGTTCAATGGGTGAAGGATCGGCGCGCCGCCACGAACCGTGGCGGACGGGTTTGCATTATTCCCCTATTGGAGACAGGGGTGAAAACCGTGGGGGATTTTTCGGGCTCACCCGGCACTGAGCTGCCGAGCGCTATCCCAGGGCCAGCAGCACCACGCCGGCGCCAATGAGCAGTGCCCCGGCCACGCGCACCACGCGGTCGCCCTCGCCCAGCAGGCGCCCGCCGATCAGCGCGGCAAACAGCATCGACACCTCGCGCGCGGGCGCCACGTGCGACAGCGGCGCCTGCTGCACGGCGTAGAGCACCAGCACGTAGGCGATGGGACTGAACACCGCCACCCCCAGCGCGCCGCGCCACTGCGCGCGCCACAGGCGCGCCGTCTCGGCACGGTCACGCAACGCCACTGGCACCAACAACAGCACACGCGCGGCGTTGCCCATGTAGTCCACCAGGATAGGCGAGATGGCCAATATTTTCACGGCGTAGCCATCGACCACGGTGTAGCCGGCAATCCACACCCCCGTGACCAGGCCGTAGTACAGGCCGCGGTACAGTTGCTGACGGGCCGCGAGCGAGGCCGTGGGGCGCCACAGGCGCGCGCCGCCAGCAATCAGCAGCACGCCCAGCACCACGCCGAGCACGCCCAGCACGCCGCCCCAGGTGACGGCCTCGCCCAGCAGCAGCACCGCGCCAATGGACGACAGCAGCGGCCCGGTGCCCCGCGCCAGCGGATACACCACCGTCAGATCGGCCGCGCGATAGCCGCGCAGCAGGGTGACGAAATACAGCACGTGCAGCACGGCACTGGCCAGGACCACGGCCCATTCGGCCGCGCCCCAGGCGGGCACCGCGCGCCAGCCCAGCCACAGGCCCAGCGGGGCCCACACCGCCATCAGCCAGGCCGAGGTGAAAAAGGCAAACCGGGCGTCGCCGCCCGTCTTCTTGGCCAGGATGTTCCAGCCGGCGTGGATCAGGCCGGCCAGCAGCACCAAGGCCAGCGCCTGCGCTGAAATGGCACACCCCCAGTCTTCACTCGCTTCGCGATGTTTCGCCCACCCCCTTGCAGGGGGCATCGCTGGTGGCCGGGGAAACCCCGGCCACGGCGATCGCTGGCATGGCCTGCTCCGCGGCCACTCGGCTCTTGGGGTTTCATGCCCGGCGGGTGGCGCGCAGCTTTGTGGACAACTGACACGGACGAACGCGCGCTCAGGTATGGCTGAGGATGCTGGCGGTGGCGATCAGCTCTTCGAGCAAGGCCATCGACACCTTGCCGGACACGGCGTAGGGGTCGAGCACGGCACGCTCCGAATATTTGAGCAGCACGCTGGCGTTGATGCGCCCGGCGTCGACCAGCCCCATGGTCCAGCTGCCAAAGCGCCGCTCGACGATTTCCTCGTAGTGCAGCAGCGCCACGTCCTTGTGGCGCGCGTCGCGCGAAATGGTGCCGTACAGGTCGCTGACGACCTGGCGCCCACCCTCGATGGCCTGCATGAACACGCCCCCGCCGTAGACCAGGATGCCGGTCACGCCGCTGTCCTGGTTGTGGCGCCGGGCCGAATCGAGAATGGCTTGCACGGCCGGTTGGGTGTTGTCCACCGCGCGGCTGGCGTAGAGCAGGCGTACCAGCATGTCAGGGGTTCCGGGGAATGAGGGACAAAAACTCGCGGCGCAGGTTGGCGTCTTTCAGGAACACGCCGCGCATGACCGAGTTCATCATCTTGCTGTCCATGTCCTTGACGCCGCGCCAGGCCATGCAAAAGTGTGAAGCCTGCATGACCAGGGCCAGGCCGTCGGGCTTGGTCTTGTGCTGGATCACGTCGGCCAGCTGCACCACGGCTTCTTCCTGGATCTGCGGGCGGCCCATGATCCATTCGGCCAGGCGCGCATATTTGGACAGGCCGATGACGTTGGTGTGCTCGTTGGGCATCACGCCGATCCACAGCTTGCCGATGATCGGGCACAGGTGGTGGCTGCACGCGCTGCGCACGGTGATGGGGCCAACGATCATCAGCTCGTTCAGGTGCTCGGCGTTGGGAAATTCGGTGATCGTGGGCGATGGCGTGTAGCGGCCCTGGAACACCTCGTTGATGTACATCTTGGCCACGCGCCGCGCGGTCCTGGACGTGTTGTGGTCACGCTCGGTATCGATCACCAGGCTGTCGAGCACGGCCTGCATCTTGCCGCTGACCTCGTCGAGCAGGACGTCCAGCTCGCCCGGCCGGATGAACTCGGCGATGTTGTCATTGGCATTGAAGCGCTGGCCGGCGGCGCGAATGCGCTCGCGGATCTTGACCGAGACGGGCGTGCCCTCGTCAGCGACCGCAGCGTGCAAGGGGGTGGCAGGGAGAATGCGGGTCATGGAGAGGCGATGGTAGCAGCTACCGGATTTACTATATTTTTTATAGCTTTTTGCACTCACTGGCTATGGGCTGCAAGCTGAAACTCCGCAATCAGCGGCAGGTGATCGGACATGCGCCACCACACCCGCCCGCGCGGCGCCTGCAGGCTGAGCGGCAGCATGCCACGCGCATAGATGTGATCCAGCTGCGCCACCGGAAAGCGCGAGGGGTAGGTTCGCGTGCGCTCGCCCTCGAAGCTCTTGAGCGCATCGACGTGCAGCAGGCGCTGCACCCGCGTGCCCCAGTCGTTGAAGTCGCCCGCCACCACCAGGGCTTCGTCCAGCGGAATCTCGCGCGCGATGTAGCGGCGCAGGTGGATCGTCTGGCGCAGCCGGCTGGCCGGGATCAGGCCAAAGTGCACCACGACGACGTGCAGCGGTGCGCCCAGCACGCGCAGCTCGGCATGCAGCAGGCCGCGCTGCTCGAAGCGGTGGTCCGACATGTCCTCGTGCCGCACATGGATGATGGGCCAGCGCGAGAGCAGCGCGTTGCCGTGCTCGCCATCCTTGGTGACGGCGTTGGTGTGATAGGCCGCCTCGTAGCCCAGCGGCGCCAGAAAGTCGGCCTGGGGCTGGGTGGGCCAGCGCTCGAAATACTGCGCCTCGCGGCGGTTCTCCGCGCGCACCTCCTGCAGGCAGATGATGTCGGCATCCAGGCTGTCCACGGCCAGCGCCAGGTTGTGGATCTCCAGCCGGCGCGTCGGGCCGATGCCCTGCACCCCCTTGTGGATGTTGTAGGTGGCCACGCGCAGGCGCGGCGGGATCAGGATGTCGATCGGGGGTGCTTCGATCACGATGCCTCCGGGTGGGCAAAGCGCGGCAGCAGCAGGCAGGCCTCGGCGTTGGTGTAGGAATAGCAGCGGTCGGCCGCCGCGCGCCAGGGCAACCACACGAAATCGATGTGCTCGCGCGGGTTCAGGCGCACCGCCACGCCGGCGGGCACGCACAGGCCGAACACGTGCTCGACGTTGCGCGTCACGCCCGGCGCGTAGCGGTTGCGCCAGCGCGGATAGATGTCGTAGACGTTTTCCAGGTTCCAGTCGGTCAGCGCGAAGCCCGGCGCGCAGGCATCCAGCCCGGTTTCCTCGCGCACTTCGCGCACGGCGGTATCGATCAGGGCCTCGCCCTCGCTGTCCTTGCTGCCGGTGACCGATTGCCAGAACTCGGCCTCGATGTCAGCGCGCCGAATCAGCAGCACGTCGAGCGCGGCGGTGTGGATGAGCACCAGCACCGACTGGGGAATCTTGTAGGGTCTGGAAGGGGCGGTGGCGGGCTGCGTCATGGCGCGGGCCCTCTCTCGTGCGTGGCAGCGATCAGAGCAGTTGCCGCCAGAGTGTGCGCGCAATGGGGCGCACGCGCTGAAACGCCTGCCAGCCCGACCACACGCGCAAGCCCAGCCCCATCATCAGGCGTGGGCGCACCAGCACGGCGCCCACCAGCGCCGCCCCGCCCAACAGCACCCAGCTGCGGTTGTCGCGCACGGCCTGCGCACCACCGCGCACGCGGTCGACCGTGCGCAGGGCGGGCCGCAACACGCGCGCGCGGCTGCCCAGTTGCTCGCGCAACTGGGCCGAGCGCAGCAGCAGACGCTCGCGCCGCGCCGCGACGTCGCGGGGTGCCCAGGGCGGATCGGCGTTCATGAGCGCAGGCGCTCCCGGTCGGCGCGCAGCTCCTGGATGCTGGCGCGAAACAGGCGCAAGCCGCGGCGCAGGCGCTGCCAGGCCAGCAGGGCCAGCACCGCACCGACCCCCAGGAACGCGGTGGTGAAGATGCCCAAGGCCAGCAGGCGCTGGCTGTCCCACAGCATGACGGTGAGAAACAGCGCCAGAAAGATCAGTCCGAAGCTGAGCAACACCACGGCCAGCGCTGCCTGCACGCCCAGGTGCAGCAACTGGCCGATGTCCTCGCGCGCCTCCAGGCCGAGCAACTCCAGCCGAACCTGGAGCAGTTCGGCCGCGTCGGCCAGCAAGTGGCGCAGCCGCGTGGCCGTGCTTTCGACACCCGCCGTCACGGTTGACTCATGAATGCTGCACGCCCGCAGGCGCAAGCCATCAGCGGCGGCCCAGCAGCACGCCCACCAGCATGCCAATGGCCGCGGCCGCGCCAATGGACGACCAGGGGTTGTCGTGCACGTAGTCGTCGGTGGCGTTCATGGCCCGGCGCGCCTGCGCGCGCAGCGCGGCGTCGGCGTCGGCCAGCTTGTCGCGCGCCACGGCCAGGTTCTTGCGCGCGCGCGCGCGCAACTCGGCAATCTTGCTGTCGGCATCGCCGGCCGTGGCCGCCAGCAGGTCTTCGGCATCGGAAATCACGCGGCGCAGGTTGGCCACGAGTTCATCCTTGGCTTGGTCGGCGGAATCAACCATTTCGGAAACGTTGGACATGAACGAACCTCCTGAACAAAGATTTCATCGTAGCAGAGCCCAACCGCGGCGCCGTGCGGCGCGTCACGCTGGCGTCGGATTGCGCAGCTTGATGTGCAGCTCGCGCAGCTGCTTTTCATCGACCGGCGAAGGCGCCTGCGTCAGCAGGTCCTGCGCGCGCTGGGTCTTGGGGAAGGCGATGACGTCGCGGATCGATTCGCTGCCGGTCATCAGGGTGATCAGGCGGTCCAGGCCGAAGGCCAGGCCGCCGTGCGGGGGCGCGCCGTACTGCAGCGCGTCCAGCAGGTAGCCGAACTTGGCGCGGGCGTCCTCGGGGCCGATCTTGAGGGCGGAAAACACCTTGCTCTGCACGTCGGCGCGATGGATCCGCACCGAACCGCCGCCCAGCTCCCAGCCGTTGAGCACCATGTCGTAGGCCTTGGCGACGCAGCGGCCCGGGTCGCTGTCCATGTAGTCCTCGTGGCCGTCCTTGGGGCTGGTGAACGGGTGATGCACGGCGGCCCAGCGGGCGTTGTCCTCGTCGTACTCGAACATGGGGAAATCCACCACCCACAGCGGCGCCCAGCGGTCTTCGAACAGGCCGTGCTTGCGGCCGAACTCGCCCAGACCCACCTTCAGGCGCAGCGCGCCGATGGCGTCGTTGACGATCTTGGCCTTGTCGGCGCCGAAGAACAGCGCGTCACCGTCCTGCGCACCGGTGCGCTTGAGGATTTCGGCGATCGCGGCGTCGTGGATGTTCTTGACGATGGGCGACTGCAAACCGTCGCGGCCCTTCGCGACTTCGTTGACCTTGATCCACGCCAGGCCCTTGGCGCCGTAGATCTTGACGAACTCGGTGTAGCCGTCGATCTCGCCGCGCGAAATCTGCGCACCCCCCGGCACGCGCAGGGCCACCACGCGCCCGCCTGGGGTGGTGGCGGGGCCGGAGAAGACCTTGAAGTCCACGTCCGCCATCACGTCGGTGAGTTCGGTGAATTCGAGCTTGACGCGCAGATCGGGCTTGTCCGAGCCAAAGCGGTGCATGGCCTCCTGGTACGCCATGACCGGAAACTCGCCCAGGTCCACGTTCATCTGCTGCTTGAACACTTCGGCAATCATGCGCTCGAAGATGTCGCGGATTTCCTGCTCGCCCAGAAACGAAGTCTCGCAGTCGATCTGCGTGAACTCGGGCTGGCGGTCGGCGCGCAGGTCTTCGTCGCGGAAGCACTTGGTGATCTGGTAGTAGCGGTCGTAGCCGGCCACCATCAGCATCTGCTTGTACAGCTGGGGCGACTGCGGCAGCGCGTAGAACTGGCCGTCGTGCACGCGGCTGGGCACCAGGTAGTCGCGCGCGCCCTCGGGCGTGCTCTTGCCCAGCATGGGGGTTTCGATGTCGATGAAACCCTCTTTGTCGAGGAAGTTGCGCACCTGGATGGCGACACGATAGCGCAGCATCATGTTGCGCTGCATGGCGGGGCGGCGCAGATCGAGCACGCGGTGCGTCAGGCGCGTGGTTTCCGACAGGTTGTCGTCGTCGGGCTGGAACGGCGGGGTGACGGAGGGGTTGAGCACGGTGAGTTGCTGGCACAGCACCTCGATCTTGCCGCTCTTGAGGTTGTCGTTGGTCGTGCCCTCGGGGCGCGCGCGCACCAGGCCCTGGATCTGGATGCAGAACTCGTTGCGCAAGTCCTCGGCGGTCTTGAACATCTCGGGGCGGTCCGGATCGCACACCACCTGCACATAGCCCTCGCGGTCGCGCAAATCGACGAAGATCACGCCGCCGTGGTCGCGCCGGCGGTTGACCCAGCCGCACAGGGTCACGCTCTGGCCGATCAAGGCCTCGGTGACGAGGCCGCAGTAATGGGTACGCATGGACATGGGAATCGTTGCCTTCAGGAAATCGTCAGTGATCGGGGGACTGCACGCTGTCGGGCAGCGGCACCGGTTGGGTGGACGGGGGCAGCGCCAGCGGCTGCGATGAATCACGCGTGGGCGGCGGCGCGACCACGCCCATGGAGATGATGTATTTCAGCGCCTCATCCACGCTCATGCGCAGTTCAACCACGTCGGCGCGCGGCACGATCAGGAAAAAACCCGAGGTCGGGTTGGGCGTGGTGGGCACGTAGATGCTCAGAAAGTCATCGCCCAGGTGCGCAGCCACCTCGCCGCCGGGCTTGCCCGTCAAAAACGCGATGGTCCAGGCGCCCCGGCGCGGATACTGCACCAGCAAGGCCTTGGAAAACGCATGGCCCGAGCCGGAAAACAGCGTGTCCGACACCTGCTTGACGCTGGAATAGATGCTGCGCACCACCGGGATGCGCGTCATCAGCCGGTCCCACTGGCGCAGCGACCACTGGCCGAACATGTTGGCCACGAACAGGCCGGTGCCGACGATGACGATGGCCACCAGGATCACCCCCAGCCCGGGAATGTGGCGCAACTGGTTGGCCAGGGGTTGCAACGGCGGAACCATGGTTTCGAAGGCACCCAGCACGCCCTGAAACACGCCGTCCAGAATGCCCACCAGCCACAGCAGCACCCACACCGTGACGCCCATGGGCAACCACACCAGCAGGCCGGTGATGAAGTATTGCCGCAGGCGGATCATCATGGGTGCTGCCTCGAAACCGGGATCAGGCCGAGGACGACCCACCGCCCGCAGCGGGCGCGGGCGCCGCTGCCGGGGCCGGTGAAGGTGCGGGAGCAGCCGTCGGCGCGGGCGCCGCCGATGCCGCCGCGTCGGGCGAAGCAGCCGCGTCGGGTTTCTTGTCGCCGTCGCTGGCCGGCGCGCTGCCCTCGTTGCGGAAGTCCGTCACGTACCAGCCCGATCCCTTGAGCTGAAAGCTGGCGGCCGTGACCTGCTTGGCAAAGCGCGGCTGGCCGCAGGACGGGCAAACCGTCAGCGGAGCATCGGACATTTTTTGCAGCACATCCTTGGCAAAGCCACAGGCGGCGCACTTGTACGCGTAAATGGGCATGACGACACGACTTTCAGTCGGACGAAAAACCCTCAATTATAGGCGGACCCCCTCGTGCCTACCGCCGTTGGGCGCATGCACAGCCTATGACGCGCTGGCCACGTAATGGGGCGCATGCCCCTTGTGGTCGGGCAGCCACTGCGGCGCCAGCGAGCCGAGCACCATGCCCACCAGCGCCGCCAGCACGCCGGCCAGTTGCTGCGGAAAGGCCTCGCGCAGCATCGGACTGGCGACGAACAGCAGCCAAACGCCGATGCCCAGCGCCATGGCCAGCAGCGCGCCCTGGGTGGTGGCGCGCTTCCAGTACACGCCGAAGGCCAGCGGCACGAAGGCGCCGACCAGGGGCAGCTGGTAAGCGCCCGAGACCAGCTCGTAGATGGACGAGCCTTCCATGGTGATCGAGTAGATCAGCACGCAGACGGTGAACACCAGCACGCTGATGCGCATGGCCTTGAGGGTCTGGGCGTCGCTCATGCCGGGGCGCAGGTTGCGCAGGATGTTCTCGACAAAGGTGGTCGAGGGCGCCAGCATGGTGGCCGAGGCGGTGGACATGATGGCCGACAGCAGCGCGCCGAAGAAGGCCACCTGCAGCGCCACCGGCATGTGCTCCATCACCAGGGTGGGCAGCACCTTCTGCGGGTCGTCGGCCAACAGGCCGGAGGTAGAGGGCATGACGATCAGTGCGGCGATGACCACGAACATCGGCACGAAGGCAAAGCCGATGTACAGCAGCCCGCCGGCCACCGGGCCACGCCGCGCCGTCTGGGCGTTGTTGGACGACATCACGCGCTGGAACACGTCCTGCTGCGGGATGGAGCCCAGCATCATGGTGATGGCGGCGGCAAAAAAGAAGGTCCACTCCTTGGCGCCGCCGGTGGGAAAGAAGTTGAACTTGCCCTCGCGCGCCGCGTAGTCGACCACCTTGCCGGCGCCGCCGGCCAGTTCGGCCGCGTACCACGCGATCAGCACCAGGCCGACGGTGATGACGATCATCTGCACGAAGTCGGTCAGCGCCACCGACCACATGCCGCCGTACAGCGTGTAGACCAGCACGATCGCGGTGCCGATCGTCATGCCCCAGGCCAGCGAGATGGCGCCGCCGCTCAGCAGGTTGAACACCAGGCCCAGCGCCGTCACCTGCGCGCCCACCCAGCCCAGGTAGCTGAAGATGATGATGGCCGAGCACAGCACCTCGACCGTGCGGCCAAAGCGCCGGCGGTAGTAGTCGCCGATGGTGATGATGTTCATCGCGTACAGCTTGCGCGCGAAGAACAGGCCCACCAGCACCAGGCACAGGCCGGCGCCGAACGGGTCTTCCACCGTGCCGTGCAGGCCCTCGGCGACGAACTTGGCCGGCGCGCCCAGCACCGTCTCGGCGCCAAACCAGGTGGCAAAGGTGGTGGCGATGATCACCGGCAACGGCAGCGTGCGCCCGGCCACCGCGTAGTCGGCCGTGTTGTGCACCCGCCGCGCGGCAAACAGGCCGATGGCGATGGACGCCAGCAGATACAGGACGATGAAGCTCACCAGCATGGCTTGTCTCCGGGCCAAGGAACAGGTATCAACGTGGACGCGCGATTGTCGCTGTTTTTTACAACTATATTTTTGATAGCTGCCTGCGCTTGTCCAGCGGGCGCTGCAGCCAATTTTTTCTTAAAAAACCAGTACCCGCACCAGGATTTGCATGACGATCAGCCCCAGCACGAAGCCGATGGCGCCATACAGCAGCGACTGCAGCAGACGGTTGGTGCGCCGCTGCTCGGCCAGCAGCTGGCGCAGCTCGGCGTCGGGGGCCTTGCCGGTGTGCTCGCGCAGGTATTCGTGCAGCAGGCGCGGCAGGTCGGGCAGCATGCGCGCGTAGTACGGCGCCTGCTCGCGCATCTCGCGCCACAGGCGCTTGGGGCCCACCTGCTCGAGCATCCACTTCTCCAGGAACGGCTTGGCCGTGCTCCACAGGTCCAGCTCGGGGTCCAGCTCGCGGCCCAGGCCCTCGATGTTCAGCAGCGTCTTTTGCAGCAGCACCAGCTGCGGCTGGATTTCGACATGAAAGCGCCGCGAGGTCTGGAACAGCCGCATCAGCACCATGCCCAGCGAGATGTCCTTGAGCGGCCGGTCGAAGTAGGGCTCGCACACGCTGCGGATGGCCGATTCGAGCTCGTCGATGCGCGTGTCCCGGGGCACCCAGCCGCTTTCCACGTGCAGCTCGGCCACGCGCTTGTAGTCGCGCCGGAAAAACGCGGTGAAGTTCTGCGCCAGGTATTCCTTGTCGTACTCGGTGAGCGTGCCGACGATGCCGAAGTCCAGCGAGATGTAGCGCCCGAACGTGGCCGGCTCCACGCTGACCATGATGTTGCCGGGGTGCATGTCGGCGTGGAAGAAGCCGTCGCGAAACACCTGGGTGAAGAAGATGGTCACGCCGTCGCGCGCCAGTTGCGGGATGTCCACGCCGGCCTCGCGCAGGCGATCGACCTGGCCGATGGGGATGCCGCTCATGCGCTCCATCACGATCACGTCGGAGCGGCACAGGTCCCAGATCATCTCGGGGATCAGCACCAGGTCCAGCCCCGCCATGTTGCGGCGCAGTTGCGCGGCGCTGGCGGCCTCGCGCACCAGGTCCAGCTCGTCGTGCAGATATTTGTCGAACTCGCCCACCACCTCGCGCGGCTTCAGGCGCTTGCCGTCGGCCGACAGGCGCTCGATCCAGCCGGCCATCATGCGGATCAGCTGCAAATCCTGCTCGATGACCTTGAGCATGCCCGGGCGCAGCACTTTCACGGCCACCTCGCGCTCGCGCCCGGTCTTGTCCACCAGGGTGGCAAAGTGCACCTGCGCGATCGAGGCGCTGGCCACCGGCTCGCGCTCGAAGCGGGTGAACAACTCATCCACCGGCTTGCGAAACGCGCGCTCGATGGTGGCCATGGCGACCTCGGCCGGAAACGGCGGCACGCGGTCCTGCAGCAAGGCCAGTTCGTCGGCGATGTCCACCGGCAGCAGGTCGCGCCGGGTGGACAGCACCTGGCCGAACTTGACGAAGATGGGGCCCAGTTGCTCCAGCGCCTCGCGCAGGCGCTGGCCGCGCGGGGCCGACAGGTCGCGCCCGATGGACGCCATGCGCGCCACCAGGCGCAGGCCGGGGTGCTGAAAGCTGGTCAGCACCAGCTCGTCCAGCCCATGGCGCAGGGCCACCCAGACGATGGTGACGGCGCGCGTGACGCGCATCACGAATGCGCCGCTTTGCCAACGCCGGGCAGCCGCGCCGCCAGTTGGCGCAAAGCCTGCGCCATGGCGCGGCCGACGCCCGCCAGGCTGTGCGCGGGCGCGTCGCCGATCAGGCGCGAGAGGTCCTCCTCGGCGTCCCAGCGCACATGGTCGATCAGCCAGCTCACCTCGGCGGCAAATTGCACGTCGCCCTCGATGCGCACGCCCGGCTTGTCGCCGCGCAGCGCGTCCTTGAGCAAACCCAGGGGCGTCGTGTCGGTCACGGTCAGCAGCAAATCGGGCTCGGCCGCCGGCACGCGCTCGCACAGGCCGGCGGGCGTGGCCGCCAGCTGCATCCAGAAGCGACCCCACTGGAGCTTGACCACCCGCCCCTGTTGGCGCATCAGCCGCGCCTGGGCCTCGGGCTCCTGCATCAGCACGTGATTGAGAAACAGCACCAGACGGTGCTGCGTTTCATCGACCAGCCAGTCGGGCGCCTTCAAGCCGGCGCCCAGCTTGGCCAAGCCCTCGGCAAAGCCGGAAAAGGGAGGCTGCATGTTCATGGGCTCGATTATTGATGACAAATGACCCCGTCGCGCCGGCACGAGGGCCGCGCGGGCCATGAAAAAGGGCCCCGGATCGGGGCCCCTGGGTTGGGGTTGGACAGGGCCGCGCGACGGGCGCGCGGCGCCCGGTCATTGCAGGGCCTGCACCCCCGCCACCAGCCAGCCGCCGCGGCCGCTCGTGGGCTTGGTCATGTTCCACACTTCGCGGAACGGGTTGGGGCCGGCCGATGCGTCCTCGCGGATCATGCCGCTGAACTCGACGCTGGCCATGTAGACGTCGCCCTGCTCCTCGATGCCCAGCAACTGCGCTTCGAGCATGTTGACCTCGGTGACGTTGAGCTGGCCGGGGGCCGTGCGCTCGCGCTCGGCCAGCTGGCTCTGGATTTCGGCCAGCATCTCGTCGGTCATCATGGCACGCAGCGTGGGGATGTCCGAGCTGTCCCAGGCGCGTTGCAACGACATGAAGTTGCGCTTGGCGGCCTCGGTGAAGCCCGCCACGTCGAAGTCGGATGGAATGCCCCAGGTCTGCGCGCCCTTCAGGGCCGAGCCGATCATGGAGCCGCCGCCCGCCGGCGCCCCGCCGTCAAAGGCCGCCGCTTGCGACTCCCAGGGGCGCGCCGAGGCGTCGTTGCCGATCTTGGTCGGGTTGTACTGGGGCGGCGTGACGGGGTTGGCCGCGCCGGCGCCCTGGTACGCCATGGGCGCCGCGCCGCCCTGGCGCCCGCGGCGCAACATGCCCACGACCGCCAGCGCCGCCAGCACCAGCAGGCCGATCAGCAGGATGTTGCCGAACGCGGCGCCCAGGCCCAGCGAGTGCGCCAGCCAGGCCAGGCCCAGACCGGCCGCCAGACCGCCGAGCATGCCCGTCCAGGGCTTGCGTGCGGTCGCTGCCCCGGCGGCGCCCGCCGTGTTGGCGGCGTTGGTGGCTTGGCTGGGCGCTGCCGGCGGCGTGGCTTGGCGCTGGGTGACGTTGCCGGACTGGCGGCCGAAGGAGCCGCCGCCGCCCAGGCGCTTGGCTTCGGCTTCGAAGCTGAAAGCGCCCACCAGGAACACGGCCAGCAGCACCGTCATCAGGCGCGAGAGGATTCGATTGAATTTCATCCGAGGTGATCTCCCAAGGTCAGATGGATGGAAAACGGGGCCATTTTGCCCGAACGCACAAAAAATGAACAGAGGTCAAGCACACTTGATGCCGACGTGAAGCGCCACCACGCCGCCGCTCAGGTTGTGAAAATCGACGTGGCCGAAACCATTGACCTTCATCAGGGCCTTTAGTTCCGCCTGGCCGGGGTGCATGCGGATCGACTCGGCCAGATAGCGGTAACTGTCGGCATCGCCCGCCACCAGGCGCCCCAGGCGCGGCAGCACGCTGAAGGAGTACAGGTCGTAGGCCTTGCGCAGCGGCTTGGCCACCTGCGAGAACTCCAGCACCAGCAGCTTGCCGCCCACCTTGAGCACGCGCGCCATCTCGCGCAACGCGGCGTCCTTGTGCGTCATGTTGCGCAGGCCGAAGGCCACGCTCACCAGGTCGAAGCGGCCATCGGCAAAGGGCAGGTGCTCGGCGTCGCACACGGTGGTGGGCAGGATCACGCCGGCGTCCAGCAGGCGGTCGCGCCCGGTGCGCAGCATGGCCTCGTTGATGTCGGTGTGCACCACCTCGCCGCTGGCGCCCACCTTTTTGGCAAAGGCCAGCGCCAGATCGCCCGTGCCGCCGGCAATGTCCAGCACGCGCTGGCCCGGCTGCGGGTTGGCCACCATGATGGTGTAGCGCTTCCACAACCGGTGCAGGCCACCCGACATCAGGTCGTTCATCAGGTCATAGCGCGAGGCCACCGAGTCGAACACGCCGCGCACGCGCCGCGCCTTGTCCTGCTCATCCACCGTCTCGTATCCAAAATGCGTGCTGGTCATGACAACCCGTTCGATATGTCGATCGTCGATCGAAGGCGCTACGATGCGTCTCGCCCCAAAGTGCGGTCGGCCCGTTCGCGTCCGCGAAACGCCGGTGCCGACCAACGTTCAACTGTAGCGCAGCCGCTGCGCCGCCCCGGCCCGCCCTCGACCCGCCATGAAACCCAGCGCCCGCAAAGCCGACAAGGAACTCCCGCTGACCCTGGACATTCGCCTGCTCGGGCGCATCCTGGGCGACGTGATTCGCGAGCAGGAGGGCGCCAGCGCCTACGACACGGTCGAGCAGGTGCGCCAGCTGTCGGTGGCGTATCGCCGCGACGCCGACCCGCGCGCCGACCGGGCGCTGAAGAAGCTGCTGACCTCGCTCAGCGGCGACCAGACGGTGAGCGTGATCCGCGCCTTCACCTACTTCAGCCACCTGGCCAACCTGGCCGAGGACCGCCACCACATCCGCCGCCGCGCCGTGCACGAGCGCGCCGGCAGCAGCCAGGACGGCAGCATCGAAGTGGCCTTCACCCGCCTGCGCCGCGCCGGGCTGAGCGACGAGCGCATCGTGCAGACCCTGGCCAGTGCCTACGTGGCCCCTGTACTCACCGCCCACCCCACCGAAGTGCAGCGCAAGAGCATCCTGGACGCCGAGCGCGAGATCGCCCAGTTGCTGGCCCAGCGCGACGACATCCAGGCGCGCGCCCCGCTGCATGGCGGCGCCCGGGACACGCTGAGCGCACGCGAGCTGGCCGCCAACGAGGCGCAATTGCGCGCCCGCGTGGCGCAGCTGTGGCAGACGCGGCTGCTGCGCTTTTCCAAACTCAGCGTGGCCGACGAGATCGAAAACGCGCTGTCCTACTACGAATCCACCTTCCTGCGCGAGATCCCGCGCCTGTATGCCGAGCTGGAGCAGGCGCTGGGCGGCGGCCGGCACGTGGCCCCGTTCCTGCGCATGGGCCAGTGGATCGGCGGCGACCGCGACGGCAACCCCAACGTCGGCGCCGACACGCTGGCGCTGGCCCTGCGCCGCCAGGCCGAGGTGGCCTTGCGCCACTACCTGACCGAAGTGCACCACCTGGGGCGCGAGCTGTCCTTGTCGGCCAAGCTGGTGCAGGTCTCGCCTGCCATGGAGCAACTGGCGGCGCGCTCGCCCGACACCAGCGAGCACCGCAGCGACGAGCCCTATCGCCGCGCGCTCACCGGCATCTACGCGCGACTGGCCGCCACGCTCAAGGACTTGAGCGGCGGCGAGGCGGCGCGCCACGCCGTGGCGCCGCAAAACGCCTACGCCAGTGCCGCCGAATTTTTGGCCGATTTGCAGGTGATCGACGCCTCGCTGCAATCGCACCGCGCCGGCGTGCTGGCCGCGGAGCGCCTGCACCCGCTGATGCGCGCGGTGGAGGTATTCGGCTTTCACCTGGCCACGGTGGATTTGCGCCAAAGCTCCGACCAGCACGAGCGCGTGGTGGCCGAGCTGCTGGCGGTGGCACGCATCCACCCCGACTATGCGGCCCTGCCCGAATCCGAGCGCCGCGCCCTGCTGCTGGGCCTGCTGCAGGATGCGCGGCCGCTGCGCGTGATGGGCGCGGCGTATTCGGAGCACACGCAAGGCGAGATCGCCATCTTCGAGACCGCGCTGCGCATGCGCCAGCGCTACGGCCCGGATGCCATCCGCCACTGCATCATCAGCCACACCGAGACGGTGAGCGATCTGCTGGAAGTGCTGCTGCTGCAAAAAGAAACAGGCCTGATGCAAGGCACATTGGACGAACATGAGGCCCCCACGCTCGGCACTGTCGTGTCCTCGCTGCCCCCCGAGGGGGCGCAGGCGCGCTTGGGGCGGCCCGGCGCTGCGCCTGGCGCCATGGCCGACCTGATCGTGGTGCCGCTGTTCGAAACGATCGAAGACTTGCGCAACGCCGCGCCCATCATGCGCGAGTACTACGAGCTGCCCGGCATCACCGCGCTGCTGCAACGCAGCGGCGGCGAGCAGGACATCATGCTGGGCTACAGCGACAGCAACAAGGACGGCGGCATCTTCACCAGCAACTGGGAGCTGTACCGCGCCGAAATCGCGCTGGTGCAGCTCTTCGACGAGATGAACGCGGGCCGCACCGTCGGGCCGCCCCAAGGTGCGGCAGCCCCCTTGGGGCTGAGGGCTGCGACTCCAGCCCTGCCAGTGCAGGGCTGGACAGCCCGAAGAGGAGCCGACTCTGGCGGCTCCGCGGCCTGCAAGGCCAGCGAACCACGCGCAGCGGGGAGCGTGGGGGCGCCGATTCGCCTGCGCATGTTCCACGGCCGCGGCGGCACCGTGGGGCGCGGCGGCGGGCCCAGCTACCAGGCCATCCTGGCGCAACCACCGGGCACCGTGCGCGGACAGATCCGCCTGACTGAGCAGGGCGAGGTCATCGCCAGCAAATACGCCAACCCCGAGATCGGCCGGCGCAACCTGGAGACGCTGGTGGCCGCCACGCTGGAGGCCACGCTGCTGCAGCCGACCCAGCCGGCCAGCCCGGCCTTCCTCGACGCCGCCGAGCAGCTCTCGCGCGCCAGCATGGCCGCGTATCGCGCGCTGGTGTACGAGACGCCGGGCTTTGCCGACTACTTCTTCAACGCCACGCCGATCCGCGAGATCGCGCAGCTCAACCTCGGCTCACGCCCCGCATCGCGCAAGGCCAGCCAGAAGATCGAGGACTTGCGCGCCATCCCCTGGGGCTTCAGCTGGGGCCAGTGCCGCCTCACGCTGCCGGGCTGGTACGGCTTTGGCTCGGCGGTGCAGGCGTTCATCGACGCCCCCGGCAAAGACCCCGAACGGCAACGGGCGCTGCTGCGCAAGATGCTGCGGCAATGGCCATTTTTCAGCACCCTGCTGTCCAACATGGACATGGTGCTGGCCAAGAGCGACCTGGCGCTGGCCTCGCGCTACAGCGAGCTGGTGCCCGACGCACGCCTGCGCAAGAAGGTGTTCGCCGCCATCCAGGCCGAATGGCACCGCACCGTCGCCGCCCTTGCGCAGATCACCGGCGAGAAAAACCGCCTGGCCGGCAACCCGGCGCTGGCGCGCTCCATTCGCCACCGCTTTCCCTACATCGACCCGCTGCACCACCTGCAGGTGGAGCTGCTGCGCCGCTGGCGCGCGGCGCCCGGTGACGAGAGGGTGCAAACGGGCATTCACATCTGCATCAACGGCATCGCGGCGGGCTTGCGCAATACAGGCTAACCCCCAATCTCCACACGCTTCGCGTTGTTGCGCTTCCCCCCTTTCAGGGGGCACCGCCAGCAACCGGGCCAAGCCCGGCTGCGGCGGTCACTGGCCTGGCTTGCTCCGCAGCCGTCCGATCCGTGGGGCTCGAACCGCAGTCGGCCGCAATCGCCTTGTTCGAAGACGACTCAGCGCTGCTTCTTGGCATGGAACACCATCGGCGCGGCCGGCGCCTTGCCCAGCGTGGGCATGGGCGTGTCGCGATCGCGGCCGGCGGCCGCCAGGCGGGCCTCGTAGTCGCGCCACAGTTGATCCTGCTCGGCACCCAGATGGCGCAGGTATTCCCAGGTGAAGATGCCGCTTTCGTGCCCGTCGGAAAAGCGCGGCTGCACGGCGTAATTGCCCACCGCGTTCATCGCGGTGATCTGCACCTCGCGCTTGCCGGTTTGCAGCACCTCCTGGCCGGGGCCGTGGCCGGCCACCTCGGCCGAGGGCGAATACACGCGCATCAGCTCGAAGGGCACGCGATAGCGCGTGCCGTCGGCCCACACCAGCTCCAGCACGCGCGACTTGGCGTGGATGGTGATGGCCTCGGGCGGCGGCGCGCTGGCGGATTTCTGGGCGACGGGGGAAGGGTTTGAATTGGCCATCGGTCGTGAGTTTGCAGCGGGGCGTTGCGGACTATTGTGCCGCGCTGCCCGGGCGCGGCAGGGTAGCGCCGCGCAATGGCCCTGCCGGGGCTTCTGCTAATCTTTCGGGCCCATTGCCGCCCCAGCCGCCACCGTGAACTCCCCTGCCCTGCAACGCGCCGTCTTCCTGCTCTTGCTGACGGGGGTCACCGTGGCCTTTTGCTGGGTCATCTCGCCGTTTTTCGGCGCGGTGTTCTGGGCCATGGTGCTGGCGTTGATGTTCATGCCCTTGCAGCGGCGCCTGTGCATCCGGCTGCGCGGGCACGACACGCTGGCGGCCATCGGCACGCTGCTGATCTGCCTGCTGATCGTGGTCGTGCCCCTGATCTTCATCATTGGCGCCATGGTCAACGAAGCAGCCGCTTTCAGCCAGCGCGTGCGCAGCGGCGGGCTGGACTTGCGCGCGTATTTTCAGCAGGTGGTCGATGCGCTGCCGAGCTGGGTGCACAGCCTGATGGGGCGCTTTGGCGTGGTCAGCCTGCAGGACGTGATGGACAAGGTCTCGGCGGCACTGGTGCAGGGCGGCCAGGCGCTCACGACACGAGCGCTGGCGATCGGACAGAACACGCTGCTGCTCATGGTCAACCTGGGGATCACGCTGTATCTGCTGTTCTTCTTTCTGCGCGACGGGCGCGATCTGGCGCGCATGATCCGCGGCGCCGTGCCCATGGAGCCGGCGCACACCAACTACCTGCTGCACAAGTTCGCCACCGTGGTGCGCGCCACCGTCAAGGGCACGGTGGTGGTGGCGCTGGTGCAGGGCTGCCTGGGCGGCATCGCGTTCGCGGTGCTGGGCGTTGGCGGCGCGGTGCTGTGGGGCGTGACGATGGCGGTGCTGTCGCTGGTGCCGGCGGTGGGCTCGGCGCTGGTGTGGGCGCCCGTGGCCATTTACCTGATGGCCACCGGCTCGGTGATGTCGGGCGTCGGTCTGGTGGCGTGGGGCGCGGGCGTGATGGGCATGGTGGACAACCTGCTGCGCCCCATCCTGGTGGGCAAGGAAACCAAGCTGCCCGACTTTCTGGTGCTGCTGTCCACCATTGGCGGCATCTCGATCTTCGGGCTCAACGGCTTTGTCATCGGGCCGGCCATCGCAGCGCTGTTCGTGGCCAGTTGGGCGCTGTTCAGCGTGACCGGGGACGAAGCACCGGCCGCGCTGGCGGCAAGCGCGCCGGCGCCGGCGCCGCCCCCCCAAACGCCCGAGCCCTGATCACGGGCGGCTCCGGGGTTCAAGCCAAATCGGCCTGTAGCGCGCTCCCATCAATCGCAAGTAGCTATTGTTTAAATAGCAATCAAACCAGCACGCGCTCGATGCCGCCGGCGTTGGCGCGCGCCACGTAGTCGGGCAGCCAGCCTTCGCCCAGGATGTGGCGGGCCATCTCGATGACGATGTAGTCGGCCTCCAGCAGGCCATTGGTCAGATCGTCCTCGTAGCGCTTCAAACCCTGCAGGCAGCTGGGGCAACTGGTCAGAATCTTGACGTTGCCCTGGCCGGCCACGGCGCCGCTGGCGCGCAAGGCGGCCTCGCCCTTTTTGATCTCCTGCTCCTTGCGAAAGCGCACCTGGGTGGAGATGTCGGGCCTTGTCACGCCCAGCGTACCCGACTCGCCGCAGCAGCGCTCACTCTTGACGACCTGCTCGCCGATCAGCGCCTTGACGGTTTTCATCGAGTCCTGCTGCTTCATCGGGTCGTGGCAAGGCTGGTGGTACAGGTACGCACCCTGGCTGGCGGCGGGCAGGGTGATGCCTTTTTCCAGCAGGTATTCGTGGATGTCCACGATGCGGCTGCCCGGAAAAATCTCGTCGAAGCGATAGTCGGCCAGCTGGTCATAGCAGGTGCCGCAGGAGACGACGACGGTCTTGATGTCCAGGTAGTTCAGCGTGGTGGCCACGCGGTGCAGCAGCACGCGGTTGCCGGTGATCATCTGCTCGGCCTGATCGAACTGGCCCGAGCCGCGCTGCGGATAGCCGCAGCACACGTAGCCGGGCGGCAGCACGGTCTGCACGCCAGCGTGCCACAGCATGGCCTGCGTGGCCAGGCCGACCTGGGAAAACAGGCGCTCGGAGCCGCAGCCCGGAAAGTAGAACACCGCCTCGCTGTCGGTGGTCGTCGCCTTGGGGTCGCGGATGACGGGCACGTAGGCGCGGTCTTCGATGTCCAGCAGCGCGCGCGCCGTCTTCTTGGGCAGGCCGCCGGGCATCTTCTTGTTGACGAAGTGGATCACCTGCTCGCGCAGCGGCGCCGCGCCCACGGTGGCGGGCGGGTGCGCGGTCTGCTGGCGGCTGGCGACCTTGAGCAGATCGACCACCGCGCGCTGGGCCGGAAAAGCCACGCCCGTCATCACCGCGCGCGTGGCGTTGATGACGCGCGGCTCGGTGGCGTTCAAGAAGGCCATGGCCGCGGCCTTGCCGGGCCGAAAGCTCTGCTTGCCCATCTTGCGCAGCAGGTTGCGCATGGCCATGGTGACGTCGCCAAAGTCGATCTTGACCGGGCATGGCGAAAGGCACCGGTGGCACACGGTGCAGTGGTCGGCCACGTCTTCGAACTCGGCCCAGTGCTGCAGGCTCACGCCGCGGCGCGTCTGCTCCTCGTACAAAAAGGCCTCGATCAACAGCGAGGTGGCCAGGATCTTGTTGCGCGGGCTGTACAGCAGGTTGGCGCGTGGCACGTGCGTGCTGCAGTCGGGCTTGCACTTGCCGCAGCGCAGGCAGTCCTTGATGCTGTCGGCAATGGCGCCCAGGTCGCTTTGCTGCAGCAGCAGCGACTCGTGCCCCATCAGGCCGAAGCTGGGGGTGTAGGCATTGGTCAAATCGGCCGCCAGAGCCCGTCCACTCTGCGTCGGCAGCTCTGCATTTCGCAGCAACTTGCCGCGGTTGAATCGGCCTTCGGGATCGACGCGGCGCTTGTATTCGGCAAAGGGCGCCAGCTCGGCATCACTCAGGTATTGCAGCTTGGTGATGCCGATGCCGTGCTCGCCCGAGATCACGCCATCCAGGCTGCGCGCGAGCTGCATCACCCGGTCCACCGCCTGGTGCGCGGTTTGCAGCATGGCGTAGTTGTCGCTGTGCACCGGGATGTTGGTGTGCACGTTGCCATCGCCCGCGTGCATGTGCAGGGCAATCCACACGCGGCCCTTGAGCACGCGCTGCTGGATGTCGCCCAGAGCGGCCAGCAGCGGCTCGAAGTCGCTGCCGGTGAAGATGCCGGCAAGCGGAGCGCGGATCTGCGCCTTCCAGCTGGCGCGCAGGCTGTGGTCTTGCAACTGGGGGAAAAGTCGCTCGACATCGCGCAGCCAGCCCTGCCAGAGCGCACGCGCCTGGCGCACCACGTCCAGCGCCAGGGCCACTTTTTCTTGCAGCAACTCGGGCGGTGGCGGCTCGGCGCTGGCCGGGCCCAAAGGCAGCTTGCCGCCCTGCAAGAAGGCCTCCAGCGCGTCGGCCAGTTCGATCTTGTTGCGCAGGGACAGCTCGATGTTGATGCGCTCGATGCCATCGGTGTATTCGGCCATGCGCGGCAGCGGAATCACCACGTCCTCGTTGATCTTGAAGGCGTTGGTGTGGCGGCTGATGGCCGCCGTCTTCTTGCGGTCGGCCCAGAACTTCTTGCGTGCGTCGGCCGCGACGGCGATGAAGCCCTCGCCCGCGCGCGAGTTGGCGATGCGCACCACCTCGCTGGCCGCGCGCGCCACGGCGTCGGCATCGTCGCCGGCAATGTCGCCCACCAGCACCATCTTGGGCAGGCCGCCGCGCTTTGACTTGGTGCTGTAGCCCACGGCGCGCAGGTAGCGGTCGTCCAGGTGCTCCAGGCCGGCCAAAAGCGTGCCGGTGCGCTTTTGCTCGGCAAACATGAAGTCCTTGATTTCGACGATGCTGGGCACCGCGTCCTTGGCGTGGCCAAAAAACTCCAGGCACACGGTGCGCGTGTGCTCGGGCATGCGGTGCAGCACCCAGCGCGCGCTGGTGATCAGGCCGTCGCAGCCCTCCTTTTGCACGCCCGGCAGGCCGGCCAGAAACTTGTCGGTCACGTCCTTGCCCAAGCCCGCCTTGCGAAACTGCGCGCCGGGAATGTCAAGTTGCTCGGTGCGCTGCAACTGCTTGCCCGTGGCGTCAAAGTATTTCAGCTCAAAACGCGCCACCTCGGCGTCGTGGATCTTGCCCAGGTTGTGACCGATGCGCGCGACCTCCAGCCAGCCGCCCTCGGGCGTGACCATGCGCCAGCTGGCCAGGTTGTCCAGCGCCGTGCCCCACAGCACGGCTTTCTTGCCGCCGGCGTTCATGGCGATGTTGCCGCCGATGCAGCTGGCCTCGGCGCTGGTCGGGTCGACGGCAAACACCAGGCCCGCGTCCTCGGCGGCATCGGCCACGCGCTGGGTCACCACACCGGCCTCGGTCCAGATGGTGGCCACCTCGTGCTCGAGCCCGGGCAGGCGCACGCGCTCGACCGCGCCCATGCCCAAGAGCTTTTCGGTGTTGATGACGGCGCTCTTCCAGTCCAGCGCAATGGCGCCGCCGGTGTAGCCGGTACCGCCGCCGCGCGGGATGATGGTCAGGCCCAGCTCGATGCAGCCGGCGACCAGGGCGGCCATCTCGGCCTCGCTGTCGGGCGTGAGCACGACGAGCGGAAACTCCACGCGCCAGTCGGTGGCGTCGGTCACGTGGCTGACACGCGACAGGCCGTCGAACTTGATGTTGTCCTTGTGCGTGTGGCGGCTTAAGGACCGCGCGGCGCGGCGGCGCAAATCGGCCACTTTGTCAAAGGAGCGGTCGAAGGCATCGACCACGCGGTGGGCCGCGGTCAGCAGCTCGCCCACCTGCGCGTCGCGCGCGGCGTCATCCTCGGGGTGGCGGCGCTTGTCGATCTCGGCCAAGCGGTGGCGCAGCGCCTGCACCAGCAGGCGCCGGCGCTTGGGGCTGTCCAGCAAATCGTCTTGCAGATAGGGGTTGCGCCGCACCACCCAGATGTCGCCCAGCACCTCGTACAGCATGCGCGCCGAACGGCCGGTGTGGCGCTCGGCGCGCAGGCCCTGCAGCAGCGCCCACGCGGGCGCACCCAGCAGGCGCAGCACGATCTCGCGGTCGGAAAAGCTGGTGTAGTTGTAGGGGATCTCGCGCAGGCGCGCGGGCTCGGCGGCAGGCAAGAGGGGCGCGGCCTGCGCGGGCGTCAAAGGGGCGTTCATCGGCTCAACCTGGGTCGGGGCCGACCCCGCGTCGGCCCGCAAGCTCGGGGCCGGTGATTTTAGGGCAGGCCTTTCCGCTGCATGCAGCCGTATTGCGCCGCCGGCGACGCCGAAATCTCAAAGAGCCAAGGGGCCGCGGAGCAGGCCACGCCAGCAAACGCCGTGGCCTCAACTCGTTCCGGCCACCGGCATTGTCCCCCCTCCAAGCGATAGCGCCAGAGAGGGGGGGAAGGCGCGTCAGCGACTCAGGGGGTGTTCACTAGAACAACACGCGGCAGCGGATGGTGCCGGGGATTTCGGCCAGGCCCTGCAGCGCCTGCTCCGACGAGGCGGCGTCCAGGTCGATCACCACGTAGCCGATCGACTCGTTGGTCTGCAGGTGCTGCGCGGCGATGTTGATGTGGTTGTCGGAAAACACCCGGTTGATCGCCGACAGCACGCCCGGCACGTTTTGGTGCACGTGCAGGATGCGGTGCTTGCCCGGGTGCGCGGGCAGCGCCACTTCGGGAAAGTTGACCGAGGTGATGGTGCTGCCGTTGTCGCTGTACTTGGCCAGCTTTTCGGCCACTTCCAGGCCGATGTTGGCCTGCGCCTCCAGGGTGGAGCCGCCGATGTGCGGGGTCAGGATCACGTTGTCCAGCCCGCGCAGCGGCGAGACGAACTCGTCCTTGTTGCTCTTGGGCTCGGTCGGAAACACGTCGATCGCCGCGCCCGCCAGCTTGCCGGCCTTCAGCGCCGCGGCCAGCGGCTCGATCTCGACCACGGTGCCGCGCGCGGCGTTGATCAGGATGCCGCCAGGCTTGAGCGCGGCAATCTCGGCGGCGCCGATCATCCATTGCGTGGACGGCAGCTGCGGCACGTGCAGGCTGACCACGTCGGCCTCGCGCAGCAGCTCCTGCAGGCTGTGCACCTGGCGCGCGTTGCCCAGCGGCAGCTTGTTGACCACGTCGAAAAAGATCACGTGCATGCCCAGCGCTTCGGCCAGCACCGACAGCTGCGTGCCGATGGAGCCATAGCCGACGATGCCCAGCGTCTTGCCGCGCATCTCGTGCGCGTTGTCGGCGCTCTTGAGCCAGCCGCCGCGGTGCGCCGCCGCGTTGCGCGCCGGGATGCCGCGCAGCAGCAGCACGGCCTCGGCCAGCACCAGCTCGGCCACCGAGCGCGTGTTGGAGTACGGCGCGTTGAAGACGGCGATGCCGTGCTGGCTGGCGGCCTTCAGGTCGATCTGGTTGGTGCCGATGCAAAACGCGCCGATGGCCACCAGCCTGGGCGCGTGCGCCAGCACCTCGGCCGTCAGCTGCGTGCGCGATCGGATGCCGACGAAATGCGCGTCAGCCAGTTTGCGCCTCAGCTCATCGCCTTCCAGCGCCTTGGGCAGCAGCTCGATGTTGGAGTAGCCCGCGCCGCGCAGCACCTCCTCGGCGTGGGGGTGTATGCCCTCCAGCAACAGAAATTTGATCTTGCTCTTGTCCAGCGAGGTTTTGGGCATGGGATTTCAGTCAAAAAATGCAGGGTCCGTGTGCGCGCTGGCCGGCAGCGGCGCGGCGAGCCCGGCCATTGTGCACCGCAGCAATATCCTTGGCAGGCGCCCTGCTTTGTGGGTTGCAGCCGGCCCGCTTGCCGGGTCGAAACGGGTTATCCCGATTGCGGTGCGCGACGGGACTGTGCGAAAACGTCACAATCGCGCGGCACGATGCAACACGCGGTCACGGGCGGCGACGCTCTGGTTTCCGTCCTATTTTTCTTCTGAGGAGCTTTCATGCGATTCAAATCCCTGGCGCTGGCTGGCGCCGCCCTCATGACCCTTGGCCTGTCCGTGCCCGCGCACGCGCAAACCGAAATCCAGTGGTGGCACTCCATGGGCGGCGCCCTGGGCGAATGGGTCACCGACCTGGCCAACCAGTTCAACGCCAGCCAGAAGGAATACAAGGTGGTGCCGACCTTCAAGGGCAGCTATGGCGAGTCGATGACCGCCGCCATCGCGGCCTTCCGCGCCGGCAACGCGCCCGACATCCTGCAGGTGTTCGAGGTCGGCACCGCCACCATGATGTACAGCAAGGGCGCGATCAAACCCGTGGCCGAGGTGATGAAACAGGCGGGCGTCAATTTCGACCCCAACGCCTACGTGCCCGCCGTGGCCGGTTACTACACCGCACCCAACGGGCAGATGCTGAGCATGCCCTTCAACAGCTCGACGGCGGTGTTTTATTACAACAAGGATGCCTTCAAGGCTGCGGGGCTGGATCCGAACAAGCCGCCCAAAACCTGGCCCGAGGTGGTCCTGGCCGCCGGCAAGCTGAAGGCCAGTGGCTCCAAGTGCCCCTTCACCACCAGCTGGATCAGCTGGACGCAACTGGAGAACTTTTCGGCCTGGCACAACGTGCTGTTCTCCTCGCTCAACAACGGCTTTGGCGGCCTGGGCACGCGCCTTGAGGTCAACAGCCCGCTGCACCTGCGCCACTTCGAGAACCTGGCCAACATGTCCAAGCAAGGCCTGTTCGTCTACAAGGGCCGCGACAACGCGGCAGACGCCACCGTGGTGTCGGGCGAATGCGCCATGGCCACGGCCTCGGCTGGCCTGCTGGGCAACCTCAAGCGCAACGCCAAGTTCGACTTCGGCGTCAGCACCCTGCCCTATTACCCCGACGTTCCCGGCGCGCCGCAAAACTCCGTGATCGGCGGCGCCAGCCTGTGGGTGATGTCCGGCAAGAAGCCCGAGGTCTACAAGGGCGTGGGTGAGTTCCTGGCCTATCTGGCCAAGCCCGAAGTGGCCGCCGCCAGCCATCAGCGCACCGGCTACCTGCCGGTCACCAAGGCGGCGTATGAACTGACCGAAAAAAGCGGCTTTTACAAGAAGAACCCCGGCGCCGAAGTGGCCGTGGAGCAGATGATCAAGAAGACCACCGACAAGTCGCGCGGCATTCGCATCGGCAACTTCCTGCAGGTGCGCACCATCGCCGACGAGGAAACCGAAGGCATCTGGTCGGGCAAGCAGACGCCCAAGCAAGCCCTGGACAACATCGTCAAGCGCGGCAACGAGCAGTTGGAGCGATTCCAGAAAGCCAACCGCTGATCGACGCTGGCCATTCGAACGGAACACGGAGGCTCGGCGGCGCAGAAGGAAGAGGAGCAATTCCTCCCGGTTTTTCCTTGTGCCTGCATGCTTCCTTGTTCTGCTCTTTGAATCTGCCAGGCAAAACAAGCCCCCAGCGTCCTGATATCAAGTGCGAGCAGCTATTTTTTGAATAGCGCATCGGCTTTGCATCGAGCCGCCGCTAAGATCGCCATCCATGGAAAAACGCGTTCGCTTCAAGTCCGCCTGGCTGCCTTGGCTGCTGGTGGCCCCGCAGATGGCGATCGTGCTGGTGTTCTTCTTCTGGCCTGCCGGACAGACGCTGTACCAAAGCGTGCTGCAGGAAGATGCCTTCGGCGCCAGCCGCGAGTTCGTCGGCTGGACCAACTTTTCCCGCCTGTGGCATGACCCCAGCTACCTGGCCTCGGCGCAGACCACGGCGGTGTTCTCCGTGCTGGTGGCGGTGTTCGGCATCGCCATCGCCCTGCTGCTGGCGGTGATGGCCAACCGCGTGGTGCGCGGCGCCATGGTGTACCGCACACTGCTGATCTGGCCCTACGCCGTGGCGCCCGTGGTGGCCGGCGTGCTGTGGCTGATGATGTTTGCCTCGCCCTGGGGCGTGGTGGCCTGGGCGCTGCAGGCGCTGGGCTATGACTGGAACCACCTGCTCAAAAGCCGCGATGCGATGGCACTGATCGTGATCGCCGCGGTATGGAAGCAGATCTCCTACAACTTCCTGTTTTTCCTGGCCGGCCTGCAATCGGTGCCCACCTCGGTGATCGAGGCCGCCACCATCGACGGCGCCACGCCCTGGCGGCGCTTCTGGACCATCGTGTTCCCGCTGCTCTCGCCCACCACGTTCTTCCTGCTGGTGATGAACGTGATCTACGCCTTCTTCGACACCTTCGCCATCGTCGATGCCGCTACCCACGGCGGGCCGGGCAAGGACACCGCCATCTTGGTCTACCGCGTTTATTACGACGGCTTCAAGGCACTGGACATGGGTGGCTCGGCGGCGCAGTCGACGGTGCTGATGGCGGTGGTCATTCTGCTTACCGTGTTCCAGTTCCGCTTCGTCGAGAAGAAAGTCCAGTATTGAAATGGCTCACCCCCAGTCTTCACTCGCTGCGCGATGTTTCGCCCACCCCCTTGCAGGGGGCCGAGCCCGCGCACAAGAGGTCCGGTGGACCTTTTGTTGGCTGGCGAGGGGCCGGGCCACTGGCCCGGCGCGGCCTGCAAGGCTCGCCCTTGGCCGGGGAGACCCCGGCCACGGCGATCACTGGCTCGGCCTGCTCCGCGGCCATTCGGCTCTTTGGGTTTCTTCCGCGCCTGGTTTTGCGTACCAACAAGAGCTGCCGACACCATGATCGAACGCCGCCCCGTCCTGGACTTCGTCTCGCACGCCGTGCTGATCGTCGGCGTGGCGATCGTGGCGTTTCCGGTGTTCATCGCCCTGGTCATGTCGACGCAGACGGCCGACCAGATCGCCAGCAGCAACCCGCTGTCGCTGGTGCCGGGCGGCAACATTGTCGAGAGCTACCGCCTGGCCCTGATGGGCGGCAAGACTGAAAGCGGATCCACCATCCCGCCCGGCTGGCCCATGCTGTGGGTGAGCTTCGTCGTCGCGATGGTGATCGCGCTGGGCAAGATCGCCATTTCCATCATCTCGGCCTTTGCCATCGTCTACTTCCGCTTTCCCTTTCGCGGCCTGGTGTTCTGGATGATCTTCATCACCCTGATGCTGCCGGTCGAGGTGCGCATCGGCCCGACCTACCAAGTGATGGCCGACCTGCGCCTGATCAACACCTACACGGGCCTGACGGTGCCCCTGATTGCGTCGGCCACCGCCACTTTCCTGTTTCGCCAGTTTTTCCTGACGGTGCCCGACGAACTGGCCGAGGCCGCGCGCATCGATGGCGCGGGGCCGATGCGCTTTTTCAAGGACATCCTGCTGCCCCTGTCCAAGACCAGCATGGCCGCACTGTTCGTGATCCAGTTCATCTACGGCTGGAACCAGTACCTGTGGCCGCTGATCGCCACCACCAGCGAGGACATGTACCCCATCGTGCTGGGCATCAAGCGCGCCATCTTTGGCGAGATCTACGTCGAGTGGAACGTGGTCATGGCCACCGCCATCCTGGCCATGCTGCCGCCGGCGGTGGTCGTGATCCTGATGCAGAAGTGGTTCGTCAAGGGCCTGGTCGACACGGAAAAATGAATCCATGAACAGCCGGACGCAGAGGACGCAAAGAAATCGCAAAAGGCGCAAAAGAAACCAAGAATTCTTCGGCGTCCTTTGCGTAACTTTTGCGTCCTCTGCCTCCGGTATTTGACTTCGATATGGCCCAGATCCAATTCAACAACGTCATCAAGCGCTACGGCGTCGGCCCCAAGGCCAACCAGGTGATCCACGGCGTGACGGCCGACGTGAAGGACGGCGAGTTCGTCGTCATCGTCGGGCCCTCGGGCTGCGGCAAGTCCACGCTGCTGCGCATGGTGGCCGGGCTGGAGGAAATCACCGACGGCCGCATCTCCATCGGCGATCGCGTGGTCAACGACCTGGAGCCGGCCGAGCGCGACATCGCCATGGTGTTCCAGAACTACGCGCTGTATCCGCACATGAGCGTGTTCGACAACATGGCCTATGGCCTGAAGATCAAGAAGGTGCCGACCGATGAAATCCGCCAGCGCGTGGACAAGGCCGCCGCCATCCTGGAGCTGGGCGGCCTGCTTGCGCGCAAGCCGCGCGAGCTCTCGGGCGGCCAGCGCCAGCGCGTGGCCATGGGCCGCGCCATCGTGCGCCAGCCCAAGGTGTTTTTGTTCGACGAGCCGCTGTCCAACCTGGACGCCAAGCTGCGCGCGCAAACCCGGCTGGAGATCGAGAAGCTGCACCGCGAATTGGGCATCACCAGCCTGTTCGTCACGCACGACCAGGTCGAAGCCATGACCCTGGCCGAGCGCATGATCGTGATGAACGCCGGGCGGATGGAGCAGTTCGGCACGCCCGAGGAGGTCTATCACCGCCCGGCCAGCACCTTTGTCGCCAGCTTCATCGGCGCGCCGCCGATGAACCTGCTTTCCGGCGTCGAGGGCGTGCGCGATGGCGTGCTGCTGGGCATCCGCCCCGAACACCTGCGCGTGGTCGACGCGGGCGGCTGGCAGCTGCACGTGCAAACCGTGGAGATGCTGGGCGCCGAGCGCCTGATCTACGGCCACCTGAACGGCCCCCAAGGCCCCTGGACCATCCTGCGCATGAACGAGACCGACGCGCCGCCCGCGCCCGGCCAGACGCTGCGCGTGCTGCCGCTGGAAGACCGCATCCACGGCTTCGACGAAGCCACGGGCAAGCGCATCGACGCCTGATCGATACTATTGTTTTAATAGCCTTCTGCGCTTGATGCACATGCGCTGAAGCCATATCCGCCACATGAAAGCAGCCTACATCGACGGCCACGGCGGCAACGAAGTGGTGCACGTGGGCGAGCGCCCGTTGCCCGAGCGCACCCACGGCGACGTGCGCCTGCGCCTGCACGCCGCCACGCTCAACCGCGTGGACCTGTACATGCGCGACTCGGGCGCGGGCATCACGCATCGCCTGCCGCAGATCATGGGCGTGGACGGCGCCGGCGTCGTCGATGCAGTGGCCGACGACGAGACGCAACTCGCGCCCGGCCAGCGCGTGCTGCTGCACCCCGGCGTGGCCTGCGGGCGCTGCGAGTTCTGCCTGCGCGGCGACGACGTGCTGTGCACGCGCTATCAAATTTTGGGCGAACACATCGACGGCACCTTCGCCCAGTACGTCAGCGTGCCGGCGCGCAACGTCGTGCCGCTGCCGGGCGGCTGGTCGTTCGCCGAAGGCGCGGCGCTGGGCGTCAACCACCTCACCGCGTGGCGCATGCTCACCACGCAGGCGCAGCTGAAAGCCTGGGAGACGGTGCTGATCTTCGGCATCGGCGGCGGCGTGTCGCTGGCCGGCCTGCAGATCGCCAAGGCGCTGGGCGCGCGCACCCTCGTCACCTCGCGCCACGCCGGCAAGCTGGAGCGCGCCCGCGCGCTGGGCGCCGACCATGGGATCGACTCCAGCCGTGAAGACGTCGCCAAGGCCGCCCTGGCGGCCACCGGCGGGCGCGGCGTGGACGTGGTGCTGGAGAACGTGGGCGAAGCCGCGTGGCCCCACGCCCTGAAGTCGCTGGTGCGCGGCGGGCGCCTCGTCACCTGCGGCGCCACCAGCGGCGATCAGCCGGGCGCCGACCTGCGCCGCCTGTTCATCCGCCAGCTCAAGGTGCTGGGCTCGACCATGGGCACCGTGGCCGAGCTGCACCAACTGCTCGCCTTCTGCCAGCGGCATGACGTTCGTCCCGTGATCGAGCAGAGCTTTGCACTCGATGATGTGCACGCCGCGCTCAGCCGGCTCGAATCCAGCGAGCAGTTCGGCAAGATTGCGCTCACCATCGACTGATCGCCTGACCCATTCCATGAACCCCGCCACCCCCTGGCCCTACCCCTTCTGGATCGCCCACCGCGGCGCCGGCAAGCTGGCGCCCGAAAACACCCTGGCCGCCTTTCGCCTGGGCGCGCGGCATGGCTATCGCATGTTCGAGTGCGACGCCAAGCTCTCGGCCGATGGCGTGCTGTTTCTGCTGCACGACGACACGCTGGAGCGCACCACCAACGGCCAGGGCGTGGCGGGCCAGCGACCGTGGGGCGAGCTGGCGCAGCTGGACGCCGGCAGCTGGCACTCACGCGACTGCGCCGGCGAGCCAATCCCCACGCTCGAGAACCTCGCGCGCTTTTGCCTGCGCAACGGCCACTGCCTGGACATCGAGATCAAGCCCACCCCGGGCCTGGGAGAAAAAACCGGCCAGGCCGTCGCCACGCTGGCCGCGCGCCTGTGGGCGGGTGCACCCGTGCCGCCGCTGCTGACCTCGTTCAAGCCCGCATCGCTGGCCGGCGCGCAACAAGCCGCGCCCCAACTGCCGCGCGGCCTGCTGCTGGACACGCTGTGGGACGGCTGGCTCGACACGGCCCGGCAACTGGGCTGCGTCGCCATCGTCTGCAACCACGCGTTGTGGGACGCCGCCACCGTCGGCCAGGTCAAGTCCGCCGGCCTGCGGGCCCTGAGCTACACCGTCAACGACGAATGGGCCGCCCAGCGCCTGATCGATCTGGGCACCGACGGCGTGGTGACCGACCGGGTCGATCTGTTCAGCCCGGCTGCACGCTGACGTGCCCTACCATCACCGGCATGCCTTCCCCTACCCCCGACACCGCCCCACCGCCCTGGTTCGACCAGGCCGTCGAGCGCTTGCTGCACGGCGCGTCGCTGCCCGAGTTCTGCACCTGGATGGCTCAGCAACCGAACGAGCGCGCCGAGCCTGGTGCGGACGCCGCCGAGCAGGACTGGCGCCGCCGCGCGCAGCTGACGATGGCGCGCTGGCTCTGGTCGCACGTGCCCGTGCCGTCCAACCGCTGGCGCCCGCGCCCGCTGCCCCCGCCCGAGCGCAATGCCCCGTGCTATTGCGGCTCCGGCCGCAAGTACAAGCACTGCTGCCAGGAGTTCGCGCACGCGGTGCCCCCGGTGGACGAAAACGAGATGCTCTCCGTCGCGCTCAGCCACGCCGACCCCGCCCTGCTTGAGCCCGAATCGTTGCGCTCATTGCCCGCCGAGGCCTTGGGCAACGCCGCGTTCGGCTGGAACGACCGGGGCGAGGCCGCGCGCACCGTGGCCCTGCTGGAGCCGCTCTTCACGCACCAGCTCGAGCGCCTGAGCGCGCGCCACGAGCTGGCGCTGGACGCCCTGATGGACGCCCTGCTGCGCCTGCACCAGGACCAGCGCCGCATGGCGCTGGCGCAGCACGTGAGCGCCAGCGGCGTGCTGGCGCTGGCCACCACGGCGCGTGCGCGCCTGGTCACCATGCTGTGCGACAACGGCGACTACCCGGGCGCCTGGGCCTTGCTGCAAACCGCCCGCCGCCATGCCCCGCAAGACCCGCAGCTGTGGCCGCTGGAGATGACGGTTCTGCTCAGCCAGGGCCGCCACGACGAAGCACGCCTGCGTGGCCCCCTGCTGGCCGCCCAGGCCCGCAAGGCCGGCCTGCCCGACTTGGCCCAGGCGCTGATGGGCCTAGCGACCGAAGGCCTGCGCAGCGTGCACGCGCCCGAGCACGACGTGCTGGACGAGCTGCCCGGCGCCACGGCCTGGCTCGCCATCGCGCGCGCCGTGCCCGCCGACGCGACGCCGGCCGACTGGGCCAAGCATGGGTCGGCCGACGACCTGGCGCTGGGTTCCAACCCGGGCAAGATCACCGGCAAGCGCCCGCGGGATGCCGCCACGGTGCCGGTGCGCGAGCTGCGGCCAAGCAAGGCCATGGCCAGCCTGCAGCGCCGCTGGCATCGCCAGTGCCCGCTCTCCAAGCCCGATCTCACGCTGCTGTGGAGCGACGACGCCGACGCGCTGCTGCAAGAGCCCGGCAACCCCGCGCTCGACTTCTTGCGCCAGCACCCCGACGCCTGGTTCAGCTTCGACATCCTCGACGACCTGGTGCTGGCCAGCAGCGCCCTGCGCGATCGCGGCCTGCCCGATGAACTGTTGGCCGCCAGCCAGCGCGTGCTCGACCACGCCCTGGCCGGCCTGCGCGCCCTGCTCGGCACGGGGCCCTGCGAGCTGCCGTGGCTGGTCATGCCCAACCGCCCGGCGCTGCGCCTGCTGGCGCAAGCGATCGAATTGGCAGGCGACCGCCACGACGACCGCGCGCGCGAGACGCTCGCCGCCTGGGGCCTGGCGCTCAACCCGCACGACAACCACGGCTGGCGCCAGCTGCTGGTGCCCCTGTGGCTGGAGCAGTCGCGCTTTGACGAAGCGCTGGCGCTGCTGGAGCGCTACCCCGGCGACTTGCCGCCCAGCGAGCACCTGCGCGCGCTGGCGCTGTTTGCCCTGGGCCGCCAGCCCGAGGCCGAAACGGTGCTGCGCGCCGCGCATGCCCAATACCCGCTCTTCATGGCCGCGCTGTGGCCCGACGTGCTCGATCCGCCACCCGAGAGCGACGGATTCACCATCCCCGTGGGCGGCGTCGAAGCGGCGCACGATCACCGCGTGGCCACCCGCGCCGCCTGGCTGCGCACCGGCGCGCTGGACTGGGCCCGCACGCTGAACCTGCCCGCGCCCCAGCCGCCAAGCCGCCCGCGCAAGAAGGCGGCCCGGCCCGGGCCCGACCGCGACATCGTCATCGACATGCCCAACGCGCTGGACAGCCTGCCCACGCCCGTCTTTGGCGCCACGCAGGAAAAGCGCCTGCGCCAGAGCTTCGACTACCCGCGCCTGCACGGCCTGATCACCGCCGTGGCCTGGTCGCCCGAAATCGTCATGCCCAGCCGCTGGGTCAACATGGCCATGACGGCGCCGCGCCTCGCCGGGACGGGCGACGAAATCGACAGCAAGACCCTGCAGCGCGAGCTGGACACCGTGATGCGCCTGTACAACCGCATCAACGTCGATCTGCTGCGCACGCCACCCGACCAAGCGCCACCGCTGGCCGCGCTGCACAAGCTGCTGGCGCGCGAGCCCGACGCCGTCCCGGCCTGGGCCGCCGGCTTCGTCCAGGGCGCCGAACTGGCACGCGGCGCCTGGCGCGGCGCCCACCGCCCCGTCAAGGCCGGCGCGGGCGCCTTCGGGGTTTTGCTGCAACTGGCCGCGCAGGCCGCGCCCAGCCCCGCCGGCTGGCGTGCCGAAAGCGATCAGAACCAACCCCTGCTGGTCGGCCTGGAGCCCGACGCGCCGTCGCCGCCGGTCCGGCTGAGTGGGGCCCTGGCCGACTTGTGGCAGGTCATCGGGCCGCTGCGCCACGCGCGCCTGGCCCGGTAGGCGGGTCGCTTACCGCCCCCAGACGCCCAGCGCCCACTGGGTGCTGGCGCTGGCCAGCACCAGCGCGGCGTAGGTGGCCATGCGCCCGTCGTGCCCGCTCAGCACCAGGCCGGCCGCGAGCACACCCAGGCAAACAATCAAATTGATAGCTGCTTGCGCAGGCCAGGAAAGCGTTGGAGCACTTTTCTTCCCAAAAACCTGGCCGATCAAGACCATCGCCGGCGCCAGCACCAGCGCCGGCGCGGCAAAGCCCGCCACGTGCCAAAACAGGTCAACCCAATCCATGATCTTGATGCTCGTCAAGCAAGAGCGACAAGGCCGCACCCGATTGCGCGTCGAATTTTATAATCGGGCGCATGGCCGTCTGGGCACTGGGACTCAACCACAACACCGCGCCGCTCGATCTGCGCGGTCGTTTTGCGTTTGCGCTCGACACCATCGCGCCGGCGCTCAAGGGCCTGCGCGAGCAGCACACCCGCCACCCCGAGGCCGCCATCCTCTCCACCTGCAACCGCACCGAGGTGTATTGCGCCAGCGAGCAGGTGCAGGTCGACCACACCCTGGGCTGGCTGGCGCGGGCCGGCCAGGTGCCGGTCGACGCGCTGCGTCAGCACACCTACACCCTGCAGGGCGACCAGACGGCGCGCCACGCCTTTCGCGTCGCCAGCGGGCTCGACAGCATGGTGCTGGGCGAGCCGCAAATCCTGGGCCAGCTCAAGAGCGCCGTGCGCGCCGCCGAAGACGCCGGCGCCCTGGGCAGCACGCTGGGCCAGCTGTTTCAGCGCAGCTTTGCCGTGGCCAAGCAGGTGCGCAGCTCCACCGAAATCGGCGCGCACTCCATCAGCATGGCCGCCGCCGCCGTGCGCCTGGCCGGCAACCTGTTTGAAGACCTCGGCCGCACGCGCGTGCTGTTCATCGGCGCCGGCGAGATGATCGAGCTGGCCGCCACCCACTTTGCCGCCCGCCAGCCGCAGGCCATCGCCATCGCCAACCGCACGCTGGAGCGCGGCGAAAAGCTGGCCGGCCGCTTCGGCGCCCAAGTCATGCGCCTGGCCGACTTGCCCGAGCGCCTGCACGAGTTCGACATCATCGTCAGCTGCACCGCCAGCACCTTGCCCATCCTCGGCCTGGGCGCCGTCGAGCGCACCCTCAAAAAGCGCCGCCACCGCCCCATGTTCATGGTCGACCTGGCCGTGCCGCGCGACATCGAGCCCGAAGTCGCGCAACTGGACGACGTCTATCTCTACACCGTGGACGACCTGGCCCAAGTCGTGCAAACCGGCCAGGCCAGCCGCCAGGCCGCCGTGGCCCAGGCCGAAGTCATCATCGACGCCGGCGTGCAAAGCTTCATGCACTGGCTGGACCAGCGCGACCCCGCCGGTGGCGTGGTGCCCCTCATCCGCCAGCTGAACGCCCAGGCCGACGAATGGCGCGCCATCGAAATCGCCCGCGCGCGTAAGCGCCTGGCCAAGGGCGAAGACGTCGAAGCCGTGCTGGAGGCCCTCTCACGCGGGCTGACGCAGAAGATGCTGCATGGGGCGATGGCGGAGCTGCATACCACATCGCCCGATGCACGTGATGGCACGGCGCAGGCCATCGAGCGGCTGTTTTTGCGGGGCAAGCCGCCCGCGCCGCCACTGGCCTGAGCGCCCTTGGGCGGCCGCAGCGACCGCTCGTCCGGTCGATTTCACCGCTCATCCGGTTGCCACTGCAACGGCTGGCAACAACTTCTAGGATGCTGCCATGCATCCTCCGCCCATCTCGTCCGGCTCGCCCGTGCGCCACGGAGCTCGGGGCTTTACCGCCATCGAGTTGATGGTCACGGTGGCCATATTGGCCATTCTGGCAACTTTGGCCGCGCCCAGTTTCACAGGAATCATGGAGCGCTGGCGGGTCCGCCAAGCTGCCGAAGGTCTGCAATCCACTCTTTACTACGCCCGATCCGAAGCCATCA
>NZ_JAXMEM010000010.1:0-193431 GCF_046348305.1 Ottowia sp.
TCGCCGTCGTCCACCGTCTTGACGATCAGCTCCTTCATGTCATAGGGCTTGTTCGGGTTGTCCGGCACCAGGGTGTCGAGCGAAAGGTCGAGCCGCTCGGCCGGGTCGTCACTGCGGCGCACCGGCGGCTTCTCCTTGTTGTTCAGCGGCAGGTAGTTGAAGAGGCGGCGCAGCATCAAGAGCGCGTCGACGTCGTTCTCGAAGGCGAGATCCGCCACGCCGCTGCGCGCCGTGTGGGTGGAGGCGCCGCCGAGCTCCTCGGCGCTGACCTCCTCGTGTGTCACCGTCTTCACCACCTCGGGGCCGGTGACGAACATGTAGCTGCTGTCCTTCACCATGAAGATGAAGTCGGTCATGGCCGGCGAGTACACCGCGCCGCCGGCGCAGGGGCCCATGATCATGCTGATCTGCGGCACCACGCCCGAGGCCATCACGTTGCGCTGGAACACCTCGGCATAACCGCCGAGCGAGGCGACGCCTTCCTGGATGCGCGCGCCGCCCGAGTCGTTCAGGCCGATCACCGGAGCGCCGACCTTCATCGCCTGGTCCATCACCTTGCAGATCTTCTCGGCATGCGCCTCGGACAGCGCGCCGCCGAACACCGTGAAGTCCTGGCTGAAGACGAACACCAGGCGCCCGTTGATGGTGCCGTAGCCCGTCACCACGCCGTCGCCGGGAATATGCGTGGCATCCATGCCGAAGTCCGCACAGCGGTGCTCGACGAACATGTCCCACTCTTCGAATGAGCCAACGTCCAGCAGCACCTCGATGCGCTCGCGCGCCGTGAGCTTGCCCTTGGCGTGCTGCGCGTCGATGCGCTTTTGGCCGCCACCCAACCGGGCGGCGGCGCGTTTGTTCTCGAGTTGTTCAAGGATGGTGGTCATCTTGGATTCTTGATGTCAAACAAAGGGAAAAACCATTCAGGCCGGCGCGGCGACGAAACCGCCTGCCGCCAGCAACTGGCGCGCCGCCGCGGACGGCGGCAACTGCCCGCGCGCCACTTGCTCGGTGACCGCTGCGAGACGCCCGCGCACCGCCGGATGATGATGAAACGCGGCCTTCAGGCCCGAGTCGATCAGCGACCACATCCAGGCGCGCGCCTGCTGCTGGCGGCGCGCCGCCAGCTTGCCGTTGGCGGTCTGCAGGTCGCGAAAGCGCGTGACGCACTGCCAGAATTCGTCCAGCCCCTCGCCCTTCAGGCCGCTGATGCGGATCACGTCGGGGTGCCACTGCGCGGCGTCGTGGCGCATGTGCTCGGGGTTGCCCTGCTGGCCGATCAAGCGCAGGGCCGACTTGATCTGCGCCTGCGCGCGGATGGCGGCAGCGGGTTCTATGTCGGCCTTGTTGATGACCACCAGGTCGGCCAGCTCCATCACGCCCTTCTTGATGGCCTGCAGGTCGTCGCCCGCGTTGGGCAGTTGCAGCAGCACGAACATGTCGGTCATGCCGCTGACGGCGGTTTCGCTCTGGCCCACGCCCACCGTCTCGATCAGCACCACGTCGTAGCCGGCGGCCTCGCATACCAGCATGGCCTCGCGCGTTTTCTCGGCCACGCCGCCCAGGGTGCCGCTGCTGGGGCTGGGGCGGATGTAGGCCTGCTCGAGCACCGACAGGCGTTCCATGCGCGTCTTGTCGCCCAGGATGGAGCCGCCCGACACCGTAGACGATGGGTCGATGGCCAGCACCGCCACGCGGTGGCCCTTGTCGATCAAGTACAGGCCCAGCGTTTCGATGAAGGTGCTCTTGCCCACACCCGGCACGCCGCTGATCCCCAGGCGCAGCGCGCGGCCCGTATGCGGCAGCAGGGCCGTCAGCAGCTCATCGGCCTGCGCGCGATGGTCAGTGCGCGTGGATTCGAGCAGGGTGATGGCCTTGGCGATGGCGCGGCGCTGGGCCGCGGACGTGCCGTGCAGCAGGGGTTCGAGCAAGGCGTGGGTCATGCGTGCCACTCACAAAATCTCGAAGGCGCGCCCATCGGGCAGGCGGTAGCGGGAAAAATCGCGAGCGTCCAGCGTCATGACGGTGGTCACCCCCGTCTCCGTAGCCAACCACACCAGCGAGGCATCGGCCAGGTCCATCTCGGCACGGGGCCGCTCGGTATAGCGCTGCATCAGGGGCACGAAGTCCAACAGTGACTCTTGCTGAAACGGAAACACCGACACGGCGCCCTGCCCTAGCCAACTGAGCAGCGCAAAGCGGTTGGGCGGCGGCACCAAGTAGCTTGCCTCGGTCACGCAAGGCCATGTCGTCGAGAGCGACCAGTTTTCAAGCGCCGCCAACTCCAGCAGATCGCGGTAGCGATCGGCGTGTGGTTCGCCTTGCCCGAAAATCGCCACCATGGCGCTCGCGTCAATCAGCGCCGAGGCCATGTTTGGCGCGCAGCTTGGCGATCAACGCAGCGCGCGAGCGCTCGGTGTCATACGGAATGTCGTGTTCGGCCGCGAACACCCGACTCAACTCCTGGGCGCGCGGATTCTGAGCCATCTCTTGCTTGACCTTGAGCATCAACTCATACGGGTTCTTGCGGCCAAGCGCCCGCTGCACCGCATTGATGATGAACTGTGATTTGGTGATGCCCTGGCGCTGGGCTGCGAGCTCGAGCTCCTTCTCCAGCAATGGCTCCATGCGAACTGATACGGCCATGATGTTCTCCGATTGGAATACCGTATTACTGTATCACGTCGTCAGACTCTCGAAGCCTTGATCTGCTCCAGCACATCCTTGGCACTGGCCGGAATCGGCGTGCCGGGCCCATAGATGCCCTTGACGCCGGCCGCGTACAGAAAGTCGTAGTCCTGCCGCGGCACCACGCCGCCGACAAACACCACGATGTCGTCGGCGCCCTGTTTCTTCAGCTCGGCCAGGATGGCCGGCACCAGCGTCTTGTGGCCGGCGGCCAACGTCGACACGCCGATGGCGTGCACGTCGTTCTCGATCGCCTGGCGCGCGCATTCCTCGGGGGTCTGAAACAGGCTGCCAATGTCCACGTCAAAGCCCAGATCGGCAAAGGCGGTGGCCACCACCTTGGCGCCGCGGTCGTGGCCGTCCTGGCCCAGCTTGGCGATCATCACGCGCGGGCGGCGGCCTTCGGCGTCGGCAAAGGCGTCGATCTCGCCCTTGAGTTTTTCCCAGCCGGAGGCAGAGTCGTAGGCGGCGGCATAGACGCCGGAGACCTTTTGCGTGTCGGCGCGGTGGCGCCCAAAGACTTTTTCCATGGCATCGCTCACTTCGCCCACGGTGGCGCGGGCACGGATGGCGTCGATGGCGGCGGCCAGCAGGTTGCCTTGGCCGTTTTCCGCTATCGTCGTAATAGCTGTCAGCGCTTTCTGTACCTGCGCCGGATCGCGTTTTTGCTTGATGGCTGTCAGGCGCGCGATCTGGTTCTCGCGCACCTTCACGTTGTCCACCTCCAGAATGTCGATCGGGTCTTCCTTGGCCAGCTTGTACTTGTTGACGCCCACGATCACGTCCTTGCCCGAGTCGATGCGCGCCTGCTTCTCGGCCGCGGCCGCCTCAATCTTGAGCTTGGCCCAGCCGCTGTCCACGGCCTTGGTCATGCCGCCCATCGCGTCCACCTCCTCGATGATGGCCCAGGCGGCGTCCGCCATGTCCTGCGTCAGCTTTTCCATCAGGTAGCTGCCGGCCCAGGGGTCGACCACGCTGGTGATGTGCGTCTCTTCCTGGATGATGAGCTGGGTGTTGCGCGCGATGCGGGCCGAGAACTCGGTGGGCAGCGCGATCGCCTCGTCGAACGAATTGGTATGCAGCGACTGCGTGCCGCCAAACACCGCGGCCATGGCCTCGATCGTCGTGCGCACGACGTTGTTGTAGGGGTCCTGCTCGGTCAGGCTCCAGCCGCTGGTCTGGCTGTGCGTGCGCAGCATCAGGCTCTTGGGGTTTTTGGGGTCAAAGCCCTTCATGATGCGGCACCACAGCAGGCGCGCCGCGCGCATCTTGGCGATCTCCAGGTAGAAGTTCATGCCCACCGCCCAGAAAAAGGACAGGCGCCCGGCAAAGGCATCCACGTCCATGCCCTTGGCCAGCGCGGTCTTGACGTACTCCTTGCCGTCGGCCAGGGTGAAGGCCAGCTCCAACGACTGGGTCGCGCCCGCCTCCTGCATGTGGTAGCCGCTGATGCTGATCGAGTTGAACTTGGGCATGTGCGCTGCCGTGTACTCGATGATGTCGCCGATGATGCGCATGCTCGGCTCGGGCGGATAGATGTAGGTGTTGCGAACCATGAACTCCTTGAGGATGTCGTTCTGGATGGTGCCCGCCAGTTGGGCCTGCGCCACGCCCTGCTCCTCGGCTGCGACGATGTAGCCGGCCAGCACCGGCAGCACGGCGCCGTTCATCGTCATGCTGACGCTCACCTTGTCCAGCGGAATGCCGTCGAACAGGATCTTCATGTCCTCCACGCTGTCGATGGCCACCCCCGCCTTGCCCACGTCGCCCGTCACGCGCGGGTGGTCGCTGTCGTAGCCGCGGTGGGTGGCCAGGTCGAACGCCACCGACACGCCCTGCCCGCCCGCGGCCAGCGCCTTGCGGTAGAAGGCGTTGCTTTCTTCCGCCGTCGAGAAGCCCGCGTACTGGCGGATCGTCCACGGCCGCACCGCGTACATGGTGGCCTGCGGGCCGCGCACGAAGGGCTCGAAGCCGGGCAGCGTGTTCGCGTAGGGCAAGCCCTGCACATCCTCGGCCGTGTACAGGGGCTTGACAGTGATGCCGTCGGGCGTGTGCCAGTCCAGGGCAGCGACATTGCCGCCGGGTGCGGATTTTTGCGCTGCCTTGTGCCAGTCGGCCAGGGTGGAAGGCTTGAAGGAAACAGGGTCTTGACTCATGGCGATCTCGGGCTTTGCGGCCGGCTGTCCGCATTGGGGCGGGCGGTGGGCACCCCACGCCTGGGGCGTGGCCGAACCGTTTGGAAATTCCCGTAATTATTAATTCAAAATCCAGTTTCGGGGCTAGAATTCACAAAATAATTTTTCCTCCATCGCCTTGTGACCGCCACCCTTGCCCCCCGCGCGCTGTACGAAGAAGTGGCCGACCGCCTGCGCCAGCGCATCTTTGCGCACGAGCTGGCGCCGGGCGACTGGATCGACGAGCTGAAGATTGCGGGCGATCTGGGCATCAGCCGCACGCCGCTGCGCGAGGCGCTCAAGGTGCTGGCCAGCGAAGGCCTGATCACCATGAAGCTGCGGCGCGGCGCCTACGTCACCGAAGCTTCGCCCAAGGACCTGGCCGACGTCTATCACCTGCTGTCGCTGCTGGAGACCGACGCCGCCCGCGCCGTGGCCCGCCACGCCAGCGATGCCGCGCTGGCCCAATTGAGCGCGCTGCACCAGGAGCTGGAAGCCGCGGTGCGTGACAGCGAGCGCTTCTTTGCGCTGAACGAAGCCTTTCATATGCGCCTGCTGGAGCTGGCCGACAACCGCTGGCGCCTGCAGGTCGTGCAGGATTTGCGCAAGGTGATGAAGTTGCACCGCCAGCATTCGCTGCACAAGCACGGGCGCCTGACGCAATCGCTGGCCGAACACCGCGAGCTGATGGCGGCGCTGACAGTCCGCGACGGCGAGCGCGCCGCCGTCTGCATGCGCCGGCACTTCGAAGGCGGCCTGGAGGCGGCGAGTTGAAATGCAACACCCCGAGTCTCCACTCGCTGCGCGATGTTTCGCCTCCCTTGCAGGGGGCCGAGCCTGCGCGCAAAAGGTCCGGTGGACCTTTTGTTGGCTGGCGAGGGGCCGGGCCACTGGCCCGGCGCGGCCTGCAAGGCTCGCCCCTGGCCGGGAAAACCCCGGCCACGGCGATCGCGGGCTTGGCCTGCTCCGCGGCCGTTTAGCTCCTTGAGTTTCATGGCCTGTGGGTGGCGCGGTGCGCCACGGCCAAACGAGTCCGGTGAGTAACTACAATATTCATAGCTGCATGTGTATGCTGATTGTGCGCTCGCGGCCCATTCGACCATGAATTCACGCCTTGCCACCCCCTCCCGCCGCGCCCTGCTTGCCGCTGGCCTGGCCTGCGCCTGGCCCGCCGGAGCGCGCAGCGCCGACATGGGCCCCTGGCCGCGCGATGAGCGTGTGCCCGGGGGCGTTGCCCGCATCGAGCTGGGGCCCGCCGCCGAGCGGCCCCAGGCGTTTTCGGGCAATGTGCCGCTGCTGGTCGTGGGCGATCCGATCAACTGGACGGCCCTGCTTGGCATCGCCCTGGCGGCAGCGCCCGGCACCCAGAGCATCCGCGTGCGGCAAGACGATGCCGAACGCAGCGTGACCGTCACCATCGCCGCCAAGCGCTACGCCGAGCAGCACCTGAAGGTGGCCCCCAAGACCGTGGACCTGTCGCCCGCCGACCTGGCCCGCTACGAGCGCGAGCGCGATCACCAGCAACGCGTGATGGCCACTTTCAGCACCCTGCCGACGGGGGACCTGGCGATGCGCCCGCCGGTGCCGGGCAAGCGCTCCGACTCATTCGGCAAGCGGCGTTTTTTCAACGGCCAGCCGCGCAATCCGCACAGCGGCATGGACATCGCGGCCGCCACCGGCACGCCCGTGATCGCGCCCCTGCCCGGCACCGTGATCGACACCGGCGACTATTTCTTCAACGGCAACACCGTCTGGCTGGACCATGGCGGCGGCCTGCTGTCCATGATGTGCCACCTGAGCCGCATCGACGTGCAGCCGGGCAACCCGCTGATGGTCGGCCAAGGCCTGGGCCTGGTGGGCGCCACCGGCCGCGTCACGGGCCCGCATCTGCACTGGAGCGTGGTGCTCAACCGCGCTTCGGTGGACCCGGCCTTGTTTCTCGACGCCTGATCCGCGGGCCTAGTCAGGCCCGGCCCCGATCCGCGTTTGCTCGGGTTGACACCGTCGGGCACGCCGCGGAGCATTCCGGGCCATCGTGGCCCCGGACCAAAGCCCGCAACCAACCCGTACCGTTGCCCGCCTGGCATTGGCGCTTGCCGCCACCTTGCTCGCGGCGTGCGCCGCGCCGCCCGCTCCCACGGCCTCACCGCCCATCGTGTCGGCCACCAACCGCCTGGGCATGCGCTTCGTGCATGTGCCCGCCGGCGAGTTCCGGATGGGCAGCGACGAATCCGCCCAGGCCCTGGCCCACGCCTTCCCCAACGCCGAGCGCCGACGCCTGCTGCAACTCGCCGACGAGGCGCCGGTGCATCGCGTGCGCATCACCCGGGATTTCTGGCTGGGGCAGACAGCGGTCACCGTCGAGCAGTTCCAGCGCTTCGTCGAGGCCTCGGACTACGTGCCCGAATCGATCCGCGACGGCACCGGCGGCTACGGCTTCAACCCCGACTACGACCCGGCGCGCACGCTCCGCGGCGACGCCTTCGAAGGTCGTGATCCCCGCTACTCATGGCGAAACCCGGGCTTTGCGCAAACCGGCGAGCACCCGGTGGTCAACGTCACCTGGAACGACGCCGCCGCGATGGCGCGCTGGCTCGGCGCGCGCGAGAACGCGCGCTGCCGCCTGCCCACCGAAGCCGAATGGGAGTACGCGGCCCGGGCCGGCACCCGAACGCGCTATCCGGGCGGCGACGACCCGCAGGTCCTGCTCGCCACGGCCAACACCTTCGACCGCAGCAGCGCCGCGCACTGGCCGCGCTGGAGCGAGCAGGCCGGCGCCGGGAGCGACGGTTACGCCTTCACCGCTCCGGTGGGCCGCTTTGCGCCCAACGCCTTCGGCCTGTACGACATGATCGGCAACGTGTGGGAATGGGTGGCGGACTGGTATGGCGAAGACTATTACCAGCACTCGCCCGTGGACGACCCGCAAGGCCCGGCCAATGGCACCGTGCGCGTGCGCCGCGGCGGCTCCTGGCACACTTGGCCGTTGTATGCGCGCGTGGCGTTTCGCAACTGGAACAGCCCGCAAACGCGCTATGTGCTGGTCGGCTTTCGACTGCTGTGCGAGGCACGGCCAATTTCCTGATCCAGGGCGCGCGACACCGATTTAGCCCGGCGCCGCGATGCATGCGCCTTTCGCGCCGCAGCGCCGTTCGCTACGCCAGCGTGGAAGCCGCGCTGGGCTCGCTTGCGCTGTCGGCATCCTCCGACAGACGCTTGAGGGCCCGTTCGACCACCGGATCGATCTCCACCGGGCGCAGATGGCGCAGGCGCATCAGCTTCTCGCAGGTGCGCTGCGTCATGCTGTGCGCGCGCCCGCCATGGCTGACGAACATGAACAAGGAGCCGTTGTCGCTCATCCAGCTCAACTGCGCGCGGCGCCAGCGACCATGCACGTACAGATCGACCCAGTCGCCCGTGCGCAGGCGCGCCACTTCGGCGCGAATGCGGGTCAGTAGCTCGCTTTCCGTCAGCTCGGCCGGGCTCGCGGCTGCCGGCGCCACCGGCTGAGCCGAATCGTCCAGGGCGGATTCGAGCTTTCCGGTCAACACGGGCACCGCGACGTCGGCAGCGTCGCCGGCCGGTGCCTCGGCCGGCGTCGGCGCGGCGGTCGCCGCCCAGTCCAACGCACCCGTGTCCTCGAACCCGGCCGCCTCGCGCTCGTGGCGGCCCAGCCACGGCTGCTCGGCCTTGCGCGGCGCCGGCTGCTCGGCGACTTGCTCTTCCAGCGGCGGCAGCGCGTCCCAGGAATTGCCGGTGCGCGCAAAGCCCGAGGCCTCGACGTCTTGCGCGCTGCGCAGGCGCCGCAGCCGCAGCACCGGATCGTGGTAGCGGATCAGCGCATCGAAAAACGCCTGCGTCTCGGCCGGCTCCTTGCCCAGCATGTCCAGCCCGCGCCGCAAGGTCTTGATCAGCCCGGGCACCACCTCGAACAGGCGCGCGGGCTGCTTGATGGCCTGCTCGCGGTTGACCGACCACAGCAGGTCGCTCACCACCGCCAGGTAGCCGCCCGGATCGAGCCGCGCCCCCGTGTTGGTCAATTGCGCATGGGCGATGACCAGCGACCAGTCGCGATACAGAAAATCCGCCACCACCGCGGGCACGCCCACCAGGTCGGAGCGCAAGCTGAACTCCCACGCAATCCGGTCGGCCAGGGTCTGGCGCTCCTGCGCGAACTGCATCGAGTTCTGCGCCTGCTCGCGCGTCTCGCGCTCGCCATCGTCACGCTGCTTCCACTGCGTTTGCAGCGACAGGCGCCGCTCCTCGAAGTCCTTGGGCGTGGCCACCGGCAGCTCGATCAACTCGCGCACGGCGGCGCGCACCGGCAGCATGAAGTGCTCGAACTCCGGATCGAACTCGTCGTTGTATTTGAAGCTGCGCTGCGCGACGGCCTCGACAAACATCCGTGCCGGATGCGACTCGTCGCCAAAAAAACGCGGGTGATCCAGCGCCATGCGCAGCAAAGCCGGCTCCAGCGCCACGAAGGCCTCGCGCACCGGTGCCAGCATCCGCTCGTCGTCGGCCACCTGGTTGATCAGCGCGCGCACCGCATCCAGCCCGAGCACCTGGCTGATCTTCTTGGCCTTGGACTTGAGCTCCATCAGCGCGCGCGTGCGCGCCTGAACCGAGCCGTGCTCACCCCAATCGTCCGGGGGCAGCGGCAAATCCACGCCCACGGGGCGCACCGGTCGCTCCATCACGCCCTGGCTGCGACGCTGCTCGCTGTCCAGTGCGTGCGCGGCGGCATCGAACGTTGCCTGCGGGCGCCGCCCCAGCCCCTCCATTTCGGCGTCCACCGCGTCGTAGTAACCGGGCGGCAAAGGTTCGTCGTACTCCTCCACCCACTGCGGCTGGTAGAGAAACTCGCGAATCATCGCCGCGCCCACGGCCGGACGCGCTTGCGAAAGCTGGTCCATGCGCGGCATGAAGGCGCGAGCGCGCGCGCGCGCCGCTCGGGACCCTGCGGCGGACGCTCGGCGCGCCCCTTGTTCGGTGGCCGCATCGCCAACGCCACCCGACCCGCCCGATCCGCCGGACCCAAAGCCGCCTCCCGCTGATCCACTGCCGCCACTGCCAGCGTCACCGCCGCCCGCAACCTCCGCGCCGCGGCCGCCGCCCCCACCCGCGCCTGACCCACTCCCTTCGGTCAGCCTCAGGCGATAGCGCGCCTCCTCCACCCCGCTGGCCTCCAGCAGGGCAATCAAGGCCTCGTACACCGCGTGCATTTCGGCGGCAAAGGGGCGGCCGATGTGCCGGGTCCAGAGCGCACGAACTTCGGCTGTCTCGGGCTGGTCTTCAAGGACGCGCAGCAGCGCCCCGCAGTACACGTCCGGGCGGAACGGGTTGAGCTCGGCGCGCACCACGGGCAAGCCGAGCACCGAACTCATCAGCGAGTCGAGCACGCCCAGCGAACGCTCGATCACGGGCATGGCATTTTGCTGCAAGCGCGAAGCCTCGACGAAGCGGGCCACTTCGGTGTCGTCCAGCAGCGCCAGGGTCGAATCCTCGCTGCTCGGCCGCCGCTGGGGTTCGGCTTGCGTGTCCGCGCGCAGCGCCGACTCGATGCGCTGCATCAGCACCTGCGGAAACTCCGCGCGCAAGCGCGGTGCGTAACGCAGCAGCGCCGCGTGCGCGTCGCCCAATTGCAGACGGCGCGACACCGAGCGCGCGTTGCGCTGGTCTTCCTCGATCGCGCCGCAGGCGGCCTGAATGGCGCGATCGAGCATGGGCGCCGCGTGCAGCAGCGCCTCGCGCTTGCTGCGCTCGACCAGGGGGTTGTTCAGGTGCTCAGGGTGCATCGGCTGGACGAAACGCGATCAAACCCTTCAAAAGACCAGCGGCACGCGGCGGCGCGCAGCGGCTTGGACCTGCTGCGCAACGCCCGACTCGCCAACGACCGCTCTGACACGCAGTGCCATCGATTCATCGGACAAGGGACGGATGCGCGACATGGTTGGATGATGGAGCGACGCGGGCCAATTTCCTCCGGCTCGGCACTGCACGACAGCAGCGTGCCGCCGCCGTGGCATCAGGCCGACAGCGGTTTTGTCAAATATACCGCCTCGCGGCCGACGATCGGCCGGCGCGTGGGCATGAAGACAGTGCATTCGTCACACGGCGATCGGATTTCGCCGGCCGAGCCATCGGTGGCGATCAACTCACCCTCGGCAAAAGTCTCAAAGCCGCTGAGCGGGCGGGTGAACTCGAAGGACTCGGTCTGCACCATGCAGGTGCGCAGCAGCTCGAAGCGGCGCTGAGGCGCCGGAGCCGCAGTGGTCGCCGGCACACTGATCAGCCCGAAGTGGGCCAGAAAATCGAGCGCCGTGCGGGTGGCGACCTCGGCCGAGCTGCGCAGGAAATGCTGACCGCACTCCACCACCAGGGCAGCGCCTGCAACCTCGCCCGGCAATCCGTGCCGGCCGTGCTGGATCAAGGGCGTGCCGCTGCCCAGGCCGCTGGGCATCACCAGATGGGTGGTGGAGGCACCGCCGGCGCCGATGGACAGGGCCGCGCGGGCATTGCGCGGAAAGTCCGGATAAACCCAGAACGCCCCACCGTCGTGGCTGGTGGAGTGGATGTCCAGGATATGGTCGGCGGCCGCCACCACCGGGCGCAGTTGGCGCGCCCGCCGCAACTCGGGGCTGTCCTCGGCGCCGTCCAGCCACGCGCCGGACCATACGCGGTTGAGGTTGTGCACGATCTGCCGGTTGGCAAACGGGTCGTCGGCGCGGAACGCCTCATAGGCCTCGACGTGCGCAAAACTCACGGTCAGCACGCCAATCAAGGGACGCACGCCCGTGTCCAGCAGATGCGTGGCGGCCACCATGCCGCAAATCTCGTTGCCGTGCGTCAGCGCATTGATCAGAACGTGCGGCCCGGGCCGGCCGGAGTCGAACCGGTGCACGTAGTCGACGCCGGTATTGCCGGCCCGGTAGGCCGACAGGTCGCGCGGCAGCACTTGCAGGGGGGTGTCGTTGGGTTTCATGAACAAGAGTCGAGGGCAAGCGCGCAGCCATGCGGCCTTCGCGCACAATCGGCGCATGGCCAAAGTTTTGCAGGATATCGCGTTTTCCATGCTCGATCTGGTCGCCGTGCGCCAGGGGCGCACCGTGGCCGACGCCTTGGCGGTGGCGCTGCGCACGGCGCAGCACGCCGAGCGCCTGGGCTTTGCGCGCTACTGGATGGCCGAACACCACAACATGATCGGCATCGCATCGTCGGCCACGGCCGTGCTGGTGGGCCACATCGCCGGCGGCACCCAGCGCATCCGGGTGGGCTCCGGCGGCGTCATGCTGCCCAACCATGCGCCGCTGGTGGTGGCCGAGGCCTTCGGCACCCTGGCCGAGCTCTACCCCGGTCGCATCGACCTGGGCCTGGGCCGCGCGCCCGGCACCGACCCGATGACCATGCGCGCGCTGCGCCGCGACCGGGTCGAATCGGTGGACGACTTTCCGCGCGACGTGGCCGAGTTGCAGCAGCTGCTGGACGAACCCCGGCCTGGCCAGAAGCTGATTGCCACGCCCGGCGCCAGCACCCGCGTGCCGATCTGGCTGCTGGGCTCCAGCCTGTTCTCGGCGCAACTGGCGGCCGAGCGCGGCCTGCCCTATGCCTTTGCGTCGCACTTTGCGCCCGCCCTGCTGCTGCCCGCGATCGAGCTGTACCGGCGTCTGTTCAAGCCCTCGGCCCAGTGCGCCAAGCCCTACGTGATCATCGGCGTGCCGGTGGTGGCCGCGCCCACCGACGAGGAGGCCATCCACCTGGCCGGCAGCGTGTTCCAGCGCGTGCTGGGCATCCTGCGCGGCGAGCGCGGCTTGCTGCAACCGCCGCAAGAGGGCTTTTTCGCGCGCCTCGCCGAAGCCGAGCGCGCCGGCATCGCCGACTTCCTGGCCTGCGCCGTCATTGGCGGCCCCGCCACCGTGCGCGCCGGCCTGCAGGCCCTGGCCGAGCAAACCGATTGCGACGAGATGATGCTGGTGTGCGACGTGTACGACCCGACGCTGCGCCTGCGCGCGCTCGACATCACGGCGGCGGCGCGCACGGCGGCCTGAGCGGCATCGATAAAATACCGCCTCCCGAACGCCGCCGCAGCCTCTGGCAGCCCGCCGCCACCCTCGCATGGACTACCCCGCAAACCTGTTTGTTGTCGCCGCCCCCAGCGGTTCTGGCAAGTCGAGTCTGGTCAAGGCCCTGATGGAACTCGACGCCGGCGTGGCGCCCTCCGTCTCGCACACCACGCGGGCGCCGCGCGGCCAGGAAATGGACGGGCGGGAGTATTTTTTCGTCGATCGCCCCGCCTTCGACGCCATGATCGAAGCGGGCGACTTCTTCGAATGGGCCGAGGTGCACGGCAACCGCTACGGCACCTCGCGTCAGGCCATTGCCGCGCGCATGCAGGCCGGCCATGACGTGGTGCTGGAGATCGACTGGCAGGGCGCGCTGCAGATCCGGCGCCTGTTTGCCAACGCGGTGCTGATCTTCGTGCTGCCCCCCAGCTGGGACGAATTGCGCGCCCGCCTGCAGCGCCGCGGCGAGGATTCGGCCGAGGTGATCGAGCTGCGCCTGGCCAACGCGCGCAGCGAGCTCCGACAGGTAAAAAATTTCGACTACGTTATAATCAATGAGATATTTGAACGCGCGCTTTTTGACCTCAAAGCCATCGTGCACGCGCAGCGCCTGAAGTACGGCGCACAAAAACGCACCCGCGCCGCCACGTTCAAAGCCCTCGACATCGACTGAACACCCTCCACACCGCCATGGCCCGCATCACCGTCGAAGACTGCCTCGAAAAGATCCCCAACCGCTTTCAGCTGGTGCTTGCCGCCACCTACCGCGCGCGCATGCTCAGCCAGGGCCATGCGCCCAAGGTCGAGACCACCAACAAGCCGGGCGTGACGGCCTTGCGCGAGATCGCCGCCGGCCAGATCGGCCTGGAAATGCTCAAGAAAGTGCCCTGAGCGGAAAATTCGCCGCACGCACCCTGAAAGCGCCCTTTGTGGCGCTTTTTTCATGACCGCCAGCGCAAGTGCCCGCGCATGGTTAAATTCGGGCAATGAGCACGGCAAGCGCGTCGATCGACCCGCCGCTGGCCGCCGCCACCGCGGCGGCCGCGAGCTTTGCCGCGCTCGAATCCAAACTCGGCTACCTGGACACCGCCGACATCGAGCAGGTCCGCCAGGCCTACCGCTTTGCCGACACCGCGCACCTGGGCCAGTTGCGCCACAGCGGCGAACCCTATATCACCCATCCCATCGCCGTGGCCGCCCAGGTGGCCGAGTGGAAGCTGGACGCGCCCGCCATCATGGCCGCGCTGCTGCACGACACGATGGAAGACTGCGGGGTCACCAAGGCGGATCTGGTCGAGCGCTTTGGCGCACCCGTGGCCGAGCTGGTGGACGGCCTGACCAAGCTGGACAAGCTGAGCTTCAACACCCGAGAGGAAGGGCAGGCCGAGTCCTTCCGCAAGATGCTGCTGGCCATGGCGCGCGACGTGCGCGTCATCCTGGTCAAGCTGGCCGACCGCCTGCACAACATGCGCACCATGGGCGACATGCCGCGCAGCAAGTGGGCCCGCATCAGCGGCGAGACGCTGGACGTGTATGCCCCCATCGCGCACCGGCTGGGCCTGAACCAGACCTATCGCGAGCTGCAGGACCTGGCGTTTCGCCACCTCAAGCCCTGGCGCTACAGCGTGCTGGCCAAGGCCGTGGGGCGCGCGCGCCAGCGTCGGCGCGACCTGATCCAGAAGGTGCAGCAAGACCTGGAGCGCGCGCTGGCCGAGGCGGGGCTGGCCGCGCGCATCATCGGGCGCGAGAAGCAGCTGTACTCCATCTACCGCAAGATGGACGAAAAGCGCCTGTCCTTCGCGCAGGTGAGCGACCTGTATGGCGTGCGCCTGATCCTGCCCGACGTCATCGCCTGCTACACCGCGCTGGGCGTGCTGCACCAGCTCTACAAGCCGGTGCCCGGGCGCTTCAAGGATTACATCGCCATCCCCAAGATCAACGGCTACCAGTCGCTGCACACCACCCTGGTGGGGCCGGCCAGCATCAACGTCGAGTTCCAGATCCGCACCGAGGCGATGGACCTGGTGGCCGAGGCCGGCGTGGCCGCGCACTGGCTCTACAAGAGCGGCGAGCATGGCCATCTGCACGGCGAGCAGCTGGGCAACCAATGGCTGCAGTCGCTGCTGGACATCCAGAACGAAACGCGCGACGCGGCCGAGTTCTGGGACAACGTCAAGGTCGATCTCTTCCCTGACGCGGTCTACGTGTTCACGCCCAAGGGCCAGATCATGGCGCTGCCGCGCGGCGCCACGGTGGTGGACTTTGCCTACGCCATCCACAGCAACGTCGGTGACCACACGGTGGCGGCCAAGGTCAATGGCGAGCAGGTGCCGCTGCGCACCGAGTTGTCAAACGGCGACGCGATCGAGGTCGTCACCGCGCCCGTCTCCAGCCCCAACCCGGCGTGGCTGGGCTTTGTGCGCACCGGCCGCGCGCGCTCCCGGATCCGCAGCCACCTCAAGTCGCTGGCGCAAGACCAGTCGCGCACCCTGGGCGACAAGCTGCTGGCGCAGGCCCTGCGCGCCGAAGGCGTGGGCCAGCCGCCCAGCACCGGCCCCGACGGCAAGCCGATCTGGGACAAGCTGCTGCGCTTCACCGGCAACCGCTCGCGCGATGAGCTGCTGCTGGACATCGGCCTGGGCAAGCGCAGCGCCAGCATGGTGGCCAAGCGCCTGGCCACGCTGCTGGGCGAGCAAGGCGTCAAGCCTGATGCCCTGCTGCTCACCCGCGCACGCTACACCGCCCACGAGAACCTCTCGCAGGGCGCCGTCACCGTGGACGGCTCGGCCGACGTGTCGATCAAGTACGCCACCTGCTGCCGCCCAATCCCGGGCGACGGCCTGCTGGGCTATCTGGGGCGGGGCGAAGGCCTGGTGGTGCACACCGACGAGTGCGCCGTGGCGCGCCGCCTGCAGCACAAGGACCCCGAGCGCTTCATCACCGTGGCCTGGGCCGACGAGCCGGTGCGCGCCTTCGAGGTCGGCATCGTCGTCACCGTGGTCAACGGCAAGGGCGTGCTGGCGCGCGTGGCCGCTGCCATCGCCTCGGCCGAATCCGACATCGTGCACCTGGGCATGCCCGACGAGGTGGCGCAGGACGCGCTGGACCTGCGCTTTGTCATCACGGTGCGCGACCGCACGCACCTCGAGCACGTGCTGCGCACGCTGCGCTGGACGCAGTCAGTGCTGCGCGCCACGCGCACCGTGCCGGCGTCAAGCTGATGCGGCCCCCGGCGACGGCGCCGGGTAACTCACCGCCAGCACTTCGATCTCCTGCACGCCGGCGGGCGTTGGCAGCTGCAGCACGTCGCCCACCCGCGCACGCAGCAGGGTGCGGGCAATCGGGCTGATCCAGCTCACCTCGCCCTGGCTGCTTTCGGCCTCGTCGATGCCCTTGATGGTCACCGTGCGCTCGACGCCCTCTTGGTCGGCATAGGTCACCGTGGCACCGAAGAATACCTGCTCGCCGCCGTGGTGCACGCTGGGGTCGGTCACCTCGGCGATCTCCAGGCGCTTGGTCAGAAACCGCACGCGCCGGTCAATCTCGCGCAGGCGCTTTTTGCCGTACAGGTAGTCGCCGTTCTCGCTGCGGTCGCCGTTCTTGGCGGCCCAATGCACCGCCTCGACCACCTTGGGACGCTCCTCGTCGATCAGGCCCAACAGTTCGGCGCGCAATCGCGCATAGCCCTGCGGCGTGATGTAATTCTTGCCGCCAGCGGGCAGCGGCGGCAGCGCCGGTTCGTCATCGTCCTCGCCATCGCTCTCGCGCGTGAAGGCCTTGTTCATGCGTTGATGATAGCCATGTGACAATGGCCGACCCCGCGGGCCTCGACCCGCGAAACACCGCATGACCCGCCCGGCCGCCCACGCCCTCTTGACCCGCCTGCGGCTGCGCGCCATGCTGCGCGCACTGCTGAGCAGCTATATCCTCAACGGCGCCGCCGTGGCGCTGGGCATGTTCCTGATCACGGCGCTCATCCATGCCACGCTCGGCCCGGTCGCGTCGGCCAACGCCAGCGTGGGCACCGTCATTGCGCTCATCTCCGACAACCCGCGCGCCTGCCGAGGCAAGTTCCTGCACCTGATTGCCGCGCCGGTCTTGGGCGTGCCCCTGTTCCTGGCCGTGCAACTGCTGCGCGTGCACCCGGTGGAGCTCGGCCTGTTGCTGCTGCCCGGCACCTTTCTGGCCTTTCTGTCCACCGCCTGGGGACGGCGTGGGATGCCGGTGGCGGCGGCGGTCATGTTCGCCATGCTGCTGGCCATGGCACCCAAGCCGGCCGCCGACCTGCACGAAGCCCTGCAGCGCACCGGCTGGTGCGCGCTGGGCGCCGGACTGTACGTGCTGTGGGGCACGGCCAGCGGGGTGGTGCTCAACGGCCGCTACCGCACGCAGGCCCTGGCCGAACTGCTGCTCACCCTGGCCGCGTTGCTGGACATCCATGCGTGGCGCGTCACCCGCGCGATGAATCCGCGGGGTGACGAAGACCCGCTGGCTCTGGGCGAGGTGCTGCGACGCCAAGCCGCGCTGGCCGAGCAGTTGCAGGCCGCGCGCGACCTGATCCTCGAAGCGCCCGGCACGCCACGCCGCCAGCGGCTGGCCGGCATGCTGATGGTGGCGCTGGAGATGCGCGACCGCCTGATCGCCGGAGAGCTCGACATCGAACTCATCCACCCGGGGCCGTCGGCCACACTGGAGCAGCTGGCCACCATCCTGCACGCCATGGCCCGGGACGTGGCCGAGCTGGCCGACGCGCTGCTGCTGGGCCGCATGCCCGCGGCAGCACAGGACCATGGCGACGCACTCGCCCGCCTGCGCGAACAAGCCTACGCCGAAGCCCATCAGAACCCGGACGATGTCCGGGCCGTGGCCCATGCTGCCCTGCTGCGCAGCGTGAGCGTGCGCATCGGCGACCAGAACGCCGCCGTGCGCCAGTTGGCCGCGCAGGCGCGCGGCGAGCAGGCGCCCAACCTGTCGGCGGTGCGCATCGGCTGGCAGTTGTTCGTCAGTCCCGCCTACTGGTCGCTGCAGCCCTTGCTGAGCGTGTGGCACTGGCGCCAGCCGGCGCTGCGCCACGCGGTGCGCGCGGCGCTGGCGGTCGGCACCGGCTACACGCTGGCCATGCTGCTGCCCTGGGGTTCGCGCGACTACTGGATCCTGATGACCATCGTGGTGGTGCTGCGCGGCAACCTGGCGCAAACGCTGGAGCGGCGCAACGACCGGGTGCTGGGCACGCTGGTCGGCAGCATGCTGGCCGTCGGCTTTCTGGCGCTGGAGCCGCCCGCCATCGCGCTGTTGTTGGTGGTGGTGGTCGCGCAGGGCGTGGCGCACGCCTTCGCGGTGCGGCGCTACACCGTCACCTCGGTGGCCGGCTCGGTGATGGGCCTGGTGATGGTGCACCTGCTGTACAGCGGCGGCCACCCGGCGTTCGACTTCGTCGAGCGCGTGGGCGACACCCTGCTGGGCACGGCCATCGCCTGGGCCTTCTCCTACGTGCTGCCCTCGTGGGAGCGCATGCAGATCGCGGCCACCGTGCGCCGCGTGTGCCGCGCCATGGCCCAGCACGCGCGCCAGTCGCTGGCCCTGGCCACGCTGGCCGAGGTCACCGGCCAACCCGAGCTGGCCTGGCGCCTGGCGCGGCGCGAGGCCTACGACGCCCTGTCCGCCCTGGTGCAGGCCACCGGCCGCGCGCTGGTCGAGCCGCGTGCCGTGCGCCCGCCCATGGCCGCGCTGGAACAACTGCAGGGCCACGGCTATCAGCTGCTGGGACAACTGTCGGCCATCCAATCCATCTTGCTGCTGCGCCGGCAGCGGCTGGAGCTGCCGGCCGTGACCGGGCCGCTGGCCGACACCGCGCAAGCCATCGGCCAGGCCCTCGAACTCGATCAACCCTGGTGTGCCCGCTCGTCCGATGCTCCGCACGACCCGACACTGCCCGAGCGCCTGAGCGCCATCCCCGAAGACCTGCCCGACCCCTTCGCGCCCAACACCAACGCCTGGCTGCTGCGCCGCCTGCATCTGGCCGACGACCTGGCCGCCCGCGTGCGCGCCGACGCCCTGCGCGTCATCGGCCCGTCGGCGGCGCCATGAAGCGCCAAGCCAACGAGTCGATCAACGCTGCTTTCTCTGCCCCAGATGGCCTGTCCAGCGTCATTCGCTGCCGCCAACGAATTTGTCGACGTCACCCTTGCCGAGCGCAGCTTGCCGCGGCATCATGTCGAACAAGATGCGTCACGACAGCGTTCTGACCTTCAGCAAGGCGGTCGAATCTGCCCTGCGAACCGCAAGAAATGGCTGACCCTCGACAGCGACGGCAAGGAGACAACATGGACCTCGGTGCAATGCTGAATGGCAAGCGTGTTCTGATCACTGGGGCATCGTCGGGGCTGGGCGAGAACTTCGCCCGACTCGCGGCGGGCTGCCACGCCAAGGTGGTCATCGCGGCGCGGCGCAAGGACCGGCTGCAAAGGCTTGCGAAGGAGTTGGAGCAAGCCGGTTCGCCGCAAGTCACCGTGATAGAAATGGACGCCGCCTCGGAGCAGTCGATCGATGACGCATTCGCGCAGATCGATGCGTCCGGAGAAATTCTGGACGTCGTTGTCAACAACGCCGGCGTCTCCAATGACGGACTGGCGCTCACGCTGCCGACCAAGGACTTCGACGACCTGATGGCGGTCAACGTGCGCGCCGTCTGGCTGGTTTCGGTGCGCGCCGCACAGCGCTGGCAGGCGGCCGGCCGGGGTGGCGCCATCATCAACATTGCCTCGATCCAGGGCGAGCGCGTCATGCCGGGCATCACGCCCTACTCCACGTCCAAGGCCGCGGTGGTGCACATGACCAAGAGCCTGGCCCTCGAATGGGCGCGCTGGGGCATCCGCGTCAACGCGATCGAGCCGGGCTACATCGGCACCGAGATGACGGATGCGATGTGGGATACCGACTACGGCAAGGCATTGATCAAGCGCATTCCGATGCGCCGGCTGGGCAAGCCCGAGGAGCTGAACGGTCTGTTCCTGCTGCTTGCGACCGATGCCGGTTCATGGATGACGGGTGCCTGCGTGCCGGTCGACGGCGGGCACCTGTGCTCGTCTCTGTAAAGCATCAAAGACAGCGCGCGGCCTGACGGTCGCCAACGCCCGATAGCCGGCGCCCTGCCTGCATTCGCCATCCAGGAGAAAAAAATGACTGACTCGAATGCCGCTGTGCTTGACCGATATCGCAACATCGCCGTCGTTGGCGCGGGCGTGATCGGATCATCCTGGACTGCGCTATTTCTGGCGCATGGCCTGAAGGTCATGGTCAACGATCCGCGCGCCGACATCGAGTCCGTCGTCAAGAGCGATCTTGTCGAGATCGCACCGACGCTCAAGGCTCTCGGGCTGCCTTCCGAGGGGCTTGAGAAGAATTTGCGCTTCGAGGCCGACCTGGAACGCGCGGTTTCCGGTGTCGACCTGGTGCAAGAAAACGGCCCCGAGAAACCCGAATGGAAACAGCAGCTCTGGGCCCGCATTGAAAAAGCGGTGCCTGCGCACGCGCTGCTGCTGTCGTCCAGCTCGGCGCGCCCAGCCACCGAGCAAGGCAGCCAGATGCAAAACGCAAGCCGGCTGCTGGTCGGCCACCCGTTCAACCCGCCGCACCTGATCCCGCTCGTCGAGGTGGTGCCGGGCGAGCACACCGACCCCCAGGCCGTCGAAGACGCGGTGGCGTTCTACGCCGCGCTCGGCAAGGTGCCGCGCGTGCTCAAGAAAGAAATCCAGGGTTTCGTGGCCAACCGGCTGCAGCGCGCCATCATGCGCGAGGCCTGCTATCTGGTGCAAGAAGGCGTGGTCACGGTCGATGAGCTGGACGACATCGTCACGAGTTCCATCGGCATGCGCTGGGCCGTCAACGGGCCCTTCAGTTCGTTCCACATGGGCGGTGGGCCCGGAGGCCTGGCGGCCTTCTTCACCGATGGACTTGGCAAGAACATGGTGGCAGCCTGGAAGAAAGTGCCCACCGTGGAAATGGACGACGTGCTGCGCGAGCGCATCATCAGCCAGACCGCGGCGTCGTTCGGCAAGATTCCGATGGAGCAGATGGAGCGCACCCGCGACAACAGGCAGGTCGCGCTGCTGCGCGCGCTCGGCAACGCCCACGCGTCGGGCACGCAGAAGCAATGATGGCCTCGGCCCGGCGCTGACACCCTGGGCCCCAACCGCGAGGAAAACCCCATGACCAACATCCTGGACGGCTTGCGCGTCATCGACTGCGGCAGCTTCATCGCCGCCCCTGGCGCCGCCACCGTGTTGTCCGACTTCGGCGCCGACGTCATCAAGGTCGAGCCGCCCGGCGCGGGCGACGCCGCGCGCACGATTTCGCGCATGCCGGGCAACCCATCCAGCGAGCACCCCTACGGCTGGCTGCTGGACAACCGCAACAAGCGCGGCCTGGCGCTCAACCTGGCCAGCCCCACCGGCTTGGCGGTGCTCAAGCGCCTGGCCGAACGCGCCGATGTGTTCATCACCAACTTTCCGCTGGCGACGCGCAAGAAACTCGGCATCGGTTACGAAGCCCTTTCGGCACTGAACCCGCGCTTGATTTACGCATCATTCACCGGTTACGGTGAGCGGGGGGCCGAAGTGGCCAAACCCGGCTTTGATCTGACGGCCTACTGGGCGCGCTCGGGCCTGATGGACGGCTGCCGCACGGATGCAGGCACACCGCCTGCGCGCGCGCTCACCGGCATGGGCGACCACCCCTCGGCTGTCTCGCTGTTTGGCGCCATCATGCTGGGGCTGTACCAGCGCGAGCGCACCGGCAAAGGCTCGCAGGTGGGTTCTTCGCTGCTCGCCAATGGTTTTTGGGCCCATGGCTTTCAGGTGCAGGCGGCGCTGTGTGGTGCAACCTTCTACCCCCGGCCGCCGCGCGATCAGCACTTCAACGCCCTGACGGCTTACTACCGTTGCCGCGACGACAAGTGGATCATGCTCACCATCCTCAACGAGAATCGCGATTGGCCGGTTCTGGCCAAGTGCCTGGGCCGCGAGAACCTGATCGATGACCCTCGCTTCGTGCAGCGCGCCGACCGCTTCAAGCACGCCCACGCCTTGATCGCCGAGTTTGACGCCGCCTTCGCCACGCGCGATCGTCCCGAGTGGCGAAAGATTCTTGGCGACGCCGGCCTGGTGTTCGAGATCGTCGCCAGCGCCGAGGACGCCGCCTGCGACCAGCAGGCCATCGACGCCGGCGTGCTGGTACCGTTCGAGAACGACACCTTGATGACCATCGACAGCCCGTTGCACGTGGATGGGGTTGCCAAGGTCAAGCCGCGCAAGGCGCCGGACGTCGGGCAGCACAGCGATGAGATCCTGCGCGAGGCCGGTTACAGCGACGGCGAGATCGAACAACTTCGCGCCAGCGAGACCGTGGCTTGAAGGAGCCGGCGGATTGAACACCTGCCCTCGTGCCATCCGAGAACCTTTCCACACCACCCCAGGAGCCCCCATGACACTGAGACTGACCCGCCGCGAAAGCCTCATCCTGTTGACCGCTGCATCGCTGGGCTCTGCGGCCCACGCACAGTCGTACCCGAGCAAGCCGATCACGATGGTGGTTCCGTATCCACCCGGTGGCGGCACCGACGCCGTGGCGCGACTGATCGCCGAGAAAATAGGCAAGAAGCTCGGCCAGAACGTAGTCGTCGACAACAGGGCCGGCGCGTCGGGGCTGATCGGCGTGGACAAGGTCGCCAAGTCCGTCCCCGACGGGTACACGATCCTGGTGGCCCTCAGCACCCAGTTCGTGATCAACCCGTACCTGTTCAAGAAGCTACCCTACGACCCCAACAAGGACATCGCGCTGGTGTCCCAGATCGTGGCGTCGCCGATCGCGCTGCTGGTGCACCCCAGCGTGCCGGCCACCGATGTGCCGTCGATGATGAAGTACATCACGGCCAAAAAGGGCAAGCTTGCCTATGGCTCCTACGGCATCGGCTCGGCGTCGCACCTGAGCGGCGCGCACTTGAGCCAGATAACCGGCGGAGACATGAACCACGTGGCCTACAAGGGCGAAGCGCCAATGATCCAGGACCTGATCGGCGGCCAGATGCCGATGGGATTTGGCAGCGCGGTGCAGGCCAAGTCGATGATCGACGCCGGCAAACTCAAGGCCATCGCCGTCACGGGCGAAAAGCGTCTCCCCCTGCTGCCCAATGTACCGACCTTCGTCGAGCAGGGAGTCAAGGACGACGTGTTCCGCACTGTTGGATTCATTGCGATGGCTGTGCCGGGCGCGACGCCCAAGCCCATCATTCAACGCTTGGCCGCGGAAGTGAAGGCAGCCTGCGAGTTGCCTGAAGTGCGTGAACGCATCGCCGGCTTCGGATTTGAAGCCGCACCGCTCGGCCCCGACGAGTTCACCGCCAAGGCCAAGGCCGACGCACAAGTGTGGGCCCGGCTCGTCAAGCAGACCGGCGCAACGCTCGATTGAAGATTGCGCAGACAGATGTGCGGCGCCCAGATGCGTCGCCCGCCGCAACCGCCGTTTCGAGAAACCATCATGAAAGCATTGCTGGCCCTGCTGATCCGCTACAAGCGTCTCGTGCGCATCGACCTGGCCGATGGCTCGGTGCAAGACCTGACCGACAACACCGGCGACGCGCCCGATGGCGTCGTCGTGGAAAACGGTGTCGTCTACTGGACGACGATGGGCAAGCCGATTGTCGACCCGAACGATCGCAGCGAAAAGGGTCGTGACTACTCGCCGAAAAACGGTGGTGTGCATGGCATGAAGCTGGACGGTTCGGCGCCCTTCGACGTCGTTCCGTCTGGCGGCCTGACGACCGGCAAGCAGCTCGCCAGCGACGGTGCAGGCACGCTGTACTGGGGTGATCGGGAAGGTTTCAAGGTTTCCCGGGTACGCGTTGACGGGACGGGCCTGGAAGACGTCGTGGTCAATCCACGCGACGACCAGGGTCTGGGGGAGTGCGTCGGTTGCGCGGTGGATCGGAAACGCGGCCACGTTTACTGGAGTCAGAAAGGGCCGTCCAAAGGCGGCCAGGGTCGTATCCTTCGCGCCAACCTGACGCTGCCCAAAGGACAAACGCCGGCCACGCGCAGCGATATCGAAGTGCTGTGGACAAACCTGCCCGAACCCATCGACCTGCATGTCGAAGGCGACCGGCTGTATTGGACCGATCGTGGCGCGCCGCCGAACGGCAACACCCTGAACCGTGCCCCCATTCCCGGCCCTGGCGAGCGCGGCGTCAGGCCGGAAATTCTGGCCTCGGGCTTTGGCGAAGCGATCGGCCTGTGCGTCAACGAGGCGATGGGTCTGGCCTGGGTATCGGCGCTCGACGGCAAGATTCGCGAAGTGCCGCTGCCGGACATGCCCGCTGCCGACCGCGCCGAACGCATCCTCGTATCCTTCGAATCGGCCGTCACGGGGCTGGCCGCGCTCTGACGCGTGACGATTCTGCTCTGCAATAGACGCCCTGGACCCGACAAGCCCACCCCCCCATTGACACGCTGCCCGAAAGGGTTGGACGGCATTCCGCTGATGCCGCAGCCTGCACTTGGCCGAGGACTTGGCCGCCCATGTGCGCGGCGACGCCGGCCGGATCATCCGGCCACAGGCGGGACCCGCGGCGGCGGCATGAAACGCCAGGCGATCGCCCAACCCAGCGCCTGCACCCCCAGCAGCAAGGCCACCGTCCCCGGCCAGCCGCCGCGCGCATACGCAAAGCCGCCCACCCAGGCGCCGCCAAAACCGCCCAGGTAGTAGGCCGTGTAATACAGCCCGCTGGCCAGCGAACGCCCCTGCGTGATGCGATAGGCCAGAAAACTCAGCGTGGCCGACTGGGTGATGAAGGTGCCGCACGCGGCCAGCGCCAGTGCCACCACCACGCCGCCCGCCGTTGGCAGCAGGGTCAGCCCCACGCCCAGCGCCGACAGCCCCACCGACAGCAAGATGGTGCGCCGCGCGCCCAGGCGCGCAATCCAGCGCCCGGCCAGCGGCGTGACCACCACGCCGATCAGATACACCGCAAACACATTCGCCAGCGCCGCCGGACCGAAGTGATAAGGCGCCCCCGCCAGATGAAAGTTGACGTAGGTGAACATGCCCACCTGCACGAACAGCACCGTCAGGCCCAGCGCGCACGCCGCTTGCAGACCCGGGTGGCGCAGCAGCTCGCCCAAGGTGCGCAGCGCGCCGCCCAGGCGCAGGTTGGGCACGAAATGGCGCGAGGCCGGCAGCACCCGCCCGACCAGCACGGCGCCCGCCAGGTTCAGCCCGCCCAGCACGCCGAAAGCCGCGCGCCAGCTCATCCACTCGGTCAGGTGGCCCAGCACAAAGCGCCCCAGAAACCCGCCCAGCACGTTGCCGGCCACATACACCGCCATCACCCGCGCCATGGCCGCGCCGCGAAACTCCTCGCCGATGTAGGCGATGGTGACCACCGTCACCCCCGGCACCGCCAGGCCTTGCAAAAAGCGCAGCACCGTCAGGCCATGCACCGACTCGACCTGGATCATCGCCATCGTCGGCAGCGCCAATGCGCACACCGAGGCGACCACCATCGCCTTGCGCCCCAGCGCATCCGAGGCCATACCCATCAGCGGCGACACCAGCGCCACCGCCAGCACCGTGGCTCCCACGGCACTGCCGATCTGCACCACGGTGGCGTTCAGGTCGCGCTGCAGCTCAGGCAAAATCGACTGCACCGAATAGACCTGCAAAAACGCAAACACGCCCACCAGCGCCATCGTCAACAGCAGCAGCGGATCGGGGCGGTCGTTCCAGTCGGGCAGGGCTACGGGATTTGGTGATGCAGACATGGGCGCGATGCAGACTGCGGGCACGGCCGCCGCGTCCACGCAATGACAAACGCCGAGTCTATGCGGACACCGGCCTGAACACATTCCATGACCGAAACCGATCTCTCCGCACACACCCCCATGATGGCGCAATACCTGCGCCTGAAGGCCGACTTCCCCGACACCCTGCTGTTCTACCGCATGGGTGACTTCTACGAGATGTTCTATCAGGACGCCGAGCGTGCCGCGGCCTTGCTGGACATCACGCTCACCACGCGCGGGCAGTCGGCCGGCCAGCCGATCGCGATGGCGGGCGTGCCGTTTCACTCGGTTGACGGCTATCTGGCGCGCCTGATCAGGCTGGGCGAGTCGGTGGCGATCTGCGAGCAGGTGGGCGACGTGGCCACCAGCAAGGGCCCGGTGGAGCGCAAGGTGGTGCGCGTGGTCACCCCCGGCACGCTGACCGACAGCGAGCTGATGAGCGACAAGAGCGAGTCGCTGCTGCTGGCCGTGCACCCCGGCGCGCGGGGCCGCGTGGGCCTGGCCTGGCTGGCCGTGACGCAGGGCCGGGTGCAGCTGGCCGAGTGCGCCGCCGATGCGCTGCCGGCATGGATCGACCGCATTGCGCCCAGCGAGCTGCTGCTCCCGCAGGACGCCCCGCCCGCCTTCGAGCAGCGCCTGGGCAACGCACGCGCCGCCCTCACCCACCGCCCCACCTTCCAGTTCGACGCCGCGCTGGGTCGGCGCAAGCTGCTGGAGCAGTTGCAGACCGCCAGCCTCACCGCCTGGAGCGCCGACGACCTGCGCGAGGCCCACGCCGCCGCCGCCGCGCTGCTGGCCTACGCCGAGCACACGCAGGGCCGCGCCCTCACCCACGTGCGCGCGCTGGCGGTCGAGCGCCCGGGCGAGCTGATCGAGCTGCCCGCCACCACGCGCCGCAACCTGGAGCTGGTACAGACCCTGCGCGGCGAGGACGCGCCCACGCTGTTTTCGCTGCTCGACACCTGCATGACGGGCATGGGCAGCCGCCTGCTGAAAAGCTGGCTGCTGGCGCCGCAACGCGCGCGCGACGCTGCCAGCGCGCGCCTGCAGGCCATCGGCGCGCTGCGCGAAGGCGGCCTGTGGCAGCGCCTGCGCGCCACGCTCAAGGGCACCAGCGACGTCGAGCGCATCACGGCGCGCCTGGCCCTCAGTCAGGTGCGCCCGCGCGAGCTGGTGGCTTTGCGCCACGCACTACAAAAACAAGAGCTGCTGGCGCTTGTCCAACAAACGCCAGAGGCACTTTTGACCACTCATCCTGATGGTGCGCCCGCCCCTCACGCCTCCCTCTCCCCAGAGGGGCGAGGGCGATCGGCTACGCCGGTTTTACCCCCTCTCCCCCGGGGCGAGGGTCGGGGTGAGGGCGCACCCCCTGCCTCGCAGCACGGCGAGCGCCCTGCCCTGTTGGCACACATTGCAGAAAACCTGCACCCCCCCGCCCAAGCCCTGGCCTTGCTGCAAGCCGCCCTGCAAGACGAGCCCGCCGCGCTGATCCGCGAGGGCGGCGTGATCGCCCCCGGTCTGGACGCCGAACTGGACGAGCTGCGCGCCATCGCCGGTAATTGCGACGCCTTTTTGCTGGAGCTGGAGGCGCGCGAGCGCCAGCGTACCGGCATCGCCAACCTGCGCGTGCAGTTCAACAAGGTGCACGGCTTCTACATCGAAGTCAGCGCCGGCCAGGCCGCCAAGGTGCCCGACGACTACCGCCGCCGCCAGACGCTGAAAAACGCCGAGCGCTTCATCACGCCCGAGCTCAAGGCCTTCGAGGACAAGGCGCTGTCGGCGCAGGAGCGCGCCCTGGCGCGCGAGAAGTGGCTGTACGAGCAATTGCTGGCCCAGTTGCAGCCGCACGTGCCGCAGCTCACGCGCTTTGCCGGCGCCATCGCCACGCTCGACGCCCTGTGCGCGCTGGCCGAGCGCTCCCTCACGCTGAACTGGTGCGCGCCCAGCTTCGTGCGCGAGCCCAGCATCGAAATCCGTGCCGGGCGACACCCCGTGGTCGAAGCGCGCCTGGCCGAGACCAGCGGCGCACCCTTCATCCCCAACGACACGCTGCTGGGCCCCAAGGCGCGCATGCAAGTCATCACCGGCCCCAACATGGGCGGCAAGAGCACCTACATGCGCCAGGTCGCGCTGATCGCCCTGCTGGCCAGCATGGGCTCATACGTGCCCGCGCAAAGCTGCCGCCTGGGGCCGCTGGACGCCATCCACACCCGCATCGGCGCCGCCGACGACCTGGCCAACGCCCAGTCCACCTTCATGCTGGAGATGACCGAGGCCGCGCAAATCCTGCACACCGCCACGGCGCAGTCATTGGTGCTGATGGACGAGATCGGTCGCGGCACCAGTACCTTTGATGGCCTGGCGCTGGCATCGGGCATCGCCACGCACCTGCACGACAAAGTGCAGGCCTTCACGCTGTTCGCCACGCACTACTTCGAGCTGACCGAGTTTCCGGCCACGCACCACGGCGCCTTCAACGTCCATGTGGCCGCCGCCGAAAGCGGCCACGACATCGTCTTTCTGCACGAGCTGCAACCCGGCCCCGCCAGCCGCAGCTACGGCATCCAAGTGGCGCGCCTGGCCGGCGTGCCCGCCGCCGTGGTCAACCATGCGCGCCATGCGCTGGCGCAGCTGGAGCAAGGCGCGGCCGCGCACCAGGCGCAGGTCGATTTGTTTGCGCCACCGCCAGCAACCGCTGCGCCCGAGCCCAGCGCCTTGGACGCCGCGCTGGCCGCCATCGACCCCGATGCCCTCAGCCCGCGCGAGGCGCTGGAGGCGCTGTATGAGCTGAAGCGGCGACATGGCCCCGGCAAGCCCCCTGCTTGACGGCGTGGATCGAGCCGGCAGAAAATGTAGTTTTCAACACTACATATAGGCCGCGACATGAAAAGCATTTCCGCCGCCGAGGCCAACCGCCGCTTTTCCGCCCTGCTGCGCGACGTGGCGGCCGGCCAGACCATCACCGTGCTCTCGCGCGGCAAACCCGTGGCAACCATCGCCCAGCCGCGCGCACTGGCGGCCGAGCGCGCGGCAGCCAAGAAGCGACTGCTCGCACGCCTCGAACAACAAGCACCGACCGGTGAACGCGACTGGACGCGGGGCGAGCTGTACGAGAGCTGATCGGTGCGCGTCGCCCTCGACACCAACATCCTCGCCTACGCCGAAGGCCTGGGCGACGCCGCGCGCTGCGCGGCAGCGCGGCAACTGATCAAGAAACTGCCCAGCGACCAGACCCTGCTGCCGGCGCAAACCCTCGGCGAGCTGTTTCGGGTGCTCACCGCCAAAACCCGGCGCCCACCCGAGCAAGCGCGCGAAACCGTCCTGAGTTGGGCCGACACCTTCGAAGTGGCTGATTCCAGCTGGACCGCCTTTCAAGCGGCCTTCGACCTGACGGTGGACCACCAGTTGCCGACGTGGGATGCCCTGATCCTCGCCGTGACCGCCGAGCAGCGCTGCCGGGTGCTGCTGTCGGAAGATTTTCAGGACGGCTTTACCTGGCGCGGCGTGACGGTGGTCAACCCTTTTGCGCAGCCGCGCTCGCTTCTGCTGACAAACCTGATCAACGCCGGGGGCTGACCCGGTCGTTCAAGGCCATCAGGAAAGCGAAATTTCATTTTCCTGAGATCCCCACCCCCCGCACCGTCACCTTCCTGCCCTTGATGCGCCCGCCGTTCAGCCGCGCCAGCGCCTGCTCCCCGATCTCGCGTGCCACGGCGACGTAGGTGGCGTACTCCATCACCTGGATCTTGCCCACCTGCTCGCGCGTGAAACCGGCCTCACCCGTCAGCGCGCCCAGCACGTCGCCGGCGCGGATTTTTTCCTTGCGGCCGCCGACGATCTGCAGCGTGGTCATGGGCGCGCGCAGCGGCGCTGCGTTGGCGGGCGTGAGCGTGTCCACCGCCTGCCACTGCGATGCGTGGCCGACGAACTGCTCGATGCGGCCGATGCGGCCCATGTCCTCCATCGTCGCCAGGCCCAGCGCCAGGCCGGCCTCGCCGGCGCGGCCGGTGCGCCCGATGCGGTGCACGTGCACCTCGGCATCGGGCGTGATGTCGACGTTGATCACGGCGGCCAGTTGCGTGATGTCCAGGCCGCGCGCGGCCACGTCGGTGGCGACCAGCACCGTGCAGCTGCGGTTGGCAAACTGCACCAGCACCTGGTCACGATCGCGCTGCTCCAGCTCGCCGTGCAGGGCCAGCGCGTCAAAGCCCTGGCCTTGCAGCAGCGCCACCAGCGCGCGGCACTGCTCGCGCGTGTTGCAAAAGGCGAGCGTGCTCTCGGGCCTGAAGTGGTTGAGCAATTTGGCCACGGTGGGCAGGCGCTCGGCGGGCTTCACCTCAAAAAACAGCTCGCGGATGTGCTGGGGCGCGTGCCGGGCGTCGACCTTGACGGTCTGCGGATCGCGCATGAACTGCCTGGCCAGCCGCGCGATGTCGTCGGGGTAGGTGGCCGAGAACAGCAGCGTCTGCCGCTCCTTGGGGCACTGGCGCATGACCTTGACCATGTCGTCGTGAAAGCCCATGTCCAGCATGCGGTCGGCCTCGTCCAGCACCAGGGTGTTCACGGCGTCCAGGTTCAGGGTTTCGCGAAACAGGTGGTCCAGCACGCGCCCCGGCGTGCCGATGGCGATGTGCGCGCCGTGCTCCAGGCTGGCGGCCTGGCCGCGCAGCGGGACGCCGCCGCACAGGGTGACGACCTTGACGTTGTCCTCGGCCCGCGCCAGGCGACGCACCTCGGCCGTGACCTGGTCGGCCAGCTCGCGCGTGGGGCACAGCACCAGCGCCTGCACGGCAAAGCGCCGCACGTCCAGCCGGGCCAGCAGAGCCAGGGCAAAAGCCGCCGTCTTGCCGCTGCCGGTCTTGGCCTGGGCGATCAGGTCCTTGCCCTGCAGCGCCAGCGGCAGGCTGGCGGCCTGGATGGGGGTCATCTCCAGGTAGCCCAGCTGTTGCAGGTTGGCTTGCATGGCGGGCGCCAGGGGCAGCGCGGAAAACGGGGCGGCGCCGCTGTCCGCCGGCGGAGAAGACGGCGTGAGCGCCTTGGGAGATGTCTTGGTCATGGGTGATTATCGGGACTGCGGGCTCTACACTTCGCAGTTGCCTTTTCCCCTCCCTGCCCATGACCTCCATCGTCTTCTCCCACGGCAACAGCTTTCCGGCCAGCACCTACGGCGTGATGCTGGGCAGCCTGCGCACACGCGGCTACCCCGTGGCCGCCATCGAAAAATTCGGCCACGACCCGCACTACCCCGTCACCGACAACTGGCCGCACCTGGTGCAACAACTGGCCGACTTTGCCGCGCAGCAAAAAGCCGCGGACAAGGGGCAGGCCCCCATTCTGGTGGGCCATTCGCTGGGCGGCATCCTCAGCCTGATGTGCGCCGCGCGCCACCCCGAGCTGGCGCGCGCGGTGGTCATGCTCGACTCGCCCGTGCTGGGCGGCTGGCGCGCCGGCGCGGTGCGCGTGGTCAAGCGCACGGCGCTGATGCAGCGCTTCTCGCCCGCGCAAACCAGCCGCCGCCGGCGCGACCAGTGGGACGACCGCGAGGCCGTGTATCAACACTTCGCCGGCAAGAAGCTGTTTGCCCGCTGGGACCCGCAGGTGTTGCGCGACTACGTCGATCACGGCACGGTGGACGCCGACGGCACCTGGCGCCTGGCGTTCGAGCGCGAGATCGAGTCGCGCATCTACGAGACCCTGCCGCACAACCTGGACGGCCTGCTGCGCCGCCACCCGCTCAAGTGCCCGCTGGCCTTTGTCGGCGGCCTGCAGTCGGCCGAGATGAAGCAGGTGGGCGGCGTGCAGGCCACCGCCCGCTTGGCCAAGGGGCGCGTGATGATGCTGGAGGGCACGCACCTGTTCCCGATGGAAAAGCCACTGGCTGCGGCCGCCGCCATCGAGGCCAGCGTGCGCGGCATGGGGTTTTGATGCTCAACGCTCGATCACCCAGGCCGTGCCAAAGGCCAGCGGCTCGGCCGGCCAGTCGCCGGCCGCGGTGGGCAGTCGCACGCCGCGCTCCAGCAGGCGCACCGCGCGCACCACGCCGGCGTGGGTGATCCACACGGCGTCGCGTCGGCGCCGCTGCCAAGCGTCCCAGGCGGTGGCCACGCGGGCCATCAGCTCGGCCACGCATTCGCCGCCGCCGGGGCGCACGTGGGCGAAGTCGGCCAGCCACGCGTCGAACTCGGCGCGCGGGATGGCGGACCAGCGTTCGCCTTCCCAGGCGCCAAAGTCCATCTCGCGCAGGCTCGCGTCGGGTTTCAAGGCCAAATCGGGTCGCAGCGCCCGCAGCTCCTGCGCAAGCAGCTCGCATCTTTGTAGCGTCGATACGCGCAGCGTGGCACCGTGCGGCAACTCGCGCGCCAGCCGGGCGGCGGCGCGGCGGGTGGCATCCATTCGCGCGGGCACGTCGCTCTGGCCATAGCAGATGCCGGCGGGCAAGTCCACCTCGGCATGGCGCACCAGCCACAGCTTCATGGCAGTCGCGCCGCCAGGCCCAGGTACAGCGCCAGTTCGCACAGCTGCTGCGTGGCGCCCAGCGTGTCGCCGGTAAAGCCCTGCAGGCGCCGGCGCAACAGGCGCAGCATGGCCGCCAGGGCCAGGCACCACAACAAACCGGTGACTGCAAAGTTCATAGCGTCTTGCGCTTGCCACACAAGCGCCACCGCCGGGATGGACCACAACACCCCGGTCCACGCACCGCGCGCCGAAACCGCTTCGGCCAGCGGCTTGGACTTGGCCTGCGCCGCGTCGCTGACGTAGGGCAGCGCGCGCATCACCACCAGCGGCGCCGCGCGCGACAGCACGTGCGCGGCCAGCAGCGCCGCTGCGGCCAAGGCCGCGCCGCGCTGCGCGATCGAGGCCAGCAGCGCCAGCTTCAAGCCCAGCGCCAGCAGCAGCGCCACCGTGCCATAGCTGCCGATGCGCGAGTCCTTCATGATCTCCAGCGCGCGCTCGCGGCTGACCTGGCCGCCCAGCGCATCGGCGGTGTCGGCCAGGCCGTCCTCATGAAAAGCGCCCGTCAGCCAGACCGTGGCGGCGGTGGACAGCAGCGCCGCGACCCACGCGCCCCACACGGGCAAGGCCGCCCACAGCACGGCCGCGCCCGCCGCGCCCACCACCCAGCCCACGCCCGGAAAATGCCCCGCGCTGGCGTTCAGCATGGCGGGGCTGTAGCCCACCCACGCCGCCAGCCGACCGGCAACGGGGATACGGGTAAAAAACTGAAGGGCGAGCAGAAAGTGGCGCAATGCGTTCATCGAACAAACAAGCCTGGGCGGCGCCTGGCGCGCCGCCATGGGCACCGGACCGGCCGGGCCCCGCGGATTGTAGGCATCGGGCCAATCCGCCGCGGCCCTGTGCACAATGCAGCGAAGGCCCCTGCGCACGCCCACCACCCCAACCTCCATCACGCCATGCCTGTTGTTCAACACCTCAACTCACCCGGCTTCGCGGCGCTGGGGCTGCCCTTCTCGGAGATCGTGCGGGTCGACGGCACGCTGTACCTGTCGGGCCAGATGGGCACCCTGCCCGGCACGCTGCAACTGGCGCCCGGCGGCATGGCGGCCGAGGCCGAGCAGGCGCTGCGCAACATTCGCCAGGCGCTCGAGCACCACGGCTTTGCCATGAGCGACGTGGTCAAGTGCACCGTGATGCTGGCCGACATGAACGACTGGCCAGCCTTCAACACCATCTACCGGCGCCACTTCAGTGCCCCCTACCCGGCGCGCAGCGCGTTTGGCGGCTGCCAGCTGGCGCTGGGCGGGCGCCTGGAGATCGAAGCCATGGCCGTGGTCACCGGGGCGCGCTGATGAGCCTGCGCTTCGACGAATACCGCCGCTTTGACGCGCTCGGCCTGGCGCAGGCCATCCGGCGCGGCGACTTGTCCAGCCATGAGGTGCTCGACGCCGCACTCGCGCGCCTGCACGCCATCAACCCACAGGTCAACGCCGTCACGCACCTGAGCGATGCGGCCATCGACGCCGCGCGGCGCGCCACGCCCGCCGGGCCGCTGGGCGGCGTGCCCTATTTCATCAAGGACCTGCACGCGCCGGTGCAGGGCATGCCACTCACGCACGGCAGCCGGCTGTTTGCCGATCAGCGGATGGACTTCGACAGCGAGACCGTGGCGCGCCTGCGCCGCGCCGGGCTGCGCATCCTGGGCCGCACGGCCACGCCGGAGTTCGGCATGAGCGCGTCCACCGAGCCGCTGCTCACCGGCCCCACGCGCAACCTCTGGGCGCTGGGGCACAGCGCCGGCGGCTCCAGCGGCGGCGCGGCGGCCGCCGTGGCCGCGGGCATCGTGCCGGCCAGCCACGCCACCGACAGCGGTGGCTCGATCCGCATTCCGGCGGCATGCAACGGCCTGGTCGGGCTCAAGCCCACGCGCGGCCTGCTGCCCACCGGCCCGCACCGGGGCGAGGCCAGCCACGGCCTGAGCCACGAGCACGCCGTCACGCGCTCGGTGCGCGACTGCGCCGCGCTGCTGGACGCCACGGCCGGCCCCGATGCCGGCGCGCCCTACTTCACCGCGCGCCCGGCCGAGCCATTTCTGGCGCTCATCGCACGCCCGCCCCGGCGCCTGCGCATCGCCTTCACCACCGAGACCTTCGCGCACCGCGCCATCGACCCCGAATGTCAGGCGGCCGTGCGCACCGCCGTCGCCTGCCTGCGTGAGCTCGGCCACGAGGTGATTGAAGGGGCACCGCCATTCGATTCGGGCGAGCTGGGCAGTGCCAGCAGTCTGCTGTTGCTGACGGGCCTGGCTGCCCAGGTGCAGGCGCGCGAAGCGGCGCTGGGCCGCGCAGCGCGCGAGGACGAACTGGAGCCCCTGACCTGGCTGGCCGTGCGCCTGGGCCGCTCGGTGAGCGGCATCACCTACGCCAGCCAGTTTGCGCGCATCAACACCCAGGTGCGCCGCATCGGCCGCTTCTTCGAATCGGTGGACATGCTGCTGACGCCGACCACCGCCACGCCGCCGCCGGCGCTGGGCGTGCTGTCCACCCAGACGCACACGCTGGAGAGCTTTCAGCAGGCGATGGCGGCCTTTTGCCCCTTCACCGGCGCCTTCAACGCCACCGGTCAGCCCGCCATCAGCCTGCCGCTGCACTGGACGCCCGATGGCTTGCCCGTCGGCGTGCAACTGGTGGGCCGCTTTGCCGATGACGCCACGGTGCTGCAACTGGCTGCCGACATCGAGCGCGCCCGGCCGTGGTTCGACCGCACCGCGCCACTGTGAGGCCGGCCGACGCGCATGATGCGTCGCACCAACTGCGCAGCGCTGTGCGCGATCCCGACGTCGTGCTTTGTCTCGGGGCGCGCCTTACCGCCCCGCGGCTTCGGCATCAACGGCTTGCTGCACCGCCTGGTAGAACGCCTCGCGCGCCGCCGACTGCGGGTTGCCCGCCGCGCCGGCCTTGTCCCAGTCGGAATTGGTCACGATGACGAGCTGGCGCCTTGGGTCGATGAAGATGCCCTGGCCAAAGATGCCGCGCGCGGTGAAGCTGCCGTCGTCATAGGTCCACCACTGATAGCCATAGCCGCGCCCCGGCGTGCCGATGTCGGCCTGCTTGTGCGTGGCCTCGTGCAGCCAGCCTTCGGGCACCAGCGGCTCGCCGCCCACCTTGGCGCCCTCCAGAATGAACTGGCCAAAGCGCGCGTAGTCGCGCGGCGTGGCCTGGATGCAGCAGCCGCTGATCTCCTTGCCGGTCTTGGACAGCAGCCAGGTCGCCTCCTGCTCCATGCCCACGGGTTGCCAGATTTTCTCTTGCAGGTATTCGGCCAGCGGCTTCTTGATGGCGGCCATCAGCATCACGCCCACCAGGTTGGTCTCGCCCGTGCTGTAGTTCCAGCGCGTTCCGGCCGGGGCCGCGCGCGGCAGCTTGCGCATGTAGCTGACCAGCGCGTCCACACCCGGCTCGGGCACGTGGTTGTTGAAGCGCGCCACGTCGGACTTGGGATCGTCATAGTCCTCGTTCCAGGCGACGCCCGAGGTCATCGTCAGCAACTGGCGCACGCTCACGTCGTCGTAGGCCGAGCCCTTCATGTCCGGCAGGTAGTCGCTCACCTTGTCGTCCATGCTCTTGATCAGGCCGTCCTTCAGCGCCGCGCCCACCAGGGTGGAGGTGAAGGACTTGGCGACCGAAAAGCTGGTCCAGCGGCCGTTGCCGTCAAAGCCCAGGCCGTAGCGCTCCAGGCGCAGCTTGCCGCCTTGCACGATCAGCAGGGCCGCGCCGTGCTGGTTGGTCATGTAGGCATCCACGTCCACCGCCAGCTTGAGCGGCGCGCCCTCGGGCAGCGGCCGCGGCGAAGGCCCGGGCAGCGCGGTGTGCCACTTGGCCAGCAGCGGGATGCGGTCCATGGCGCGAAAGGCCGCATCGCGCTGCGACTGGCTCCAGAACAGGATGTTGCGGTTGGTCGGCACCGTGGCCAGCAGCCCGCGCGTTTCCTTGTCCAGGCTGAACCAGCCGGCGACGGCGGCAATGACCAGCACGACCAGCGTGCCGAGGGTGAGCTTCTTCCATGTTTTCAAGCGTGTGCTCCTTGTTGACTTGCGGATGTTAGAAGAAACAGCCGGACGCAGAGGACGCAAAGATGACGCAGAAGGCGCAAAAAAAGAAAATTCAAATGGATTCCTTTTGCGTCCTTTGCGAATCCTTTGCGTCCTCTGCGTCCGGTTTTCTGGCTCCCAAATTTTCAGGACTTGTCCGACACGCCCGCCGACTCGAAGCTGGCCATCTCGTTCAGGATGGTGCAGGCCGACACCAGCAGCGGCCAGGCCAGCGCGGCGCCGCTGCCTTCGCCCACGCGCAGGGCCAAGTCCAACAACGGTTCCGCATTCAGCAATTGCAGCAGCCGCGCGTGGCCGCGCTCATCCGAGCGGTGCGCAAACACGCAGCGTTGCAGCACATGGGGCGCCAGCTTGCAGGCCACCAGCACGGCGGCGCTCGCGATGAAGCCATCGACCACGATCACGCGCCGCTCGGCTGCCGCCTGCAGCACACTGCCGACCATGGTGGCGATCTCGAAGCCGCCCAGCGCGGCCAGTGCCGCCAACACGTCGGTCGCACCGGCGTTGGCCGCCAGCGCCTGGCGCAGCACGGCGGTCTTGCGCGCGATGCCCGCCGCGTCGAGCCCGGTGCCCGCGCCCGTGACGTCGGTCACGTCCACGCCGCCCAGTCGCGCCACCAGCAGCGCGGCGGCGCTGGTGTTGCCGATGCCCATCTCGCCCAGCAGCAGGGCGTTGCCGGGCAAGGCGCGCACGATGTCCACGCCGTTTTGCAGCGCCTGCGCGCACTGCGCCGGTGACATGGCGGGGCCGGCGCTGCAGTCGGCCGTGCCGTGGGCGATCTTGCGGCTCAGGAGGCCGGGTGCCGGCGCAAAGTCGCCGCGCACGCCGCAGTCCACCACGCTCAGGGCAATGCCGTGCTGGCGCGCCAGCACGCTGACCAGCGCGCCGCCGGCCAGAAAGTTGCCCACCATCTGCCGGGTCACGTCGCTCGGATAGGCCGACACGCCGCGCGCGGCAATGCCGTGGTCGGCGGCAAACACCAGCAGCTGCGGCTGCGCAAGATGCGGCTCGGTCGTGCCCAGGATCTGTCCCAGCCGCTGCGCCAGTGCCGCCATGCGGCCCAGTGCGCCCTGCGGCACGGTCTTGCGGTCGATCTTGTGGCGCAGGGCGGCCACCAGTGCGGCATCATGCAGGTCGTCGATGGATGGAAGAGAAAGCGCCCTCATATGTCCGATTCAGTGCACGCCGCCGCGCGGCAAGGATTTGAAAAACACGCCGACGCTTACGCGCGTGGGCGGCCCGACTATCCGGCCGCGCTGGGCGGCTGGCTGCGCGATGCGCTGGGCCTGGGCCTCGGGCGCGTGGTGGCCGACGTGGGTGCGGGCACGGGCAAGTTCACGCCGCTGCTGACGGCCACCGGGGCGCAGGTGATCGCTGTCGAGCCGGTGGATGCCATGCGCGCGCAGCTGGCCGCCGCGCAGCCCGCCGTGCGCGCTCTGCCCGGCACGGCCGATGCGCTGCCGCTGGCCGATGCGGCGCTGGACGCCATCGTCTGCGCGCAGGCCTTCCACTGGTTTGCCACGCGCGCCGCGCTGGATGAATTTGCGCGCGTGCTCAAGCCCGGCGGCCGGCTGGGCCTGGTGTGGAACGTGCGCGACGAGTCGGTGGACTGGGTGGCCGAGCTCACGCGCATCGTCACGCCGCACGAAGGCGACGCGCCGCGCTTTCACAAGGGCAGCTGGCGCCAGGCCTTTCCGCACCCCGCCTTCGGTCCCCTGCAAGAGAGCGTGTTCGCCTACACGCACGAAGGCCCACCGCAGCAGGTCATCGTCGATCGCTTCATGTCGGTCAGCTTCATTGCGGCGCTGCCCGAGCACGAACAGGCGCGGGTGCGCGCGCAGATCGAGGACCTGATTGCCTCGCACCCCGCGCTGCGCGGGCGGCAGATGCTCCAATTTCCATATCACACGCGGGCCTTTGTCTGCGTGCGTCATTGAACCTGGAGACGGCAGTTGGACGCACTTGCCAGTGCCGTGATCGGTGTGCCAGGCAAGGCGCGCCGACGCGGCGGGCTGTTGCCCGCAAGGAGAAGCAACGCGGCATGGCGCACCGAGCGCGGTGCTGGCGAGTGCGTAGCGCTGTCACCCCACGGGTGAGTCGCAACGAAGCAGACAGGTCCAATGTCCATGCGGCTCTCGTGATGTTTGAAAGCGGTCAACTGCCGTTTCCAGGTTGAACCAGGGATTGGAGCACGCCGGGCGCAAAGGCGCGCTCGATCTCATCGGCCAGGCCGTCGAACACCGCGTCCAGCGCGGGCGCGCCGGCACCAAACAAGGCGCGCAGCACGGCGGCATCCTCGAACAGGCCGTGCAGGTACACGCCCAGCACATTGCCCGCGCCGTTTTGCCAGGCCAGGCCGGCCATCACCTCGCGCGCCACATCGCCCTTGGCGGCCATGGCCGGGTGCTGCACCGTGCGGCCGCTGTGGATTTCGTAGCCTGATACGGTCACGTTCGACAGCGCCGACCAGGCCCCTGCGAGCGTGCCAAATCGCTGCGTGGCGTGGCGCACGGTCTTGTCAAGCTCGAAGCGCGTGACCAGCGGCAGCAGGCCCAGCCCCGGCCCATTGCAGAAATCACCCCCACGCTCCACCGCTGCGCGTGTTGCGCTGCCCTCCAAGGGGGCCGCGTTTTCGCCTTGGGGCGGCCCGGCGGCGAAAACCGGCTCCACGCCGTGCACATCAATCAGCGCCTCGCCCAGCATCTGCAAGCCGCCGCAGATGCCCAGCACGCGCCCACCGCGCGCCGCGTGTGCGGCAATGGCCGCGTCCAGCCCTTGCGCGCGCAGCCAGGCCAGATCGGCGGCGGTGGCCTTGCTGCCGGGCAGGATGATCCAGTCAGCGCGCGCCAGCGCGGCCGGGTGGCGCGCCCAGGTCAAATGCACGCCGGGCACGTTCTTGAGCGGCTGGAATTCGTCGAGATTGCTGATGCGGGGATAGGCGACGATGGCGATGCGGATTGAGGACGCTGGCCCCCATCCCGGCCGTCCCCCAGAGGGGGAAGGAGAAAGACCCGCACCCCTGCCCTCTCCCGCCAGCGGGAGAGGGAGCAAAGCCGCGGCGGGGTGGGCGGACGCCAGTCTTGCTCCCTCGTCCCTCTGGGGAGATGGCTGGGATGAGGCGCACGATGCGTTCCGCGCAGCGGGCTGTTCGCTCCCTCTCCCGCTGGCGGGAGAGGGTTGGGGTGAGGGTACGGCGCGCCTCTCGTCAAACACGCCATCTTCCTCCGGCAGCCCATGTCCAAAGCGCATCGGCACCACCGCCACCGTGGGCACGCCGGTCAAGGCCTGCAATTGCTCGGGCGCGGGCGCCAGCAGGCTGGCATCACCACGAAATTTGTCCAGCACGAAGCCGCGGATGCGCGCGCGATCTTCTTCAGCCATCAATGCCCAGGTGCCGTACAGGTGGGCAAACGCGCCGCCGCGGTCGATGTCGGTCACCAGCAGGCAGCGCGCGTCGGCATGGCGCGCCACGCGCAGGTTCACCACGTCGCTGGCCGTCAGGTTGATCTCGGCCGGCGAGCCCGCGCCTTCGATCACCACCACGTCGTTTTCGGCGCGCAAGGCGTCGAGCGCGGCGGCGATCTGCGGCCACACGCGCTCGCTGCGCCCGCGCCAGGGCAGGGCCGACAGCTCGCGGTCGACCTGCCCCAGCAGCACCACCTGGCTGCGCGTGTCGGCCTCGGGCTTGAGCAGCAGCGGGTTCATGCGCACGTCGGGCACGGCGCGCGCGGCCAGGGCCTGGAAGTATTGGGCGGAGCCGATTTCACCGAGGATGTGGCCGCCACGCTCCCCTGCTGCGCATGGTGCGCTGGCCTTGCAGGCCGCAGAGCTGTCAGAGCCAGCTCCTCTTCGGGCTGTCCAGGCTCGCGCAGGCGAGCCCGGAGCCGCAGCCCTCAGCCCCGAGGGGGCCGCACCCCGCCTTGGGAGCGGCCCGGCGGCCGGGTGGCCCCCGCCGCCGTCGCCTGCCTCGCTGGGCGAAACAGCCCCATCAGCGCCCGCCACAACCCTGGCGTTGTTGCTCATGTTCTGCGCCTTGAATGGCGCGACCTTCAGGCCCTGGTTGGCGTAGTGCCGGCACAGGGCCGTGGCGATCCAGCTCTTGCCGGCGCCGCTGCTGGTGCCCAGCACCATCACGCAGCGCGCGGTCACTGGACAACCCTCCGCGCCGGGGAGCAATCCAGCGCGCTCACTGCCGGCACTCCGTGGCGCAGGGTCGCCAGCAGCGCGTCCTGCGTGGCGGGCGCGGCCACGGCCATGCGCACCCGACCGGGCAGGCCGAAGCTGGCACAGTCGCGCAGCTTGATGCCGTGGCGACGCAGCGCGGCCAGTTCAGTTTCCAGCTTCAACAGGCCGCCATCGCCCGCCCAGTCTGCGCAAGATGCTACAAAAAAGTGGGCAATGCTGGGCTCCACGCGCCAGTCCAGCGCGCGCAAGCCCTCGATCTGCCGCGCCTTCCAGCCGCGCAGCGTGGCGCGGCAGGCTTGCAGCCAGGTGCCGCAGCCGGGCGTGGCCCAGGCTTGCAGCAGCGCCACGCCGTGGGCCCCCAGCGGCCACGACGGAGCCAGGGCGTGCAGGCGCGCCCACAGTGCCGGCGCCACGACGCGCGGCGCAATGGCATAGGCCGCGCGCACCCCCGTCAGGCCCAGCGCCTTGTTGGGTGTGAGCAGGCGCCACACGCGCTCTTGCGCCGCACCGTCCAGGCTCGGCGCCCCATCCAGCCGCAGGGGCTCGTAGGCCTGGTCGAGCACCAGCGTCTGGCTGCTGCGCAAGGCGGCCACGCGCTGGGGCAAGCCGGCATCCGCTTGGCCCAGCGGGCTGGAGGGCTCGCAGGCCCACAGCAGGCTGGCGCGCTGCGGCGCGTCGGTCATCGGCAGGCCGGCGGCCTGCGCGGCGCGCGCGTAGTCGCCATAGGCGTGCGCGGGCTGCCACACGGCCGCCTCCGGCCCGGCCGTCAGCGCCACGGCCAGGCTGATGCGCTGGATGAACTCGCTGGCGCTGGCGGCCAGGACAATGCGATCGGTCGCCACGCCGTGCCAGGCGCCCAGCTGCCGGCGCAGTGCGGTGTAGGCCGGGTCGGGGTAGTGGCGCGCATCCGCGTGTTGCAGCGCCTGCAGCGCCGCCGGCCAGGCGCCGCAGGGGTTGCCGTTGCTGGACAAATCGTGTCGCGGCACACCCATGGCATCGGGGCCGCCATGCAGGGGGGTCAACACGCGAAAACTCCTGAAATCATAGCTGGCGGCGCGCATCCGGAGCGCGCAAGCGGCTCATTTTGCATCAAGCCTTCATCCCGCAAGCATCAGCAGCAGGACCCCGCAGGTCAGCACGGTGGCGGCCATGGCGCAGCGCGAGCCGATGGCGCAGGCGCGCAAGGTGTCGGCCGGCGTCGGCACGCGGGCGCCGGGGTTGAGCGCGTACACGCCCGGCTTGCGCAACTGCACGCCCAGCGCCAGGGCCATGGCGGCCATGGGCCAGCCGCCGTTGGGCGAAGGCGTGCGCGCGGCCTCGGCCGGCAGGCGCGGCAGGCCCCGCAGCCCGCCCAGCAGCGCGATCAGCACCGCGGTGATGCGCGCGGGCAGCCAGGCCAGCACGTCGTCGGCACGGGCGGCCCATTTGCCGGCCCAGCTCCAGTCGCGCGCCACGCCATCCAGCCGGTGCACGCCGCTATAGCCCCACATGGCGTCGGCGGTATTGGCAAAGCGAAACAGCGCCGCCCCGGGCAGGCCCAACAGCGCAAACCAGAACAGCGGGGCCACCAGCGAGTCGTTCAGGTTCTCGGCCAGGCTCTCGATGGCGCTCTCGCGCAGCTCATGCCCGGACAGCTGGCTCACATCGCGGCTGACCAGCCGCGCCAGCTGCGCGCGGCCAGCGCCGAGCGACTCGCCCAGCGCGCGTTCCACCGCCAGCACCTCGTCGTGCAGCATGGCCCAGGCCAGCAAGGGCTTGAGGAACAGCGCAAGCGCCAGCGTCGCCAGCCATGCCGGCTGCTCCAGCACCCAGGCCTGCAGCAGCCAAGACAGCGCGAACACCGCGCTTGCCGCGCCGCACCAGGCCAGCGCCGCGCCCCAGAAGGTGCGCTCGTCGGACAGCACCCGCGGCGCACCGGCCAGCGGCGCCAGGCGCGCGCCGGCCCAGGACAGATAGCGTCCCATCCACACCACCGGGTGCCAGCGCGCCGCCGGCTCGCCCAGCACGCGATCGATGGCCAGCGCCAGCGCCGGCGCGCAGGCCAGCAGGGCGACGTAGGCTTCGGGCGCGCCGCCCGTTCCGATCAGCATGGCCGCGCCTTGCTGCGGCGGCGGCGCGGCGGCGCGCTCAAGACGGCGCCGCCAGCAACTCGGTCAGCGCCGCGGGCTCCTGCACCAGGTCGGCCAGGGTGTGCTTGTCCAGCTCGGCATAAAACACCTTGAAGGCGCCGCTCAGGATGCCCGACAGCTTGCACGCCGGCGCAATGCGGCAGTGGTGGCTGAGATCGACCACCATGCATTCGACATACGCGGCGCTGCCCTCGCACAGGCGCACCACCTCGCCCAGACGAATCGACTCGGCCGGCTGCCCCAGCCGCAGGCCGCCGCCCTTGCCGCGCACCGTCTGCACCCAGCCGGCACGCCCCAGCAGATGCACCACCTTGGTCAGGTGGTTGGATGAAATGCCGTAGGCGGCGGCAATCTCGTCCACCGTGGCGCGGCGATCGGCTTGCACCGCCAGGTACATCAGCACGCGCAAGGCGTAGTCGGAAAAGGTGGTGACCCGCATCGGCGAAAATCACGCCCGGGCCGCCCTGCTGGCAACGCGGACTTGCGTTGCGGGCGTGCGTGCCATGGCGTACATTAAAAGATGTATTCATTATGCATTTTTAGGACTGACTCGCAAGGTCCCTCATCATGACTTTTGTCGTTACCGAAGCCTGCATCCGCTGCAAATACACCGACTGCGTGGACGTTTGCCCCACCGACGCATTTCGCGAAGGCCCCAACTTCCTGGTGATCGAGCCCGAGGACTGCATCGACTGCGCCGTCTGCGTGCCCGAGTGCCCCGTCAACGCCATCTATGCCGACGAGGATGTGCCCAAGGACCAGCTCGACTTCATCCCGCTGAACGAAGAACTGGCCAAGGGCTGGAAGACCATCTCGCGCAAGATCCCGGCCCTGCCCGACGCCGACGAGTGGGCCAAGGTCGGGCCAAAGCGCGAGCAACTGCAACGCTGATTTTCAAACTCTGCGCCATGCAATAGGGGCGCTTTGGACAGCCATGTCAAACCCACCCGGACACGACCACACCACCCCCGAGGCCATCTACGGCTTCGACGCGCGCGGCATCGCGCGGCGCTTTCGCCACTCGGCCATCTTCGGCGCGCTGGACGCGCTGAACCCCGGCGAGACCATGCGCTTCGTCAACGACCACGACCCGATCCCGCTGCTGGGCCAGCTGCAGGCGCGCTACGGCGAAGGCGTGCACATCGAATACCGCCAGCGCTCGCCCGAGGGCGTGGTGATCGACTTCGTGCGGCAGTAGCGATCACGCGGCGCCGCTTGCGGGCGGGCGGACCGTGCGCCTGCATCTGCGGGCACCCGAGGCGCGCATGACATGGCCCGCGGCCCGGCCGCTGCTCAGGCGCGATCCGGCTGCTGCCGGCGCGCCGCCAGCAGCGAGATGCGCGCCAGCCGGGCAATGACATCGCTCATGGCCGCCGCGGCCCGCTCGAACAGGGCGCCGTCGCTGGTGCGCATGATCGCCTCCAGCGTCTCGCTGAAGGCTTCCAGCGGCTTTTGCGCCTCCACCAGCAGATGCGCCGGCTGGTCGGCCGTGGCAGCAGCAGCGCCCGCCGCGTGGCCCTGGGCCCAGCCGGCCAGCAGGGCACGCGCGTCCTGGCCACCTTCGGCGATCGACACGCGCCCGCGCGCGACCACATCGTCGTCGGCCCGATCGGCGGACGGCGCCGCCGAACCCGGGGCCGACGGCAGCATCGCCTCGAGCAAGGCCGCGCTTTCCGGGTCGCCGATCGCGCGCAACCGCGCAGCCAGCGCGCGGTGCCGGCTGGCGATGGCCGTCTCGTGCTGGGCCAGCACCTCCTCCAGCGCCTTGGGCGAGCTCACCGTCAGATCGGGCAGGCGCACCGGGCGCCGCTCCTCGTGCCAGGCGCGGCGCCGAAAGCGGCGCAGCACGCCGGCGCGGCGCAGCTGCTCGGTGCCCAGTCGCTCGGCCTCGTCCCGCACGCGGGGGTCGGCCGCGCGCGCGGCCAGATAGCTGTAGAAGGCAAAGCCGCGCTCGCGGTTGTCCACCGCCAGCGCAAAGGCGCGATACGGCGTCAGCAACGCGCTGCCAAGCGCTTCGTCCCAGGCGGTCGACAGGCTGGGCGGCAGCCGTGCGGCAAAGCTTGCCACCGCCCCGACCGGCTGGCCCAGCTGCGCGGCCCAGCGCCGCACTGTCTCGGCATGCTCGCTCGCGTGCTCGCGCAAGACCCGGAATGCCGCCGCAGTGGCGATCTCACCGCGCTGCTCCATGTGCTCGATCAGTTCGCCGTAACGGTGCACGGCCTGCTCCTCGAGGGCGTTGGCCATGCCGACGAGCTCGCGCATGCTCACCGACTCGATCTCCGGGTCATGCTGGAGCCGGGGTTGATGCAGGTTGCGTTCAGGCATGCGGTGCTCCTTGGTCTGGCGGCCACGGGCCGATTCCGGGCCTTGACGATGCCGGGGCGGACAGCGCGCACCGCCTCGGCGCGCGCGGGCGATGCGCACAACCGCGCCGGCACCGCTTTGCCCAGAGACAGCCCTTCACTTTGTAAGCCCAACAAGCACCCGGAGCACGCTCCTTCATTTGATTTTGATCAAACAACGTCAAGGTACCAGACCCACCGTTACGGGTGTTGACACTTTGATCGGGGGTCGATTTCTATACTGGCCCGAAGCTGCCATGCACCCAACCCGTCCGACGCGGACGTCTGGAGAGGCAATTGATCAAGACATTCAGACAGGCGGCGACGGCGATGCTCGTTGCTTTCCTCCTTGCCCTGCCCTGGGGAAAGGCACTGGCCCAGAGTGCGCCGACGCTGGACAGCTTTCTGAAATCCGTGCAGCCGTCTGATCTGGTGCCCGGCGCCGACCGGTTCGGGCCGACGCGGGCCGACCCGCCGGTGGCCCCCGCGTTCAAGGGCGAGCAGCTGATCGGTTACGCGTACCTGAGCTCGCAGTTCGTCAACACCAACGGCTACTCGGGCAAGCCCATCCACACCCTGGTCGGGCTCGACACCAGCGGCACCATCGTCGGCCTGCACCTGGCGGCACACAGCGAGCCGATCGTGCTGATCGGCATCCCCGAGCAGCGCATCGTCGATTCGATCAAGCCGTTCATCGGCTACAACCCGCTGAAGGCGGCAGCCGAGGGCAAGGGCCCTCCCAAGGCCGACATCGTCAGCGGCGCCACGGTGACGGTGCTGGTCATCGGCGAAGGCATCGTGCGCTCGGCGGTGCGGGTGTCGCGCCTGCTCGGCCTGGGGGGCACGGGGCCGGCAGCGGAGACGGCTGCGGCGGCACCCAAGCGTGTGATCGATTCGCAAGCCGGCGGCATCCAGAGCTGGTCCGCGCTGCTGGCCGACGGCTCCATCGCCGCGTTGCACTTGACCGTGGGCAAGGTCAACGATGCCTTCAAGGCCTCGGGCAACGCGCAGGCCATCCAGCGACCGCAAGCGGGTGCGCCAGATGACCCCTTCATCGACCTCTACGTGGCGCAGGTATCGCAGCCCGCCATCGGCCGCAGCCTGCTGGGCGAGACCGAGTTCGACGCCGTGCGGCAGATGCTGGCGCCCGGGCAACAGGCGATCCTGGTGGCGGGCGACGGCGTCTATTCCTTCAAGGGCTCGGGCTACGTGCGCGGTGGCATCTTCGACCGCATCGAGCTGGTGCAGGGCACCGAGACCATCCGCTTCACCGACCGCGGGCACCGTCGCGTCGGCGCGCTGCAGGCCGCGGGCGCGCCGAATTTCCGGGAGGTCGATGTGTTCGTCGTGCCCGAGGGCGCCGAGTTCGATCCCGCCGCGCCCTGGCGTCTGCAACTGCTGGTGCAGCGCCCCATCGGCGCGCTCGACAAGGCGTTCGTCTCGTTCGAGCTGCCCTACGACCTGCCCACGAAATACACCCGGGCCGTGACCCCACCGGCCACCCCCGCGCCGGCCCCCGCCCCGACGGCCGCCACCGCGCCGACGGCATCGGCGGCGTCAGCCGCATCCGCGACGCCCGCCGTCGCAGCCACCGGCAACGGCGTGGCGGCGCTCGACGACCTGGAAGCCGTTCCGCTGTGGCAGCGCATGTGGAAAAGCAAGATCGCCGCCATCGTCGTGCTGGGTCTGATGCTGGTGGCGTTGACGGTGATCTTCTTTTTCCAGACCTGGTTCGTGCGCCGCGAGAAGCTGTTCGACCGCGTGCGGCTCGTGTATCTGGCCATCATTCTCCTGTGGCTCGGCTGGGTGGCGCAGGCGCAGCTGTCGGTGGTCAACGTGCTGACCTTCCTCACGGCGCTGCGCGAGGGCTTTCACTGGGAGGCCTTCCTGATCGACCCGCTGATCTTCATCCTCTGGACCTCGGTGGCGGCCGCCCTGCTGTTCTGGGGCCGCGGGCCGTTCTGCGGCTGGCTGTGCCCCTTCGGCGCGCTGCAGGAACTCGCCAACCGCATCGCCAAGGCGCTGCGGGTGCCGCAGATCAAGGTACCGTGGGCCGTGCACGAGCGCCTGGTGCCCATCAAGTACATCATCTTCCTGGGCCTGTTCGGCGTTTCGCTCGGCTCGCTGGCGCTGGCCGAAATGCTGTCCGAGGTCGAACCCTTCAAGACGGCCATCATCCTGCACTTCATGCGCCAGGCCTGGTTCGTGGTCTTCGCACTGGCGGTGCTGCTGCCGGGCCTGTTCATCGAGCGGTTTTTCTGCCGCTACATGTGCCCACTCGGCGGGGCGCTGGCCATCCCGGGGCGCATGCGCCTGTTCGAGTGGCTCAAGCGCTATCGCGAATGTGGCAACCCGTGCATGCGCTGCTACCACGAATGCCCGGTCGAGGCCATTCACCCCGAAGGCCACATCAACCCGAACGAGTGCATCGGCTGCCTGCACTGCCAGGTGCTCTATCACCATGACCGCAAGTGCCCGGTGATGATCCAGAAACGCCTGAAGCGCGAAAAGCGCGAGGCCATGCAGTCGTCGACCGGCGCGGCGGTGGCCACGCAGGTGCACCGCATGAAGTCCGAATTGCCCGGTTCGGCATGACCCGGCGCTGGTTGAGCGCCACCATTGTGAGACCAAGGAGTAGCGAAATGAGCGAGGACAAATCCAGATCGGAGCATCACGACCCGAGCCGCCGCGCCGTTCTCGGAGGCGGCGTCAAGGCCGTCGCTGTCACCGCCGGGGCGGCCGCCACCGGTCTGCTCGCCGGCTGCGGCCAGGGCGAACAGGCCACGACCACCGCTGCACCGACGGCCAGCAAGCCGGCATCGCAGGCGTCGCAGGCAGCGCTGGCGCCCGCCAAGTCGGCGCTGCAGGCGGCGCTCGACCGCACCCACGTCGGCCCGGGCGAACTCGACGAGTACTACGTGTTCTTCTCCAGCGGCCAGTCGGGCGAGCTGCGCATCTACGGCCTGCCCTCGATGCGCGAGCTGATGCGCGTGCCGGTATTCAACTACGACGGCGCCACCGGCTGGGGCCTGACCAACGAAAGCCGCAAGATCCTGACCGAGGGCCTGACGCCGGAGACGCGCAAGTTTCTGCAAAAGCGCGGCGGCATCTTCCTCAACGGCGACCTGCACCACCCGCACATGTCGTTCACCGACGGCACCTACGACGGGCGCTACCTGTACATGCAGGACAAGGCCAACACGCGCGTGGCGCGCGTGCGCTGTGACGTCATGAAGTGCGACAAGATCATCGAAATCCCCAACGCCTTCAGCGCGCACGGCCTGCGCGTGCAGAAGTATCCGAAAACCGGCTACGTGTTCGTCAACGGCGAAAACCGCATCCCATCGCCCAACGACGGCACCAACGTCGACGACAAGGCCGCGTATCGCTGCTTCTTCACCGCGATCGACGGCGAGACCATGAAGATCGCCTGGCAGGTGATGGTCGATGGCAACCTCGACAACGTGGACGCCGACTACCAGGGCAAGTACGCGTTTTCCACCTGCTACAACTCGGAGCAGGGCTTCACGCTGGCCGAGATGACGGCGGCCGAACAGGACTGGGTGACGATCTTCAACATCCAGCGCATCGAGGAAGGGGTCAAGGCCGGCAAGGCCCAGATGATCAACGGCGTGCCGGTGCTCGACGGCCGCAAGAAGGACGGCAAGGATTCGCCCTACACGCGCTACGTCCCCGTGCCCAACAGCCCGCACGGCATCAACACCGCGCCCGACGGCATCCATGTCATCGCCAACGGCAAGCTGTCGCCGACCTGCACGGTGTTCGACGTGCGCCGGTTCGACGACCTGTTCGACGACAAGATCAAGCCGCGCGACGTCGTCGTCGCCGAGCCCGAGCTGGGCCTGGGGCCGCTGCACACGGCCTTCGACGGCAAGGGCAACGCCTACACGACGCTGTTCATCGACAGCCAGATCTGCAAGTGGAACATCGCCAAGGCGATCGACAAGTTCAACGGCAAGGACGCCGACCCCATCATCCAGAAGCTGGACGTGCACTACCAGCCCGGCCACAACCACACGTCGATGGGACAAACCAAGGAGGCCGACGGCAAGTGGCTGCTGTCGCTCAACAAGTTCTCCAAGGACCGCTTCCTCAACGTCGGGCCGCTGAAGCCCGAGAACGACCAGCTGATCGACATCTCGGGCGACCAGATGATCCTGGTGCACGACGGCCCCTCGTACGCCGAACCGCATGACGCGACCATCATCCACCGCTCCAAGGTCAACCCGATCAGCATCTGGAAGCGCGACGATCCGTTTTTCGCCGACGCCGTCAAGCAGGCGGCCGCTGACGGCGTGAAGCTGGAGGAAGCGGCCACGGTCATTCGCGACGGGCACAAGGTGCGCGTGTACATGTTCTCGGTGGCACCCACCTTCAGCCTGACCGACTTCAAGGTCAGGCAGGGCGACGAAGTGACGATCTACGTCACCAACCGCGACACGTTGGAGGACCTGACGCACGGCTTTGGCCTCGGCAGCTATGGCATCAATTTCGAGGTGGCGCCGCAAGCCACCGCCTCGGTCACCTTCACCGCCGACCGCCCGGGTGTCTTCTGGTACTACTGCTCCTGGTTCTGCCATGCGCTGCACATGGAGATGAAGGGGCGCATGCTGGTCGAGGCCAGGCGTGCCTGACCTGAGCTGGCGGGCTCTGGCGCCAGTGGTGCTGGGGCTGGCGGTGCTGGGCAGCGCCGGCGCCGCCCAGCACCGGGTCGAGCCGGACACGCCGCTGCAGCCGCTGATCGAGGCGGCGGCGCCGGGCGATGTGCTGCTGCTCGCGCCGGGCCGTCACGCGGGTCCGCTCGTGATCGATCGCCCGCTCGCGCTGCGCGGCGAACCAGGCGCCATCGTCGAGGGCCCGGGCACCGGCAGCGTCATCACCGTGTCGGCGCCCGACGTGCGGATCGAAGGGCTGGAAATCACCGGCTCGGGCATCGACCTGCCGGCCATGGATTCGGCCATCCTGGTGCAGCAGACGGCGCCGCGCGCGATGGTGCGCGGCAACCGGATCATGAACAACCTGTTCGGCGTCTACCTGCACGGCGCCGCCGATTCGCGGGTCGAAAGCAACGTCATCGACGGCCGCCGGGACCTGCGCCTGGCCGAGGCCGGCAACGGCGTGTCGATCTGGAACGCGCCGGGCGCCGCGATCATCGGCAACACCATCAGCCACGGGCGCGACGGCATCTACGTCAAGATCAGCCATCACAACCGCTTCGAGAACAACACCTTCTCCAGGCTGCGCTTCGCCATCCACTACATGTACACCAACGACAGCCGCATCGCCGGCAACCGCTCGCGCGGCAACCATGTCGGCTGGGCGATCATGTATTCCGAGCGCCTGGATATCGAGGACAACGTCTCCGACGACGACCGCGACCACGGCCTGCTGCTGAACTCCACCAACGACTCGCGGGTGATCGGCAACGTGGTGCGCCACGGCGGCGAAAAATGCGTCTTCGTCTACAACGCCAACAACAACCGGCTCGAGAACAACTGGTTCGAGGGCTGCCCGATCGGCATCCACTTCACCGCAGGCTCCGAGGGCAACGTGATGACCGGCAACGCCTTCGTCGCCAACCGCGTGCAGGTCAAGTACGTGGGCACACGCTTCATCGACTGGGCCGCCGGCGGGCGCGGCAACTACTGGAGCGACAACCCCGCCTTCGACCTCGACGGCGACGGCATTGCCGATCGACCCTACCGGCCCAACGACGTCATGGACGAAATTCTCTGGACGCGCCCGCAGGCCAAGCTGCTGGCCAACAGCCCGGCGGTGCAACTGGTGCGCTGGGCGCAGGCGCGCTTTCCGGCGCTCTACCCGGGCGGCGTCTTCGACAGCGCGCCGCTGATGCGCCCGGTGCGCGTGCCCAAGCCGGCCGAGCCGCTGCCATGACCCCGATCGCGCAATGGGTGGAAGTCGGCAAGCGCTACGGGCCGCTGGTCGCCGTCGAGGACGTTTCGCTGGCGCTGCGGCCGGGCGAGGTGACGGCCCTGGTCGGCCACAACGGCGCCGGCAAGACGACGCTGATCAAGCTGCTGCTGGGCCTGATCCGCCCCAGCGTCGGCCGCGTCGAGGTGCAGGGCCAGAACCCGGCCGGACGCGGTGGTGCCCAGGCGCGGCGCACGCTGGGTTTCCTGCCCGAGAACGTGGCCTTTCACGGCGCCATGACGGCGGTCGAGCTGATGGCTTTCTACGCGCGCCTGAAGGGCTGTGCGCCCGCGGGCAACGCGGACTTGCTGGCGCGTGTCGGTCTCGCCGCCGCGGCGCGGCGGCGCGTGGCCACCTATTCCAAGGGCATGCGCCAGCGCCTGGGCATCGCCCAGGCGCTGATCGGCGAGCCCCGGCTGCTGCTGTTCGACGAGCCGACCAGCGGGCTCGACCCCGCGTCGCGCGTGGAGGTGTTCGACACCATCGACAGCCTGCGCGCGGGCGGTGCGACGGTGCTGGTTTCGACGCATGCGCTGGCCGAGGTCGAGCAGCGCGTCGACCGCGTGGCAATCATGCATCGCGGCCACCTGCTGGCCGCCGGCACGCTGGCCGAGCTGCGCCACGGCGTGCGTGCCGAAGTGCGCATGCAGCTGCGCCTGCGGCCGCAGGCGGCGGCGGATGTGGCGGCCCGCCTGCCGCAAGGCCTGCGCTGCACCGCGCGTGCCGGCGGCCTGGCGATCGAGCTGCCGCGCACGCGCAAGATGGAGGTGTTGCACGCCATTGCCGGCCTGGGCGCGGAGGTTGAGGACGTGGAGATCGCCACGCCGGGACTCGAGGCGCTGTACCGCGACCTGGTCGAGGCGCGGGGCGAAGCGGGCGTGGCGGCATGAAGACGGGACTCATCGCCATGCAGGAAATCCGCGTCGGGCTGCGCAACCGCTGGGTGCTGGCCACCACCCTGCTGCTGGCGGCGCTGGCGCTGTCGCTGGTGCTGCTGGGCAGCGCACCCACCGGCACGGTCAAGGCCGACCCGCTGGCGGTGGTCATCGTCAGCCTGTCCAGCCTCACCATCTTCCTGGTGCCGCTGATTGCGCTGCTGCTGTCGTTCGACGCCATCGTCGGCGAGCACGAGCGCGGCACGCTGATGCTGCTGCTGGCCTACCCGGTGGCGCGCTGGCAGGTGGTCGTCGGCAAGGTGCTGGGGCAGGTCGTCATCCTGGCCATCGCCACGCTGATCGGTTATGGCGTGGCGGCGGCGGCGCTGTGGCTGACCTCGGCGGCGGCCCTGCAGGCCTGGGGCGGCTTTGCCGCCATGGTGCTGACCTCGGTCATGCTGGGCGCGGCCTTCGTGGCCATGGGCACGCTGGCCAGCACCCTGGTGCGCGAGCGCGCCACGGCGGCGGGCCTGGCGGTGGCCGTGTGGCTGTTCTTCGTGTTGCTCTACGACACGGCGTTGCTCGGCGTGCTGGTTGCCGATACCGGCCGCCATCTGGGCACGCAGGCGCTCGACGTGGCCCTGCTGCTCAACCCGGCCGACGTCTACCGCCTGTTCAACATGAGCGCCAGCGCCGGCGCCGCGGTCTACAGCGGCATGGCCGGGCCCGGGACCGCGACCGGCCTGCCGGCCGGTGCGCTGCTGGCGGCGTTGACGGCCTGGGTGCTGGCGCCCTTGGCGCTGGCCGTCCTCGCCTTTCAAAGGAGATCGATATGAGCGCGCGCTTCGCCTGGGCGACGGCGTGGCCATCGTCGCCCGCGCGACGCGCGTGCATGGCTGCCCTGCTGGCGGCCTGCGCTCTGCTGGCCGGCTGCGACCGGACCGAGCCCGCGGCGGCCGTGCCTGCGGCGGCCGAGCTGACCGGCGACGTCGCCTTCGAAGCCACGGGCTACTACTGCGGCATGCTGCTGGCCGACCACGCGGGCCCCAAGGGCCAGATCCACCTGGCGCAGCGCGACAAGCCGCTGTGGTTTTCGTCGGTGCGAGACACCATCGCCTTCACGCGCCTGCCCGAAGAGCCGCGCGACATCAGCGCCATCTACGTCAACGACATGGGTCGGGCCCGCGACTGGGAGCATCCCGAGGCCGGCACCTGGATCAACGCAAGCACGGCCTGGTATGTGATCGACAGCGACCGCCGTGGCGGCATGGGCGCGCCCGAGGCCATTCCCTTTGGCGAGCGCGCGGCAGCCGACGCGTTTCGACAGGCGCACGGCGGCAAGGTGCTGCGGCTCAAGGAGATTCCCGACGCCTATGTGCTGGGACCGGTCGATCTGAAGCCCGCGTCCGGCGGCGCGAGCGCGCCGGACGGCCATGCCGACCATTCGCCCACCCATTCCCGCGTGCCGCCCGCGCCCGCTGCGCCCGCATCGGGTGCGGCCCGACCCTGAAGGAGCCTGTCATGCCGCAACGTCGACGTTTTCTGGCCATTGCCGCAACCTGGAGCGCGCTCGGCCCCGCCGCCGCGATGGCCGCCCCCGCGCCGCAGCCGGTGGTCTGGAAGGGCGTGACCCTGGGCGCGCTGGCGTCAATGTCCATCGTCCACCCCGACCGTGCGCACGCCCAGGCGCTGCTGACGCGCAGCCTGGCCGAGATCGAGCGACTGGAGGGCATCTTCAGCCTCTATCGGCCCGACTCGGTGCTCTCGCGCCTGAACGCGGCGGGCCGGCTGGACGCGCCGCCGGCCGAGCTGGTCGAGCTGCTGTCGTTCAGCCTGGCGCTGGCGCGTGCCACCGACGGCGCCTTCGATCCGAGCGTGCAGCCGCTGTTCAAGACCTACCTCGAGCACTTCAGCCAGCCCGGCGCCGCCCCCGCCGGACCACCGCCCGCGCGGATCAAGCGGGCCCTGGCGTCGGTCGGCTTTGCCGACGTCGAGCTGGACAGCGACCACGTGCGCCTGCACCGGCCGGGCGCCGCGCTCACGCTCAACGGCGTCGCCCAGGGCTTCATCACCGATCGGGTCGCGTCGCTGCTGCGTGCCGGCGGCCTGGACAACGTGCTGCTCGACCTGGGCGAGGCCCGCGCCATGGGCCGGCACGCCGACGGCCAGCCCTGGCGCGCCGCCGTCCGCGACCCGGCCCACACCGAGCGCACCCTGTTCGACCTGGCGCTGGGCAACGACCGCGGCCAATGGCCGGCGCTGGCCACGTCTGGCGGCTACGGCACGGTCTTCGGCACCGACCCGCGCGTGCACCACCTGCTGGATCCGCGCAGCGGACACAGCGCCAACTACCACGCGTCGGTCTCTGTAGCCGCGCCCAATGCCACGCTGGCCGACGGCCTGTCCACCGCGCTGTGCATCGTGCCGCCCGCGCGGGCCGACGCCCTGGTGGCTGCCCATCCCGGCGTGCGCGCCTGGTTTGTCGATGGGCGCAGCCGCGTGACCGCGCGGGACACCTGAGGTCCGCCGGCCGACGAGACGCGAGGCCTTCCGGCCCCATGGCCAGCCGCCGCCGACCGCAGGCCGGCGGCAGGGCGTGCGGGGCATACATGTCGGCCCGGCCGCTGCCAACGCATGGGGCGCGGGCGCTTGATATCGCGTCCGCTCTCATTTTAATAGCTGTTGGCGCTTGGTGGAAGCCGGCGCTGGCCTTGTTTTATTCGAAACGCAAAGGGAAGAAGAAAGCCGTGGGGCCGGCGCGGGCGTTTCTGGCCGCGCTTGACGCGCCTTCCCGGCCGGGTGCCCTCAGAGGTTGAGAGTTTTTTGGACGTGCTCGAGGAGCGCGTCAAAACGCGGCCAATCGAGACGCAAAGCGCAGTCGTAGCTTGAGCTACGGCGAGTATTTGCAACGACGAGTGGGCGTGTTTTGGCGTGATCAGCGGGCATGGGCAAAAGACTCTCAATCTCTCAGTCGTGCGCCGCCGACGGCGCGAGCACGGGCTCGGTGATGGCGCCCGGCACGCGCCGGCGCGCCAGCAGCGAATACACGGTGGGCACCACGAACACCGTCAGCAAGGTGCCCAGGCTCATGCCGCCGACGATGACCCAGCCGATCTGGCGGCGGCTTTCGGCGCCCGCGCCGGTGGCCAGCGCCAGCGGCAGCGCGCCCAGCACCATGGCGCCGGTGGTCATCAAAATCGGCCGCAGGCGCTGGCTGCTGGCGTGCACCAGAGCCGCAAGCATGGGCTCGCCGCGCTGGCGCAGCTGGTTGGTGAACTCGACAATCAAAATACCGTGCTTGGTGACCAGGCCCACCAGGGTGATCAGCCCGATCTGCGAGTACACGTTGAGCGAGCCGCCACTCCACTTGAGCGCCAGCAGCGCGCCGATCATCGACAGCGGCACCGACAGCATGATGACCAGCGGATCGACGAAGCTCTCGAACTGCGCGGCCAGCACCAGGAAAATGAACAGCAGCGCCAGCACGAAAACGATCATCAGCGCGCCCTGCGAGGAGCGGAACTCGCGCGAGATGCCGTTGAGGTCGGTGGTGGCGCCACCCTTGAGCACCCGGTCCGACGTCTGCTGCAGGAACGCCAGCGCCTCGCCCAGCGAATAGTCGGGCGCCAGATTGGCCGTGAGCGTGGCCGAGCGGCGCTGGCCGAAGTGGTTGAGCTCGCGCGGCGACACGCTCTCGCGCACGCTGACCAGCGCCGACAGCGGCACCATCGAATCGACCCCGCCCTTGCTGGCACGCAGCTGGATGCGGTCAATGTCCTCGGGCGTATTGCGCCCCAGCGCCGAGGTCTGCACGATCACGTCGTACTGCTCAGCGTCGCGCTTGTAGCGCGTGACCACGCGCCCGCCCAGCATGGTCTCGATGGCGCGCGCCACGGCATCCACGCCCACGCCCAGATCGGCCGCGCGCTCGCGGTCCACCTCCACGCGCAGCTCGGGCTTGGACAGACGCAAGTCCAGGTCGGGCGCGACAAAGCCGGGGTTCTTGCCCACCTCGTCCATGAGCTGGCGCATCATCCGGTTCAGGTCGGCATAGCTGTCGGAGGTCTGCACCACGAAATTGACCGGGCGCTCGCGAAAGCCCTGGCCCAACGAGGGCGGCGTGATCGGAAAGGCCGTCACCCCCGCGATGCGGTTGAAGCGCGGTTGCAGCTCGCGTGCAATGTCCAGCGTGGAGCGCTGGCGCTCGCTCCAGTCCACCGCGCGGTACACCACGCTGCCCTGCGACACCGAGGGATTGCCGATGCTGGCGAAGATGCGGTCGAACTCGGGGTACTGCTCGCCGATGCGCTCCAGCTCGCGCGCATAGCGGTCGGTAAAGTCCAGCGTGGCGCCGTCAGGGGCGTTGATGTTGGCCAGGATCACGCCGCGGTCTTCCAGCGGCGACAGCTCTTGCCGCATGCCGGGATACACCAGGGCAATGGCCGCGGCGCAGCCCAGCATCACCAGCAGCACCAGCCAGCGCCACCGCGTGAGCACCCGGCGCAGCAGCCGCGCGTAGCCGTCGGCCAGCGCGGTCAGCCACTGCTCCATCGTGCGGTCAAACCAGCCCGGACTGGGGTTGTGGCGCAGCAGCTTGGAGCACAGCATGGGCGAGAGCGTGAGCGCCACGAAGCCCGACACCAGCACGGCGCCGGCCAGCGCCAGCGCGAACTCGACGAACAGCCGCCCGGTGCGCCCGGGCGTGAAGGCCAGCGGCGCGAACACCGCCGCCAACGTGAGCGTCATGGCGACGATGGCAAAGCTGATCTCGCGCGCGCCGTGGATGGCGGCGGCAAAAGGCGCCATGCCCTCCTCGATGTGGCGGTAGATGTTCTCCAGCATCACGATGGCGTCGTCCACCACCAGGCCGATGGCCAGCACCAGCGCCAGCAAGGTCAGCGTGTTGATCGAGAAGCCCGCCAGCGCCATCAGGCCAAACGCGCCGATCAGGCTGACCGGGATGGTGATGATGGGAATGATGGAGGCGCGCACCGTGCGCAGGAACACGAAGATCACCAGGGCCACCAGCACGATGGCCTCGACGATGGTCGAATACACGCTCTTGACCGCGCGGTCGATGAACACCGAGTTGTCGTTGGCGATGTCGATCTTGACGTCGGGCGGCAAGTCCTGCTGCAGGCGCGGCAGCATGGCCTGCACGCCCCTGGACAGCTCCAGCGGGTTGGCCGTGGCCTGGCGGATCACTCCGGCGGAGATTGACGGACGCCCGTTCAGGCGCACGGCGCTGCGCTCGTCGGCGGCACCCTCTTCCACCCGCCCCACGTCGCGGATGCGCACCGGAAAGCCGCTCACGCTGCGCACCACGATGTCGGCAAACTGCGCGGGTGTCAGCAGGTCGGTCTGCGAGGTGACGGAGAACTCGCGCTGCTGCGACTCGATGCGCCCCGCCGGCAGCTCCAGGTTGCTGCGGCGGATGGCGTCCTCCACGTCCTGCGTGGTCAGCCTGTAGCCCGCCAACCGGTCGGCGTCCAGCCACACGCGCATGGCGTACTTGCGCTCGCCGAAGATGCGCACGTCGGCCACGCCGGTCACCGTCTGCAGCCGGGCCTTGACGATGCGGTTGACCAGGTCGTTGATCTCCAGCGGCCCGCGCGTGTCGCTGGAGAAGGCCAGCCAGATCACCGGAAAGGCATCGGCCTCGACCTTGGCGATCACCGGCTCGTCGATGGCCTGCGGCAGCTTGTTGCGCACGCGCGAGACGCGGTCGCGCACCTCGGCCGCGGCCGTGTCGGCGTCTTTTTCGAGCCGAAAGCGCACGCTGATCTGCGCCTGCTCGGGGCGGCTGATGGAAGTCAGCACGTCCACCGCGTCGATGCCGGCAATCGAGTCTTCCAGCGGCTTGGTCACCTGAGTCTCGATCACCTCGGCCGAGGCGCCGGCGTAGCGCACGCTCACGGTCACCACCGGCTCGTCGATCTTGGGGTATTCGCGCACCGACAGGCGCGTGTAGCTCACCGCGCCCACCAGCAGGATCAGCAGCGACAGCACGGTGGCGAACACCGGGCGGCGAATCGACAGCTCGCTCAGTTGCATGACGGGTCAGGAGCGGGCCGGCAGGTCGCAGGGGTTCTGGCCCGGCAGTACCGGCGCCATCGGCAAGGCGGCCGCATCGGCGGGTCGCGCCGCCGACGCACCGGACGCCGGCCCATCGGCTGGCGCCGCCACCGGCTCGCTCACGCGCAGCAGCGCGCCGTCGCCCTGAATGCGCTGCTGGCCGGCGGTGACGACCCGCTCGCCCTCAGCCAGCCCGCGCACCACCTCGACCTGCCCGCCCCGGCGCGTGCCCGTTTGCACGTCCACCCGCTCGCTGCGCCAGGCCGGCGCACCCTCGGGCCCTTCGGTCTTGATCAGGCGAATCACGCTCTGGCGCCCGCCCTGCGAGACCACCGCCTGCTCGGGGATCATCAGGGCCTGCCGGTCCTCGCCCAGGCGCGTGGCCACGCGCGCGAACATGCCGGGGCGCAAGTCCAGGCGCCGGTTGTCGATGCAGCCGCGCACGTTCAGGCTGCGGCCGTTGGCGTCGATCAGCGGATCCACCGCCTGCACCACGGCGGCAAAGGCGCGATCCGGCAGCGCCTCGACCTGCACGCGCACCCCCTGGCCCGGCCGCACGCGCGCCTGCCAGCGCTCGGGCAGGCGAAAGTCCACGTACATCGCGTTCATGTCCTCCAGGTTGACGATGTCGGCGCCGTCCTTCAGGTAGTCGCCCACGCTGATGTTGCGCAGGCCCGTCACGCCGTCGAACGGCGCCAGCACGCGCAGGCGCGCCACCGTGGCGCGCGCCAGCTCGGCCTTGGCCTGCGCCACCTTGACGGCGGCCGCGCTTTCGTCCAGGCCGCGCTGGCTGATGAAACCTTGCGCCACCAGCTCGCTGTTGCGCTTGTGGTTGGCCTCGGCAATCGACAGCTCGGCCAGCGCTTGTTGCAACTGCGCCTGTTGCAAGCGGTCGTCCAACTGCACCAGCAGCTGGCCCTTGGCAACCTTCTGCCCATCTCGAAAAGCAATGTGCAGCACGCGCGCGCTGACCTCGGCGCGCACCATCGTCCCCTGGCGCGAGCGCAGCGAGCCCACCGCCTCGACGTCATCGGCCACCGCCTGCCGACGCGCCGCAGCGGCTTCGACCGCCACCGCCGGCCCTGCCCCACGCGCCGACGCGGCGGCGGGTGCGCCCTTGACCTCGGCCGTGCCGGGCGCGCGTGTCCCCACGGGCGCGCGCTGCAGCCACCACGCCGCGCCCACGGCGCCGGCCAGCGCCACCACGGCAATGACAGAAGTCGCAGTCTTCAAGATCGGCTCATCTCCGGCGCGGCGCAGACGTTGCGCCAAAACTTTCAAAATGTAGCATCTGCCGACCCGTCCGAGCCGGTTTTTCAGTTGTAACGCACGCCGCGGTTGGCCAGCGCGTCGGCGCGCTCGTTGCCCTCGTGGCCGGCGTGGCCGCGCACCCAGTGCCAGTCGATGCGATGGCCGCTGCCGGCAACCAGTGCGTCCAGGCGCTGCCACAGATCCACGTTCTTCACCGGCTGGCCGGTGGAGGTGCGCCAGCCCTTGGCCTTCCAGCCCTTGATCCAGCTGGTGATGCCCTGGCGCACGTACTGGCTGTCCAGGTACAGCGCCACCTGGCAGGGGCGCTTGAGCGCCGACAGGCCCTCGATCACCGCGGTCAGCTCCATGCGGTTGTTGGTGGTCAGCGGCTCGCCGCCGCACAACTCCTTTTCGTGGCCGGGCGAGCGCAGCAGCACGCCCCAGCCGCCGGGGCCCGGATTGCCCTTGCAGGCGCCGTCGGTGTACATCTCAATGCGATCCAAGATTGTTTTCCTTGTGCTGGCCGGTCGGCTTCACGCGTCCGGCAACGGAGGGTTGCTTGCCCACGCTGGCGGCCATCTTGCGCCAGCTCTGGCCGATCAGCAGCGGCCCGCGCACGCGCTTGACGGCCACGATGCAGTACGTGGCCCCCAGAATCGGCCACCAGCGCTCGCCCAGCCGCTCCAGCCAGCCAAAGCGCGCCAGCGCGCCGGCGCCGCGCACGGCTGGCTGGTAGCAGCCGAACTCGGCCGACTCCAGTTCGAACTCCAGCAGCCGCAGCCAGTCGCGCAGTCGCGCGGGGCTGATGAACTCGCCGGCGGCAGGCAGGTACGGCCGGCCGCCCAGCCAGCGCGCCCGCCACTGGCGCCAGCCCCACAGGCTGACCGGGTTGAAACCGGTGATCGCCACGCGCCCTTCCGCCACCAGCACGCGCTGCACCTCGCGCAGGCTGGCGTGCGGATCCTCGCTGAACTCCAGCGTGTGGGGCAGCACCACCAGGTCCAGGCTGGCCTCGGCGAACGGCAGGGCACGGCTGTCCGCGACCAGCGCCGGGCGGCGCTCGTCCACGTCATCCGCCGGCAACGGCGTCTCGCGGGCCAGCCAACGGTGCGGCATGCGGTTGGCCCCCAGCGCGTCGATGTCCGCCAGCCCGAGCTGCAAGGCGTGATAGCCAAACACATCCGTCAGTGCCTCATCCAGCCGTGCGCGCTCCCAGGCCAGCACCTGCTGACCAGGGGGCGTCTGAAACCAGTCCTGCAGATCACCCATGGCGGGCCGACCTTGCTTCCTGGCCCCTTCGGGGAGGGGACTGGGGTGAGGTGCCGCGGGAGTTGGATGCACCCTCCGCGCAGGACTGCGCCCGGCTTCGCTCCCTCGCCCCTCTGGGGAGAGGGCCGGGGTGAGGGGCCGCTGGCGTTGGATTGTTCGCTGTTGTTTGCTTCTTCTGTGGTTCTGCATGCGCCTGCTGGCCGGGATATGCGCCCGGCGGCGCACCTACTTTTCTTTTCGTCGCCAAAGAAAAGTAGGCAAAAGAAAGGCGACCCCACTGGCCGTGTCCCTTCGCTTCGCTGCGGGCAGCCTGCGATGCTCGCGCGCGGGGCGGTGCTGCGGAACTCGCTTTGTTCGCTGCGCTCACGCCGCTCAGACAACCGCAGCAAGTCAGATCACGATGCATGGGCATGCTGCGCTGCCCATGCCCGCCCCACGCCCTGCGCTTCTCGGCACGGCCAGAGGGGAGTTGAACTCCAACACGGGCCATCGCTGCGCTCGGCCCCGCGAACAGCCAAACCCGGGGCCGAGCGCAGCGATGGCCCGTGTGGTTTTTCCACCCCCTTGAGGCTGCGCCTGCGGCGCGGCGCTTGCGGGGTGGCGCGTGCACCGCAGGATGCACGCGCTTCGTGGACTGGCTCGCCGCGGTTGTCTGAACGGAGCGCGCCAGCGCGCAGTGAGTTCTGCGGCGCACCCCGCAAGCGTTGCGGCGCAGGTTTGCCCCGCAGCGAAGCGCAGGGGTCGCAGACGTGGGGGTCGCTTTCTTTGGTTCCTTTCTTTGGCGAGTCAAAGAAAGGAACTGCGCCGCCGGGCGCACATCCCGGCCAGCGACAGCATGCAGAGGCAGCCACGAAGCAAACGACGTCGACGATTCCAACGCCAGAAGACCCCTCACCCCCACCCTCTCCCCAAAGGGGCGAGGAAGCAAGACAGGGGCGCAGGCCGGACATGGGCTCGAACCCTGCACCCGCCCGCCTGGCCTCATCCCCGATGGTGAATAAAATCCGCTCTTCATGAATCTGATCGCCCTGCCCGCTTTCGAGGACAACTACTTGTGGCTGCTGCACGACGGGCAGCGCGCGCTGGTGGTGGATCCGGGGGACGCTGCGCCGGTGCAGGAGGCGCTTGGCCGCCTCGGTTTGCGGTTGCACGGCATTCTAGTCACGCACCACCACGGCGACCACACGGGCGGCGTGGCGGCGCTGCGCGAGGCCACCGGCGCCGTCGTGTACGGCCCGGCGACCGAGCGCATCCCCGCGCCGTACCAGGCCCTGCGCGGTGGGCAGACCGTGAACGTGCTGGGCATCGACTGGCAGGTCATCGACGTGCCGGGCCACACCGCCGGCCACATCGCCTACTTCGCCGCGGCGGTGGACGGCGTGCCGCTGCTGTTTTGCGGCGACACGCTGTTTTCGGGTGGCTGCGGACGGATTTTCGAAGGCACGCCGGCGCAGATGCTGGCCTCGCTGGGCGCGCTGGCCGCGCTGCCGCCCGCCACCCGGGTGTGCTGTGCCCATGAATACACCTTGTCCAACCTGCGTTTTGCCCAGGCGGTGGAACCGGGCAACGCCGAGCTGATCGGATACACCCGCCGGTGCCAAGCGCTGCGCGAACAGAATCGGCCCACGCTGCCCTCCACCATCGGCACCGAGCGGGCCATCAACCCTTTCTTGCGCAGCCGCCAACCGGCGATCGCCAAGGCCGTGCGGGCGCATGCGCCGTCCGCCAATGACGAAGTCGCGGTGTTTGCCGCGCTTCGCGAATGGAAGAACACGTTTCGATGAAACTCCTGCATGTGCTGGCGCTGGGCGCCTGCGTCTGGCTCGCCGGTTGCGCGGCCCCTCAAAAACCTTCGGCCGACAACACCGCCGGCGCGCCTGCATCGCCCACCATCGTCAACGGCACGGCCGGCGCCATGCCCGCGGTTGCCGTCACCGAACTGCCGTCCTCCAAGGTTGCCCCGCTGGCCGCGCCCAAGGACCTGTGGGAGCGCATTCGCCGCGGCTTTGCCATGCCGGACCTGGACACCGACCTCGTACGCAAGCAGGAGGAATGGTATGTGGCGCGTCCCGACTACATCGAGCGCATGGCCGAGCGCTCGCGCATGTACATCTTTCACGTGGTCGAGGAGCTGGAGCTGCGCGGCATGCCGACCGAGTTGGCTCTGCTGCCCTACATCGAGTCAGCCTTCAACCCGCAAGCGATTTCGAGCGCCAAGGCAGCCGGGCTGTGGCAGTTCATGCCAGGCACCGGGCGCGACTTTCAGCTGACGCAAAACGTGCTGCGCGACGACCGCCGCAGCGTGCTGCAGTCCACCCGCGCGGCGCTGGACTACCTGCAAATGCTGCATGACATGTTCGGCGACTGGCACCTGGCGCTGGCCGCCTACAACTGGGGCCAGGGCAACGTCAGCAAGGCGATCGCGCGCAACAAGTCCGCCGGCCTTCCCGCCGGCTACCTGGACTTGAACATGCCGGCCGAAACGCGCAACTACGTGCCCAAGCTGCAGGCGGTCAAGAACATCATCGCCCGCCCCGAAGCCTTCGGCACCGTGCTGCCGCTGATCGGCAACCACCCCTTCTTCGACACCGTGGAGATCACGCGCGACATCGACGTCGAGATGGCGGCGCGCCTGGCCGAGGTGCGGCTGGAAGATTTCAAGGCGCTGAACCCCTCGCAGCGCAAGCCCATCATCTTTGCCGCCGGCACGCCGCAGGTGCTGCTGCCCTGGGACAACGCGGCCATCTTCAACAAGAACCTGGCCGCAGCCGACCCGACCACGCTGGCCTCGTGGACCGCCTGGGTGGCGCCGTCCACCATGCCCACGCGCGAAGCCGCCCAGCGCGTGAACATGGACGAGAACGATCTGCGCCAGCTCAACGGCGTGCCCAAGGGCATGGTCATCAAGCAGGGCTCCACGCTGGTGGTGCCACGCAATGGCCAGACGCCCGCCGCGGTCGCCTCCAGCGTGGTCAACAACGCCCAGGTGGCCTTCACGCCCGAAGTGGTGCTGCGCCGCACCGTGGTGCGTGCACGCAAGGGCGACACCATCGCCCGCGTGGCCGCGCGCTACGACTTGCCGGCCGGCACGGTGGCGGGCTGGAACAAGAGCAACGCCGGCGCCGCGCTCAAGGCCGGCCATGCGGTGGTGGTGTACCTGCCGGTGCGCGCCAGCAGCGCCGCGGCCAGCGAATCAGCGCGCCACCGCACCACGTCCCGGGCCTCGGCGCCCCCGTCCCGCAACGCCCATGCCGGCAAGGCCCGCGCCGGCGCCAGTCCCACCAAGGCACCAGCCCGCAAGGCTGCGCCGGCACGCGCCACCGTCAAGGCCGCCCCGGCACGCGCGCCGCAGAAAAAGCACCGTTGAGAGCAGCAGCGCACGTCAAGCGGAAAAGCGCTGCTTGGCCTTGAGCACGAACTCGTTGGTGTAGGTGGCCGCCGGCGCTGCGGCGCGCACGGCAGCAGGCGTGCTCAGTTGCTGAGCCACCAGGCGGTGCGCGGTCTGCACCGCGTCCTCGCTGAGGAGTCCATCCGGTGAAAACGCCTCGCGCACCTTGTCCAGCGCCGCCAGGTAGATGGCCCGGTCACCCGTCATGGCGCTCTCGGGAACCACGCGCACGATGTCGCTGGGGCCGGCGGTCTGCAACCACTTGAGCGCGCGCACCACGGCGTTGGCGAGCGCCTGCACCGTGTTGGGATAGCGCAGCACGAAACCCTGCGGCGCGTACAGGCAGCCGCCGGGCATGGGCCCGCCATACAGTTGCTGCGTGCCGCGCAGGGAGCGGGCGTCGGCGACCACGCGAATCTGCGCGGCAAATTCCAGCTGGCTGATCACCGGGTCCACGTTGGCGATGGCGCCGATGCGTCCCTCGCGCAACGCCGCGACCGCACCCGCGGCGGTGCCCACCCCGACCCACTGAACATCATCAGGCCCCAGGCCGTCACGCGCCAACACCAGGCGGGCAAACCACTGGGTGGCCGAATCGGGCGCCGAGATGCCCACGCGCTGGCCGCGCAGGGTGCGCAGCGTGCGTCCATCGGTCAGCACCTGGTTGCCGACGCCAAACACGGCTTGCGGCGCACGGCCCAGCAACGCGAAGGCACGGCAATTCACGCCCCGCTGGCGCAGCAAAATCGTATGCTCGTAAGCCCCGGCTGCCACATCGGCGTGGCCGGTGGTCAAGGCCTGCTCGGCGAGCCCGCCACCGGCGTGGTCTTGCAGCTCGACGGCAACACCCTCCTCGTTGAAATAGTTCAGTTGCGCCGCCAGGATGACCGGCAGGTAGTACAGCGTGTTCTTGCCGCCCAGCGCCAGCGTCACGCGCGCACGCTCGGGCCGCGTCTGCGCCCGCAGCGGTGTGCTCGCCAGCAGACCGAGCGCCGCTGCCGCTGCGAGAACGTCCCGGCGGCCGGGGTCGGGCAAGGGATGGAGGGCAGACACGAGGGTTCGGCAAGCGGGCTTCACAGACCTCACCGTACCCAAGCACGCCGCCCGGCGCATCGGGGCGAGCCCGCATCGGGTTTTCATTGTTGCATTGCAGCAAAAGTCGTGCAATGCAGGCTGGAGAACCGCGATTTTCTTAAGTCAAATCGGGCGTTTGCGATTTGCTGTCAAGCGCAACCAGCTATCAAAAAAAGAGTGACAAGACTCAGCGGCGATCCACCAAGGCATGCGCGATGGTGCCCAGGTCCACGTATTCGAGCTCGCTGCCCGCGGGCACACCGCGCGCCAGCCGCGTCACCATGAGGCCGCGCGCCTTCAGCACCTGGCCGATCACGTGCGCGGTGGCCTCGCCCTCGGCGGTGAAGTTGGTGGCCACGATCACCTCCTGCACCTGGCCATCGCTGGCGCGCGCCAGCAATTCATCCAGGCCGATGTCCCCAGGGCCTACACCGTCGAGCGGACTCAGGCGCCCCATCAGCACGAAGTAGCGCCCCCGGAATGCCCCCGTGCGCTCCAGCGCGGCCTGGTCAGCCGGGGTTTCGACCACTGCCAGCTTGCTGGCGTCGCGCCGCGGGTCCAGGCAGGTGGCGCACACCTCTCCTTCGGTGAAGGTGTGGCACAGCGCGCAATGGCGCACCTGCTGCACGGCGGCGTCCAGCGCCTGCGCCAGCGCCAGCGCACCGGGCCGGTCGTGCTGCAGCAGATGAAAGGCCATGCGCTGCGCCGAGCGCTGGCCCACGCCGGGCAGGCGACGCAGGGCCTGCACCAGGGTGTCGAGGCTGTGGGTGTCGCTCACGGCTTTCCGTGCGCGCCGGGGGGCCTTGAGGTAGCCTTGGCTCGCACGCGTGCGCGTATGCCGCCGGCAGCGCACCGCCCCCCAGGAAGCGACCGGCCGCGGAGCAGGCCATGCCAGCGGGCGCCGCGCACGGGCTTGCACCGGGCGCTGGCGTCGTCCCCTCGGGGGAAGGCGGCCGCAGGCCGACTCAGGGGGGGCGTCATCAAAACGGAAACTTCATGCCCCCCGGCAACCCCGGCATGCCCGCCGGCATCAGTTTGCCCATTTTCTCGTTGGAGACCTCCTCGGCCTTGCGCACGGCGGCGTTGAAGGCGGCGCCCACCAGGTCCTCAAGCATGTCCTTGTCGTCGGCCAGCAGGCTGGGGTCGATGGTGACGCGCTTGACGTCGTGCTTGCAGGTCATCAGCACCTTGACCATGCCGGCGCCGGACTCACCCTCGACCTCCACGCTGGCGAGTTCGTCCTGCGCCTTCTTCAGGTTGTCCTGCATGGCCTGGGCCTGCTTCATCAGGCCGGCCAGTTGTCCTTTGTTGAACATCGAATTTCCTTTGTGTCAAAAGCAAAACATTTCAGCGATCCATGGCACCGCACGCCACCCGCGTGGCACAAGACCGGCGCGGCCCCCGCGCGGACAGCCGCGCAAGGGCCGCCTCGCCGCGCTGGCTGCGTCCCCCTGCCCGCATTGCGCAGCAATGCGAGAGCGGAGGGAAGGCGCGAAGCGACTCAGGGGGTGTTTCATTTCAAAGCGGCTTGACGCTGCCCGGCACGATTTTCGCGCCAAAGTCGCGCATCATCGTCTGCACGAAGGGGTCGGCCATCAACATGGACTCGGCCGCCTTCTGGCGCCGGGTGTTGGCGATGGCGTTGCGCCGCGCCGGGCTGTCGTGCACGGCGCCGATTTCCACCGTGAGCTGCACCGGATGGCCGGCTTCGGCCAGCACCGCTTGCAGGCGCTCACGCGCGCCGGCGGACTGCGCCAGCGCGCTGCTCTCCACCCGCAGCGTCCAGGCGGTGTCGCTGCGGGCCACCAGCTGCGCCTGCAAGGCAAGCTCACGCGTCAAGGCGGTGATGGCCTCGGCGCCGACCAGGCGCTGCACCAGTTGATGCCACAGCTCGCCATCGGCGCTGGGCGGCAGCGCGGCGGGCGCGGGCTCCAGTGCCGGCATGCGCGGCCGTGGATGTGGCACATCGGCGCCATCGCCTCGCACCGCAACCGGCATCAAGGCCACCGGTGCCGGCCCGGCAGGCGCTGGCGCGACCGTCGCCTGGGGTATCTGGCGCACCGGCAAGGCCTGCACGGGCGGCGCGCTGGGCGTGGCGCGGACCGGCGCGGCTGGCTCCAGCGGGGCCGCCGCGGGGTCATCAAACCCGTCTTCGGGCTCAACGGCGGGGGGCAAGTCGTCCGTGCCCGCTTCGTCCCGGCGCTCATCGGCGCTGGCGGCGGCCGGCGGTTCTGGCGTCGGCGCCAATTCGGGCTCCGGCGCGGGGACGGCCGATGCAGGTGCCTCAGCCTGTGCGGGCTTCAGAGTTTTTTTTTCAGCCGGGGCACTGGCCGCATTGCCTTGCTTGAAAGGCAGCAACCGCAGCAGCACCATGGTCAGGCCCACGTACTCGTCGGGAGCAAGCCCCAGTTCGGCACGGCCGTGGATGCACAGGCTGTAGAGCAGCTGGGTTTCATCGGCGGCCAGACGCTGCGCCAGCCGGGCGATGGGTGCTGCCTCGGGGTCGGTGTCATCCACCGCCATGCCGGGCACGGCCTGGCGCACGGCCATGCGCTGCAGCACGCCGGCCATGTCCTCCAATGTGCTGGCGGCCGACTGACCGGCCGCGCGCAATTGATCGACCTGCGCCACCACCGCGCGGCCGTCGCCGTCGGCCAGCGCCTCGATCAGGCTGAACACCACGCCGCGGTCGACGCTGCCCAGCATCTGGCGCACCGCCGCCTCGTGCAACTGGCCGCTGCCAAAGGCGATGGCCTGGTCGGTCAGGCTGAGCGCGTCGCGCATGGAGCCGCGGGCGGCGCGCGCCAGCAGGCGCAGGGCGGACGGCTCCGCTGGCACGCCTTCGGTCGCCAGCACCCGCTGCAGGTGCTCCAGCACGGTCTCAGGCGCCATCGGCCGCAGGTTGAATTGCAGGCAGCGCGAGAGCACCGTCACCGGCACCTTCTGCGGGTCGGTGGTGGCCAGCACGAACTTGAGGTATTCGGGCGGCTCCTCCAGCGTCTTCAGCATGGCGTTGAAGGCGTGGCCGGTCAGCATGTGCACTTCGTCGATCATGAAGACCTTGAAGCGGCCCTGCACGGGCTTGTAGACCGCCTGCTCCAGCAGGCCCTGCACCTCGTCCACGCCGCGGTTGCTGGCGGCGTCCAGCTCGGTGTAGTCGACAAAGCGGCCGGCGTCGATCTCGGTGCAGGCTGGGCACACACCGCAGGGCGTGGCCGTGATCCCGCCCTGCCCATCAGGGCCGGTGCAATTGAGCGACTTGGCCAGGATGCGCGACACCGTGGTCTTGCCCACGCCGCGCGTGCCCGTGAAAAGGTAGGCGTGGTGCAGTCGCTGCTGCGTGAGCGCGTTGCTGAGCGCCTGCACCACGTGCTCCTGGCCGACCAGCTCAGAGAAATTGCGGGGCCGGTATTTGCGCGCCAACACCAGATAGGACATGGCGCGAATTCTACGGGCGCATCGGGCCGGTCACGGCGGGCCCGCTTTTAGAGTCCGGACTCTGAAACTGATGCATTCAGGCAACAACGACAGTCACGAGTCGCCAAAGCGCGTTATGCTGCACTGCGACATAGCTCATGATCCAACGTTTCAAGGATCGCGACCGCCTCCCCATGCTGCACCACGTCGATAGCCCCGATTTCGCCGATTCCGTGACGGCCTTGATCGAAGCCAGCCCCGAAGCTTGCGCCCTGATTCAGGCGCTGCGCGGCTGCCAGCACCCGCGCAGCGGGCGACTGATGGCGCGGCTGCGCGACTGCCAGGACGAAACGCGCATCAACGACTTGCGCGCCGAGGTTTTTCAGCTCCTGGCGCTCAGTTTTGGCCGCGCCGAAGCCGAACGCCGCCTGCAAACAGTACAATAGACGGCGACGGGCCTTCCCGCATGGTGAAGGAGCCAACCGGGTCAGGTGGGGAACCAAGCAGCCCTCACTCTGAAGTCAGTGCCGGGGTCAAGGCTCGTCACCTTTTTCACGCACCTCCTGCTCATCGGCGCCTTCGGCGCCGATTTCACTTGAGCAGATCCGGGGGCGTCCAGTCGGTCGAAGGCTGCACCACGTCGGGCCGGTCAAAGCCGTTGACGTCGCGCGCCGGGCGCGCCAGCATCAGCGTGAGCGCGCTGCTCAGCATCAGCATCACCCAGAAGATCAGGAAGGTGACGGAATAGATCGCCTCGCGCGACCAGTTCACCGTCTCGCCAAACAGGCTGAGCGATTGCGGGTCGAGCACCGCAAAGACCATCATCTCCAGCACACCCGCCACCAGGAACGCGGGCCACGCCACCCACATCCAGCTGCGCCCGCGCGCCGCTTGCGGCAGCCGAGGGATCTGCTCGCCGCTCACGGCTTGCTCGCGCCCGCGCCGCCGGTGGCCGCATGGTTGCGCACCTGCATGGCCGGAGCCAGATGCGCGTCGGCGCGTGTCACGGCGGCGCGCTGAACGCTGGGGGCGGCGTCGGTGTAGACCGGGTCGGGCCGAGTGATGGCCAGGTAGAGGGTGAAAAAACCCGCCACCACGACGATGGCCGGGCCGCTGATCACCAGCCACACATAGCCGAATTTCCACCACGGGCCGGACGTTGGGGTTTGGGCTGCACTCATCTCATCACCTTGGAACCATGAATACGGATTTCTCGCGAACTTCGCCCACACCCGGGGAGTCGACGCGGAAGTGGATCTCATGCGAGCCCGGCTTGGCACCATCATAGGGCAGGCGCAGGCGCACCGGTACCCACAGGGCGCCGGCGGCATCGATGGTGACCTTCGGGTCGCTCACCAATTGCAGGCCCGGCAGGCCTTCGACCGACAACGTGAACTCGCGCGCTTGCTCGGTCGCGTTCATCACCTGGATGCGATAGATGTTCTCGATCTGGCCGCCTTCGACGATACGCGCCAGCGTGGCGCGGTCGCGCACGATATCGACCTTGAAAGGGGTGCGCAGCACCAAGCTGGCGACGAATGCCATGGCCACGGCCGCCAGGATGGCGCTGTAGATCAGCACACGCGGGCGCATCACCTGACGCAGGATTTCGCGTTTGCCCCAACCCTGCTCCAGCGCGCGTTCGGTCGAATAGCGAATCAACCCGCGCGGGTAGCCCACCTTGTCCATCACCTCGTCGCAGGCGTCGATGCAGGCCGCGCAGCTGATGCACTCGTACTGCAGGCCGTCGCGGATGTCGATGCCGGTGGGGCACACCTGCACGCACATGGTGCAGTCGATGCAGTCGCCCAAGCCCAGGGCTTTCGGGTCGGCCTTTTTTGAGCGGCCGCCACGCGGCTCGCCACGCGCCGCGTCGTAGGTGACGATCAGCGTGTCCTTGTCGAACATGGCGCTCTGAAAGCGCGCATACGGGCACATGTACTTGCACACCTGCTCGCGCATGAAGCCGGCGTTGCCCCAGGTGGCAAAGCCATAGAAGAAGACCCAGAAGGTCTCCCACGGGCCCAGGCGCCAAGCCAGCACGTGCGCGGCCAGCTCCCGAATGGGCGTGAAGTAGCCCACGAAGGTAAAGCCCGTCCACAGGCCGATGGCAATCCATACCAGATGCTTGCCGCCCTTGCGCCACAGCTTGCCCAGTGACATGGGTGCGGCGTCCAGCCGCATGCGCGCCTGGCGATCGCCCTCGAAGCGCTTTTCGACCCACAGATAGATCTCGGTGTATACCGTCTGCGGACAGGCGTAGCCGCACCACTGGCGCCCCGCCACCGCCGTGAACAGAAACAGCAGCATGGCCGAGATGATCAGGATCGCCGTCAGGTAGATGACGTCCTGCGGGTACAGCACCAGCCCGAAAATATAGAAGCGCCGAGCGTCCAGATCAAACAGCATGGCCTGGCGCCCACCCCACTGGACCCACGGCATGCCGTAGTAAAAAATCTGGGTGGCAAAAACAAAGAACCAGCGCCAGCTGGCAAACAGGCCCTTGATGCTGCGCGGATAGACCTTCTTTTGCGCCGCGTACAGCGACACCATCACCGGGCCGTCGGTGGCCGGATCAGGAGCGGGTGCAGGGGTTTTCATGACCAAAAAAACGGCAGGTCAACCCAGCTTGCGCGGATCGACCCAGAGCCAGCCCATCAGTTGGCGGCCGGTGGCGCCACGCCGCCACCTTTGCCCCACACATAGGCCGTCAGCAGCTTGATCTGCTCGGGCGTGAATTTCTTGTCCCACGCGGGCATGACGCCGGTCTTGCCGTTGGTGATCATGGCGACGATGTGCGACTCCACCGCCGGGCCGTGCATGAACACGCCGCTGGTCAGGTTGGGCGCGCCCAGGGCCGGGTTGCCCTTGCCGTCGGGGCCGTGGCAGGCCGCGCACACCACGAACTTGGCGCGGCCCAGATTGGCACGCACCGAGTCATTGGGCGCGCCAGACAGGCTGAGCACGTAGTTGGCCACGTTGCGCACGTCCTCGGGGGAGCCCACCGCAGCAGCCATCGGCGGCATCATGCCGGTGCGGCCCTTGGTGATGGTCTCCTCGATCTGATCCGGCGTACCACCCCAGTTCCATTGCTTGTCGGTCAAGTCCGGAAAGCCCTTGCCGCCGCGTGCGTCCGAGCCGTGGCACTGGGCGCAGTTGTTCATGAACAGGCGATCGCCGATGGCCATGGCCGGTGCGTCCTTGGCCAGCTCCGGCACGCTCTTGCCGGCAAAGGCCGCATAGATGGGCGCCACCTGCTCGTTGCCCTTGGCCATTTCCTTGTCGAGCTGACCGATCTGCGTCCACTTGAGCGAGCCCTCGTAGGAGCCCAGGCCCGGGTACAGATACAGGTAGGCAAAACCGAACAGGCAGGTGATGATGAACAGGCCCACCCACCAGCGCGGCAAAGGGTTGTTCATCTCGCGCAGGTCCTCGTCCCACACGTGGCCGGTGGTGTTGTCGCTCTGCGTCATGGCCTTGGTCTTGCCACTGAACCACAGCAGCAGCAGGCAACCGACGATGCCGCCCAGCGTGATGGTGGTGATGAACACCGACCAGAAATTGCTTGTGAAGTCGCTCATTGCCGAATCCTTGTTCTGTCAGTCGCTCTCGAGCGGCAGACGAGCGGCCTCTTCGAAACGCGCCCGGTTGCGGCCCGACCAGGCCCAGATGACGATGCCCACGAAGGTGATCAGCGTGATCACCGTGACGATGCTGCGCAGCAGGTTGATGTCCATGACGGCTCGTCCTTATTTGCGGTGAATGCCCAGCACCTGCAGGTAGGCGATGACGCCATCCAGCTCGGTCTTGCCCTTGAGCTCTTCGGGCGCCTTGGCAATTTCGTCGTCCGTGTAGGGCGCGCCCAGCGTGCGCAGACCGCGCATGTGCGCCTGGATGGAGCCGGCGTCGGCGGCGGTGCGCTCCAGCCACGGGTAGGCGGGCATGTTGGACTCGGGCACCACGTCGCGCGGATTGTTCAGGTGGGCGCGATGCCAGTCGTCGCTGTAGCGCCCGCCCACGCGCGCCAGATCGGGTCCGGTGCGCTTGCTGCCCCACAGATGGGGGTTGTCGTAGACAAACTCGCCCGCCACCGAGTAGGGGCCGTAGCGCAGCGCTTCGGCGCGGAACGGGCGGATCATCTGCGAATGGCAGTTGTTGCAGCCCTCACGGACGTAGACGTCGCGGCCCACCACCTGCAGCGCCGTGTAGGGCTTCAGGCCTTCGATGGGCTGGGTGGTGGACTTCTGGAAGAACAGCGGAACGATCTCGACCAGGCCGCCCATGGAGACGACGATCAGGATCAGCACGATCATCAGGAAGTTGCTGGTCTCGATGCGGGCATGCCCGGTGACTTTTTCTTGCGCCATGTTGCGTGGCCCTCTTTCAGTTCGATCAAGCGTGCGCCACGACGGCGGGAATCTGCACCGGCACGGCACGGCCGGACGTGGCGGTCTTGATGGTGTTCCACAGCATGATCACCATGCCGCTCAGGTACAGCAGCCCGCCCATCAGGCGCAACACGTAGAACGGATAGGTGGCCTTGACCGACTCGACGAAGGTGTAGGTCAGCGTGCCGTCGGCGTTGACGGCGCGCCACATCAGGCCCTGCATCACGCCGGCGATCCACATCGCGGCGATGTAGATGACGATGCCGATGGTGGCGATCCAGAAGTGCACCTCGATGGCCTTGGTGCTGTACATCTGCTTGCGGCCGAACAGGCGCGGGATCATGTAGTAGAGCGAGCCCATGGTGATCAGACCCACCCAGCCCAGGGCGCCGGAGTGTACGTGGCCGATCGTCCAGTCGGTGTAGTGGCTGAGCGCGTTGACGGTCTTGATCGACATCATCGGCCCCTCGAAGGTGGACATGCCGTAAAACGACAGCGAGACGATCAGAAAGCGCAGGATCGGGTCGTCGCGCAGCTTGTGCCAGGCGCCCGACAGCGTCATGATGCCGTTGAGCATGCCGCCCCAGCTGGGCGCCAGCAGGATCAGCGAGAACACCATGCCCACCGACTGCGCCCAGTCGGGCAGCGCGGTGTAGTGCAGGTGATGCGGGCCGGCCCACATGTAGGTGAAGATCAGCGCCCAGAAGTGCACGATGGACAGGCGATAGCTGTAAACCGGGCGCTCGGCCTGCTTGGGGATGAAGTAGTACATCATGCCCAAGAAGCCCGCGGTCAGGAAGAAGCCCACCGCGTTGTGGCCGTACCACCACTGCACCATGGCGTCCTGCACGCCCGAATAGGCCGAGTACGACTTCATCAGGCCCACGGGCAGTTCGGCGTTGTTGACAATGTGCAGCAGCGCGATGGCCAGGATGAAGCCGCCATAGAACCAGTTGGCCACGTAGATGTGCTTGATCTTGCGCGTGCCGATGGTGCCGAAGAACACGATGGCATAGGCCACCCACACCAGCGTGATCAGGATGTCGATCGGCCACTCCAGCTCGGCATATTCCTTGCTGCTGGTATAGCCCAGTGGCAGCGAGATGACCGCTCCCACGATCACGGCCATCCAACCCCAGAAGGTGAACGCCGCCAGCTTGTCACTGAACAAGCGCACCTGGCAGGTGCGCTGCACCACGTAGTACGAGGTGCCGATCAGGCCCGTGCCGCCAAAGGCGAAGATCACCGCATTGGTGTGCAGCGGACGCAGGCGCCCGTAACTGAGCCACGGAATGCCGAAGGTGATATCCGGCCAGGCCAGCTGGGCGGCGATGAACACCCCCACCAGCATGCCCACCACCCCCCACACCACCGTCATGATGGCGAACTGGCGCACCACCTTGTCGTTGTAGACCGTCGCTTGTGCGTTGGCAAATGTCATGTCCACTCTTCCTTTTCAATCGCGCCGCAGTATCCTTGATTGGCGCATGGGCACGTTGATGTTTGTCAATCGTTCTCGAAAATCCGCTGACCTTCGCGTTCCACGTCTTCGAACTGGCCACGCCAGATGGCCCAGCCCAGGGCACCCAGCACGAAAAACACCAGCACCACCGACAGCGGAACCAGCAGGTAAAGCACGTCCATCAGACCCCCTCCAGCGCGCGACCGCCCGACAGGCGCAGCGCATTGAGAACCACCAGGAGCGAACTGGCCGCCATGCCCAGGCCGGCGGCCCAGGCGGGCATCCAGCCCAGCATCGCCAAAGGCACGCCGACCGCGTTGTAGACCAGCGCCCAGGCCAGATTCTGCTTGACAATCGTCAACGTGTGAACTGCCTGGCGCCACGCGCCGGCAATGGCCGTCAACTGGCCACCCAGCACCACGAAATCGGCCTGCGCCTGGGCCAGGGGTACGGCCTGCCCAAAGGCAAAGGACACCTGCGCCGCGGCCAGCCCCGGGCCGTCGTTCAGGCCGTCGCCCACCATGGCGATGCGCGCGCCGCTGCCCTGCAAGGCCTGCAGGTGCCGCAGCTTGTCGCCCGGCGAGCAGCCGCCCAGCGCCTCGTCGATGCCCGCCAGAGCGGCGATGCGCTGCGCCGCCTGCACGTGATCGCCCGACAGCAACTGCACCTTCAGGCCGGCCGCGTACAGAGCGGCCACCGCCGCCGGCGCGTCGGAGCGCAGGTCTTCGTCGAACTCGAAACACGCGATCGGGCCCTCCTCATCCACCAGGTGGCTGACCGGCCCGGCGTCTGACGCCGTTGCCGCGCCACCAAACGCCGCCGAGCCCAGCCTGACGCGCCGGACTTGGCCAGCCACCTCCACCACGCCCTCCACGCCCTGGCCAGCCGTCTCGCGCACCCCCTGCGCCGCGGGCAGGCGCAGATCGGCGGCCTGCGCCGCGCCGACCAGCGCGCGCGAGATCGGGTGCAGGCTGTGCCGCGCCAGGGCCGCCGCCAGCGCCAGCGCCTGTTCGCGCGTGACGCCGGGGCGCAGCGTCAGCTGGCGCAGCGCAAAGGCGTCGCGCGTCAGCGTACCGGTCTTGTCGAATACCACGGTATCGACTGCAGCCAGCGCCTCGATGGCCTGCAGGCGCCGCGTCAGGATGCCTCGGCGCGCCAGGGCGCCGGCGCTGGCCAGCATGGCCGCCGGCGTGGCCAGCGAGAGCGCGCAGGGACAGGTCACCACCAGGATGGCCACCGCGATCATCAAGGCGTGGGCCGGGTCCTGCGGCCACCACCAGGCGCAGGCTGCGCCAGCGGCCAGCAGCACGAAGATCAGGAAGGGCTTGGCCAGCCGGTCAGCCAGTTGCGCGATGGGCGGCTTGCTCACCGCCGCCTGCTGCATCAGCGCCACCACCTGGGCATAGCGCGTTTGCGCGCCAACCTGGCGCACCTGCATCTGCACCGCCTCGCTCAGGTTGTGGCTGCCGGCAATCACCGTGTCGCCCACCGCGCGCGGTACCGGGCGCGACTCGCCGGTGAGCAGGGCCTCGTCCACCGTGGTGGCACCCGCCGTGAGTGCGCCGTCGGCCGGAAAGCTCTCGCCCGGCAACACCCGCAGCACATCACCCACCCGCACGCGGCGCACCACCACGCGCGTCCACTCGCCATCCGCGCCGCGCCTCTCCACGCTGTCGGGCAGACGGTGCATCAGCACCTCGAGCGCGCCAGCGGCGCGGTCGCGCAGGCGCAGCTCCAGCCAGCGCCCGCCCAGCAGGAAAAACACGAACATCGTGAGCGAGTCGAAATACACCTCGTGGCCGAACAGGCCATCGGGCTCGAAGGTGCCCAGGCTGCTGACGATGAAGGTGATCCCCATGCCCAGTGCCACCGGCAAATCCATGCTGACCTGACGCCGGCGCACGTCGCGCCAGGCGCCGCGCAGGAACGGCTGACAGGAAAACAGCAGCACCGGCAGCGACAGCACCCATTGCGCCCAGCGCAGCAAGGCCATGATGTCGGGCGTGATCTCGCCCGGTGCGGTGAAGTACGACGGCGCGGCATACATCATCACCTGCATCATGCACAGCCCCGCCACGCCCAGGCGCCACAGCATGCGCCGGGTCTCGGCCTGGCGCAGCTCGCTGGCCTGCGGGTCGTGCGCCGGCAGCGCGCGGTAGCCCGTGCCTTGCAAGGCGGCCATCCAGCGCGAAGGTCGTGTGCGCCGCTCGTCCCACACCACGCGCCCGCGCTGGCCGGCGGCGCTGACGTCGGCCTCCAGCACGCCTGGGACGGCGCGCAGGGCCTGCTCGATGGTGCCCGCACACGCTGCGCAATGCATGCCTTCGAACGCCACCGAAGAAGCCCAGTGGCCGCTCTCCGCGCCCGCCGCGCGCTGGCTGAACGCCAGCCATTCGTCACGCTCGTCAAGCAGCGCGGCGGCATCGTCCGGCCGCGCAGCGGCGCCATCGGGCCGCTCGGGCGCGGGGCCCAGCGAAAGAACGCCCTCGGCTTGCATGGGCACCGAAGATAAGGGCTGGGCCAGCGACTCGGCTTGATTCATGTCAAGTGTCAGCGGCTTTGATCCGGATAAGGTATGGTGAAGGCATGGGGGCCGCGTTGATGTCGTCGCCACTGCCTCGCATCGTCAACACGAAAGGAGATGGAACATGTACAAGCGCATTTTGGTGGCCACCGACGGCTCGGAGCTCTCGACCAAGGCCGTCGATCATGCCATTGGTCTGGCCGCGCTATGCCAGGCCGAACTGATTGCCATGACGGTCGTGCCGCACTACCCGCGCAGCTATTTCGATGGTTCGCTGCCGCTCACCAACGACGAGGTGGAGCGCGTCGAGAAGCACTGGTCCGAGGGGGGCCACAAGATCCTCGATGCGGTGCAGGCCGCCGCCAAGGCCAAGGGCGTGGCGCTGAGCGACGTGGTCGTCAAGTCGGATCTGGTGGCCGACGCGCTGATCGAGACCGCCAAGGCGCAAAAGGCCGACCTGATCGTCATGGCCTCGCACGGGCGCAAGGGCATGTCTCGCCTGTTGCTGGGCAGCGAAACGCAGCAGGTGCTGACGCACTCGAGCATTCCGGTGCTGGTGTTGCGGTAAAGCACCCCCTGGTCGCTTCGCGCCGTCCCGCTTCTGTCACGCCGCGCGTGGCAAGCGGGCGCGGCCAGCGCGGCAGAGTAGCCTTTTCGCGACTGCCCGCGCTGGCGCCGCGTTTGTTTCATGCAAAGCGGGTGGCGCGCGCAGCGCCAACGACAACCGAGATCCCCGCTTCAGCGCTCGGGCGCAATGCTGCCCACGGGATCGGCTGGCGGCTCGGCCGCCGATGCCTCGTGGGTCACCGCCGGGCGCACGCTCGGCAGTGCGGGGCGGTAGTCGGCCAGGCCCTCGCGCAGGCCCATTTCCAGCCGATCGACGCGCGCGTGCAGGTCCCGGTTGTGGTTTTCCACCGCCTGCACCAGGCGGCCGATCTCGGCATCGACAGGGCGCTCGCGCAGGCCCATTTCGGCGCGGTCGATGCGCGAAAGCGTGTCCTGCTTCTGGCGCTCGACCGCGTCGCTCAGCCGCGCCACTTCCTGGTCCAGGTGCTGGCGCAGGTCGGTAAAGCGCGAGGCCTCGGCCTTGTCGGCCAGTTCGCGCTGGGCCGCCAGCTCGCGCGCGTGGCGGCGCGTCTCCATCAGCACCGTGCCTTGGGTGAAGGCCATCACCCCGACGAACACCAGAAAAAGCAGCACCATCAAGCCCACCAGCACCAGGCCCAGCGGCGCGGTCACGTGCGCAAAAACCAGGGACAGCTCGGTTGGCCGGTTCATCTCCGTCCAGTTCACCCCGACAAACGCGGCGATGGCGGCGCAAACCAACAGAAAAAACAAGGTTCGCAAGGACATGGGTGCTCCTGAATGGTCGGTTTCCGGTTGGCAGTTTGCAGCGGTCAGCGGTCCGCGATCCGAAGTCGGCCGACGTCTGACGCCGGCGAGCCGAAGACCGCAACTTTGTGGGAAGTGTAAGCCGCTGCCCCGTCACCCCTGCTCGAACAAGCCTTGATAGCGCTCGCGCAGCAGATTCTTTTGCACCTTGCCCATGGTGTTGCGCGGCAGCTCGGGCAGGACGAAGCAGCGCTTGGGGATCTTGAAATTGGCCAGTCGGGTCTTGAGCGTGGCCAGCAGCGCGTCCGGGTCGGGCGTGCTGCCGGCGCGGGCAATCACCACCGCCACGCCGACTTCGCCGAAGTCGGGGTGCGGCACGCCGACGATGGCCGACTCCTGCACGCCCGGCAATTCGTTGAGCACGCCCTCGATCTCGGCCGGATACACGTTGTAGCCGCCGCTGATGATCAGGTCCTTGCTGCGCCCGACGATGCTGACGTAGCCGCGCGCGTCCTGCTGGCCCACGTCGCCGGTCTTGAAAAAGCCATCAACGGTGAACTCCTCGGCCGTCTTTTCGGGCATCTGCCAGTAGCCGGCAAACACGTTGGGGCCCTTGACCTGGATGCCGCCGATTTCGCCCGCGGGCAGCTCGCGCCCGTTCTCGCCCTGCACCCGCAATTGCACGCCCGGCAGCGGAAAGCCCACCGTGCCGCCACGTCGCTCGCTCTGATTCTGGTAGCGTGGATCGGCGCGATACGGGTTGCTGGTGAGCATGATGGTCTCGCTCATGCCGTAGCGCTCGAGGATGGTGTGGCCGGTGCGCGCCTGCCAGTCGCTGAAGGTCTCGATCAAAAGCGGCGCCGAGCCGCTGATGAACAGGCGCATGCGCGCCGCCTGCTGCCGCGTCAGCGCCGGCTCGGCCAGCATGCGCGTGTACAGCGTGGGCACACCCATGAACACGGTGGCGCGCGGCAGGTCGGCGATCACCCGTTTGGGGTCGAACTTGCCGTGCCACAGCATGGTGCTGCCGTTCAGCAGCGCGCCATGAATGGCCACGAACAGCCCGTGCACGTGGAAGATCGGCAGCGCGTGGATCAGCACGTCGCCCCGGCCTTCAGGCCCTCCGGTCGCCGTCCAGCCCCAATAGTCCTTGAGCATCACGGCGTTGGACAGCAGGTTGCCGTGCGAGAGCATGGCGCCCTTGCTGCGGCCCGTGGTGCCGCTGGTGTAGACGATGGCGGCCAGGTCGTTGGCCCCGCGCGGCACCGGCGTTTGCGAGGCGCCGCAGTGGGACGCGCGCTCCAGCAGGCTGCCCGTGCGGTCGTCGTTCAGTGTGAAGACGTGGCGCGTGCCCGCCTGGAAGGCAATGGGGCTGACCCAGGCGAAGTTCTTGCCGGTGCACACCACCACCGCCGGCCGGGCATTGCCCACGAAGTACTCGATCTCGCCGCTCTGGTAGGCCGTGTTGAGCGGCAGAAAGACAAACCCGGCGCGCAGCGTGGCCAAGTACAGGATCATGGCCTCGACCGACTTGTCCACTTGCACCGCCACGCGCGGCGGCATGCCGTCGGGGTCCGTGGGAATGTCCAGCGACTGCAGCAGATTGGCCACCATGGCCGTGGCGCGGTCCAGGTCGCGCCAGGAGTAGCGCAGGCCGCTGTCGGTTTCCACCGCCAGGGCGTCCAGGTCGTCAGGGAAGGCGGCGCGCAGGGCGACAAACAGGTTGGCGTTGGGCATGGCGGTCGATTGGAGGTCCAGTGGGTGGGCGGGTGTTCAAAACCGCGGCGGGCGCTTGGCCAGAAAGGCGGCGATGCCCTCGCGGTGTTCGGCGCTGTCGGCGTAATCATAGGCGCCGGACACTATGTTTTCAATAGCTGCTTGCGCTTGTCCATCATGCGCCAGTGGCTGATTCAATGCCCGAAGCGTCTGCTTGTTCAAGCGCGCCGCGCGCGGCGCCAGCGCGGCCATGCGAGCGGCCCGCTGGCGCGCGTGCGCCAGCAGCTCGGCGGCCGGCAGCACGCCGTGCAGAAAGCCGCGCGCCTTCATCTCGGCCGCATCCAGCACGGCCGCCTGCAGCAGCATCTCGCGCGCCGTGGCCTCGCCCGCCACGCGGGCCACCAGCGCCGCCTCGCGCGGCGCCATCGGAAAGCCCAGCTTGGCGATCGGCGCGCCAAAGCGGGCGCCGTCGGCGGCCACGCGGATGTCGCAGCAGCTGGCGATCTCCATGCCCGCGCCCATGCAATGGCCCTCGATGGCGGCAATCATCGGCACGTCGCAGTCCAGCATGGCTTGCAGGCCGCCCCACACGTCCTGCTCGTGAAAGGCCCGCAGGCTGGCCACTTCGAAGCGGAACGCGGTGTACTCGGCAATGTCGCCGCCGGAGCAGAACGTCCCACCCTGGCCGTGCACGAGCACGCAACGAATGCCTTCATCGGCCTGGATCGCCGTGAAGACGGCGCGCAGGCGGCGCCACATGGCACGCGACATGGCGTTCAGCTTGCCGCTGTTGGCGATGATGACCCGTGCAAGTGCACCGTCCCGTTCAAGATGGATGTCACTGGGCATGGCGATCCGCGCAGCCCCTCAATCCAGCAGGCTCTGGACGGCGCCGGCCACGGGCACGGTGCCTTGCGCCAGCTCGCGGCGGTGCCTGTCCAGGCGCTTCAGGTCATACAGGTAGTTGACCATCAGCCCGTGCGACTGGCGCAGGCCCTTGGGCGAGGGGTCGCCCAGCCAGTTGATGCGCTCGATGCGCGCGCCGTTGCCCAGGTGAAAGCGCGCCACCGCGTCCAGCGGGCGGCCGCCGTCGGTGCTGGCGCGGGCAAGGTAGTGCGCGCCGGCGGCCAGCAGCCAGCGCGCGCGGGCCGACTTCTCGGGCCACTGGGCCACGCCCTCCAGGGCTGCCGACAGATCGGCCGGGGTGAGGTCGGCCACGTCCAGCTCGCGCGCCAGCTCGGCGCGGGCGCGGCCGGGCATGGCTTGCAGGCGGGCGTCGAGGTTCTTGGCCAGCCAGGCGCGAAAGCCGGGAATGGGCGAAAGCGTGGCAAACAGCTTCAGGCGCGGGAACTCGCCTTGCAGCACCTCGACCACGCGCTTGATCAGCTCGTCGCCAAAGCTCACGCCTTTCAGGCCGCTTTGGGTGTTGCTGATGGAGTAGAAGATGGCGCAGCTGGCCTTGTCCAGGTCGGCCGGCGCCGCCTCCTCGTCCAGCAGCGGGACGATGCCGCCAGCCATCTCGCGCAGCAGGGCCACCTCCACGAAGATCAGCGGCTCGCCCGGCATGCGCGGGTGAAAGAAGCTGTAGCAACGCCGGTCTTCGTCCAGCCGGTTCTTGGCGTCCTGCCAGCTGCGGATGTCGTGCACGGCCTCGTAGCGAATCAGCTTTTCGATCAGCGCGGCGGGCGAGTCCCAGCTGATGCGACGCAGCTCCAGAAAGCCGACGTCGAACCAGGTGGAGAACAGCTCCTGCAACTCGCCGTCCAGCGCGATCAGGCGCTTGTCCTTCTTCAGGTGCGGCAACAGCTCGGCGCGCAGATCGACCAGGAAATGCACGCCCCCCGAATAGGCCGAAAAGCGCTGCAGCAGCCGCGTGCGCGGCGCGGTGAAGGCGCGGCGCAACTGCACTTCGGCACGCGCTTCGTCGTCGGTGCCGCGCACGGCCTCATAGGCGGCGTGGGCCGATTCGATGGCGGCCACGTCGGGGGCGAAGTGCTCGCTCATCAGCACCCAGCATTCGCTGCGCTGCTCGGGCGTGGCGCCGGCGTACCACTGCGCGAACGCCGCGGCGCGGCGCCCGCCCTCGACCTCGCTCACGCTGGGGTCGAGCACGTGCTGCAGCTCGCGCAGGATGCGGCGCGAGCCCCAGGGGCCAATGGCGTCCACCCCGCGCTCGAGCATGGCGCCCAGGCGCTGGCGCATCGAGGTCACGCGGGTGGCGTCGGTATTTGCTTCAGTATTCATAGCTTACCGCGCTTGATACACAAGCGCCAGATGCCCAAATGACTTGCAAAATCGCGATCTCGAAATTGTAGGTCGGGTTGAGAAACAAAAACCCGACGGGCGTTCGGCCAACCCATGCCACCCACTCGACGCCCACGTCGGGTGACGCTGCGCCAACCCGACCTTCTATGACCTCTCCGAGGCTGTCAAGGCTTTTTGCGTTTCATCCTGGGACAGTGATCAGCAGTTGGTTCGCGTCACATCGAAGCTCTCGGTCTCTTGTACGTGGACTGAACGTCTCACCACCTTCTATCCGTTGGTTTTTGACCAACCGAATCCTGCATGCGCGTTGCGCTCAAGGTGACCTCGATTGGAGCAAACCCCATCTACTAGGGTCGGTCGCCTCGCCGGGCGACCAGGTTGGGTAACGGGCGTGCTCGACTTCCAGGCTGCGAATGCTCGACTGATCCTCTGTGTTCCTCCTTTCCTGACGACGGGCTGTTCGGGCCGTTGGTGTGCTTTTCTCAGACGCTCTTGAGCTTCGCGCCCTCGGGCATGACGCCTTGCTCGATGTAGCGCCACAGGGCAATGGCCAGCCGCCGGGCCACTGCCACGATGGCGATGCGCTTGCCCCTCTTGTTGGCCGCATTGCCTGCCGTGCGCATGGCAAACCATCGGGCAATCGCGCTCTCGCTCTGGTAGCGCAGCCACATCCAGGCCATCTCGATCAGCAGCGCCCGCACCTTGCGGTTACCCTGCTTGCTGATGCCCTGATCCACCCTTGAGGCGCCGCTGTCATAAGGTTGTGCCACCAAGCCGATACAGGAGCCCACCTGCCGTCGGTTGTGGAACTGGCGCCAGAACAGCTCGATCACCAGCCGCATCGCACCGATCCAGCCCACGCCCTTCAAGCGCGCCAGTTGCTCGATGCGCTGCTGCAGCGGTGCGGGCAGTTGGCGGCGCAGTTGCTCTTCGAGCGCGGCCAGTTGCTGCTGCGCCAGCACCAGCCGCTCGCATTCGCGCGCCAGCCGCTCACGCAGTGGCTCGGGCAACACTTGGCCGTCCCAGCATCGCAGTTTCCCGCCGTCCAAGCGCGCCTGCAAGTGTGCCTGCACATCTTCCCAGCAGCCCACTGTGCGCAGCAGCTTCCTGATGCGGTCGCGGTGCTGCACGATCTCCTTTTGCAGCTCGCCACGATCGCGTATCAGCTGGCGCTGCGCTTCGGCTTCTTGCGAGGGAATGCGCACGACATGCATGCGCTGGCGCTCTCCTCGCAGCCAGCCGAACAGGCACTCCAGCAGCGTCAGCGCATCGAGCCGGTCCGTCTTGGCTCGCCGGGCGTGGCGCGCCACCGGGATGCTGGCTGGATCCACCACGAACACCTTGATGCCCGCCGCCTGCAGGGCACGGGCGATCCAGAACGCGTCCTGGCCGGCTTCGTACACCGCATAGACCTCAGAGCCGGCCGGCAGCTGCCATTTCGCCTTGAGCTGCTCGATGCGTTGCAGCACTTGCTGCAGGCGCTCCCAAGGCGCCTTGGCCTCTGCCCCATGCAGCGCCGGCTTCTCCCGGCAGCCGTCGGAGGCGGCAATCTTCCAGCTGCCGCTGCTAAGTTCGAGAGACAACGCCAAGCCGGACGTAACATTGAATGTGTGGGTCGGTTGCATTTCGGTAGCTCCTGGTTTGGTTGGTCGAAACTCCATGCTAAGGATTACTTCGCAATCGGCCTACACCCCCAGTCATAGGATCTACGCGGTGGCCGGGCGGCGGCTGGCCCACGTCCACAAGGCAATGCCCGCCAGCACCATGGGCACGCACAGCCACTGCCCCATCGACAGGCCCAGCGAGAGCAGGCCCAGATAGGCGTCGGGCTCGCGAAAATATTCGGCGATGAAGCGAAACACGCCGTAGCCCACCAGAAACGCCCCGCTCACCTGCCCCGTCCGGCGCGGCCGGCGCGCGTACAGCCACAGCAGCACGAACAGCAGCACGCCCTCCAGCAAGAATTGATAGATCTGCGAGGGATGGCGCGGCAGCATGGAGCCGCTTTGCGGAAACACCATGCCCCAGGGCAAATCGGGCGGGGCAAAGCGGCCCCACAGCTCGCCGTTGATGAAGTTGCCCACGCGCCCGCTGGCCAGGCCCAGGGGCACGCAAGGCGCCACCAGGTCGGTCACCTGCAGCCAGGGCCGGCCGTTGCGGCGCGCCCACCCGATCATGGCCACGATCACGCCCAGCATGCCGCCGTGAAAGCTCATGCCGCCTTCCCAGATGGCAAACACCTGCAACGGGTGGGCGGCATAGAACGCGGGCTTGTAGAACAGGCAAAAGCCCAGGCGCCCACCCACGATGACACCCACCACGCCCCAGAACAGCATGTCCTCGACGTCGCGCCGGCTCCAGGGTGCGGGCTGGGTGATGCCGGCAAACTGCGGATGGCGCAGCCGGCGCGTGGCCAGAAAGTAAAACAGCCCGAAGGCCACCAGGTAGGTGATGCCGTACCAATGAATGGCGAGCGGGCCCAGGCGGATGGCGATCGGGTCGATGTGCGGGTACATCAGCATGGCTGCATTGTGCATGGCGTCCCGCGTCAGGCCGGCGCGGACCGGACAAAACCCAGAAATCGCTCCAGCGCCGGGCTGACGCGGTCGGCGCGCCAGACCAGCCGCGTCTCGCAAGCCGGCAGCTCGCGCGCGCCGCCGGGGCGCCGGTAGACCACGCCCGGGCGCTGAAACTGCTGCACGCTGCGCGGCACCCAGGCCAGCCCCAGGCCGGCCGACACCAGGTTGACGATGGTCTGCATCTGGATGGCCTCCTGCGCCACCTGGGGCGCCCGGGCGTGCGCGTGGTAGAGCGCGGCGATGGCGTCGTGCAGCGAGGGCGCGATGCGGCGCGGAAACAGCACGATCGGCTCGGCCAGCACGCGGCGCAGCGCCGGCGCGGCCGCGCGCGCCAGCATATGGCCGGCGGGCAGCGCCAGCAGCAGCGGCTCGGCAGCCACCAGGGCGTGGGCCAGGCCGGGCGGCGGCACGCCGCGCGCCAGCAGCATCAGGCCGGCGTCGATGTCGCCGCGCGCCAGCAGCTCCTGCTGCACGTCGCCGGTGGCCTCGATCAGCTCCAGGTGCACGCCGGGCGCGGCGGCGCGCCAGGCAGGCACCCAGCGCGGCAGCAGCTCAAACCCGGCGGTGGAGACAAACGCCAGCCGCACGCGCCCGGCGTCCCCCAGTGCGGCGCGTTGCGCCAGCGCGGCCAGGCCCTGGGCGCGGGCCAGCAGTTCGCGCGCCTCGGGCAGCAGGGCGGCGCCAGCCGGGGTGAGCTGCACGCGGCGGCGGTTGCGCTCGAACAGGCGCGCGCCCAGCACACGCTCCAGCCCGGCAATGGCCTGCGTCAGCGGCGGCTGGGTGATGTGCAGGCGCGCGGCCGCGCGGCCGAAGTGCAGCTCCTCGGCCACCGCCACAAACTGGCGCCATTGCCGTAATTCGATTCGAGCCAGTTCGTCATGGGCTGTCATATGCCATGCATATTACCGACGCCGACCAAATGGATTGGATCGCCGCGCGCCGGTGGCGCATACTCGCCTCCCAGCGTCCCCTTCTTCCCACGATCCAAGAGAGAGAGAACCATGGCCGATTCCAAGCCCGAGCTGCCCATCAACCGCCGCAGCGCCCACATCACGCAAGGCAAGGCGCGCGCCTCCAACCGATCCATGTTCTACGGCATGGGCTACACCGAGGCCGATTTCGACAAGCCCATGGTGGGCGTGGCCAACGGGCACAGCACCATCACGCCGTGCAACAGCGGGTTGCAAAAGCTCGCCGACGCGGCCATTGCCGGCATCGAGGAAGCGGGCGGCAACGCCCAGGTGTTCGGCACGCCCACCATCAGCGACGGCATGGCCATGGGCACCGAGGGCATGAAGTACAGCCTGGTCAGCCGCGAGGTGATCAGCGACTGCGTGGAGACCTGCGTGCAGGGCCAGTGGATGGACGGCTGCGTGGTGATCGGCGGCTGCGACAAGAACATGCCCGGCGGCATGATGGGCATGCTGCGCGCCAACGTGCCCAGCATCTACGTGTATGGCGGCACCATCGAGCCGGGCTGCCTGCACGGCTGTGACCTGAACATCGTGAGCGTGTTCGAGGCCGTGGGCCAGAACGCCGCGGGCAAGATCAGCGACCAGGAGCTGAAGGACATCGAGCAGCACGCCATTCCCGGCACCGGCTCGTGCGGCGGCATGTACACGGCCAACACCATGAGCAGCTCATTCGAGGCCCTGGGCATGAGCCTGCCCTACTCCAGCACCATGGCCAACCCGCACACCGAGAAGGTGGAGTCGGCGCGCGAGTCGGCCAAGGTGCTGATCGAGGCGATCAAGAAGGACATCAAGCCGCGCGACATCGTCACGCGCAAGTCGATCGAGAACGCCGTGGCGGTGATCATGGCCGTGGGCGGCTCGACCAATGCCGTGCTGCACTTTCTGGCCATTGCGCACGCGGCGGGCGTCGAATGGACGATCGACGACTTCGAGCGCATGCGCAAGAAGGTGCCGGTGTTCTGCGACATGAAGCCCAGCGGCAAGTACCTGGCCGTTGACCTGCACAAGGCCGGCGGCATTCCGCAGGTGATGAAGATGCTGCTGAACGCAGGCCTCTTGCACGGCGACTGCATGACCATCACCGGCAAGACCATTGCCGAGACGCTCAAGGACGTGCCGGACGCGCCGCCGGCCCACCAGGACGTGATTCACCCCATCGACAAGCCCCTGTACGCGCAGGGCCACCTGGCGATCCTCAAGGGCAACCTCAGCCCCGAGGGCGCGGTGGCCAAGATCACCGGCCTGAAGAACCCCGTGATGACCGGCCCGGCGCGCGTGTTCGACGACGAACAGTCGGCGCTGGCCGCCATCCTGGGCGGCCAGATCGTCGCCGGCGACGTGATGGTGCTGCGCTATCTGGGCCCCAAGGGCGGCCCCGGCATGCCCGAGATGCTGGCGCCCACCGGCGCGCTGATCGGCGAGGGCCTGGGCGAGAGCGTGGGCCTGATCACCGACGGGCGCTTTTCGGGCGGCACCTGGGGCATGGTGGTGGGCCACGTGGCGCCCGAGGCGGCGGCCGGCGGCAACATCGCGCTGATCCACGAGGGCGACTCGATCACCATCGACGCGCGCCAGCTGCTGCTGCAGCTGAACGTGCCCGAGGCCGAGCTGGCGAAACGCCGTGCGGCCTGGCAGGCGCCCAAGCCGCGCTACACGCGCGGCGTGCAGGCCAAGTTTGCCTTCAACGCCTCCAGCGCCAGCCGGGGGGCGGTGCTGGACGATTTTCCGCAAAACTGAAGGAGGCTTGCCATGAGCATTCCGGTTGCACTGCCCGAGCTGGGCCAGGCCATGGCCCGCTACCGCTTTGCCTACCTGCTGACAGCCAGCGCGAAAGGCGCGCCGCACGCCACCGCCACGGCAGTGACGCTGGACGGCGGCGTGCTGCACATCCCGGGCATCGGCCGACGCACGCGCGCCAACATCGAGCGCGAGCCGGCGGTGGCGCTGGTATGGCCGCCGCTGTCAGAGCAGGAGCATTCGCTGATCGTGGATGGCACGGCCACCCTCGAAGGTGAAGGCCTGCGCATCACGCCCACGCGCGCGGTGCTGCACCGCTCGGCCCCGGCGCCCGAGCCCAAGGCGCCTGGCGCCTGCGGCTCGGACTGCATCGAGCTGAATCTGCCGGGCTGACACCGCTCCCATGCAGCACCCATTTGCCGAGCTGATCGGCCTGCGCATCGACGAACAACGCGCCGGCCACAGCACGCTGAGCCTGACGGTGCGGCCCGAGCATCTGAACCCGCACGGCGTGGTGCATGGCGCGGTGGTGTTTGCCTTGGCCGACACCGGCATGGGCGCGGCGCTGTACCCGGGCCTGGCGCCGGGGCTGATCTGCGCCACCATCGACATCGGCATCAACTACTTCAAGTCCATCACGGCAGGCCGGCTGGTGTGCAGGACCGAAGTGCTGAACCAGGGCAAGCAAGTGGCGCACCTGCGCTCGGAAATCTTCGTGGATGAGCGGCGAGTGGCCGCGGCCACGGGCAACTACGCGATCTTCGCGCCGCGCGGCAAAGCCGCGCCTTGAGCCCTGGGGCCAGCGCCACCCAAAAGACCCCACCCCGCGCAGACCCAAAAGTCGGGCAAGGCAAGCCACATGCCAGGCTTGCGCACAATCGACCGGTCAACAACCCAAGGAGATTTCGCATGGCCGACGCTTGGCTCACCTCGCTTATCACCGCCACCCCGCAAGAAGGTTTCGAGCTGGCCATCACGCTCAGCCGCCGCGGCGTGAAATACACCCAGCCCGATCCGGCGGTGCTGCACAAGCTGCGGCCCGAATACTCCAACGATGCGCATGAGCTGACGGCCGCCTCGCAGGTCATCGCCACCAACTTCCAGACCGTGGCGGCAGCCAACAACTACTGGCGCAAATGAAGTGAGCAGCCCGTAGGTCGGGTCCGCGCAGCGAACCCGACGGTTCATGCAACCCACCGTGACGATCGACGCGCCGCGGTCGGGTTTTCGTTCCTCAACCCGACCCGCGGGTGCCGCTCGGCAGACAGCGCTACCCCTCAAGCATTGACGCGCGCCACGATGCGCAAGTCCGGACCCACGCGCCCCACGGTCTGATACTCGAGCCGCACGCCCTGCGCCAGCTCGGTGAAGGGCCCCAGGGTGGCCAGTCCGGGGCCTTCGCCCAGCAGCAGCGGCGCCTGATACAACAGCAACTCGTCCACCAGACCGGCGCGCCACAGGGCGGCGTTGAGTTGCGCGCCGGCTTCCACGTGCAGCTCGTTGACCTCGCGGCGCGCCAGTTCGGCAAGCAGCGCCGGCAGCTCGACTTGGCCGTCTGCGCCAGGCAGCGGCAATACATCGGCACCGCGGCCACGCACCGCCCTCTCGCGCGCGGCATCGGCCCCTGCGCAGGCAATGCAAACGCGCCGCTGCGGCACATCCCACAGCCGCGCATCCAGCGGCGTGCGCAAGCGGCTGTCCACGATGACCAGCATGGGCTGGCGCGCGATGCCGGCCAGGCGCACGTCCAGCCGGGGGTTGTCGCGCAGCACGGTGCCGATGCCCGTCAGCACGGCCCCCGCACGCGCGCGCCAGGCGTGACCGTCGGCGCGCGCGGCGTCGGACGTGATCCATTGGCTGACACCGCTGGGCAGCGCCGTACGCCCGTCCAGCGAAGCGGCCACCTTCAGGCGCACCCAAGGGCGCTGGCGGGTCATGCGGCTGAAAAAGCCGATGTTCAGTTCGCGCGAGGCCTCGGCGCCCGGCCCCACCACCACCTCGATGCCCGCGGCGCGCAGGCGATCGAACCCCTGACCCGCCACGCGCGGGTTGGGGTCCTGCAAGGCCGCCACCACCCGCTGCACGCCGGCCGCGATCAGCGCATCGGCACAGGGCCCCGTGCGACCCTGATGCGCGCAAGGCTCCAGGGTGACGTAGGCCGTGGCACCCTGGGTGGCGTGCCCGCGCGCTGCCGCATCGCGCAGCGCCATCACCTCGGCATGGGCCTGGCCCGTCGCTTGCGTGTGGCCCTGGCCGATTACCTGGCCGTCGGCGCGCACCAGCACGCAACCCACGGCCGGGTTGGGCGGGCACACGAGGCATGCCTGCTCGGCCAGGGCCAGGGCCTGGGACATGAAGGTGTCCATGGCAGCACTCATGAATGGCTTGACATCAGGTGGATCGAAACCGGGCAACTGTAGCGGTGTTGGCCGGCGGCAACGGCAGCGCCGTCTTGTAGCGCACCTGCTTGAGGGCGAAGCTGGACCGGATCTTCTCGATCTCGGCCATCGGCGTGAGCTGCTCCAGGATAAAGCGCTCCAGCGCCGCGATGTCGGGCAGGGCGACGCGGATCAGGTAGTCCGAGTCGCCGCTCATCAGGTAGCACTCCATCACCTCGTCGTGCTCGGCGATGCGGCGCTCGAATTCGGCCAGCGCCTCGCGGCTCTGGGTCTTGAGGCTGATGCTGATGAAGACGTTCAGGCCCAGCCCCAGCGCCTGGGCGTTGACCAGCGCCACGTAGCGCGCGATCATGCCGCTGGACTCCAGCGCCTTGACGCGCGCCAGGCAAGGCGAGGGCGACAGGTGCACCCGCCGGGCCAGCTCCACATTGGACAGCGAGCCGTCGGCCTGCAGCTCGGCGAGGATGCGCAAATCGATGACGTCCAGCTTCATGTACTGCAATCATTCAAATGATCCGCAGATTGTGCTGCAAGCCGACGCACAAGGCCGCAGATCAGCAGCCTGTTTTTCGTTCATCGGCATACAGTGCCTGGCATGAGCGCCCCCCTGCCCTCTTTCGCCAGCACCACACCCGGAGCACCCATGGACATCGACCCGCAGGAAACCGCCGAATGGCGCGATGCCTTTGCCGCGCTGGTGACCGCCCACGGCCCGGAGCGTGCGCGCTTCATGCTTCATGAACTGGTGCGCGCCGCCCATGCGCAGCAGGTGGGCTGGCGGCCCGAGTTGAACACGCCCCACGTCAACACCATTGCGGCGTCCGCGCAGCCGGTGTTTCCGGGCGACTTGGCCGTCGAGGAACGCCTGGCCTCGCTGATGCGCTGGAACGCGCTGGCCATGGTGGTGCGCGCCAACAAAGCCTATGGCGAACTGGGCGGGCACATTGCCAGCTATGCCAGCGCGGCCGACCTGTTCGAGGTGGGGTTCAACCATTTCTTTCGGGCGCGCGAAGGCCTGGGCGCGGCCCAGCACCGAGGGGATCTGGTGTTCTTTCAGCCGCACAGCGCTCCCGGCGTGTATGCCCGCGCCTTTCTCGAAGGCTTTCTGAGCGAGGCCGACCTGCTGCACTTTCGCCAGGAGCTCACCGCCCCAGAGCAGGGCGCGCGCGGCCTGTGCAGCTACCCGCATCCGTGGTCGATGCCGGACTTCTGGCAGTTCCCCACCGGCTCGATGGGCATTGGCCCCATCAGCAGCATCTACCACGCGCGCTTCATGCACTTTCTCACCGACCGGGGGCTGCTCGATTGCGCGGGCCGAAAGGTCTGGGGGGTGTTTGGCGATGGCGAGATGGACGAGCCCGAGAGCACCAGCGCGCTGACGCTGGCCGCGCGCGAGGGGCTGGACAACCTGGTGTGGGTGGTCAACTGCAACCTGCAGCGGCTGGATGGCCCGGTGCGCGGCAACGGCAGCATCGTGGGCGAGCTGGAGCGCCTGTTCACCGGCAGCGGCTGGAACGTGATCAAGCTGCTGTGGGGCAGCGACTGGGACGGCCTGTTTGCGCGCGACGTCACGGGCGCCCTGGTGCGCACCCTGGGCGACACCGTCGATGGCCAGATGCAGACCTTTGCCGCCAAGGACGGGCGCTTCAACCGCGATCACTTTTTCGGCCAGAACCCCGAACTGGCCGCGCTGGTACAGGGCCTGACCGACGAGCAGATCGACCACTTGAAGCGCGGCGGCCACGACCTGGTGAAGATCCACGCCGCCTACGCCGCAGCGGCGGCGCACAAGGGCCAGCCCACCGTGATCCTGGCGCACACCAAGAAGGGCTATGGCATGGGCGCGGCCGGCCAGGGCCGCATGACCACGCACAGCCAGAAGAAGCTGGACGATGCGGAGCTGATCGCCTTTCGCGACCGCTTCAAGCTGCCGCTCAGCGACGAGCAGGCCACCGGCCTGGCCTTCATCAAGCCCGCAGCCGACAGCGCCGAAATGCAGTACCTGCAGGCGCGCCGCCAGGCCCTGGGCGGCCACCTGCCGCGGCGCCAGACCACGTGCGACACCGTGCCCGTGCCGGCGCTGGCCGGCTACGCCCAGTTTGCGCTGCAGGCCGCCGGCAAGCCCATGAGCACCACCATGGCCTTCGTGCGCCTGCTGGGCAACCTGCTGAAGGACGCCACGCTGGGCCCGCGCATCGTGCCCATCGTGGCCGACGAGGCGCGCACCTTCGGCATGGCCAACCTGTTCAAGCAGGTGGGCATCTACAGCCACGTCGGCCAGCGCTACGCGCCCGAGGACATCGGCTCCATCCTGTCGTACCGCGAGGCGCGCGACGGCCAGATCCTGGAAGAAGGCATCAGTGAGGCCGGCGCCATCGCCAGCTGGACGGCGGCGGCCACCAGCTACAGCGTGCACGGCCTGGCCATGCTGCCGTTTTTCATCTACTACTCGATGTTCGGCTTTCAGCGGGTGGGTGACGCCATCTGGGCCGCGGCCGACCAGCGCGCACGCGGCTTTCTGCTGGGCGCCACCAGCGGGCGCACCACGTTGGGCGGCGAGGGCCTGCAGCACCAGGACGGCGCCAGCCACCTGGCGGCCGCGCAAATCCCCAACTGCAAAGCCTGGGACCCGGCCTTTGCCGGCGAACTGGCCGTCATCGTCGAAGCCGGCATGCGCGAGATGTTGATCGAGCAGCGCGATGTCTTCTACTACATCACGCTGATGAACGAGAACTACGCCCAGCCCGACCTGCCCGCGGAGGCGCACCAGGGCGTGCTGCGCGGATGCTATATGTTCAATAGCTGCTTGCGCATGTCGGACGGGCGCGAGAGCCTGATTTCATCTGAAAGCCAGGTCACACTGCTGGGCTCGGGCGCGATCCTGACCGAGGTGATCAGGGCCGCCGAGCAGCTGGCCGCGCAAGGCGTCACCGCGCACGTGATCAGCGTCACCAGCTGGAGCGAGCTGGAGCGCGACGGCCAGGCCTGCGCCAGTCGGGGCAAGGCCACGCCCTGGATCGCCCAGGTGCTGCAGCGCACGCAGGGCCCGGTGATTGCCGCCACCGACTACGTCCGCGCCGTGCCCGAGGCCGTGCGCGCCTTCATGCCCGCAGGCCGGCGCTACGTCACGCTGGGCACCGACGGCTTTGGCCGCAGCGACACGCGCGCGGCGCTGCGCCGGCACTTTGGCGTGGATGCGGCCAGCGTGGCGCAGGCCGCGCTGGCGGCCTTGCGCTGAACCTGGAAACGGCAGTTGACCGCTTGTCATCTTCCTGGACACCACGCCATGCTTGACTTCACTTAGCTCCGACCACGTTCACCTGTGGGGTGAGCGCGCTATGCACTTGCCAGCACCGCTCTCGACGCGCCATGCGGTGTTGCTCCACCTTGCGGGCAGTAGCCCGCTGCGTTGTCGCGCCTTGCCTGGCACGCCGAGAGCGGCACTGGCAAGCGCATCCAACTGCCGTTTCCAGGCTGAAGCAGCGGGTGGTTGTGGGCCGCACCAGCGCGGCCAGGCAAAGAAAAAGGACCTGATCAAGGATCAGGCCCTTCTTGAGCTTTGGCGGAGTGGACGGGACTCGAACCCGCGACCCCCGGCGTGACAGGCCGGTATTCTAACCGACTGAACTACCACTCCGCGTCGGTGTCGCGTTCGGCTCAAAGCGAGCCCAAGTGCGACAAAACTTGGCGACCCTACGGGGATTCGAACCCCGGTACTCACCGTGAAAGGGTGATGTCCTAGGCCTCTAGACGATAGGGTCAAAACCTTGGAACAACTGACCGATTCTCGACACTTTGATGGTGGAGGTAAGCGGGATCGAACCGCTGACCTCTTGCATGCCATGCAAGCGCTCTCCCAGCTGAGCTATACCCCCGTTTTTGGGTGTCGAGCCTCGCATTATATGCTGGATTTCACGGCCTTCTCAAGCGCGCCAAAACTTTTTCGCGCTGATGCAGGGCCAGCACCGCGTCGACCGATGGCGTCTGCGGCGTGCCCATGACCAGCACGCGCACCGGCATGGCCAGTTGCGGCATCTTCAGGCCGTGTTCGGCCAGGGTTTGCTTGAGCGCGGCGGCGATGTCGGAGGCCGTCCAGGGCGTGGCCTCCAGCCGCCCGGCCAGGCTGGCAATGGCCGGCCTGACGGCGTCGGTGAGGTGCTTGGCCAGGTCCTCGGCGCTGGGTTGCACGTCGGTGTAGTACGGCATCAGCCAGTCGGCCAGTGCCACCGTGGTATCAACGCGGTCCTTGAACAAGTCGCACAGCGCGGGCAGGCGATCGTCACCTTCGACGCCGCGCTTGTGCAACTGCGCGGCCACCAGGGGTGCCAACGCCGCGCCCCCCAGCATCTTGATGTGCTGGGCGTTGACCCAGCGCAGCTTGGCTTCGTCGAAGCGGCCGGCGCTGGTGCCCAGGTGATCAAGGTTGAACCACTGCAGGAACTGCGCACGCGAGAAGATTTCGTCGTCGCCATGGCTCCAGCCCAGGCGCGCCAGGTAGTTGACCATGGCGTCGGGCAGAAAGCCCTCGTCGCGATACTGGGTGACGGCCTTGGCGCCATTGCGCTTGCTCATCTTCTCGCCCTGCTCGTTGAGCACGGTGGGCAGGTGGGCGAACACCGGCACGCTGGCGCCCAGCGCCTCGAAGATGTGGATCTGGCGCGGCGTGTTGTTGACGTGGTCGTCGCCGCGGATGACATGGGTGATGCCCATGTCCATGTCGTCCACGCAGACGCAGAAGTTGTAGGTGGGCGTGCCGTCGGGCCGCGCAATGACCAGGTCGTCCAGCTCGCTGTTCTGAAATTCGATGCGGCCCTTGCACTTGTCGTCCCAGCCGACCACGCCCGAGAGCGGCGTCTTGAAGCGCAGCACGGGCTTGACGCCTTCGGGAATCGGCGGCAGTGTCTTGCCCGGCTCGGGGCGCCAGGTGCCGTCGTAGCGCGGCTTTTGCTTGGCGGCCATCTGGCGTTCGCGCAGCGCATCCAACTCGGCCACGCTCATGTAGCAGGGGTAGACGTGGCCGGCGGCCTGCAGTTGCGCGAGCACCTGCTTGTAGCGCTCCATGCGCTGCATCTGGTAGTAGGGGCCTTCATCATGGTCCAGCCCCAGCCAGGCCATGCCTTCCAGGATGACGTCCACCGAGGCCTGCGTGGAGCGCTCGAGGTCGGTGTCTTCGATGCGCAGGATGAACACGCCGCCCTGCGAGCGCGCAAACGCCCACGGATAGAGCGCCGAACGGATGTTGCCCAGATGGATGAAGCCGGTGGGCGACGGCGCAAAGCGCGTGCGCACGCGGGCGGTGGATGGATCGTGAGTTTGAGACATTTTCGTGCTCTGGCGCCCGCCTGGTGTGCGCGAGCAGCTATTCAATTGATAGTGTTCAGGTGATGCGACCGCAGCTATCCAGCCCGTGCGAGAGGTCGCGCAGGATGTCGGGCACGTGCTCCAGCCCCACCGACAGGCGCAGCAGGCCCTGCCCCACGCCGGCGGCCTGGCGCTGCGCTTCACTCAAGCGCCCGTGCGAGGTGCTGGCCGGGTGGCTGATGAGGGTGCGCACGTCGCCCAGGTTGGTGGCGATGGAGCACACGCGCGTGCTGTCGATGACGTGAAAGGCGCGCGCGCGGCCCTGCTCGGGGCTGGTGGCCTTGACGCTGAAGGCAATCACCGAGCCGCCCACGCCGCCCTGCTGCGCCATGGCCAGCTGGTGCTGCGGGTGCGAAGGCAGGCCGGGGTAGAACACGCGCTCGACGGCGGGGTGCGCCTCCAGCCAGCGGGCGATCTGCAGCGCGTTGGCGCTTTGCGCGGCCACGCGCAGGCTGAGCGTTTCCATGCCCTTGTGCACCACCCAGGCATTGAAGGGCGAGAGCACCATGCCGGCGGTGCGGATCAGCGGGGCAAACACCTCGTCGATCAGCTTGCGCGAGCCGCAAATGGCGCCGGCCATGACGCGGCCCTGGCCGTCGAGAAACTTGGTACCCGAATGGATGATGAGATCGGCCCCCAGTGCCAGCGGCTTTTGCAGCGCGGGCGTGGCAAAGCAGTTGTCCACCGCCAGCAGCGCGCCGGCTTTCTTGGCGATGGCGGCCAGCGCGGCGATGTCGCACACCTCGGTCAGCGGGTTGGTGGGCGTTTCGGCAAACAGCAGGCGCGTGTTGGGGCGCAGGGCCGCGCGCCACTGGCCCACGTCGGTTTGCGATACGAACGAGGTCTGCACGCCAAAGCGCGCGAACTCGCTGCCCAGCAGCTTGATGGTGGAGCCGAACATGGACTGCGAGCAGATCACGTGGTCGCCGCTTTTCAGCAGGCCCAGGGCCATCAGCAGGATGGCCGACATGCCGGTGCTGGTGGCAATGGCGGCCTCGGCGCCTTCCAGCGCGGCCAGGCGGCGCTCGAAGGCGGTGACCGAGGGGTTAGCCGTGCGGGTGTAGGTATAGCCCTCTTCCTGCATCGCAAAGCGGCGCGCCGAGGTCTCGGCGTCGGGCTGGATGAAGCAGCTGGTGAGGTACAGCGCCTCGGAGTGCTCGCCGTAGTGGCTGGGCGCGATGGACACGCGCACGGCCAGGGTGTCGGGGTGCAGGCCCTCGGGCAGGGCTCGTTCGTTCGGTTCGTGGCTCATGGTCGGGGCTTTCTTCAGGCAACGTCCTCGGGCGCAGTCGAGGGCTGCGGCCGGGCGGCGCGCAGGCGGGCGATGTCGTCTTCGGTGATGTCGCCCGTGACGTACTGGCCGTCGAAGCAGGACGCGTCAAAGCGCGTGACCTGCGGGTTGACGCTGGACACGGCCTGCTTCATGGCCGCCACGTCCTGGTAGATCAGTGCATCGGCACCGATGATGCGGCGCACCTCGTCGACGCTGCGCCCGTGGGCCACCAGCTCCTCGCGCGTGGGCATGTCGATGCCGTAGACGTTGGGGTGGCGCACCGGCGGCGCCGCGCTGGCCAGATACACCTTGCGCGCGCCGGCATCGCGCGCCATCTGCACGATCTCCTGGCTGGTGGTGCCGCGCACGATGGAGTCATCGACCAGCAGCACGTTGCGCCCGGCGAATTCGCTGGCGATCAGGCCCAGTTTTTGCCGCACCGAGCGCTTGCGCACGGCCTGGCCGGGCATGATGAAGGTGCGGCCCACGTAGCGGTTCTTGACGAAGCCCTCGCGGTAGGGCTTGCCCAGCGCGCGCGCCAGCTCGTTGGCACTGGGGCGGCTGGACTCGGGGATGGGGATGACGACGTCGATCTCGCTGGGCGGCACGGTGGAGATCACGCGCTTGGCCAGCGTCTGGCCTAGGTTCAGGCGCGCCTGATAGACCGAGATGCCGTCCAGCACCGAGTCGGGCCGCGCCAGATAGACGAACTCGAAGATGCACGGCGACAGCACCGGCCGGTCGGCGCACTGCCGCGCATGCACCTTGCCGTCCAGCGTGACGAACAGCGCCTCGCCGGGCGCCACGCAGCGCTCCATCACGTGGCCGGTGCCCTCCAGTGCCACCGACTCGCTGGCCGCCATGACGGCGCCATCCGCCGCACGCCCGAAGCACAGCGGGCGAATGCCGAAGGGGTCGCGAAACACCAGCATGCCGCAGCCCGCGATGTGCGCGATCACGGCATACGAGCCGCGCAGGCGCCGATGCACCGCCGCCACCGCGGCAAATGCCTGCTCGGGGCCCAGCGCGCCGTCGCGCGTGGCCTGCGCCAGCTCGTGGGCCAGCACGCCCAGCAGCACCTCGGAATCGCTGTCGGTGTTGATGTGGCGATGATCGCCCTGCAGCAGTTCGCGGCGCAAGGCCTGGGCATTGGTCAGGTTGCCGTTGTGCACCAGCACCAGGCCGAAGGGCGCGTTGGTGTAGAAGGGTTGCGCCTCTTCCTCGCTGTCGGCGTTGCCGGCAGTCGGATAGCGCACCTGGCCCAGGCCGCTGGTGCCCGGCAGCCCGCGCATGTTGCGGGTGCGAAACACGTCGCGCACCATGCCCTTGGCTTTGTGCATGAAGAACTTGCCGTTCTGCTGCGTCACGATGCCGGCGGCATCCTGGCCGCGGTGCTGCAGCAGCAGCAACGCGTCATAAAGCGTTTGATTGACCAGCGCGTTGCTGACCACGCCGACGATGCCACACATGATGAAATGATCCTGAATTGAGCGAGCCCGGTGGCCCGATTGTCACGTCGAAAGATATTGCCCGAGGGTGGCGGGCAAAATGGGCCGCAGTTGCGCAAGTGCCTGGTTCAACCAGGGGCCGCTGACCGATTCGCGCCACCAGGGTTCACTGCCCTGCCCCGCCACGTGGAGCGCGACGGCCAGCAACAGCAGCAGCAAGGCCCCGCGCAAAGCGCCGAACACCGCGCCCAGCAAGCGGTCCACCGGCCGCATGCCCAGCGAGCGTGCGGCGCCGCGCACGGCCCATGCCAGCATGCCGCCGGCAAAGGCCACGGCGATGAACACCAGCACGAAGCCCGCCGCGGCGCGCCACACGGTGGACGCATCGCCCATCGGCAGCGCTTGGCCCAGCGGCTCGGCGGCCCAGCGGGCGGCAAAGTACGCCAGCACCCAGCCGCCCAGCGACAGGGCCTCGTACAGCAAACCGCGCCAGGCGCCCAGCACCAGCGAGGCCAGCACGATGCCCAGGCAAATCCAGTCGAACGGGTGCATGGCCAGCCCAGCGCGACGTGTCAGCCCCTCAAAGGCTGAAGATGCCGCCCGCCAATCCGGCTTTCTTGAGGGCGTCGGCGGCTTTCTCGGCCTCGGCCCGGCTGGCGAACGGCCCCACCCGAACACGCGTGCGCTTGCCGTCCTTGGTGTCCACCACCTGGGTGTAGGTCTTCAGGCCGGCGCGCTCGGCCTTCTGGCGGGCTTCCTGCGCCTTGTCGGCCTCGGCAAACGCGCCGATCTGCACGATGAAGCGGCCCGTATCGCCACCGCCCGCCGATGCCGCGGGCTTGGCGGCAGGGGTGTCGCCGGCCAGGGCGGCGCGGGCGCGCGCGGCATCCTCGCGCTGCTTGCGGGCGTCGGCCTCGCGCCGAGCCTTGGCGTCGGCCTCCTGCTGCGCCTTGGCCTTGGCCTCTTTCTGAGCCTGGGCCTTGGCCTCTTGCTGGGCCTTGGCCTGTTCGTCGCGCCGGGCCTTGGCGCGGGCTTCATCCTCGGACGCGGCCTTGGCCTTGGCGTCGTCGTCGCGCGCCGGTTGCGCGGGGGCGGGCGCCGGCGTGACGTCTGGCGTGCGCGCGGCGCTGGCGGGCGCCGGCTTGGGCGCGGCGGCGTCGCCGCCGGCCGGCCTGGCCGCGGCGGGCGGTACCACTTCCTCGCGCTCGCTCAGGCTGGCCGGGGCCGCGACATCGGCCGCTTTGGGCGCCTTGGGCGCTGCCAGGGGCGCGGCGCTGTCGCGATCGGGGATGGTGATGGGGGCGTTGATGGCCACCGGCCGCGGCTGGGTGTCGAACAGCAGCGGAAAGCCGATGACCGCCACCAGCACCAGCACGACGGCGCCGATCAGGCGATGACGCGCGCGCCGGCGCAGGCTCTCGACCGTCTCGGTCGATGCATTGGCGGCCGCCTCGGCGGTGCGTGGGGACGTCTTGGCAGGGCTGGCGTTGCTCTGGCGGAACTTGAAAAATGCCATGGTGCAGGGTCAGCAGTCAGCGGTCGGCATGCTGCCAGGGCGCGTCGGAGTCGAGGTGCGGTACACCCTGCTCGAGCACGCCGCCGACGGTGAAAAACGAGCCAAAGCAAACGATTCTATCAGTGGGCTGCACGCGCGCGGCCGCCGCGTTGAAGGCCTGCATGGGCGAGCCGAACAGCTCGGACGCGGCGCCGGCGCGCTGCGTGATGGAGCGCCACAGGGCTTGCAAGTCCTGCGCCTTGGCGGCGCGCGGCGTGGGCAGGTCGGTGAAGTACCAGCGGTCGATGATCGGGTCCATCTGCCGCAGGATGGCCGCGATGTCCTTGTCGGCCATGGCGCCGAAGACGCCGTGCGTCATCAGAAAAGACCCCATGGCGTCCAGGCTTTGCGCCAGCGCCGCTACCGCGTGCGGGTTGTGCGCCACGTCCAGGATCACCACCGGGTGGCCGGACACCACCTGAAAACGCCCGGGCAAATCCATCAGGCCAAAGCCGTTGCGCACGGCCTGCGCCGTCACCGGCAGGCGCGCGCGCAGCGCGTCCAGCGCGGCCAGCACGCCCGAAGCGTTGATGAGCTGGTTGGCCCCGCGCAGCGTGGGATAGGCCAGCCCGCTGTAGCGGCGCCCGCGCCCGGCCCAGGCCCATTGCTGCGGGTTGTTGCCCTGGTAGTTGAAGTCGCGCCCCAGCAGCCACAGATCGGCGCCGATGGCCTTGGCGTGGTCAATCACGCTTTGCGGTGGCACCGGGTCGCTGACGATGGCGGGCCGGCCGGCGCGCATGATGCCGGCCTTCTCGAAGCCGATCTTCTCGCGCGTGTCGCCCAGCAGCGCGGCATGGTCGATGTCGATGCTGGTGATGATGGCACAGTCGGTATCGATGATGTTGACCGCGTCCAGTCGCCCGCCCAGGCCGACTTCGAGGATCACCGCGTCCAGCCCCGCGCGCGCCATCGCCTGCAGGATGGCCAGGGTGGTGAACTCGAAATAGGTCAGCGAGATGTCGCCGCGCGCGGCCTCCACCTGCTCCAGGCAGCCCACCAGCTCGGCCGCGTCGATGGACTGGCCGCGGATGCGACAGCGCTCCTCGAAGTGAATCAGGTGCGGCGAGGTGTAGACCCCCGTGCGCCAGCCCGCCTGCAGCAAGATGGCCTCGAGCATGGCGCAGGTAGAGCCCTTGCCGTTGGTGCCCGCCACGGTGAGGACGGGGCAGTCAAAGCGCAGCTTCATGCGTTGGGCCACGGTGCGGACGCGATCGAGGCCCAACTCGATGGCGGTGGGGTGCAATTGCTCGCAGTAGGCGAGCCAGTCGGCAAGTGTCTTCATGGAAGGCGCAATTGTCGCGCCAAGCAAGGATGCCATGGCATCATCCCGGGCCATGACTGCCCCATCCGTCACGCTCTACGGCATTGCCAACTGCGACACCGTGAAGAAGTCGCGCGCGTGGCTGCTCGAGCATGGCGCGGCGGTGCACTTTCACGACTTCAGGAAGGCCGGGGTGCCCCCCGATCACCTGCGGCACTGGATCGATGCCGTCGGCTGGGAGCGGCTGCTGAACCGCCAGGGCACGACCTGGCGCAAGCTGGATGCGGGCACGCAGGCTGCCGTGGTCGACGCCGCCAGCGCCGCCGCCCTGCTGCAGGCGCACGCCAGCGCGATCCGCCGCCCGGTGATCGAATGGGATGTCGGCGCGTCCGCCGTCACCGTCGGCTTCGCGCCCGCCGACTGGCGGGCGCTGCTGGCCCGCTGAAGCCCCCATGTCCGCGCTCACCGTCGCCGGCCACCCCTGGACCTTCTGGCTGGGCTGGGCCTGGAGCGTCTCCAGCGTCATCGTCACCACCTGGATCGTGATGCAGCGGCGCGCGCCGCAGTCCACCCTGGCGTGGATCATCGTCGTCAACCTGCTGCCGGTGATCGGCCTGCCGGTGTACGCCTATTTCGGGCCGCAGCGCATCACGCGCCAGCGCCTGAAGCGCTGGCACACGCAGGCGTCGCTGATGTCGCAGCGCGACTTGCAGACCCTGCGCGCGCACCGGCCCGAGCCGCCGCTGTGGGCGGTGCAGCACGCGCGGCTGATCGAGGCCAGCTGCGGGCTGCCGATCTGCAGTGCGTACGGGATCGAACTGCTGGTCAGTGGCGGCGCCAAGCTTCAGGCGCTGTTGCGCGAGATCGCTGCCGCGCGCAACCACATCCACCTCGAGTACTACATCTTCGAGCCCGACCACAGCGGCGGCGCGGTGCTGGACGCGCTCGCGGCGCGCGCGCGCGAAGGCATCGCCGTGCGACTGCTGGTGGACGCGATCGGCTCCGGGCGCCTGCTGTCGCGCCGGCACCGGCACGTGCTCGATCCGCTGGTGCAGGCCGGCGGCGAGCTGGCGGTTTTTCATCGCGCGCGGATCGATCTTCTGCGCCCGCTGGTCAACCTGCGCACGCACCGCAAGATCGCGGTGATCGACGGGCGCGTGGGCCTGGTCGGGGGCATCAACGTCACCGACGACGAGAACGAGCAGGTTCGCCCGCAGGACGCCTACCGCGACACGCACCTGCTGCTGCGCGGCAGCGCGGTGCGCTGGCTGCAATACGTCTTTTTGCAGGACTGGTACTACGCCAGCGGACGCCAGCCCGCGCACGACGGCCACATGCTGCCGCGGGGCGAGCCCCCGGGCCAGTTGCCGGTGCAGATCGTGGCCTCGGGGCCGGACAACGACGGCGAGGCCATCCACCGCGCCATGCTCGACGCCCTGAGCCTGGCCAACGAACGCGTGTGGCTGTCCACGCCCTACTTCGTGCCCACCGAGCCGGCCATCACCGCGCTGACCAACGCGGCGCTGCGCGGCGTGCAGGTCAAGCTGATCGTGCCCGAACGCAGTGACTCGCGCATCGTCACCGCTGCCGCGCGCTCCTACTACAAGGAGCTGCAAGACGCCGGCGTGCTGGTGTTCGAGTACCGCGGCCGCATGTTCCACCCCAAGACGCTGTTGATGGATTCGCTCTACAGCATGGTCGGCAGCGCCAACTTCGACAACCGCAGCTTTCGTCTGAACTTCGAGGTGGCCGCGGTACTGTACGACCGCGCGCTCAACCAGCAACTGGCCGACCTGTTCGAAGCCGACCTGTCGCACTGTCGCCTCGTGCCGCGCGATCGGCGCACGCCGGTGCACCAGCAGTTCTTCGAGGCGGTGGCGCGGCTGGGCTCGCCATTGCTCTGAAAATCAGAGCATCAGTCCAACACCAGACAGTCGCGCAGGCCCGATCCCGAGGCCAGGTGGTCGAACCCTTCGTTGACCTGATCGAGCGTGAAGGCGCGCCCCAGCAGGCGATCCACCGGCAGCTTGCCCATCTTGTACAGGTCGACGTAGCGCCCGATGTCGGCGGCCGGCACGCCCGAGCCCAGGTAGCTGCCCAGCACGTCGCGCTCCTCGCCCACCAGTTGGGCGATCGGCAGCGAGAACGCAGCCTTGGGGTGCGGCAGGCCCGATGTCACCGTCAGGCCGCCGCGACGCGTGAGCTTGTAGGCCGTCTCGAAGGCCGGCACGCTGCCCGCTGCGTCATAGCCCACATCCACCGCGCCGCCGGCGGCCGCCAGCAAATCGGCGTCGCCCTTCATCTCGCGCGGGTCGATCAGGTGCGTGGCGCCCAGCGTGCGCGCCAGCTCGCGCTTGCCGCTGTCCAGCTCGACGGCGACCACGCGGCGCGCGCCGGCGGCCACCGCCGCCAGCAGGCCGCTCAGGCCCACGCCACCCAGACCGACGATGGCCACCGTATCGCCGGGCTTGACCCGCGCCCGGTTGATGATGGCGCCCGCGCCCGTCAGCACCGCGCAGCCGAACAGCGCGGCCTCGCGGTGCGACAGCTCGGCTTCGATCTTCACGCACGAGCGCCGCGAGACCACGGCGTACTCGGCAAAGCAGGACACGCCCAGGTGATGATTCAGCGCCTCGCCGCCCGCGTGCAGGCGCCGCGCGCCGCCCAGCAGCGTGCCCTGGGTGTTGGCGCGCGCCCCGGGCTCGCACAGCGCCGGGCGCCCGCCCATGCAGGGCGCGCAGCCGCCGCAGCTGGGCACGAACACGCTGACCACGTGATCGCCCGGCTTCAGGTCGTCCACGCCCGGCCCGACCTGCACCACCTCGCCCGAGGACTCGTGCCCCAGCGCCAGCGGCATCACGCGCGGGCGGTCGCCGCTGATGACCGACAGGTCGGAATGGCACAGCCCGGCCACCTTGATCCGCACCAGCACCTCGCCGGTGCCCGGCGGGTCCAGCTCGACCTCGGTGACCTGAACCGGGCGGCTTTGGGCATAGGGCGCGGGCAGGCCCATTTCACGCAATACGGCGGCACGAACTTTCATGCGACATCTCCTTCTGGATGCCGGCATTGTGCCCGCGCACCATGGCCGGGCGGCGGTCGCCAAAGAGACACAACACCCGTGGTGTAGTGAAACGCTACCATCGGCTGAACGCGATCGCCTCAACCCCTGACCAAATGGAGCCCCCTCATGGACGCCCGCACATCTCCCCTGGCCCCACTCAATGACCCCAGCCTGCTCAAGACCGACAGCCTGATCAACGGCAAGTGGGTCAAGGGCGCCAGCCGCTTCGACGTGCACGACCCGGCCACCGGCCGCAAGCTGGCCGATGTGGCCGACCTGGGCGCCAAGGAGACCAAGGCCGCCATCACCGCCGCCAACGCCGCCTGGCCCGCCTGGCGCAACCAGACCGCCAAGCAGCGCCACGCGCTGTTGATGAAGTGGTTCGAGCTGCTGATGGACAACCAGGACGACCTGGCGCGCCTGATGACGGCCGAGCAGGGCAAGCCCCTGGCCGAGGCCAAGGGCGAGGTGGCCTACGGCGCCAGCTTTGTCGAGTGGTTTGCCGAAGAGGCCAAGCGCGTGCACGGCCAGACCCTGCCCACCTTCGACAACAACAAGCGCCTCACCGTCATCCAGCAACCCATCGGCGTGTGCGCCGCCATCACGCCGTGGAATTTTCCGCTGGCCATGATCACGCGCAAGGTGGCGCCGGCGCTGGCCGCCGGCTGCACGGTGGTCATCAAGCCGGCCGAGCTGACGCCGCTGACAGCGCTGGCCGCGGCCGAGCTGGCGCAGCGCGCAGGCTTTGCGCCGGGTGTCATCAACGTCATCACCGGCACCGACGCGCCGGCCATCGGCCAGGCACTGTGCGAGAGTGATGTCGTGCGCCACCTGTCTTTCACCGGCTCCACCGAGGTCGGCCGCATCCTGGCGGCGCAGTGCGCGCCCACGGTCAAGAAAATGTCGCTGGAGCTGGGCGGCAACGCGCCCTTCATCGTGTTCGACGACGCCGACCTGGACTCGGCCGTCGAAGGCGCGCTGGCCAGCAAGTACCGCAACGCGGGCCAGACCTGCGTGTGCGCCAACCGCCTGTATGTGCAAGACGGCGTGTATGACGCGTTCGTCAAGAAGCTGGCCGCCAAGGTCAAGGCCATGAAGGTGGGCAACGGTTTTGACGAGGGCGTGACGGTGGGCCCGCTGATCGAGCCCGCCGCCCTGAGCAAGGTCGAGAAGCACGTCAAGGACGCCGTCAAGAAAGGCGGCAAGCTGGTGACGGGCGGCAGCCGGCTCAAGGGCCAGTTCTTCGAGCCCACCGTGATCTCCGGCGCCACCGCGCAGATGCTGGTGGCGCGCGAGGAGACCTTCGGCCCGCTGGCGCCGGTGTTCCGCTTCAAGACCGAGCAGGACGCCATCGACGCCGCCAACGCCACCATCTTCGGCCTGGCCAGCTACTTCTACGCGCGCGACATCGGCCGCATCACCCGCGTGAGCGAAGCGCTGGAATACGGCATCGTGGGCATCAACACCGGCCTGATCTCCAGCGAGCACGTGCCCTTCGGCGGCGTCAAGCAGTCGGGCCTGGGGCGCGAGGGCTCCACGCACGGCATCGCCGAATATCTGGAGATGAAATACCTATGCACCGGCGACGTCTTGAAATGACCCGCCGGCGCCCGCCCCGCCAAAAGGGGCGCGCGCTTTTACAATCCCAGCCCCGTCACCGCCTGAGCGCCGCCACCATGCAAACACGCCGCCTCCTCCTGTCCGCCCTGCTCGCCACGGGCGTGCTGGCCGCGCTGCCCGCCGCGGCGCAAAGCAAGGACCGCGAATACGTGGTGGCCTCCAGCGCCACCTACACGCCGTTTGCCTTCGAGAACAAGGACAAGCAGATCGTCGGCTTCGACATCGACATCGTCAACGCCATCGCCCAGAAGGAGAAGATGAAGCTGCGCATCGTGAACACGCCGTTCACCAGCATCTTCGCCTCGCTCAACAACGGTGACGTGGACTTCGTCATTTCGGGCGTCACCATCAACGACAAGCGCAAGCAGAGCTTCGATTTTTCGGCGCCCTATTTCGACGCGCGGCAGCTGATCGCCGTGCCCAAGTCCAGCACCGTCAAGTCGCTGCAGGACCTCAAGGACAAGAAGGTGGCCGTGGTCAGCGGCTCCACCGGCGACGACGTCATCAGCCGGGTGCAGGGCAAGACCAGCGCCAACATCCGCCGTTTCGAGAGCACGCCGCTGATCATGTCCGAGCTGTCGGGTGGCGGCGTGGACGCGGCCATCGGCGACAACGGCGTGATCGCCTACCGCGCCTCGCTCGACCCCAACCTCAAGACCGTGGAAGACCCCAACTTCCCCAAGGAGCACTTCGGCATCGTGGTGCGCAAGGGCGACAAGGCGCTGCTTGACCGGATCAACGCGGGCCTGGCCGCGATCCGCGCCGACGGCACGTACAACACCATCTACAAGAAGTGGTTCAAGACCGACTACGTGGCGCAGTAAGCTCGCCCTGTCCCTCTCCTCTCAAGGCCGCCCCGCGGCCTTTGCATTTTTTGCCCGGAGCAAGCGATGGATGACGCCAAGCCCGTGACCTGGTTCGGGTGGTTCCGCCCCGACATCCTGGTCGAGTACAAGCAGCTGTTCTGGTCCGGCGCGCTGGTGACGGTAGGCATGACGATTGCCTGCATCGCCATGGGCATCTTCCTGGGCCTGCTGCTGGCGCTGGCGCGCCTGGCCGACGCGCGCCACCAGCCCTGGAAGGGCATCTTCAAATACGCGCTGCGCTGGCCCTCCACGGTGTACGTCAGCTTCTTTCGCGGCACGCCGCTGTTCGTGCAGATTCTGCTGATGCACTTTGCGGTGATGCCGCTGTTCATCCACCCCGTCAACGGGCTGCTGATCAGTGGCGAGCTGGCGCGAACGCTCAAGCAGGACCACGGCGCGCTGATCTCGGGCGTGGTGGCGCTCACGCTCAACTCGGCGGCCTACATCTCGGAGGTGTTTCGCGCCGGCATCCAGTCGATCGCGCGCGGTCAGCAGCAAGCCGCGCTGTCGCTGGGCATGACGCACGGGCAAATGCTGCGCTACATCGTCATCCCGCAGGCCTTTCGGCGCATGCTGCCGCCGCTGGGCAACAACATGATCTCGCTGCTGAAGGACACCTCGCTCGTGTCCGCCATCGGCCTGGCCGAGCTGGCCTACGCCGCGCGCACCGTGGCCGGGGCCTACGGCCGCTATTGGGAGCCGTACCTGTTCATCGCCCTGATCTACTGGCTGATGACCTTCGGCCTGGCCGTGGGCCTGCGCCGGCTGGAGAACCATCTGGGGCGCTCCGACCGCGTGTAGCGCGAGGCCAAACGCGCCGCCGCTATCATGGTGCATGACACCCCGCCACCCGCGGTGCCAACGACCGCCCCCGATTCAGCAGCACTCCCGCACGATGTCCGTCTTCCGCGTGGCGGCGCGCCGCGCCCTCCCCCTCGTTTGCGCCAGCGGTGTCTGGCTGGGGCCAACGCCGCCGGCCTGGGCCGACGCGCTTTGGCTGGACGGCTCCGGCCGGCCGCTCGCCGCAGCGCACACGGTTGTCGACTGGCTGACCCACGCCGAACGCGACGGCCTTCAGCCGGCCGACTACGGCGCCGCCGACCTGGCCCGCGCCGTCGCGGCGGCGCAGGCGCAGGCCCCGAGCGCCGATGAGGTCGCGCGGCTGGACACCGCCCTCACCGACGCCGCCACCCGCTACCTGCAGCAACTGCGCTACGGCCGGGTGGACGCCACCCGCCAGCTCAACGCCCACTACGACAGCGCCACCGCAGCGCCCACCGACCTGCCGCTGCAGCTGCGCGAGGCCGTTGCCCGCGGCACGCCCGACGAGGCCCGGCGCGCGGCCACGCCGCCCTGGCCGCAGTACGCAGCCTTGCGCGACGCACTGGCCCGCTACCGGGCGCTGGGCGACGACCCGGCCTGGCAGCAGGCACTGCCGCCGCTGCCGGGGGGCAAGCTCGGCCCCGGTCAGCGCTGGGCCGGCGTGCCGACCCTGGCCGAGCGCCTGAGCGCGCTGGGCGATCTGCCCAAAGGCACGCCCGCGCCGCAGGACTACGACGCTGCGCTGCAAGCCGCGGTCAAAGCCTTCCAGGCGCGGCATGGCCTGGCCGACGACGGCGTGCTGGGCAAGGCCACGGTCGATGCGCTGAACGTCGCGCCCGCCGCCCGCGCACGCCAGATCGCGCTGGCGCTGGAGCGCCTGCGCCTGACGCCGCTGCCCGCGGCCCCGCGCTTCATCACCGTCAACATCCCCGAGTTCGAGCTGCGCGCCTTCTCGCAGGACGCTGCCATGTCCGCCAGCGCCACGCCGGCCGTGCGCCAGGATCTGCAAATGCACGTCATCGTCGGCAAGGCGCTGGACACGCGCACGCCGCAGTTCGACGAGGACATGCGCTGGATCGAATTCAGCCCGTACTGGAACATCCCGGCTTCCATCGCGCGCAAGGAAACCGTGCCCAAGCTGCGCGCCAACCCGGGCTACCTGGCCGCGCAGGGCATGGAATTCGTCGGGTCGGACGGCGCCAGCACCGCGGTGACGCCCGAGGCGCTGGACGCCGTGCTGGCCGGGCGCCTGCGCATCCGCCAGCGGCCGGGGCCGCGCAACGCGCTGGGCAACGTGAAATTCATCCTGCCCAACAACCAGGCGATCTACCTGCACGACACCCCGACGCCGGCCCTGTTCGGGCGCCCCCGGCGCGACTTCAGCCACGGTTGCGTCCGCGTGGAGCAGCCGGTGTCGCTGGCGCACTGGCTGCTGCACGACCAGCCGCAATGGACCGAGGCGCGCATCCAGCAGGCCATGCGCCAGGCGCGCCCGACCACCGCGACGCTGACCGAGGGCGTGCCGGTGCTGATCGTCTACCGCACCGCCATCGCGCTGCCCGATGGGCGCGTGGGCTTCGTGCCCGATCTGTACGGGCTGGACGAGCGCCTGGCCCGGGCGCTGGCGGCAGGCCGCACGCGGGGCCAGGCGCCGCAGGCGCAGAGCAGCCCCGCGCTGTTGCATTTTTCCGCTGGCGCTCCGTTCCTGATAGCTGCACAATGAGCCTGCACGCCCGCCGGTCGGCCCTTTTCCCCATCGCATTGAGCACGCCATGAAGAATCCGCATCGTCGCCTGTTTCTCGGTCGCAGCCTGGGCGCCGCCCAAGTGGCTGCCGCGGCGGTGCTGCTGCCGGGGGCCGCGCGCGCGCTGACGACAGCACCGGCCGCGCCGTCCGACGTGCGTGCGCTGTCGTTCAACCACCTGCACACCAGCGAGCACATCGCCCTGGTGTACGCGCGCGGCGCGCAGTTCGTGGCGCCGGCGCTGACCAGCCTGAACCACTTCCTGCGCGACCACTACAGCGGCGACGTCGGCGTGATCGACCCCGAGCTGTTCAACGTGCTGCACCAGGTGCGGCGCGTGCTGGGCACCGAGCAGCCGTTTGACGTCATCTCCGGCTACCGCAGCGCGCACACCAACGAAACCCTGCGCACCACGCGCGGCGGCGGCGTGGCCAAGCACAGCCTGCACATGGACGGCAAGGCGATCGACGTGCGCCTGCCCGGTGTGGCCCTGGCCGATTTGCGCGACGCGGCCATCGAGCTCAAGCTGGGCGGCGTGGGCTTTTATCCGCGCGAGAACTTCGTGCACATCGACACCGGGCGCGTGCGCACCTGGTGAGCCCGCTCTCAGGCCGGGGCCGAGCCCAGACGCCGCAGCACCCCGCGCGCCGCGCACACGCCGCTGGCCAGGCTGGCCGTCAGCAGATAGCCGCCGGTGGGCGCCTCCCAGTCCAGCATCTCGCCGGCGCAGAACACGCCGGGCAAGCCGCGCAGCTCCAAGTCGTCCGTCAACGCATCCAGCCGCACGCCGCCGGCCGTGCTGATGGCCTCGGCCACCGGGCGCGGCGCGCGCAGGGTGATGGGCAGCGCGCCGATGGCCTGCGCCACGGCCTGCGGGCTCTTGAGTTGCTCTGGCGACAGCCGCTCGTGCAGCAGCGCCAGATGCACACGGCCCAGGCCCAGCCGGCTCTTGAGGTGCGAGGACAGGCTGCGGCTGCCGCGCGGGTGCGCCACCGCGGCCAGCACCTGCGCGGGCGAGCGATCGGGTTGCAGGTTGAGGTGCAGCGTCGCGCTGCCATGGCGCGCGATCTCATCGCGCAGCAGGTGGCTGGCGGCATAGACCAGGCTGCCCTCGATGCCGGTAGCTGTCAGCACGAACTCGCCGCGCCGCTCGAAGCACCGGCCCAGGCTGTCGGCAAAGCGCAGCACCACATTCTTCAGCGGCTGGCCGGCAAAGCGCTGTGCCAGATAGGGCGACCAGCCCACACCATCACCCGCCGCCGGCGCGCTGACGTCGGTCGCGCCCACCGGCCCGCCGCGCGGCGCCACGTCAAAGCCGCAGTTGGCCGGCAGCAAAGGCGCCACCGCGGCCCCCGCCTGCGCCAGCCAGGGCGTCCAGGCGCCGTCCGAGCCCAGGCGTGGCCAGCTGGCACCACCCAGCGCCAGCACGGCCGCGCGCGGGCGCACGGTCACAGTGCCGACCGACGTTTCAAGGCAAAAAGTGCCCCCAGCGCTTTCTGGACAAGCGTCAGCAGCTATCGAATCGGAAGTATTCGGCGCCGCCCACCCCACCCAGCGGTGCCGCATATGAAAGCGCACCGGTGCGGCGCCCGGCGCCTGCGGGTTGCGCAAGCGATGCAGCCAGGCGCGCAGCAGCGGCGCCGCCTTCATCTCGGTCGGAAACACCCGCCCCGACGTGCCCACGAAGGTCTGCACCCCCAGCCCCGCCGCCCACTCGCGCACCGCATCCGGCCCGAATTCGCGCAGCCAACCGGCCACCGCATCGGCCGCGCCCGCATCGCCATCGCCCTGCCGAAAGCGCCCGATGAACGCATCGAGGTGTTCCGAATGCGTCAGGTTCAGCCCCCCGCGCCCGGCCAGCAGGAACTTGCGCCCGGCCGAGGGCATGGCGTCAAAGACATCCACCGCCACCCCGGCGCGCGACAGCACATCCGCCGCCATCAGGCCGGCGGGACCGGCGCCGAGAATGGCGACGTCGGGCATTTCGATCGCTGGGGCAGAGGTCACGGGCACGGCAGTCTGAAAGCCGGCGATTGTGCCGCGCCCGCGGGCCGGCGCTTGCGGCCGACACCGGACGGCCATGGAATAAAACCGCTGCCGCGGCTGTTCACGCCCATGTCCTTGGCACTTTGCACCGGCGCGCCCACCTGAACCCAGGCCGGCGTGCGCAGCGCGGCGCCGCGGACGCGACCTCGTCAACCTCCAACATCCAGGAGCCTGCTCATGATCCGCCATGCCACCCTCGCCATCCTCGCATCGACCGCGCTCGCCGCCTTTTCGGCCGCCGCTGCCGACGCCCCCGCCACCCCGATGAACGGCATGCTGGTGGGCCCCAACCAGATGACGCTGTACGTGTTCGACCGCGACATCGCCGGCTCCGGCAAGAGCGCATGCAACGGCGGCTGCGCGACCAACTGGCCGCCGCTGATGGCAACGTCGGGCGCCGCACCCGCCGGCGACTGGAGCGTGGTCCAGCGCGACGACGGCGCCACCCAATGGGCCTACAAGGGGCGCCCGCTCTACTACTGGTCCAAGGACGGCAAGCCCGGCGACACCACCGGCGACGGCATGCTCAACAATGCATGGCACGTGGCCAAGCCCTGAGCCGCTTGTGGTGACCCGAGCCGCGACCACCGCCACGCACCCCGCTTGAACATCGACGCCGCGATCGTCCACATCCCGCGCCTGCGCCGCTACGCGCGGGCGCTGGTGGGCGACGCCGCGCGCGCCGACGACCTGGTGCAGGACACGCTGGAGCGCGCCTGCCAGAAGTGGAGCCTGTGGCACCCGCCCGCCGCCGCGCCGGCCGAGCATGTGCACAAGGCCCTGCGCGGCTGGTTGCTGGCCATCATGCACAACCTGCACGCCAACCAATGGCGGCAGGCCGCGCGCCAGCCTCAGGCGCCGTGGGACGAAAGCCTGGACCCGGGCCACGATCCCGGCGCGCAGACGACGCTGCGGCTGGACCTGGAGCGCGCGCTGGCACGGCTGTCGCCTACCGCGCGCGAGGTGCTGCTGCTGGTCGGCATGGAGCAGCTGAGCTATGCCGAAACGGCCGACACCCTGGGCGTGCCGATCGGCACCGTGATGTCGCGGCTGTCGCGCGCGCGGGCGCAGCTGCGCCAGCTGATGGAAGGCGGCGCGCCCGCCCGCGCCGTGCTCAAGGCCGTCAAGTAAAGGAGAGGCCCTCGATGTCCGCCCGCGCCCCCGACGAAGCCACGCTCCACGCCTGGGTGGATGGCGAACTGGCGCCCGACGCCGCCGCCGCCGTGGCGCAGTGGCTGGCCGAGCACCCCGAGGCCGCCGTACACGCCGCGGCGCTCCAGGCGCAGCGCGCCAGCCTGCAAACCCTGCACGCCCAGGTGCTCGACGAGCCCGTCCCGCCGCGCCTGCGCCGCGCGCTTCGCCCGCCGCCTGTGGCCTGGCACTGGCCGCACGCGCTGGCCGCGGCCGTCATGCTGGCGGTGGGCCTGGGCCTGGGTTGGGGCATCGCCAGCCCGGGGGTCGGCGCCCGCCCGGCGCCGCGCGCGGGCAGCACGGCCGCCCTGCCCACGTTCGTGCGCGAGGCGGCGGCGGCGCATGCGGTGTACGTGCCCGAGCAGCGCCACCCGGTCGAAGTCGCCGCGCAACAGCAGGCCCATCTGGTGCAGTGGCTGTCCAAGCGGCTGGGCACCGCGCTCAAGGTGCCGGTGCTCGATGAGCAGGGCTTTCATCTGGTGGGCGGGCGCCTGCTGCCGGGCGAGGCCGGCCAGGCGCGCGCGCAATTCATGTACCAGGACGCCGCCGGCCTGCGCCTGACGCTGTACGTCTCGGTGCTGGCGCACCCCGGCACCCAGCCCGCCGCGCCCGCCGCGTTTCAGTGGACCGCCGACGGCGCCACCCAGGGCTTCTACTGGATCGACGGCCACCAGGGCTACGCCCTCAGCGCCGCGCTGCCCCGCGAGCGGCTGCATGCGCTGGCCGAGGTGGTTTATCGGCAGTTGGAATGAGGTCGAATCTCCATTTCAACACCCAATCACACCCACTATTTTTTGCGCGCTTTTGAGCAGTTTGAAATGAGTGGAACTGGGCGTGCCATGGGTTGGTGTGAGCCGACCCTTCGAACAACTTTCCCCGAGCCATACGAGAGTTGACTCGGCGAGAGTGAACTCTTGGGAGCTCGTGCTCAAGTCTCCGCTGCATCCATCGCGGGCAATGCGCCGATACTCCGCTCATGCTTCTCAAGGTTGGTGAACTGGCCAAGCGCAGCGGTCTGACTGTGCGCGCACTGCATCACTACGACAGCATCGGGCTGCTGCACCCCTCTGGGCGCTCCGAAAGCGGCTATCGGCTGTACAGCCGTGACGATGTCGCACGACTGCATGGCATCCAGACCCTGCGCCGCATGGGATTGTCCCTTGGCGATGTCGCGCACTTGCTCGACGGCGGCGCCGTCGCGCTGCCGGCCATCCTCGCGCAGCAGATCGGCGCACTGGATCAGGAGATTGTCCAGGCCCAGGCACTGCGCGAGCGACTTACCGTCATGCAACTCATCCTCGCGAGCGGCGGCCAACCTGAAATCGACGACTGGCTCGCCAGCCTGTCGATGATGAGCACGTTCGAGCAGTACTTCAGCGCTGGCGAACTCAAACTCATCTTCGCGCGGTGGAAGCGCACCGCGGCCGAGTGGCCACCATTGGTGCAGGCGATCCGCGACATGATGGCGCGCGGCGTGCCGCCCGATTCGATCGAGTTGCAGCCGCTGGCGCGACGATGGATGGACGTGTCCGCGCGTTGGATGAACGGCAACGTCGCGCTCCTGACCCGCTGGCGCAGCATGCTGCTCGAGCACCCCAGCCTGCCACTGCCCGGCGGGATGAATCGGACGTTGTTGGAGTACATCGATCAGGCGACTCAGGTGCGATTGAGCGTGCTGGCCAAGTACCTCAGTGCGGATCAGTTTGAACGCCTGGACAAGACACTGGATCCGGAGTGGCGCGCGCTCAGGGAACGCGTCGAGCGCTTGATGGCTGAGGGTGCGCCGCCACATGCCACGCAAGCGCGCCAACTGGCGCGCGAATGGCGGACCCTGCTGGAACGGATGGCGCGGCATGACTCAGCGTTGGGCGCCCGGCTGCTCGCCGCGTACGAGAACGAACCGCTGATTCGGGCAGGAACCGTCTTGACGCCGGAAGTGTGGTGCTATCTGGACCAGGCTGCGGCCCTTGACCCTGACGCAACGTGAGGGTGGACTATGACGCCTTCAGAACCACTGGAGGCACAAATGTCCAGCTTGCCGATCAACATGGTTCGCCAGGGTATTCCGAGCCGTTCCGCCATGGCGGTCGCCTCGTTGCGCGCAGCGCACCAATTGCTCGACGAGCCGCTGGTCCATCCTGACCCGATTGCACTGCCTCTGCTGGGAGCGCCAGCCCAGGCCGCGCTGCGAGACGACCCGTTCCGGCTGAACGATCCGCTGTCCCGAGGCCTTCGCGCCGCCTTGGTCGTGCGCAGCCGATTCGTCGAGGATGAGCTCTCGCGCTGCGTCGCGGCCGGTGTACGCCAGTACGTCATTTTGGGCGCCGGTCTCGACACCTTTGCGTATCGCAACCCATACTGCGATGAGGGCCTGCGGGTGCTCGAGGTGGACCACCCTGGCACGCAACGCTGGAAGCAGCAGCTGTTGGCCGAGGCTGGCATCGATGTGCCTCCGTCGCTGGCGTTTGTGGCGGTGGACTTCGAGCGCGACGATCTGGGCGCTGCGTTGCAGTGGTCGGGCTTCAGGGTCGATCAGCCCGCTTGCATCAGCTGGATGGGCGTCACCATGTACCTGACGGCCAACGGGGTGCTGAGCACGCTCCGCACGCTGGCAACGTTTGCCGCAGGCAGTTGTCTGTGCTTCGACTACCGCGTTCCGGTGTCGATGCTCAACCCAATCGAGCGCACTGTCAGCGACGTTGTCGAGCGGCAGGTCACCGCGGTCGGAGAACCGTGGCTGTCGACCCTCGATCCAGTGCATTTGCAAGCTCAGCTGCTCGAGCTGGGTTTCAGTTCTGCGCACAGTGCCACGCCGGACGAACTCAACGAGCGCTACTTCGCACGTCGCAAGGACGGATTGCGTACCGGTGGAAGTGTTCGCATCATGTGCGCGAATAAGTGAATCCAACCGCCAGTAGTCGCAAACGCCAAGGAGACCTCAAATGAAGACAACGGCCCATACCATGATGCTTGAAGATCGCTACGGACTTCACCTGTCCACATCGAACGCTGACGCCCGCGATGCTTACGTCGCGGGCGTTGACAGCGTGATTTCCGGAGTTGCGGGCTACCGCGAGTCGTTGGCACGTGCGCTCGCGCTCGATCCCTCTTTCGCACTGGCCCATGCCGCGCTGGCCCGCGGGCTGTTCCTCGATGCCGAGGTCGGGCCCGCGAGAACGTCGGCAAACACCGCCCGCGCGCTGTGCGATCGGGTTTCGGAGCGCGAACGAAGCCACATCGACACGATCTGCCTCGGCATCGAAGGCAAGCCCGCGCTCGCGCGCGAAGCGATGCTCAAGCACCTTCGCACTTGGCCTCGCGATGCGATGGTGCTGGCTCCGGCCACCAGCGTGTTCGGGTTGTACGGCTTCAGCGGCGACGCGGACCACGAGGAGCAACTGTACGAGTTGCTCGAGTCACTGGCGCCGGCGTATGGAGAGGACTGGTGGTTCGAGACCGTGTACGGATTCGCGGCCTGCGAAACGGGTCGTCTGAATCTTGCCTGGACCTTGATCGAGCGCAGCCTCGCGAAGAATCCGCGTCATGCACATGCCGCGCACTTCCGGACCCACGTGATGTATGAGCGCGGCGAGATCGGCGAGGCGCTCGAGTATCTGGAAGCGTGGATGCCTGGTCTGGACCCGCGCAGCCTCACACGTTGCCATCTGTCATGGCACGTCACGCTTGCTGCTCTGGCGGCTGGTCGCCACGAGCGCGCTTGGCAAGCGTATCGCGCGTCCGTGCATCCGGGCGGCGCCTGGGGCCCGCCGCTCAACGTCGGCACCGATGCGCCTTCTTTCCTCTGGCGCGCGGAGCTGGCGGGGCAACCTCGCTCCGAGCAGCTCTGGCACGAGGTGCACGACCATGCGCTGCATCACTTTCCGACCGCCGGGATCGCGTTTGCCGACGTGCACAGCATGATCGCGTGCATCGTTGACGGCGATACCGATGCGCTCGGGCGACGTGCTGACGAGATCCGCCAGCGCATCGCGGACGGCCGCTACCCTGCGGGAGAGGTGGTGCTGTGGATTGCCGAGGGCTTCGCCGCATACGCCGCCGGGCACTGGGGCGAAGCGATCAGCGCCCTCGAGCGCGCGCTTGCTCAGACCGTGCGCATCGGCGGCAGCCGGGCTCAGCGCGATCTGGTGGACTTGACGCTTCTGGCTGCCTACCTCAAGGCTGATCGCAGCAGTGCGGCCGCCCATCTCGTCGAGCGACGAATGCATCTTCCGCAGCTACTGAATCGATAGCTATCGCCGTTCGCCTGGTGAGGTCGCCGAGTATCGGCTTTCGTGCGCTGCGAGCGCAGTGATTCAACGGCGTTTCCTCGACACCGGTGTCCCAAACCCTTTGCGGCTACTTGGGATTTGAGCGCTGATGCCCGCAGTGCAGCGGTAGTCGTCTCTCATAGGCTGCCGACTTTCGGCCAGCCTGTCGACTCTGGACAATGGCCCATCGACGGCTTCTTCTTGGCCATTTGCGGCATTCCTCACCCCACCACCCTCCCCTCCCCACTCAAAAACGCCACCCGCACCGCCTGCCCCGGGTGCAGGCGCTCGACGGCGGCGCGGTAGCCGGCCAGCTGGTCGACCAGGGCCGCGTCGCGCTCAGGGTGCGCGGCGCTTTTGTAGTCGAGCACCCACCAGGCCTCGGGGCCGTGGGGGCCGGCGCGGCGGCGCACCAGGCGGTCGATGCGCCGGCGCTGGCCCTGGTGCACCAGCTCGACTTCGTCGAAGGCTTCGATCACCTCGTCGGCGTCCCAGGCCCAGGCGGCTTCGCCGGTGAGGATGCGGCGCGCCATTTGCTCGGCGAGCGCGGCCTGGGCGGCGCTCAGGGCAAAGCGGCGCCGGGCCTGCGCGGGGCGCTCGGGGCGCCAGCCGGCGGGGGTGTCGCCGGCGTGCTCCAGCAGCCAGTGCATGGCTTCGCCGATGCGTGATGCGTCGTCGGAGGCGGCTTCACTTTTGCCCTCGAATGCTTCTGATTTTATAGCTTCTTGCGCTGGCAGGACGGGCGCTGGCGGCAGATCGAGCATGATGAATTCTGCCTGGGCCTGACCGGGGTGCGCGGATGCGGGGGCCGGCTCGGGCACGGGCAGTTCTTGCGCCTGCGGCTGCAGTTGCAGCCACCAGCTGTGCGGCGCCTGCCCGTGCGGCGTGACGCCGGAGAGCACCAGGCGCTGGCGCGCGCGGGTCATGGCGACGTACAGGGCGTTTTGCTCTTCGCGCGACTGGGCAGCGGCCTCGCTGGCGGCCAGCGCCAGCGCGCTGGGCGGCGGCGCGCTGCCCTTGGCCAGAAAGACCAGGCTGCGGGGCACGCGCTGCTCGCCCGGCCAGTCGAGCAGCACGGCGGGCTCGCCGCGCTCCTTCTTGACGGAGGCGGCGTCCAGCAGCAGCACCTCGTCGGCCTCCAGGCCCTTGGCGCCGTGCACCGTCAGCAGTTGCACGGCCTCGGGCGCGGCGTGGCGCGGCACGGGCAACTGCTGGCGGCGCAGCGCGCGCAGCCACTGGTACGCGGTCAGAAAGCGCCCGCCCTGCACGCCCAGGGCGGCGGCCAGCAGCGCGCGCAACTGCGCCAGCACGTGGGCGCGCTCGGGCGCGGGGGCGGCAGCGGCAAAGCGCGCCAGCGCGTCGCGGTGGCTGTAGATGGCTTGCAGCGCGTCGTGCGGGGGCAGGCTCAGGAGCCACTGGCGGTATTGCATCAAATCGGCGTGCAGCGCTTGTCCACTGTGCGCAAGCAGCTCTGTTGTTGATAGCACATCAAGCCATGCCGGGCGCGGCTGGCCGGGCGCTCGCGCGGCCTGCACGGCCAGTGCCAGGCGCGTGAGGTCTTCGTCGCCCAGGCCAAACAGGGGCGACTTGAGCGCGCGCGCCAGCGCCAGATCGTGTCCGGGCGAGACGAGCGCATCGACCAGGGCCAGCACGTCCTGCACGGCGGGCTGTTGGCCCAGCATCTGCTTGTCGGGCTGCTCGCAGGCGATGCCTTGCGCGCGCAGCTCGACCTGCAGCGCCGTGAGCGCCACGCGCTGGCGCGCCAGCACCATGATGTTTTCGGGCTGAACGCCGGCGGCCACGCGCAGGGCGATCCAGCGCGCGGCCTGGCGGCATTCGAGCGTGCGCAGGGTTTCGTCCAGCACGCGGCGCGGGGTGCTCAGGCTGTCGCGCCAGGCCGGCCCGTCGCCGGTGTCGGCGCCGGCCTTGTCCGGGCGCGGGATCAGGGGCAAGGCCTGCACCCAGCCGTCGGCCGCGGATTCGGTGCTGTGCGCGCGAAAGCCGTCGAAGCGGCCGTCGGCCTGGGCCTGCTGCATGACGGCGTTGACGGCGCCCAGCACGGCGGGGGCGTTGCGGCGCGTGTGGTCGGTGGCCAGGCGCTCGCCGCCCAGCGCCTGCACGACGAACTGCTGCGCGTCGATGAAGACCTGGGGGTCGGCGCGGCGAAAGCGGTAGATGCTTTGCTTGGGGTCGCCCACGATGAACACGCTGGGCGCAGCGGCACCGCCGCCCGCGCCGGCATAGCCTGCCAGCCAGGCCTTGAGCGCCTGCCATTGCAGCGGGTTGGTGTCCTGAAACTCGTCGACCAGCAGATGGCGCACGCGCGCGTCCAGGCGCTCCTGCACCCAGGCCGAGATGTCGTGGTCGTCCAGCAGGATGAGCGCGGCGCGCTCGACGTCGTTCATGTCCACCCAGCCGCGCTCGCGCTTGAGCTGGGCAAAGCTGGCGATGAGCTGGCGCGTGAGGCGCGCCATGCGCTGGTGGTGCTGCCACGCGTCGTGCTGCTGGCTGGCGAGCAGCAGGCGCTGCAATTCGGGCTCGGCCTGCTGCGCCGCCTCGAACTTGGTCAGGTGCGCGGTCAGACGGTCTTCCTTGGCCACGAAAAGCGCCTTGCGCAGCGCGGTCAGTCGCTCCTGCGCGTCGGGCTGCTCGAAGGCGTCGATGATCGCGTCCGCGGCGGCGCGGGGAGTCTTGTTTTTTTCTGCGCCCAGGGCCTTGGCAAAGGCGAGCCAGCGGGCGCGCGCCGCATCGCTGGTCAAGGCATCGCAGGGGCGCTCGAAGCCGGCCAGATCGGGCGCCAGCACGTCAAAGCGCGGCACCGCCTCTTGAACATGCCCGGCCTGGTCGGCCAGCTGAAACTCGACCCGGCGCGCCAGCGCGGCGGTCAGCGCCTTGTGGGCCTGGGCGCGGCCCAGCGCGCGCACCAGATCGGCGTAGTCATCGCGCAAGCCGGCATCGGCCGCCACCTGCCGCAGAAACGGCCGCCACAGCTCGGCCACGGCGTCTTCGTCGTCCTCCAGCAGCTCATAGGCCGAGGGCAGCCCCAGCTCGTGCAGCACCGCCAGCGGGGCCGTGCGCAGCAGCGCGGCAAACCAGCTGTGAAAGGTGCGGATCTGCACCGGGCGACCGTGGGCGAGCAGGGATTGATACAGATTTTGTAGCTGCTCGCGCTGGACGGACGCGCGCTGCGGCTCGATTCCTCTTGCAATCAGCTCATCGTGCAGGCGCTGCTGCCACTGCGCGGGGGTTTCTGCGTCTCGGCCCCGGGTCGGGTCGGCCGGCTTGGGGCGGGCAAACTCGCCCAGCCATTGCAGCAGGCGCTCGCGCATCTCGCCGGCGGCCTTTTTGGTGAAGGTGATGGCCAGCACCTCGTGCGGCGCGCTGCCCTCCAGCAGCGCGCGCAGGATGCGCGAGACCAGCATCCAGGTCTTGCCCGCGCCGGCACAGGCCTCGACCACCACGCTGCGCCGCGGGTCGCAGGCGATGGCGTAGAAGTGCTCGCGCGTGCAGGGCGCATCGTTGTGTTGGTAGGCGGGGGTCATGGGCAATACCCCCTCCCCCGCTGGGGGAGGGTTGGGGTGGGGGCCAGCGGGCGCAGCAACAAAGCCTGGGGTGCCATTGCGGCCGCGTGCCCCCACCCCTGCCCTCCCCCAGTGGGGGAGGGTGAAACAGCCCATTTGGCGACTGACATCATGGCGACTCGCTCCAAAAATCCTTGCGGCACAAGCCCCGCGCCTCGCACCAGTCGCACACGCTGCCCTCGCCCAGCGCCGGCAGCGGCGCGCCAGCCTGGATGCGGGCCACGTCTTCGCTCATGCCGTCGTACAGCTGCGCGGCCAGCGCGGGCAAATCGGGCAGCTCGTGCGCGCTGGGTGTTTCGCGCTCGGCCAGGTTCAGGTAGAAGGCGCGCGGGGCTTCGCCGCCGGCCAGCAGAGCGTAGAAGGGCAGTTGCGTGTCTTCGCTGCCGGCCTTCACGCGGTCCCTGGTTTTTGTCAGCGCCTCGGTCTTGTAGTCGATCAGCAGCGGCGTGCCGTCGGCCAGGCGGTCGATGCGGTCGATGCGCCCGCCCAGTTTCAGCGCGCCGCGCTGCACGTCGATGACCTGCTCGGCGGTCTCGAACGCAGCGCCATCCGCCTCGTGCGCGGCCAGCCATTGCAGGTAGGCATCACGCAAGCGGGGCCAGGCAGCCATGAAGGGCAGGAACTCGCCCGGCTCTTCATCCAGGCCCTGCTCGCGCGTGGCCTGCTGCGCGGCTGCGTCCAGCAGGGCGGTGCGCTCGGCATCGGGATCACGCTGCAGCGCCTCGTGAAAGCGGCGCAGCACGGCGTGCAGCCAGGTGCCCCAGTCGCGCTTGTCCACATCCACGTCCAGCTCGCCGTCGTCTTGCAGGCCGAGCTGGCGCAGCGCAAAGAAGCGATACGGGCAGTCGCGCAGCTTTTCGTAGCTGCTGGCGGACAGGGGCAGCACGGGCAAGGCGGCGCCGCTGGGCGCGGGGCATGCCAGCGGCGCGGCGGCCACGGGGCGCGGCTCGCGCGGATCGGGCGGGGCCTGGGCCACATCGGCGCCCCCTTGCAACTGCAGCGCCTGGACCAGGGGCGAGGGCAGCAGCGCCTGCCCGCTGTCGTCGCTGTGGCGCCACAGCACATCGACCCGAGGCACGGCCAGCGCCAGCGCCCACGCGGCCTGCTGCGCGGCCTGCAGGTCGGCGCGCGAGGGCAGGTGCAGCCGCTCGCGCTGCGCGGCGCTCCAGGGGCCGGGCGGCTCGGGCGCGGCAGGCAGGCGCTGCTCGTCGGCGCCGGGCAGCACCAGGGCGGCAAACGGGCGCCCCAGCAACTGCGCCAGGGGCAGCACCACCACCGGCGCGTCGGCCGGCTGGGGCGCGCGGTAGCTGGCGGCCTCCAGGCTTTCGCCCACCCAATGCGTGAACTCGGCCAGGTCCATGCGGCGCTGGGCGGCGGGCTCGCCCTGCCAGGCATCCAGCGCCGCGTCGTCCAGGCCGATGGCTTCGATCACGGCGCGGCCGGCCTCGTCGTGCAGCAGCGCGGACCACAGGCCGCAGCCTTGCAGCAACGCGCGGGTGGCAGCCAGCCAGGCCGTGACCGGGCGCGCCGCGGTCATCGGCGCGCGCAGGGTCTCCACGGCTTCAATCAGGGTCAGCCGCGGCAACGCATGCACCGCCTGCGGCCAGCCGCGCACGCCGTCCTGGCGCAGGCGCTGCTCCAGCGCGCGCAGCGCGCCCGCGTCAAACACCGGCGCCAGCTTGAGCCAGTCCAGCACCGCGTCGCTGCTGGCGCGCGGCGCGCAGGCGCGCAGCGCCGCCATCAGGCTGGCGGCCGCGTGCGTGGTGGACAGCTTCCAGCCGGTTTCGTCGCGCAACTCAAACCCGGGGCGCAGCCCGCGCGCGGCAAGCAGCGCGTTGATGCGGCGGGTGAGCGCGCGATCGCCCGCCACCAGGGCCACGGGCACACGGCCGGCAATCACGTGGCGCAGCACGCAGGCGACGGCGCGCTCGGCCTCGTCCTCGCCGTCGGCGCAGCGGTGCAGCGCGACTTGGCCGCGCGCCGCAGGCGCCGGCAGCGGCAACACGGTGGCCTTTTCGAAGTAATGCTCGGCCAGTGTGTCGGCCAAGGGGTCGTGCTGCAGGCCGGGCACGATGACGAGCGCGTCCAGCGCCTGGGCCATGCGCGGCGCAAACAGCGCGTCGCTGGGGTGCGCGGAGTTGCCCACCCAGGCCGTGGCCACGCGCGCCAGCAGCGCTTCCAGCGCCAGCGGGCCTGCGCCCGCGTCGGGCAGGGCAGCGCGCGCGTGGGCCATCCAGTCGGGCCGCATGTCCGGCGGCAGGCTGGCGGCCAGCGGCGCCAGTTGCGCGGCCTGTTCCAGCAGGGGCGCCGTCAGCAGGGCGCGCTGGGCGGCGCAGCCGGCGGCCTCCAGCAAGCCGGCGGCCACCAGCGCGTCGCGCCCGTGCGCACCACTCCAGTCGTGCGGGCCGGGCGCGAACAAGCCGGCCCGCGCGGCCCAGCTGCGCGTGGTTTCAAAGCGCGGCGCAAAGCTGTCCGGAAACTGCGCGGCCCACTGCTGCGCGGCCAGCGGCAGCAATTGGGCGTAGGGCAGCAGCACCACGCTGCGCGCGGGGTGCGCGGCCTGCTCGCGCAAGGCGGCGTCGATGCGTGCCAGCAGGGCCGGCCAGCCGCCGGGCGCCGGCGCCGGGTCGGTCAGGTCATTCATCACGGTTTTTGGGGGCGGGCCGGCGCTGGTGGCGGCCGGTTTCTGTCACAATGATTCGCACTGTAGCCGCCCCGGCGGCTTGATTTTTTCCTCCAAGGACTTTCCATGGCCAGCGACCTGATCAAACACGTGAGCGACAGCTCTTTCGACGCCGACGTCCTGAAGTCGGACCAACCCGTCCTGGTGGACTTCTGGGCCGAATGGTGCGGCCCTTGCAAGTCCATCGCGCCCGCGCTGGACGAGCTGGCCGGCACCTACAACGGCAAGCTGACGATCGCCAAGGTCAACGTCGATGACAACCAGGCCATCCCGGCCAAGTTCGGCATCCGCGGCATTCCCACGCTGATGGTGTTCAAGAAGGGCGAGCTGGCCGCCACCAAGGTAGGCGCCATGTCCAAAGCGCAGCTGACGCAGTTCATCGACCAGCAGCTGGCCTGACCCGAACCCGGCTCCTTCGCCAGCCCACGCCGCGCCCTGTGCGCGGCGTTTTGTTTTCCTGCCATAATCTCGCCTGAAAGCCGGCGCGCAGGTAAGCGCCGGTCGGCCGCCCGGCACCGCGGGGCGCCGCAAGCCAAGCCCCACGCGGGCGCGGCCAGCCTCCTCCCAATTCAATCCTTCCGCATCTTCCATCGCGCGGTCCGGTCTTGGCGGACTGCGTGTCCAACCCGCATCCACTTCACCCCATGCATCTGAACGAACTCAAAGCGCTGCACGTGTCCGAACTGCTCAAGCAGGCCGAGGCGCTGGAAATCGACAACGCCAGCCGCATGCGCAAGCAGGAGCTGATGTTTGCCCTGATCAAGAAGCGCGCCAAGGGCGGCGAGCAGGTGTTTGCCGACGGCGTGCTGGAGATCCTGCCCGACGGCTTCGGCTTTTTGCGCAGCCCCGACACCAGCTACACCGCCAGCACCGACGACATCTACATCAGCCCCAGCCAGGTGCGCCGCTTCAACCTGCACACCGGCGACATGATCGAGGGCGAGGTGCGCATTCCCAAGGACGGCGAGCGCTACTTTGCCCTGACCAAGCTGGACATGGTCAACGGCGCCGCCGCCGAGCTGAACAAGCACAAGGTGATGTTCGAGAACCTCACGCCGCTGTTTCCGCGCGAGCAGATGCGGCTGGAGCGTGAAGGCTTCAAGGGCGAAGAGAACATTACCGGCCGCATCATCGACGTGATCGCTCCCATCGGCAAGGGCCAGCGCGCGCTGATCGTGGCGCCGCCCAAGAGCGGCAAGACGGTGATGATGCAGACCATCGCCCACGCCATCGCCGCCAACTACCCCGACAGCCACATGATGGTGCTGCTGGTGGACGAGCGCCCCGAGGAAGTGACGGACATGCAGCGCTCGGTCAAGGCCGAGGTGATCGCCTCCACCTTCGACGAGCCGGCCGCGCGCCACGTGCACGTGGCCGAGATGGTGATCGAGCGCGCCAAGCGCCTGGTCGAGCTGAAGAAAGACGTGGTGATCCTGCTGGACTCCATCACCCGCCTGGCCCGCGCCTACAACAACGTCGTGCCCTCATCGGGCAAGGTGCTGACCGGGGGCGTGGACGCCAACGCCCTGCACCGGCCCAAGCGCTTTCTGGGCGCCGCGCGCAACGTCGAGGAAGGCGGCAGCCTGACCATCATCGCCACCGCGCTGATCGACACCGGCAGCCGCATGGACGAGGTGATCTTCGAGGAGTTCAAGGGCACCGGCAACAGCGAAATCCACCTGGACCGCCGCCTGTATGAAAAGCGCGTGTTCCCCAGCATCCAGCTCAACCGCTCGGGCACGCGCCGCGAAGAACTGCTGCTGGCGCCCGAGGTGCTGCAAAAGACCCGCATCCTGCGCCAGTTCATGTACAACATGGACGAAATCGAGGCGATGGAGATGGTCATCAAGAGCATGAAGGCGACCAAGACCAACGTCGAGTTCTTCGACATGATGCGCCGGGGCGGCTGAAGAAGCGTCATCTTCCTGCTGCGCGGGCCGATCTTGCGCCTGCGCTTCTCGCCGTACGGGAGTACGGCTGCGATGCTCGACGCAAGCTCGACCCGCTCGCGACGGAAGCTGATCGCTTCTTTCGCTCCATGGATGCCCAAGTCCAAGCGTCGATGTCAACTCATGGCCGCAGGCTTCTTGCCGTAGGCACTGCCCCCCGGGTTGTCGATGGTCGAATGCGTGCGGTTGTCGTGCATGAAGAGCACGGCGATCAGGCCGCACACCGCGATGCCCGTGACATACCACGGGAACACCTCGCCAAAGCCGTGCTGCTTCATGAACAGCGCGACGTATTCGGCCGAGCCGCCGAACAGCGAATTGCCGATTGCATAGGTAAAGCCCACCCCCAGGCCGCGGATGTAGGCCGGGAACATCTCGGCCTTGACGATGCCCGAGATCGAGGTGTAGAAGCTCAGGAACACCATCGCCACGATGATGAGCAGGCCCGCGTCGAACAGCGAGGTCTGCTTGCCGATGGCGCCCAGCACCGGCACCGGCAGCACCACCATGCCGATGACGAAGATGAGCATGCTGTTCTTGCGCCCGATCTTGTCCGAGATCGCGCCGATCACCGGTTGCATCAGCATGAACACAAACAGGCACACCGTCATCGTGTCGGCCACGTCGCCCTTGGAGAAGCCTGCCGTGTTGATCAGGTACTTCTGCATGTAGGTGCTGAAGGTGTAGAAGGTGAGCGAGCCGATGCAGGTGATGCCGAACACCACCCAGAACGCGCGCTGGTGGTGCCACACCTCCCTGAAAGTGCCCGCACCCTCCTGGTGGCGGTCGGCCTTGGAGGTGGTCTCCGTCAGGCCCGAGCGCAGCCACAGCGACACCAGGGCGGCCAGCGCGCCGATGACGAAAGGCAGGCGCCACCAGCCGGCGGTGATCTGATCGCCGCCCAGGGTGTGGGTCATGATGACCGCCAGCAGGCTGGCCAGCAACTGCCCGCCGATCAGCGTGACATACTGGAACGACGAGAAAAAGCCGCGCCGCCCCGGCTGCGCGATCTCGGACATGTAGGTCGCCGTCGAGCCGTACTCACCACCCACCGCGATGCCCTGGACGCAGCGCACCAGCAGCAGCAGGATGGGCGCCAGCGAACCGGCGGTGGCGGCCGTTGGCAGCACCGCCAGGCACAGCGAGCCGAAGCCCATCATCAGGATGGACACCACCATCGCGTCCTTGCGCCCGAAGCGGTCCGAGATGCGCCCGAAGATGTAGCCGCCCACCGGGCGCATCAGAAAACCGATGAAGAACACCCCCGCCGCCTGCATGAACGCGCCCGTCTGCCCGGTGCCGGTGAAGAACTGCTCGGCAAAGTAGACGCTGAAGAAGGCGTAGATGTAGAAGTCGAACCACTCCACCAGGTTGCCGCTGGAGGCCTTGACGATGGCCCACACCGTCTCGCGGGTGGACAGTTGCCCCATGACCCGGAAGCCTGCCGCGCCACCGTCCTGCGCCAATGTGCCGCTTGCCATGCTCGCCACCTCTTCATGCCAGTTCCTGGGAGGCCCATCGTACGCTTGGGCCCGCATTTTTGCCCAGGCACCGTGCGGGCGGTGTCGCCGCGCCGGCTTGTCGCTATAATGCTGCGTTTTGCGGAAAGTACGCCGAGCAAATCTTGATGCGCAAGGGTTGCGCATGGCCGGCGCGGCTGCCACAGTCCAACCAAACAGGTTTCATCATGCGTGAAGGCATTCACCCCAACTACCGCGAAGTGTGCTTCGTGGATCTGTCCAACGGCTTCAAGTTCGTGACGCGCTCGTGCGCCAACACGAAAGAGACGGTCAAGATGGACGACGGCCGCGAGCTGCCGCTGTTCAAGCTGGATACCTCCAGCGAGTCGCACCCCTTCTACACCGGCACGCAAAAATCGGTGGACAACTTGGGCGGCCGCGTCGAGAAATTCCGCAACCGCTACGGCAAGGTCGCTCGCTAAAATCGCGCGACGCCTTTTTTCCGGCTCTCAAAAGGGCAGCACGGGCAACCGCGCTGCCCTTTTCGCTGCCTGACGCCCCTTGAACCAGACCAGCCCCGCCCTCGTTGCCCAGGACGCCGTGCGCCGCCTGCCGCGCTGGGCGCTGTGGCTGCTGTGCGCGGCCTACGTGATCCCGGGCTATGTGGGGCGCGATCCCTGGAAGAACGCCGACGTGGCGGCCTTTGGCGTGATGCTGGACCTGGCCGGCGACCCCTCGTGGTCGACCTGGCTGCATCCCGGCATGATGGGCATCCCGGCCGACATCAGCGCCCTGCTGCCCTACTGGATCGGCGCCTGGGTGCTGCAATGGGTTCCCGCCTGGGTGGCGCCCGACTTCGCGGTGCGCGTGCCCTTCATGCTGATGCTGGCGGCCACCCTGGCAGCCACCTGGACCGCGGTGTACGACCTGGCGCGCCACCCGGGTGCGCAGCCCGTGGTGTTTGCCTTTGGCGGCGAGGCCAAGGCCGTCGACTACGCCCGCGCACTGGCCGACGGCGGCCTGCTGGCGCTGGTGGCCACGCTGGGGCTGGCCCAGTTCTCGCACGAAACCACGCCGGCGCTGGCCCAGTTGTTTTTCGCGACCCTGGTGTTCGCCGGTTTGGCCGGCCTGCCGTTTCGCCCGCTGGGCGCGCCGCTGATGCTGCTGGTCGGGCTGCCCGGCCTGGTGCTGTGCGGCGCGCCGTCGATTGCCTTGATCTACGGCGGCGTCGCCACGCTGGGCCTGCTGCGCCCCAGCGCCGAGCACCTGGCGCCGGCCACGCGCCGACTCGCCCTGTGGCTGCTGGGCGCCTGCACGCTGGCCTGCGCGTTGCTGGGCTGGTCCACCGATCTGCTGGAGTGGCAGATTGCCACGCCCGCCAGCGACTGGCACGAAGTGCGCGCGCTGGGACAGCTATTCCTGTGGTTCACCTGGCCGGCCTGGCCGCTGGCGCTGTGGACGCTGTGGCGCTGGCGCCACCAGCTGACGCAGCTGGGCCATCAGCGGCATCTGGGCCTGCCGCTGCTGATCGCCGGCGTGCCGATGGCGAGCGCGGTGCTGACACGCGCGGGCGACCGGGTGCTGCTGCTGGCGCTGCCGGCGCTGGCCTGCCTGGCCGCCCTGGCCCTGCCCACCTTCAAGCGCAGCGCGGCGGCGCTGATCGACTGGTTCACGGTGCTGTTCTTCAGCCTGTGGGCGATCGTGATCTGGGTGGTGTGGATCTCGCTGCACACGGGCGTCCCCCCGCAACCGGCGGCCAACGTGGCGCGGCTGGCGCCGGGCTTTGTGCCCCACTTCATGTGGCCGGCCTTCGTGGCGGCCTTGCTGGCCACTGCCGCGTGGATCGCGCTGGCGCGCTGGCGCACCGCGCGCCACCGTGCCGCGCTGTGGAAGAGCCTGGTGCTGCCCGCGGCCGGCGCCACGCTGTGCTGGCTGCTGCTGATGACGCTGTGGCTGCCGGCGCTGAACTACGGACGCAGCTTCGCGCCGCAAATGCAGGAGCTGCGGCACCTGATCGGCAACACCCCATGCGTGCAGGTGCACGGCTTGTCCGCCCCCCAGGTGGCCGCCGTGCGCTTTCATGGAGGCTGGACGCCGGTGCCGGCGCGCAGCCTGACGAGCTGCCCCTGGCTGCTGGTGGACACCGACGCCATGGCCAGCTTGCAGGCCACCGTCAACCTGAGCCAGTGGCGCCTGGCGGGCGAAGCGAGGCGGCCGACCAACCGCGAGGACAACCTGCTGGTCTACCGGCGTGTTGCCACCCCTTGAGCGCGGCGCGCGCGGCCTCGCCCCCGCATCAGCCCGGTGTCGCCTGGAGGTACACGCGCCGCAGATGCTCGCGTGCCTGCGGGCCCACGTCCAACTGCCCGGCCAGGTAGGCATCCATGCCGCCGAAGTCCTCGTCCACCGCCTGATAGGCGGCCTCCAGAAACCCCGCCTGCACGCGCCAGAGCACCTGAAGCACCTCGGGCGACAGCCGTGAATCGCGCGCTGCCGGCATGCGGTAGAACTCGTTGGTGAGCAAGTAGTCGCGCATCACGGTGGCGCGCGGTACGCCCAGGGCCTCCAGGATCAGCGCCGCGGCGAAACCGGTGCGGTCCTTGCCGGCAGTGCAGTGAAACACCAGCGGTTCGTCACTGCGCAGCAGGTGCCCGAACATCTCGGCAAAACGCGGCGCGTTGTGCAGCACGAAATTGCGGTAGGTCAGGCACATCAGCTCGGCGGTGCGTTCGGCCGTCAGCGCCTCGCCGGCGGCCAGGATGCCCTGCATGCCCTGCACCACGGTCGGCTCGATGGGCAAGGGGTGCTGCTGCACGCCGGCGAATCGGTAGGCGGCGCTGGCACGCTCGCCAACGCCGCGAAAGTCAAACGTGCGCTTGACGCCCAGCCCATTGAACACCTGCGCGTCTTGCGGGGTCAGCCCCGCCAGATGGTCCGATCGAAACAGCGTGCGCCAGCGCACCTGCTGGCCGTCGACCGTGCGGTAGCCGCCCAGGTCACGGAAATTGCTGGCGCCGGCCAGGTTCAGGCAGCGATCGGGATGGCTGGGCATGATGGCAGGCAGTGAGCAGGAAACGTCAAACGAACAGGCAGTTGGCACAAACCGTAGAGCATGAAGCCCAGCGAACCAAACGGCCGCGGAGCAGGCCAGGCCAGCGATCGCCGTGGCTGGGGTCTCCCCGGCCACGGGCGGCGCCCCCTTGGGGGAAGGCGGAACATCGCGCAGCGAGTGGAGACTGGGGGTGTCATTTCAATCGTCCCCGCAGCGTGTGCGACAGGGCCTCGGTGATGTCCACCTCGATCATGCGGCCCGCCAGACGTGCGCCCTGGGGACCGCCGTCGAAGTTGACGACCCGGTTGCACTCGGTTCGGCCCATCATCTCCTGCGGGTTCTTGCGCGAGGGGCCTTCGACCAGGATGCGCTGCACGCTGCCCACCCGGCTGGCGCTGATGGCGCGCACGTTTTGCTCCACCACTGCCTGCAGGTGCTGCAGGCGGCGCAGCTTGACGTCGTGGGGCGTGCTGTCGCGCAGGTTGGCCGCGGGCGTGCCGGGCCGCGGGCTGTAGATGAAGCTGAAGCTGGCGTCGAAGCCCACGTCCTCGATCAATTGCATCAGCTTGTCGAAGTCGTCCTCGGTTTCGGTCGGGAAACCGACGATGAAGTCGCTGGACAGGCTGATGTCCGGGCGCACCGCGCGCAGGCGGCGGATGATGCTCTTGTACTCCAGCGCGGTGTAGCCGCGCTTCATCATGCCCAGGATGCGGTCGCTGCCGTGCTGCACCGGCAGGTGCAGGTGGCCGGCCAGCTTGGGCAGCTTGCCGTGCGCGTCGATCAGGCGCTGGGTGAACTCCTTGGGGTGGCTGGTGGTGTAGCGGATGCGCTCGATGCCGGGGATTTCGGCCACGTACTCGAGCAACGTGGCAAAGTCGGCGATCTCGCCCGATTCACCCATCGGCCCCCGATAGGCGTTCACGTTTTGCCCCAGCAGCGTGACCTCCTTGACGCCCTGGTCGGCCAGGTCGGACAGCTCGGTCAGCACGTCCTCGAAGGGGCGGCTGAACTCCTCGCCGCGCGTGTAGGGCACCACGCAGTAGCTACAGTATTTGGAGCACCCTTCCATGATCGAGACAAAGGCCGTCACGCCCTCCACGCGCGCGGGCGGCAAGTTGTCGAACTTCTCGATCTCGGGAAAACTCACGTCCACCTGCGGCGCGTGCGTGCGCCGGCGCTCGGCCAGCAGCTCGGGCAGGCGATGCAGCGTCTGCGGGCCGAACACCACGTCCACATAGGGCGCGCGCTGGATGATTTCCTCGCCCTCCTGGCTGGCCACGCAGCCGCCCACGCCGATCAGCACGCCCTTGTCCTTCAGGTGCTTGACGCGGCCCAGGTCGGAAAACACCTTCTCCTGCGCCTTCTCGCGCACCGAGCAGGTGTTAAACAGGATCAGATCGGCCGCCTCGGGGTCGTCGGTGGCCTCGTAGCCCTCGGCGGCGGCCAGCACGTCGGCCATCTTGGCCGAGTCGTATTCGTTCATCTGGCAGCCGAAGGTTTTGATGAAAAGTTTGCGGGGCATGGCGGTGGTCCATCGACAAAGGCAAAGGCCGGCGTGAGGCCGGCCGGCAACACCCGGGAAGCGCGGGCGCGGCGGCCGCGCGGGCTTCTCAGTTGAGGTAGCCCGAGGCCGGCGCCGGGCGCGCCTGGCCGCTGACGCCGCCGCGCGCGTCGCGCTCGATCTCGGCGGGACTGAGGATCCAGATTTCGCGGATCACGCCGGCCGGGTCACGCAGGTAGTTCACCGTGAAAGTCTGGCCGCGCAAGCTGCCCGACAGCGCCACGCGGTTGTGCACGTCGCGCACCCGCACGCCGGGACCCAGGCGTTCGGCCTTGCCGTTGAGCGTGACTTGCGGCGGCGCGTCGAAGGTGATGGCGCCGCGCTCGGCCTTGGCCGGGAAGGGGCGCACCATTTGCGCTTGGGCGGGCGCCGTGGCCAGCAGGCCGGCGCCGGCAAGGGCTGCGCCCAGCGCCAGTGCGCGCCAGGCTGCGGCGGGTTTCGAGCAGCGGTTCATGGTGTCTGTCCAGAGGCTGTGAAAGTCAGATGCAACCGACCATTTTACTGCGCGTGACGGGCGCACGACGCTCCGGGTCGGTGCGCTTTCATGGCTTCGGCGCACCAATGCCCGCAGAGCCAGTGCTGACACCTCGCCCCACGTGCAAGCGCCTATAAAGTTGCATAAAATCTACATATTTAAATCCCACGCCTCCCACGCCCATGTCTGCCCTCCCCGACGCTCCCGGCGCGCCCGTCGCCAGCGAGGACAAGCCGCAGGACGCCGCCCTGACGCAGGCGCTGCAGCGCAGCTACCAGCACGGCTTTGTCACCGACATCGAGTCCGATTCGCTGCCCCCGGGGCTCGACGAAGACACCATCCGCGCGATTTCGCTCAGGAAGAAGGAGCCCGAGTTCCTGCTGAACTGGCGCCTGGCGGCGTTCAAGCGCTGGCAGGCCATGGAGCTGCCCAACTGGGCCCATCTGAAGATCGCGCCAATCGACTTTCAGGCGCTGTCGTACTACTCGGCGCCCAAGTCCATGAAGGACAAGCCCAAGAGCCTGGACGAGGTCGATCCCAAGCTGCTGGAGACATATGAAAAGCTGGGCGTGCCGCTGCACGAGCGCGCCCGGCTGGCGGGCGTGGCGGTGGACGCGGTGTTCGACTCGGTGTCCGTGGGCACCACCTTTCGCAAGCAGCTGGCCGACGTGGGCGTGATCTTCTGCAGCTTCTCGCACGCGGTGCAGAACCACCCCGAGCTGGTCGAGAAATACCTGGGCACGGTGGTGCCGCAGGGCGACAACTTCTACGCCGCGCTCAATTCGGCGGTGTTCTCCGACGGCTCCTTCGTCTACATCCCCAAGGGCGTCAAGTGCCCGATGGAGCTGTCGTCGTACTTCCGCATCAACGCGCAAAACACCGGCCAGTTCGAGCGCACCCTGATCATTGCCGAAGAAGGCAGCCAGGTCAGCTATCTGGAGGGCTGCACCGCGCCGCAGCGCGACGAGAACCAGCTGCACGCCGCCGTGGTCGAATTGATCGCGCACGACGACGCCTTCATCAAGTATTCGACGGTGCAGAACTGGTATCCCGGCGACGAGAACGGCGTGGGCGGCATCTACAACTTCGTGACCAAGCGCGCGCTGGCCGCGGGCAAGCGCTCGCGCATCGCGTGGACGCAGATCGAGACCGGCTCGGCCATCACCTGGAAGTACCCCAGCGTGGTGCTGCGCGGCGATGACTCGAATGGCGAGTTCCACTCGATTGCCGTGTCCAACCACTTCCAGCAGGCCGACACCGGCACCAAGATGCTGCACATCGGCAAGAACACCTCGAGCCGCATCGTCTCCAAGGGCATCAGCGCCGGCAATGCGCAAAACAGCTACCGCGGCCAGGTGCGCATCAACGCCGGCGCCGCCGGTGCGCGCAACCACACGCAGTGCGATTCGCTCTTGATCGGCCCCGACTGCGGCGCGCACACCTTTCCCTACATCGACGTGGCGCGCAGCGACGCCGTGGTCGAGCACGAGGCCACCACCACCCGCATCTCCGAAGAGCGCCTGTTCTACTGCCAGCAGCGCGGCATCGACGCGCAGGAGGCCACGGGCCTGATCGTGGGCGGCTTCTGCCAGGCCGTGATCGAGGAGCTGCCGATGGAATTTGCGCTGGAGGCCAAGGCGCTGCTGGCGGTGTCGCTGGAAGGTGCCGTCGGCTGATTTTCAAGCAAAAACGGCTGTTGCGCCCGTGTATCAAGCGCAAGCAGCTATCAAAACAATAGGATTTTTCCCACATGACCTCATCTTCTCCCCTGCTGCAAGTGCGTGACCTGCGCGTTGACGTGGGCGAGCGCACCGTGCTGCGCTCGGTCTCGCTGGACGTGCCCGCCGGCTCGCTGATGGTGCTGATGGGCGCCAACGGCAGCGGCAAGAGCACGCTGGGCATGGCGCTGGCCGGCCATCCCAACTACCGGGTCGTGGCCGGCAGCGCCCGCTTGGGCGATGTGGATCTCTTGGGCCTGCCGGCGCACGAGCGCGCGCGCGCCGGGCTGTTCGTGTCCTTCCAGTCGCCCCCCGACGTGCCGGGCGTCAAGAACAACCTGTTCATTCGCACCGCACTCAACGCGGTGCGCGAGGCGCGCGGACTGGAGCCGCAGGACGCCTTCGACTTCCTGTCCAGCGCCAAGCAGGAGGCCCGCGCCCTGGGGCTGGGCGAAGCCATGCTGGGCCGCCCGGTCAACGAAGGCTTTTCGGGCGGCGAGCGCAAGCGCAACGAGCTCTTGCAACTGTCGCTGCTGCAGCCGCGCCTGGCGCTGCTCGACGAGATCGACTCGGGCATGGACGTGGACGGCGTGCGCGCCGTGGTCGAGCTGGTCGCGCGCCTGCGCGCCAAGGGCACGGCCTTCATCGTCATCTCGCACTATCTGCAGATGATCGAGCAGCTGCAGCCCGACGCCGTGCTGCGCCTGGATCAGGGCTGCATTGCCGAAACCGGCAGCGTGGAGCTGGCCCGCGGCATCGCGCGCACCGGCTTTGCCCGCGCCGCCGTGGAGGCCTGAACATGGACAGCGCACGCGCCGACATTCTGGCGGCCGAAAGCCATCTGCAAGCCCATGGCTGGGTGTCTCGCCGCAGCGAGGCGTTTCGCCACCTGCCCCCGCCCGCGCTGGCGCAATGGCTGGAAGGCGCCAGCCCCGACGCCCACTGCGGCGCCCCGGTCCTGTCCGGCACCGGCTGGACGCTGAACCCCGTGGGCAACGCGCCCGCCACCGGCGTTCATGCACGCTGGCTCGACGCGCTGGAGCCCGCGCAGCGCGCCGAGCTGTTTGCCGATTTGCCCGCGCCCGGCGAGGGCGACGCCGCGCCCTTTGCCTGGGCCCATCGCGCGCTGTGCCGCCAGGGCCTGCGTGTGCGGGTCTCCGCCGTGCCCGGCAAGTCCGCGAACGAGCAGGCTCCCGTATGGCTGCACCTGCGCCATCAGCCGCGCGCCGCCGTCGAGGCGCCCCTGCTGGTGCTGGAGCTTCATGAGGGCGTGCGCTGCGTGCTGATCGAGACGCATGAGCGCGAGCCCGCGCAGTGCGACGTCGGCCTGGCCCAGAACCTGCACGCCCATGTGCGGCTGGCGCGCGGCGCGCGCTTGCAGCACCTGCGCGTGGTGGCGCCCGGCGAGCGGGACCGCATCGCCCATTTCGTGCATGCCACGCTGGCGCAGGACGCCCATTACGCCCAGGCGCTGGCCGCCACCGGCAGCAGCTATCACCTGCAGCGCACCCAGGTGCAACTGCAGGGCGCCGGGGCGCAAGCGCGCAGCGCCGGACTGCTGCTGACCGGCGCGCACACGCTGGACCAGCAGGTCTTCAGCCGCCTGGACGCGGCGCGCACCCGCAGCCAGGTCGAGGTGCTGGCCCTGGGCAACGCCAGCGCCCGCACGGTGGCCAATGCCTACACCCGCATCGGCGCCGGCAGCGACGACGCCTCGGTGCACCAGCGGCTGTCGGGCATCGCGCTGGACGGCGAGCCGCGCATGGTGCTGCGCCCGCACCTCGAAATCCTGCACGACCAGGTGCAGGCCGTGCACGGCGCCACCTGGGGCCGCCTGCCCGAGGACGCCCTGTTCTACGCCCGCCAGCGTGGCCTGGACGACACCGCCGCGCGCGCCCTGATCATCGAGGGCATGGCCCGCGCCCTGCTGGAGCGTTGCCTGGACGGCTCGGACGGCCCCGACGTGCTCACGCCCTGGCTGGACGGCGGCTGGCTGACCCAGACCATTGCCGGCCACCTGACCCTTGCCGCCCAGGAGCCCACCCATGGTTGACATCCATACCCCCACGGCCACGCCGGCCCGCGCCCTGGACGTGGCCGCGCTGCGCACGCAGTTTCCGGTGCTCGAACAAAGCATCCACGGCCACGCGCTGGCCTATCTGGACAACGCCGCGACCACGCACATGCCGGTGGCGGTGCTGGACGCCATGCGCGCCTTCGAGGCGCACGACCGCGCCAACATCCATCGCGGCGTGCACACGCTGAGCCAGCGCGCCACCGACGACTTCGAGGCCGCGCGCGCCGTGCTGGCGCGCTTCATCGGCGCGGGCAAGGATCACGAGCTGGTGTTCACCTCGGGCACCACCGAGGCACTCAACATGATCGCCCAGGGCCTGTGGCTGGGCGGGGCGGGCAAGGCCTGGCTGCGCCCCGGCGACGAGATCATCGTCAGCGGCCTGGAGCACCACGCCAACCTGATCCCCTGGCAGCACGCCGCGCAGGCCACCGGCGCCAAGCTGATCGTGCTGCGCCCCGACAGCGAAGGCCGCCTGCACGTGGCCGACCTGCAGCGCCTGCTGAGCGAGCGCACCCGCGTCTTCGCCGTCACGGCCGGCGCCAACGCCACGGGCGAGCGCCCGGCCTACGAAGAGATGCTTGCGCTGGCGTCCGCGGCCGGCGCACTCACCGTGCTCGACGCCGCGCAGGCCGCCAGCCATGCGGTGCCCGATCTTTCCAGACTGGCCTGCGACTTCATGGCCTTCTCGGGCCACAAGATGTACGGCCCCATGGGCACCGGCGTGCTGGCCGGGCGCCGCGCGGCGCTGGAGCGCCTGCACCCGCTGCGCCTGGGCGGCGACATGGTCGAATGGGTCAAGTACGACAGCGCCGCCTGGGCCGCCCTGCCCGCGCGCCTGGAAGGCGGCACGCCCAATGTCGGCGGCGCGGTCGGCCTGGCCGCCGCTGCGCGGTTCATCGACCAGGTCGGCCTCGCCGCCATCGACCAGCATGTGCATGCCTTGCGTGCGCAGGCCGTGGCGGGCCTGGCCGCCATCGACGGCGTCACCGTACTGGCGCCGCACGCCACCGACGCGGCCCTGGTGTCCTTCGTCGCGCAGGACGTGCACCCGCACGACATCGGCACCCTGCTGGACGAACGCGGCATTGCCGTGCGCACCGGCCACCACTGCGCGCAGCCGCTGATCGACCACCTGGGCCGCGGCCCCACCACGCGTGCCTCGTTTGCCCTCTACAACACCGCCGATGAAGTCGATCGCCTGATCGCCGCCGTGACGCACGCGCTGAAAGTCCTGCGATGAAACACCCACCCCCAGTCTTCACTCGCTGCGCGATGTTCCGCCTCCCCCCTCAAGGGGGCATCGCCAGTGGCCGGGGAAACCCCGACCACGGCGATCGCGGGCTTGGCCTGTGCCGCGGCCTTGCGGCTGTTTGTGTTTCATCGGCTGCGGGTGACGCGCAGCGCCATGGACAACTACGATGAACGATGCCGTGAACGATCTGTATCAGGAGGTGGTGCTCGAGCACAAGCGCGCGCCGCGCAACTTCGGGCACCTGCCGCACCCCACGCACCAGGCCGAAGGCACCAACCCGTCCTGCGGCGACCAGATCGCCGTCGAGCTGAACCTGGTCGGCGACCAAGTCCAGGACATCCGCTTCACCGGCCATGCCTGCGCCATCTGCATGGCTTCCACCTCGATGATGACCGAGGCCGTCAAGGGCCGCGACGTCGCCGCCGCCAAAGCCTTGCAGCAGCACTTTCGCGCCGTGCTCACCGGCGAGGAAGAGCCCGAGGGCGCGCCCCTGGGCAAGCTCGTCAGCCTGGCCGGCGTGCGCCAGTATCCCAGCCGCATCAAGTGCGCCCTGCTGGGCTGGCATGCGCTGATGCACGCCATCGCGCAAGACGGCGGCAACGCGAGCACCGAACCGGAGCCCGCCGCATGAGACGCAATCGCGAAACCGTCCTGGTGCGCCGCAACGTGCAGGTCGAGCTGGTGCCCGCCGGCACGCCGGTCGAGCTGGAAGAAGGCACCTGGTGCGAAATCACGCAGGCGCTGGGCTCCTCGTTCACCCTCCTCGTCGAAGGCCAGCTGGTGCGCCTGCGTGGCAGCGACGCCGACGCCATCGGCAAGAAGGACCCCACGCCGGTCGTCGAGCACGGTGACGTGGAAGCAGACGATGTCGAGCCCCTGGTGTGGGAAGCGCTGCGCACCTGCTACGACCCCGAGATCCCGATCAACATCGTCGATCTGGGCCTGGTCTACCGCTGCGAGCTGCGCCCCTTCACCGAGGAGGAAGGCAAGCTGCACGTGGTGATCGACATGACCCTGACGGCCCCCGGCTGCGGCATGGGCGAGGTGATCGCCAACGAGGTCAACGACAAGGTGCTGAACCTGCCGCGCGTGGAGGAGTGCACCGTCAACATCGTGTTCGACCCGCCCTGGGACCGCTCGATGATGACCGAGGAAGCCAAGCTGGCGCTGGGCATGTAGGGCGCGCGCCCATCCACCCACAAAAACGGGCTCCCGCAGGAGCCCGTTTTTCATGCGTCGATGCGATGCCCCGATCAGCCACCGCCGCAGGCGCCGCCCGAGCAGCAGCTCCCGCCCGCATCGCCGCCCGCCTGCTGTTTGCCGATCTGCACGCGCCACAGATCGGGGCCATCCTGCAGATACCGCCACTGCAGCTCGCCGGGCGAGCGGCTCTCCAGTTGCCGCCGCAAGGGCACCGGGTTGTGATCGTTGATGATCACAAAGGCCTCCCCGGGCAGCAAACCGTCAAACTGGTCAAACAAGCGGGCGTGCCGCTCGTGCGGCGCAATCATCCGCACATCGATTTCTTCCATCAACTGGCTCATCATCTTCCTTTCATCAAGTCAAAACCACAGAACAGGCCGCACGACGTCAACCATCCTTGCCATCCAGGCGCGTGCGCAGCAGCCAGGGCGCGTAGATCAGCAGGTAGATCAGGAACGCCAGGCCCCACAGCCCGGCCGCCCAGGCCAGTGCCGCCGCGGTGCTGGACGGCCACAGCGCCGGCACCCCGACGCGCACGATGGCCGCAACCAGCACCAGCGCGTAGGCCACAACCTCGCCTCCCGACGCCTTCAGCGGGCGCCCGGTGTGGCCGCGCGCCGTGCGCGTGATCATCCCGATGATCAAACCGCCGACGGTGCCGACGGCAAAGGCGTGCACCGCCAGCGACAGCGGCACCCAGCCGCCCTGCGCCGCGGCCAGCAGCGCAAAGCCGACGGGCAGCCACGCATAGGCGCCGTGCAGGATCCAGAGGATAGGCCGCGTCAGCGTGACCTGCGGCTTCCACAGCGCCAGGCGCACGGCATGCAGCACGGCGGCCAGGGCGCACAGCGCCCCCGTGACACCCGCCGGCGCGCCGAACACCCACAGCGCCAGCGCCAGGCCGGTGGCGGCCAGCACGCACCACTCCAGCGGCCGCGGCACGCTGTTCTTCAGCCCAGGCGTGACGTTGCGGGTAAACACCGGCACCACGCGCCCGGCCATCACCGTCACCACCATCAGGATCAGCGCCAGCCCGGCGTACAGCGACGATGCCGCGGGCACCGCGAGCACCCCCATCACGCTCAGATGAAACACCGCATTGGCGGCCGCCATGAGCAGGAGCAGCGAAAGCAGCGGGATGTTGCGCCGGTTGCCGGCTCGCACCAGAATGCGCAGCAGCAGCGCGGCCACCAGCGGCAGCAGGGCAAAGTCCAGCACCGCAAACAGTGTGTACGGCCCCGTCACTGCCGCCACGCGCGCAGCCAGCCACAGCAGTGCCAGCGCGCCCAGCAACGGGCCGCGCGGCGTCTCCAGCCCGGTCCATGCGCGCACGCCCGTCAGCAGGAAGCCGATGATGACGCCGGCCGCAAAGCCGAACACCATCTCATGGCCGTGCCACAGCAGGGGCTCCAGGGCAAACGCCGGCGTGACCTGGCCCAGAAACACCGCCACCCACAGCGGCACCGACAGGCAGGCCAGCAAGGCCGCCCCCAGGTAGAACGGCCGAAAACCCAGCCGCAGCACCGGCCAGCCGGTGGGCGCGGCCGGCTGCGGCTTGGCCGACGCAACGGGGATGGAAGAAGCAGTTCGTTGGTTCATGTCAACAGTCGAGAAACTATTTTCGAGCGGCGCGCGAAGCACCCAGGCGGCTCATTTTTATATAGCGCGCCCAACAGTGCCATGGCCTGGTTCAAGAACATGGTTTTGCGTAGGGTTGCTGCGTTTTCAGGTGCGCTTTGGCCACCGCGCACGCAGGGCCGACCCCACGCCGCCCGGGCGTTTCGAATTGCGGATTTGAACAGTGCAAGAATGCTGTTTTTGGCCGTCGGATGCTTCACAGACACCGCCGGCGCCGCCCCAGGAGCCCACCCCATGAAAAGAGATCCGCTGCCCCAGACGCAGCGCCAACTTGCTGCCCAGACCATCAGCGCCGACGTGCTGGCGGAGAAGTATTTCAAGCCGGGCGAGCACTCCCTCGAGCAGCTCTACGCCCGCGTCGCCCGCGCCCTGGCCAGCGTCGAGAAGCCCGAGTTGCGCGCCGAGTGGGAAAGCCGGTTTCTGAGCAATTTGCACGCCGGCGCCATCGGCGCCGGCCGCATCATGAGCGCGGCCGGCACCGACATCCAGGCCACGCTGATCAACTGCTTCGTGCAGCCCGTGGGCGACGCCATCCAGGGGCGCGACGCCGACGGCTACCCCGGCATCTACGAAGCCCTGCGCGAGGCCGCCGAGACCATGCGCCGCGGCGGCGGCGTGGGCTACGACTTCTCGCGCATCCGCCCCAAGGGCGCCTTCGTCAAGGGTACCCACTCCTACGCCAGCGGCCCGTGCAGCTACATGAACGTGTTCGACCAGTCGTGCTCGACGGTCGAGAGCGCCGGCAGCCGACGCGGCGCGCAGATGGGCGTGCTGCGCATCGACCACCCCGACGTGCTGGAGTTCATCACCGCCAAACGCACGCCCGGGCGCTGGAACAACTTCAACGTCTCGGTCGGCGTGTCCGACGCTTTCATGCAGGCCGTGGCCGCCGGCACCGACTGGGAGCTGGTGCACAAGGCCGAGCCGGGCCCGAAGGTCAAGGACGCCGGCGGCCACCAGCGCGCCGACGGCCTGTGGGTGTACCGCAGCGTGCCGGCGCGCGAGCTGTGGGACACCATCATGACCTCGGCCTACGACTTCGCCGAGCCCGGCATCCTGTTTCTCGACCAGATCGGGCGCGACAACAACCTGAACTACACCGAGCAGATCGAGGCCACGAATCCTTGCGGCGAGCAGCCGCTGCCCCCCTACGGCTGCTGTGACCTGGGCCCGATCATCCTGACGAACTTCGTGCGCCACCCCTTTGGCGTGGGCGGCGAGGCGGCGTTCGACTTCGAGCGCTTCGAGCAGGTGGTGGCCACCCAGGTGCGCGCGCTGGACAACGTGCTCGACGTCACCTACTGGCCGCTGCAGCAGCAGCGCGAGGAGGCCGCCGCCAAGCGCCGCATCGGCGTGGGCTTCACCGGGCTGGGCAACACGCTGACGCTGCTCAAGCTGCGCTATGACCGCGAGGACGGTCGCCAGATGGCCGCCGAGATCGGCCGGCGCATGCGCGACGCGGCCTACCGCGCCTCGGTCGAGCTGGCCAAGGAAAAGGGGGCCTTTCCCAAGTTCAAGGCCGATGGCTACCTGGCCCAAGGCACCTTTGCCAGCCGCCTGCCCGACGACATCAAGGCCGCCATCCGCCAGCACGGCATCCGCAACAGCCACCTGCTGTCGATCGCGCCCACCGGCACCGTCAGCCTGGCCTTTGCCGACAACGCGTCCAACGGCATCGAGCCGGCCTTCAGCTGGGGCTACAAGCGCAACAAGCGCGAGGGCGACGGCAGCACCAGCAGCTACATGGTGGAAGACCATGCCTTCCGCCTGTATCGCGAATGGGTAGACGCCAGCGTCACCACCGACGACACGGCCGGCAAGCTGCCCGCCTACTTCGTCAACGCGCTGCAGATGAGCGCGCAAGAGCACGTGGCCATGATGCAGGCGGTGCAGCCCTACGTGGACACCTCCATCAGCAAGACCGTCAACATCCCCGCCGACTACCCCTTCGACGACTTCAAGGACCTGTACCGCCAGGCCTGGCAGGCGGGCCTGAAGGGCCTGGCCACCTACCGCCCCAACAGCATCCTGGGCGCCGTGCTGGAGACCACACCGGTCAAAAAGGACGAACCGGCCATTGCCGTGTCGGCGGCGGCGCCGGCCTACGACCCGATGCGCACGGTGATTGAAAAGCGCCCGGCCGGCGGCCTGCCCGCCGTGGCCGAGAAGATCGAATACTGGACCAGCGAGGGCCAGCAGCGCCTGTACCTGATCGTCACCTTTTTGCCCATGCCCACGGCCGACGGCAAGGGCACGATCGAGCGCGCCATCGAATTTTTCATGCCCGTGGGCCAGAGCGGCGAGTCGCAGCAATGGATCACCGCCACCATGCGCATGCTCAGCCTGGCCGCGCGCGGCGGCTTTCTGGACCGCGCCCTGTCGGACATGCGCAAGGTCACCTGGGACCGCGGCCCGGTGCGCCTGGGCACTTACGAAAAGGCCGACGGCACCCACGTGCCGCGCTGGCACGACAGCGAGGTGGCCGCCATCGGCTACGCGGTCGAGAACCTCATCGCCCGCCGCGCCGAGGCGGCGCAGGCCTCGCTGTTCGAGCCCGACGAGATGCTGTCCGCCGAGCCCGCCGCCGAGACATCGAGCGCCGCCCCCGGCGTCATGGCCGGCAAGAAATGCCCCGAATGCGGCGCGCACGCGATGATTCGCAAGGATGGGTGCGATTACTGCACGCATTGCGGGTTTGTGGGGAGTTGTGGGTAATCGGCCATGAAGCGCCTGGTCGCCCTGACCTTGGCTTGCGCTGCCTGGCTGCCCTTGGGCGCGCACGCCGCGCTCAAGCCCGGCGATGCCGCGCCCGAGTTCAAGACCACCGCCGCGCTGGCCGGCAAACCCTTTGCCTTTGACCTGGCCGAGGCCCTCAAGAAAGGCCCGGTGGTGGTGTACTTCTTTCCCAAGGCCTTCACGCGCGGCTGCACCATCGAGGCCAACGCATTTGCCGAGGCGACGCCCCAGTTCGCCGCGCTGGGCGCGCGCGTGATCGGCATTTCGCACGACGACATCGACACCCTCAAGCGCTTTTCCAGCGAAGAATGCCGCGACCAGTTCGCCGTCGGCTCCGACCCGCGCGGACAGACCATCAAGGCCTATGACGCCGCCTCGCTGCTGCCCGGAGTGGCCAACCGCATCTCCTACGTCATTGGCCAAGACGGCCGGGTGGTGTTCACGCACGAGGGCAGCAACCCGCTCAAGCACGTCGAGGAAACCCTCAAGGCCGTGCAACGCCTGAAATAAAACACCCCCAGTCTCCACTCGCTGCGCGATGTTGCGCCACCCCCTTGCAGGGGGCATCGCCAGTGGCCGGGAAATCCCGGCCACGGCGATCACTGGATTGGCCTGCTCCCCGGCCTCTTGGCTCTATGCGTCTGCGGGCGATGGGAGGTGCTGGGCGTGCGGGCTTTCCCTGCTGCGGATACGATTTGCAGTAATTATCATACGCATGTTTGCTTTTTTCTGACATTGCACACATGATTTTTTCACCAGTCCAACGCATCGCTCGGTTTCTTTCAGGTCCGTGCGGACTGGCGCACGCCGTGGCGCTCCTGGGGTGTGGCGCGCTGGCTTGGGCGCTGGCCCTGCCGGCCACGGCGCAACCCACGGCCGAGCCCATCACCGTCATCGTGCCCTACTCGCAAAACGGCCCCACCGACCGCACCATGCGCGCGCTGGCCAAACCGCTCAGTCAGGCACTGGGCGGCACGCCCATCACGGTGAAAAACGTGCCCAGCCCCGGCGGTGTGCAGGGCCTGGCCGACGTGGCCAACGCCAAGCCTGACGGGCGCACGCTGCTGTTCACCAACACCAACATCGCCCTGTTGCCCGCGCTGGGCGACAAGCTGCCGTTCGACCCCAACACCGCCTTCAGCTACCTGGGCCTGGTGCTGGAGTCGCCCATGGTCATCCTGGGGCGCCCCACGCTGGAGCCAAAAACCGCCCGCGAATTCGCCGACTGGCTGGAGCGCACGGACTCCAGCCAGATCCGCCTGGCCGATGCGGGGGCCGGCTCGGCCTCGTATCTGTGCGGGCTGTTTTTGCAAAGCCTGGCCGGCAAGTCCTTCACACGCGTCGAATTTCCGGGCAGCGCGCCGGCGCTGACGGCGCTGAAGGAAAACAAGGTGGACGTGCTGTGCGACCAGACCCCCTCGGTCAAGGCGCCTTTGCTGGCCAAAACCGTGCAGGGCTATGCCCAAACCACGGGCACGCCCATGACGGGCGCGCCGTTTTCAAGCCTGGTCACGCTGCGGCGCATGTTCTCGCGCGAGCTCGAGCTCTCGATCTGGCACGGTTTTTACGGGCCCAAGGGCTTGCCCCCTGACGTGCAGGCGCGCCTGAACACCGCCATCCGCCAGGCCGCAGCCGACCCGGTCTTCGTGGCCGACCAGCAGGCCCAGGGCGTCATCATGATTGGCGGGCGCCGTCTCACGCCCGAGGGCCACAAGGCCTTTATCGACGAGACGGTGCCGCTGTGGCAGCTGATCGTCTCCATTAGCAAATCGCGCCAGAAATAAGCCGACTGGGCCGGCTCGCCCAGGGCTATTTGAGCCCCTTGTAGCGCATCCGATGCGGCCGCGCGCCCTCCTCGCCCAGGCGCTTCTTCTTGTCGGCTTCATATTCCTGGTAGTTGCCGTCGAAGAACACCCACTGGCTGTCGCCCTCGGCCGCCAGGATGTGGGTGCAGATGCGGTCCAGGAACCAGCGGTCGTGGCTGATCACCATCACGCTGCCGGCGTATTCCAGCAGGGCGTCCTCCAGCGCGCGCAGGGTTTCCACGTCCAGGTCGTTGCTGGGCTCGTCCAGCAGCAGCACGTTGGCGCCCTGCATCAGCGTCTTGGCCAGGTGCAGGCGCCCGCGCTCGCCGCCCGACAGGGTGCCGACCTTCTTTTGCTGGTCCTGTCCGTTGAAGTTGAAGCGCCCACAATACGCGCGGCTGGCCATCTGGAACTTGCCCACGTTGATGATGTCCAGGCCACCGGAGATGTCCTCCCACACGGTCTTGTCGTTGGCCAGCGCGTCACGGCTCTGGTCGACGAAGGCCAGTTGCACGGTCTTGCCGATGCTGACCGTGCCGCTGTCGGGCTGCTCCTTGCCGGCAATCAGGCGAAAGAGGGTTGACTTGCCCGCGCCGTTGGGGCCGATGATGCCGACGATGGCGCCCGCCGGCACCTTGAAGCTGAGGTTGTCGATCAGCAGGCGATCGCCGAAGCTCTTGCTGACGCCGGTGAACTCGATCACCTCGGTGCCCAGGCGCTCGGCCACGGGGATGAAGATTTCCTGCGTCTCGTTGCGTTGCTGGTATTCGTAGTCGCTCAGTTCCTCGAAGCGCGCCAGACGCGCCTTGCTCTTGGCCTGGCGGCCCTTGGGGTTCTGGCGCGCCCACTCCAGCTCTTTCTTCATCGCCTTCATGCGGGCGTCTTCGCTCTTTTTTTCCTGCAGCAGGCGCGCTTCTTTTTGCTCCAGCCAGGTGCTGTAGTTGCCCTTCCACGGAATGCCGTAGCCGCGGTCCAGCTCCAGAATCCACTCGGCGGCGTTGTCCAGAAAGTAGCGGTCGTGCGTGATGGCCACCACGGTGCCGGGAAAGCGCTGCAGGAAGATTTCCAGCCACTCCACCGATTCGGCGTCCAGGTGGTTGGTGGGCTCGTCCAGCAGCAGCATGTCGGGCTTGGACAAGAGCAGCTTGCACAGCGCGATGCGGCGCTTTTCGCCGCCCGACAGGTTCTTGATCTGCGCATCCCACGGCGGCAGGCGCAGCGCGTCGGCGGCGATCTCCAGCTGGTGCTCGCTGTCGGTGCCGGCGGCGGCAATCACGGCCTCCAGCTTGCCTTGCTCCTCGCTCAAGGCGTCGAAGTCTGCGTCGGGCTCGGCATAGGCGGCGTAGATCTCTTCCAGCCGCGCGCGGGCGGCGTTGACCTCCCCCATGGCCAGTTCCACCTCCTCGCGCACGGTGTGCTCGGGGTTGAGCTGGGGCTCCTGCGGCAGATAGCCGATGTCCAGGCCCGGCATGGGCGTGGCCTCGCCTTCGATCTCTTTGTCGATGCCGGCCATGATCTTCAGCAGCGTCGACTTGCCCGAGCCGTTCAGGCCCAGCACGCCGATCTTGGCGCCGGGGAAAAAGCTGAGCGAAATGTCCTTCAAGATCTGCCGCTTGGGCGGCACGATCTTGCTGACGCGGTTCATGGTGTAGACGTATTGGGCCATGGGTAACTCTCAAAAAGATAGCTGTCCGCGCTTGCCTGACGGGCGCCACAAGGAAAAACAGCCTTGAAAATGAAGAAGCGGCCTGATGTGCCGGCGCTGGCGCGCCGCAAGCCGCGTGCCCCCGATTATCGGCCTTGCGCGGGCTGCCTGGCGCGGCCATGCGATAATCTGAAGGCTGACGGTTCACCAGTTCCCCGTTTCAGCCAGCCCTTCCGCTGGGGCGCCTCGCGAAAGCGCAGCCGGACACGGCCCACCGCGCATCGCAGCGCCCACCCCCAGAAGAACCCGCCTATCGCCCACCTGACTGGCCGGCATCCGCCGGATCGGGCCCTAGGCAGCCGCGCCGCATTGCACGGCGCACCCCATCGATGAACTTTGACGATCTGAACCTGGCGCCGGCAATCCTGAAAGCCGTGCACGAGCTGGGCTACACCGAGCCCACCCCTGTTCAAGCCCAAGCCATTCCCGTCGTGCTGCAAGGCCACGACCTGCTGGCCGGCGCGCAGACCGGCACCGGCAAGACGGCCGGCTTTGCCCTGCCGCTGCTGCAACTGTTGTCCACCCGCCCGGCGCCGCGCCGCGGCGCCATCCGCGCCCTGGTGCTCACGCCCACGCGCGAACTGGCCGCCCAGGTCGAAGAGGCCGTGCGCAGCTACGGCAAGCACCTCGAGCTGAGCTCCACCGTGATCTTCGGCGGCGTCGGCATGAACCCGCAGATCGAGCGCATCCAGGCCGGCTGCGACATCCTGGTGGCCACGCCCGGGCGCCTGCTCGACCTGGAGCAGCAGGGCCACCTGGACCTCTCGCACGTGGAGATCCTGGTGCTGGACGAAGCCGACCGCATGCTCGACATGGGCTTCATCCACGACGTCAAGAAGGTGCTGGCGTTGCTGCCGCGGGACAAGCAAAGCCTGCTGTTCTCCGCCACCTTCAGTGACGAGATCCGCGCGCTGGCCGCCGGCCTGCTGAAGGATCCCAAGAGCATCCAGGTCACGCCCCCCAACACCACGGTCGAGCGCATCGCCCAGCTCATCTACCCCGTCGGCCGCAACCGCAAGAAGGACGTGCTGGCCCACCTGATCGGCGAGGGCAACTGGAGCCAGGTGCTGGTATTCACGCGCACCAAGTTCGGCGCCAACAAGGTAGCCGACTACCTGAACGACCGCGGCATCAAGGCCATGGCCCTGCACGGCAACAAGAGCCAGAGCGCACGCACCCAGGCGCTGGCCGAGTTCAAGAGCGGCGAGCTGCGCGCCCTGGTGGCCACCGACATCGCCGCGCGCGGCATCGACATCGACGAGCTGCCGCACGTCGTCAACTACGACATCCCCAACGTGCCCGAGGACTACGTGCACCGCATCGGCCGCACCGGCCGCGCCGGCGCCAGCGGCGAGGCCGTCAGCCTGGTGTGCATGGACGAAGAGGGCTTCATGCACGAGATCGAGCGCTTCACGCGCCAGCAGATCCCCGTGCAGATCCTGGACGCCTACGGCCCCGAGGAAGGCGAGCGCGCCGAGCCCATCGCCATGGGCCGCCAGACGCTGTGGGGCGGCCTGGGTCGCGCCCCCGGCCGCGAGGTGATGCAGGCCGCCGCCCGCGCCGCGCGCCAGGAGATGATGCAGCGCATCCGCGAAAACAAGGCCGGACAAGGCCCGCGCGGCCGTGGCCCGGGCCCGCGCCCGGCCCGCGCCGCCGGCGCCAGCGCAGACGATGGCAACGCCCTCCAGCAAGCCGACCAGGCCCCGCGCGCGCCCGCCGCCCATGCGGAGGACGGCCAGGGCCCGCGCAACGGCCGCAACCGCAACCGCCGTCGCGGGCGTGGCGGCAACGGCAACCGGCCGGATGGGCCCGACACCCCGCGCAACCACGGTCAGCACGCCCCCGCGCCGCGCCCCGCACCGGCCACGCGCGAGTTCGGCTATGACGACGAGGACGAGCGCGAGGTCGACCGCCTGCCGCGCAACATCGACCCGCTGCAAACCAACCTGCACGGCCGGCGCAACGCCCCGCGCGGCCCCAGCCACGGCGCGGTCGGCCAGCCCGACCCGATGCGCACCAGCATCGACGGCATGGGCGGCAAGAGCGGCGGCGGTGGCCGCAACAAGCAGCGCGGCCGCGGCGGCTTTGGCGGTGGCGGCCAACGTGGCGGCGGCTACGGGCGCTGAACGCCGACGGGCACGCAGCAAAAAGGGCTTGTGCGCAAGCCCTTTTTTTATGTCGTTTGGGCTTATTGCCCTTGTCTGAATTGCGCTGGCAGCTATTTCATCGATAGCATCTCGTTCAACTCAGGCACGCACGAACAGCGTCACCAGCGGATCGTCCCCCAGCAGCCGGCTGCGGTGGCCATGCACCTGGGGATCGAAGCGGGCGCCGGCCGGCAGCGTGTCGTTGGAGTAGAAGCACTCGCCCGGCCCGAACACGCGCGCCGTGCCGTCGCGCAAGCCGATTTCCATGCGCCCTTGCAGCACCACCAGCCACTGCGGCGTGCCGGTGCAGTGAAAGTCGCTGGCAAAGCCCACCGGGCTGCGGCGAAACTGGCAACCGCCCGACGCCATCAGGCTTGACAGGCGGGCGGCGGGCGTGCCTTCGGAGAGCGCCACGGGCCAATCGCGAAAACGCGCGCGGCCGTCGTCGGCGGTGTAGAGCTCGGTCAGGGTCAAAGTGGTCATGGGCTGGCAGCGCCAAGGTGTTGGAGCGTGAATTGCGCCCCAGTGTAGGGCTGGTGGCGCTTACCCACGCTTACAACACCATCACTCCGGCTCAACCCCATCGGCCGCCGGACTTCGTTTCTGTCATCTCCACCCCCTGAAACGGAGCCCCGCATGAAATCACCCGCCTCCCTGCTCTGCGCCATCGCCCTGGCCGCCGGCACCCTGCTGGCCAGCGCGCACGCGCACGCCGTCGGCCGCCTGCTCGACGTCGACGTGATCGACCGCGACACCGGCGCGCCGCTGCCGGTGTACCGCCACGGCAGCGACTGGTGGATCGCCGGGCGCCCCGGCGCGCGCTACGCCATCCAGGTGCGCAACGCCAGCGGCGAGCGCGTGATGGGCGTCATGTCCGTCGACGGCGTGAACGTCATCACCGGCGACACCGCCGCCTGGGACCAGTCCGGCTACGTGCTGTCCGCCTGGCAGAACGCGCAGATCACCGGTTGGCGCAAGAGCGACGCCGAAGTCGCGGCCTTTCACTTCACCACCCTGCCCCACTCGTACGCCGCGCGCACCGGGCGGCCCGCCAACGTCGGCGTGATTGGCGTGGCGGTGTTTCGCGAACGGCTGCAGCCACCGCCGCCGCCCATCGGGCCGATGGCCGCGCCGATGGAGCGCCGCAGCGCGCCGGCCGCGGGCGACGCCGAAGCCGCCAGCCCCGCGGCGTGCGCGGAAGAATCGCAAGACAAGGCGGTCGAGGCCGACCGCAGTACCAGCGCCAGCGCAGCACGCCCCCGGCAGGCCGCACCGCATCTGGGCACCGGCCACGGCGCGCGCGAGAGCGCCTGGGTCAGCCACACCCGCTTCGAGCGCCGCAGCCCGCGGCCTCAGGAAGTCATCTCCATCCGCTATGACAGCCATGAAAACCTGGTGGCCATGGGCGTCATCGCGCCCGACCGCCGCCTGCTGCCGCAGCCGCAGGCCTTTCCGGATTCTGCAAGCAGCGGCTACACGCCCGATCCGCCGGCCTGGCGGTGAGATGAACCGACAACACCCCCTTTCCTCACGCTGCGCGTGGGAAGGAAGACGCAGCCAGCGCGGCGGGACAGCCCTTGCGCGGCCGCCCGCGCATGGCCCACGCCGATTTCATGCGTTGCGGGAGCGCGAACGTCCGGCGGTTGATCGGAAGGCGGCTCGCGCCCGCGCCCTCGCCATAATCGGGCCCATGCCGCCGCCGGACGACGCCACCGACGAGACGCTCATGCAGCGCTATGCCGCGGGTGACGCACGCGCCTTCGAAACCCTGTACGACCGCCACGGCCTGCGCCTGTGGCGCTACATCTTCCGCAGCATCGGGGATGTGGCCACGGCCGACGAACTGGCGCAGGACGTGTGGCTGCGCGTGGCCCGCAACGCCGCGCGCTACCGGCCGCTGGCGGGCGACGCGGGCCAGCCGGTGGCGCGCTTCACCACCTGGCTGTTCACCGTGGCGCGGCACCGCGTGGTCGACCACGTGCGCGCCGCCCGCCCCACGGTCAGCCTGGACGAGGCGGTCGATGACGCGCACACGCTGGCCGATACGCTGGCCGCGCCCTCGGGCTTTGGCCCCGTGCGGCGCATTGAAAACCGCCAGCAGGCCCGGCAACTGCTGGCGGCGCTGGAGCAACTGCCCGCCGTGCAGCGCGACAGCTTTCTGCTGCAAGCCGAGGGCGAGATGAGCGTGGCCGAGATCGCCGCCGCCACCGGCGTGGGCATCGAAACCGTCCGCAGCCGCCTGCGCTACGCCCGCGCCGCGCTGCGCCGGACGCTGGAGAACATGGCATGAGGCACCCGGTGTCAACCCGCCGTTGCGGCAAGTGCAGGTCGAGTGCCGCAATGGCGAGCCGGGCCCTGGCCCGGGTGGCCGATCCCGGCGCGCCGCGCCGCTCGCCAAGGCGCATGCTGCAGCGCGCAGCACGGAGGGCAGGTCCGTGAACTCGCCCACGCAAGACACCTTGGCACAACCGCCCGAGGACGAGATCCTCGCCCGCTATCGCGAGGCCAGCGCGCTCGACGACATCGGCCCCGATGCCAGCCTGCGCGCGGCGGTCCTGGCCCAGGCCCAGGTGCAGGCCTGGCTGCACGCCGACCACGCCACGGATGCCGAAGACACCGATGCCGATGCCGGCGCCGACCGCTCGCCCCCCCACAGCGGCGAGCTCGACTTCGCCTCCGGTCCGCTGGCACCGACCCCCGGCGCCGACGCGGCCAACGACCGGCACTGGGTCCGCACGGCCGTCGCCAGCGTCGCCGTCCTCGGCCTCGCCGGTTTGCTGGCGGTGCAACTCGACCGCGGCGCGGACGACGAACGGGACCTGGCGCTGGGCCGCGGCGCAACCCCCGTGACGGCGGCGCCCGCAACCGCAGGCCGCGCCGAGGCGGACGCTGCATCGCCCCATGCGGCGGCGCCGTCCGCCGCGGCGCCCGCAAACGCCCAGGACGCATCCGAACGCACGCCGCAGCGCCGTGCCGACAGCCAGGCCGCCGCGCCGACGGCCAGTGACACGGCGCGCACCAGCGCCGACGCGCCACCCACCCCCGCCGCCACGCTCGCCCCAGGCAGCCTCGTCGAGCCGCAGCGCGCCGCGCCCCGGCCCGCCGAGGAGCGCGCGCCCGCCCGCAAGCGCCCCGACGAGCCAGCGGCCGCCCAGACCCAGCGCGCGCCCGACGCCCGGCCGGCCACCGCACACAGCGAGGCAGCCGCCCCGGCAAAAGCGCAGGGCGAGCAAAGCCCGGCCCCCGACGCACAGGCCGAACGGCGTCGGGCCGCGGCGTTGCGGCGCGCCGCCAAGCTGGCCGACGCCAGCGACGCCGCGGGCAGCACCAGCACCGCACGCCCGGCCGCCGCAGCGGCCCCTTCTTCGGCGCACCCGCCAAACGCCAGCAACCCGCCCCCCGGCGCGAATGCCGCCGCGCCGTCGCCGGCTCGCCAGGACGCGCCCCCAAACGCCGCGCCCGCACCCACCGTGGCGGAAAACCTCACCAACCGGGCCAGCGCCGAGCAGCCCGCCCCCCAGCTCGCGGCCAGCCCCGCGCCGCGGAGCCCGCCGCCTTCTCTAACGCCCAACCAGCGCCTGCTGGCCGCTGCCACGTCCGGCCAGGACGCCGCAGCGCGCAACGCGCTGGAGCGCGGCGCAGCCGTCAACACCGCCGACGACGCCGGCCGCACCGCACTGATGCTGGCGGCGCGCCGTGGTGACGCGGCCCTGGTGCAACTGTTGCTCAATGCCGGCGCCGACCCGGCGCGCACCGACCGCGCCGGCCGCAGCGCGGTTGACCATGCGCGCGACGCCGGCCACGCCGCGCTGGCCCAGCGCCTGCAGGTGGGCAGCATCAAACCGTGAGGCGCTGACACGCCGCTGTGTCGATGTGGCACGAGCCAGTCGCCCACGCGCAATCGCCATCGCAATCGCAATCGCCACAGCGTGAACCTGCCATGCCGACCTTCACCGTTTCCACCCCGCTGCCCATCGCACCTGAGGCTTTCTGGGCGCGCATGTCCATGGCAGCAGTCAATGCCGAGCTTTGGCCGTGGGTGCACATGACCGCCCCCGCTGGTTGGCGGCGCTGCCCGCTGGCGCAATGGACCACGGAGCGGGTGCTCTTTCGCAGCGTCGTTTTGCTGCTGGGTGTGCTGCCCGTCGATGTGCACGCGCTGCGCCTGGCGCACATTGACCCTGATCGCGGCTTTCTGGAAGAGTCGTCCTCATGGACCAACAGGCTGTGGCGCCACGAGCGCACCACCACCCGCACCGAGCGCGGTTGCGTCGTGACCGACACGGTCACCATGCACGGCCGGGTGGCGCTGCTTGCGGCGCTGATGACACCCATCTACCGGCTGATTTTTCAGCATCGGCACCGCCGCCTCAGGCGCTTGCATGCCGGTGCGGGCCGCTGACAGACCTGCTTGCCGTGACTTGTCGGGGGCCAGGATCGAGTGCTTTCATAAAATTCATCGACACCACCGTCGACCCTGCCGCGCCAGCCAGCGCCTTGCAAACCGACTGAACCCAGCACGCACACCATGGCAACGTCCAATTCCACTTCGATCTCCTTTGGCCTGCAAGACCGCGTCGTCATCATCACCGGCGCCGCGCAAGGCATCGGCGAGGCCTGCGCGCGGCGCTTTGCGCGCGAGGGCGCGCAGGTGGTCATCGCCGACGTTGCGGACGCGCGCGGCCAGGCGCTGGCGGCCGAGCTGGGCGCAACCTACCAGCACTGCGACGTGGGCGACAAGGCGCAGGTCGACGCGCTGGTGGCCCAGGTGCTGCACCAGCACGGCCGCATCGACGTGCTGGTCAACAACGCCGGCATCTTCAAGGCGGCCAATTTCCTCCAGGTCACCGAGGCGGACTTCGACGCCGTGCTGCGCGTCAACCTCAAGGGCGCCTTCCTGGTCGGCCAGGCGGTGGCGCGCGTGATGGCGCAGGCCGGGCGCGGCGCCATCGTCAACATGAGCTCGGTCAACAGCGTGCTGGCCATTCCCGACATCGCCAGCTACAACGTCAGCAAGGGCGGCATCAACCAGCTCACGCGCGCCATGGCGCTGGCGCTGGCCGACAAGGGCGTGCGCGTCAACGCCGTGGGCCCCGGCACCATCGCCACCGAGCTGGCCGCCCAGGCCGTGCTGACCAGCGAGGAGGCCAAGAACAAGATCATGATGCGCACGCCGATCAAGCGCCTGGGCGAACCCGCCGAGGTGGCCGACGTGGTGGCTTTCCTGGCCAGCGACGCCGCCAGCTACATGACCGGCGAGATCGTCATGGTCGACGGCGGGCGCATGGCGCTGAACTACACCGTGCCCTTGTGAAACCGCGACTTATTTCCGCCCCGCGCCAGCGCCGTGCGACCCGACTGCGCTGAAAAGTTTCAATTTGTCTCGGATAATGGCGCGCTTGTCGACGGCCGCGCCACACCGGCCTGCCGTCCGTGCACACACCGCTCTCATGCTGATCGCGCACATCACCGACCCGCACATCGGGCTCCAGCCGGGCCTGCTGACCGGCCCCGTCGACCCGAGCGGCGGCCTGCGCCGCGCGCTGGAGCATGTGCGCGGCCTGCAACCGGCCATCGACGTGCTGCTGCTGACGGGTGACCTGGCCGACAGCGGCCAGGCGAGCGACTACGCCGAGATCGCCGCCCAGCTCGAGCGCGCGCTGCCTCCGCCCGCCGCCGGCGGCCCGCGGGTGCTGGCGATCCCGGGCAACCATGACCTGCGCAGCGCGGCACGCCAGCACTTGGCCTCGGTCATGCCGGTGGCCAGCGACGCGCCGGGCGACTGCATCTGTCTGCACGCCACGCAGGGCGACATGCACTTCATTGGCCTGGACACGGTGGTGCCGGGCGCCCCGCACGGCGCGCTCGGGGCCGATCAGCTCGACTGGCTGCAGCGCCAGCTGGCGGCCTGCGCAGGCCAGCCGGTGCTGCTGTTCATGCACCACCCGCCCCTGGTCAGCGGCATGAGCGCCATGGACAACTGCGGCCTGCTGCACGGCCGCGCCGAGCTGGGCCGCCTGGTGGCCGCGCACGGCGGCGTGCAACTGATCGCCTGCGGCCACATGCACCGGCCCATCGTCGGGCAGTTGGGCGGCGCGCCGGTGGTGGTGGCGCCCTCCAGCTCGCACCAGCTCGCACTCGACCTGCGCCCCGACGCGCCGCTGGCCTGCCGCTTCGAGCCGCCGATGATCGGCCTGTACCGCTGGACGCCCGCAGACGGGCTGGCCTGCCATTTCAGCTACATCGAGTCCTTCGGCCCCAGCCACCTGATCTGATCGGCGCCACGCGCGAGGCGCAAGATGCTATTGTTCATGTAGCTGTTTGCGTCCGTCCAACAAGGGCAAGAGCTCTATTTGATTCATTTCCGCGACAACAAACACGGTTGCCGCAGCACGCTCTCCCTCTGTGCGCCGGCCGCATTCGGCTCACCCTGGTCACGCCGCACGGGCACAATGGCCGCATGAGAATCCTGCACACCATGCTGCGCGTGGGCAACCTCCAGCGCTCGATCGACTTCTACACCCAGGTGCTGGGCATGCAATTGCTGCGCACCTCCGAGAACCCCGAGTACAAATACTCGCTGGCCTTCGTCGGCTACGAGGGCGGCAACCCCGGCCAGGCCGAGATCGAGCTGACCTACAACTGGGGCACCGAAAGCTATGACCTGGGCACGGCCTACGGCCACATCGCCCTGGGCGTGCCCGACGCCCACGCCGCCTGCGAGGCCATCAAGGCCGCCGGCGGCCAGGTCACGCGCGAGGCCGGGCCCGTGAAGGGCGGCACCACCGTCATTGCCTTCGTCACCGACCCCGACGGCTACAAGATCGAGCTGATCCAGCGCGGCGCCGCAGCGGCCGGCGGCGGCCTGCGCTGACTGCCTTCGCCGCTCCCATGAAAAAACCCGGCGGCCGCCGGGTTTGTTCGTGTCGGAGCCGCCGTCCGATCACTGCAGCGTCACCTCGACGCGCCGCGCCTCGGTGTTGCTGCCGCTGGCCGTGGTCACCTCGGGCTTGCGCAGCTCGATCTTGTCCTCGCCGATGCCCAGCGCCTTGAGCGCGCCCTGCACCGCCAGCGCCCGCTGCTTGGCCAGCTCCTCGTTGACGGCGGCGTCGCCCGTCGCGTCGTGATAGCCGCTGATCACCGCCTTGCGGCCCGCCGCCACGCCCTTGACGATCTCGCCCAGCGCATCGGGCGCGCCGGCGGCCAGCTCGGTCTTGCCGCTGGCAAAGTAGAACTTCACCACCTCGCCCTCCACGCGCACGCTGGCCCCATCGCCGCTGGCGGCGTCCGCACCGCCGACCGTGCCCACCACCGTGGCAGCGGATGCGACCGCCGGGCCGCGGGCCTGCGCCGCTGGCGCGCCGGCCGGCAACGCCCCCGCTCCCGCGCGGCCCAGCACCAGCCCGAACACCAGGCTGATCACCAGCACGATCAGGCCAAACACCACGCCCAAGACCAAACCCTGGGAATCATCGTTTTGTGCAGACATTTCCGTCCTTCTTTCAAGATTCAAGTTGTTGCGGGCCGCCCGCGCCATCGACCGGAATCGGCCGGGCACGCGCCACAAAACGCGGGCCGAACCGCCGCCGATGAGACGCCCGAAAACCTTTGATTGTATAAAGTCCGGCCATGGACTCCGAAACAGCTGGCTACGCCGCCTATGAGCACCTGCGCCCGCCCGGTCGCGACCCCGTGCAATTGCGCGAACAGACGCGCACGCAGTGGCGACACCAAGCGGGCGGCCGCGCGACCGATCTGTGGATCTTCGGCTACGCCTCGCTGATCTGGCGGCCCGACTTTGCCGCCGTCGAGCGCCACGCCACGCGGGTGCACGGCTGGCACCGCTCGCTGGCCATGTGGAGCCGCGTCAACCGCGGCACGCCCGAGCAACCCGGCCTGGTGTTTGCGCTGCTGCCCGGCGGCAGCTGCCAGGGCGTGGTCTACCGGATTGCCGCGCGCGATGCCGACGCCGTGTTCGACACCCTGTGGGCGCGCGAAATGCCCAGCGCCGTGTACGACCCGCGTTGGCTGAACTGCGCCACGCCGCACGGGCCGGTGCCCGCGCTGGCCTTCACCCTCTCGCGCCGCTCGCCGTCCTACACCGGCGAACTGACGCCCGCGCAATACCGCAGCATCTTCCGCCTGGCCCAGGGCCGCTATGGCAGCACCCTGGAGTACGCCCGCCAGACGCTGGACAGCCTGCAAGCCAATGGCGTGCGCGACACCCGCCTGAGCCAGTTGCTGCGCTACGCTGACGACAGCCCACCGACAACGGACGACTGTGCATGACCGACATCGCCAACCTGCGCAAAAGCTACGAGCGTGCCGAGCTGTCCGAGGCCGCCTCGCACGCCGACCCTTTGGGGCAGTTCACCCAGTGGTTCGACGAAGCGCGCCGCAGCGCGGTGCCCGAGCCCAACGCCATGACGCTGGCCACCGTGGGCAGCGACCTGCGCCCCAGCACCCGCGTGGTGCTGATCAAGGATTTCGACGCCCGCGGCATCGTCTGGTATACCAACTACGACAGCCGCAAGGGGGGCGAGTTGGCCGGCAACCCGTTCGCGGCCTTGCAGTTTCACTGGGTCGAGCTGGAGCGCGTGGTGCGCATCGAAGGCCGGGTCGAAAAAGTCGGTGACGCCGAAAGCGATGCCTACTACGCCAGCCGTCCGCTGGACAGCCGCATCGGCGCCTGGGCCAGCCCGCAAAGCCAGGTGATCGAAAGCCGGAGCGTCCTGGTCAAGGCTGCCGCCCAATACGGCGCCCGCTTTCTGCTCAGCCCGCCGCGCCCACCGCATTGGGGCGGCTTTCGGCTGGTGCCCGACCGCTGGGAATTCTGGCAGGGCCGCAAGAGCCGGCTGCACGACCGCTTGCGCTATCGCCTGCAAGCCGGCGCCTGGGTGCGCGAGCGGCTGGCGCCCTGAACCTCACCCAGATGCCGGGCAGAACGCAGCGAGGCAGGACGAACGCCCGGCCGCAGTGGGCGAAGAGGATCTGCCGAAAACGCGAAAAGGTGGTTTCACAACTATCAAATTGGTAGCTGCTTGCGCTCTCCCATCAAGCGCCAGGACCACATTTGATTCAAATGTCGTGTTCTTTTGCGTCTTCTGCGCAATTTCTGCGTCCGGCGGTTTGAAAGCGTCTTGCGCTCCTCGACGGACTCAGCGCCGGCGTGGCGGCGGCGGCGCGGTCTTGGGTTTTTGGCCCAGCGCCGCGCGGTGGCGATTGATGCGCTCGAGCTTGCGCTCGTCGTCGCGCTCCATCGCCTTGCGCTTGGTATAGCCCGACCAGTCGGCCCAGGTCCACCACAGCATCGCGCCGACGAAGGGGCTGAGCACCCACCACCACGACCAATCGGCCACCATGCCGATACCCTGCCACTTCAGCAGCAACAAAATGATGCCAAGGCCCAACAAGTACATGGTCTATTCCTCTGTTCGCCAGTGGGGGATTTGCGCGACGGGTCAACGGCTGATCCTACAATGGCGTTGAGTCTTTGCAACTCGATCCCCACGACAGAGGAAACATTATGAAGCGTGTTCTGCTCACAATTGCCGCCCTGACCGCCGTTGCGGCCGCCAGCCCCGCCATGGCCGACGAAGCCATGGCCAAGGCCAAGAACTGCATGGCCTGCCACGCCATCGACAAAAAGGTCGTCGGCCCGGCCTACAAGGATGTCGCCAAAAAGTTCGGCGGCCAGGCGGGCGCGGCCGACATGCTGGCCGACAAGATCATGAAGGGCAGCTCGGGCACTTGGGGCCCTGTGCCCATGCCGCCCAACACCAACGTCAATGCGGCCGAGGCAAAGAGCCTGGCCACCTGGATTCTGAGCCTGAAATAACGTCTCCAATCCCCAACAAAAAAGCCTGCGCATCGCGCAGGCTTTTTTGCTTTGGCGCAAACCTTGGTCAGTGGGTCTTGCCCAGTTGGCTCAGAATCGTCGGGTTCTCCAGCGTGCTGGTGTCCTGCGTGATCTCCTCGCCCTTGGCCAGCGAGCGCAGCAGGCGGCGCATGATCTTGCCCGAGCGCGTCTTGGGCAGGTTTTCGCCAAAGCGGATGTCCTTGGGCTTGGCGATCGGGCCGATCTCCTTGGCCACCCAGTCGCGCAGCTCCTTGGCGATCCGGTCGGCCTCGGCGCCCTGCGGCAGCGCGCGCTTGAGCACCACGAAGGCGCACACCGCCTCGCCGGTCAGGTCATCGGGCCGCGACACCACGGCGGCTTCGGCCACCAGGTCGGACTTGGCCACCAAGGCGGACTCGATCTCCATCGTGCCCAGGCGGTGGCCGGAGACGTTCAGCACGTCGTCGATGCGGCCGGTGACGCGCACATACCCGGTGTTGGCATCGCGCACCGCGCCGTCGCCCGCCAGATAAAAGCCCTTCATCTCTTCCGGGAAGTAGGTCTTCTTGAAGCGATCCGGATCACCCCAGATGGTGCGCACCATGCTGGGCCAGGGCTTCTTGTAGACCAGCATGCCACCGGTGCCGTTGGGCATCTCGTGGCCGGTCTCGTCGACGATGGCCGGAAAGATGCCCGGCAGCGGCAGCGTGCACGAGCCCGGCACCAGCGGCGTGGCGCCCGGCAGCGGGTTGATCATGTGGGCGCCGGTTTCGGTCTGCCAATAGGTGTCGATGATGGGGCAGCGCTCGCCGCCCACGTTTTTGTAGTACCACATCCATGCTTCGGGGTTGATGGGCTCGCCCACGCTGCCCATGATGCGCAGGCTGGACAGATTGCTGTGCCTGGGGTGCACGGCGTCGTTGGTCTCGGCCGCCTTGATGAGCGAGCGGATGGCCGTGGGCGCGGTGTAGAAGATGCTGCACTTGTGGCGCTCGATCATCTGCCAGAAGCGGCCTGCATCGGGGAAGGTGGGAATGCCCTCGAACACGATCTCGGTCGCGCCCGCGGCGAGCGGCCCGTAGGTGACATAGGAGTGGCCCGTCACCCAGCCGATGTCGGCGGTGCACCAGAACACGTCATCGGGCTTGAGGTCGAAGCTCCAGTCCATCGTCAGCTTGCACTGCAGCAGATAGCCGCCGGTGGAATGCTGCACGCCCTTGGGCTTGCCGGTGGAGCCGGATGTATAGAGGATGTACAGCGGGTGCTCGGCCTCGACGCTGACCGGCGCGCATTCGGTGGGCTGGCCCTTGAGCACCTCGGCAAAGGTCTTGTCGCGGCCGGCCGTCATCGGGCAGGCGCTGGCGCTGCGCTCATAGACGAAGACGTTGCGGATGCTCTCGCAGCCACCCATGGCCAGCGCGTCGTCGACGATGGCCTTCAGCGGCAGCTCCTTGCCGCCGCGCATCTGGTAGTTGGCGGTGACCACGGCCACGGCGCCGCCGTCGATGATGCGCTCTTGCAGCGCCTTGGCGGAGAAGCCGCCAAACACCACGCTGTGGATGGCGCCCAGGCGTGCGCAGGCCTGCATGGCCACCACGCCCTCGATGGTCATGGGCATGTAGATCAGCACGCGGTCGCCCTTCTTGACGCCGTGGGCCTTGAGCGCGTTGGCAAACTGGCACACCCGCGCCAGCAGCTCCTTGTACGTGACCTTGGTGACGGCGCCGTCGTCGGCCTCGAAGATGATGGCCGTCTTGTTCTCGACCGGCGTGCCCATGTGCCGGTCCAGGCAGTTGACGCTGGCGTTGAGCATGCCGTCGTCGAACCACTTGTAGAACGGCTTGTTGGACTCGTCGAGCACGCGCGTGAACGGCTTGTCCCAGGTCAGGTTCTCGCGCGCCAGGCGGCCCCAGAAACCGTTGAAGTCCTTCTCGGCCTCGGCGCACAGCGCACGGTAGGCGTCCATGCCGGAAATGCGGGCGGACTTGACCAGTTGCGCACTGGGTTCGAACACGCGGTTTTCAACCAAAACGGACTCGATGGCACTCATGACTTTGTCTCCTTGATTCGTTGCGAGCGACACGGCACAACCGCCGCGCCTGGCCGGGCAATCATCGCGCGAGGCTCTTACAGACTTCTGACGCGCCTGCAAACCCTGCGTCAAGGCCAGCGCAAACGCCCACTGCACGCGCCCACCGGCCTCAGTGTGAACGATACGCCAATTTTCACGGCGCGGTCTTGCCGGGTTGCCGATGTCCGCGCGCGCTCACGCCCGTGGCCCCGGCCCGGCGCGCGCCCGTGCCGTGAGAGTCAGCCGCCGCCCATCCGTGCGAATAGAATGCCGGGCCCGATTCAGTCCCCCCCTTTTTCCGATTCCGCCCCCAAACCGGCCATGCCCGACCTCGCCCAAGCCACCGCCAACCGCCCGCTGCGCCCCCTGCCTTCGCTCATCTTTGCCAGCCGCTGGCTGCAACTGCCGCTGTACCTGGGCCTGATCGTGGCGCAAGCCGTGTACGTGGCGCATTTCCTGGTCGAGCTGTGGCACTTGGTCGAGGCCGCCTTTGGCGATTCGCATGCGCTGGAGGCGCTGGTCGCCGGCATCGGCTACAAGTCCGACGCACCGGTCACCCAGCTCAACGAGACGGTGATCATGCTGGTGGTGCTGGCGCTGATCGATGTGGTGATGATCTCCAACCTGCTGATCATGGTCATCGTGGGCGGCTACGAGACCTTCGTCAGCCGGCTCAACCTGGACGAGCATCCCGACCAGCCGGAATGGCTCAACCACGTCAACGCCAGCGTGCTCAAGGTCAAGCTGGCGATGTCGATCATTGGGATCAGTTCGATCCACCTGCTGAAGACCTTCATCAACGCCGACAACTACACCGACAAGGTGCTCATCGCGCAGACCGTCATCCACGCGGTGTTCCTGCTGTCGGCCATCGCCATCGCCTACACCGACCGGCTGATGAGCGCGCCGTCGGAAAAGCACTGATTCGAATTGATTTGAGCCAAAGCGCCCACCCAATGGGCGCAAGCAGCTATCAATTCGATAGTTTTTTCACACCATGTCCTGCGGCCGCACCCAGGCGTCGAACTGCTCGGCCGTCAAGAAACCGCTGGCCACGGCCGCTTCGCGCAGGCTGATGCCCTCGTGGTGCGCGCGCTTGGCGATGGTGGCGGCCTTGTCGTAGCCAATGTGGGTGTTCAGCGCCGTCACCAGCATCAGCGAGCGCTGCACCAGCTCGTCGATGCGCGCACGGTTGGGCTCGATGCCGACGGCGCAGTGCTCGTTGAAACTCCGCATCCCATCGCCCAGCAGACGTACGCTCTGCAAAAAATTGTGGGCGATCATCGGGCGGAACACGTTCAGCTCGAAATTGCCCGAGGCGCCCCCCACGTTGATGGCCACGTCGTTGCCCAGCACCTGCGCGCACAGCATGGTCATGGCCTCGCACTGCGTCGGGTTGACCTTGCCGGGCATGATCGATGAGCCGGGTTCGTTCTCGGGGATGCTGATCTCGCCCAGGCCGCTGCGCGGGCCGCTGGCCAGCCAGCGCACGTCGTTGGCGATCTTCATCAGGCTGGCGGCCAGGCCCTTGAGCGCACCGTGCGCCTGCACCAGGCTGTCGCAGCTGGCCAGCGCCTCGAACTTGTTGGGCGCCGTCACGAAGGGCAGCCGGGTGAGTTGCGCCAGCTCGTCGGCCACGGCCTTGGCGTAGCCCTTGGGCGCGTTCAGGCCCGTGCCCACCGCCGTGCCACCCAGCGCCAGCTCGCACAGGTGCGGCAGCGCGGCGCGCACGTGCTGCTCGGCATGCTGCAGCTGGGCCACCCAGCCCGACAGCTCCTGCCCCAGGGTGACCGGCGTGGCGTCCTGCAAGTGCGTGCGGCCGATCTTGACGATGTCGGCAAAGGCAGCGGACTTGGCGGCCAGCGTCTCGCGCAGCGCGGCCAGCGCCGGCAGCAGGCGCTGCTCGATCGACTCGACCGCGGCCAGGTTCATGGCGGTGGGATAGGTGTCGTTGCTGGACTGGCTCTTGTTCACGTCGTCGTTGGGGTGCACCAGGCGCTCCTCGCCACGCACGCCGCCCAGCAGCTCGCTGGCGCGGTTGGCCAGCACCTCGTTGACGTTCATGTTGGTCTGCGTGCCCGAGCCCGTCTGCCACACCACCAGCGGAAATTCGCCGTCATGCTCGCCCGCCAGCACCTCGTCGGCGGCGCGGATGATGGCGCCGGCCTTGGTCGGGTCCAGCTTGCCCAGGCGCTCGTTGACCGCTGCCGCAGCGCGCTTGACCAAGGCCAGCGCGCGGATGATTTCCTTGGGCTGGCGCTCGCCGCTGATGTCGAAGTTCTGCAGCGAGCGCTGCGTCTGCGCGCCCCACAGACGCTCGGCGGCCACGTCGATGAAGCCAAAACTGTCGCGCTCGGCACGGGTGGTGTTGTCAGGTTCGGTCATGGTTGGCCTGTCAAAATAAGGGATTGTCTGGCTGGCAAGTTAGCACAAGCCTGCAAAACCTTGCTGCCGCCCCCGTTGTCCCACGACGCCCCGCGCCAGGAAAAGCCCCATGACCACCACCATCAAGCAAGACGACCTGATCGAATCCATCGCCGCCGCGCTGCAGTACATCAGCTACTACCACCCGGCGGACTACATCGCGCACCTGGCGCGCGCCTACGAGCGCGAGCAAAGCCCCGCCGCCAAGGACGCGATGGCGCAGATCCTCACCAACAGCAAGATGAGCGCCACGGGCCACCGCCCGATCTGCCAGGACACGGGCATCGTCAACGTGTTTCTCAAGATCGGCATGGACGTGCGCTTCGAGGGTTTTGCCGCCGGTCAGAGCCTGGAAGATGCGGTCAACGAAGGCGTGCGCCGCGGCTACCAAAACCCCGACAACACCTTGCGCGCCAGCGTGGTGGCCGACCCGCTGTTTGCGCGCAAGAACACCCGGGACAACACCCCGGCCGTCATCAACGTGCAACTGGTGCCCGGCAACACGCTCGACGTGACGGTGGCCGCCAAGGGCGGCGGCAGCGAGAACAAGTCCAAGATGATCATGATGAACCCCAGCGACAGCCTGGTGGACTGGGTGCTGAAAACCGTGCCCACCATGGGCGCCGGCTGGTGCCCGCCGGGCATGCTGGGCATCGGCATCGGCGGCACGGCCGAAAAGGCCGTGCTGCTGGCCAAGGAAAGCCTGATGGACGACCTGGACATGTACGAACTGCAGGCCAAGAGCGCGCGCGGCGACAAGCTCGATCAGGTCGAGGAACTGCGCCTGGAGCTGTACGAGAAGGTCAACGCGCTGGGCATCGGCGCGCAGGGCCTGGGCGGCCTGTCCACGGTGCTGGACGTCAAGATCAAGATGTACCCCACGCACGCGGCCAGCAAGCCCGTGGCGATGATCCCCAACTGCGCCGCCACGCGCCACGCGCACTTCGTGATGGACGGCAGCGGTCCGGTGTACCTGGAGGCGCCCAGCCTGGACCTGTGGCCCAAGGTGCAATGGATGCCCAACACCGAGACCAGCCAGCGCGTGAACCTCGACAGCTTGACCAAGGGAGAAGTGGCCCGCTGGAAGCCCGGCCAAACGCTGCTCTTGAGCGGCAAGATGCTGACGGGCCGCGACGCCGCGCACAAGCGCATCCAGGACATGCTGGCCAAGGGCGAGAAGCTGCCGGTGGACTTCACCAACCGCGTGATCTACTACGTGGGCCCGGTCGATCCCGTGCGCGATGAAGTCGTCGGCCCCGCCGGCCCCACCACCGCCACGCGCATGGACAAGTTCACCCGCATGATGCTGGAGCAGACCGGCCTGATCGCCATGATCGGCAAGTCCGAGCGCGGCCCCGTGGCGATCGAGGCCATCAAGGACAACGGCAGCGCCTATCTGATGGCCGTCGGCGGCGCGGCCTACCTGGTCAGCAAGGCCATCAAGCACGCCCGCGTGGTGGGGTTCGAGGACCTGGGCATGGAAGCCATCTACGAGTTCGACGTGGTGGACATGCCCGTCACCGTGGCCGTGGACGCCAGCGGCACCAGCGTGCACAACACCGGCCCGGCCGAGTGGCAAAAGCGCATTGCCAGCGGCGAGTTCCCCAGCGTGCAGAGCTTCACCGCGCGCAAGGCGAGCACGCCGGCCTGAAGAACCGGTCGCTGCCCGGTTGCGTCAATGCAGGTGGCGCGGCCGGCGGCGACCCAGCCAGTCCGCGCGCCGGCAAACGGCGCCTCTGGGCGCGCCTGACTTTTTGTAACAGCAGCGCACGAGGGACGCCGCTACTGTTACGGCACAAGCCCCGCACCCCCGCCGCGAACCCCACGCAGCGGACGGATGCGGAGCACGCCGCAGGAGAGACCCGGTCATGGCGCATCCCATTCAGCACGTCGTCGTGCTCATGCTCGAGAACCGCTCCTTCGACCATCTGCTGGGCGCACTGGACCAGCGCATTGCGGGGCTGGAAGGCGTGCAGGCGGCGCTGCGCTACCTGGCCGATCCGGCGCACGCCAACGCGGCGCGGCCGGGCAGCCCGGCGGTGCCCTTCACCGGCGACGCTTCGCCCAGCCTGGACCGCAAGAGCCTGGGGGAAAGCGCGGACTTCGACCCCTCCCACGACTTCGTGGACGTGAAACGCCAGCTCGGTGGCAACCTGTCCGCCCTGGTGATGAACGGCTTCGTCGCCGATGCCTACGACAAATACCAGTCCGTCTTCAACCCGGCGACGCTGGACCGCAGCATCAGCCAGGTCATGCGCCACTTCCCGGCCGACACCACGTCCGCCGGCGCCATCCCCGCGCTGCACACGCTGGCCACGCAGTTCACCACGTGCGATCGCTGGTTCTCCTCCATTCCGGGGCCCACCTGGCCCAACCGCATCTTTGCGCTGGCGGGCACCACGCGCGGCAATCTGCGCATGCCCCAGGGCCTGACGGGCATGGGGCCGCTGTTTCGGCACTACGACCTGCCGACCATCTTCAACCGCTTTCACGACGCGGGGCTGCGCACACGCATCTACAGCCACGACGTCTCGCTGACCCTGCTGCTCACCCGGACCTGGTCCATCCCCGATCTGCGCAGCTCGGCCGACCGCTTTGCCCAGGACGTGGCCCAGTGCAAGCCCGAGGACTTTCCCGAGTTCGTCTTCATCGAGCCGCGCTACTTCAAGCTGCCCCTGGCCGACAAGCCCAACGACCAGCACCCGCCGCACGACATCGGCCTGGGTGACCAGCTCATCGCCGACGTCTATGGCGCGCTGCGTGCCAACGAGGCCTTGTGGCAGCAAACCCTGTTCGTGGTGCTGTACGACGAGCATGGCGGCTTCTTTGACCACGTCCCCCCGCCTGCGGCCGTGCCGCCCGACGACCAGGTGGCACCACTCGGGCCCGATGGCGACCTGGGCTTCGGCTTCGACCGCCTGGGCGTGCGGGTGCCCGCCGTGCTGGCCTCGCCCTGGTTGGCCGCGGGGGTGGACTCCACCGTGTACGACCACAGCAGCCTGTTGGCCTTCATGTGCCAGCGCTGGGGCCTGGCGCCGCTGGGCGCACGCTGTGCAGCGGCGCTGGCCACCAACCCGTTCCAGGGCCTGTTCTTGCCCTCACCGCGCCTGGACACGCCCGCCGCCTTGCCGACACGCGCGGTGAGCACGACCCGCACCCTGGCACTGGACACCACGCCCCCCAACGACAACCAGCAGTCGCTGGCCTGGATGGTGCAGTACCTGGCGGACCAACTGGGCGTCGCCGAATCCGATGCCGTCAGCCGCGCCCTGCTGCCGGACACGCCCCTGGCGGCCGATACCATGCGCCGCACGCTGGACAAGATCGAGGAGCGCCTCAACGCCCAGGCGCACGCCCAGGCCCTGGCCGCCCAAGGCCAGCTGCCGCCCACGCAACCCTTGCCGTCGGCCCGCGTGTCGGCGACACAAGATCCGACGCCCTCGCCGGCCGATGCGGCGCCGCTGCGCGTGTGGATGGTTAACGGCGGGGTCCATGGCGACGAGCCCGCCCAGGCCCGGTGGCAGCGGCAGTGGCAGGGCGCGTTCGAGGCCAGCGCGCGCAAGGCGGGCTATCAGGGCGCGCTGGAGTACCGCTTCGCGCGCTACGACGCGCTGTTTGACGACCATCCGCTCGACGCCTGGACGGTGACGCGCGCCCTGGTCTGGCTGGGTCTCCAGGCCCCGGGCCCGGCGCCCGCCCTGGACAACGCCGGCCTGATGGAATCGATCGACGAGCAAGTGCGCTGGACGGCCGGCATGGCCTTGAAATGGTCGGAAAGCCCGCCGCTGCGCGATGCGCTGGTGAACACCCTGCGCCAGCAATACCAGGACTTCCGGCCGCAGTTGGTGTGCGCGCACAACCTGGGCAGCCTGGGCTGCTATGACCTGTTCCGGCGCATGGTGGCCGCCGACGAGGGGGCGCTGCTCAGCGGCTGCGGGCTGTTCACCTTCGGCTCGCAGCTCGGACATCCGGCCCTGCGCTCGGCCTTTGGCGGGCGCATCGAGCCGCTGTACGACGCCCAGGGCCAGGGCATCGGCCAGTGGTTCGAGCTCTACAACCCCCAGGACATGGTCTTCACGCGCCCGCTGCCCGGCAACGACGCGCGCACCCACACCGTCACCGAGAGTTTTCTGGCTCCGCCCGTCCACCACGATGGCGCGGCCTACCTGGCGCAGCCGCGCGTGGCCAGCGATATCCTGCCGCGCCTGCTGCCCGAGTCCGCCATCCGTCCGGGTCCGCGGCCCGCTGCGCCGTTGCCGGTGCCGCGACGCGTGAAGCGGCGCGCGCTGCTGATGGGCATCAACGAATATCCCAAGCCCGACATGCGCCTGAACGGCTGCATCAACGACGTCTATCTGATGAGCGCGCTGCTGCAGGAATGCGGCTTCGCGGCCGATGACATTCGCGTGCTGACCGATGCGCGCGCCACCCGTGCCGGCCTGCTGGAGCGCCTGGCCTGGCTGGCCGATGGCGTGGGGCCCGACGACGAGCGCGTGTTCTTCTACTCCGGCCACGGCGCGCAACTGCCCCGCTACGGCGCCGACGGCCAGCCCGAGCGCAGCGACGAAACCCTGGTGCCGGTGGACTTCGACTGGCAGCCCGAGCACGCCTTCACCGACAAGGACTTCCAGCAGTACTACAGCCAACTGCCGTATGGCGCCAACTTCCTGGCCATCTTCGACTGCTGCCATGCCGGCGGCATGAGCCGCGGCGGGCAGCGCGTGCGCGGCATCGACCCGCCCGACGACGTGCGCCACCGCATGCTGCGCTGGGACGCGGCCCACCAGATGTGGGTGCCGCGCGACTTCGTCGAGCAGGCCGCGCGCGCGGGGCGGACTTTTCGCGCCGACAAGAAGGCGCAACGGCAGCTCCCCGACGCCACCCAGCTGTGCCGTCGGGGACTGGGTGAGGCCAAGGCGCTGTGGTCCACCGACCGCGACAGCTTCGAAGCGGCCAAGGCCGCGCTCGGCCACTTCGGCCCCTACGTGCCCTTGTTGCTGTTCGCGGCCGACGAGCAGGAACTGGCGGCCGAGTACGACCACGGCAGCACCGCCTATGGCGCGTTCACCTTCACGCTGGTCAAGCGCCTGCGCGCCTCGCACCGGGCCTTGAGCTTTCAGCAACTGGTACTGGGCGTGCGCCGGGAACTCAAGGACCTGGGCTACCACCAGACCCCGACCATCAGCGGCCCCAAGGTCAAGCGCGAAGGCAAGCTGCCGTTCGGCCGCTGGACGCGGCAGGCTTGAGCCTCAACCCGAAGGGGCACGAGGGGGCCGCGCCGGGGCGGTGACAGGCCTTCTGTGCCTTGTTGGCGCGCACTGCGCATCTCGCATCGGCAACATGGATATCGATCGACCGCGGGGCCAGCGCGATGGCGCCCCAATCCTTCAGGCTCGAACTCCGGACAATCGCCTGAAGAGCGCCGCCAAGGAAAGCGACCAAAGCCCGAAGGCAGGTTGTCAATGCAGATGGCGCGGGCGCCGGCCACCACCGTGGCCCGGCGAGCCCCCGCCGGCGCCGCGTGGCGGCTTGCTGATCTGCAGCGAGTTCACCAGCGCGTCGAAGCGCGCCGAGAACAGCTTGTCGATCTCGCCCACCACGCCGCTCAGCTCGGCGCCGTCGAAGTGGCGCTCCATCAGGTTGACCACGTCTTCCACCAGCAGGTCGCGCTGCGCCTGCATGATGGCCTGCGGCGTGGGGCCGACGAACAGCAGCACGAAGTCGTCGCGCGACTCGCGCCCGGCCTCCTCGTCGTCCTCGTCGTATTCGGCGTCGTACAGCGTCACCTCGATGGCCGCGCCCTCGGCGCTGACCTCGTTGAGGTTCATGCACATGTCGTCCAGCTGCTGGCGAAAGTCCTCGTCGCCGGCCAGCGTCCAGCACATCTGCAGCAGGTGCTCGGCCGGATCGAACCGGATGCCCGGCTCGTCTTCGTACAGGCTGGCGGCGCCATCGGCCAGCGAGCGCGCACCGGCGTACTTCCAGAGGGGTTTGAGGGCGTCCTGCAGGGCATCGAAGCCCACGTCCGGACGCAGCTTCACGTCGCCATGCACGTGAATCTCGAAGGGTGCATCGTCGTGATTCATGGCGTTGATTCCTTGTGTTGTGACCTGGTACCCCGGGCCGGGGTCGAACCGGCACGCGCCCTTGCGGGAAAGCGGCGGATTTTAAGTCCGCTGTGTCTACCGATTTCACCACCGGGGCCAACGTGCATTGTCGCAGGCTGCACGCTCCCGCGTTGACATGAGCAGCGGGCGGCGTCGATCGGAATGCAGGGTGGGGAAGGTGGAGGCGCGATCCGGAGTCGAACCGGACTGGACGGATTTGCAATCCGTTGCATAACCGCTTTGCTATCGCGCCGTGTTCGGCCAGCTGAAAAAAAAGGAAGCGGATGCTTCCTTTTTCTTGGCTGGAGCGACCGGCTTGGTGAACCGGACACTGGATGATTGGAGCGGGAAACGAGGCTCGAACTCGCGACCTCAACCTTGGCAAGGTTGCGCTCTACCAACTGAGCTATTCCCGCGTTGCAAGCCTTGCATTGTAGCCTGAAAAACGGCAGCGTTCGAGCGAGAAGCCAAAAATTTTTGCGCGGCCGGCCGTGCCTTGTCAGTGTTTGACCGCGCCGCCTCTCACGGTCTTGCGCTTGGCCTCGGGGGCCGCCGCGGCGGCGGCCACGGCAGCGGCGGCCACGGCAGCGGGCGGCACCACGCCGGCGTCGTCGTCGGCCAAAGGCATGGGCCGGCGCTCCAGCGCGATCTCCAGCACCTTGTCGATCCAGCGCACCGGCGTGATGGTCAGGTGCTCTTTGACGTTGACGGGAATCTCCTGCAAGTCCTTGACGTTCTCCTCCGGGATCAACACCGTCTTGATGCCGCCACGCAGGGCCGCCAGCAGCTTTTCCTTCAGGCCGCCGATGGCCGTGATCTCTCCGCGCAGGGTGATCTCGCCGGTCATGGCCACGTCGGCGCGCACCGGGATGCCGGTGAGCGCCGACACCATGGCCGTGGTCATGGCCGCGCCGGCGCTGGGGCCGTCCTTGGGCGTGGCGCCGTCGGGCACGTGGATGTGGATGTCGCGCTTGTCGAACTGCTCGTCCTTGATGCCCAGCGCGTGCGCGCGCGAGCGCACCACGGTGCGCGCGGCGTCCACCGACTCCTTCATCACCTCGCCCAACTGGCCGGTGCGCTGGATGGCGCCCTTGCCGGGCATGGTGGCGGCCTCGATGGTGAGCAGATCGCCCCCCACCTCGGTCCAGGCCAGGCCGACCACCTGACCCACCTGGTTCTTGTGTTCAGCCCGGCCAAAGCTGAATTTGCGCACGCCCAGAAACTCGTTGAGGTTCTCGGCCGAGACCACGACGCGCGGCTTCATCTGGCCGAGCTGCAGGGCCTTGACGACCTTGCGGCAGATCTTGGAGAGCTCGCGCTCGAGCGCACGCACGCCGGCCTCGCGGGTGTAGTAGCGCACGATGTCGCGCACCGCGTCTTCGCCGACTTCGAGCTCGGCTTCCTTCACGCCGTTGTTCTTGAGCTGCTTGGGCAGCAGGTACTTGACGGCGATGTTGACCTTTTCGTCCTCGGTGTAGCCCGCCAGGCGGATCACCTCCATGCGGTCCAGCAGCGCCGGCGGGATGTTCATCGAGTTGCTGGTGGCCACGAACATCACGTCCGACAGGTCGAAATCCACCTCGACGTAGTGGTCGCTGAAGGTGTGGTTCTGCTCGGGGTCCAGCACTTCCAGCAGCGCGCTGGAGGGGTCGCCCCGAAAGTCCATGCCCAGCTTGTCGATTTCATCGAGCAGGAACAGCGGGTTGCGCGTGCCCACCTTGTTCAGGCTCTGCAGCACCTTGCCGGGCATGGCGCCGATGTAGGTGCGGCGGTGGCCGCGGATTTCGGCCTCGTCGCGCATGCCGCCCAGCGCCATGCGCACGTACTTGCGGCCCGTGGCCTTGGCCACCGACTGGCCCAGCGAGGTCTTGCCCACGCCGGGCGGCCCCACCAGGCACAGGATGGGCGCCTTGACCTTGTCCACGCGCCGCTGCACCGCCAGGTATTCGAGGATGCGGTCCTTGACCTTCTCCAGGCCGTAGTGGTCTTCGTTCAGCACCTGCTCGGCGTAGGCCAGGTCGTGCTTGATCTTGGTCTTCTTGGCCCAGGGCAGGCCCACCAGCACGTCGATGTAGTTGCGCACCACGGTGGCTTCGGCCGACATGGGCGACATCAGCTTGAGCTTTTTCAGCTCGGCATCGGCCTTCTTGCGCGCGTCCTTGGGCATGCGCGCGGCCTTGATCTTCTTCTCGATCTCGTCGATGTCGGCGCCCTCTTCGCCCTCGCCCAGCTCCTTCTGGATGGCCTTGACCTGCTCGTTGAGATAAAAGTCGCGCTGGTTTTTTTCCATCTGGCGCTTGACGCGGCCACGGATCTTCTTGTCGACGTTGAGGATGTCCACCTCGCGCTCGAGCTGCTCGAACAGGCTCTCCAGCCGCTCCTTGACGCTGGACAGGTCGAGCACCGCCTGCTTGTTCTCCAGCTTGAGCGGCAGGTGCGCGGCAATGGTGTCGGCCAGGCGGCCGGGCTCGTCGATGCTGGCGATCGAAGTCAGAATCTCGGGCGGGATCTTCTTGTTGAGCTTGACGTACTGGTCGAACTGCTGCATGACGGCGCGGCGCAGCGCCTCGACCTCGGCGTTGTCCTTGTCGCCGGTCGACACCTCCAGCGGCGTCACCGTGGTCACGAAGTGCGTCTCGCCTTCCTCGATGTGCGTGACGGTGGCGCGTTGCTGGCCTTCGACCAGCACCTTCACGGTGCCGTCGGGGAGCTTGAGCATCTGCAAGATGGTGGAGACGCAGCCCACCTCGAACATGTCGGTGACGGCGGGCTCGTCCTTGGCCGCCGTCTTTTGCGCCACCAGCATGATGCGCCGGTCGGCGGCCATGGCGCTCTCCAGCGCCTTGATGCTCTTGGGCCGGCCCACGAACAGCGGGATGACCATGTGCGGAAACACCACCACGTCGCGCAGCGGCAGCAGCGGCAAATCGATCGGCGTGGCGGGCAGGGGCGTGGTTCCAGACATGTCGAATCCTTGTTGCGTGATCAGGCCTGAGATGGGCGCTCAGACCGCATTTTCAACCCGGGCGCGACGGGCGCCGCGGGCAGGAACATCCGGGGGGACGAAAAAATCTGCGCACGCTCTTGTTTCAGGAGCAGCTTGCGCAGATGGGGCGCGCGGTAGCGCCAAATGCGATCTCAAGCTTTTTTGGCGGCCTCGCGATACACCAGCAGCGGCGACTGCGCCTCGTCGATGGTGCTCTCGTCCACCACCACCTTGGCCACGTTGGCGGTGTGCGGCAGCTCGTACATGGTGTCGATCAGCGCGCCCTCCAGGATCGAGCGCAGGCCCCGCGCGCCGGTCTTGCGCGCCAGCGCCTTGCGGGCAATGGCCGCCAGGGCCGAGGGGCGGATCTCCAGCTCGACGCCCTCCATTTGCAGCAGGCGCGAGAACTGCTTGACCAGCGCATTCTTGGGCTCGGTGAGGATTTGCACCAGCGCGTCCTCGGTCAGCTCGGCCAGGGTGGCGACCACCGGCATGCGACCGATCAGCTCGGGGATCAGGCCGTACTTGATCAGGTCCTCGGGCTCGACGTCGAGGAAGGCTTCGCTGATCGAGCGCTGCTGCTTGCTGCGCACGGTGGCGCCAAAGCCGATGCCGCTGGCCTCGGTGCGCGCCTCGATCACCTTCTCGAGGCCGGCAAAGGCGCCGCCGCAGATGAACAGGATGTTGGTGGTGTCGATCTGCAGGAAGTCCTGGTTGGGGTGCTTGCGCCCGCCCTGTGGCGGCACGCTGGCCAGGGTGCCTTCGATCAATTTCAGCAATGCCTGCTGCACGCCCTCGCCCGACACGTCGCGCGTGATGCTGGGGTTGTCGCTCTTGCGGCTGATCTTGTCGATCTCGTCGATGTAGACGATGCCGCGCTGGGCGCGCTCGATGTCGTATTCGCAGCTTTGCAGCAGCTTGCTGATGATGTTCTCGACGTCCTCGCCGACGTAGCCGGCCTCGGTCAGCGTGGTGGCGTCGGCCATGACGAAGGGCACGTCCAGCTGGCGCGCCAGGGTTTGCGCCAGCAGCGTCTTGCCGCTGCCGGTGGGGCCGATGAGCAGGATGTTGCTCTTGGCCAGCTCGACGTCGCCGCCCTTCTTGTCACTCTTGTGCTTGAGGCGCTTGTAGTGGTTGTACACCGCCACGGCCAGGGTGCGCTTGGCCTTTTCCTGGCCGATGACGTAGTTGTCCAGGTTGGTCTTGATGTCCACCGGCGTGGGCAAGTCGCCCTTGGCCTTGCCCTCGGGCGCATCGGCGGGCACCTCCTCGCGGATGATGTCGTTGCACAGGTCGATGCACTCGTCGCAGATGAACACCGACGGTCCGGCAATCAGCTTCTTGACCTCGTGCTGGCTCTTGCCACAGAAGGAGCAGTAAAGCGCTTTTTCGCTGGAGGAGCCTTTTTTATCGGCCATGGGTGGTCTTGCAGAATGGGAGTCCGGCCATGATAGCGAAGTCGCCGTGTAACAACCGCATCAAGGGCGCCGCGCCAGAACCTGGTCGATGATGCCGTAGTCCTTCGACTCATCGGCCGTCATGTAGTAGTCGCGCTCGGTGTCGTGCACGACTTTCTCGTAGGGCTGGCCGGTGCGTTCGGACAGGATGCGGTTCATCTGCTCCTTGGTGCGCAGAATGTCGCGCGCCTGGATCTCGATGTCGGTGGCCTGGCCCTGTGCGCCGCCCAGCACCTGGTGGATCATGATCTTGCTGTTGGGCAGCGAATAGCGCTTGCCCTTGGCGCCCGCGGCCAGCAAGAATGCCCCCATGCTGGCGGCAAAGCCCAGGCACATGGTGGACACGTCGGGCTTGATGAACTGCATGGTGTCGTAGATCGACATGCCGGCCGTCACGCTGCCGCCGGGCGAGTTGATGTAGAACGAAATGTCCTTGTCGGGGTTCTCGCTCTCCAGAAACAGCAACTGCGCGACCACCAGGTTGGCGGTCTGGTCGTTGACCTCGCCGACCAGAAAGATCACGCGCTCCTTGAGCAGGCGCGAGTAGATGTCGAAGGACCGCTCGCCGCGGCCGGACTGCTCGATCACCATCGGGATCAGCCCGAGGTTTTGGGGAGAGGCAAGTGCGCTCATGAAAGCTCCGTCAAGAGGGGATGAAAGCCAAATGGGGTCGGAACCGCCGGATTCCAGACCCCATTGTCACCGCCGGGCCTCGCCCGGCGAAACCAAGAACAAACTCGGCTTCTGACGCCCATGCATCAAGCGCTGACAGCTTCTATTTTGATAGCGATCAGGCCGACTGGCCCATCAGCTCGTCGAAGCCCAGCGTCTTCTCGGTCACCTTGGCCTGGCCCAGCACGTGCTCGGTCACGTTGTTCTCGATCACCATGGCCTCCACGTCGGCCAGGCGGCGGTTGTCGGCGTAGTAGTAGCGCACCACCTCCTCCGGCTTCTCGTAGCTGGCGGCCAGCTCTTCGACCTGGGCCTTGATCTGCTCGGGCGTGGCTTGCAGCTTGGCGGCTTTGACCAGCTCGGCCACCACCAGGCCCAGGCGCACGCGGCGCTCGGCCTGCGGGCGGAAGCCGTCCTCGGGCATGGGCAGCTTCTCGACGTCCTTCATGCCGCGCGCTTTCAGGTCGGCGCGGGCGCTCTCGATCATGCGGTCCAGCTCGGCCTGCACGCTGGCCTTGGGCAGGTCCAGCTCGGACTTGGCCAGCAGCGCGTCCATCACGGCCTGCTTGTTGCGCGCGTTCAGGCGAAACTTGATCTCGCGCTCCAGGTTCTTCTTGATGTCGGCGCGCAGGCCGTCCACGCTGCCGTCCGCCACGCCCAGCGACTTGGCCAACTGCTCGTTGACCTCGGGCAGGTGCGCGGCCTCGATCTTCTTGACCGTGACCATGAAGTCGGCCGTCTTGCCCGCCACGTCCTTGCCGTGGTAGTCGGCCGGGAAGGCCAGCGGGAAGGTCTTGCTCTCGCCCAGCTTCATGCCGCGCACGGCGGTCTCGAACTCGGGCAGCATCTGGCCTTCGGCAATCACGAAGGGGAAGTCCTCGGCCTTGCCGCCGTCAAACGGCTCGCCGTCGATCTTGCCGACAAAGTCCACCGTCACGCGGTCGCCGTCTTCGGCGGCGGCGCCCTGGGCGCGCTGGGCAAAGCTGCGGCGCTGCTTGCGCAAGATGTCCAGCGTGCGGTCGATCGCCTCGTCGGTGGTGGCGGCCGACACCTTCTCCACCTCGGCCGTGGCCAGATCGCCGATCTTGACTTCGGGGAACACCTCGAAGACGGCGTCAAAGGCCATCTGGCCTTCGGGCGCGCCGTCTTTTTCGGTGATGGTGGGCTGGCCGGCCACGCGCAGCTGCGCCTCGTTGGCCGCGCTGAAAAACGCCTCGCCCACCTTGTCGTTCATCACCTCGTACTGCACCGAGTAGCCGTAGCGCTGGGCCACCACGCTCATCGGCACCTTGCCGGGGCGAAAGCCGTCCATCTTCACGGTGCGGGCCAGCTTGCGCAGGCGCGTCTCGACTTCGCCGCGGATGGTGTCCAGCGGCAGGGAGAGCGTCATCTTGCGCTCGAGTTTTTCCAGGGTTTCGACGTTCACGGCCATGGGGCTTTCTCTCTGTGTCATGTTGATCGGTGGTGCGCGGGGGGGGACTCGAACCCCCACACCCTCGCGGGCGTCAGGACCTAAACCTGGTGCGTCTACCAATTTCGCCACCCGCGCACACGTACCTGTTGTTCAAACAGGGCGGACGGCTCGCGCACCATGCGGCGCAAGCCGCCCGTTTGAAAAGCGGCAAACCGGGTATTTTATCCGCACACCGGCGCATTGGCCACGTCAGTGTGCGCAGCGTCGGCGGCTCGGCTAAAATCATCGGTTCCCCACGGCGTCACCGCGGGGACTTCGCGCGCGCAATATCCCCGGATGCCAGGCGCTTTTTTCCTGCCCCTTCATAGGGGGAGTCTCTAGGTCGGAACTCCATGTCTGATTTAAGTCTTCAACTCCAGCAGGCGGCGACTCAACTTCCCGTCCATTCCTATTTCGACGCAGCGCTGTTCGAGCGCGAAAAGCAACTGCTCTTCGATGCCGGCCCGCGCTACGTCGGCCACGCGCTGGCGGTGCCCGAGGTGGGCGACTACTTCACCCTGCCGCAAGAGGCCGACGGCCGCGCGCTGATCCGCAACGCCAAGGGCCAGGTCGAGCTCATCTCCAACTGCTGCCGCCACCGCCAGGCGCTCATGCTGGGCGGGCGCGGCAACCTGCAGGGCCAAGGCAAGGGTCACGCGGGCGGCAACATCGTGTGCCCCATCCACCGCTGGACGTATGCGCCCGGCGGCCAGTTGCTGGGCGCGCCGCACTTCGCCTGCGACCCCGCGCTGGACCTGAACAACTACGCGCTGCGCGAGTGGAATGGCCTCTTGTTCGAGGACAACGGGCGCGACATTGCGGCCGACCTGGCGGGCATGCGGGTGGCCGGCGAGCTGTCCTTCGAGGGCTATGCGCTCGACCACGTCGAGCTGCACACCTGCAACTACAACTGGAAGACCTTCATCGAGGTCTATCTGGAGGACTACCACGTCGGCCCCTTCCACCCCGGCCTGGGCAACTTCGTCACCTGCGACGACCTGAGCTGGCAGTTTGGCCGCGACTACTCGGTGCAGACCGTGGGTGTGGCCCCCAGCTTCGGCAAGCCCGGATCGGACGCCTACAAGCTGTGGCACGAGGTGCTGCTGCGCTACCGCGAGGGCCGCATGCCCGAGCGCGGCGCGATCTGGCTGACCTACTACCCGCACATCATGGTCGAGTGGTATCCGCACGTGCTCACGGTCTCGACCCTGCACCCGCTGGGCCCCGAGAAAACCATGAACATGGTCGAGTTCTACTACCCCGAGGAAATCGTCGCCTTCGAGCGCGAGTTCGTCCAGGCCCAGCGCGCCGCCTACATGGAAACCGCCGTCGAAGACGACGAGATCGGCGAGCGCATGGACGCCGGCCGCAAGGCGCTGATGCTGCGCGGCGACAACGAGGTGGGCCCCTATCAGAGCCCGATGGAAGACGGCATGCAGCACTTTCACGCCTGGTATCGGCGCGCGATGGGGTGGTCGGCGACGACCTGATTGCTGCAACAATCGTTCAGCCGGCGCGGATCCCGGATCTCATGAATTCCAAAGAGCCATCCGGCCGCGGAGCAGGCCATGCCAGCGATCGCCATGGCCGGGGTCTCCCCGGTCATAGGCGATGTCCCCTTGAGCAACTGTGTTCTCAAGTCAAGTCTGTTGAATGAAATTTTCATGCTTGGACAGATCCCAGGCGGTTTTATCTCTGAGCATGGCGTTGAGAATCGTCAAGAGCTTGCGCATGCAAGCGACGATGGCCACTTTCTTGGGTTTGCCCGCTTGTAGCAAACGCTCATAGAAGACCTTGAACACGGGGTTGTAGCGAATGGCTGAGAGCGCGGCCATGTACACCACGGCCCGCACCTCGGCGCGCCCACCCCAGATACGACGCTTGCCACTGCGCTCGCCCGAATCATTGGCCAGGGGAGCCACACCCACCAGCTTGGCGATCTGGCGTCGCTTGAGCCGGCCCAATTCGGGCAGCGCCGCGCTCAGGGTGAGAATCGCCACCGGACCGACGCCCTTGACACTGTCGAGCAACGCGCGCTGCTGCTTGAAGTGTCGATCCAGGTGCGAGTCGGCGTCCGCATCAATGGCCGCGATCTGCTTGTCCAGCATCCCGAGGACGGCTTTGATGCTGCGCGCGGCGCGTGCGCTGGCCTGCTCCAAGCGGTGGCCTTCAGCCACTCGCATCTCGATGAGCTGCCGACGCCGTGTCATCAGCACTGCCAACTCCTGGCGCCGGACATCCTCCATAGGCGTGATGTATTTGGCTCGATCCTTGTGGCGCGCCAACACGTCGGCAAAGTCGCGCAGGATGCGGGCATCGACCTTGTCGGTCTTGGCCAACTCACCCATCGACTTGGCGAAGTCGTGGCTCTGACGCGGATTGACACGCGCGACCGCAATGCCGGCACGTTGCAGCGCCCACACCAGTTCACGCTCGTAGCCACCAGTGGCCTCGATGACCACCAAATCAACATCGGTGCTCTTGAACTGATTGATCAGCTCCTGCCACCCGTCGGCGTCGTTGGGCACGCGCCGATGCTGATCGCCCACGCATGCATCGAGATGCAGTTTGGACACATCAATACCGGCGTTGGCTCGACCGACGCCACTCACTACCCCACCTTGTGCATGCATGTTCATGATCGGCAACTGTTCGGGCTACGTGGTTGGATGAAAGATGTCAATGCGTTGACCGATTGCTCAAGGTCGAACTCAAGGCTCCAGGGGGAGGCAGGTTTGGCGCACTGACGACAACTGAACGAGGACTGCAGTTGCAAAGATACAAGGGGGGAGGCGAAACATCGCGCAGCGAGTGGAGCAACGGGGGTAGTTCGTTTTCACATGCAAGCCGCCTGGATGATCGCCGCCTCGCTGTTCTTTGCGGGCATGGGCGTGTGCATCAAGTTCGCTTCGGGCTCGTTCGGCCCGCTGGAGGTCGTGTTCTACCGCGGCGTGATCAGCGTGGTCTTCATCGGCGTGCTGGCGCGCTCGCGCGGGGTCAGCCTGCGCACGCACGTGCCCATGATGCACGTGTGGCGCAACGTGGTGGGCGTGGCGTCGCTGGTGGCCTGGTTCTACGCCATCGCCAACCTGCCGCTGTCCACCGCCATCACGCTCAACTACATGAGCGGCATCTGGATCGCCGCCTTCGTCATCGGCGGCACCCTGGCCATGGGCCAGCTGGCCGACGTGCGCCGCCAGGGCCCGCTGATCCTCACGGTGATGGCCGGGTTTGCCGGCGTGATCCTGCTGCTGCGCCCCACGCTGGAGCAAAACCAGTTGTTTGCCGGCCTGGTCGGCCTGCTGGGCAGCCTGATGGCGGCGCTGGCCTATATGCAGGTGGCCGCCCTGGGCCGCGTGGGCGAGCCCGAGACGCGCACGGTGTTTTATTTCTCGCTGGCCGCCCTGCTGGCCGGCGGCCTGGGCATGCTGGCGCTGGGCGCGCACACGCTGGCCACTTGGCAGGCACTGTGGCTGCTGCCCATGGGCCTGCTGGCCGCCCTGGGCCAGCTGTGCATGACGCGCGCCTACACCCACGGCTCCACCATCGTGGTGGCCAACCTGCAATACTCGGGCATCGTGTTTGGCGCGCTGTTCGGCCTGACGCTGTTTGGCGACCACATCCCGCCGCTGGGCTGGCTGGGCATGGCGCTCATCATCGCCTGCGGCATGGCCGCCACCGTGCTGCGCGCCCGCGCGCTGCCCAATCCACCCGCCGAGGAGTTCTGATGTACACGCACCTGATTTCGGTTGACCAACTCCAGGCCCTGCAAGCCAGCGGCGCGCCCCTGTTGGTGTTCGATTGCAGCTTCGATCTGGCCGATGCCGCCAAGGCCGACGCGATGTTTGCCGAGCAGCACATCCAGGGCGCCGTGCAGGCCCACCTGGAGCGCGACCTGAGCGCGCACGACCCGGCCAACGCCGTCAATGGCGGCCGCCATCCGCTCCCAAAACGAGAGCTGTTTGCGCAGACCCTGCGCCGGCTGGGACTTGAAAACACCATGCAGGCCGTGGTGTATGACCGCAACGGCGCCAACTACTGCGGGCGCCTGTGGTGGATGCTGAAGTGGGCCGGCCACGACGCCGTGGCCGTGCTTGACGGCGGCCTGCCTGCCTGGCTGGCGGCCGGCGGCGCGACCGAAAGCGGCCCCGCCAAGGCCCGCGCGCCCGGCCACTTCGCGCTGAAGCCCGAGCTGCGCCACTGGGTCAGCACCCAAGAGGTAGCCGCCCACCTCGATCAGCCTGCGCAAACCCTCATCGACGCCCGCGGCGCCCCGCGCTATCGCGGCGATGTGGAGCCGCTGGACCCGATCGCCGGCCACATCCCCGGCGCGCTCAACCGGCCGTTTGGCGACAACCTGGGGCCCGACGGCCGATTCAAGTCACCCGCCCAGCTCAAGACCGAATTCGCCGCCCTGCTGGCCGGGCGCGACCCCGCCGGCGTGGTGCACCACTGCGGCAGCGGCGTCAGCACCGTGCCCAACATCATCGCCATGGAATTGGCCGGCTACGCCCCCACAGCCCTGTACGCCGGCAGCTGGAGCGAGTGGAGCCGCACGCCCGGCCTGCCGGTGGCCAAGGACTGACGGTCAAGCCGGCTCGCCAGCCGAGCCCGCATGACCGCCCGCAAGGCCGGCCACGCTCAATGCCCATGCTCCGGCCCCGCCAGGCCGACGGCAATCACCAGCCCCATGCCAATCACCAGCCACACGATCTGCGCCGCCGTCTGGCGCGCGTTCAGGCGCTTTTGCAGTTGCGGGATCAGGTCGGCCAGCGCCACGTAGATGAAGCTGCTGGCCGCCAGCATCAGCAGGTAGGGCAGCAAGGCGGCCAGCCCCTCGACCAGCACCCAGCCCACCAGCCCGCCCAGGGCGGTCACGGCGCCGGCCAGCGACACCTTGACCAGCGCCGCGCGCCACTTGCGCCGGCTGCCCTGATGCAGCACCGCCAGATCGCCCATGTGGTGCGGCACCTCGTGCACCAGCACCGCCAGCGTGGCGGACCAGCCCAGCGCCGCGCTGGACAGAAAGGCCGAGGCGATCAGCACGCCGTCGCCAAAGCAATGCACGGCGTCGCCGGTCAGCACCGCCCAGCCGCCACCCGCGGCCGGGGTCGCATGGCGGTGCCCGGCATGGCCATGATGGGCGTGTGCATGGGCCGCGTCGTGCGTGTGCTCGTGCATCACGTCCGCATCCTCCATCGCCTCGTCCAGCGTGGGCAGGGTCGGGTGATGCTCATGGCCGTGGTGCCACAGCTCGGCCTTGTCGAGCAAAAAGAAAAACAGCAGGCCGCCCAGCAGCGTGGCCGACAGCACGTGCACCTCCACCCCGCTCTCGAAGCCCTCGGGCAGCAGGCGAATGAAGGCCGTGGCCAGCAGCGCGCCGGCCGCCAGGCTGAGCATGTGCTGCGTGTAGCGCGCCAGCACGCCAAAGGACAAGGTGGCGGCGATCCACACGCTGCCCACGCCGGCGATCAGCGTGCCCACCAGGATTACAATCAAATTCATAGCTACTCGCGCACGTCTGGCAAGCGCCAGAAGCATGAAACATCAAAAAAAGCCGCCTCGCGGGCGGCCTGCTCGTCAAACCAGCGTAGCCGGCCTGTCAAGCCACGCCATGCGCCTTGAACCACGCCAAGGCGCGCTTCCAGCCGTCCTCGGCCGCCTCCTTGCGGTGGCTGGGCCGGTAGTCGGCATGAAAGGCGTGCGGCGAATCCGGGTAAATCACGAACTCGCTGGCCTTGGCGGCGGCATTGCCCTTGGCGCCCGCCTCGGCCAAGGCTTTTTTCATCGTATCAATCGTGTCAAGGGGGATGCCGGTGTCGGCGCCGCCATACAGGCCCAGCACGGGCGCCTTCAGCTGCGCCGCGCCGTCCAGCGGGTTCTTGGGCGCCAGCGCCGTGGGCTGGCCCACCAGGCGCCCGTACCAGGCCACGGCCGCCTTCAGTTTCGGGTTGTGCTCGGCATACAGCCACACCTGGCGCCCGCCCCAGCAAAAGCCGGTCACGCCCAGCTTGTCGGTGTTGCCGCCGTGAGCGCCGGCCCAGGCCACGGTGGCGTCCAGGTCGCCCATCACCTGCGCGTCGGGCACCTTGGCAATCACCTCGCTCATCAGCTTGGACATCTCGCCATAGCCTTGCGCGTCGCCCTGGCGCACGAACAGCTCGGGCGCGATCGCCAGGTAGCCCGCGTGGGCCAGGCGCCGCGTGATGTCGGCGATGTACTCGTGCACGCCAAAAATCTCGGACAGCACCAGCACCACCGGCAGCCCGCTCTTGCCCGCCGGCTGCGCGCGGTACGCCGGCATCTTGAAGCCGGCCACGTCGATCGTCACCTCGCCCGCGGTCAGGCCCTCGGCGCTGGTCTTGATGGCCGTCTGCGCCAGCACTGGCAGCGTGGCCGCCGCATAGCCCACGCCCAGCGCCAGTCCCAGCGCCTGGCGGCGCGAAGGCGCGCCGCGGTCAGCCGCCACATCCAGCAGCGAACGGGTATCGATCAGGTGATCGGTCTTCAGCATGTTCAAGAGCCTCCAAGGCGGTGGGTGATGGGGGTCAAAGACGGGCAAGTCGCCCGCTATAATCGCAGACTTTACGAGAATCGCCGGCTTAGCTCAGTTGGTAGAGCAACGCACTCGTAACGCGTAGGTCGCCAGTTCGATTCCGGCAGCCGGCACCAGTCCAGAAAAGTCCGCATCGTTCACGCAACGTGCGGACTTTTTTTTGCCAGCTCTCGACTGCGGCCCTCACCCGCCGGAATGCCGCGCCGCAGCTCGATGGGCTGGCCGTTCCGTTGCATCTGGCGGACGCGCCGGCCGGCCGGCGGGCTCCAGCTTGCCGTGCAAGTCGTTCGGGCCCCGCAGCGCGATCTCGATCGGGCGGAGCCCCGGGCGCACGGGCCAAGCCGTGGCGGCGGGTCGCCGCGCGGTCGAGGCGCTTTGCCGAATGTCGCCGGGGTTGATATGCATCAATGGCATCTGGCCCCAGGCGCGGCACAGTCGGCCCATGCTGACCCTGCCACTGCCCGACCCCAACCACCAGGCCGCCACGCTGCCTGCGGGCACGGTGCTGTTGCGCCGAGCCCGCCATGACGACCACATTCATCACCTTGCCGAGGGGCGCGTGGCCCTCGGCCTGCTTGGGCCCGACGGCCTGGCGCACACCCTGGGCTGGCTCGAAGGCCCGTGCTGGCTGGACCCCGGCAGCGCGGTGCTGGGCCAGGCGCCCCTGATGGACATCGTGGCCGAAACCCCGGTGCGGGTGCGCGCCGTGCCGCTGGCCGACTTCTCGGCCAACCTGGGCGCCCTGCCCGCGCAAACGCTGCTGCTGGTGCGCGACCTGGCGCGCGCCCACCGCCAGCAGGCCGAGCTGGCCGTCACGCGCTTGGGCAAGGACGCCGAGGCGCGCTGCGCCGAATGGCTGCTGCGGCATCTGGAGGGCGCGCCCGAGGCGCCGCAACAGCCGGCCATCACCCTGCGCGAGCGCAAGCGTGCCATTGCCGCGCAACTGGGCATTGCGCCTGAGACGTTCTCGCGCGTGCTGCGCCAGCTGCGCGAGCGTGACCTGATCAGCGGGCGGGGTCGCCAGCTGCGGCTGCTGGACTTGAACGGCCTGCGCTCGCTGGCCGGCACTTGACTGCGCGCAAGCGCGCAGGGGCCACGGTGGCTGGCGCCACGCCGTGGCGCGTCAATTCATCGGGCAGCGCCCCGCCCTCGATCAGGCTGGCCGCCAGAGCGCTCGCGCCCGCCGCGCTCTGGATGCCGTAGCCGCCCTGCCCCGCCAGCCAGAACAGGCCCGGGCACGCAGCGTCAAAGCCAATCACGATCTCGCCGTCGGGTGCAAACGTGCGCAAGCCCGCCCAGGTGGCGGTGGGCCGCGCGATGCGCAGCGTCGTTGCTTCCTCGATGCGGTGGATGCCCAGGGCAATGTCCAGCTCCTCCGGCTGCACGTCGTGCGGAGCCACCGCATCGGCGTTAGCGGGCGAGCCCAACAGCTGGCCCGCGTCGGGCTTGAAGTACCACTGCTCGTCCACGTCCGACACCAGCGGCCAGCCGGCGATGTCCGCCCCTTCGGGCGCGCGGAACGTGAAGGCGCTGCGCCGGCAAGGCACCAGGCCGATGGGCGCCGCGCCCAGCAGCGCCGCCACCTCGTCGGCCCAGGCGCCCGCGGCGTTGACCAGCACCGGCGCGACCACGCGACGGCCGTCGGCCAGTTGCAGGCGCCAGCCTTCTTCGGCACGCTCGGCCGCCTGCGGCTCGGCTTGCGTCAGCAACTGGGCGCCCGCCTGCCGCGCGCCCCGCAGGAAGCCTTGCAGCAGCGCGTTGACGTCGATGTCGTAGCCGTTGGTGTCGAGCAGGCCGCTTTCAAACAAACCGGGCCGCAGCGCCGGCGCAATCTGCGCAAGCTGCTCCGAATTCAGGAGCTCCAGCACGGTGCCGCTGGCGGCCAGCTCGGCCTGCATCGCATCCAGTGCGGGGCGTTGCGCGGCCGTGGCCACGAACAGCGCCGCGCGCGGCGTGAGCAGGGGCACGTCGGCAAAACCGGCCGGCGGGTGCAGATAGAAGTCGCGGCTGGCGCGGGTGAGCGCGCGCACGCCGGGCGGGCCGTAGCTCTCCATGAACATCGCCGCCGAGCGGCCCGTGCTGTGCATGCCGGGCTGGGCTTCGCGCTCGATCAGCAGCACGCGCCGGCCCGCGCGCGCCAGCCGCCAGGCCAGCGAGGCGCCCGCCATGCCGGCGCCGATGATGAGAACGTCTGCGCTTTGCATGACGGCATTGTTCCATGGCGCCGGCGGCGCGCCGCGCTGGCGCGGCCGCGCCGTGCAAGGTGGGCGCAAGCGGCGTAGAGTGTTGATTGCCCGGCGACCGGAACGTCCCATCACCCGATGACATTCCCCGACGTTTTGCCGATTGCCACCCGGTGCTGGGTTGATGCCTCGATGCCTTCGTTCCTTCGGGACAGGTCCGCTGCCGCCGTTTGTGGCGTGTTGACCTTTTGGAGGTATTCGACATGAGACATCCGTCAATCAAACAAGCCGCCATCGCGCTGGCCCTGGCCAGCATGGGCTGCGCGCCCGCCTTCGCGGCCTCGTGCACCACCCCGGTGGGCGCGGTGATGTCGCTGACCGGCTCGCTGGGCGTGCTGGGCCAGCAGATCGCCAAGGGCAGCGAGCTGGCCGTGGCCGACTTCAACGCCTCGCACGGCGCCAACACCTGCGATCTGAAGCTGTCGCTGCTGGACGACCAGACCAGCCCCTCGGTGGGCGTGGACGCGGCCAAGAAGCTGGTGGACGTGCAGCAGGTGCCGGCCATCATCGGCGCGCTCTCCAGCGGCGTGAGCGCCGCCATCCTGACCTCGGTGACGGCGCCCAGCCAGGTGGTGCAGATCTCGCCGGCATCGACCTCGCCGACCTTCAGCGATCTGGCCAAGCAGGGCAAGACCGGCGGCTTCTGGTTCCGCACCTGCCCGTCGGACGCACTGCAGGGCCTGGCCATGGCCAAGGTGGCGCATGACGCGGGCTTCAAGAAGGTGGCGGTGATGTACCTGAACAACCCGTACGGCCAGGGCCTGAGCCAGGAGTTCACGGCCGGCTTCAAGCAGCTGGGCGGCACGGTGACGCAGAACGTGGTCTACAACCCCAGTCAGCCGTCGTACCGCGCCGAGGTGGGCAAGGCGATGAGCCCCACGCCCGATGCGCTGTTTTTGATCGGCTACCCGGGTGACGGCACCACCATCACGCGCGAATGGATCGGCGCGGGCGGGCCGCAGAAGTTCCTCTTCCCGGACGGGCTGGAGTCGCAGGACTTCGTCAACGACGTCGGCGCGCAGTACATGAAGGACGTGCACGGCACCGCGCCGGGCTCGGACAAGACGCCTTCGCTGGCCACCTTCCAGAGCGAGTTCCAGACCAAGTTCGGCACGCTGCCGACGCAGGCCTACATCCCCAACGCGTATGACGCCACGGTGCTGGTGGGGCTGGCGATGGAGCAGGCCAAGAGCAGCAAGGGCCCGGCCATTCGCGACGCGATCCGCAAGGTGACCGATCCGAAGGGTGAGAAGGTCTATGCCGGCGTGGCCGAGCTGAAGAAGGCCGCGCAGTTGCTGGCCGAGGGCAAGACCATCCAGTACGTGGGCGCCACCGGGCCGCTGCAGTTCGACGCCAACGGCGACATCGCCGCCCCCATGCAGGTGTGGAACGTTTCGGCGCAAGGCAAGGTCGAACCCACCGGCATGGTGACCGTGGCCCAGATCGACGCGATGCGCGGCGCGAAGAAGTAGGCATCGCGCGCACGCAGGCGAGCGGCCGTCACGCGCTCGCCTGCCCGACAAGAACCGGAGACAGCGATGCTCGAAGTGCGCGATCTCGTGAAGGAGTTTGGCGGCTTGCGCGCGGTCGATGGCGTGTCCTTCACGCTGGCCGCGCACACCATCACCGGGCTGATCGGCCCCAACGGCGCCGGCAAGACCACGCTGTTCAACACCATCGCCGGCGCGCACCGGCCCACGTCGGGATCGATCGCGTTTGCCGGGCAGGCCATCGGCGGGCTGCCGCCGCACCGCATCTTTCATGCGGGGCTGGTTCGCACATTTCAGATTCCGCGGCCTTTTGCCAGCATGACCGTGCTGGAGAACACCATGCTGGCGCCCAGTGCCCAGGCGGGCGAGCGCTTCTGGAACAACTGGTTCGCACGCCCGCAGGTCCGCGCGCAGGAAAAGCGCATCCGCGAGCACGCGCGCCGGGTGCTGGATTTCGTCGGCCTGGAGCGGCTGTCGGGCGAGTTCGCCAAGAACCTGTCGGGCGGCCAGCAAAAGCTGCTGGAGCTGGCCCGCGTGCTGATGGCCGAGCCCAAGCTGATCCTGCTGGACGAGCCCGGCGCGGGCGTCAACCCCACGCTGCTGGCCACCATCATGGACAAGCTGCAGGAGTTGCACGCGCGCGGCATCACCTTTCTCATCATCGAGCACAACATGGACCTGATCACGCAGCTGTGCAACCCGGTGCTGGTGCTGGCCCAGGGGCGCCTGCTGATGCAGGGCACGCCGCAGGCGGTGCGCAGCGACCCGCGCGTGCTCGAGGCCTATCTGGGCGGAGAAACGCCATGACCAGCCCCTCACCCGACATCGCGCGCAGCGACGAACTCGCCCTGACGGTGCAGGGCCTGGTGGCCGGCTACACGCCCGAGGTGGACATCCTGTGCGGCGCCAGTCTGCAGGTGGCGCGCGGCGAGATCGTCACCGTGCTGGGCCCCAACGGCGCCGGCAAGTCCACGCTGATCAAGACCATCGCCGGCCTGGTGCCGGTGCGCAGCGGACGGGTCGCGCTGTTCGGCCAGAGCCTGGTGGGCGAGGCCGCGCACCGCATGGTGGGGCGCGGCCTGGCGTATGTGCCGCAGACCAACAACGTGTTCGCGCGCCTGACCATCCAGGACAACCTGGAGCTGGGCGCCTGCGCCCGCAACGACCGCGCCGGCATCGCCGAAGACCTGGCGCGCATGTACCAGCTGTTTCCGCGCCTGGCCGAGCGGCGCCGGCAGGCCGCCGGCACGCTGTCGGGCGGTGAGCGGCAGATGGTGGCGGTGGCGCGCGCACTGATGGCGCGCCCCACCATGCTGATGCTGGACGAACCCTCGGCCGGCCTCTCGCCCAAGCTGGTGGGCGTGGTGTTCGCCAAGGTGCGCGAGGTGCGCGCGCTGGGCGTGACGCTTTTGATCGTCGAGCAGAACGCGCGCGCCGCGCTGGCCATCTCCGACCGCGGCTACGTGCTGGCGCAGGGCCGCGAGCAGGTCAGCGGCGCGGCCGCCGAGCTGCTGGCCAACCCGGAGGTCGGCGCGCTGTACCTGGGCGCCAAAAGGGGGCTGACATGATTGCCCAATATCTGGCCGATGGCATCGTGCTGGGCGCCACGCTGGCGCTGGGCGCGATCGGCCTGACGCTGACCTACAACATCCTGCGCTTTGCCAACTTCGCGCACGGCGAGTTTTTGACCTTCGGCGCGTACTTTGCGCTGCTGTTCGTGGGTGCCTTCAGCGGCGGCGCCACACTGGGCCCCTTCACCTTCGGCTGGAGCTTTCTGGGCGGCCTGGTGCTGGCGCTGGTGCTGACGGCGGTGCTGGCGCTGGTGCTGGACTGGATTTTGTTCAGGCCCTTGCGCAAGAGCGACGTCGCGGTGGCACTGGTGATCGCGTCCTTTGGCGCGTCGCTGATGCTGCGCAACGTGATCGTCTTCGTGTGGGGCTCGCAGCCCGAGTACTACACGCGCAGCATCGCCATCGCGCAGGAGGTGCTGCCGGGCGTGCGCCTGTCGGCCAACGAGATCTTCGTGGTGGCGCTCACCGCCGTGCTGATGCTGGCGCTGCACCTGTTTCTGACGCGCACGCGCCTGGGCCAGCAGATGCGCGCGGTGTCGGACAACCCGGCGCTGGCGCAGGTCACCGGCATCGACGTGCGGCGCATCATCCGCTGGGTGTGGATCATCGGCGGCGGGCTGGCGGCCGTGGGCGGCGCGATGTTCGGCCTGACGGTGCAGGTCTCGCCCGAGATGGGCTTCACCCTGATCCTGCCGATGTTCGCGGCAGCGATCTTGGGCGGCATCGGCAGCATCTACGGCGCGGTGCTGGGCGGGCTGGTGATCGGCGTGGCGCAGTCGCTGTCGGTGGCCTTCATCGACCCGGGCTACAAGCCGGCGGTCGCGTTTGCGCTGATGTTCCTGATCCTGCTGGTGCACCCCACCGGCATCCTGGGAGAACGGACATGACCGGCATTGCCTCCTACCTCGTGTTCTTCCTGATCCAGGCGCTGGTGTTTGCCATCGTGTGCCTGGGGCTGAACCTGCAATGGGGCTACACGGGCTTGTTCAACATCGGCGTGGCAGGCTTTTATCTGGTGGGCGCCTATGCGTTTGCCCTGCTGTGCGGGCCGGCGCACGCGGGCATCGTGGCCGGCTGGGGCCTGCCCTTCATCGTCGGCCTGATCGGCGCCATGGCCGCCGCCGGCGTGGTGGCCTTCATCGTCGGCATCCCCACGCTGCGGCTGCGCGAGGACTACCTGGCCATCGTCACCATCGGCATCGGCATCACGCTGCAACTGATCGCGCTCAACACCAGCTGGCTGACGGGCGGCAGCCGCGGCATCACCGACATTCCGCGCCCGCTGCCCGGCCTGGTGGACAGCGTGTCGGGCCGCAACGGGCTGATGCTGGGGCTGGTGGCGGTGATCGTGATCGTGCTGTACGCTGCGCTGGAGGCCATGGTGCGATCGCCCTGGGGCCGCGTGCTGAAAGCCATCCGCGAGGACGAAAGCGCCGCCGAATCGCTGGGCAAGAACGCCTTCAGCTACCGGCTGCAATCCTTCGTGATCGGCTCGGCGGTGATGGGCCTGGGGGGCGCGCTCAACGCCAGCTTCATCGGCTACATCAGCCCGGAGGACTTCATGCCCATCCTCACCTTCCAGATCTGGAGCATGCTGATCGTCGGCGGCAGCGGCAACAACAAGGGCGCCGTGCTGGGCGCGGTGCTGATGTGGGCCGTGTGGACCCTGAGTGGCAGCGCCGCGCAGGTGCTGCTGCCGGCCGCCATCCAGGTCAAGGGCGGCGCCGCGCAGATCATCCTGATCGGCCTGGTGCTGATGGCCGTGCTGGTGCTGCGCCCGCGCGGGCTGATCGGCGAGGAAGCCACGGTGTCGGCGGGCGCGCGCGTCGAAGCCGACGGCAAACCGTAGCCGACGGTCAGACCTTGCGCTGCCACACGGCGGCAAAAAACCCATCGGTACCATGCCGGTGCGGCCACAGGCGCAGAAAGCGTCCTTGCGCGCTGCACAGATCGGCGGCGTGCGGCACCTTCAGCCCGGCCAGCAATTCGGCCACGTCGCGCGGCTCGAAGTCGGGGTGCGCCGCGCCGAAGGCCTCGGCCACCTGCTCGTTTTCATCGGGCAGCACGCTGCACGTGGCATACACCAGCCGCCCGCCGGGCTTGAGCAGGCGCGCGGCGCTTTGCAGGATGGCCTGCTGCTTGACGGCCAGCTCCTGCACGTCCTGGGGTGACTGGCGCCACTTCAAGTCCGGGTTGCGCCGCAGCGTGCCCAGGCCCGAGCACGGCGCGTCGACCAGCACGCGGTCGAGTTTGCCGGCCAGGCGCTTGATGCGCTCGTCGCGCTCGTGCGCAATGGCCACCGGGTGCACGTTGGACAGGCCGCTGCGCGCCAGGCGCGGTTTGAGCTTGTCCAAACGATGCGCCGACACGTCGAACGCATACAGCCGCCCCGTCGAGCGCATGGTGGCGCCGATGGCGAGCGTCTTGCCGCCGGCGCCGGCGCAAAAATCGGCCACCATCTCGCCGCGCCGCGCATCCAGCAGCAGGGCCAGCAGCTGCGAGCCTTCGTCCTGCACCTCCACCGCGCCGCGCGTGAAGACGTCAAGCTTCTGCAGCGTCGGCTTGCCGTCGATGCGCAGGCCCCAGGGCGAATACGGCGTTTCTATTGATTTGATAGCTGCTTGCGCAAGTTCTGCCTGCGCTGAAGGCCGTTTTTCCTTCAAGGTGTTGACGCGCAGGTCGAGCGGCGCCGGCGCCAGCAGCGCGGCGGCCAGGGCGTCGAATTCATCGCCCACCTGCTGGCGCAAAGGCTCCACCAGCCAGGCCGGCAGGTTGTGGCGGCAGGTGGGCGGCAGCTCGGTGTCGGGCACCGCATCGCAGGCGTCCAGCCACTGTTTTTCAGCCTCGTTCAAGGCCTGCTTCAAAAAGTCGCGCGGCGCGGCAAAACCCAGGATCGCCAGGCGCCGCTCGCGCGAGCCGCTGCCCGAGCGCGCCAGGTGTTCGTACAGGGGCTTGCGCCGCAGCACGGCATAGGCCGTCTCGGCCAGCGTGGCGCGCTCGCGCGGGCCCAGGTTGCGGTGCTCGCGAAAAAAGTGCGACACCACCGCGTCGGCCGGGTGGTCCAGGCGCAGCACGCGCAGCACCAGTTCGCTGGCGGCTTCGAGCAGGGCTTTGGGGTGCATGTGAAATGGACTTCGGTGGGTTTCCAAGGACCGGCATTGTCCTTCCTTGAGGCGACGACACTTGGCAAGGCGATTCAGTCGCGCGTGGTCCGGGGTTCGAACGCACGTGGAAACACCATGGGCTGCTGACGATCGATCAGCTCATATCCCATGGGCGCACGGGGTGCACCCGTCCGTAAAACGCCGGCTTCACGCAAGAAGCCCGGCATGGACAGCGCGCGTCGCCGAAACGCGCTGCGGTCCAGCTCACGACCCAGGACGAGCTCATAGGCCTGCTGCAACTGAGGCAGTGTGAAGGGCTCGGACAGAAGGAACGCGGGCAGGGACGTGTATTCCACCTTCGACTGGATACGCTGCCACGCCGCGGTCAGCAAGCGCTCATGGTCAAAGGCCAAGGGGCCGGCGGTGGGCACGGTGCCATCGGGCTCGACATCGAACCACCCGACGTCGGCGGCATTGCCACCCTTGCCAATGTGCAATGCGCTCTGCGGCAGCAGCGCGAAATACACGCACGTGATGGACCAGCCGCGCGGATCGCGCGCGCGCGCCCCCCAACTGCCGACCTGCTCCAGGTACGTGCTGCGAACCGCGGTCTTTTCGTGCAGCTTGCGCAACGCGCAGGCTTGCAGGTCGGCGTCCTTCTGCACGTCCACAAAGCCGCCGGGCAGCGCCCACGCCTTCGGAAACGGCTCGTCCCCACCGCCCGGGCGCTGCACCAGCAAGACCCGCAGGCCCCTGGCACCCAGCGTCAGGATCACCACGTCGACCGTGGCCAGCGGTCGAGGAAAGTTCATTGGGCTTGTTGCGGCTGACGAGCCAGCGGGCATGGGGATCTCCAGAAATATCCAGCGCCACACTTGCGCCGATTCGATTCAATGGTGTACTATGCGCCATTGAATGTTTCTCTGTATCCCATTAAAGGACTTTTCGATGATCTCCACCCCCGTTCTCGACAGCCACAACAGCCCTTTGCAACTGGGCCAACTGTCCGTGGGGCCGCGCCTGGGCGCCGTGGGCTTCACCATTTGCCCCGGCAAGAAGCAGGCGAACTCCGTCTCCGGTCACTGGCGACGGGACATGGATGTCGACCTGGACACGATCCGCCGCTGGGGCGCCGCCGCCGTGGTGACCCTGATGCCGATGGATGAGCTGCACGCCGTGCAGGCCGGCGGCATCGGCGATGCCTGCGAGGCGCGCGGCATGGAGTGGCACCACCTGCCCATCACCGATGTCGATGTGCCGGATGCTGCCTTCGAGGCCGCTTGGTGCTACGCCGGCCTTCGCTTGCGTGCGCACCTGCGTCAGGGCCTCAACGTGCTGGTGCACTGCCGTGGCGGGCTGGGGCGCAGCGGCACCATTGCCGCACGGCTGCTGGTTGAACTGGGTTGGTCGCCTGCCGAAGCCATCAAGGCCGTGCGCGCCCAGCGCAAGGGCGCCATCGAGACAGCGGCGCAAGAGAAGTACGTGCATCAATGGGCGGGTGCCGTGCCACCGGAGCGCGATCTCCACGACGCCAGGGTGCTGGGCTGCGTGCTCGGCGGCGCGGTGGGCGATGCCTTCGGCTACGCCATCGAGTTCGACCGCTGGTCCACCATCCAGCGCAAGTACGGCACCAAGGGCTTGCAACAACCCGTGCTGCGCGACGGCGAACTGGTCGTGAGCGACGACACGCAGATGACGCTGTTCACGCTCGAAGCGCTGATCGAGAGCCTGCCCACGCAGGGCCAGCCTGCCAGCGCGCTGCAGCTTCGGCCCTTCCTGGCCGCGTGCCAGCGCGCGTATCGGCGTTGGGGCCACACGCAAGGCGTGCCGCTGTCGCATGAGCTGCTGGGCGGCTCGCAGATGGTGCACAGCCCCGCCTTGCGTCAGCGCCGCGCCCCCGGCAACACCTGTTTGTCCGCCGTGCGCGCGGGCGCGGGCGGCACCTGCGAGCAGCCCATCAACGACTCCAAGGGTTGTGGCGCCGTGATGCGCACCGCGCCGCTCGGGCTGCTGGCAGGCACGCCCGTGGAGCAGGCCCTGGTGCTGGGTTGCACCGCCGGCGCGTTGACGCACGGTCATGTGGACGGCTGGCTGCCGGCCGGGCTGCTGGCGGCCATCGTCCAGCACCTGCTGCAAGGTGAGGATCTGCCGAGCGCGGTCGCGCAAGCCCTGGCCACGGCCCGGCAATCGGTGGAGCCCGCCGACACCGCCAGCGCGCGTCTGTTGCAGGCGGCCGTGCGCCATGCCCAGGCCGCGCTGCCCCCGGCCGTGGCCTGGCTCAGCCTGGGCGAAGGCTGGACCGGAGACGAGGCCCTGGCCATCGCGGTCTACGCCGCCGCCAGCACCCGCAGCTTCGAGGACGCCATCCGCGTGGCGGCCAACCATGACGGGGACAGCGATTCCACGGCCTCCATCGCCGGTCAGCTCGTCGGTGCGCGCGACGGCATCCTGGCTGTTCCCCATGCGTGGGTGCGGCGCCTGGACGTGTTGCCGGACGCCTTGGCGTTGTTGGCTCGGTTCACGAACGCGAACAATGGCAATCGCAATCCGAACACGCGCATCTGAGCGGTATGCATCGACTCCTCGTCCACATCACCTCCGCGGCCTCACACAAGCAGCGGTGAAGCATCACCGCCAAAGATGAAAAGTCCGGCGCCACTCAGCCGGCCGTTGACGTTTGAAGGCAGCGAACAGTTGCGGTCTATCGGAGCCAGTTTCTTTGTCTCGTATCTGTTTCACTTGCAGATTGACCGTTCGCACAGAAATTGGGAGTCGATAGCTACCAAAAAGTCCCGAATCAGCACGCTCAAACATTCGACTCAACACCATCGAGCGTGGCTCGAACGCATTGAGCTCATGAGCGACGCCAGCCTGAGCCGAAATACGCTCGGCTTGGATGGTGCATCCGTGAAAGCCATGGCGCGGGCCATCTTGAATCAGCAAATGTGATTTCACAGAACGTCAAGAGGGAACGTTCCAGGCGGAGTGAAATCCGTTGTCGCACCTGGCCAGAGCGCGAACCGGCTTACACCCTCAATATCAATTCGGCCACCGCCCGTGGGTAGATCAGATGCTCCTGCGTCAGCACCCGCGCCGCCAGCGTGTCGGCCGTGTCGTCCGGCAGCACGGGCACCACGGCCTGGGCCAGGATGGCGCCGTGGTCCAGTTCGGCCGTCACCTGATGCACGGTGACGCCGGCGACGCGGCAGCCCATGTCGATGGCGCGCTGGTGGGTGTGCAGGCCCGGAAAGGCGGGCAGCAGGCTGGGGTGGATGTTGACGATGCGCCCGGCGTAGTGCGCCACGAAGCCAGGCGTGAGGATGCGCATGAAGCCGGCCAGCACCACCAGCGCGGGCGTGTGGCGGTCGATTTCGGCCATCAGCGCGGCGTCGAACGGCTCGCGTCCGGCGTAAGCCTTGTGATCGACCACGGCGGTGGCGATGCCGGCCTCGCGCGCCCAAGCCAAGCCCTTGGCGTCGGGGCGGTTGCTGATGACGGCGGCCACCCGCGCGTCCAGCCGCCGCGCCCAGTCCTGCTGCTGCGCCGCGCGCACGATGGCGGCCATGTTGCTGCCGGTGCCGGAGATCAGGATGACGATGTTTTTCATGCGGTAGCCCACCAAACCAGTGCTTCGGCGGACTGGGGATTATCCTTGCCGGCATGACTGACCTGCGCCCCCTCACCCCGATCGAAGCGCGCGTGCTGGGCACGCTGATGGAAAAGGCCCGCACGGTGCCCGACACCTACCCGCTGTCGCTGAACGGGGTCGTCACCGGCTGCAACCAGAAGACCAGCCGCGACCCGGTGATGAGCCTGAGCGACGCCCAGGCGCAGGAGGCGCTGGATGAGCTGAGGCGCCTTGGCCTGGTGATCGAGTCGTCCGGCAGTCGCGTGACCAAATACGAGCACAACGCGCAGCGCGCCCTGGGCGTGCCCGAGCAGTCGGCCGTGCTGCTGGGCCTCTTGATGCTGCGCGGGCCACAGACCGCCGCCGAGCTGCGCCTGAACGCCGAGCGCTGGTACCGCTTTGCCGACATCTCCTCGGTCGAAGGCTTTTTGAACGAGCTGACAGAACGCGCGGCCGACAAGGGCGGGCCGCTGACCCGGCTGCTGCCGCGCGCGCCGGGCGAGCGCGAGGCGCGCTGGGTGCATCTGCTGTGCGGCTTGGATACTATCGAATCAGTAGCTCCCGGCGCATACCCTGCAAGCGCTGCAGGCCCATTCGACACTCACTCCGAGCGCA
>NZ_JAXMEM010000011.1:0-159072 GCF_046348305.1 Ottowia sp.
AGGTCTGAGAGTGCCATGCTCTTGCTCCTGAACATGAGTCAGGAACCAGATGCTGGTCACGTCGACCTCGCCCCTCCATCAACAATCCGGAATCAGCCGCGCCCTCAAAAATGGACTTGTTTGTGGACTCAAAAGTCCCGGCTGTAGGCGGATCGCAGTGGACCACGGCAGAACATCAAAGAGAGGAAAAGTCTTTGTGTGGCAACGACTTGCAGACTCTCTTGGACTTCTGCGGAAGTCCGCAGATTGATGCAGTGGAGCGGGTGAAGGGAATCGAACCCTCGTATGAAGCTTGGGAAGCTGCCGTTCTGCCATTGAACTACACCCGCGTGCGAGGGGTGATTCTAGCTGAGCGTTGACGGCGTGGTGGCCGCGCGGACGGCGGCGATGCCGCTGCGCACGGCGCCTTCCAGCGTGGCGGGGTAGGGGCCGGCGATGTAGTCGCCGCAGGCCAGCAGGCCGGGTGCGATCGCTGCCGGCGGGCGTTGCAGCGCGGCCGTGCAGGCAAAGGTGGCGCGCCTTTCGGTGATGGTGAGCAGGGGCTGCACGGCCAGGCCCAGTTCGCGCTGCGCCTGCGCCACCACGGCGGCTTCGAGCGCCGGCCGTTCGCCGGTGCTGTCGCTGATGACGAAGGCCAGCAGGCGGGTCGAAGCGGCGGGGCCGGTGATGGCGTCGCGGTCGAACACGAACTGCGCCGGCGCGTCGCAGCCGCTGCGCAAGGCCAGCATCGGGGCGGGCAGCAAGCGGCGCGATGCGGGCGCCGCTGCGGCCTGGACATGGACGGTGGTGATGGCGCGGTGCGTCAGGCGGGCGGCGGCGGCGCTCCAGGTCCGCATGCCGATTGCTACATCATCAGGAGCGCCTTGCGCTGACTGGTCAAGCGCTGATGCGGCATTGGATGGGGAAGTGGCCCAGATGACCCGGTCGAAGTCCTGCTCGCCCACGCGCCAGTGCGGCGCCTGCCAGTGCAGTGCGTCGATGCGCTGGCCGGTGCGCACCGCTGCGCCGCGCTGGGCCAGCCAGCGTGCGGCGGCCTGGGGAAACAACGCACCCAGATCGACGCGCGGCAGCAGCAGGTTGGAGTGGCCGCGCCCGCCCAGCAGCGCGTCGTGCAGCACGCGCAGAAAGACGGGCCCGCTGGCCTGATCGACGGGGGTGTTCAGGGCGGCAACGCACAGCGGCTCGATGAACTCGGCGAGCAGGCGCGCGGGCAGGGAGCGACACAGGTCGGCCACGGTTCGATCAGGGGCGCAGGCAAAGCCGGCGCGCCGCCAGCCGATCGCCGTGCGCAGCAGCGCCAAGCGGTCGCTCCAGCGCCAGCCGCGCGCGCTCAGGATGCCCGCCAGCACATCGAGCGGCGCGGGCCAACTGGGCAGTTGCAGGCCGCTGCCATCGGCAAAACGCAGCACAAGCGGCACGCGCAGCAGGGCCTGGTCGGGGTCGATGCCGACGCAGCGCATCAGGCGCAGGCACTCGGTGTAGGCGCCGATCAGGATGTGCTGGCCGTTGTCCACCATCACCGTGCGCCCATCGGGCAGGCGCAGCGGCAGGCCGCGCGCGCGGCCACCGACCTGGCGCGCCGCCTCGAACACGGTGACGTGGTGGCCGGCCTGCACCGCGCGCACGGCCGCCGCCAGGCCGGCCCAGCCCGCGCCGACGATGGCGATGCGCAGCGGTGGGGTTGGTTGAGGATTCATGAGTCAAACAGTGCCGTATCGCGCATTCATCAAGCGCAAGCAGCTATAAAAACAGGAGTTGACGTCCATGGTGCCAGTCAACCGATCAAGCGGCCGCGGAGCAGGCCAAGCCAGCGAACGCCGTGCCCGGACCTGTGCCGGGCACTGGCGTTGTCCCCCCTCCAAGCGAAGCGCCAGAGAGGGGGCTGAGGTCTGCGGCTCCAGACCTGCCTGCGCAGGTCTGGACAGACCGAAGGGCCGCCGCCTCTGGCGGCGAGCACCGAGCCGCCTCAGCGGCGCAGGGGGGTGCGTCAAAACCTCCCCAGCGCCTGCATCTTCCAGGCCAGCCAGAACTTGCGCAGCGGCGTGAGGGCGATGCGTTGGTGCAGCACCTGAAAGTTGGCGGCCTCGATCTCGCGCAACAGGGTGCGGTAGATGCTGGCCATCATCAGGCCGGGCTTTTGCGCGCGGCGGTCGGCGGCGGGCAGCAGGGCCAGCGCCTCGTCATAGAGGCGATGCGCACGTTCGGCCTGAAAGCGCATCAGCGCCGTGAAGGGATCGGAGTATTGGCCCTTGAGGATGTCGTCGGCCTGCACCCCGAAGCGCTGCAGCTCGGCCACGGGCAGGTAGATGCGCTGGCGCCGCGCGTCTTCGCCCACGTCGCGGATGATGTTGGTGAGCTGAAACGCCAGGCCCAGCTTGTGCGCGTAGTCGGTGGTTTGCGGCTGGCTCTGGCCGAAGATGCGCGCCGACACCTCGCCCACCACGCCGGCCACCAAGTGGCAGTAGCGCTCGAGCTCGGCAAACTCGAAGTAGCGCGCCTGGTGCAGGTCCATCTGGCAGCCCTCGATCACGTCCAGCAACTGCCGCGGCTCGATGCCGTAGTCGCGCGCGCCGGGCATCAGCGCCTGCATCACCGGGTGGGTGGGCTTGCCCTCGAAGGCGCTGCGCACCTCGCCCTGCCACCAGGCCAGCTTGGCGGCGGCCACCTCGGGGTCGTGCACCTCGTCCACCACGTCGTCCACCTCGCGGCAAAACGCGTAGAACGCCGTGATGGCGGCGCGCCGGGGCGGGGGCAGAAAGAGAAATGCGTAGTAAAAGCTGCTGCCCGAGGCGACGGCTTTTTGCTGGACGTAATCTTGCGGCGTGCTCACGGGGGGCGATTGTCACATTCGCAGCATGCGCCAGACGATTGCGGGGGCGTCGGCGGCGTGCAGGCGGGGGCGCTGGAGCAGCGCCTGCGCGCCCATGGCTTCGACCTTGTCCAGCACGCGCAAACCGCCCTGCACCACGGCGCGCAGCTCCCAGCCGGCGCGGCCGGGGATGCGGTGCACGAGTTTGGTGCCTTTGAGCATGGTTTCCCTTGCCTGATGGGCGCAGGCAGCTATTAATTTTGTACTCTTCTCGTCGGCTCGCAGCGCACCGAATTGCGCCGACGGGTCGCTGACGGCGATGCCGTGCGCGGTGCATTCGGCCAGCGGCAGGTAGTAGCGTCCGCGCGGGATGTCCACCGACAGGTCTTGCCAGAAGTTGATGAGTTGCAGGGCGGTGCAGATGGCGTCGCTTTGTTGCAGCGACGCCGCGTCTTGCACGCCATACAAATGCAGCAGCAGCCGGCCGATGGGGTTGGCCGAGCGGCGGCAGTAGTCCAGCAAGGCGGCCATGTCGGGGTAGGCGGCGCCCGCCTGCGTCATCACCACGTCCTGCTCGAAGGCCGACAGCAGGTCTTCGAGCGGCGCCAGCGGCAGGGCAAAGGCGCGGATTTGTGCGGCCAGCGGCCCGAACACCTGCGGCCAGCGGCCGTTGGACTGCACCCGGCCCGCAGCGGCCGCATGCAGGTCGCGACGATAGTCGGCCAGCGCGGCCAGGCGCTCGGCGGCGCCGGCATCGCCCTCATCGGCCAGGTCGTCGGCCGTGCGGGCAAAGTGGTAGATGGCGGCAATGGGCGCGCGCAGGCGCGGCGGGCACAGCCAGGAGGCGACCGGGAAGTTTTCGTAATGCTCGATGCGCTGGGATGGGGGCATGGATGCGGACGTCGTGCGCTTCGGTCGGCTTTTGTGCCCCGCAGCGCTTGAACTCAAAGGATCGGAAGGCCGCGAAGCAGGCCACGCCAGCGGACACCGTGGCCGGACCTGCGCCGGCCACCGGTGCTGTCCCCCTCCCGCAGGAGAGGAGGAGGGCGCGCAGCGACGCAGGGGGTGTTCAGCCTTCCTGCTCCAGAAAGCGCTGCGCATCCAGCGCCGCCATGCAGCCGGTGCCCGCGCTGGTGATGGCCTGGCGGTACACGTGGTCCTGCACGTCGCCGGCGGCAAATACCCCCGGCACGCTGGTTTGCGTGGCCATGCCCTGCAGGCCGCCCTGGGTGCGGATGTAGCCATGCTCCATGTCGAGTTGGCCGTTGAAGATTTCGGAGTTGGGCGCGTGGCCGATGGCGATGAAGCAGCCCTTGAGCGCGATGTCCTCGGTTTGGCCGCTGTCCACGTGGCGGATGCGGATGCCGGTGACGCCGCTGGCGTCGCCCAGTACCTCATCCAGCACGAAAAAGGTCTTGAGCACGATCTTGCCGGCAGCCACTTTTTCCATCAGCTTGTCGATCAGGATGGGCTCGGCACGGAACTTGTCGCGCCGGTGCACCAGGGTGACTTTTCGCGCGATGTTGGATAGATACAACGCTTCTTCCACTGCGGTATTGCCCCCGCCGATGACGCAAACGTCCTGCTCGCGGTAGAAGAAACCATCACAGGTGGCGCAGGCCGAAACACCCCGGCCCTTGAAGGATTCTTCGGACGGCAGGCCCAGGTATTTGGCCGAAGCGCCGGTGGCGATGATCAGGCTGTCGCAGGTGTAGGTGCCGCTGTCGCCGGTGAGGGTGAAGGGGCGTTTGGACAGATCGGCCGTGTGGATGTGATCGAACACGATTTCGGTCGAAAAGCGCTCTGCGTGGGCCTGAAAGCGCTGCATCAGCTCCGGCCCCTGCACGCCGTCGACGTCGGCGGGCCAGTTGTCCACGTCGGTGGTGGTCATCAGCTGGCCGCCCTGCGCCATGCCGGTGACGAGCAGCGGTTTGAGGTTGGCGCGTGCGGCGTAGACGGCGGCCGAATAGCCGGCGGGGCCGGAGCCGAGAATGAGGACTTTGGCGTGGCGGGTGGGCATGGGTGATCGAGGATGGAGGGCCAAAAACGGGGACTGGCCGGCGCCAGACCGTTCCCTTGTGGGGCGTCGGGGCTTGGAGCGCTTGCCGTGCGCGGCGATAATGCTCCCATTTTAAGAATAAGAACCGATTGAATCATTCGATCGAAGGAGAATGCCCGCATGACGATGTTGACGAGTCTGGACTTGATTCGCCGAGTCCCGCTGTTTTCGATGCTGACAGATGCCCAGGCGGTGACGGTGGCTGATGGCGTGGTCAAGCGTCGCTTCAAGCGCGGCGAGATGATCGTCGAGCAGGGCAAGAAGACCAACGCCCTGTTCATCCTGCTGAACGGGCGCGCGCGCGTGGTGAGCACCGACAGCCGCGGGCGCGAGGTGATCCTGGCCACGTTGCAACCGGGCGACCACATCGGCGAGATGAGCCTGATCGACAACGAGCCGCACTCGGCCACCGTGCGTGCCGAGGTGCAGACCGACGTGCTGATGCTGGGGCGCGCCGAGTTTGCCCGCTGCCTGCCCGAAAATTCGTCCATGGCCTACGCCGTCATGCGCGGCCTGGTGCAGCGCCTGCGCCACGCCGACCGCAAGATCGAGTCGCTGGCGCTGCTGGACGTGTATGGCCGGGTGGCGCGCGCGCTGCTGGAGTTTTCGGTCGACGACGGGCAGGGCGGGCGCGTGATCCGCGAGAAGATCTCGCGCCAGGACATCGCCAAGATGGTGGGCGCCTCGCGCGAGATGGTCAGCCGCGTGATGAAGGACCTCGAGGAGCGCGGCCACGTGCAGACGCTGGACAACGGATCGATCCTCATCAAGGACCAGCTGCATTCCGTCGGGTGAGGTGAAAGAGCCCCGGTTGCGCCGCGCGCCGCGCTGATGCGCGGGGCCTCGATGATGGGCGGGCTTGAACGAGGAACGCCAGCGCCGGGGCCGAACCCGCCCGCATTGGCGTTAAGCTCGTGACTTGCAGTCGATTGATTCATGGCCTATCCCCTCAATACCTTCAACGCCGACGAGCGCGCGCCCCTGCCGCGCACGTCCGTGCAGCGCTTTGCGCAAGAAATCGCCCTGGTGATCGGCCTGGCGCTGATCATCTTTCTGACGCTGGCGCTTGCCAGCTATTCGTCCAGGGACCTGGCGTGGTCCACTTCGGGCGCGGGCGGGCCGGTGCGCAACTGGGCCGGCATGCTGGGCGCGTGGCTGGCCGATTTCCTGTATGTCTTGCTGGGCTTCTCGGCCTGGTGGCTGGTGGCGGTGGCGGTGCACGCCTGGGTCGGCACCCTGCTGCGCTGGATGCACGGCCAGGCCGGCCAGGGGGAGCGCAAGCCCCTGTCGCCCTGGGGCCTGCTGGCCTCGGTGCGCTGGTCCTTCTGGGTGGGCCTGGCGCTGGTGCTGGCCGCCAGCACGGGGCTGGAGTGGAGCCGCCTGTACCGCCTGGACGACGCCCTGCCCGGCGCGGCCGGCGGGGTGCTGGGCTACGTGGGCGGGCCGCTGGCGCTCAAGTGGCTGGGCTTTACCGGCTCCACCCTGCTGGGCATCGCGGCGCTGGTGGTCGGCGTGGCGCTGCTGTTTCGCTTTTCGTGGGGGCGCGTGGCCGAGCACATCGGCGCGGCGCTGTACACGCTGGTGGAGCGGCGCCGCTCGCGCAAGGCCATCGCCGAGGACGTCGAGCTGGGCCGCCAGGCCACGCGCGAGCGCGACGTGGTGCTGACGCATGAGCGCGAGGTGGTGCAGGAGCAGCCGCCCGCGCCGATGCTGATTGAGCCCACGGTGACCGAAGTGCCCAAGAGCGAGCGCGTGATCAAGGAAAAGCAAAAGCCCTTGTTCACCGAGCTGCCCGACAGCAAGCTGCCGCAGGTGGACCTGCTCGACGGCGCGGTGGCGCGCCAGGAAACCGTGGCGCCCGAGACGCTGGAGATGACCAGCCGGCTGATCGAGAAAAAGCTCAAGGACTTCGGCGTCGAGGTGAAGGTGGTGGCCGCCGCGCCGGGCCCCGTCATCACGCGCTACGAGATCGAGCCGGCCACGGGCGTCAAGGGCTCGCAAGTGGTCAACCTGGCCAAGGATCTGGCGCGCTCGCTGTCGCTGGTCTCCATCCGCGTGATCGAGACCATCCCGGGCAAAAACTACATGGCCCTCGAATTGCCCAACGCGCGGCGCCAGTCGATCCGCCTGTCCGAGATCCTGGGCTCGCAGGTCTACAACGACGCCAAGAGCCTGCTGACCGTGGGCCTGGGCAAGGACATCATCGGCAACCCGGTGGTTGCCGACCTGGCCAAGATGCCGCACGTGCTGGTGGCCGGCACCACCGGCTCGGGCAAGTCGGTGGGCATCAACGCCATGATCCTGAGCCTGCTGTACAAGGCCGAGCCCAAGGACGTGCGCCTGCTCATGATCGACCCCAAGATGCTGGAGATGTCGGTCTACGAGGGCATTCCGCAACTGCTGGCGCCCGTGGTCACCGACATGAAGCAGGCCGCCAACGGCCTGAACTGGTGCGTGGCCGAGATGGAGCGACGCTACAAGATCATGAGCAAGGCCGGCGTGCGCAACGTGGCCGGCTTCAACCAGAAGATCGACGAAGCCAAGGCGCGCGGCGAGTTCATCTACAACCCCTTCAGCCTCACGCCCGAGGACCCCGAGCCACTGGACCGCCTGCCGCACATCGTCGTCGTGATCGACGAGCTGGCCGATTTGATGATGGTGGTGGGCAAGAAGATCGAGGAGCTGATCGCGCGCCTGGCGCAAAAGGCGCGCGCCGCCGGCATCCACCTGATTTTGGCCACGCAGCGCCCCAGCGTGGACGTGATCACGGGCCTGATCAAGGCCAACATCCCCACGCGCATCTCGTTTCAGGTCAGCAGCAAGATCGACAGCCGCACCATCCTCGACCAGATGGGCGCCGAGGCCCTGCTGGGCATGGGCGACATGCTGTACCTGCCCAGCGGCACGGGGCTGCCGATCCGCGTGCACGGCGCCTTCGTCAGCGACGAGGAGGTGCACCGCGTGGTGGACTACCTCAAGAGCCAGGGCGAGCCCAACTACGTCGAGGGGGTGCTGGAAGGCGGCACCGTCGATGGCGAGGAGGGCGGCCTTGGCGGCGGCGAGGACAGCGGCGGCGAGAAGGACCCCATGTACGACCAGGCCGTCGAGGTGGTGCTGAAAAACCGCAAGGCCAGCATCTCGCTGGTGCAGCGGCATCTCAAGATCGGCTACAACCGCGCCGCGCGCCTGGTCGAGGACATGGAAAAGGCGGGGCTGGTGAGCGCCATGACGGCCGACGGCAAGCGCGACATCCTGGTGCCGGCGCGGGCGGAGTGAGGCATTTGTCTCTTTCCGGCAAGCCGATGTATCGACCGGTTGCCGGGCTGAACCTTCCGGACTTTTGCACGATCCGAACGCCCATGAAATCCAGCATCCCACGATTTGCGCGGCGCTTTGGCGCCGCTTTGTCCATGTTGGCCTTGACGGCCTCCCTCGCCTGGGCCGACGGCCTGGGCAGCCTGCAAGCCTTCATCCAGAACACCCGCAGCGGCCGCGCCGACTTCACGCAGACGGTGACCGCGCCCCCGCGGGACGGCAAGCCGGGACGCGTCAAGACTTCCAGCGGCGCGTTCGAGTTTCAGCGCCCGGGAAAATTTCGCTTTGACTACAAGAAGCCCTTTGTGCAGACCATCGTGGCCGACGGCAAGACGCTGTGGCTGTACGACGCCGACCTGAACCAGGTGACCGAGCGCCAGCAGGCGCAGGTGCTGGGGCAAACGCCCGCCGCGCTGATTGCCGAGGCGACCGATTTGCGCGCATTGCAGGCCGACTTCACGCTCACTGCCGAGCCCGCACGCGATGGCCTGCAATGGGTCAAGGCCCTGCCCAAGGCCAAGGACGGCCAGCTGCAGCAGGTGCAGGTGGGCTTTGACGGCGACAAGCTGGCGGCGCTGGAGATTCTGGACAGCTTTGGCCAGCGCTCGGTGCTCACCTTCGGCGCGATGCAGCTCAACCCGCAACTGCCCGCCAGCGCGTTCGAGTTCAAGCCGCCGGCCGGGGCGGATGTGCTCAGGCAATAAGGCGTCAGGCGTTAGAGGCCAGACGTCAGTTGGCAGTTGGCAGTTGGCAGTTGGCAGTCTTCAGCAATACCGGTCTTGCCAGGCGGGGATCCAGCTTGCCAGCAGCTCGGTGACGTTGCCGGCGTCCCTGCCTGAGTGCAAATCCAGGTGATTGGCCGCCGCGCGCAGGGCCTGGGTGGGGTCGCTCAAGTCCAGCGCCTGCGCGCCGTTTTGCTTGCTCAGTTTTTCACCGTCCGCGCCCAGCACCAGCGGCGTGTGCAGATAGCGGGGCGTGGGCAGGCCCAGGGCGGTTTGCAGGGCGATCTGGCGCGCGGTGTTGTCGGCCAGGTCCTCGCCGCGCACCACGTGCGTGATGCCTTGCGCGGCGTCGTCCACCACCACGGCCAGTTGATACGCCCACAGCCCGTCGGCGCGCCTCAGCACGAAGTCGCCCACCTCGGCCGACAGGTGCTGCTGCTGCGCGCCCAGGCGGCGGTCGTGCCAGTGGATGGTGGCGGCAGATGCTTCACTATTGATAGCTGTTTGCGCCGTGTGGACGGGCGCTGCAGGCTGATTTTTGTCAAATCGAACGTCGCTGGACTTTGGAGACGCGCCCTCACCCCAACCCTCTCCCGGAGGGAGAGGGGGCAAGACTGCCGGGGCCGATCGCCCTCGCCCCTCTGGGGAGAGGGAGGGGTGAGGGGCAACTGCGCCACGCAAACCGGTCAGGCCGTTTTGTTCCAGCCGTTCGGTGTGCAGGCGCCACGCGCGCGGCGCGCGCCCGTGCAGGCCGCCGCGCTCCGGGCGGCAGGTGCCGGGGTAGGGCAGCTCGCGCCCGCGCTGGCGCGTGATGCCGGCGGCGGCCTGGGCCCGCTCGATGTCCTGGCGCGAGCAGGCGCAGGGGTAGGCCAGGCCGGCGGCGATCAGTCGATCCAGCGCGGCCTGGTAGGCCGCCGCGCGGGTGGATTGCCACAGCGGCGGTGCGTCGGGCACCAGGCCGCAGCGCGCCAGTTGCTGCAGGATCTGCCGGTCGGCGCCGGGCACGCAGCGCGGCGTGTCCACGTCCTCGACGCGCACCAGCCAGCGCCCGCCGTGGGCGCGCGCGTCCAGCCAACTGGCGAGGGCCGCCACCAGCGAGCCGGCGTGCAGCAAGCCGGTGGGCGAGGGGGCGAAGCGGCCGATGTACATGAAGAAGTTCAGCGTTGGGCGTTGAGCGTTCAGCGTGAACTTCCGAAGCACTGACCCCGTCAACACGCTCAACGCTCAACGCTCAACGCTCAACGCTCAACGCTCAACGCTCAACGCTCAACGCTCAACGCTCAACGCTCAACGCTCAACGCTCAACGCTCAACGCTCAACGCTCAACGCTCAACGCTCAACGCTCAACGCTCAACGCTCAACGCTCAACGCTCAACCTCCCCAAGCACGGTCAGCGCCAGCTCCAGGCCGGAGACAAAAGCGTCTTCGACCCGCTGGCCCAGGCACCAGTCGCCGCACAGGCCGATGCCCAGCGCGGCGTCCCACACGAAGGGCCGGCCCAGCGCCTGCACGGTGCGGGCGTGGGGCCACAGCCGCGCCTGTGCGTGGCTGGGCGTGGCGCGGATGCCGGTGACTTCGGCAAAGGCCTTTTGCAGCTTGGCGGCCACGCGCTGGGGGTCGTCGCCCGCGTGCTCCTGCGACCAGGCGCTGCTGGCCTGCACCGTCCAGCGCTCGATGCCGCCGCGCTGCGGCTTGCTTGACTCGCGCGCCAGCCAGGCAATGCGGTGGTGCGTGCTGCGCGCCGCGTTCCACTGCGGGCCCAGGGTGTACAGGCCGGGCTGCGATGCCTGCGCAAAGGCCAGCATCAGCGTCCAGCAGGGGGCCATCTCGACCGCTTGCAGGCTTGGCGCCAGGGCGCTGGTTTGCTCTGATGTCGATAGCAGCTCGCGCACGTCGGGTGCGGGGGTGGCAAACAAAACGGTTTCAAATGTCGAATCGACAGGGGGCGTGTTGCCCGGCCCTTGCAGGCGCAACTGCCAGCCGCCGCGGCCGGCGCGCGCCAGCCCCAGCACGCGCGTGCTCAGCCGCAGACGAGCGGCGGCGCGCAGCGGCTCGGCCCAGCACTGCGCCAGCGCGCCCATGGTGGGGGTGGCCACCCAGTGCGCCTCGCTGGCGGGCGGGGCGGCCTCGAGCTGGCGGCCGTGCTCGTCGCGCACGCGCACGGCGCTGGCGCTCCAGCGCCGGGCCACGCCGGGCGCGGCCGTCTCCAGCGCCTGGCCAAAGCGCGCGTCGCGCACGGTGAAGTACTGCGCCCCGCCGTCAAAGCTGCCGAAGGGCGAGTCGCTGGAGGCCGTGCGCCCGCCCACCTGCGGCGCGGCCTCCAGCAGCGTCACGTCATGCCCGGCCTGCATCAGCGTGCGCGCGCAGGCCAGTCCGGCGATGCCGGCGCCGATGACGGCGATGCGTTGGGACGGGGAGGCTTGGGGGCGCGGGTGGGGGCGGTGGCGGCTCATGCGGCAACTCTACACGCTCGCCGGGCCGTCCAGCAGCGCGCGGCGGGTGATGGGGCGCTCCAGCTGGTGCAGCCACCACGACAGGGCCTTGCCCGGCGCGGCCTGCGCCGGCCAGGCGTAGTGCAGCGTGGCGGTGCGCGTGCTGCGCTCCACGCGCCGCGCCACCAGTTGCCCGCTGGCCAGGCTGGCCCGCGCCAGCGGCTCGGGCAAAAAGCCCACGCCCAGGCCGCGCAGGTGGGCGTCCAGCTTGGCTTGCAGGCTGGCGACGGTGAGCGCCTCCTGGCCCGCCAGCAGGCCGAATGACAGCGTGGTGCTGCCCGGTGCCGAGTCGGCCACCACGATGGCGCGGTGCTTGAGCAGATCGCTGTCCGACAGCGGCTCGGGCACGCGAGCCAGCGGGTGCGTGGGCGCGATGGCGTAGACAAAGCGCACTTGGCCCAGCGGCCGGGCCCGCAGGTTGGCGGCGCTGGCGGGCTCCAGCGTCACGCCCAGCGCCAGGTCGGCCTGGCCGGAGGTCAGCGCGCTCAGCGTGCCGCTCAGGATTTCAGAGCGCAAGCGCAAGCGCGTGGGCGGGCTCAAGGCGTAGAAATCGCAACACAGGTCCATCAGCACGGCCTGCGAGACCACGCCGTCCACGGCCAGCGTGAGCTCGGGCTCCCAGCCGGTGGCCACGCGCTGCACGCGCCGCACCAGGGTGTCCACCTCCTGGCGCAGGCGCTCGCCCTGGGCCAGCAGCTCCACCCCGGCGGGCGTGGGGCGGGCCTGGCGGTGGCTGCGGTCGAACAGCAGCACGTCCAGCGCGTCCTCGATCTGGCGCACCCGGTAGGTCAGGGCGCTGGGCACCAGGCCCAGCTCGCGCGCGGCCCCGGCAAAGCTGCCGGTGCGCGCAATGGCGTGCAGCAGGCGAAAGGCTTCGGGGGTGAGGACATCGGCGGAATCAGCCATGAATCATTCAAATTTGTTGAATGATGCCATCAAAACCGTTCACCCACGCCAATGGCACCGGCGCCGACAATTCCCTCACCAAGGAGTTGACCATGATCAAGATCAGAAAATCCGGCGAGCGTGGTTTTGCCGACCACGGCTGGCTCAAGTCCCACCACAGCTTCTCGTTTGCCGACTATTACGACCCCCGGCACATGGGCTGGGGCAATCTGCGTGTCATCAACGAAGACCGCATCGCGCCCGGCGCGGGCTTTGGCACGCACGGCCACCGCGACATGGAAATCATCAGCTATGTGCTGGAGGGCGAATTGGCCCACCAGGACAGCATGGGCAACGTGGTGGCGATTCCGCCCGGCGACGTGCAGCGCATGAGCGCCGGCAGCGGCGTGCAGCACAGCGAGTTCAACCACGCCCAGGGCCAGACCACGCACTTTCTGCAAATCTGGATCGAGCCCGACCAGCGCGGCGTGGCACCCAGCTATGAGCAAAAGAGCGTGCCTGCCGTTGAAAAACGCGGCCGGCTGCGCCTGATTGCCGCCCGGCAACCCGACGCCGGCACGGTAACGATCCATGCGGACGCGCGCGTCTATGCCGGCCTGATCGACGGCGCGCAACAAGCCCGCCTGCCGCTCAATTCGGCGCGCAAGGCCTACGTGCACGTGGTGCGCGGCGCGCTGCACGTCAACGGCCAGGCGCTGGCCGCCGGCGACGCGGCGCTGCTGGCCGACGAAGCCGCCATCGCGCTGGACCATGGCCGGGACGCCGAGGTGCTGGTGTTCGATCTGGCGCCGTAGTTACGAATTAAATCAGGCTGTAGCGCCCGCCAATCAAGCGCAGGCAGCTATCAAATCGATATTTCTCAACCCTTCACTCCAAGCAAAAAGGACTTTCACCATGAACGCATTGCAAAACCCCGTGGCCCTGCTGGGCCGCCTGCTGATCGCCGCCCTGTTCATCCCGGCCGGCATCGCCAAGATCGGCGGCTTTGCCGGCACGGCCGGCTACATCGCATCCAAGGGCCTGCCGATGCCCGAGCTCGGCGCGGTGATCGCCATCCTCGTCGAGGTCGGCGTCGCCGCGGCCTTGCTGATCGGCTTCAAGGCGCGCTGGGCCGCGCTGGTGCTGGCGCTGTTCACGCTGGTGGCGGCCGCAATCTTTCACAACTTCTGGACACTGCCGGCCGATCAGCAGATGGTGCAGCAGCTGATGTTCACCAAGAACATCGCCATCGTCGGCGGCCTGCTGGCCTTCGTCGCCTTTGGCGCCGGCGCGTTCAGCCTGGACGCGCGCCGTGCCGAGACGTCAGCGTCCGCGCGAGCCGCGGCCGCCGCGTAAGACAAACCCCCGGCATGCCGGGGGTTTTCTGCCCCGTGTACCAGAGGCTGAAGGGGGCGCGATGCAGTTGGCGGGCGTGGTGGCTGGGCGACTTGTCCGACAATCGGGCCATGTTTGTTCACCTGCGCCTGCATACCGAATTTTCCGTGGTCGATGGTACGACCCGCATCGACGACATCGTCCAGGCCGCCGCGGCCGACGGCCAGGGCGCGCTGGCCATCACCGACTGGGGCAACCTGTTCGGCGCGGTCAAGTTCTACAAGGCGGCGCGCGGGGCGGGGCTCAAGCCCTTGCTGGGGGCCGAGATCCTGCTGGACGGCCTGGCCGGCGAGGCGCCCGCGCGCGTGCTGCTGCTGGTGCAAAACCATGCGGGCTACCTGAATCTGTCGCAACTGCTGACCCTGGCCTGGACCGAGGGGGTCAGCAAGGGCCAGGCCATCGTGCAGTGGGACTGGCTGCGCACGCATGCCGAGGGCCTGCTGCTGCTGTCGGGCGCGCAGGCCGGGCCGCTGGGCCCCAGCCTGCTGCAGGGCGATGCGCCCGCTGCCAGTGCGATCGCACTGCAACTGGCCGAGGCCTTTCCGCACCGCTTTTATCTGGAACTGCAACGCGCCGGCCGCCCGGATGACGAGGCGCACGTGGCGGCCGCCGTGCAACTGGCCGCGCGCCTGGCGTTGCCGGTGGTGGCCACGCACCCGGTGCAGTTTCCGACCGCCGATGACTACGAGGCGCACGAGGCGCGCGTGTGCATTGCCGACGGCGAAATCCTGGGCAACCCGCGGCGCGTGCGGCGCTTCACCCCCGAGCAGTATTTCAAGAGCAGCGCGCAGATGGCCGAGCTGTTTGCTGACGTGCCCTCGGCGCTGGCCAACACGGTGCAGATCGCCCAGCGCTGCAGCCTGACGCTGGTGCTGGGCAAGCCGCAATTGCCCAACTTTCCGGTGCCCGCGGGGCACACCATCGAGACGTATTTCAGGCACGCCTCGCAGGAGGGGCTGGAAGAGCGCCTGGCGCACCTGTATCCCGATGCGGCCCGGCGCGATGCCGAGCGCCCCCGCTATCAGCAACGCCTGGACTTCGAGATCGACACCATCCTGAAGATGGGCTTTCCGGGCTACTTTCTGATCGTGGGCGACTTCATCAACTGGGCCAAGCAAAACGCCTGCCCGGTGGGGCCGGGGCGCGGCTCGGGCGCGGGCTCGCTGGTGGCCTATGCGCTCAAGATCACCGACCTGGACCCGCTGCAATACAAGCTGCTGTTCGAGCGCTTTCTGAATCCCGAGCGCGTGTCGATGCCCGACTTCGACATCGATTTTTGCCAGGCCAACCGCGACCGCGTGATCGACTACGTCAAGGACAAGTACGGGCGCGATGCGGTCAGCCAGATCGCCACCTTCGGCACCATGGCCGCGCGCGCGGCGATTCGCGACGTGGGGCGCGTGCTGGACATGAGCTACACCTTCTGCGACGGCATCAGCAAGCTCATCCCCAACAAGCCGGGCAAGCCGGTCACGATCCAGTATCCGCCGCCGGGCCTGTCGGGCGAGGACAAGGAAAAGTACGCCATTGCCGCCGAGCCCATGCTGGCCGCGCGCATCAAGGGCGAGGAAGAGGTGCGCACCCTGGTCGAGCTGGCGCAAAAGCTGGAGGGCATGACGCGCAACATCGGCATGCATGCGGGTGGCGTGCTGATTGCCCCCGGCAAGCTGACCGACTTTGGGCCGCTGTACCAGCAGCCGGGCAGCGACTCGGCCGTGAGCCAGTACGACAAGGACGACGTCGAGGCCGTGGGCCTGGTCAAGTTCGACTTTCTGGGCCTGGCCACGCTCACCATCCTGGAGCTGGCGCGTCAGTTCATCATCGCGCGCCACCCCGGCCAGCAGGACTTTGCCTACGAGAACATCGCGCTTGACGACCGCGCCACCTACGAGCTGTTTCAGCAGGGCCGCACCGAGGCCGTGTTCCAGTTTGAAAGCCGCGGCATGCAGGGCATGCTGCGCGACGCCAAGCCCACGCGGCTGGAAGACCTGATCGCCCTCAACGCCCTGTACCGCCCCGGCCCGATGGACCTGATCCCCAGCTTTGTCGCGCGCAAGCACGGGCGCGAGCCGGTGGAGTACCCGCACCCGCTGGTGGCCGAGATGCTCTCCGAGACCTACGGCATCATGGTCTATCAGGAGCAGGTGATGCAGACCGCGCAGATCCTGGGCGGCTACAGCCTGGGCGGGGCTGATTTGCTGCGCCGCGCCATGGGCAAGAAAAAGGTCGAGGAGATGGCCAAGCACCGCGCCATCTTCCGCGAGGGCGCGGCCAAGAACGGCATTGGCGAGGGCAAGGCCGACGAGATTTTCGATTTGATGGAGAAGTTCGCCGGCTACGGCTTCAACAAGTCGCACGCCGCCGCCTACTCGCTGCTGGCCTATCACACCGGCTGGCTGAAGGTGCACTACACGGCCGAGTTCTACTGCGCCAACATGACGGTGGAAATGGACAACACCGACAAGCTCAAGGTGTTGCATGAAGACGCGCTGCGCGAGGGCATGACGTTCGAGCCGCCGGACGTCAACCGCGGCGGCTACCGCTTCGAGCCCGTGGGCGACCAGTTGATCCGCTACGGCCTGGGCGCCATCAAGGGCACGGGCCAACAGGCCATCGAAGCCATCGTGGCCGCGCGCGAAGGCCGCGGCGCCGGCGCGGCGGGCGAGGAGGCCGGCCCCTTCAAGAGTCTGTTCGACTTTTGCCGCCGCATCGACCGCACGCGCGTCAACAAGCGCACGGTGGAGGCGCTGGTGCGCGCCGGCGCCTTTGACAGCCTGCAGCAAAACCGCGCGCAGCTCGCCGCGGCCATCGACCTGGGCTTCGAGTTTGCCGCCGCCAGCGAGGCCAACCAGAACCAGGGCGGCCTGTTCGACATGCTGGACGACAGCCAGGGCTCCAGCACGCAGGAGCCCGAGCTGCCCACCGTGACGCCCTGGGGCACGCGCGAGCGCCTGTCCTTCGAGAAAGCCGCCATCGGCTTCTATCTGTCAGGCCACCTGTTCGACGAATGCGAGCGCGAGGTGCGCCAGTTCGTGCGCCGCCTGCTTGCCGACGTGTCCGATGGCCGCGAGCCCCAACTGCTGGCCGGCATCGTGGGCGATCTGCGCGTCATCAACGGCCAGCGCGGCCGCCTGGCCCTGTTCAAGCTGGACGACAAGAGCGCGTCGCTGGACGCGCGTGCCGACGAGGCCTTGATCAATGCGCACCGCCACCTGCTCAAGGACGACGAGCTCATCATCGTGCAGGCCAAGGCCATGCCCGACCGCTTTTCGGGGGGGGTGCAACTCAACATCACGCAGATCTGGGATCTGCCCAGCGCGCGCTGCCGCTTCGGCAAGTTCCTGCGCGTGGCCGCGGGCGGCAAGCCGCCCGACGTGGCGCGCCTGCTGGCCGACTTTCCGCCCCGTCGCGAAAGCACCGAAGCGGGCGACATCTGGCACGGCCTGCCCGTGCGCCTGCTGCTGGAGCGCCGCCAGGGCGGCGCCGGCGTGATGGCGCAATTGCAACTGGGCGAGCAGGCCCAGTTCTACCCCAGCGACGCAGCGCTGGCGGGCTGGATGGCGCAGGCGGATGAGGGGCGGGCGCAGGTGGTGTACGAGTAGGGCGGAGTTTTTCTCCCTCGCCCCTCTGGGGAGAGGGCTGGGGTGAGGGGCTGGGCGTTGGATTTTGCGACAGTGGTTTGATGCTTGGCTGGCGCCGCAAGCACCTGCTGGCCGGGATGTGCGCCCGGCGGCGCACCTCCTTTTCTTGTACGCACAAGAAAAGGAGGCAAAAGGTCGCGAAGCGGGGTTCGCTCACTTCGCGCAGTGAAGTTATGCGAACACAAAGCGCCCCCACGTCTGCGACCCCTGCGCTTCGCTTCGGGGCAAACCTGCGCCGCAACGCTTGCGGGGTGCGCCGCAGAACTCGCTGCGTTCACTTCGTTCACTGCGCTCAAACAACCGCGGCGAGTCAGTCCACGAAGCGCGTGCATGCTGCGCTGCACGCGCCACCCCGCAAGCGCCGCGCCGCAGGCGCAGCCTCAAGGGGGTGGAAAAACCATTCGGGCCATCGCTGCGCTCGGCCCCGGTTGGCGGTTTGCCCGGGCCGAGCGCAGCGATGGCCCGTATTGGGGTTCAACTCCCCTCTGGCCGTGCCGAGAAGCGCAGGGCGTGGGGCGGGCATGGGCAACGCAGTATGCCCATGCATCGTGGACTGACTTGCTGCGGTTGTCTGAGCGCAGTGAACGAAGTGAACGCAGCGAGTTCCGCAGCACCGCCCCAGGCGCGAGCATCGCAGGTTGCCCGAAGCGAAGCGAAGGGACACGGCCAGTGGGGTCGCCTTTTCTTTGCCTACTTTCTTTTGGCGACGCAAAAGAAAGCAGGTGCGCCGCCGGGCGCACATCCCGGCCAGCGGAAAAATGCAGCGCCAACCAAGCATCGAACAACGGCCAACAATTCCGACGCCCGCTGCCCCTCACCCCAACCCTCTCCCCAAAGGGGCGAGGGAGCAAGACCGCACATCGCTGCCTTTCTGAAGCGAATCGGTATCTCGCGCCCACCCATCAAGCGCAAGCAGCTACAAACCAAATAGCAATCAACCCCGCGGTCGAAACTCGATGATCATCGGTGAGGGCACGCGCCCGTCCACGTCGCGCGGCATGGTTTCGGTTTTGTCGATGGCGCGCAGCACGGCATCGTCCCAGGCCTTGACGCCGCTGGACTTGACCAGGCGCTTGCCGACGATGGTGCCGTCGGGCGAGGTGCGCACCTCCACTTCGGCCGTGGGGTTGCCGGCAATGTCGTCGCCGAAGGTGATGTTGGGCTTGACCCGCGCGCGCACCTTGGCGGCGTAGCCCGCCGATGGGCCGGCGTCCTGCGCGGCCGTGCCGCCCGGCGTGCGGCCGGCGCCGCTGCTGGCGCTGTCGCCGGTGCCGGCCAGTTTGGCCAGGCGCGCCAGCTCGGCCTGACGCCGCGCGTCGGCGGCCTTGGCGTCGCGCGCGGCCGCGGCTTTGCGGTCGGCGTCGGCCTGCTTGGCGGCCTCGGCCTTCTTGGCCGCTTCGGCTTTCTTCGCGGCCTCGGCCTTGGCTGCCGCTTCCTTCTGCCTGGCTTCGTCGGCGGCCTTTTTCTCGGCGGCCTGCCTGGCCGCCTTGTCCGCGGCCTGCTTTTCGGCGTCCTGGCGCTTTTGCTCGGCCAGTTTTTTGGCGTCGGCGGCTTTCTTGTCGTCGGCGGCCTTTTTCAGCGCGGCCTCTTTGCGTTCGCGCTCCTGCTCGAGCTTGGCCAGCCGTTGCTGCTCCTGCTGGGCTGCCAGCCGTTTTTGTTCTTCGAGCTTTTTCTTTTGCGCCAGCGCGATTTCGGCGTCGCGCGCCTGTTCGTCAACCACCTGCTGCGGCGGTGGGGGCGGCGGCTTGGGGGCGGCGACGGGCTCGGGGGGCGGCGGTGGAGGCGGGGGCGGCACGGGCACCGGTGTCGGCGTCGGCGGCGGCGTGGGTGCCGTGGGGCGCGGCGCGGGTGCGGCGCGCTGCACGCTGGGGGCCCACAGCTCGGCCTCCACGCTTTCGTCGCTGTCCGTCTTCCAGCGCAGGCCCCAGGTCAGCGCCAGGATCAGCAGCACGTGCGCCAGGATCGCCCAGCCCAGCGCGCGGCGCATGCCGCCCGGCGGCGGCGGATCGAACTCGGAGCGCTCGGCCAGGGTTTCGGTCATTTCACGGACAGGCCAACGCGCTGCACGCCCGCTTCGCGCAGCTTGCGCATCATGGTCACCACCTGCTGGTAGCGCAGCTCGTTGTCGGCGGCCAGCATCACGGGGGTCTCCGGGTTCTTGGCCAGCGCGGCCTTGATCTGGTCGATGGCCTCTTCTTCGCTCACGTTGCTGGCGCTGATTTCGCCGCCCAGCGACAGCTCGCCCTCGTGGTTGATCATCACGTCGATGCGCTTGTCGGGCGCCTTTTGCGACTTGCCGGCGGTGGGCACGTTGATGGCGCCGGGCGTGATGACGGTGGCGGTGACCATGAAGATGATCAGCAGCACCAGCATCACGTCGATGAAGGGCACCATGTTGATCTCGTTGATGGTGCGGCGGCCGCGGCCGCGCGAGGCGGTGGCTGGCATGTCAGTATCCCGTGGCGGAGGCGACCGGCGCAGGATGCACGCCCAGGTTGCGCTGCAGGATGTTGGAGAACTCCTCGATGAAGGTCTCCAGCTTGATGGCCAGGCGGTCGATCTCGCGGGCGAAGCGGTTGTAGGCGATCACGGCCGGGATGGCGGCAAACAGGCCCAGCGCGGTGGCCACCAGCGCCTCGGCGATGCCGGGGGCCACGGTGGCCAGCGTGACTTGCTGCAGGCCGGCCAGGCCGGTGAAGGCGTGCATGATGCCCCAGATGGTGCCGAACAGGCCCACGTAGGGGCTGACCGAACCGACCGAGGCCAGGAAGGACAGGTTGGATTCGGCCACGTCCATCTCGCGCTGAAAGCTGGCGCGCATGGCGCGGCGCGCGCCGTCCAGCAGGGTGCCGGGGTCGTGGATGCGGCGCTCGCGCAGCTTTTGATATTCGCGCATGCCGCTGGCGAAGATGCGCTCCATGGGCCCCGCGCTCTTGGCGTTTTGCGCGGCGGCGGCAAACAGCTCGTTCAGGCTGGTGCCCGACCAGAAGCTGCGCTCGAAGTCGTCGTTGAGCTCGCGCACACCCTTGAGCGCGCGCAGCTTGCGAAAGATGGCCGCCCAGCTGGCCACCGACACGGCCAGCAGGAGCAGCATCACGATCTGCACGACGAAGCTGGCGTTGATCACCAGCTGGACGATGGAAAGATCCTGATTCATGAAGTCAGTCGTTCAATGAGCGATGAAGGAATGCGGGCGGGCGCCAGGCGCGTGGCATCGACCCAGCCGATGCGGATGCGCGCCTGGCTGAGCAGCGCGCCGCGCTGGCCCTGCGGGGTTTGTACAAAAGCTTGCTGCGTCAGCGCCAGGCTGGCGCGGCCCGCTTCTTCGAGTCGGGCGGTGATGACAAGTTCATCGTCCAGCCGGGCGGCGCGCAGGTATTGCACGCTGCACTCGCTGACCACGAACATGCCGCCCGTCTGCTCGCGCAATTGCTGCTGCTGCACGCCGCGCGCGCGCAGCCATTCGGTGCGGGCGCGTTCGAAAAACTTGAGGTAGTTGGCGTAGAACACGATGCCACCGGCATCGGTGTCCTCCCAGTAGATGCGGATCGGGAACTCGAATTCCGCCATCAGGCGCCGCCTCAGAGGTTGAGAGTTTTTTGCCCATGCCCGAGGAGCGCGTCAAAACGCGTCCAATCGAGACGCAAAGCGCAGTCGTAGCTCGGGCTACGGCGAGCATTTGCAACGAAGGGTGGGCGTGTTTTGGCGTGATCAGCGGGCATGGGCAAAAGACTCTCAAGCTCTCAGGCCAGAACCGCCTTCAGACGGTCGATGGCGGTGTGCAGCTGGGCCATCGAGCTGGCGGTGGAAAAGCGCACGTGGCGCGACGTGTCTGCATGGCCGAAGTCACGCCCCGGCGTGACGGCCAGATGCGCTCGCTTCATCAGCTCGAAGGCGAATTCCCAACTGCCCGGTGTCTGCATCTCGCTATTGTATTCGGAGCGGCCGGCAAACAGCTTGTCACAGGCGGCGGAGCAGTCGGCCCAGGCGTAGAAGGCGCCGTCGGGCGTGACGGGAACGCTGAGGCCCAGGGCATCGAGCTGCGGCACGAACCAGTCGCGCCGAGCCTTGAACTCTTGGCGGCGGCGCTCGTATTCGGCCAGGCTCGCCGGCTCGAAGCAGGCCAGCGCCGCGTATTGCGACACGCTGCTGGCGCAGATGAACAGGTGCTGCGCGATCTGCTCGATGACGGGCACCAGCGCGTCGGGCACCACCAGCCAGCCCAGGCGCCAGCCGGTCATGTTGAAGTACTTGCTGAAGCTGTTGATGCTGATGATGTCGTCGCCCAGCGCCAGCGCGCTGTGGCCGTAGGTGTCCTCGTAGGAGAGGCCCAGATAGATCTCGTCGATCAGCGTGATGCCGCCGCGCTCGGCCACGGCGGCATGGATGCGGGCCAATTCGTGCGGGTGGATCGAGGTGCCCGTGGGGTTGGAGGGCGAGGCCAGCATCACGCCGCGCGTGTGCGCACCCCAGGCCTCGGCCACCTTGCCGCTGCTCAGCTGAAAGCGCTCGGCGGCGGTGGACGGGATCAGCACCGCGCGCCCCTCGGCCATGCTGACGAACTGGCGGTTGCAGGGGTAGCTGGGGTCGGGCATCAGGATTTCGTCACCCGCCTCGATCAGCGCCAGGCAGGCCAGGTGCAGCGCGGCCGACGCGCCGGCGGTGACGATGATGCGCCGCGCCGGCACGTCGACCTGGAAGCGCTCGGCGTACCAGGCGCTGATGCGCTCGCGCAGGGCGGGCAGGCCCATGGCCTGGGTGTACTGGGTGTTGCCGTCGCGAATGGCCTTGGCGGCCGCCTCCTGCACGAGGGGCGGCGCGGTGAAGTCCGGCTCGCCGATGTTCAGGTAGACCATCGGCCGGTCGCTGCCGGCCGCCTCGCGGGCAATGGCCGCGGCGGTCTTGGCCATCTCCATCACGTAGAAGGGTTGCACGCGCTGGGCGCGGGCGGATATCCTCATTCGTCTGCTCTCTTTTTTGCGCTTCGCGGCGCGCCGCGGTCGGCGCTCACCTCGGCCGGGCGCAGCTGGGGCGCCAGGCCATTGAGCACGCCGTTGACGTACTTGTGGCCATCGGTGCCGCCGAAGTCCTTGGCCAGCTCGATGCATTCGTTCAGCACCACGCGCCAGGGCACGTCGGGGCACTTGAGCAGTTCATACGCGCCGATCCACATGCAGCCGCGCTCGATGGGCGAGATCTGGCCCAGCTCGCGGTCGAGCCGGGGAACGATCAGCGCGTCCAGCTCGCCCGACCGCTCGATGCAGCCGTGCAAGAGCGCGTCGAAGTGCGCCGCGTCGGCCTTGGCAAAGCCCTGCAGCTCGCGCGTGAAGGCGTCGATGGACGCCGCGTCGCCGCCGCCCAGCAGGTATTGATAAAGCCCCTGCAGCGCGAATTCGCGCGAGCGCGAGCGCGGCGACTTGGTCGAGGACTTGCGCGTGCCGGCCGTGGCCGCGGGCGGGCGTTTGGACGGGTCGACGCTCATTGCAGGCGGTGCTTGAGCAGGGCCATTTCGACCGCCACGCGGGCCGCGTCGCGCCCCTTCTCGATCTGGCGCACGGTGGCCTGTGGCAGGTCTTCGGTGGTCAGGATGGCGTTGGCAATGGGGATGTCCAGGTCCAGCCCCACGCGGGTGATGCCGGCGGCCGACTCGTTGGCGACCAGCTCGAAGTGATAGGTCTCGCCGCGGATCACGCAGCCCAGCGCGATCAGCGCGTCGTATTCGCCCCGGTGGGCCAGCCACTTGAGGGCCAGCGGCACCTCGAGCGCGCCGGCCACGGTGTGGTGCGCGATGTGTGCTGCTGGCACGCCCAGCGCGGCCAGCTCGGCCAGGCAGGCGTCGCGCAAGCCGTTGGTCACGCCCTCGTTGAAGCGCGCCTGCACGATGCCGATGCGCAGCGCGCTGCCGTCGAGCGGCGCACTCTGTCCTTTGTCTGCTTCAAACATGGTCAATCTTTGGTGATGTAGCCGGCCACTTCCAGGCCAAAGCCGCCCGCCAGGCTGGGCAGGCGTCGCGGCGTGCCCAGCAGGCGCATGCGCTGCACGCCCACCGAGCGCAGGATTTGCGCACCGATGCCATAGCTGCGCAGGTCCATGCGCCCGCGCGAAGGCGCGTGGGTGGCGCGCGCCGTGCCCTGGAACTGCGCCAGCAGCTGCTCGGCGCTTTCGCCGCAGTTGAGCAGCACGGCCACGCCGCAGCCCTCCTGGCGGATGCGCGCCAGCGCCTCGTGCAGGCCCCAGCTGTGCATGCCGGGCTGCGCGTCCAGCGCGTCCAGCACCGACAGCGGCTCATGCACGCGCACGGCGACCGCGTCGCCCGGCGCCCACTGGCCCAGCACCAGCGCCAGGTGCAGCGCGCCGCTGGGCTGATCGCGGAAGGCGTGGGCGGTGAATTCGCCCTCGGTCGTGGTGAGCGCGCGCGTGCCGATGGGCTCGACCAGCGTCTCGGTGCGGCTGCGGTATTCGATCAGGTCGGCAATGGTGCCGATCTTCAGCCCGTGCTCGGCGGCAAACACCTGCAGGTCGGGCAGGCGCGCCATGGTGCCGTCGTCCTTCATGATCTCGCAGATGACCGCCGCCGGCGTGCAGCCGGCCATGGCCGCCAGATCGCAGCCGGCCTCGGTGTGGCCGGCGCGCATCAGCACGCCGCCTTCGACCGCCTGCAGCGGAAAGATGTGGCCTGGCTGCACCAGGTCGGCCGCCTGCGCGTTGGCGGCCACGGCGGCCTGCACGGTGCGCGCGCGGTCGGCGGCGCTGATGCCCGTGGTCACGCCTTCGGCTGCCTCGATGGAGACCGTGAAGGCGGTGCCCATGCGCGTGCCGTTGTGCGCCACCATGGGCGGCAGGTGCAGCCGCTCGCAGCGCTCGCGCGTGAGCGTCAGGCAGATCAGGCCGCGGCCAAAGCGCGCCATGAAGTTGACCGCCTCGGGCGTGACGTGGTCGGCCGCCAGGATCAGGTCGCCCTCGTTTTCGCGGTCTTCCTCGTCCACCAGGATGACCATGCGGCCGGCGGCCAGCTCGGCCACGATGTCTTGCACCGGCGAGATGGCGCGCGGGGCGAGGGTTTGCGGGGGCAGGGGGGTGTTCATGTCGGTCGTGAAAGGGCCGGATCGCCGTGCGCGCGCACATGCCGGTCGGCGGATACGGGCAAAACACGCATTATCGACACTTTGCGACGGCCCAGGCCGCGGGCAGATTCGAATTGCTCCTGAAATGTGAGCTGCCCGCGCCCGCCCCGCCAGCGCAAGGCGCGGGTTTTGCTTTGCATGTCGGGCGGGTGGCGGTGCTGTCGATTCAGCCCGGCATCGGCGCCGAGCGCAAGCCGCGCACGCGCAAACACCGCCCCGTTCGCACGATCAGGCCGAGGGCCGCAGCTTGCGCACGCGCAACGACAGCAGCACCAGCAGCACGCCGAAGACGAAGGCATAGGCCGCGATCAGCCACAGCACCGCCAGCGCGCCGGCGCCGGGGTTCCAGACCAGCAGCACGCCAAACACCACGGAGGCCAGCCCGCTCAGGCCCAGCAGCCATTCGCCATCGATCTCCTTGCGCAGCCGCACGGCCGCTGCAATCTGCAGCACGCCGGTGATGATGGCCCAGCCCGCGATATACATCAGCAGCACCAGCGCGGTGATGCCCGGCACCACGAACGTGAGCACGCCGGCGGCGATGCTGACCAGGCCCCACAGCAGCAACAGCCACCAGTGCGGGTTGCCCTGGCGGTGGCTGATCGACAGCCACACGCCCAGCACGCCGTCGGCCACCGCATAGATGCCGAACAGCAGCACCAGCGCCACCAGGGTGATGCCCGGCTGCATCCAGGTCAGCAGCGCAAAGGCGATTGCCACCGCGCCGCGCAGCAGCAGCAGCCACCAGTTGCGGGACAGCGCGATGGAAAGCGAATCGATCAGCGTGGCCATGAAAAACCTCCGTCCGTGTATCCAAGACGGGTTCATGATACGGATGCCCGCGGCCCCGAGGTTTCAGACTGTGATTGCAATGCAGCTGGCCGCAAGCGGCCGACGGACGGCGCCACCCGTTCTGCTTGCCGGTGTCTTGATGCCGTGTTGTGCGGGGCGCACGGCTTTGTCTCGATTCATGAAATGGCTTGCGCCGAGCGCCTGATCGCGGATAAGTTCGGCGGTTTGCCATGTTCAGCGGTTCCCCGGAACCGAAACACAGGAGCGTTCTCGATGAGCCCATCGACCGTCAATGCGCGCGCCAGGCGCCTGGCCCTTCTGGTGGCCCTTTGCAGTGCCGCGGCCGCATGCGGCGGGGGCGGCAGCGATACCCCGTCACCCGCGCCATCACCGTCACCGTCACCGTCACCGTCACCGTCACCGTCACCGTCACCGTCACCGTCACCGTCACCGTCACCGTCACCGTCACCGTCACCTGCGCCCTCACCGACCCCGTCGCCAGCGCCCGCGCCAGCGCCCGCGCCATCGCCATCGCCATCGCCATCGCCTGCCCCGTCACCCGCCCCGTCACCTGCTCCAGCGCCTGCTCCCGCTGCACAAACCTGCGCCGACATGGGGGCCTTGCTGACCGCGATCAACGCCGCGCGCGCCCAGGCGCGGGTGTGTGTCAACGGTCAGTCGCCCATGCCAGCGGTCGCGCCCCTGGCCTGGAACGCACAGCTGGCGGCGGCGGCGGATCGGCACTCGACCGACATGGCCGTGCACAACTTCATGGATCACACCGGGTCGGACGGCAGCTCTGCCGGCCAGCGCATCACCCAGGCCGGCTACGTCTGGCGCGCGTGGGGCGAGAACATTGCCGCCGGCTATCCGACCGTGGCCGCCGTGGTGCAGGGCTGGCTGGGCAGCCCCGGACATTGCACCAACATCATGAGCCCCAATTTCGAGGACTTCGGCGCCAGCTGCCGCTACAACGCGGCCACCACGTATGGCAGCTACTGGACGACGGATTTCGGGCGCCCGTGACCGGAGTGCTCCACGCGGATGAAAGGCCTGCGACGGTCGTGAGCGCGAGTCCCGGCGGGACCTCAACAAGGTCGCCGGCGGGTCTGGGCGGTCAAGGCGGGCTGGGTGGCGTTGTTCGCAGCTTCCCGTCCATCAATCGCCCAGCGCCGCCAGCGCGCGCTGGGTGATCTGCTCGACCGTGCCGGTTCCTTGAATGGCGCGGTATTTGGGTGCGGCGGCCGGCTCGCGCGCCGCCCATTGGCTGTAGTAGTCCACCAGCGGGCGGGTTTGCTGGCTGTACACATCCAGGCGCTTGCGCACGGTGTCTTCCTGGTCGTCGGCGCGCTGAACGAGGGGCTCGCCGGTGACGTCGTCCTTGCCCTCGACCTTGGGCGGGTTGAAGGTGACGTGGTAGGTGCGGCCCGACGCCGGGTGACTGCGCCGCCCGCTCATGCGCTCGATGATGGCGTCGAAGGGCACGTCGATCTCCAGCACGTAGTCCAGCTTGACGCCGGCGCTCTTCATGGCCTCGGCCTGCGGGATGGTGCGTGGAAATCCGTCGAACAGGAAGCCCTTGGCGCAGTCGGGCTGGGCAATGCGCTCCTTCACCAGGTTGATGATGAGCTCGTCGCTGACCAGGCCGCCCGACTCCATCACCCCCTTGGCCTGCAGGCCCAGCGGCGTGCCGGCCTTGACGGCGGCGCGCAGCATGTCGCCGGTGGAGATTTGCGGGATGCCGTACTGCTGACAGATGAAGGCCGCTTGCGTGCCCTTGCCGGCGCCCGGAGCGCCCAGAAGAATCAGTCTCATGCCAGTCCTCGATATGTCGTGATCGCACCCGCGCAGGCTGCGTTGCCGGCCGCGCGGCGGTGGCCGCCCGGCACTTCAAATCAAGAATAGCATGCGCACCCCGTCGCCAAGCTGACATGCGCGACAGATTGGGGTCATTTCGTCACCCGCGGTACAGCGCACGCACGCGCTCCAGGTCTTCGGGCGTGTCCACGCCGGGGCCGGGGGCCTGCGGCGTGACGTGCACGGCGATGCGATGGCCGTGCCAGAGCGCACGCAGCTGCTCCAGCGCCTCGCAGCGCTCGATGGGCGCGGGCGCCAGGAGCGGAAAGCCGCGCAGGAAGCCGGCGCGGTAGCTGTAGATGCCGATGTGGCGCAGCGGCGCCGGATCGTCGGGCAGGCGGGTGATGCCGCCGGCATTGCCGTCGCGCCACCAGGGCAGCGGCGCGCGCGAGAAGGCGAGCGCCAGGCCTTGCGCGTCGGTGACCACCTTGACGACGTTGGGGTTGGTGAATTCTTCTATGGTTTGAATAGCGTGTGCCGCAGTGCCCATCTGCGCCAGCGGGTGATTTGGCAACAAGGCTGCCACGGCGTCGATCAGTGCGGGCTCGATCAGCGGCTCGTCGCCCTGCACGTTGACCACGACGGCGTCGCCCGCCAGGCCGAGCTGCTCGCAGGCCTCGGCCAGGCGGTCGCTGCCGCTGGGGTGGTCGGCCCGCGTGGCCAGCGCGCGCACGCCGTGCGCGGCGCAGGCGGCGACGATCTCGGGCGCGTCGGCGGCGACCACCACCTGCGCCGCGCCCGAACGCGCGGCCCGCTCGGCCACGCGCACCACCATGGGCTTGCCGCCGATGTCGGCCAGCGGCTTGCCCGGCAGGCGCGTGGAGGCCAGGCGGGCCGGGATCAGGACGGTGAAGGGAGCGGTCATCGATGCGATCGGCGCGCCGCCGGCTCTTGCGGGCGCGGCGTCGGCCGCATTTACTGCACCGAGATCTGCCGGCGCGTCGGCGACGCGTCGAAGACGAGCTGGCTGGGCCAGTTGGGCCAGTTCACGCCCAGCGTCCCGTTGTTGGGGTTGCCGGTGCGCGCGAAGGCGGCCAGGGTGCTCATCATCGCGTCGGACAGCTCGGTGCGCCCGGGCCGGTTGGCGTCGGTGAACATGACGTTGGCATACAGCGAAGGCCCGAAATTGCCGAACAGGAAGGGCAGATCGAACGCGTGGGCGGCGCCATAGACGTCGTTCCAGGGGGCGGCCTCCTGCTTCCAGTCGAAGCGGTAGGCCCACACGCTGGCCGGCGTCTGCGTGACCAGCGCATCGAGCAGGTTCTGGCGCGAGGCGCGGAAGAACTTGGCGTCCAGGTCCGCGACGGCGACGTCGTAGGCCGCGCCGTTGGCATAGGCGGGGTTGATGATGTCCGCGAAGGTCGCGGCCCTGGCCTGCGCCGCGTTGAACAGGATCGGGAACAGCTGGGCGTCGGTCAGCTTGATGCCTGCGGGGTGCCCGACCAGGGGCAGGAAGGACGACAGCAGCTTGTCCTCGCTGGCCGTCATGCCCGCCAGCAGCGGCACCTTGACGTAATTGCCGGCGCCGATGGCGGCAATCGGGTCGGTCGCGACCACCGTGCCTTCGGGGATCGGACCCGACGAGGTCGTGTTGGCAATGCCGCCCACGGTGCGCAGGCCCACGCGCAAGATCGTGCTGGCCGGCTTGCCGCGCAGGTAGGCGGCGACTTCGGCATGGCTGTGGCTGGCGACCCAGGCGGTGGCGGCCGCCGCGTCGGCGGCGCTGCCGTCGTCGATCAGCAGCTTGAGCAGCAGCAGGTTGGACAGCTGCTCGTAGGTGGGCACCGCGTTGAGCGTGGGGATGTAGCCGTTGTTGCCGGCCAGGTTGTTCACCGGCTGCGGAAAGCCCGGGCTGGTGCCCAGCGAGATACCGCCCGACAGCGGCGCCATGCGGTGAAACAAGCCCGCCGTGCGCTGGTTGGGCGCGGTCATCACCGCCAGCACGTTGATGGCGCCGGCTGACTGGCCTGACAGCGTGACGTTGCGCGCGTTGCCACCGAAGGCGCCGATGTTGCCCTGCACGAACTTCAGCGCGGCAATGATGTCCAGGATGGCGAAGTTGCCCGACTGGTCATCGGGCGTCAGCGTGGGGTCGGCCGCCGTGTCGCGCAGCGCCGGATGGCGGAAAAAGCCCAGCTGGCCGAGCCGATAGTTGGCCGACACCACCACGGCGTTGGCCTTGCGGGCCAGCGCCGCGCCGTCGTAGGTCGGGTCGGCGCTGTAGCCGGTGATGTTGCTGCCGCCGTGGATGAACACGATCACCGGCAGGTCGCGCTCGTCCGTGGCCGGGCGCCAGATGTTCAGCGACAGGCAGTCCTCGCTGCCCGGCGTGTTGCCCGAGGCGATGTTGTCGCCCACCGTGGCGTCAAAGGTGTTGTTGTTGCCCGGGCTGTACAGGCGCGGGTTCTGGATGCACGAATTGCCGAACGCCCGCGCGTCCAGCTTGCCGGTCCAGGCCGCGGGCGCCACCGGCGCGCGCCAGCGCAGGTTGCCCACGGGCGCCTTGGCGTAGGGGATGCCTTTCCAGAACAGCGTGCCACTGCGCGCGGCGTCGTTCACGCCCTCGACATCGCCGTACTGCGTGCTGCGAATCTTCGGATCATCGTCGCTGCCACCGCAGGCGCCCAGCGCCAGCACGCCGGCGGCGGCGAGCGCGCCCAGGCCGCGTTTGGCGGTCATCCAGTTCATCATGTCTTGCTCCTCGTCGTTGTCGGTGATCCCGGGCATGCAAGGCCGCCTGGCCTGCGCCCGGAATGGCCATTCTACGGGTCGATCGCGGCGCTTTCGGCCCCGCGAAACCCGCCTTCGCGCGCCCCATTTTTTGGCAGGGCGTCGCGCCGCGGCGAGCCTGTCCTGCGCTGACCGAGGTGCGGCAGGCCTGGGCTATTCGACCAGCGGCGTGCGCGGCGGCAGGGCTTCGAGCTCTTCGTCCGACAGCGTGCGCGCCTCGCTCTCCAGCATGATGGGGATGCCGTCGCGCACCGGGTAGGCCAGGCGGGCCGAGCGCGAGATGAGTTCCTGCCGGTCGCGGTCGTAGTCCAGCGGGCCCTTGGTGACGGGGCAGACCAGCAGGGCGAGCAGTTTGGGGTCCATGGCGAGAGGGGTGTCAGTGCGCCGCCGTTTGCGACAGCGGGTTCAGGGTCGGGACGCCGGTGGTTCAGGCGGTCATGGCGCCGCGTGCGTTTGGGGATGATAGCCGCGCGCCGCCAGCCGTCGATCCAGCGCATCGAAGAAGGCCACCGGCACGTCCAGCCGCAGCGGCACGGCCAGGGCGTCGGGGCGCCGGGGCCACAGCTTGACGGCGTCTTTTTCGGTGCATATCAGCGTTTCGCGCTCGTCAATAGGGCGCGACCAGCTATTGAAATCATGGTGATCTGGCAGTGCCAGGGTCTCGTGCAGGGTCAGGCCGGCAGCGCGCAGCATGGCAAAGAAGGCCTCGGGCCGCGCGATGCCGGCCAGCGCCACCAGCGGCGCGCTGCCTGCCAGCGCGGCCAGCGGCACGGTGCTGCCGTCGGCGCGCACGGCCTGCGCGGCCAGCGTGCGCTGCGCCGCAAAGGCCTGCGCGCCGGGCGGCAACGCCAGCTCGGCGCCGGGTTCGGTGCGCAGCACCAGGTCGACCGGGCGCGGCCAGGGTTCGCGCAGCGGGCCGGCGGGTAGCAGCCAGCCGTTGCCGATGCCGCGCGCGTCGAACACCACGGTCTCCACGTCGCGCGCCAGCGCCCGGTGCTGCAGCCCGTCGTCGCACACCAGCACGTCCACCTCCGGGTGCGCCGCCAGCAGGGCGCGGCCGGCGTCGGCGCGCTGCCGGCCAACGAACACCGGCACGCCGGTGCGCCGGCGCAGCAGCAGCGGCTCGTCGCCCACGGCGCGCGGATCGGCGTCGGCCTGGACCGCGCGCACGTCGGTCGTGGCACGGCCATGGCCGCGCGAGACGATGCCGGGGCGCCAGCCCCGCGCGGCCAGGTGCGCCACCACGGCCAGGGTGGTGGGCGTCTTGCCCGCGCCGCCAGCGACCACGTTGCCGACGACGACGACGGGCACGGGCAGGTGCTGGCCTTTCAGCCACCCCAGGCGATACAGCGTGCGCTGCAGCCCGGTCAGCGCGCCGTACAGCAGCGACAGCGGCCACAGCGCAAAGGCCTGCGGGCCGCGCCGGGCCCAGGCGCGAATCAGGCCTTGCTCGAGATTGGTGCGTGCGCCCACGGGCATAGGCACCCTCGCAGCGATGCATGGCGCTGCGCGCCGCCGGCTGGCCGTGAAACCCAAAGAGTCGAATGGCCGCGGAGCAGGCCAACCCAGCGATCGCCGTGGCCGGGGTCTCCCCGGCCACTGGGCGGCCTTGCAGGCCGCGCCGGGCCAGTGGCCCGGCCCCTCGCCAGCCAACAAAAGGTCCACCGGACCTTTTGTGCGCAGGCTCGGCCCCCTGCAAGGGGGCTGAGGTCTGCGGCTCCAGACCTGCCTGCGCAGGTCTGGACAGACCGAAGGGCCGCCGCCTCTGGCGGCGAGCACCAGGCGAAACATCGCGCAGCGAGTGAAGACTGGGGGTGTATCACTTCTGCGCAGCAAACGTGATGCGCGACAGGCCCAGGCGCTGCGCTGCCGTCATGGCGGTGACTACGGCCTGGTGCGTGGCGGCCGCGTCGGCGCTGATGATGAGCACGGTGTCGGGCGCCACCTGGGCGGCGCGCAGGGCGTCGGCCACGGCTTCGACGCTGCGGGCCTGCAACGGCTTTTTGTCCACCGCGTAGCGCCCGTCGGCGGCGATGGCGATGACCAGCTCCTTGGGGCGTTCGCGCGCAGCGTCGGCGTTGGCGGTGGGCAGGGTCAGTTGCAGCTCGGTGAACTTGCTGTAGGTGGTGGTCAGCATCAGGAAGATCAGGATCACCAGCAGCACGTCGATGAAGGGCACCAGATCGATCCGGGGCTCCTCGTGGGTGTTGCGCGCCTGGAACTTCATGGCCTCAAGCCTTGCGCTCGCCGGGACACAGCGGTTCGAGGTGGCGCGCAAAGCGCTCGGCGGCCAGCTCCAGCTCCATCACGTAGCCGTTGACGCGGGCGCGAAAGTATTGCCAGAAAAACAGCGTGGGGATGGCGATGATCAGGCCGAAGGCCGTGTTGTACAGCGCCACCGAGATGCCGTGCGCCAGTTGCGCCGGGTTGCCGCCCGACAGCGCGCCCGAGGGCGCCTGCGAGCCGAAGATCTCGATCATGCCGATGACGGTGCCAAACAGCCCCAAGAGCGGCGCGCCCGAGGCGATGGTGCCCAACGCCGGCAGGTAGCGCTCCAGCCGGTGCGCGGCGGTGCGGCCGGCCGCCTCGATGGCAGCGCGCATGTCAGCGGCGGTGCAGCGCGGGTTGGTGTTGATGGCGCGCCAGCCCGCGGCCAGCACGCCGCCCAGCGCGCTGTGCTGCTCCAGTTGATTGACGGTGTCGGGCGTGGGCACGGCGTTGCGCGAGACCTCGATGGCCTCGTCCACCAGGCCGGGGGTGAGCACGCGCGCCGGCTTGAGCGAGATGAAGCGCTCGACGATGAAGGCCAGCGCCAGCACGGAGCACAGAATCAGCGGCCAGATCGGCCAGCCGGCCGCTTGTATGATCGAAAGCAAGGGGGTTTCTCCGGGTCCCGCCCGGGTGCAGCCGGGTCTGTCAGAACGAATGCGGGCGATTATGTCGCAGCGCGGCGGGCGTTCCGCGCCTGATGCGGTGCCACCGCCGATTCTTCGTGAACAGATTCTGTGGATAACTTTGTGAAGAAGTGGCCGCCGATGACACGCAAACCCAGTGTTCTTGCGGTTTGTGACAAATTGCTTGTTTGTTGGGCATGCAAAACATCAATCGAATCAATGGCTTGCTACGCAACTGCGCCGTTTTTGCGCGGCAGGCCCGGCCGGCGGCCGTCTTTGTCGCATTGTGGAGTATTGGTGCCGCCCGGGCGCCCGCCATCGGGCGCCAGACCGCATGAATCCTGAGTTTTCTTCGCCGGGCCCTGATTTGGCGCGGCCTGTATGGGCGGTTGGGGCCCTGGTGCGCGCCGTGGCGGACGCCTTGCAGGCGCGCTTCAATCCGGTTGCGGTGCGCGGCGAGGTTTCGGGCTTTTCGCGGGCGGCCAGCGGGCATTGCTACTTCACGCTCAAGGACGCGGCGGGGCAGCTGCGTTGCGCGATGTTTCGCCGCAACGCCGCCTTGCTGGATTTTGCTCCGCGCGAGGGTGACCAGGTGGAGCTGCGCGGGCGCCTGTCGGTGTACGAGGCGCGGGGCGACTTGCAACTGGTGGTCGAGTCCATGGCCCGCGCCGGCCAGGGGCAGCTGTTCGAGCAGTTTCTGCGGCTCAAGGCCAAGTTGGAGGCCGAAGGCCTGTTCGACGCCGGGCGCAAGCGCGCGCTGCCGGCCATGCCGCGCGGCATCGGCATCGTCACCTCGCTGGGCGCGGCGGCCCTGCATGACGTGCTGACGGCGCTGGCCCGGCGCGTGCCGCACATCCCGGTGCTGCTGGCGCCGGCGCCGGTGCAGGGCGCGGGGGCGCCCCAGGCCCTGTGCAATGCACTATCAAATTTGTATCTGCACGCGCAGGCGGGGTCAGCGCCAGCGGTCGATTTGATTCTGCTGGTGCGCGGCGGCGGCTCGATCGAAGACCTGTGGGCCTTCAACGACGAACACCTGGCGCGCACCATCGTGGCCAGCCCGGTGCCGGTGGTCAGCGGCGTCGGGCACGAAACGGACTTCACCATCGCCGACTTCGTGGCCGACGTGCGCGCCCCCACGCCGACCGCGGCCGCCGAGCTGGCCAGCGCGCCGCGCGCGCAGTGGCTGGGTGCGCTGGACGAGCAGCGCCAGCGCTTGCAGCGCGCCGTGCAGGGTCGGCTCGATGCCGAAGGCCAGCGCCTGGACCGCTGGACCGCGCGCCTGGGCCGCCCCTCCGGCGCGGTGGCCGCCGAGCAGTTGCGCCTGGCACGCCTGGCCCAGCGCCTGGAGCATGCGCAGGCCTGGCGCGGGCAACAGGAACGCGCACGCCTGCAAGGCCTGGCCGAACGCCTGCCGCGCAGCGTGGCGCCGCCCCTGGCCGCCGCCCGCCTGCGGCTGGAACACCTGTCGGCGCGCTGGCGTCCGGCCACGCAGCGCCCCCTGGATGCCGCCCACGAGCGACTGGAGCGCGCTCGGCTGCGCCTGGCCCTGCTGGACCCGCGCCTGGTGCTGGCGCGCGGCTACGCCTGGCTGCAAGACGATGCCGGCCGCCCCGTCACCCGCGTGGCCGATGCCCGAACCGGCCAGGCGCTGCGCGCGACCCTGGCCGACGGCCAGCTCGACATGACCGTTGCGCAGCGTCATTTGCGCTGACTTCCTACAATCACCGTGTGCCGGATGACCGATGATGGTCACCCGTCCCCACAACCCACGAGACAGGAGAACTCCATGGAACGCACCCTTCCCCCGCTGCCCTATCCGATCGACGCGCTGGCGCCGGCCTACAGCCAGGAAACGCTGGAATACCACCACGGCAAGCACCACAAGGCCTACGTGGACAAGCTGAACGAACTGCAAAAAGGCACCGAGTTCGAAAACATGGAGCTCGAGGCCATCATCAAGAAGGCCCAGGGCGGCATCTTCAACCAGGCCGCGCAGATCTGGAACCACACCTTCTTCTGGAACTGCATGAAGCCGCAAGGCGGTGGCGAGCCCGCCGGCGCGCTGGCCGCCGCCATCAGCAAGAAGTGGGGCAGCTTTGCCGACTTCCGCAAGGCCTTTGCCGCCAGCGCTGCCGGCAACTTCGGCAGCGGCTGGACCTGGCTGGTGAAAAAGGCCGACGGCAGCGTGGACATCGTCAATACCAGCAACGCCGGCAACCCCATGACCGCGGGCGACAAGCCCCTGCTCACGGTGGACGTGTGGGAGCACGCCTACTACATCGACTACCGCAACGCCCGGCCCAAGTTCGTCGATGCCTTCTTCGACAAGCTGGCCAACTGGGACTTTGCGGCCAAGAACTTCGGCTGATCGGCCTTCATCTGCATGCAAAAGCCGCCTTCGGGCGGCTTTTGCTTTCGTCCGCCCGGGGCGGAAAAACAGCCCGACTCGCCGGTCAGTGATAGCCCATGTCGGCCGTGACCTTGCCGCGAAACACGCGGTACGACCAGGCGGTGTAACCCAGGATCACGGGCAGCAAAACGGCCAGCCCCCACAGCAGAAAGCCCTGCGAGGCCGGCGGCGAGGCGGCGCCCCAGATCGTCAGCGCGGGCGGCACCAGGTGCGGCCACAGGCCCAGCAGCAGGCCGGCAAAGCCCAGCGCGAACAGTGCCAGCGTCCACACCAGGGGATGGGCATCGTGCGGCCGCGCCGCGTCGGGGCGGTGCGCGGCGTCGCGCCACAGCCGCGCGGCCACCGCCAGCGTCAGCAGCGGCACCGGCGCCAGCCACACGAAGCGCCCGCCCGTGAACCAGCGCTGCATCACCGGCGTGCTCAGCAGCGGCAGCCAGATGCTGACGACCGCCATGAAAGCCAGCACGCCCAGCACCAGCGGTCGCACCCAGCGCCGCGCGCGCTGGTGCAGGCGGCCCTCGGTCTTCAGGATCAGCCAGCCGCTGCCCAGCAGGGCATAGCCGCACACCAGCGCCACGCCGGTCATCAGGCTGAAGGGGCTGGCCCAGCCCCAGGTGCCGCCGGCATAGGCGCCCGCCTGCGTCGGCAGCCCTTGCACCAGCGCGCCCAGGATCACGCCCTGGCTGAACGTCGCCAGCACCGAGCCGCCGCTGAACGCCGCCCCCCACGCGCGGCGGGCAAAGCCCTGGCCCTTGAAGCGGAACTCGAAGGCCACGCCGCGAAAGATCAGGCCCAGCAGCAGGGTCAGCACCGGCAGGTACAGCGCCGACAGCAGCAACGCGTAGGCGCGCGGAAACGCCGCCAGCAGTCCGGCGCCGCCCAGCACCAGCCAGGTCTCGTTGCCGTCCCAGATCGGCGCGGCGGTGTTCATCATGTGGTCGAACTGCGCGCCGTCCTCGGCCAGCGGCGCCAGAATGCCCAGGCCGAGCACGAAGCCGTCCAGCAGCACGTACATCAGCACGCCAAAGCCCAGCACGCCCAGCCACACGACCGGCAGCCAGAAGGCCAGGCCATCGCTGGCGTGCAGGATCAGTCCGGCGTCGTTCATCGGGCGTCTGCCTCGGCGATGTCGGCCTCGCCCGCCACCGACAGCGGCCGCGCCGGGGTGCGGACTTCGGTGGCCGCCGCGTCTGCGGACCCGGGCGCGGCCGGCGTCGGCCCCTTGTGCAGCAGGCGCCACAAATACCAGATGCCGGCACCGAAGATGACCGCATACACCAGCACATAGCCCGCCAGCGACGTCGCCACCGCGCCCGCCGCCAGGTGGGGGCTGACCGCGTCGCGCGTGCGCAGCAGGCCGTAGACCACCCAGGGCTGGCGCCCGAACTCGGTCACCCACCAGCCCGCCAGCAGGGCGGCAAAGCCGGCCGGGCTGAGCAACTGCCAGCCGCGCAGCACCCACGTTGCGCGCTCCAGCCGTCCGCGCCACCAGGCCCAGGCCGAGGCCGCCACCACCGCCAGCATCAGCAGTCCCAGGCCGACCATGACGCGAAAGAACACGAACACCGGCAGCACCGGCGGCCGATCCTCGGGCACCACCGCGGTCAGCGGCTCGATGTCGCCCGACCAGCTGTGCGTCAGGATCAGGCTGCCCAGGCGCGGCACGGCCAGTTCGAAGTCGTTGCGCTCGGCCTGCTGATTGGGCACGCCGAACAGCACCAGTGGCACCCCGGCGCCGGGTGCGCCGGCGTGCCAGTGGCCCTCCATCGCGGCCACCTTGATCGGCTGGTGCTGCAGCGTGTTGAGCCCGTGCTGGTCGCCCGCCAGGATTTGCGCCGGCACCGCGATGGCGCCGAACACCACCGCCAGGCGCAGCATGCGCGCTGCCGCCTCGGGGTGCACGCCGCGGCGCAGGTACCAGGCGCTGGTGCCGCCGATCACGAAGCAGGTGGTGATGAACGCCGCCAGCACCATGTGCACCAGCCGGTAGGGGAACGAGGGGTTGAACACGATGGCCCACCAGTCGCCCGGCACGAACACGTTGCCCTGCTGCACATGGCCTTGCGGCGTGTGCATCCAGCTGATGGCGGCAATGATCCAGAAGGTGGAGATCAAGGTCCCCAGCGCGACCATGGCGGTGCAGAAAAAGTGCACCCACGGGCCGACCCGGCGCGCACCGAACAGCATCACGCCCAGAAACCCCGCCTCGAGAAAGAAGGCCGTCAGCACCTCGTAGCTGAGCAGCGGCCCCAGCACGTTGCCGGCGCGCTCGGACAGCACGGCCCAGTTGGTGCCGAACTGAAAGCTCATCACGATGCCCGAGACCACGCCCATGCCGAAGGAAATGGCGAACACCTTGCGCCAGAAGACGTACAGATCCCACCACAGCGCCTGGCCCGTGCGCAGCCAGCGCCACTCCAGAAACGCCAGCCAGTTCGCCAGGCCGATGGTGAAGGCCGGAAACAGGATGTGAAACGAGATCACGAATCCGAACTGGATGCGCGACAGCAGCAGCGTGTCCATGGCGCATGCTACGCCGCCCGGACGTTCGGTGCTGCAGGACGCGGTCGATTCGGGGTGCGCAGGGCCGTCGACCGGCGCGCTTGACGCGCATCAAGAAGACCCCGTGCGCCGTGTGCGAGGATGGGCGGCCATCGACCATGCGGGGGCGCCGTGCCTTGCCGTCATGGGCCTGTCATGCGGCCCGTGTCCCATGTGTCCGCCGATTCGACGAGAGGAAAACCCATGGGCTTCAAGCCGCTGTCCACCGCCATCGCTGTCGCGATCGGCCTGCTGATCTGGTTCGTCATTCCGGTGCCCCAGGGCGTGACGCCCGAGGCCTGGCATCTGCTGGCGCTGTTCGTGGGCACCATCGCCGCCATCATCGGCAAGGCGCTGCCGATCGGCGCGCTGTCCATCATCGCCGTCGCGCTGGTGGCGCTGACGGGCGTCACCAGCAACACGGCGGCGGGTGCCATCGGCGATGCGCTGTCGAGCTTTTCCAATTCGCTGATCTGGCTGATCGGCGTGTCGATCATGATCTCGCGCGGCATCATCAAGACCGGCCTGGGCGCTCGCATCGGCTATTTGTTCATCGCCGTGTGGGGCAAGAAGACCATCGGCATCGCGTATTCGCTGGCGCTGTCCGAGCTGATCCTGGCGCCCGTCACGCCCAGCAACACGGCGCGCGGCGGCGGCATCATCCACCCCATCATGCGGGCCATCGCGGGTAGCTACGACTCCGACCCGGAGCAGGGCACGCAGGGGCGCATCGGGCGCTTTCTGGCGCTGACCAACTACCACGCCAACCCGATCACGTCGGCCATGTTCATCACCGCCACGGCGCCCAATCCGCTGGTGGTCAAGCTCATTGCCGACGCCACCGGCGCGCAGATTTCGCTCAGCTGGGGCACCTGGGCGCTGGCCATGCTGCTGCCCGGCCTGGTGGGCCTGGCGCTGATGCCGCTGGTCATCTACCGGATGTATCCGCCCGAAATCAAGAGCACGCCCAACGCCTCGCAGTTCGCCATCCAGCGGCTCAGGGAGATGGGGCCGATCACGCGCGGCGAGGTCATCATGTTCGGCGTCTTCGGCGTGCTGCTGCTGCTGTGGGCGGGCGTGCCGGCCATGGTGTTCGGCGCCGGCGCGGCGGTGGACCCGACCACCACCGCCTTTGTCGGCCTGTCGCTGCTGCTGCTGACGGGCGTGCTCACCTGGGACGACGTCATCCGCGAAAAAAGCGCCTGGGACACCATCGTCTGGTTCGGCGCGCTGGTGATGATGGCCAGCTTCCTCAACAAGCTGGGCCTGATCGGCTGGTTCGCGCAATCGCTGGAGCGCAGCATCGACCAGCTGGGCATGAGCTGGATGGGCGCCAGCGCGCTGCTGATGCTGGCCTACCTCTATGCGCACTACATGTTCGCCAGCACCACGGCGCACATCACGGCCATGTTCGCGGCCTTCTACGGCGCCGGCCTGGCGCTGGGCGCGCCGGCGCTGCCCTGGGCGCTGATGATGGCCGCGGCTTCCAACATCATGATGACGCTCACGCACTACGCCACGGGCACATCGCCGGTCATCTTCGGCTCGGGCTACACCACGCTGGGCGAGTGGTGGAAGGCGGGCTTCGTGATGAGCGTGGTGCTGATCGTCGTCTGGGTGGCGGTCGGCTCGGCCTGGTGGAAGGTGCTGGGCTACTGGTGAGGCCTGCCACGCGGATGCGGTGGGGTGTCTTGCGGCCGCAACGGGTGGTTTTGAAGGGTTCTGGCCTGAATCCGGCCATGTGCCTGCGCAAGCAGCTATTCAAAAGATAGCAATGAACCGGACCTTGCGGCCCCGCCGGACAGGGCCGGGCCCGTGGCTCACGGGCGCTTGAAGATCTCGCCGCCCAGCTTGTTGCCGGCCTTCAGGTGCTTGGCCGCGAACCAGCCCTGGTTCATCTCCAGCACGTAGCGCACCGGCCTGGCCGAGCAGTGGCTGGTCTCGTCCAGCGGTTTCATGTCGGCCAGGTTGACGATCGTGCCGTCGTCGGCCACGAAGGCCGCGGTGAGCGGGATCAGCGTGTTCTTCATCCAGAAGCACTGCTCGGCCGGCTGCTCGAAGACGAACAGCATGCCTTCGGTCTGCGGCATCTCGCGCCGGCTCATCAGGCCGATCTGGCGCTGCTCGGGCGTGGTGGCCAGTTGCACGTCGATGCGGAACATGCCGGCCGTCAGCTGGGTGCGCGGCAGGTCCAGTTGCGGACTGGGTTGGGCCAGGGCACTGGCGCAGGACAGGCTGGCCAGAAGCAGGGGCAGGTGACGGGCGCGCGATTGGGGCATGGCGTGGATCATGATGCGGCAGGCGGGAAAAAGCCTGCAAAACGAGCTTCATTTTGCAGGCTTTCGGCGATCGGGGCCGCGTGGCCCCGGCGCGGCATCGCCGTCAGGCAGCCGGCTTGGCGCTTTTCTTGGCGTGCTTCGCGTGCTGGGCATGCTTGGCGTGTTTTTTGGCGCTGGCCTTGTGGGTCTTGGCCTTCGGCGCGGCGGCGGCGGGTGCCGGGGCCGCAGCGGCAGCAGCGGCGGGCGCGGGCGCAGCCGGGGCGGCAGGCGCCGGTGTCGCAGGGGTTTGGGCCCAGACACCGCCGGCGATCAGGGCGGCGGTCAGTGCGGTGAGAACTTTCTTCATGATGGGCATTTCGGGGACAAGGTTCGATGAACGGAATGCAGCGCGCGAACCACCGTGCCGCTCACCCATAACGGCGCCAGCGTCAAGGGCGTTGACGGACTCGGCGACCGGAACGTGTCAGTAGAATTTCCATTTGCGGGACTCGGCTCGGCCGCTGCCTGCCGCCTGTCCATTGCTTGCCCACTCCAACGGAGAGAACCGCGCATGACCGCTTTCCAACACATCCAGCTGCCTGCCCAGGGACACAAGATCACCGTCAACGCCGATTTTTCGCTGAACGTGCCCGACGATCCGATCATCCCCTTCATCGAGGGCGACGGCACCGGCCTGGACATCACGCCGGTGATGATCAAGGTGGTCGATGCCGCCGTCGAGAAGGCCTATGGCGGCAGGCGAAAGATCCACTGGATGGAGGTCTACGCCGGCGAAAAATCCACCCGCGTGTACGGGCCCGACGTGTGGCTGCCCGAGGAGACGCTGGCGGCGCTGAAGGAGTACGTGGTGTCGATCAAGGGCCCGCTCACCACGCCGGTCGGCGGCGGCATCCGCTCGCTCAACGTGGCGCTGCGCCAGGAGCTGGATTTGTACGTGTGCCTGCGGCCGGTGCAGTATTTCAAGGGCGTGCCCAGCCCGGTGAAAGAGCCCGAGAAGGTCAACATGGTGATCTTCCGCGAGAACAGCGAGGACATCTACGCCGGCGTCGAGTGGGAGGCCAGGAGCGCCAATGCGCAAAAGCTGATCCGCTTCCTGACCGAGGAGATGGGCGTCACCAAGATCCGCTTTCCGCAGACTTCGGGCATCGGCATCAAGCCGGTGTCGATCGAGGGCACCGAGCGCCTGGTGCGCAAGGCCATCCAGTACGCCATCGACAACGACAAGCCCAACGTGACCCTGGTGCACAAGGGCAACATCATGAAGTACACCGAAGGCGGCTTTCGCGACTGGGGCTACGCGCTGGCGCAGCGTGAATTTGGCGCGCAGCCGATCGACGGCGGGCCGTGGTGCCAGTTCAACAGCCCCAAGACCGGCAAACCCGTCATCGTCAAGGATGCGATTGCCGACGCCTTCCTGCAGCAGATCCTGCTGCGTCCGGCGGAGTACAGCGTGATCGCCACCCTCAACCTGAACGGCGACTACATCAGCGACGCGCTGGCCGCGCAGGTGGGCGGCATCGGCATTGCGCCGGGTGCCAACCTGAGCGATTCGGTGGCCTGCTTCGAGGCCACGCACGGCACGGCGCCCAAGTACGCCGGCAAGGACTACGTCAACCCCGGCAGCGAGATCCTGAGCGCCGAGATGATGCTGCGCCACATGGGCTGGACCGAGGCGGCCGACACCATCATCGCGGCCATGGAAGCGGCGATCCAGAGCAAGAAGGTGACCTACGACTTCGCGCGGCTGATGGAGGGCGCCACCCAGGTCAGCTGCTCAGGCTTTGGGCAAGTGATGATCGAGCACATGTGAACGCCCGCCACGCCGGCCACAAAAAAGCCGCCCGTGGGCGGCTTTTTTGCGAGGGTGCGACGCCCAGCCTATGAGCGCGCGGCGGGCACGGCGTCTTGCGGCGGGGCCGGCACCAGGATCCGGGCCTTGTAGCGCGCCTTGAGCAGGTCGTAGTAGCTGCGCACTTCGGCCAGCGCCCACAGCTGGTCGTAGCGGGCGCGGCTTTGCTCGGCCTGTTCGGGCGTTTGCGTGGCGGGCGGCAGCACTTTGTCGACCTGGGCGATGGCGTAGCCGGCGGCCCCCAGATCCACACCGACGAACACCGGCAGTTTGGCCGGGTCGGCACGCAGCGCGGCGTCCACCAGCAGCGGAGACTGCCCCTTGGGGTCCAGGCGCGAGAGCGTGATGGCGGCCGGCAGGCCGGTGGCGGCGGCCGGGTTGGCCTGCCAGGCCTTGAGTTTGGCCTGGCCGTCCTGCAACGCCGCCTGCGCGCTGCGCTGCGCGATGAAGGCCTCGCGCACGGCGGCCTTGACCTCGGCCAGGGGCTTGGCGTGGGCGGCGGTGTGTGCCAGCACGCGGCCGGAGGCGAGCTGGTTGGGGCCGACCTCGACCGCCTCGGTATTGCGCTTGTTGTTCAGGGCATCGGCGCTGAACAGGGCGCCGAGGAATTTGGCGTTGGCCAGTGCGCCGGTGGCGCCTTGCGCCGGGGTGCGCATGACGTTGTCGGCAGTGTGAATGACGAGCTTGAGCTTGTCGGCCACGGGCTTGAGGCTGTCGGACTGCTCGTACACGCCGTTGGTGAAGCTGTCGGCCATGTCGGCAAACTGCTTTTGCGCCTGCTGGGTGCGCAACTGGTCTTCCAGCTTGGGACGCAACTGCTCGAAGCTGGGGACCTGCGCCGGCTTGATGCCGGTCAGCTCGATGATGTGATAGCCGAAGTCGCTTTGCACCAGCGCGCTCACGTCGCCGACCTTGGCCAGCTTGAAGGTGGCTTGCGCGATCGCCGGGTCGGTGCCCTTTTGCTGCTGGAACCAGCCCAGGTCGCCCCCGCTGGGCGCGCTGACGTCGTCACTGGAATTTTTCTTGGCGATCTCGGCAAACTGCCTGGGATCGGCGCGCACTTCGGCCAGCAGTTTCTCGGCCGTGGCTTTGGCCTTTTCACGCTCGGCGGCGGGCGCATCCTTGGGCGCGGCAATCAGGATGTGGCTGGCGCGGCGCTCCTCGGGCGTGCCCAGGGTGGCGGCGTTCTGGTCGTAGTAGGTGCGCAGATCCTGCTCGCTCACGCTGACGCTTTTCTTGATGCTGTCCAGATCGAGCACCACGTATTCGATGTTGACCGACTCGGGCACCTGGTAGAGCGCCTCGTTGGCCTTGTAGAAGGCCTCCAGATCGGCATCGCTGGGGTTGACCTTGGCGGCAAAGTCCTTGGGCGCCAGTTGCAGCACGCGCACCTGGCGCTGCTCGAGGTACGCGTTCATGGCCACGTCCACGTTGGCCGGGCTGACGAGCTCGGAGCCCGCCACGCCGCCCAGCACCTGCTGCATCGACAGGTCGTTGCGCAGGCGCGCCTCGAAGCCCTCGGGCGTCAGGCCCTGGGCCGCCAGCAGGCGCTTGTAGGCGTCCATGTCCAGCCGGCCGTCGGGGCCGCGCAGGGCGGCGATGGCGGGATCTTGCTCCAGCGCGGCGGCCAGTGCGGCGTCGCTCACGCCCAGGTGCTCGCCTTGGGCGGCGGCGGCCAGCACGCGGTCGCGCACCAGGCGCTCGAGCGAGGCGTATTTCATCGCGGGCGAATCCAGCAGGTTCAGGTCGAGCTGCGGGTTGGCGCTGCGCGCGCGATCGACCTCCACGCGATGCGCGTTGTCCCATTCGGTTTGCGTGATGGCGTGGCCATCCACCTCGGCCACCTTGTTGGCGCCCTCGTTGAAGCGGCTGTAGCCTTCGATGCCGAAGAACACGAACGAGGGAAAGACCAGCAGGAACAGCACCCACATGATGATCTTGTTGTGCTTGCGGATGGCGTCGAACATGCGGACAGACTCTCGGAGGGTGATACGGGCTGGGGCAAGAAAAAAGGCGAACCGGGGTTCGCCTTGACATCAATTGGTGGGTGCTGACGGGGTCGAACCGCCGACCTACGCCTTGTAAGGGCGCCGCTCTACCAACTGAGCTAAGCACCCCATCCGAACCGATGTTTGTGTCAGTTCAGCGCGTCTTTCAGCGCCTTGCCGGGACGGAACTTGGGTACCTTGGCGGACTTGATTTTAATCGTTGCGCCGGTGCGGGGATTGCGGCCGGTGCGCGCGGCGCGCTTGCCGACGGCAAAGGTGCCGAAACCCACCAGCGAAACCGTGCCGCCCTTGCGCAGGGTGGTCTTGACGGCGCCAATGGTCGCCTCGAGCGCGCGCGTGGCAGCGGCCTTGGAAATGTCGGCGTTCTTGGCAATGTGTTCGATCAACTCGGTCTTGTTCACGAAAGTGCCCCTCATTCAAGTGTGTCAGGAATCCGGAAAATGGCGACGTCGAGGTTGTCGTGCCAATCTTTCCGGCCCTCCCCTTCGTTCGCCTGACTCGCGCATCGCTCCATGGAGGGCGCCGAAAAACGGCGAAGGCCCAGGCAAGCTCAGCGAGCGTTGGATTCTAGACCCAATCGGCGCGCCAATTGGTGCGGATTTCCCCGTTGCTGCGGTCACGCAACATCTCGCCGACAACTTGACCTCGCGCAACGAATTTGTCACGGATTTGCCGACCGCGTCGCACTGCGCACCACCAAAGCCACGCCCAGCGCGGTGAGGGCGATGCCGGCAACGGTGGTCACGGTGATCGGCTCGCCAAACAGCAGCCAGGCCATCACGGCCGTGGTGGGCGGCACCAGGTACATCAGGCTGGCCACCGAGGCGGCGGCACCGCGCTGGATGAGCAGGTACAAGAGCGAACTGCCGCCCAGCGTCAGGCCGAGCACCGACCACGCCAAGGCGCCCAGCGATTGTGCGTTCCACTGCATGGCCTCGGGCTCCAGCCAGGCCAGCGGCGCGGTCACCAGGGCGGCGGCGATCAACTGCACGGTGTTGGCACTGCGCACGTCACAGGGCGCGACCCAGCGCTTTTGGTAGAGCGTGCCGGCGGTGATGCACAGCAGCGCGCCCACGGCCCAGGCCAGGTTGACGGCGGTGACCATGTCGCCGGGGCTGCCTTCGGTCAGCTTGCGCCACACCACCAGCACCAGGCCGGCAAAGCCCAGGCCCAGGCCCAGCCACTGGCGGGCGCTGACGCGGTGCGCGGCGCTGCCGAACGCCGACAGCCAGATGGCGGTGAGCACCGGCTGGATGCCCACGATCAGCGCCGACAGCCCCGAGCCCATGCCGGCCTTGACGGCGGCCCACACCCCGCCCAGGTAGCCGCCGTGCATCAGCATCCCGGTGACGGCCAGGTGCAGCCACTGCTCGCGGCTTTGCGGCCAGCGCACGCGCGCGACGGCGATCCATGCCGCGAAGCACGCGATCGAGCACAGGTAGCGCAGCAGCAGGAAGGTGAAGGGCGGCGCATACGGCATGCCGTAGCGCGCCACGATGAAGCCGGTGGCCCAGATGAGCACGAACACCGCGGGCATCCAGCGCAGCAGGGCGCGGTTGTTGACGGCGTCGGTGCCGCTCATGCGGGCGCTCCGTGGTCTGCCATGCGCTCGGGCGAAAGGCCGCAGAGCAGGCCACGCCAACGACCGCCGTGGCCGGGGTCTCCCCGGGCACTGGCGGTGTCCCCCTGGGGGGCTGAGGCCCGCGGCTCCAGGCCTGCCTGCGCAGGCCAGGACGGGCCGAAGGGCCGACGCCTCTGGCGTCGGGCACGTGGCGCCGCAGGCGACTCCGGGGGGGATGTCATTTCACCCGGGCGCGGATTTCGGGCAAGGCCTTTTGCAGGTAGTACACCATCGACCAGACGGTGAGCACGGCGGCCAGCCAGATCAGCCAATGGCCCCACAGGCGGGTGTCGATGCCGAGCACGCGGGCGTCGTACAGCAGAAAGGGGATGGCCACCATCTGCACCGCGGTCTTGACCTTGCCCAGCATGTGCACGGCCACGCTCTTGCTGGCGCCGATCTTGGCCATCCACTCGCGCAGGGCCGAGATGGCGATCTCGCGCCCGATGATGATCAGCGCCACGAACACGTCCACCCGTTGCAGGTGCACCAGCACCAGCAGGCAGGCGCAGACCAGAAACTTGTCGGCCACCGGGTCCAGGAAGGCGCCGAAGGCCGAGGTCTGGTTGAGCTTGCGCGCCAGGTAGCCATCGAGCCAGTCGGTCCACGCAAACACGATGAACATCACCGTGGCCGCCGTGTTGCGTGTCTCGGGCGCCAGTGGCAGGTAAAAAACGCCGGCGATGAACGGGATGGCGACGATGCGCGTCCACGTCAGCAGGGTCGGCAGGGTCAGGAACATGGCTGACGATTGTGGCATGGCCCCTGGCCCCGTCGCCCGCCAGCGCCGGCCTGTCAGCGCACCCGCATGCCGGGCTGCGCGCCGGGCCAGGGCTCCAGCACGAAGATGCCGGGCTGCGCCTTTTCGTCGGCGTGGCTGGCGGCCAGCACCATGCCTTCGCTCACGCCGAACTTCATCTTGCGCGGCGCCAGGTTGGCGACCAGCACGGTCAGCTTGCCTTTCAGGTCATCAGGCTTGTACGCACTGGCAATGCCTGAAAAAACGTTGCGCGTGCGGCCCTCGCCCGCGTCCAGCGTCAGGCGCAGCAACTTGCTTGATCCTTCGACCGCGGCGCAGTCCACGATGCAGGCAATGCGCAAATCGACCTTGGCAAAGTCGTCGATGGTGATGGCGGGGGCCATGGCCTCGCCGCCGGGCAATGCGGTGGATGCTTCTGATTCGATAGCTGCTTGCGCTTGCTGGGCGGGCGTTGGCGGCTCAAACAATGCATCAAGCTGCTTGACGTCCACGCGCTGCATCAGGTGCTTGTATTCGCCGATCTGCCAGCCGGCGCCCAGGGGTTGCGCGACGTCGGCAAAGCGCTCGGGCGGCTCCATCAGAAACCGCGCCACCTCGGCCGCCAGCTTGGGCAGGATGGGCTTGAGATAAACGGTGAGGACGCGAAAGGCCTCGATGCAGGTGCTGCACACGTCGTGCAGTCGTTCGGTCTGCTCGGGCTGCTTGGCCAGCTCCCAGGGCTTGTTGGCGTCCACGTAGGCGTTCACGCGATCGCACAGCGCCATCACCTCGCGCACGGCCTTGCCGTAGTCGCGCTGCTCGTACAGCTCGGTGATGGAGCCGCACGCGCCTTGCAGCGCGTGCAGCAGCGCGGCGCCGTCGGCCGAGATGGCGCCCAGCCGGCCGCCAAAGCGCTTGCTGATGAAGCCGGCGGCGCGGCTGGCGATGTTGATGTACTTGCCCACCAGGTCGGCGTTGACGCGCGCCATGAAGTCGTCGGCATTGAAGTCGATGTCTTCGTTGCGCCCCGACAGCTTGGCCGCCAGGTAGTAGCGCAGCCACTCGGGGTTCATGCCGAGTTCGAGGTACTTGAGCGGGTCCAGCCCGGTGCCGCGGCTCTTGCTCATCTTCTCGCCGTTGTTCACGGTGAGAAAGCCGTGCACGAACACGTTGTCGGGCACCTTGCGGCCGCTGAACTTGAGCATGGCCGGCCAGAACAGGGTGTGGAAGGTGATGATGTCCTTGCCGATGAAGTGGTACTGCTCCAGCTCGGGGCGGGCCATGTAGGCGTCGTAGTCCTCGCCGCGCCTGGCCAAAAGGTTCTTCAGGCTGGCCAAATATCCCACCGGCGCGTCGAGCCAGACGTAAAAGTACTTGCCCGGCGCGTCGGGAATCTCGATGCCGAAGTAGGGCGCGTCGCGCGAGATGTCCCAGTCGCCCATCTTCACCGTGCCATCGTCGCCGGGCACGATCCATTCACGCACCTTGTTGGCCACCTCGGGCTGCACGCGCGTGAGCCACTCGCGCAAGAAGGCGATGCAGCGCGCGTCCGACAGCTTGAAGAAGAAGTGCTCGCTTGTTTTCAGCTCGGGCCGCGCGCCGGTCAGCGCCGAATACGGCTCGATCAGCTCGGTGGGTGCATAGACGGCGCCGCACACCTCGCAGTTGTCGCCGTACTGGTCCTTGGCGTGGCAGTTGGGACACTCGCCCTTGATGAAGCGGTCGGGCAGGAACATGCCCTTTTGCGGGTCGTAGAACTGCTCGATGGTGCGCGTCTCGATCAGGCCGGCGGCTTTCAGGTCGCGGTAGATGGCCTGCGAGATGGCGGTGTTCTCGGGGCTGTGCGTGCTGTGCCAGTTGTCGAAGCCGATCAGAAAGCCGTCCAGATACTGCTTGCGCCCGGCGGCGATGCCGGCCACGAACTGCTCGGGCGTCACGCCGGCCTTCTCGGCCGCGATCATGATCGGCGCGCCGTGCGCGTCGTCGGCGCCGACGAAGTTGACCGCGTGCCCCTGCATGCGCTGGAACCGCACCCAGATGTCGGCCTGGATGTACTCCATGATGTGGCCGATGTGGAACTTGCCGTTGGCGTACGGCAGGGCGGTGGTGACGAAGAGCTGGCGGGGTGCGGACATGGCGGCGGGCAAAGAATGCGCGGCAAAACCGGACATTTTAGGGCGCGGCCTGCCGCGCCCGGTGTTGCGTGACGCGGGGCTCAGCGGCGCCGATTCGGCCAGTCGAAGAAGCGGCAGATTGCCTGGCTTTGCGCCATGGCGTCGGCGCGGCCCAGGCGCATCAGCTCCTGGGTGAAGGCGGCCTCGAACAGCAGGTAGGTGGCCAGGCCCGCGCCGTGCGCGCCGCCCGTGGCTCGGTGCATGCCCAGCATGGCCAGCAGCGCGCGTGCCGAGCGCGGCAGCTCGTCCAGGTGTTGCATGGCCAGGTCGTCCAGCCGACGCGAGGGCGTGATGAGCAGCAGATCGATGGGCAGCAGCCCGGTCTGGGCGCGGCGCTCGGGCTCGATCAGCGACAGCACGTGGTTCAGCCGCGCCAGGTGTTCGGCGTCGCCGGCCAGGGTGTCCAGAAAGATGCTGGACAGCGCGTGGCTGGCGACCTGCGCCAGTGAGGGGTAGCCGGGGTCGCTCGTTGCGCCGTTGCCCTCGGGCTCGCGCGCGCCGCCCACGCCGATGGCCAGCACGCGCTGCGCGCCCAGGTGGATGGCCGGCGCAATGGGCATCAGCTGGCGCATCGAGCCGTCGCCGTAATAGCCCGCGCGCCCCTCGACTTCCACGCGCGCGGCCGGAAACAGGAAGGGAATGGCGGCCGAGGCCATCACGTGGTCCACCGTGATGGCCGTGCGCAGCGCGCGCCGGCGCACGCGGCTCCAGTCCTGCTGGGGCTCGGCGGCATCGTAGAAGGTGATGTGCTCGTCACTGCTGTAGCACGAGCTGGTGAGCGCCACGGCGCGCAGGTGGCCGGCCGCCAGCAGGCCGGGCAGGCGCTGCAGCGGCAGTTGATCTTGCAGCAGCGCGCGCAGCGGCGCATTGTCCAGCAGCGAGCGCGGCTGCAGCGAGCGCCCCTGCCGGCCCGACCACCAGCCCGCAACGAACAGGCCCAGCCAGTGCAGGCCGCCGCGCATCGCGTCGCGCGCGTCCACCCGGTAGACCTGCCGCGAGGCCATGTGGCCCCACACCCGCGCCAGTTGCGCCACGCCGTGGTGAAAACGGTCTGCCGCGCAAGCCAGTGCCATGGCGTTGATGGCGCCGGCCGAGGTACCGATGACGATGTCGAAGGGCAGGCCGTGCTGGCCGGGATGGCTGCGCCGGCGCAGGGCAGCGATGCCCTGCAGCACCCCGACCTGGTAGGCCGCGCGCGCGCCGCCACCGGTCAGCAGCAGGGCGGTGCCTGGTTGGGCGGCGGGGTGCATATTCGCAGTTTGCATGGGGTCATGGCGCGCCCACCCGGGCGAACGGGGCGCGCGGGCAAATAGACTATCAGCTGCTTTCAGAAAAGGTCAATCCATGAGTATTCAGCCACAAGACGTGCAGCAGGCGGTGCAGGCCGTGATCGACCCGGGCACCGGCCAGGGCCTGCTGGAGTTGGCGCAGATCGGGAACGTGCAGATCAGCGGCGCCGACGTGTCCTTCGACCTCGAGATGGGCTATCCGGCCCAAAGCCAGCACCCGGCCCTGCGCCAGGCCCTGGTGGCGGCGCTGCGGGCGCTGCCCGGCGTGGGCAACGTGTCGGTCCAGATCGCGACGAAGGTTGGCGCGCATGCCGCGCAGCACGGGCTGCCGCTGCTGCCGCAGATCAAGAACATCATTGCCGTGGCCTCGGGCAAGGGCGGCGTGGGCAAGAGCACCACCGCCGCCAACCTGGCGCTGGCGCTGGCCGCCGAAGGGGCGCAGGTGGGCGTGCTGGACGCCGACATCTACGGCCCCAGCCAGCCCATCATGCTGGGCGTGCACGGCCGCCCCGAGAGCCGTGACGGCAAGAGCATGGAGCCGATGATGGGCCACGGCCTGCAGGTCATCTCCATCGGCTTTCTGGTCAGCGCCGACCAGGCCATGGTGTGGCGCGGTCCCATGGCCACGCAGGCGCTGGACCAGCTGCTGCGCCAGACCAACTGGCGCGAGCTGGACTATCTGATCGTGGACATGCCGCCGGGCACGGGTGACATCCAGCTCAGCCTCAGCCAGCGCGTGCCGCTGTCGGGCGCCGTGATCGTCACCACCCCGCAGGACATTGCGCTGGCCGATGCGCGCAAGGGCGTGGCCATGTTCGAGAAGGTGGGCGTGCCCATCCTGGGCCTGGTCGAAAACATGGCCGTGCACGTGTGCTCGAACTGCGGCCATGTCGAGCACATCTTCGGCGCGGATGGCGGCAGGCGCTACGCGGCCGACAAGGGCATCGACTACCTGGGCGCGCTGCCGCTGGCGCTGTCGATTCGCGAGCAGGCCGATGCGGGCACGCCCACGGTGGTGGCCGAGCCCGACGGCGACGTGGCTGCCACCTACCGGCACATGGCACGCCAGATGGCGGCCACGCTGGCGCGGCGCGCGCGCGATCAATCGGGCAAGTTGCCGACCATCACCCTCTCGCGCGATACCTGATGCCTGGGCCGCCGGTCGTCGAGTGGCGCATCGGGATCCCGCAAACACCTGTCGTCGCGCGGGCGCACGACCGGGTAAACGTCAGGTTTAGTGCAAAAGTGTAATTGTTTGCATGCGTGATTTGTCGTAGGGTCGAAGTTTCGGATGGGAGCCCTACAAAATGAACTCGAACTCGTTCGACCTCAGATCCCTCGCGGACTGGACCGGCCCGGTGACCGTGAACGGCTCCGTGGTGATGGCAGCACTGGCGGCCATGCTGCTGGCGCTGGCGTGGCTGTGGTGGCGGCGCAAGCCGCGTGCGGCAGCGGACCAGCACGTGAGCGCGTCGGCCCGCTTTGCCGCCATGGCGCCCATCAACGAGGAGCAGGTGGCGCTGCTGCGGTATCTGCACCAGGCTTTTCCGGAAGGCGCGGTGCTGTTTCGCCCGCTGCTGGGGCGCTTTCTCACGGTGCGCGCCGGGCGCGACCGCACGGCGGCGCGCCAGTGGCTGGATCACGCGCGCGTGGATTTTTTGTTGTGCGACGACGAGGGCAAGCCGCTGTACGCCTTCGAGGTGGACTTGCTGCGCACGCGCGATGACCCGCTGGCGCAACGCCGCCTGGCCGAAAAAAACCACGCGCTGCGCACCGCGGGCATCCGCCTGATCCGCTTCAAGGGGGGGCTGTCGAGCTGGCCGCAGCCCGAGGTGCTGCGCGAGCGCGTGCTGGCCGCCGCCCGGCCCGCGCCCACGGGGTTTGGCGCCAGCGGCTATGCCACGTCAGGCTTCGCCCGCTCGGGCTACGAGCCCTCGGGCTTTGCGCCGTCGGGCTTCACGCCCTCGGGCTTCGAGGGTTCGCCGCGCGGGCGCGTGGCCGGGGCGCCCTCGGGCGTCATGAGCCTGACCGATCTGGCGGGCTTGGCGCCGGCCAATCAGGAAGACCCATGGCACGGCGTGCGCAAGCGCTCCTGACTTGCGAGCGGCTCAGCTTTCGGCGGGCCGCGCCTGCTCGCGCTCGCGCAGGCGAAAGCGCTGGATCTTGCCGGTGGCGGTCTTGGGCAGTTCGCTGACGAATTCGATCTGGCGCGGGTACTTGTAGGGCGCCAGCCGGGTCTTGACGAAGGCCTTCAGCTCGTCCTCGGTGGCGCTGGCGCCGGGCTTGAGCGTGACGAAGGCCTTGGTCTTGGTCAGGCCGTCGGCGTCGGCGATGCCGATCACGGCGGCCTCCAGCACCGCCGGGTGCTGCACCAGCGTGGCCTCGACCTCGAAGGGGCTGACGTACACGCCGCTCACCTTCAGCATGTCGTCGCTGCGCCCGCCGTAGGTGTAGCTTCCATCGGCATTGCGCACGTACTTGTCGCCGCTCTTGGTCCAGCCGCCCTGGAAGGTCTCGCGCGTCTTGGCGCGGTTGCCCCAGTACATCATGGCGGCGCTGGGGCCCTGGATGTACAGGTCGCCCGGCTCGCCGTCGGGCACGCTCTGGCCGTGGTCGTCGCGCAGCTCGACCGTGTAGCCCGGCACCGGCCAGCCCGTGCTGCCGTAGCGCACCTGGCCCGGCCGGTTGGACAGGAAGATGTGCAGCATCTCGGTGGAGCCGATGCCGTCGATGATGTCCACGCCGAAGTGCGCCAAAAAGCGCTCGCCCAGCTCCGCCGGCAACGCCTCGCCGGCCGATGACACCCGGCGCAGCGCCACCTGCGCGCGCGCGGGCAGGGCGGCGTCGGCCAGCATGCCGGCAAAGCCCGTGGGGGCGCCGTAGAACACCGTGGGCTTGAGGCCGGCCACGCCGCCGGTCAGGCGCTTGAAGGTGGCCGCGGGTGTGGCGCGCTCGGCCATCAGCAGGGTGGTGGCGCCCACGCTCATCGGGAAGGTGAGGGCATTGCCCAGGCCGTAGGCAAAGAACAGCTTGGCGGCCGAAAAGCAGACGTCGCTTTCCTGCAGGTCCAGCACACCTTTGCCATACAGCTCGCAGGTCCAGTAGGGGTTGGCGTGCGAATGCACCGTGCCCTTGGGGCGGCCGGTGGAGCCGCTGGAATACAGCCAGAACGCCGGGTCGTCGGCCTGGGTGGCGGCGGGCTTGTCCAGCGGCGCGTGCGCGGCGACAAAGGCGGAAAAATCGATCTGCCCCGGCTGCAGCGGCGCCAGCGGGTGCGACACGATCACGCGCTGCACCTCGTGGTCGCTCTTGACCATGGCCGCCGTGAGCGTGGGCAGCAGCGCGCCCGACACCAGCACCGCTTGGGCGCGCGAGTGCTCCAGCATGTAGGCGTAGTCGTCGGCCGTGAGCAAGGTGTTGACGGCCACCGGCACCAGGCCGGCGTACAGGCTGCCCAAAAAAGCCACCGGCCAGTCCAGGCCGTCGTGCATCAGCAGCAGCACGCGCTCCTCGCGGCGCAGCAGCAGGCCCAGCAGGCCGGCGGCCAGGCCGCGCACGCGTTCGTCCAGCTGGCCGTAGCCGAGGGTGCCCGTGTCGTCGGCAAAGGCGATTTTGTCGGGGCGCCGGGCGTTGGCGGCCAGCAGATGGGCGGCGAAATTGAAGCGCTCGGGCGGCGCGGCGACGGCGGGGGCGGTCATCACAAGGTCTCCAGGCGGGCTGCTGTCCGTCGGCCCGCGGTGCACAATGAATTATTGTTCCACTCATCTTACATGCAATAAAATGCATGTCAAGAATCGACCTGCTGCAAATCTGCTCCGGGAATCTCGCATGAACACCACGACGACCGGCCTCGCGGTTGCCTCCGCGCCAGAGCCCGAGACCCGCCACCCCTTCCTGCTGGCCCTGGGCGAGCGCGTGCGCGAGTTGCGTGCGCGCCGCGGCATGACGCGCAAGGCGGTGGCGCTGGCGGCCGATGTGTCCGAGCGCCACCTGGCCAACCTGGAATACGGCATGGGCAATGCCTCGATCCTGGTGCTGCTGCAGGTGGCGCGGGCCTTGCAGTGCGAGCTGAGCGAGCTGCTGGGCGACGTCACCACCTCCTCGCCCGAGTGGCTGCTGATCCGCGAGCTGCTGGCCGGTCGCAGCGAGGCGGACTTGCGCCAGGCCCGGCAGGCGCTGGGCGAGCTGTTTCAGGACCCCGGCGCGGCGCGGCGCGCACGCGGCACGCGCATCGCCCTGATCGGCCTGCGCGGCGCCGGCAAGTCCACCCTGGGCCGCCGCCTGGCCGATGATCTGGGCTACGCCTTCATCGAGCTGAGCCGCGAGATCGAGCAGTTCGCCGGCTGCGGCATCCACGAGATCCACAACCTGTATGGCACGCACGCCTACCGCCGCTACGAGCGCCGCGCGCTGGAGGAGGCGCTGCAGATCTACCCCGAGGTGGTGATCGCCACGCCCGGCGGGCTGGTGTCCGACGCGGCCAACTTCAACCTGCTGCTGGAGCACTGCCTGACGATCTGGCTGCAGGCCGACCCGCTGGACCACATGGCGCGGGTGCGCGCGCAGGGCGACTTGCGCCCCATGGCCGCCAGCGGCGAGGCGATGGAAGACCTCAAGCGCATCCTGGCCGGGCGCGCGGCCTTCTATGCCAAGGCGGATTTGCGCTTGGACACCAGCCAGGGCAGCGAGGATGAGGTATTTGCGCGCCTGCGCCGGCTGGCGCGCGAGGCCATTGGCCAACGGGTTTGAAATATGCATTAAATTGCATTGACACGAACCAAAACATGCAATATGATGCATGCATTGCTCGGGCGAGGATCGGTCAGCCAAACCCGGGCTTCTGGGAACGTCAACACGCTCTCAGGCCGCAGTCCCACTTTATCCAGGAGCCCTCGCCGTGAACGCCCCCTTGCCCAACCCCAAGGTCGACTACCGCACCGACCCCAGCCACTATCACCACGTCAAGCTGTCCTTTGACGGCGCCGTCGCCACGCTGGCGATCGACATCGACGAGGACGCGGGCATCCGCCCCGGCTACAAGCTCAAGCTCAACAGCTACGACCTGGGCGTGGACATCGAGCTGCACGACGCGCTGCAGCGCATCCGCTTCGAGCACCCAGAGGTGCGCAGCGTCATCGTCACCAGCGGCAAGGACCGCGTGTTCTGCTCGGGCGCCAACATCTTCATGCTGGGCCTCTCCAGCCACGCCTGGAAGGTCAACTTCTGCAAGTTCACCAACGAAACGCGCAACGGCATCGAGGACAGCAGCCGGCACAGCGGCCTGAAGTTCATCGCCGCGCTCAACGGCGCCTGCGCCGGCGGCGGCTACGAGCTGGCGCTGGCCTGCGACGACATCGTGCTGGTGGACGACCGCTCCAGCAGCGTCAGCCTGCCCGAAGTGCCGCTGCTGGGCGTGCTGCCCGGCACCGGCGGCCTGACGCGCGTGACCGACAAGCGCCACGTGCGCCATGACCGGGCCGACATCTTCTGCACCACCAGCGAAGGCGTGCGCGGGCAGAAGGCGGTGGACTGGCGCCTGGTGGACGCCATCGTCAAGCCGGCGCAGTTCGCGGGCTTCGTCGCCGAGCGTGCCGCCAAGTGGGCTGCGTCCAGTGACCGGCCGGCATCCGGCAAGGGCGTGCAGCTCCCGAAAGTGGAGCGCAGCGAATCCGCCGATGCCCTGGCCTACCGCCACGTCGGCGTGGCCATCGACCGCGCCCGGCGCGTCGCCACGCTGACCGTCAAGGCGCCGACGGGCGCCCAACCCACCGACGTGGCCGGCATCGAGGCCGCCGGCGCCGCCTGGTGGCCGCTGGCCATGGCGCGCGAGCTGGACGACGCCATCCTGCACCTGCGCACCAACGAGCTGGACATTGGCACCTGGCGGCTCTTGACCGAGGGCGACGCAGCGGCCGTGCTGGCCAACGACACGCTGATGCTGGCCAACAAGGACCATTGGTTCGTGCGTGAGACCCTGGGCATGCTGCGCCGCACGCTGGCGCGCCTGGATGTGTCCTCGCGCAGCCTGTTTGCGCTGATCGAGCCGGGCTCGTGCTTTGCCGGCACCCTGGCCGAGCTGGCCTTCTGCGCCGACCGCGCCTACATGCTGGCGCTGCCCGATGAACCGGCCAGGGCGCCGCGCCTGACACTGGGCGAATGCAATTTCGGCACCTACCCCATGGTCAACGACCAGTCGCGCCTGGCACGCCGCTTCTATGAAGAGGACGCGCCCCTGGCCGCCGCCCGCGCGGCCATCGGCCAGGCGCTGGACGGCGAAGCCGCCGATCAACTGGGCCTGATCACCGCCGCGCCCGACGACATCGACTGGGACGACGAGGTGCGCATCGCGCTGGAAGAGCGCGCCGCCATGAGCCCCGACGCCTTGACCGGCCTGGAGGCCAACTTGCGCTTTGCCCAGAAAGAGACCATGCTGACCCGCATCTTCGGCCGCCTGACGGCATGGCAGAACTGGATCTTCCAGCGTCCCAACGCCGTGGGCGAGCACGGTGCGCTCAAGGTCTACGGCAAGGGCGACAAGGCCCAGTTCGACTGGAACCGTGTCTGAACGTCCGATGATGCCGGTTTCAAGCAAAAAGTGCCTGTAGCCGGCATGCATCAAGTGCAAGCAGCTATTCATTTCATAGTTTTCATTTCGTCAATCGATTCATCCAGGAGCCTCTCATGAGCAGCATCGATTACAGCCAGAAGATCCCCAACAACGTCAACCTGTCCGAGGACCGCACGCTGCAGCGCGCGCTGGAGAGCTGGCAGCCCGACTACCTGAAGTGGTGGCAGGACATGGGCCCCGACGGCTCGCACGGCTTTGACGTCTACCTGCGCACGGCCACCAGCGTCGATCCGCAGGGCTGGGCGCACTTCGACTACGTCAAGATGCCCGACTACCGCTGGGGCATCTTCCTGAACCCCGCGGAACAAGACCGCAAGATTCACTTCGGCGACCACCTGGGCGAAGCCGCCTGGCAGGACGTGCCGGGCGAGCACCGCGCCAACCTGCGCCGTATCATCGTCACCCAGGGCGACACCGAGCCCGCCAGCGTCGAGCAGCAGCGCCACCTGGGCCTGACGGCGCCCAGCATGTACGACCTGCGCAACCTGTTCCAGGTCAACGTCGAGGAAGGCCGCCACCTGTGGGCCATGGTCTACCTGCTGCACAAGTACTTCGGCCGCGACGGCCGCGAGGAGGGCGAAGCGCTGCTGGAGCGCCGCAGTGGCCAGGAGGACAACCCGCGCATCCTGCAGGCCTTCAACGAGAAGACGCCCGACTGGCTGTCCTTCTTCATGTTCACCTACTTCACCGACCGCGACGGCAAGTTCCAGCTGTGTGCGCTGGCCGAAAGCAGTTTCGATCCGCTGGCGCGCACCACCAAGTTCATGCTGACCGAGGAGGCGCACCACATGTTCGTCGGCGAGTCGGGCGTCAGCCGCGTGATTCAGCGCACGGTGGACGTGATGAACCAGCTCAAGACCGACGACGTGCAGAAGCTGCGCAACGCCGGCGTGATCGATCTGCCCACGCTGCAGCGCTATCTGAACTTCCACTTCAGCGTCACGATCGACCTGTTTGGCGCCGACGAGTCCAGCAACGCCGCCACCTTCTACAGCACGGGCCTGAAGGGCCGCTACGAAGAAGGCAAGCGCCAGGACGACCACGTCCTCAAGGGCCAGCACTACAAGGTGCTCAACGTGGTGGACGGCAAGCTGCAGGAAAAGGACGTGCCCATGCTCAACGCCCTCAACGAGGTGCTGCGCGACGACTACATCAAGGATTCGGTGGGTGGCGTGACGCGCTGGAACCGCGTGATCGAGAAGGCCGGCATCCCGTTTCGCCTGCAAACGCCCCACAAGGCCTTCAACCGCCGCATCGGCGCGCTGGCCGGCGTGCGCGTCAGCCCCGACGGCCAGGTGGTGAGCGAGGCCGAGTGGAACGCCAAGGCCAGGGATTGGCTGCCCACCGCCGAAGACCGCGCCTACGTCACCAGCCTGATGGGTCGCGTGGTCGAGCCCGGCAAGTTCGCCGGCTGGATCGCCCCGCCGGTGATGGGCATCAATCGCCAGCCGGTGGACTTCGAGTACGTTCGATTTAACTGACGGGCCGCAAGGGCCCCACTAAGCAACCAAACAGCCGGACGCAGAAGACGCAAAAATTACGCAAAGGACGCAAAAGAATTCAAAGACATTTTTGATCTTCTTTTTTGCGTCCTCTGCGTCCGGTATTGCGTCCGGTACTTGAATCGATGGGCCTTGGAAGAATCATGGACACCCGAACCGACACCACGCTGCTCAAGCAGCACCTGATCGACCCGGCCATCTGCATCCGCTGCGGCGCCTGCGAGGCCGCGTGTCCCATCCAGGCCATCTCGCACGACGCCAGCAACTACGTCGTCGATCCGTCGATTTGCGAGCAGTGCCTGGCCTGCATTCCCGGCTGCCCCACGGGGGCCATCGACAACTGGCGCCTGGTGCCCAAGGCACGCGCCTATGCGCTCGATGAACAGTTCGGCTGGTTCGATCTGCCCGAGGAGCTGACGCCGGCGCAGCTGGCCGAGTTCGGCGTCGATGCTCCGGGCGATGACGGCGCCGCCGCCGAGGCGCCGCAGACCCTGGCCCAGGCCAAGGCTGCGCTGGCGGTGGAGCCGGTCGAGGCCGCCGCGTCCGCAAGCCCGGCCGCCGCGGGCGGCTACACGGCCCGCACGCCCCCCTGGTCGGCCGCGCACGCCTACGTCAACCTGTACGGCGCGCGGGCGGCGCAAAAGACGGTGAGCGCCACCTGCACGGGCAACGTGCGCGTCACCGATGTCGGCAAGGACTACGACACGCACCACGTCATCCTGGACTTCGGCGCCATGCCCTTTCCGGTGCTGGAGGGCCAGTCCATCGGCGTCATCGCGCCCGGCCTGGACGCGCGCGGCCAGCCGCACTTTGCGCGCCAGTACTCGGTGGCCAGCGCGCGCAACGGCGAGCGGCCGGGCTACAACAACGTCTCGCTCACCATCAAGCGCGTGCTGGAGGACTACGACGGCAACCCGGTGCGCGGCGTGGCCAGCAATTTCATGTGCGACCTGAAGGTGGGTGACAAGGTCGAGGTGATCGGGCCCTTCGGCTCCACCTTTTTGATGCCCAACCACCCCAGGAGCCACATCGTCATGATCTGCACCGGCACCGGCAGCGCGCCCATGCGCGCCATGACCGAGTGGCGTCGGCGCCTGCGCAAGAGCGGCAAGTTCGAGGGCGGCAAGCTGCTGCTGTTCTTCGGCGCGCGCACCAAGGAAGAGCTGCCGTACTTCGGCCCGCTGCAGAGCCTGCCGCGCGACTTCATCGACATCCACTTCGCCTTCAGCCGCACGCCTGGCCAGCCCAAGACCTATGTGCAGGATCGCCTGCGCGAGCGCGCCGCCGACCTGGCGCCGCTGCTGCAGGACGGCAATTGCTTTTTCTACGTGTGCGGCCTCAAGGCCATGGAAGACGGCGTGATGCAGGCGCTGCGCGACGTGGCGCAAGGCGCGGGCCTGAAATGGGATGACGTGAGCGAGCGCCTGAAGAAGGAAGGGCGCCTGCACCTGGAGACCTATTGATCCCCGGGTGTTTGGCAAACTATAAAAATAATAGCTGCTTGCGCTTGATGGACAATCGATTCAAGCTATTTTGGCTCAAATCGCAGGAAAAAAGCGAGCTGGCTGGGCAGGTGCCTGGCTGACTCGATCAAACGACGCCCAGCGGCGTCTCCCACGATGAAACAGGTACGGCGGTTCTCACTTCGTCAGGATCAGCTTGCCCTGGCGCGTGGCCTGCAGGCGGTACACCGCGCCGTTGTGGCTGATCTCGATGGTCTTGCGCCCTTGCAGCAGCGCCTCGCTGGGCAGGGGCGCGGTCGCGTCGGCCCGGCGCACGACGGCCGGCGGCGGTGCGGGCGGGGGGGCGGCCGGGGGGGTGATCACGCGCGCCTCCTCAAGGGTGCACCGGCTCGGTGATGAAGCCGATTTTCTTCAGGCCGGCCTGTTGCGCGGCGGCCATGGCCTGGGCCACGCGTTCGTAGCGCACGTCGCGGTCGCCGCGGATGTGCAGATCGGGCTGGGGGCTTTCTTGTCCGGCCGCCTGCAGGCGCGCGGCCAGTTGCTCGTCGCTCAGGGGCTTGTCGTCCAGCCAGTAGCTGCCGTCGGCCTTGACCGACAGGCGCAGGGTTTGCGGCTGTACCACTTCCTTTTCGTTGCTGGCGCGCGGCAGCTCCACGTTGACGGCGTGCTTCATCACCGGCACGGTGATGATGAAGATGATCAGCAGCACCAGCATCACGTCGATGAACGGGACCATGTTGATCTCGCTCATCACGTCGTCGTGCTCGTCGGCGATGAACCCGGCCATGGCTTCAGCCCTTCTTCATGGTGACCACTTTGGGGTCGATCGCGCCGACGGTGACGCGCGCGCCGGTGACGTAGTAGGCGTGCAGGTCGTGCGCAAAGCGCCCCAGCTTGACCAGGATGTGCTTGTTGCCGCGCACCAGCGCGTTGTAGCCCAGCACCGCCGGAATGGCCACGGCCAGGCCCAGCGCGGTCATGATCAGCGCCTCGCCGATGGGGCCGGCCACCTGGTCGATGCTGGCCTGGCCCGCGCCGCTGATGCGCATCAGCGCGTGGTAGATGCCCCACACGGTGCCGAACAGGCCGACGAAGGGCGCGGTGGAGCCCACGGACGCGAGGATCGCCAGGCCCTGTTGCAGCTTGGCGGTGGTGTTGTCGATGCTGCTTTGCAGCGCGCGCGAGATCCAGTCGCTCACGTCCAGCGAGTCGTGCAGCTGCGCCTGCGTGGCGCGGTGGTGGGCGGCGGCCTCGCGCCCCTCCAGCGCCAGCTGGCGAAACGGGCTGGCCTCGTCCAGGCCCAGCTTGGACAGGCCCTCGGCCATGTCGCTGGAGTGCCAAAAGCCATCCACCCGCGCCGCCTGGCGCTTGGCGCGCACCACGTCGAGCGCCTTGATGAGGATGACCACCCAGGAGGCCAGCGACATCAGGATCAGCGCCGCGAACACGGCGCGGCTGACCATGTCGCCCTGAGTCCAGACGTGGGACAGGCCGAATTCATTGTTCATTGAGAGCTACTCCAGGACGAAATTGATGGGGACGTTGAACCACATGGCCTCGGGCACGCCGCCGCGCGTGCCGGGCACGTAGCGCCAGCGGTCGCGCGCGGTTTCCAGCGCCACCTGGTCCAGCCGCTCGTAGCCGCTGGACTTTTGAATGCGCGCCTCTTGCGCGCGGCCGTCGGGGCCGATCAGCACGCGCACCACCACCCGGCCCGACTCGCCCAGGCGCCGGCTCATGGCGGGATAGGCGGGCGGCGGGTTGTTCAGGTAGGCCGCGCTGGAGGAGGGCTGCACCACGACGATGGGCGCCGGTGGGGCGGGCGGGGCCGGCGGCGCGGCGGGGGCCGGCGCGGGTGCGGGCTCCGCCACGGGGACGGGCGCCGCCGCCACGACGGGTGCCGTGGGCGCGGCCTGTGGCACCGCCAGGGGTTGGGGCGCCGGCTGCGGCGTGGGCCGCGGCTTGGGCGCGAGCACGGGCTTTTGCACCACCGGCTTCGGCGGGGGCGGCGCCGGTGGGGATGGCACGGGCACCGGCGCAGGTTGGGGCGGCGCGGCGGGCGGCGGCGGGGGGGCCACCATTTCGGCCAGCAGCTGCGCCGGCACCAGCAGCTCGGTCGGGCGCTGCAGCAGTCCGGCCTGCAAGGCCCACAGCGCCGCGCCGTGCAGCGCCACCACGGTCGCGACGATGATGGCGTTGCGACCGATGGGGGGCATGGGTTGGACGGGGGCGGCGGTCACGGTGCGGGTGGGCAGGTTCGTATCCGGCGGCGCCGATGGGGCGCGGCCGGGCGGGTCGGCAACAATCAGATCAGCGGTGCAAGACCCAGGCCAAGGCGCCCACCACCAGCACCAGGGCGCCCAGCGTGCTCATGATGACCTCGATGTGCATGGCTTGCCTTGACTTCGATCAAGCGCGCGCCCAGGCGCTGCCGTCGGTGGCCAGTGCGGTGTTGAGCGCCGCCACGGGTTGCGCACTGTTGCACTGCGTCACCAGATCACGGGCGCAGCTCTCGCACGAGCCGCAGCAGGTGGCCACGCCCAGTTCGAGCTGGATGTCATCAAAGCTCATGCCCGCGTGGGCATGGCGGGTGATTTCGCGGTCGGAAATGCGGTTGCAGACACAGACGATCATGGCGAGGCTCAACAGATTTGGATCGGCGAGCCCCAATATTAAATGAGAATGACTCTCATTGCAACTTTATTTGCGGGCCTTGTTCAGCGCCCGCCGCGCCGCCTCAACCGTGCCGCACCGCCACCGTCTTCAGCACGGTAAAGCCGTACAGCGCCTCGAAGCCCTTTTCGCGCCCGTAGCCGCTGGCCTTGTAGCCGCCAAAGGGCAGCTCCACCCCGCCGCCAGCGCCGTAGTTGTTGATGAAGACCTGACCGCTTTTCACGCGCCGCGCCATGCGAAATTGCCGCGCGCCATCGCGCGTCCACACACCCGCGACCAGGCCGAAGTGCGTGGCATTGGCCAGCTCCACCGCGTGGTCTTCATCCCGAAAGGGCATGGCCGACAGCACCGGGCCAAAGACTTCTTCCTGCGCCACGCGGTGCGCCACCGGCACGTCGGCCAGCAGCACGGGCGCCTGATAAAAACCCGTCTCCGGCGCCTCGTCCACCACGCGGCCCAGTGCCACCGTGGCAATGCCGGCGGCCTGCGCGTCGCTCAAAAAATCCCACACGCGCTGCTGCTGGCTGGCGCGGATCAGCGGGCCCACGTCCAGGTCCAGCGCCGCAGGGCCCACGCGCAGGGCCTCGAAGGCGGCGCCCAGGCGCTCCAGCATGGCGGGGTAAATGGCCTGGTCGATCAGCACGCGCGAGCCGGCCGAGCAGGTTTGGCCGGCGTTCTGCACGATGGCGTTGATGACCACCGGGACGGCGGCGTCCAGATCGGCGTCGGCAAAGATGATCTGCGGGCTCTTGCCGCCCAGTTCCAGCGTGACGGGGCAGTGGCGCTCGGCGGCCACCTGCTGAATGAGGGTGCCTACCCTGGGGCTGCCGGTGAAGCTGATGTGGTCGATGCCCGCATGGCGCGCCAGCGCGTCGCCCACCTCGTGCCCATAGCCGGTCACGATGTTGATCGCACCGGCCGGAAAGCCGACCTCGGCCGCCAGTTCCGCGACCTTGAGTAGCGACAAGCAGGCGTCCTCCGACGGTTTGACGACGCAGCAATTGCCGGCGGCCAGCGCGCCGCCCACGCTGCGGCCAAAGATCTGCATGGGGTAGTTCCACGGGATGACGTGGCCCGTCACCCCGTGCGGCTCGCGCCAGGTCAGCACGCTGTAGCCGCTTTGGTAAGGCAGGGTCTCGCCATGCAGCTTGTCGCAGGCGCCGGCATAGAACTCGAAGTAGCGCGCCAGCGCCGCAGCGTCGGCGGCGGCCTGCTTGGTGGGCTTGCCGCAGTCGCGCTGCTCCAGCGCGGCCAGCTCGCCCGCGTGCGCGGTCACGGCGCTGGACAGCTTCATCAGCAGGCGCCCGCGCTCGGCGGCGCTCAGGGCGCTCCAGGGGCCGTCGAAGCAAGCGCGCGCCGCTTGCACGGCGGCGTCGATGTCGCGCGCGTCGCTGCGCTGGATGGCGTCGAAGGGCTGGCCGTCCGAGGGGTCGAGCACCGGCAGGGTCTGGCCGGTGGCGGACGCGACCGGGCGGTTGGCGATGAAGTTCAGCTGCATGCCGGCATTGTGCGATACGCGGCGCCGGCGTTGGCGCACGGCCAGCCGCGCCAGAATGACGGGCCGCCGCCTTCGACACCCGACATGCCCAAGCCGCCACGTCCCCGCCTGCCCACCGCCATCTGGGCGCTGGGCTTCGTCAGCCTGCTGATGGACGTTTCGTCCGAGATGATCCATGCGCTGCTGCCGCTGTTCATGGTCGATGCGCTGGGCATGAGCGTGGCGCTGGTCGGGTTGCTGGAAGGGCTGGCCGAGGCCACGGCGCTGCTGCTGAAGGTGTTCTCTGGCGTCATCAGCGACTGGTTCGGCCGGCGCAAGCCGCTGGCGCTGCTGGGCTACGGCCTGAGCGCGGCGTGCAAGCCGCTGTTTGCCCTGGCCACCGGGCCGGGCCTGGTCTTCACCGCGCGTCTGCTCGATCGCGTGGGCAAGGGCATTCGCGGCGCGCCGCGCGACGCCCTGGTGGCCGACCTGGCGCCACCGGCGCAGCGCGGCGCTGCCTTTGGCTTGCGCCAGGCGCTGGACACGGTGGGCGCTTTTTTGGGCCCCCTGCTGGCCACGGCGCTGATGCTGCTGTGGGCCGACAACTTCCGCGCGGTGTTCATCGTGGCGCTCGTCCCGGCGCTGCTGTGCGTGCTGCTGCTGGCGCTGGGCGTGCAGGAGCCCGAGTCTCCGCGCGGCGAGCGCCGGGTCAACCCGATTTCCAGGGCCAGCCTGCGGCGCCTGCCCGCGACCTACTGGTGGGTGGTGGGCGTGGGCGCTGTGTTCACGCTGGCGCGCTTTTCCGAGGCCTTTCTGGTGCTGCGCGCGCAGCAGGTGGGCGTGGCGCTGGCGCTGGTGCCGCTGGTGATGGTGGCCATGAACGCGGTGTACGCCGCGGCGGCCTACCCATTCGGCAAGCTGGCCGACCGCGTGCCGCCGCGCGCGCTGCTGGCCGCGGGTCTGGTGGTGCTGATTGCCGCCGACGGCGTGCTGGCGGTGACCGGGCACTGGAGCGGCTTGCTGCTGGGGGTGGCATTGTGGGGCCTGCACATGGGCATGACGCAGGGCGTGCTGGCGGCCATGGTGGCGGCCAGCGCGCCGGCGGATCTGCGCGGCACGGCCTTCGGCTTTTTCAACCTGCTGAGCGGGGGCGCCATGCTGCTCGCCAGCGTGGTGGCGGGCCTGTTGTGGGAGTGGCTGGGCCCGGCGTGGACCTTTGGCGCGGGCGCCGCCTTCAGCGCGCTGGCGCTGCTGGGCCTGGCGGCCTGGGTGCGCCAGCGCGCGCAGCCGGGCCCCGCGGGCGAACGGTGCGGGTGAGGCAGGCGGCCGATGACGCCCGAAGGATCGCGGTGGGCCGATCGCCTTGCCGTCGGTCTCCGGCGGCATCGGTGACGCCAGGGAACGAAAAAACCCGCGCGAAGCGGGTTTTGCAAGTGGGAGAAAGCGGCGCCTACTGCAGCGTCACCTCCACCCGGCGCGCCTGCGGGCCGCTGCCGCCCTGGATGTCGGCGGGTTTTTGCAGCTCGATCTGCTCGTCGGTCAGGCCCAGGCTCTTGAGCAGGTCGCGCACGGCCTCGGCGCGCTGTTTGGCGATCTCGGCGTTGGCGGCGGCGCTGCCGGTGCTGTCCACGTAGCCGCTGACGATGGCCTTCTTGCCGGCCTTGGCGCCGTCCACGATGCGTGCCAGCGCGCCGGCGCCGTCGGGGTGAGGGTCGGCCTTGCCGCTGGCGAAGTAGAAGATCACCTTGTCGCCTTCGACCACCACCGAGGCGGCGTCGGCCGCCGGCGCAGCCGCCGTGGTGCTGACCTGCGCGGTGGGCGCGGCGGGCGCCTCGGCGGCCACCTTGGCGCCGCCGTGCATGCTCACCACCAGCGGCACGATCAGCAGCGCCACGATGTTGATGATCTTGATCAGCGGGTTGACGGCCGGGCCGGCGGTGTCCTTGTAGGGGTCGCCCACGGTGTCGCCGGTGACGGCGGCCTTGTGCGCATCGCTGCCCTTGCCGCCGAAGTGGCCGTCCTCGATGTACTTCTTGGCGTTGTCCCAGGCGCCGCCACCGGTGCACATGCTGATCGCCACGAACAGCCCGGTGACGATGGTGCCCATCAAGAGGCCCCCCAGCGCCTTGGGTCCCAGCAGCAGGCCGACCAGGATCGGCACCACCACCGGCAGCAGGCTGGGGATCATCATCTCCTTGATGGCGGCGCCCGTCAGCATGTCCACGGCCTTGCCGTATTCGGGCTTGGCCTTGCCTTCCATGATGCCCTGGATCTCGCGGAACTGGCGGCGCACCTCCTCGACCACGCTGCCGGCGGCGCGGCCCACGGCCTCCATCGCCATGGCGCCGAACAGGTAGGGGATCAGCCCGCCGATGATCAGGCCGACGATGACCATGGGGTCGCTCAGGTCGAACTTGACCGACTGGCCGAAGGTGTCCAGCTTGTGCGTGTAGTCGGCAAACAGCACCAGCGCCGCCAGGCCGGCCGAGCCGATGGCATAGCCCTTGGTGACCGCCTTGGTGGTGTTGCCCACGGCGTCCAGCGGGTCGGTGATGTCGCGTACGGCGGCGGGCAGCTCGGCCATCTCGGCAATGCCGCCGGCGTTGTCGGTGATGGGGCCGTAGGCGTCCAGCGCCACCACGATGCCGGCCATCGACAGCATGGACATGGCGGCTACCGCCACGCCGTACAGGCCCGCCAGCGCATACGACACCAGGATGGCGATGCACACGCAGATCACCGGCCAGGCGGTGGACTTCATGCTGATGCCGATGCCGGCGATGATGTTGGTGGCGTGGCCGGTCGTCGAGGCCTGCGCCACGTGCTGCACCGGCTTGTACTGCGTGCCGGTGTAGTACTCGGTGATCCACACGAGGGCCCCGGTCAGCACCAGGCCGACCACGCAGGCGCCAAACAGCTTGCCCACCGCGCCGCTGCCGCCCAGCGCGTTGTCGGGAATGATCCACGCGGTGACAAAGTAAAAGGCGATCAGCGACAGCACGCCGGCAATCGCCAGGCCCTTGTACAGCGCGGGCATCACGTTCTTCATGCCCGGGCTGGCCTTGACGAAGAAAGTGCCGATGATGGAGGCCACGATGGATACCGCGCCCAGCGCCAGCGGGTACAGCACGGCCTGCGTCGGCGCGGCGGTGACCATCAGCCCGCCCAGCACCATGGTGGCGATCAGCGTGACGGCGTAGGTCTCGAACAGGTCGGCCGCCATGCCGGCGCAGTCGCCCACGTTGTCGCCCACGTTGTCGGCGATCACCGCCGGGTTGCGCGGGTCGTCCTCGGGGATGCCGGCCTCCACCTTGCCCACCAGGTCGGCGCCCACGTCGGCGCCCTTGGTGAAGATGCCGCCGCCCAGCCGCGCGAAGATCGAGATCAGCGAAGAGCCGAAGGCAAAGCCGATCAGCGGGTTGAGCGCATGCGCATCCGCCGCTGTGCCGCCCAGGAACCAATAGAACCCGGTCACGCCCAGCAGGCCCAAGCCCACCACCAGCATGCCGGTGATGGCGCCGCCGCGAAAGGCCACGTCCAGCGCCGGGCCGATGCCCTTGGTGGCCGCCTGAGCGGTGCGCACGTTGGCGCGCACCGACACGTTCATGCCGATGAAGCCGCAGGCGCCCGAGAGCACCGCGCCGACGATGAAGCCGATGGCCGTCTTGACGTCCAGAAAGGCGCCGATCAGGATGGCCAGCACCACGCCGACGATGGCGATGGTGCGGTACTGCCGCGCCAGGTAGGCCGCCGCGCCGGTCTGGATGGCGCTGGATATCTCCTGCATGCGGGCATTGCCGGCGTCCTGCGCCAAGATCCAGCCACGCGCCCAAAAGCCGTAGATCACGGCGATCACGCCGCAGACAAGCGCCAGGATCAGCGCTGCATTTCCTGTCATGAAAACATCTCCTCGAAAGTCGCCATTGCGCATCGGAGGAGCCGGCCGCGTGCCGGGGAGGGCAACGCAGCTGGCTTCTCCACCGCGTTGCTTCCTCGCGTTCGTTGCGAACGCCGATTGGCCAACCCCCGCAATTTAGCGCGAAAGTCGCCCGTCAGCCAAAACCGTAAAATTTGCGTCGGTTGCAGCCCGCCCCGCAGGGGCACTATTTGTAAAAAAACCACACCATGTCCCTCAACAGCGTCTCACCCGGCAAGAACGTCCCCGGCGAATTCAACGTGATCATCGAAATCCCGATGAACTCCGACCCCATCAAGTACGAGGTGGACAAGGCCACCGGCACCCTGTTCGTCGACCGCTTCATGACCACGGCCATGTACTACCCGGCCAACTACGGCTACGTGCCGCAAACCCTGTCGGGCGACGGCGACCCGGTGGACGTGCTGGTCATCACGCCCTATCCCTTGCAGCCGGGCGTGGGCGTCACCTGCCGCGCCCTGGGCATGCTCAAGATGGAAGACGAGGCCGGCGTCGACGCCAAGGTGCTGGCCGTGCCGATCGACAAGGTGCTGCCCATCTACAGCCACTGGAAGACGGTGACCGACATCAACCCGATGCGGCTGAAGGCGATCAGCCACTTCTTCGAGCACTACAAGGACCTGGAAGACGGCAAGTGGGTCAAGGTGCTGGGCTGGGAAGGCGTGGAAGCCGCGCACAAGGAAATCGTGGACGGCGTGGCCAAGTACAAGAAGTGAGCCCAAGGGCAGCCGCCCGGCGCTGAGATTCAGCGGTAAATCGGGCTCTGGTCCAATGTGGTAGAGCGCAGGCAGCTATTTTGGTTGTAGCAAAACGGCGCTGGCTGAAGCGCACGCGCGCCCTGTTTCAGGCGCCGGGGCGGCGCCCACCCAGCCGCTCGGCCACCGCAATGCCGCCCAGCACCATGGCCAGGGCCAGCACGTGGTACGGGCGCAGCGGCTCGCCCAGCAGCAGCACCGCCAGCGCCGGGCCGAACACCGGGGTGAGGTTGTAGAACACGCCGGCGCGCGCCGGGCCGATCAGCTCGACCGCGCGGATGTAGGTGATCTGCGACACGAACGAGGGCAGCAGGCCCACGTACAGAATGATCCACCAGCCGCGCGGCGTGGGCCAGAAGAAGTCGCCCGCCGCCACCTCCCAGGCCAGCAGCGGCAGCGAGGCCAGCGCCGCCACGGCCGCGACGACGGCAAAAAACGCCAGCGGCGACACCGCCGGCTTGGCGCGCAGCCCCAGCGTGTAGCCCGCGTACAGCACGCAGGCCAGCAGCACGCCCAGGTCGCCCACGTTCAGGTCCAGCGCGCGCAGCACCGACCATTGCCCGCGCGAGGCCACCACCACCACCCCTGCCAGCGTCAGCAGAACGCCCAGCGCCTGCAGCGCGCCGACCCGCAGGCGCAGCGCCAGCGCGGCGCCCAGCAGCACCAGCACCGGCACCACGCCCTGGATGATGGCCAGGTTGACCGCACTGGTGTGGTGTGCGGCGGTGTAGTACAGCGCGTTGAAGCCGGTAAAGCCCGCCACCCCCATGGCCGTCAGGTAGCGCCAGCGCGGGCGCAGCTGCGGCCAGGCGGCCGCCACCGGCCGCCGCGCCACCAGCCACAGCGCGATGCAGGCCACCGACCAGCGCGCGGTGGTCAGCATCATGGGCGACACGTGCCCCACGGCCAGCCGCGCCGCCACCACGTTGCTGCCCCAGACCAGCGTGGTGAAGATGAGCAGCAGCGCCGGCTGGCGGTCGAGCCACGCGCGCCATGCGGCTGTCGAGGGCAGGGCGGACGAGGCGGGCGGCGCGGGCATGGCGTCGAGGGTAGCAGCGCGGCATGGCGCGCCGAGCGCGGCGCTGGCGAGTGCGTAGCGCTGTCACCCCACGGGTGAGGGGCAACGAAGCCATCAAAGTCAATGTCCATGCGGCGCGCGCGAAGGTCGAAAGCGGTCAACTGCCGTCTCTAGGTTCAAGTCGAATCGCGGTGCAGCCGGCGGTGATCAAGCGCAAGCAGCTATCAAAACAATAGTCGATGCGCGGTGGGGCGGTCGGCGCCCAAGCGCGGCGATGGGGCAAGGATAATGAGCCGCGAGCCATGATGCCGACCGACCCGCCCCCCGCATTCGAGCACGCCAGCCCGCTGGCGCGGGCGCTGGTGACCGCGGCCGTGCAGCGCATCGAGACCGCTGGTGCGCTCGACGATGCCGCCGAGTTGCGCCAGGCCTTCGCCGCCCAGCCCACGCGCGCCGCGCAGGTGCAGGCGCGTGCCTGGTTGCTGGGCCAGCGCCTGGGCCTGCCGCAGGAGCTGGCGCGCTGGCGCCTGTGGGGCGGCTGGGTGGCGCTGGGCTTGGCCGTGTTGGTCGCGCTGGCGGGCCTGGCCGCGGGGCGCAGCGTGCTGGCGCCCGACCGCAGCATCAACGCCGTGGCGGCCTTCGTCAGTCTGCTGGGGCTGCACGCGCTCACGCTCACCGTCTGGCTGCTGGGGCTGCTGGCCACGCTGGCGGGGCTGCACGTGCGGCTGGGCGACTGGTCGCTGGGCCGGCTGGCGCTGGGGCTGGTGGCGCGCTGGCCCCTGGACCGCGGCCCGCATGCGCTGGAGCTGTGGCGCGGCTTTGGCGCGGTGATGCAGCGCCAGCGCCTGTGGCCCTGGCTCACGGGGCTGATCAGCCACGGCATCTGGACGGTGGCCTTCGTGCTGACGCTGGCGGTGCTGGCCTTCGGCTTTGCCTTCCAGACCTATCGGCTGAGCTGGCAGACCACGATCCTGAGCACCGAGTTCTTCCAGCACTTCGTTCGCGTCACCGGCGCGCTGCCCGCCCTGCTGGGTTTTGCCGTGCCCGACGCCCAGGCCGTGGCCCAGGTGGGGCGCGCCGGCGCGGGCTTTGTGCCGCAGGCGCCGGGCCAGCGCGAATGGGCCTGGTGGCTGATGGGCAGCGTGGCCGTGTATGGCCTGCTGCCGCGCGCGCTGCTGGCCCTCGTCAGCGGCTGGCGCTGGCGCGCCGGCGTGGCGCGGCTGGGCGGCGTGGACATGGCCGACCCCGAGGTGCAGCGCATCGTGCGCCGGCTGGACGCGCTGGAGCCGCCGCCGGCGGTGATCGACGCCGAGCACCCCGGCGGCACCGACGTGGCCCCGGCGTGGCCGCCGGCCGCGCCCGGTGCACCGGATTCGCGCTTGGTGATCGGTTTCGAGCTGCCGTCCGACGTGCCCTGGCCCTTGCCGATGGACCCCGCCGCCCCGCCACTGCGCATCAGCGGCAGCCAGGCCGAGCGCCAGCGCGCGCTGCAGCAACTGGCCGCCACCCGGCCGCGGTCGCTGCTGCTGCTGGTGCATGGCGCGGCCAGCCCCGACCGGGGCACGGCGCGCTTTGTGCGCGAGGCCGCGTCCCTGGCGCAGCGCGTGGCGCTGTGGCCTGTGGGTGAGGACGAGAGCGGCAGCGAGCGCTGGCGCGAATGGCTGAAATCCGAAGGTTTTGATGCGCTGGCCCTGGTGGATCGTGCGCAATCAGCTCTTGATTGGATAGCAAACGGCGATGCCACCGATGCCTGAGCCCATCGTCATCGCCGTGGTCGGCCACACCAACGCGGGCAAGACCTCGCTGCTGCGCACGCTCACGCGGCAGGTGGATTTTGGTGAGGTGTCGGCACGCCCCGGCACCACGCGCCACGCCCAGGCGCTGGCGCTGCGCCTGGACGGCCAGGTGGCCGCGCGCTTCATCGACACGCCGGGGCTGGAGGATTCGGTTGCGCTACTGGACTTTTTGGCGCGCCAGCCGGGCGAGACGCGCACCGAGCGCGTGCGCGCCTTCCTGGCCGGGCCGGAGGCGCGCGCCGCCTTCGAGCAGGAGGCCAAGGTGCTGCGCGCGCTGCTGCAGGGCGCCGACTGCGCCATGCTGGTGATCGACACGCGCCAGCCGGTGCTGCCCAAGTACCGCGCCGAGATCGAGATCCTGGTGGCCTGCGCCCGGCCCATCATGCCGGTGCTCAACTTCGTGCGCGATGGCGCCAGTCGCCTGGCCGACTGGCACACCGCGCTGCAAGAGGCCGGCCTGCACGCGCGCGCCGAGTTCGACGTGGTGGCCCCCTTCGTCGGCAGCGAGCGCGAGCTGTACACCGACCTGGCCAGCCTGCTGCCGCAGCGGCGCGCGCAGCTGGCCGGCATGGTCGATGCGCTGGCGCTGCAGGCGCGCGATCGCCAGCGCGCCGCCGCCCGCATCGTGGCCAGCCATTTGATCGACGTCGCCGCCATGCGCCGCGCCCTGCCGGCCGATGACTTTGCCGATGAACTGCGGCAAAAGGCCTTCGTGCGCGCCTTTCAGGACGACGTGCGCGGCCATGCGCGCCATGGCGTGGCCGAGCTGCTGGCGCTGTTCGGCTTTCGTCCCGACGACGCCGAGCTGGCCGACTGGCCCGAGCAGGCCGCGCGCTGGGAGGACGACCTGTTCAACCCCGAGCTGCTCAAACGCGCCGGCACGCGCCTGGGCCTGGGCGCCATGATCGGCGCCGGCGTGGGCGCGGTGGCCGACGTGGCGCTGGCCGGCCTGTCGCTGGGCGCGGCCAGTGCGCTGGGCGCCACCGTGGGCGGGGCGCTGTCGGGCGGCTGGCGGCCGCTGTGGCGCAAGGCCAAAAACCGCCTGGACGGCGTGCAGGAGCTGACCGCCGACGACGCGCTCTTGCTGCTGCTGGCCGAGCATCTGACGGTGCTGGCGGGCGCGCTGGCCCGGCGCGGCCACGCGGCGCAGCAGCGCTTGCGCGTCGGCACCGTCGTCACCGCGCCGGACGAGCCCCGCGCGCCGGTGTCGCAGGCCGTGCTGCAGGCCGTGCAGGCGCTGGCGCCGGCACGCGGCCATCCGCAGTGGGAGCGCGGCGCCCGCGACAATGAGGAGCGCGCCGAACTGCAAGAGCGCGTGGCGCGGCTGCTGCCGCATGAATTCGAGGAGGACCAAGCAACATGATCCGGAAAATCCTGTGGGCCGTGCTGGCCGGGGTGCTGGCGCTGGCCGCGGCCGTGGCCATCAACACCGCGCGCAAGGGCTCGCGCCAGTTGACCGTGGCGCCGCTGCCGCCGATCGCCATCGACGAAAACGCCGTGGCCGAGCGCCTGGCGCAGGCGGTGCGCCTGAAGACGGTGTCGTCCCAAAGCGATGCGCAGCTCAACGCTGATCAGTTCGAGGCGCTGCACGCGCTGCTGCAAAAGCAGTTTCCGCGGGTGCATGCCACGCTCAAGCGCGAGTCCGTGGGCGGCCTGAGCCTGCTGTACACGTGGGAGGGCCGCGACCCCAAGGCCAAGGCCATCCTGCTGATGGCGCACCAGGACGTGGTGCCGATCGCGCCCGGCACCGAGGGCGACTGGCAGCAGCCGCCCTTTGCCGGCGTGGTGAAAGACGGCTTTGTCTGGGGCCGCGGCGCCTGGGACGACAAGGGCAACCTGCTGTCGCAGCTGGAGGCCGTCGAGATGCTGCTGGCCGGCGGATACCAGCCCCCGCGCACCATTTACCTGGCCTACGGCGCCGACGAAGAGGTCGGCGGCCATCGCGGCGCGGCCAGGGTTGCCGAACTGCTCAAGTCGCGCGGCGCGCAGCTGGACTTCGTGATCGACGAAGGCCTGCTGGTGCTGGACGGCGTGATGCCGGGCCTGAAGCAGCCCGCCGCGCTGATCGGCATTGCCGAGAAGGGCTACATGTCGGTGCAGCTCACGGTGTCGGCCACGCCCGGCCACTCGTCCATGCCGCCGCCCAAGGGCAGCAGTGCCATCGCCATGATGGCCGCCGCCCTGAGCAACCTGGAGAACAAGCAGATGCCCGCCGCCATCCGCGGCGTGGCCGGCGAGATGTTCGACACCCTGGCGCCCGAGATGGGCGGCTTTTCGCGCGTGGCCCTGTCCAACCTGTGGCTGTTCGGCCCGCTGGTGCAAAGGCAGCTGGAAGGCGCGGGCAGCACCAACTCGATGCTGCGCACCACCACGGCGCTGACCATCGTCAATGCTGGCAACAAGGACAACGTGCTGCCTGGCCGCGCCGAGGCCACGGTCAACTTCCGCATCCTGCCGGGCGACACCCGGGACGGGGTGTTGCAGCACGTGCACGCCGCCGTGGCCCCCGCCGTGCCGGCCGATCGCCTCAAAGTCGAGGCCCAGCCCGGCGCCAAGGATGCGTCCAAGGTGGCGCCCACCGGGTCCATTCAGTACCAGGTGCTGAACCAGACCATCCGCGAGGTGTTTCCGGACGCGCTGGTGGCCCCCGGCCTGATGGTGGCGGGCACGGATTCGGTGCACTACGAGCCCATTAGCGACCACATCTTCAAGTTCTCGCCCATCCGGGCGAAGGGCGATGATTTGTCGCGCTTTCACGGCACCAACGAGCGCCTGGCCGTGAAAAATTACGCCGATGCGATCCGTTTCTATCACCGCCTGATCGGGCAGATGGCGGCCGCGCGCAGCCAATCTTGATAGGGTGGGGCTTGTTGCCGCCGCGTCTCCGATGAACAATACACCCATGACCACCATGACCTTCAAGCTCTCGCTGGCCGCCTTGGCCCTGCTGGCCGCCGCCAGCGCCCAGGCCTCTTGCTATACCGTGCTGAACGCCAAGGGCGACATCGTGTCGCAAACGTCCACGCCGCCGGTGGACATGGCCCTGCGGCTGGACCAGACCGTGCCCCAGCGCTACGGCGCCGGCGCCGACATGGTGTTCGGCATCGCCGACGAAAACTGCGGCCCGCCCGCCGAGCCCTACCAGGCCCAGCTCACGCCGGTGGTCAGCCAATCCGCCGCGCCGGCCCGGGCATCCGCCCGGCGCACGCTGCGGCGCGCGCCCAAGGCCGATCGCGGCTGATCGCCTTCAAGGGTCATGGCGCAAGGGGGTGCGCGTGCGCAGGTGCTCCAGGTACTGCGTCACGCCCTGATCCTCGCGCGCCAGAAAGCGCGCCACCGCGTCGGCAAAGGCCGGGTGCGCCAGCCAGTGGGCGCTGGTGGTCGCAACCGGCAGCAGGGCGCGCGCCATCTTGTGCTCGCCCTGCGCGCCGCCCTCGAAGCGCGCCATGCCCTGCGCAATGCACCACTCGAGCGGCTGGTAGTAGCAGGCCTCGAAGTGCAGGCAGTCCACCCGCTCCAGCGCGCCCCAGTAGCGGCCGTAGGCCACGGTTTCTGAGCCATTTTGACCGCTGGCGCCCGCTGGGTCTGCGCTGACAGCTATCAAACTGCAAGCGATCGGGGCGCCGCCGCGCTCGGCAACAAACAGCACCCACTGCGCCGCCATGTCGCGCGCCATGGCGTCGAAGAAGGCAGGGCTCAGGTAGGGCGCGTTGCCGTGCTCGAGATAGGTGCGCTCGTAGCAGCGGTAGAAAAACGCCCAGTCCGCCGGCGTGATGTCGGCCCCGTGCGCCCAGCGAAAGCGCACGCCGGCTTCAAGAACCTTGCGCCGCTCCTGCCGAATTTTCTTGCGCTTGTCCTGCGTCAGCGCAGCCAGGAAGTCGTCGAAATCGGCAAACGGGGCGCCGCTGGCTGGATGCTGGTTTTTCCAGTGAAATTGAACTTGGTGGCGCGGCATCAGCCCGGCTTCTTCGCAAACCGCCAAGTCGTCGCTGTCGCCAAACAACACGTGCAGCGACGACAGCTTGCGCTCGCCGCACCACGCGATCAGCGCCTGCACCAGCGCCGCCCGCGCCGCGTCGCCGCGTGCCAGCAGGCGCGAGCCCGGCACGGGGGTGAAGGGCACGGCCACCACCGCCTTGGGGTAGTAGCTCAGGCCGTGCTCGGCATAGGCATTGGCCCAGGCCCAGTCAAAGACGTATTCGCCGTACGAGTGCGCCTTGACATACAGCGGGCAGGCGGCGGCCAGCTCGGCGCCGTCCCACAGCAGCATGAAGCGCGGCGTCCAGCCGGTCTCGGGCACCGCGCTGCCGCTGGCGTGCAACGCCGCCAGGTATTCGTGCCGCATGAAGGGCGTGGGCGTGCGCTGGCGCGCCAGCAGGGCGTTCCAGGCCGCGGCGTCGATGGCGCGGGGGTCGGTGGCGATCTGCTGGCGAAGGGAGGCGGTGGCTTGGAGCAAGGCGGTGTGGCGAAGCGGTGTCGATCGATTATTGAGGAGATCATGGCTTGGCGCCTGTTCGCTACCATTCGTCCCTGACGCTCATCTTTCCGCATCGACATGTCCCTCTCCCTCTGCGTGGCCCAGCTCAACTTCACCGTCGGCGACATGCCGGGCAACGCGCAAAAGATCATCGACGCGGCCCGTGCGGCCCATGCCCAGGGGGCGCGCCTGCTACTGACGCCCGAGGGCGCGATCTGCGGCTACATCGCCGAAGACCTGCTGCTGCGCCCGGCTTTCATGGCGGCCTGCGACGATGCGGTGCAGGCCATCGCGCGCGCGACGGCCGACTTGCAGGACCTGGTGATCGTCGTGGGCCACCCGGTGGGCCACGACGAGCGCGGCCCCAGCGTGACCATCAGCGAGCGCCACAACGCCGCCAGCGTGATCTGCAACGGCCGCATCGTGGCCACCTACGCCAAGCAGCGCCTGCCCAACTACCAGGTGTTCGACGAGCGGCGCTACTTCGTGCCGGGGCAGGGCGCGTGCGTGTTCGACGCCGGCGGCGTGCGCGTGGGCCTGCTGATCTGCGAGGACGCCTGGTTTGACGAGCCGGCGCGCCAGGCCCGGGCTGCCGGCGCGCAGCTGCTGGCCGTCATCAACGCCTCGCCCTTTCACGGCGGCAAGGGCGCCGAGCGCGAGGCCGTGATGCAGGCGCGCGCGCGCGACGTGGGCCTGCCGCTGGTGTGGGCGCACTGGGTGGGCGGGCAGGACGAGGTGGTGTTCGATGGGCAATCGTTTGCCGTGGGCGCCGATGGTCAGGTGGCGGGCCGGGCCCCCGCTTTTGAAGAAAAACTGTGGTTTGCGCAGGCGCAGCAAGCGCAAGCAGCTATCGAAATAAAAGCAGACATCGCCCCGCCGCCTACGCCCGAGCGCGAGCTGTGGGACGCGCTGGTGCTGGGCCTGCGCGACTACGTGGGCAAGAACGGCTTCAGGTCGGTGGCGCTGGGCCTGTCCGGCGGCATCGACTCGGCGCTGGTGCTGGCGCTGGCCGTGGACGCGCTGGGCGCCGATCGCGTGCACACGCTGATGATGCCCAGCCCCTACACCGCCGGCATCAGCGTGCAGGACGCGCACGAGATGGCGCGGCGCCTGGGCGTGCGCCATGACGACCTGTCGATCGTGCCGGCCTTCGAGGCCATCAAGGCCACGCTGGCGCCGCTGTTTGCCGGCCGCGCCGAGGACACCACCGAGGAGAACATCCAGGCGCGCATTCGCGGCGTGCTGCTGATGGCGCTGTCCAACAAGCTGGGCCACCTGATCCTGACCACCGGCAACAAGAGCGAATACGCCGTGGGCTACTGCACGCTGTACGGCGACATGTGCGGCGGCTTTGCGCCGATCAAGGACGTGGTCAAGACGCGGGTGTTCGCACTGGCGCGCTGGCGCAACGCGCACGACCCGTATGGCACGGGCGTGAGTCCGATCCCCGAGCGCATCATCACCCGCCCGCCCAGCGCCGAACTGCGCGCGGACCAGACCGACCAGGACAGCCTGCCGCCCTACGAGGTGCTGGACGCCATCATCGCGCGCTACGTGGAAAATGACGCCTCCATCGCCCAGTTGCTGGCCGAAGGTTTTGCTCCCGCCGACGTGGACCAGGTCACGCGCCTGATCCGGCAAAGCGAATACAAGCGCCAGCAGGCGCCGGTGGGCACGCGGGTGACGCCGCGCGGCTTCGGCAAGGACTGGCGTTATCCTATGACCAACAAGTTCCGGGCCTGAGCCCTGGTGGAGAACATCACATGAAGCAGATCACGGCGATCATCAAGCCCTTCAAGCTGGAGGAGGCCCGCGAGGCGCTGGGCGAGGTTGGCGTCACCGGCCTGACGGTCACCGAGGTCAAGGGCTTCGGCCGCCAGAAGGGCCACACCGAGCTGTACCGCGGTGCCGAATACGTGGTCGACTTCTTGCCCAAGGTGATGATCGAGGTGGTGGTGCCCGACGAGGCCGTCGAGCGCTGCGTGGACGCCATCGTCAAGGCCGCGCGCACCGGCAAGATCGGTGACGGCAAGATCTTCGTCACCGCTGTCGAGCGCGTGGTGCGCATCCGCACCGGCGAAGAGGGTGACGAGGCGGTGTGACGGCTCACCCCCAGGCTGCACTCGCTGCGCGATGTTCCGCCTCCCCCCTTCAAGGGGGCATCACCAGTGGCCGGGGAGACCCCGGCCACTGGTGATCGCTGGCATGGCCTGCTCCGCGGCCTCTTGGCTCCTTGGGTTTGACGCGCCGCCGTCGCCTGGACAGCTTCTGACGGCTGACCACTGGCCGCTTGCTGCAAACGGCAAGCGCTGTCGCTGCCGAGACAAACCCGCCCCTGTCGCATGCGTGCGCTTGGTCTAGCATTGACGCCAGAATTTCTGGAGACATCGATGCAAGCGCATTACAAGTTCTGGCCCAAACGCCTGCCCCACGCCATCACGCCGCCCGCCACCTCGCTGTGGCACAACCTGGCCATCAGCGCGCTGCGCTATCCGGACAAGCCGGCCACGGTGTTTTTTGGCTCGGTGCTGACCTGGTCGCAGCTGAAGGCCGCGGCCGAGCGGCTGGCGGCGCGCCTGCAGGCGCTGGGCGTGGCCAAGGGCGACCGGGTGCTGCTGAACCTGCAGAACACCCCGCAGCTCATCGTGGCGCACTTCGCCATCCTGCGCGCCGATGCGGTGGTGGTGCCTGTCAACCCGATGAACCGCGCCGAGGAGCTCAAGCACTACATCACTGACCCCGACGCCAGGGTCGCCATCACCAGCGCCGACCTGGCCGGCGAGCTGGCGGCGGCCTCCGACGCGCTGCCCGAGGGCGATCGCCTGGCGCACCTGATCGTCACGCAGTACACCGATGCGTTCGACGCTGCCGTGCAGGGCGATGACGCGCCGTCCGAGGCCTGGCGCGACTGGCTGCTGACGCGCCGCCCGCTGCCCACGCTGGCCGGCGGCCAGGTGCATGCCTGGACCGACGCCTTGGCCTTTGACGGCCCGCTGGCGGCCACCACCGCCGGCCCGCAGGATTTGAGCGTGCTGCCCTACACCAGCGGCACCACCGGCCTGCCCAAGGGCTGCATGCACACCCACGCCAGCGTGATGCACAACGCCGTGGCCTGCACGCTGTGGGGCAACGGCACGGCCGAGACGGTGACGCTGGTGGTGGTGCCCATGTTCCACATCACCGGCATGGTGGCGGTGATGCAGGCGGCGGTGTATGCCGGCGCCACCATGGTGCTGATGCCGCGCTGGGATCGCGAGCTGGCCGGGCGCCTGATCTCGCGCTGGAAGGTCACCGCCTGGGCCAACATCCCCACCATGGTGATCGACCTGCTGGCCAGCCCCAATTTCGCCCGCTTCGACCTGTCCAGCCTCAGGACCATCAGCGGCGGCGGCGCGGCCATGCCGCAGGCCGTGGCGCAGCGCCTGGAGGATGTCTACGGCCTGAAGTACGCCGAGGGCTACGGCCTGACCGAAACGGCAGCGCCTTCGCACCAGAATCCGGTGGACGCGCCCAAGCAGCAGTGCCTGGGCATTCCCTTCATGAGCACCGATGCGCGCGTGGTCGACCCGGAAACCCTGAAGGAGGTGCCCCAAGGCGAGACCGGCGAGATCGTGGTGCACGGCCCCGAGGTGTTTTCCGGCTACTGGAAGTGCCCCGAGGCCACGGCGGCGGCCTTCTTCGAGCTGGACGGCAAGCGTTTTTTCCGCACCGGCGATCTGGGGCGGGTGGACGAAGACGGCTATTTCTTCATCACCGACCGTCTGAAGCGCATGATCAACGCCAGCGGCTTCAAGGTGTGGCCGGCCGAGGTCGAGGCGCTGATGTTCAAGCACCCCGCCATTCAGGAGGCCTGCGTCATCGGCACCCGGGACGCCTATCGCGGCGAATCCGTCAAGGCCGTGGTGGTGCTGCGCGCCGAGCACAAGGGCAAGGTGAGCGAGCAGGAGGTGATCGACTGGTGCCGCGAGCACATGGCCGCCTACAAGATGCCGCGCGCGGTGCAGTTCGTCGACGCGCTGCCCAAGAGCGGCAGTGGCAAGGTCATGTGGCGCCTGCTGCAAGAAGCCGAGATGGCTTGACGCGCAGAGAAATGCTATTGAAAAAAGAGCGCCTTGCGCTTGTCCGCAAGGCGCTGACCGCTGATTTCAGTCTTCGGCCCGGGGCGTCTCGGAGGCCTTGCGAATGAAGAAGCGCACAAACCAGATCGCCATGCCGATCATGAAGGCGATGCCAGCGATGCTCATGCGGCCGTAGTCGGTGCCAAACAGGTCTTGCCAGAGTTTCATGGTCCACCCTTTCGTGTTTGCGTGAATGCTCAAACAAGTATCCATGCTTGCGGCAAGGCCAATGTTGATGCACCGCAAGCTTGTCGTGCGGCGCTTCACTTGGGCGCGTGCAGATACAGCCGGTCCGACCAGGTTGCCAGCCACTGCGGGCGAAAGGCCACGCACACGGCGGTGACCATGCCGGTCATGATGGCGTCGCCCCAGGCGATCAGCCAGCGCGCGACCAGGGCCAGCTCGGGATCGACGGCAATGTTGAGCGCATGGCCCGTCCACTGCGCCAGCGCCCCGTTGGCAAACAGGCACGCCGCCGTACCCAGGAAGGCGCGCCCCAGGATGTAGACGAACAGGTTGTGCGGCAGCGTCCGGCGCAGCACCCAGCCCAGGCCCAGCGCCAGCGTGGCGGGCACCACGCCCAGCCACAAGGCCATGTCCAGTTGCTCGGCCGGCGTGACGGGCGCGATCCACCCGGTGGCCAGCGCCACCACGCCGAACACCAGCATCGCCAGCGGCCAGCCCAGCGCCAGCAGGACCAGGCAGGCGCCCGACAACTGCAGCTGAATCGGCATGTGATGCAGCCAGGGCAGGGCCCACAGCCACGGCGTGATGACCAGCGCTGCCAGCAGGGGCGAGAGCAGGGCGCCGCCCGCCAGTTGCCGCCAGGGCCGAAAGGCCAGGGCCGCGAGCAGGGCGGCCGACACGAGCGACAGGTTCAGCAGGGTCATGGCAAAGGCGGCGCCGATGCAGGCGCGGCGGCGATTATCCTTGGCGCATCAACGATCGACGAGCCATCATGTTTTCGCCTCCGTTCACCACCGCCGATCACTGCCTGGCCGCATTGCGCGAGAGCGGCTTTGCCGTGCTGGACGCCGCCAGCGTGCGTGCGCTGACGGGAGCACCCGCCGCCGCGCTGCAGGAGCTGGCGGGTGTCTGGGACGACCTGGCGCCCGACGAATACCTGAAGGATGGCGGGCGCTATCGCCGTCGTCGCCACGCGTCCTTCATCGCCCAGGACGGCACGCTGCGCAAGGTGCCGCATCGCCCGCATTGGCAGCCGCTGGCCTACAACGCGCTGCACGGCGGCATGCAGCGCTGGTTTGCGCCGATCGATGCGGCCACGCTGGCGCGCCCGGACTGGGGCGCGCTGCTGGCCTGGCTGGCGCGCGTGGCCGACGCGCTGTGGGGCGTGCAGCCCTGGTACGGCGAGGCCCACGCGTTTCGCATCGACACCGAAGGCGGCATCGGCCGCCCCACACCCGAAGGGGCGCACCGCGATGGCGTGGACCTGGTGGCGGTTTTTCTGGTGGCGCGTGCCGACATCAAGGGCGGCGAAACCCGGGTGTTCGAGATCGACGGCCCGCGCGGCCAGCGCTTCACGCTGGACGAGCCCTGGGCGGTGCTGCTGCTGGACGACCACAAGGTGATCCACGAGACCACGCCAGTCCAGCCGCTGGTTGCCGGCGCGCCGGGCCACCGCGACACCCTGGTCATCACCCTGCGCGCGCAGGACTTTCTGGCCCCGGCGACTTGATCTGAATCATGACGCGAGGCCTGGATTGCGCCCATACTGAACCCATCCACGATTGACACGAAAGGGGTGATCCATGTTCAAGCACATTCTGGCTCCGGTTGACGGCTCCGAAACCTCGATGGCCGCGGTCGACAAGGCGGCGGAACTGGCCAAGGCCTTCGGCGCTGCGGTCACCGCGGTGTACGTGATCGACCCGTACCCCTTCACCGGCGTGGGGGGCGAGTTCGCCTACGGACAGGACCAGTACCTCAACGCCGCCCGCGCCGAAGCCCGCACCGCCATGGAAGGCGCCACCAAGCGCCTGCAGGCCGCCGGCGTGCAGGCCGAGACACGCGTGATCGAATCGCACACGGCCTGGCGCGGCATCATCGACGCCGTCGAAGCCTGTGGCGCCGACCTGGTGGTGATGGGCTCGCACGGCCGCCGCGGCCTGGAGCGCCTGGTGCTGGGCAGCGTGACGCAAAGCGTGCTCTCGCACAGCAAGGTCAGCACGCTGGTGGTGCGTGTGCCCGGCGCCGCCTGACGCGCTATTTTTTGCGGCTCGCCGCCGCCTTGCGCGCTGGGGCCGTGAAGGCCGCGCGCGCCACCGCTGCCGCATCAAAGCGCCGCGCGATGCTGCCGCACACCAGGGTGCACAACTCGTGCACGGCCGGATCGGCGATGCGGTAGTACACGCTGGTGCCGTGGTGCTCGCGCGCCACCAGCCCCTGGCGCGCCAGTTGCGCCAGATGACGCGAGACATTGGCGTCGCTTGAATCGACCTGCTGGGCGATTTCGCCCACGCTCAGTTCGCCCGTGCCCAGTGCGTTGAGGATGCGCAGGCGCGTGGGCTCGGACAGCGTGCGAAAGTACTGCGCCACGTGGTCCAGCGCGGCGGGTGGCAGGTCGGTCAGGGCGTTCATCGGCAGGCACGTGGGGTGCGGCGGGTCGATGCGCAGTCTAACGCGTGCCGACACAAATTGTTGAATTACGCTATTGCGTATTTGCATGATTGCGCAAATAATAGACGAATGATTCATCCAAATCAAGTCATCGCGCGGCTGGGACGGCGATCGTTCGGCGCGGCAGGGCGTGGGGTGCGCACGGCGGGGCTGGCATGTGCGCTGGCCCTGCTGTGCGCACAGGGTGTGGTGGCGGCGCCGGCCGCGCCCTTGCCGGTGGCGCCGGTGCAGGCCGAAGCGCTGGCGCCAACCCGTACCGAGGACGGCCAGGTCGAGGCCCTGCGCCAGGCCACCGTGGCGGCGCAGGTGGCGGGCACGGTGCTGGAGTTGAACGTGCGCGCCGGCGATGCCGTGCGCGCCGGGCAGGTGCTGCTGCGCATCGACGCCCGTGCGGCCGAGCAAGGCGCCGCGGCCAGCACGGCGCAGGTGGCGGCCGCACAGGCCGCGCTGGATGCGGCCACCAGCGAGCTGGCGCGCAAGCGGCAGCTGGCCGACAAGAAGTACATCAGCCAGGGCGCGCTGGAGCAGGCCGAGAGCCAATACCGCAGCGCGCAGGCGCAGGTCAGGGCGCTGGCGGCGCAGGCCGGCGCGGCGCGCACGCAAACCGGGCTGCACGTGCTGCGGGCGCCGTTCGACGGCGTGGTGGCGCAACTGGGTGTCGAGCGCGGCGACATGGCCATGCCCGGCCGCCCGCTGCTGACGGTGTATGACCCCGCGGCCCTGCGCGTGACCGCCAACGTGCCGGCCAGCGCGCTCCCGGGCGTGGCGCTGCAGCCGGGTGCGGTGCGGGTGTTGCTGGCGGGCGCCGCGGTGGCGCCGGTGCGCGTGCAGGTGCTGCCCACCGTCGATCCGCAGACACTGACGCAAACCGTGCGCGCGGACTTGCCGGCCGCGACCCGGGCCGTGCCCGGCCAGTTTGCGCGACTGCAATGGGTGGGCACGGGCGGCGCCGGTGTGGCGCCGCGCATCTACATCCCGGCCGGCGCGGTGGTGCGCCGCGCCGACGTGACGGCCGTCTACGTGATGGGCGAGGGGCAGCAGCCGCAACTGCGCCAGGTGCGCCTGGGCCCGGTGCACGGCGAGCGCGTCGAGGTGCTGGCCGGGCTCGATGCCGGCGAGCCGCTGATCACCGACCCGCAGGCTGCCACCCGGGCCGTGGCCGGCCAGCCAGCGGAGGCCAGCCGGTGAGGCCAGTGCACCCGCTCGATGCCGCGCCGCGCCTGGGCGTGTCCGGGCGCCTGGCGGCGTATTTCCAGGGCGCGCAGATCACGCCCCTGCTGGCGCTGGTGGCCTTCTTGCTAGGGGTGTTCGCGGTGATCGTGACGCCGCGCGAGGAGGAGCCCCAGATCGATGTGACCATGGCCAACGTCATCGTGCCCTGGCCCGGCGCGGGCGTGCGCGACGTCGAGTCCATGATCGCCACCCCCGCCGAGCAGGTGCTGGCGCAGATGAACGGGGTAGAGCACGTGATGAGTGTCTCACGCCCGGGCGTGGCGCTGCTGACGGTGCAGTTCAAGGTGGGCGTGCCGCGCCAGACAGCGGTGGTGCGTCTGTATGAAACCGTCGGCGCCAACGCCGACTGGTTGCCGCGCGGCTTGGGCGTGGGCGCGCCCATCATCAAGCCCAAGGGCGTGGATGACGTGCCCATCGTCGCGCTGACGCTGCACGGCGAGCGCAGCGGCGCCGAGGCGCTGGAGCGCGTGGCGCACAGCATCGAGGCCGAGCTCAAGCGCGTGCCCGGCACGCGCGAAGTCAAGACCATCGGCGGGCCGGGCCGGGCCGTGCTGGTCGAGGTGGATCCCGAGCGCCTGGCGGCCGTGCGCCTGACGCTGCACGAGCTGCAGGCCGCCCTGCAATCGGCTAACATGGGCCTGCCCCTGGGCGACGTGCTGAGCGGCAACCAGGCCATTGCGCTGGAGACCGGGCCGTTCCTGCAAAGCGCCGACGACGTGGCCGCGCTGGTGCTGGCCGTGCGCGATGGCAAGCCCGTGCATTTGCGCGAGGTGGCGCGCGTGCACGAGGGCGCCCCGCCGACCGAACGCCTGGCTTGGCACGGCCAGGTGGTGCGCGAGGGCGGCGTGGCCAGCGGCATCGAGCGCGCCGCGGTGACGCTGGCCATCACCAAGAAGCCGGGCGAGAACGCCATCGACGTGGCCGATGCGGTGATGCGCCGCGTGCATGAACTGAAGAACGTCGTGATCCCGGCCGACGTGCAGGTCAGCGAGACGCGCAACTACGGCGCCACCGCCAACGACAAGGCGAGCACCCTCATCAAGAAGCTGCTGTTTGCCACGCTGTCGGTGGTGGCGCTGGTGTTCATCGCGCTGGGACGGCGCGAGGCGGCCATCGTCGGCACGGCGGTGATCCTGACGCTGACGGTGACGCTGTTCGCGTCCTGGGCCTGGGGCTTCACGCTCAATCGCGTGTCGCTGTTCGCGCTGATCTTTTCCATCGGCATCCTGGTGGACGACGCCATCGTGGTGGTCGAGAACATCCACCGCCATCAGGGCCTGCATGCCGGCCAGAGCCTGCGCGAGATCATTCCCGGCGCGGTGGACGAGGTGGGCGGACCGACCATCCTGGCCACCTTCACCGTCATCGCCGCCCTGCTGCCGATGGCCTTTGTCAGCGGGCTGATGGGCCCGTACATGAGCCCCATCCCCATCAACGCCAGCATGGGCATGCTGCTGTCGCTGGCCATCGCGTTCACCGTCACGCCCTGGCTGGCGCGCTTGTGGATGAAGGCCACGCACCAGGCCGACAGCGGCAAGGCGGCCGGACACGGCCTGGCGCGCTGGATCGCGCCGCTGTTCGAGCGCATCTTTCGCCCGCTGCTCGACGAGCGCCGTGGGCGGCGCAACCGCGGCCTGCTGGGCCTGGCGGTGGTGGGGCTGATCGCGGTGTCGGTCGCGCTGCCGGTGCTGGGCGCGGTGGTGCTGAAGATGCTGCCCTTCGACAACAAGAGCGAGTTCCAGGTGGTGGTGGACATGCCCGCCGGCACGCCGGTGCAAAAGACGGCCGCTGTGCTGCGCGCGCTGGGCGCCCATCTGGCCACCGTGCCCGAGGTGGATAACTACCAGGCCTATGCCGGCACGGCCGCGCCGATCAACTTCAACGGCCTGGTGCGCCAGTACGACCTGCGCGCCGGCGGCGAGGTGGGCGACCTGCAGGTCAACCTGGTGGACAAGGCACAGCGCAAGGAGCAGAGCCATCGGATCGCCATGCGTGTGCGCCCGGCCTTGCAAGCCATCGGTGCGCGCTTTGGCGCCAACGTGAAGGTGGTGGAGGTGCCGCCCGGCCCGCCGGTGCTGGCCCCCATCGTGGCCGAAGTCTACGGCCCCGATGCTGCCGGCCGGCTGGCCGTGGCCAAGGCGGTGCGCGGCGTGTTCGAGTCCACGCCGGGCGTGGTCGATGTCGATGACTCGAGCATCGCCGCCGCGCCCAGAACGCTGCTGCTGGTCGACCGCGCCAAGGCCGCGCGCCAGGGCGTGACGCAGGCGGCCATTGCCGCCACGCTGCGCATGGGGTTGGCGGGCGAGGCGGCCACGTACCTGCACGACGCCAGCCGCCACGCGGTGCCGGCGCTGATCCAGCTGCCGCCCGAGCTGCATGGCAGCCTGGAGCCCTTGTTGCAGCTGACGGTGCGCGCGACGGGCGGCGCGACGATTCCGATCCGCGAGCTGGTCACGGTGAGCGATACGGTGCGCGAGCAGCCGATCCATCACAAGGATTTGCTGCCAGTGACCTACGTGATCGGCGACGTCGCCGGCGCAAGCAGCGCCACGCCGGACAGCCCGCTCTACGGCATGTTCCAGATGCGCCCCCGGCTGGCCGATCTGAAGATGCCCGATGGCGGCCCGCTCGCCGAATACTTCATTCGCCAACCCGCCAACCCCTATGCCGGCTACGCCATCAAGTGGGACGGCGAGTGGCAGATCACCTACGAGACCTTCCGCGACATGGGCGCGGCCTACGCCGTGGGCTTGATCCTGATCTACCTGCTGGTGGTGGCGCACTTCGGCTCGTACCTGACGCCGCTGATCATCATGGCGCCGATTCCGCTGACCATCATTGGCGTGATGCCCGGTCACGCCCTGTTGCATGCCCAGTTCACCGCCACCAGCATGATCGGCATGATCGCGCTGGCCGGCATCATCGTGCGCAACTCGATCCTGCTGGTGGACTTCATCAAGCTGCAGCTGGCCGACGGTATGGAGCTCCGGCGTGCCATAGTCCAAAGCGCCATCACGCGCGCACAACCCATCGTGCTCACCGGCCTGGCGGCCATGATCGGCGCGCTGTTCATCCTGGACGATCCGATCTTCAACGGCCTGGCGATCTCGCTCATCTTCGGCATTCTGGTGTCCACGGTGCTGACGCTGGTCGTGATTCCGCTGCTCTATTTCGTGGCCTATCGCAAGCGCCAGCCCGGCCTGGACGCCGGCAGCGCGCCCCAACCCGTTCACTCAACCAACCTCTGAAGAGGAGACATCGGCATGGCACACATCGTCATCATGGGCGCAGGGCTGGGCGGCATGCCCGCGGCCTACGAAATCCGCGCCGCCGTGGGCAAGGAGCACCGCGTCACCGTGGTCAACGCGGTGGACTATTTCCAGTTCGTGCCATCCAACCCCTGGCTTGCGGTGGGCTGGCGCGAGCGCCAGGAGATCGTGGTGCCGATCGCCGAGCCGCTGCGCAAGAAGGGCATCGACTTCGTCGGCCGCCCGGTCGCCGCCATCGACGCGCCGGGCAACAAGCTGGTGCTGGACGGCGGCGACGAGCTGGCCTACGACTACCTGGTCATCACCACCGGCGCCAAGCTGGCCTTTGGCGAGGTTCCCGGGTCCGGGCCGATCGACGGGCACACGCATTCGGTGTGCACGGTGGACCACGCCGAAAAGTGGCACGCCGAGTACGAGGAATTCCTGAAGAACCCGGGCCCGATCGTGATCGGCGCCATGCCGGGCGCCAGCTGCTTCGGCCCGGCCTACGAGTTTGCCTTCATCGTGTCGTCCGACCTGCGCCGGCGCAAGCTGCGCCACAAGGTGCCGATGACCTTCGTCACCAGCGAGCCCTACATCGGCCACCTGGGCCTGGCCGGTGTGGGCGACAGCAAGAGCGTGCTGGAAAGCGAGCTGCGCGACCGCGACATCAAGTGGGTCACCAATGCCAGGACCACGCATGTCGAAGCCGGCAAGCTGTTTGCCACCGAGCTCAACGACAAGGGCGAGCCGCACAAGGAGCACGAAGTCCCGTTCAAGCTGGCCATGATGCTGCCGGCCTTCCGGGGCGTGGATGCGGTGGCTGCCGTGCCCGATCTGTGCAATCCGCGCGGCTTCGTGCTGATCGACGCGCACCAGCGCAGCAAGAAGTACGCCAACATCTTTGCCGCCGGCGTGTGCGTGGCGATTCCGCCGGTGGAGGTCACGCCCGTGCCCACCGGCGCGCCCAAGACGGGCTACATGATCGAGAGCATGGTGAGCGCCATCGCGCACAACATCGCGGCCGAGCTGGCCGGCCAGCCGGCGACGGCCAAGGGCACCTGGAACGCCATCTGCCTGGCCGACATGGGCGACACCGGCGCGGCGTTTGTCGCCTTGCCGCAGATTCCGCCGCGCAACGTCAACTGGTTCAAGAAGGGCAAGTGGGTGCACCTGGCCAAGGTGGCCTTCGAGAAGTACTTCATCCGCAAGATGAAGACCGGCAACAGCGAGCCCGTGTACGAGAAGTACGTTCTCAAGGCCTTGGGCATCGTGCGCCTGGAGCGCCACGACGCTCCTTGATTCATAGCAAGACACCCAATGTTTTTGCCGGCAACAATCATTTTTGAAGGAGAAACGACATGACATCCTGGCAAATCACCCGCACGGTCGGCGGCACGTTCATCCTGCTGTCACTCGCGCTGGGCGCACCGGGCAGCCCGATCTTCCACAGCGTCAACTGGCTGTGGTTCACTGCCTTCGTGGGCGCCAACTTCCTGCAAAGCGGCTTCAGCAAGTGGTGCCTGATGGAAGTCATCATGCGCAAGCTGGGCGCGCGCCCCGGCGAATGCCAGACCCAACCCTGAAAGGACACCCCATGGTTGAAAACTACAAGGACCTGATCGCCGCAATCTCGGCCAGGACCGCGCAGATGCGCCAGGACATTCCGGACGTGATGCAGGGCTTCAACGCCATGGCGCAGGCCGCGGGCAAGTCCGGCGCGCTGGACGCCAAGACCAAGGAGCTGATCGCCATGGCGCTGTCGGTGGGTTCGCGCTGCGACCCCTGCATCGGCTTTCATGGCAAGGCCTTGGTGAAGCTGGGTGCCACCCGCGCCGAGGTGCAGGAGATGCTGGGCATGTGCGTGTACATGGGCGGCGGGCCTTCGCTGATGTATGCGGCGGCGGCGCTGGCCGCGTACGAGGAATTCGGCGGAGAAAAGGCGGCGTGATGAGACTGCGGTTCCTGGCCTTGTCTTGTGCGCTGGCAGCCGCGCTGCCGGCCGGCGCGTGGGCGCAGGACTTGCTGACGGTCTGGCGGGCCGCGGCCGGGCACGACCGCCAGCTGGCCGTGGCGCGCGCCGAGCACGGCGCCACCCAGACCTTGCGCGAGCAGGCCGACGCGCTGTGGCGGCCGGGCGTGTCGCTGGCGCTGGGCGCGGGCCTGGGCGCGCAGGACACCGCCATGCGCGGCGCGCGCTTCTCGGCGCCGGGCATGGGGCAGATGGACGAGGCGCGCTTTGCCACCTCGGTCGACGCCGGCTTGGCCACGCGCGTGGCCATCATCGCGCAGCAGCCCCTGGTCAATGCCGGGCGCGATGCCCAGCGCGCGCAGTTGCGGCTGGGCGCCGACATGGGCGACACCGCCTGGCGCAGCGCGCAGGCCGACCTGATGCTGCGCACCGCCGAGCGCTACCTGGCGCTGGCGCTGGCCGAGGAGCGCGTGCGCGTGCTCGGCCAGCAAGTGCGTGCGCTCGAACGTGCGCGCGACGAGGCGCACGACCGCTACCGCCTGGGTTCGTCACCCATCACGGACACCCACGAGGCCGACGCCGCCCTGGCCGGTGCGCGTGCGCAGCAGTCGGCCGCAGTGCTGGAGGCCAGCACCCGCCGCCGGGCCCTGGCCGACAGCACAGGGCTTGCCAGGCCCACGGCGCGGCTGCCGGCGCAGCCGCTGGCGCCGGTGGCCGGCTGGCCCGGCTGGGAGCAGGCCGCGCAGGCCGACAATCCGCGCCTGCGCCTGTTGACCCAGGCGGTTGCCGTGGCCGAGCAGAAGCTGCGCCAGCAAGGCGCCGCAGGCCGCGCCACCGTCGATCTGGTGGCGCAGGCCAGCCACGACCGCATCGCCGGCCACGGTGACTTTGGCAGCGCGCGCAACCGCAACCTCAACGCCATGGTGGGCGTGCAGATCAACATCCCGATCGACGCGGGCGGCATGATCCGGGCGCAGGAGCGCGAGGCCGCCGAGCGCCTGGCCAAGGCGCGCGCCGAACTGGAGCTGGCGCGCGAGGAGGTCGGGCAGCAGGCGCGCAGCGCCTGGCAGGGACTGGAGACTGGCGTGGTGCGCATCGCCGCCCTGCAGGATGCGCAGACCGCGAGCAGCGCCCGGCTGGACGCCACGCGCCTGGGCCGCGAGGTGGGCGACCGCACTCTGCTGGACGTGCTGGGTGCCGAGAACGACCATGCGCAGACCGTGCTGGCGCTGGCGCAGGCGCGCAGCGACCAGGTGCTCACGCGCCTGAGGCTGGCGGCGCTGGCCGATCGACTGGATGAAGACCTGCTGGCACAGGTGAGCGCCACACTGAACACCGAAGTCGCGCAGGAGCCCAAGCCATGAGTGCCGAGCCCCGCGTCGAGCGCGACGAGTTGATCGTCCTGAATCGGTTGGTGCTGCTGGCGGCGCAGGACATCATCGAGCTGGGTTGCGGCGCCGCCCGCCTGGCGCGCGAACTGCTGGTGCGCTACCCGGCAACGCGGGTCACGGGCCTGGAGGTCGATGCCATCCAGCATGCCAGGAACCTGGCCGCGCCTGCCGAGCGGCTGCGCTTCATCGCTGCCGGCGCCCAAGCCATTCCGCTGCCGGATGCGCAATTCGATCTGGCGCTGATGCTCAAGTCCTTGCACCACGTGCCGCAGCTCATCATGGATCAGGCGCTGGCCGAGGTGCATCGCGTGCTGCGCCCCGGCGGCCATCTGTACGTGTCCGAGCCGGTGTTTGCCGGCGCGCTCAACGAGATCACGCGCCTGTTCAACGACGAGCAGGCAGTGCGCGCCGCCGCGCAGGCCGCGCTGGACCGGGCGCTTGCCACGGGAGCCTGGGCGCAGGTGGCCGAGCGCCGCTTCGACATGCCCGCGCACTTTGCCGACTTTGCCGCGTTCGAGCGCCGCATGCTGGATGTGACGTTTGCCGAGCGCCACCTGGACGGCGAGCTGCGCGAGCGCGTGCGCGCGCGCTTTGAGCCGCACATGGGGCCCGGCGGAGCCCACTTCCAGCGCCCCATGCACGTGCGCCTGCTGCGCAAGTCCGGCTGATGCCCGGCACGGCGCGTATCCGGGTCCGAAATCCATTACCCCGTTTTTCAACGTCAACAAGGAGTTTTGTCATGAACCACAACGTCGGCGGCATCGACCGCATTCTTCGCATCGTCGTCGGCCTGGTGCTGATCGCACTGGCCGCCACCGGCACCGTGGGCTGGTGGGGCTGGATCGGCGTGGTGCCGCTGCTCACCGGCCTGGCGGGCACCTGCCCCGCGTACAAGCTGCTGGGCATGAGCACCTGTCCCATGAAGTCGCCCAAGTAAGCGCGGCCGGCCGTTTCAACGGCGGGCATGGCCGCGCTGGACGACGCCGGCCCGTGGGCGCGACGACGGCCGTTTCTTGATCTGATGCAATCTTAACGAGAATGATTCTTATTAAGATCGACTCAACTCCAAGAGGTCGATCTTCATGCGTTTCATTGCATCGCCAGCTGCTGCCAACACTCGTCCACGGGCTCGTTTTGCACCGCGCGCAGCGGTCAGCCTGCCGGTGCTCGGGCTCACGCTGTTTGCGACCTTGCAGACGGTTCATGCGCAGGTGCAAACGGGTGATGCCGATGGCGCGGGCCAGACCGGCGCGCTGGCCGAGGTCAGCGTGACTGCCAAGGGCTACGCCGCGTCCGACGTCGAGACACCGATCGCAACCACGGTGCTCACCGCCGATGACCTGGCGCGCAAGCAGGCGCAGAACCTGGGCGAGGCCTTGCGCGGCGAAGCGGGGCTGTCCGTCAGCCTGGACGGCGCGCAGGGCCAGAACCCGGTCATCCGCGGCCTGCAGAAAGACAGCATCGTGCTGATGATCGATGGCGTGCGCCTCAATGCGGCGCAGCCGGCTGGTGCCATCGCATCCTTCATGTCGCTCGGGCTGGCCGAGCGGGTCGAGGTGGTCAAGGGTCCGGCTTCGGTGCTTTACGGCACTGGCGCCTTGGGCGGCGCCATCAACGTGCGCTTGCCGCAGGCGCGCTTCGAGACGGGCGCGCACCTGCGCGCGCAGCTGGGCTACGACTCGGCCAGCCGCGGGCCGAGCGGCGCTGCGGTCGCCAACTTCAGTGGCGGCGACCACGCGCTGATGCTGGGCGCGTCGCTGGCGCGTCCGCGCGACTACGACGCTCCGGGCGGCCGCGTCGCGCGCACCGGTTACGACTCCGATGCGCTCATCGGGCAGTACCGCTATCGTCTCGATGCCGACCAGCAGCTGCGCCTGTCCTTTCAGCGCCAGCAGGACTCCGACGTGTGGTATCCCGGCTCGACGCGGCCGCACCCGGTGCCGGCGGTCGGCAGCCTGACGATTCACTCGCCCCAGCAGGCGCGCACCCTGTACGAGCTGGGCTACAACCGGCGCGGCAGCGGCGCGCAGCCTTTGACGCTGGACGTGCGCGTGTATCGCCAGACCTTGCAGCGCCAGGTCAACGGCTGGGCCAACGGCCTGGCGCGCGACATCTCGCTGACGGACGTCGGCTTTGCCACCGATGGGCTGGACGCCAAGGCCGAATGGCTGGTGCATCCGCGGCACCTGCTGTCGTTGGGCCTGAACGCTTGGCAAATGAAGGCCGACCCGGACAGCCTGGCCGCGGCGCCGCCGCAGTTCAACAGCTTGCAGCCCAACCAACCGTTTACCGATGGTCGCCTGCGCGCGCTGGGCTTTTACGTCCAGGACGACATGCAGTTCGGTGCCTGGAAGGTGCTGGCCGGCCTGCGCCATGACACGGTGGCCGGACGCGCCGCGGCGATGAACAACGGCAGCGTCACCTCGGGCATCGACCGCAGCGATGGCGCGGTTTCGGGCAGCGTGGGCGTGCTGTACGAGGCGTCGCCGCTGCTGCGTCCCTACGTCAACGTGGCGCGCGGCTTTCGCGCCGCCGACCTGCGCGAGCGCTACCAGAACGGCCCGCGCCAGGATGGCTTCTACTGGGCCGGCAGCCCGCAGATCCAGCCCGAAAGGGCCACCCAGTTCGAGCTGGGCCTGAAGGGCGAATCCGGCACGCTCGAATACGGCCTGGCGCTGTGGCGCAACCGCATCAGCCACTACATCACCGGCATGCAGCTGGCGGGTCCTGCCGCCGTGGCGGCCTGCGGCGCGGCGCAGGCGAGCGCCTGCAAGCAAACGGTGAACCTGGGCCATGCCACGCTGACCGGCATCGACGCCAGCCTGCGCTGGCGCGTTCATCCCGACCACTGGATCAGTGCCTCGTATTCGCGCGTGCGCGGCACCAACGGCGACCTGAACGAGCCGCTGTTCCAGATGCCGGCCGACACCCTGGCGCTGGGCTGGGAGGGCCGCATCACGCCCCGCTGGTCGCTGGATGCGCGCGCGCTGCTGGTGCGCCGGCAAGACCGTGTGGCCAGCATCTTCACGCGCGGCAGCGAAGACCCCACCGCCGGCTACGGTGTGCTCGATGTGGGCGCAAGCTGGCGCATCAACAAGGACAATACGCTGCGCTTGGCGATTCACAACGTGGGCGACAAGCGCTATCACGAACACCTGAGCGAAGGCTTGCCAGGGCGCGAAGTCATCGCGCCGGGCCGCAGCTTGCGGGTGTCGTGGCAAGGACGATTCTGACCATGTCCCATCCATTGCCTTTCGATGCAGGGCGCCGCCACGTGCTCGCCGCCGGCGCTGCGCTGGCGCTGGGCGCGGTGCCAGCCGCGCAGGCGCAGCCAGCGTCCGTCAAGCGGCCCAAACTGGTGCTCGCGGGCCCCTTTGCTCTCGTGTCCTATCCGCTCATGCGCATCGCCGACAGCGGCGCGCTGAACGACGTGGCCGAGCAGGTCGAGTTCACCACCTGGAAGAACCCCGATCAGTTGCGCGCGCTCGCCATCCAGCAGTCGGCCGACCTGGTGGCCATGCCCAGCAACGTGGCGGCCAACCTGTACAACCGCGGCGTGCCCTTGAGGCTGCTGGACATCACCACCTGGGGCCTGCTGTGGATGGTCTCGCGCGACCCGGGCCTGAAGACCCTGGCTGACTTTCGCGGCAAGGAGGTGGTGATGCCCTTTCGCGGCGACATGCCGGACATCATCTTCCGCCTGCTGAGCGAGCGCGAAGGTCTGGCCATCGGCAAGGACATCACGCTGCGCTACGTCGCCTCGCCGATCGACGCCATGCAGCTGCTCATCACGCGCCGCGCCGACCACGCGCTGCTGGCCGAGCCGGCGGTGTCGATGGGACTGCGCAAGACGCACTCGTTTCCGGTCAGCGTGATCGCGCCCGAGCTGTACCGCAGCGTCGACCTGCAGCAGGAGTGGGGCCGCGTGCTGAAACGCCCGCCGCGCATTCCGCAGGCCGGCATCACCGCGCTGGGCGGCGTGCGGGACGACAGCGCGCTGCTGGCGCGCTTCGAGCAGGAACATGCCAAGGCGCTGGCCTGGTGCCAGGCCGAGCCCGAAGCCTGCGGCGCGATGGCGGCGCGCCACGTCGACATGCTGACGCCCGAGGGGGTGGCCGACGCCATCCGCGCCACCCAATCGACCATGAAGTGGGTGGATGCCGCCGCGGCCCGTCCCGAGCTGGAGTTCTTCTACCAGCAACTGCTCGACCGGCAACCGGGCCTGGTCGGTGGCAAGCTGCCGGCCGGCGCGTTCTACGGCTGACGCATGGTGGGGCGCGGTCGCTGGTTGCCGGGTTTTGCGCGCTACCTGTGGGGCGGCTGGGGCGCCATCGCCAGCCTGTTGATGGGGGTGGCGCTGTGGGAGGCGCTGGCCGCCGTCTACGGCCCGCTGGTGCTGCCCACGCCGCTGCAGACGGCGCATACGCTGGCGCAGTGGATGGGGCGCGGCGGCGCGTTGTGGCCCACGCTGGCCATCACTGCGCGGCGCGCCTTTATCGGCCTGGCGCTGGCGGTGCTGGCCGGCAGTGCGCTGGGCGTGGCCGCGGGCGTGTCGATGACGGCCTCGATGCTGGCGCGCCCCTGGGTCACCGTGCTGCTGGGCACGCCGCCCATCGCCTGGCTGGTGCTGGCCATGCTGTGGTTTGGCACCGGCGACGGCACGCCGGTGTTCACGGTCTTCATCGCCTGCTTTCCCATCGTTTTCGTCGGCGGCATGCAGGGCGCGCGCACGCTGGAGCATCACTGGCGCGACCTGGCGCAGGCCTACCGGCTGCCCTGGCGCATGCGCGTGCTCGACGTCTACCTGCCGCACGTGGTGTCCTACCTGTTTCCGGCCTGGATCGTGGCGCTGGGCAGCAGCTGGAAGGTGGTGGTGATGGCCGAGCTGTTGTCGTCCGACACCGGCGTCGGTGCCATGCTGGCCACCAGCCGCGCCCAGCTCGACATGCCGGCCACGCTGGCCTGGATCGGTGCCGTGGTGCTGATCCTGCTGGCGCTGGAGTACCTGCTGCTGGAGCCCATCAAGCGCGAGATCGAGCGCTGGCGCGAACCGGGCGGAGTGAGCGGAGGCGCGGCATGACGCCCAGCTTGCGCATTGAAGCCCTGTCCCACGCCTTCGGCCCGCGCACGGTGCTGGAGAACATCGACCTGGCGCTGCCCGCCGGCCGCACGCTGGCGCTGGTCGGGCCTTCGGGCAGCGGCAAGAGCACGCTGCTGCACCTGTGCGCCGGCCTGCTGGCGGTGCGCGAGGGCCGCATTGCCAACGGTTTTGCGCGCACGGCGATGCTGTTTCAACAGCCGCACCTGCTGCCCTGGAAGAGCGCGCTGGACAACATCGCGCTGGGCCTGAAGGCGCAGGGCATGAGGCGTGCCGAGCGCATGGTGGCGGCGCGCGCCATGGGGCGTGCCATGGGGCTGGACGAGCTGGCGCTGGCGCAGTTTCCGCCGCAGCTGTCGGGCGGCATGCAAAGCCGCGCCGCGCTGGCGCGCGCGCTGGTGCTGCAGCCCGATCTGCTGCTGCTGGACGAGCCGTTCTCGGCCCTGGACATCGGCATGAAGCAGCAGATGCACCGCCTGCTGCTGGCCGAGCAGGCGCGCCGCCCGCTGGCCGTGCTGATGATCACGCACGACGTGATGGAGGCCGTGGCCCTGGCCGACACGGTGCTGGTGCTGGCCGGCGCGCCAGCGTCCGTTCGCTGGCGGCTCGACCTGGCGCTGCCCGCGGCAGAACGGGGCGATGCCTGGGTGCACCACCAGACCGCGCTGCTGCTGGCGCAAGCGCCCGTGCGCCAGGCCTTCGATTTGCCGCCGCTGGTGGTTGCGGCGCCATCGCTGTCCGAGCCTCGGCTCGAGCAGGGCCTGAGCGTCGGCCGGGCCGTGGCCGCCATGCAGCACGCGCCGCGCGACGGCTGCGAGGTCGTGCTGTGAGCGCGGCAAGCCCGGTAAACCCCATGGCCACGCCAACGCGCATGGCGCCCTGGTCGCTGGCGCATCCGCTGTGGCTGTGCCCGTTCCGACCCTTCTTCACGCTCGCGCTCATCGCCGGCTGGGCGCTGATGGGCTTGTGGGGCGGCTTTTTGCTGCTGGGCTGGCCGCTGCCGGCCGTGCCCGGCGGGCCCTTCGTGTGGCACGCGCACGAGCTGCTGCTCGGTTTTGCACTGGCGGGCGCGGCGGGTTTCGTGCTGACGGCGGTGCCCGAGTTTACGCGCACGCCGCCTTTCGGTGCGCGCCCGGTGCGGGTGCTGGTGGGGCTATGGCTGCTGGCTCGCCTGGGTTTCTGGTTCAGCGGCTGGTGGCCCATGGCTGGCCTGGCCGTGGCGGCGCTGGCGCAGCTTGGCCTGATCGGCGGCCTGATGGCGCTGATGGCGCCGCGCCTGCTGCGCGACCCGGAGCGCCGCTACGTCGCGTTCCTGTGGGCGCTGGCCGTGCTGGCGGTGGTCGCGGCGGGCTTCTACGTCGATGCGCTGCGCGGCGCGGCGCCCACGCGCTGGCTGCATGCGCTGGTGGGCGTGTGGATGGGCCTGATCGTGATCGCCATGAGTCGCATCTCGATGAGCATCGTCAACGCCGGCATCGACGCGCAGGTGGCGGCCGACGGCCAGGCGCGCGAACCGTATCTGGCGCGCCCGCCGCGGCGCAACCTGGCGCTGCTGGCGATCGGCCTGTTCACGCTGGCCGAGTTTGTGCAGCCGGGCGGCCCCGTCAGCGCCTGGCTGGCGCTGGCCGCGGCGGCGGCGGCGCTGAACCTGCTGAACGACTGGCACGTCGGTCGCCCGCTCATGCAGCGCTGGCCGCTGATGCTGTACGCGGTCTACGGGCTGATGGCCCTGGGCTACGCACTGATCGGCGTGGCACTGCTGGGCGGCGGCTTCAGCCCCAGCGCCGGGCTGCACGTGCTGACCACCGGCGTGCTGGGGCTGAACATCTATCTGGTGATCGCCATCGCCGGCTATACGCACAGCGGACTGGAAAAAAGCGACCGCCCCTGGGTGCTGTGGGGTGCCGCGCTGCTGGTGGCCGCCGCGCTGGCGCGTGCCAGCGCCTACGCCGTGGCGCCGACGGCGCTGATGGGACTGGCGGCCTTGCTGTGGTGCGCGGCCTTCGCGCTGCAAAGCGCGCACATGCTGCCGGTGCTCTGGCGCCCGCGGGCCGATGGAGCCAGCGGCTGCGACGGCGTGCTGCCGCCGCACTCGGCCCCCGCTCAATCCACGTGCGCGCCCGAGGCCTTGACGACGGACTCATAGCGCGCCCGTTCGCGCGTCATCAACTGGCCGAACTGCTCGGGCGTGGTGGGCACCGGCTCGGCCATCAGCAGGGCAAAGCGCTCGCGCGTGGCGGGCGTGCGCAAGGCCTCGGTGAAGGCGGCGTTGAGCTTGGTGATGACGTCGGGCGGCGTGCCGGCGGGCGCGACCAGGCCCCACCAGGTGTCGATGGCAAAGCCCGGGATCGTCTGCGCGATGGTGGGCACGCCCGGCAGCAGCGGCGAGGGTTGGGCGGTGGTGACCGCCAAGGGGATAAGTTTGCCGGCCTTGATGTTGGGCGCGGCCGTGGCCAGGTTGTCGATGTTGAAGTCCACCTGCCCGGCCAGCAGCGCCAGTTGCGCCGGGTTGCCGCCGTTGTAGGGAATGTGCACGGCAAAGATGCCCGCACCCTGCTTGAACATTTCGCCCGCCAGGTGCCCGGCCGAGCCGTTGCCGCCCGAGCCGTAGTTGAGCTTGCCGGGGTTCTTCCTGGCGTAGGCAATCAAATCCGCCAGCGTCTTGATGTGCAGGTGTTCGGCGGCGGCGGCGTTCATCACCAGCACGTTGGGCACGCGCACCATCTGCGTGATCGGCGCAAAGTCCTTGGCCGCATCAAACGGCATCTTGGAAAACAGCCATGGGTTGATGGCGTGCGTGGCCACGGCGGCGATGCCGATGGTGAAGCCGTCGGGCGCCGCCTTGGCCACCAGATCCGAGCCGATGTTGCCGCCGGCGCCGGGCTTGTTGTCCACGATCACCGTGCCCAGCTTGCCCTGCACCTGCTCGGCCAGCGCGCGCGCCGTGATGTCCAGCGGCCCGCCGGGGGCATAGGGCACGATCAGGCGGATGGGTTTGCCGCCCTGGGCGAAGGCAGGCGCTGCGGCGAGGGCGAGGGTGGAGGAGAGCAGGGTGCGGCGTTTCATGGGTCGTGGGTTTCCGGGGGTGCTGGGGTTGTTGAGAAGCGCTGGAACAGCCGGACGCAGAGGACGCAAAGGATTCGCAGAGGACGCAAAAAAGAGAAGAAACTGTCTTGGCCGGTGCGGGTGATCGAACACTGGACCAACTGATTTTTTGAATTTTTTGCGTCCTCTGCGTGATTTTTGCGTCCTCTGCGTCCGGCTGTCAGGGCTGTTTGGTGGTATTCAAGCAGCGTGCACCTTGTCCGCCTCGCTGGTAAAGGCGTCGGCGTAGAAGGCATAGTCGGGCAGGCCGGCCTGCTGCACGAAGTCGCGCCGCGCGGCGTCGACCATGGCCGGCGCGCCGCAGGCGTAGACCTGATGGCCCGACAGGTCGGGCAAGTCTTCGAGCACGGCCTGGTGCACGAAGCCGGTGCGGCCGTGCCAGTCGTCCTCGGGCAGCGCGTCGGAGACGACGGGTACGTAGCGCAGGTGCGGCAGCTCCGGCAGCTTGCCGCGCACCCAGGCGTCCATGTACAGATCGCGCGGGCGGCGGCCGCCCCAGTACAGCACGGCCTCGCGCGTGATGCCCATGAACTGCATGTGTTCGATGATGGCCTTGATGGGCGCAAAGCCGGTGCCCGAGGCCAGGAAGACGATGGGGTTGGGGCTGTCGTCCTGCAGGTGAAAGCTGCCGTAAGGCCCTTCGATGCGCAGGATTTCCTTGGCCTTCATGGCGCCGAACACATGGTCGGTGAACTTGCCGCCGGGCATGTGGCGCAGGTGCAAATCGACCATGGGCGCGCCGCTGGCGACCAGCGTGTGCGGCGCACCGGCCATGCTGTAGCTGCGGCGGCTGCCATCGCGCAGGATGATCTCGATGTACTGGCCCGCGTGGTACTGGATCACGTCGTTGGCGGGCAGCTGCAGGCGCACGCGCATCACGTCGTGTGCCAGGCGCTCCAGCTCGGCCACGCGGGCCGGCATTTTCTTGATCGGGAAGGCCCCCGCGTGCGTGACCTGGCGCGACTCCAGCACCACGTCGCTCTCGGGCACGCCGCAGCAGGTCAGCACGTAGCCGGCGGCTTCTTCGTCGGCGCTCAATGCTTTGCTCTGGTGCGGGCCGTGCCGGACCTGGCCCGAAACCTTCTTGCACTTGCATGAGCCGCAGGCGCCGTCCTTGCAGCCATAGGGCAGGCCGATGCCCTGGCGGATGCCGGCCGCGAGCATGGGCTCGCCCGCGTCGGCCTCGAAAGTGCGCCCACTGGGCTGCACGGTGATGGTGTAGGGCATGGGCCTCGGTATCCTTGCGCAGGTCTTAACTTGCTTCATGTTTTATTTTGCCCTCAAACCAAAGCCCTCTCGGCGCGCTGCCCGCGCGCTTTCGGTGTCCGCGCGTACTCATCGTCGGCTGCGGCGACGTGGGCACGCGCACGGCCCGCTTGCTGCTGCCGCGGGTGCGCGTGCTGGCGCTCGTGCGCTCGGGCGGCGACGCGGCCGCCTTGCGCGGGCTGGGCATCACGCCGCTGGCGGGCGATCTGGATCAGGCGGCCAGCCTGCAACGCCTGGCCGGCCTGGCCCCCCGCGTGCTGCACCTGGCGCCGCCACCGCGCGGCGGGGCGGACGACCCGCGCACCCGCGCCCTGCTGCACGCGCTGGCACGGCGCAGCGCGCCGCAGGCGCTGGTGTACGGCTCGACCACGGGCGTGTACGGCGACTGCGCGGGCGCCCTGGTGCGCGAGACACGGCCCATCCGCCCGCAGACGCTGCGCGCCCAAGCGCGCGCGGCGGCGGAAGGCTGGGTGCGCGGCTTCGGCCGCGCCGTGGGCACGCGCGCCAGCATCCTGCGCATCCCCGGCATCTATGCGCCCGACCGCGCGGGCGGCGCGCGCGAGCGCCTGGGCAAGGGCACGCCGGTGCTGGCACCCGAGGACGACGTGTACAGCAGCCACATCCACGCCGACGACCTGGCGCGCGCCTGCGCGCTGGCGCTGTGGCGCGGGCGGCCCCAGCGCGTGACCCACGTGGCCGACGACAGCCGTCTGAAGATGGGCGAGTACTTCGATCGGGCCGCCGACTTGTACGGCCTGCCGCGCCCGCCGCGCGTCACCCGGGCTGCCGCGCGCGAGGCGCTGCCGCCGCTGATGCTGAGCTTCATGGGCGAGTCGCGCCGCATCGACAACACGCGCCTGAAGCGCGAGCTGCGGCTGCGCCTGCGCTACCCGGGGCCAGAGATCGGCTTGCTCTCATAAGAGGAGCTGCTTGCGCTTGCGTGACGGGCGCTGGCGGCACTTTTTTCTTGAATATCGGGTCGAGCCGTGCGCTGTCCCCCATGCATCGGCCTTTGACTTGACGCAGAAGCCCTGCGCCCTACAGTGCGGTCATGGACTTTGCCCTTTCACCCCGCGCGCGGGCGCTGCAAGAGTCGTTGCGGCGCTTCATGCAGGACCTGGTGCTGCCCTCGCACGGTGACTGGCTGCGCTGGGCCGAGGCCGGCGCCTACCCGCTGGACGTGATTGAGCCGCTGAAGGAGCGCGCTCGCGCCGCCGGCCTGTGGAACCTGTTCTTGCCCGAGCTGCGCGCGGACGAGCCCGGCACGCGCCTGGCCAATCTGGACTACGCGCCGCTGGCCGAGCAGATGGGCCGCGTGCCCTGGGCCAGCGAGGTGTTCAACTGCAGCGCGCCCGACACCGGCAACATGGAGCTGCTGCACCGCTTTGCCACGCCGGCGCAGCGCGCGCAGTGGCTGGGTCCCCTGCTGGATGGCCGCATCCGCTCGTGCTTTGCCATGAGCGAGCCCGACGTCGCCTCGTCCGACCCGACCAACCTGGGCACGCGCATCGTGCGCGACAGCGATGCCTATGTGCTGAACGGCCGCAAGTGGTTCACCACCGGCGCCGCGCACCCCCACTGCCGCCTGGCCATCGTGATGGGCGTGTCCAACGCCGCGCCCGACGCGCCCGCGCACCAGCGCCACAGCCTGCTGCTGGTGCCCATGGATGCGCCGGGCGTGCAGGTGGTGCGCAACATCCCGGTGATGCAGCACCAGGCCATCGAGGGGCATTGCGAGATCGTGTTCCAGGGTGTGCGCGTGCCGCTCGATCAGCTGCTGGGCGCCGAGGGCGAGGGCTTTGCCATGGCGCAGGCGCGCCTGGGGCCGGGGCGCGTGCACCACGCCATGCGCACCATCGGCCAGTGCGAGCTGGCGCTCGAACTGATGGCCGAGCGCGCGCTGGAGCGCCTGGCCTTTGGCAAACACCTGTCCGACTTTGCCAACGTGCAGGACTGGATCGCCTGGAGCCGCGTGGAGATCGACCAGGCGCGCCTGCTGGTGCTGCACGCCGCCTGGCGCATGGACACCGAGGGCAACGCCGCCGCGCGCACCGACGTGTCCGCCATCAAGCTGGTGACGGCGCAGCTGCAAACGCGCGTGCTTGATCGCGCCATGCAGGTGTTCGGCGCCGTCGGCCTGACGCCCGACACGCCGCTGGCCAGCCTTTGGAGCTGGGGCCGCGCGCTGCGCTTCATGGACGGGCCCGACGAGGTGCACCTGCGCGCCATCGCGCGCCAGGAGCTGCTGCGCAGCCGCGCGCACCGCGGCGAAAACGTGCTGCACCTGCGCCGCTGGATGCCGCCCGAGGAAGGCCCTGGCGCGCCCTGAATCGTGCGGCAGTCGGCCCCAGGTGCCGCGGTCCGAAACGCCCCAAGTTGTCATTGACGGCGTTGCTTCATACACTCAGCCGATCTTTGTCATTCAACCGGAGTGTGTTCATGGCCCTCAGTGATTCGAGTTCGTCCGCCCTGCGCCGCCATGCGCTTGCCTTGCTGCGCGTGGCGACGGCCTACATGTTTCTGCTGCATGGCTTGATGAAGTTCACCGGGGGCACCCCCTTGTCCTCGCTGACGGGCGCCGCCATGGCGCTGGAGCTGGTGGGCGGCGCGCTGCTGGTGCTGGGCCTGTTTGTGCGGCCGGTGGCCTTCATCCTGTCGGGCGAGATGGCCTTTGCCTACTGGATGGCGCACGCCAAGGCCGACAACTGGTGGCTGCCGGTGCAGAACCATGGCGAGTCGGCGGCGCTGTTTTGCTTCATCTTCCTGTACCTGGCCGCAGCCGGCGGCGGTGCGCTGTCGTTTGACAAGCGGCGCTGAAGGGCGGCGCGGTCAGCCCTTCTTTTCGCGTGGCACCCGCCCCATCAGGTAGAACTCGGGGTTGGGCATCATGTTGCTGAACGAGGCGATGCGGTTGGACAGGCCGAAGAACGCCGTGATGGCAGCGATGTCCCAGATGTCCTCGTCGTCCAGACCGTGGGCGTGCAAGGGGGCGAAGTCCTCCTCGCCCAGCTCGTTGGAGCGCTGGCACACCTTCATCGCGAAGGCCAGCATGGCCTTCTGGCGCGGCGTGATGTCGGCCTTGCGCCAGTTGGTGGCCACCTGGTCGGTCACCAGGGGTTTTTTCTCGTAGATGCGCAAGAGCGCGCCATGCGCCACCACGCAGTACAGGCAGCCGTTGGCGGCGCTGGTGGCGGTGATGATCATCTCGCGGTCGCCCTTGCTCAGGTTGCTGGTGCGGCCCACGCTCTCGGGCTCCATCAGCGCGTCGTGGTAGGCGAAGAAAGCGCGCCATTCGGCCGGGCGGCGCGCCAGGCCCAGAAACACGTTGGGCACAAAGCCGGCCTTGGCCTGCACGGCCAGGATCTTGGTCTTGATGTCCTCGGGCAGGCTGTCCAGCTCGGGCAGGGGGTAGCGGGTGCTCATGGCGATGACTCCTTGGTTTGGGCAAACGGTGGGTGAACCTGGGGTTTTATCACCCGCGGCCGGCCCGGTTCGCCACCCCACCATAATCACGGCTTTTGTTCAACCTGATTGCAAGGATCATCGCGTGACTTCTTCGTGCATTCGAATCGGCAGTGTGCTTGCCGGCCTGCTGCTGGCCGCCGGCGCCTGCGCGGCCGCGCCCGTGACCACCGCCAGCGGCCTTGTCTATGAGTCGATCACCGAGGGCAGCGGCCCCAGCCCGACGGCGGCCGATGCGGTCAAGGTCAACTACCGCGGCACCTTCGCCGACGGCGGCAAGGAGTTCGACAGCTCGTACAAGCGCGGCCAGCCGATCGAGTTTCCGCTGGGCGGCGTGATCAAGTGCTGGACCGAGGGCGTGCAGAAAATGAAGGTGGGCGGCAAGGCGCGCCTGACCTGCCCGCCGGCCATCGCCTATGGCAGCCAGGGCGCGGGCGGCGGGGTGATCCCGCCCAATGCCACGCTGATCTTCGAGGTTGAGCTGTTGGGCATCAAGGGCAAGTGAAACAGCTCACCCCCAGTCTCCACTCGCTTCGCGATGTTTCGCCCACCCCCTTGCAGGGGGCATCGCCAGTGACCGGGGAAACCCCGGCCACGGCGATTGCTGGCACGGCCTGCTCTGCGGCCATCGGACGGTGAGCGAGCATCGGTGTATCGTTGGATTTGGATTGACGACTGAGCCCTGAAGTAGGACTTCACAAACCGCATAGGAGAAACCATCCCGTGAAGAAAATTTTCCCATCGGCCGACGCGGCGCTGAAAGGCGTCGTGAAAGACGGCCAGTTGATTGCCGTGGGCGGCTTCGGCCTGTGCGGCATCCCCGAGGCGCTGATCCAGGCGCTGCACGACAGCAAGGTGCACAACCTGACCTGCATCTCCAACAACGCCGGCGTGGACGGCTTCGGCCTGGGCAAGCTGCTGGAGACGCGCCAGATCAAGAAGATGATTGCCAGCTACGTGGGCGAGAACAAGGAGTTCGAGCGCCAGTACCTGGCCGGCGAGCTGGAGCTGGAGTTCACCCCGCAGGGCACGTTGGCCGAGAAGCTGCGCGCCGGCGGCGCGGGCATCCCGGCGTTTTTCACGCGCACCGGCGTGGGCACCGTGGTGGCCGAAGGCAAGGAGACGCGCGAGTTCGACGGCCACAAGTACCTGATGGAGCGCTCGCTGGTGCCCGATGTGTCCCTGGTCCACGCCGCCGTGGCCGACACCAGCGGCAACCTGCGCTTCAACCTGACGGCACGCAACTTCAACCCCGCCGTGGCGATGGCCGGCAAGGTGTGCATCGTCGAGGTCGAGAAGATCGTCGAGCTGGGCGAGCTGGCCCCCGACGACGTGCACCTGCCGGGCATCTACGTGCACCGCATCGTGCTGAACGCCAACCCCGAGAAGCGCATCGAAAAGCGCACGTTGACCGAGACCAAAGGAGCCTGACACCATGGCCTGGACCCAAGATCAAATGGCCGCGCGCGCGGCGCAGGAATTGCAAGACGGCTTTTACGTCAACCTGGGCATCGGCATCCCCACGCTGGTGGCCAACCACACGGGCGACAAGGAGGTGTGGCTGCAGTCCGAAAACGGCTTGCTGGGCATCGGCCCCTTCCCGACCGAGAAGACCATCGACGCCGATTTGATCAACGCCGGCAAGCAGACGGTGACCACCATTCCCGGCTCGTCCATCTTCGGCAGCCACGACAGCTTTGCCATGATCCGCGGCGGCAAGATCAACCTGGCCATCCTGGGTGCCATGCAGGTCAGCGAAAAGGGCGACCTGGCCAACTGGATGATCCCCGGCAAGATGGTCAAGGGCATGGGCGGCGCCATGGACCTGGTGGGCGGCGTGCCCAAGGTCATCGTGCTGATGGAACACGTGGCCAAGAAGAAGGACGGCACCACCGATCTGAAGATCCTGCCCCAGTGCACGCTGCCGCTCACGGGCGTGGGCGTGGTGCACATGATCATCACGGATCTCGGCGTGTTCGACGTCACGCCCAAGGGCCTGAAGGTGCGCGAGCTGGCCGATGGCGTGGGCTTTGACGAGGTGCAGGCCAAGACCGGCGTCACACTGCTTCAATAAACATAGCTGCTCGCGCAGACTGGACAAGGGCGAGCTGGCGATCTGGCTTGCCCTTTCGTTTTTTTCAAACCAACGGGAATCACTTCATGCAACTCAAAGGCAAAACCGCCCTGGTCACCGGCTCCACCAGCGGCATTGGCCTGGGGATCGCCATCGAGCTGGCCAAGCAGGGCGCCAACATCGTGATGAACGGCTTTGGCGACGTCGATGGCCCCAGGGGGCAGATCACGGCGCAGGGCGTGCGCGCCGAATACCACGGCGCCGACATGAGCAAGCCCGTCGAGATCGAGGCCATGATGGCGTTCGCGGCCGAGAAGTTCGGTGGTGTGGACATCCTGGTCAACAACGCCGGCATCCAGCACGTGGCGCCGATCGAGAGCTTTCCGCCCGAGAAGTGGGACGCGATCATCGCCATCAACCTCAGTTCGGCGTTTCACACCACGCGGCTGGCGATCCCCTTCATGCGCCAGAAGAATTGGGGCCGGATCATCAATATCGCCTCGGCCCACGGGCTGGTCGCCTCAAAGGAGAAGTCGGCCTACGTGGCGGCCAAGCACGGCATCGTCGGCCTGACCAAGGTGACGGCGCTGGAGCTGGCGACCACCGGCGTGACGGCCAACGCCATCTGCCCCGGCTGGGTGCTCACGCCGCTGGTACAAAAGCAGATCGACGCACGCGCCGCCAACGAGAAGATCAGCGTGGAGCAGGCCACCAAGGAGCTGCTGGGCGAGAAAGAGCCCTCGCTGCAGTTCACCACGCCCGAGCAGTTGGGCGGGCTGGCGGTTTTCTTCTGCTCGCCGGCGGCGGACAACGTGCGCGGGCAGGCGTGGGCGCATGACGGGGGTTGGACGGCGCAGTAAGCGGTGATCCGAGGGCTTGGCAGGCGGCGCCGTGCCTGGCGGGACACTGCCGGCCCTCACCCCAACCCTCTCCCAGAGGGAGAGGGGGTAACACCACGCAGGTCGATTTGCCCTGGCTCCAGCCCTTGACCAGATGGTAAGGGTGTAAAAAGCTCAGCCGACGGATCGCCCTCGCCCCTCTGGGGAGAGGGAGGGGTGAGGGGCGGCGCGCACAACCAAAAACTCAATCAAATCGCTCGCTGACGCTTGTGCAATGTGCGCAGTCAGCTATCAAAACGATAGAAATTGGCGGTTTGAATCGTCACCCCAAGGCATCGGTGCCGACCGCATGGCTGTCCCAACGCAGCCATTCCGGCCCTGGCGCGGCATACAGGCACAGCGCCCGCCCGTTCACCGGATGCGCCAGCGCCAGCGCGCTCGCATGCAGCCACAGGCGCTGCACGCCCAGCAGCGCCGCCACGGCGCGGTTCAGCGGCCCCTTGCCATGGGTGGCGTCACCGATGATGGGGTGGGCCATGTGCTTGCAGTGGCGGCGCAACTGGTGACGCCGGCCGGTTTCTGGGGTCAGCTCCAGCAGCGCGCAGCGGGTGTGGGCAAAGCCGCGATCGGGCAGCGGCAGGACGTAGCGTGCCAGGGTGCGATATGTCGTGCGGGCCGCCTGCACCTCGACCTGGCGTGACGCGCGGGCATCGTCGGGCAAGCGGGCCAGCGGGTGCTCGATCACGCCCGCGCCCGGCGGCCAGCCGCGCACCACGGCCTGGTAGGTCTTGTGCACCGCGCTTGCCTCGAAGGCCAGGGCCAGCGTCCGCGCGGTGGGGGCGTCCAGCGCAAACAGCAGCACGCCGCTGGTGCCCTTGTCCAGGCGGTGCGCGGGCCACACGGGCCGGCCGATCTGATCGCGCAGCAGCTGCACGGCAAAGCACGTCTCGCCGGCGTCCAGGCCGGTGCGGTGCACCAGCAGGCCGGCGGGCTTGTCGATGGCGATCAGGGTCTCGTCCTGGTACAAAATCGGCAACATGCTTTTTCTATTGTCCCCGGCCAAGGCGCTGGACTACGAAACCCCCTTGCCGCCCGACGTGCCGCACACAGAGGCGCTGTTCAAGCAGCCCGCAGCCGAGTTGATCGGCGTGCTGCGCCAGAAGTCGCCCCAGCAGATTGCGCAGTTGATGAGCCTGAGCGACGCGCTGGCCGGCCTGAACGCGGCGCGCTACGAGGCATTCAGCCCGCGCTTCACGGCCGGCAATTCGCGCCCGGCTGTGCTGGCCTTCAACGGCGACGTGTACGAGGGCCTGCAGGCGCGCAGCCTCAAGCCGGCCGAGCTGGACTGGCTGCAGCAGCACGTGTGCATCCTGAGCGGCCTGTACGGCGTGCTGCGCCCGCTGGACCGCATGCAGCCCTACCGGCTGGAGATGGGCACGCGCCTGGCCACCGAGCGGGGCGCCAACCTCTACCAGTTCTGGGGCCCGCGCATTGCCGAATACCTGAACCAGCGACTGGCCGATGAAAAATCGCCCATCGTCGTCAACCTGGCCTCGCAGGAGTACTTCAAATCCGTCGATCGCAAGGTGCTCGCGGCGCGCGTGGTGGAGTGCGTGTTCGAGGAGCGCAAGGGCGCGCAGTACAAGGTGGTCAGCTTCTTCGCCAAGCGCGCGCGCGGGCTGATGGCGCGCTGGGCCGCGCAGCACAAGGCTGCCACGCCCAGGGCGCTGCAGGCCTTCGACCTGGAAGGCTATGCGTTTGCGGCGGCTGCATCCGATGCCGACCGCCTGGTTTTTCGCCGCTCTCACACCCCGTCATGACCCAGGCCATCACCACCGACTTGCGCCGCTGGATCGTCGCCCAGGTCCAGGCGGGGCACAGTGCCGACGCCGTGCTCCAGTCCATGAAGACCTCGGGCTGGAGCGAGGACGTCGCCATCGAGGCCATGGAAAGCACGCTGCGCGAGCATCTTCAGCAGCAGGCCCAGGCGCGCACCCTGCCGCCCGGCGTGCCGGTGCCCGAGCCAGCGGTCGGCGAGTCGCCGCTGTACCTGGACGCGGGCGACCGCCGCGTGGCCGTGCTCACCGTCGTGGCCGCGCCACGCATCGTGGTGTTTGGCGACTTGCTGTCGGACGCCGAATGCGACGCGCTGATGGACGCCGCGCGCCCGCGCCTGAGCCGCTCGCTCACCGTGGCCACGGCCACCGGCGGGCAGGAGGTCAACGCCGATCGCACCAGCCAGGGCATGTTTTTCGAGCGCGGCGAGAGCGAACTGACGGCCCGCATCGAGGCGCGCATTGCCCTGTTGCTGAACTGGCCGGTGGCCAACGGCGAGGGCCTGCAGGTGCTGCGCTACGGGCCTGGCACCGAGTACAAGCCGCACTACGACTATTTCGACCCCGAGCAGCCCGGCACGCCGACGCTGCTGGCGCGCGGCGGCCAGCGCGTGGGCACGCTGGTGATGTATTTGAGCGAGCCCGAAAAAGGCGGCGCCACCACCTTCCCCGACGTGGGACTGTCGGTGGCGCCCAAGCGCGGCCACGCGGTGTTTTTCAGCTACGCCCGGCCGCACCCCAGCACGCGCACCCTGCACGGCGGCGCGCCGGTGCTGGCGGGCGAGAAATGGATTGCCACCAAGTGGCTGCGCGCGGGGGAGTTCCGATGAAAGTCCAGGCCAGCGGGGTCGAGATCGAGGTGCAGGACACGGGCGGCACCGGCCCGGCCGTGCTGCTGGTGATGGGCCTGGGCATGCAGCTCATCGCCTGGCCCGATGCATTGGTGCACGCGCTGGCGGCGGCCGGCTACCGCGTGATCCGCCACGACAACCGCGACGCCGGCCTGTCGCAGGGCTTTGACGAGCTGGGCTCGCCCAATCTGGTGCTGGCCCTGCTGCGCCAAAAGCTCGGCCTGCGCCTGCGCCCGCCCTACACGCTGGGCGAGATGGCGCAGGATGCGCTGGGCGTGCTCGACGCATTGGGCGTGCCGCAGGCGCACGTGATCGGTGCCAGCATGGGCGGCATGATCGCGCAGCGCATGGCCCTGGCCGCGCCCGAGCGGCTGCTGTCGCTGACCAGCGTGATGAGCAGCAGCGGCGCGCGCGGCCTGCCCGGGCCTACGCCCGAGGTGCAGCGCGTCCTGCTTTCGCGCCCGCGCGATGCGCAGGACATGCGGGAGCGCTCGGTGCGCCTGTTTCGCCTGATCGGCGGCAGCGGCTTTGCGGTGCCCGAGGTCGAGTTGCGCGCCCGCGTGGCCACCGCCATGGCGCGCGCCACGCGGCCGCTGGGCGTGCAGCGCCAGTTGCTGGCCATCCTGGCCGACACCACGCGCGCCCAGCAGCTCGCGCGCATTGCCACGCCCACCCTGGTCATCCATGGCAGCGACGACACCCTGGTGCCCCTGGCCGCCGGGCAGGACACGGCGCGGCGCATTCCCGGCGCGCGGCTGGCCGTCGTCGAGGGCATGGGGCATGATCTGCCGCCCGGCGTGGTCGATCGCGTGCTGGCGCCGCTGCTGCCGCACCTGGCCGCGCATTCCTTGCAAACCCCGCTTTCATGAGCCATCCGCCATTCCCCTTGTCCGGCACCGTCGAGGGCAGCGCCCTGGGGCGCGCCACGGCCTATGTCGATCAATACGACAGCACGCTGCTGTACCCCATCGCCCGCGCGCCGCAGCGCGAGCGCCTGGGCATCGCGGGCCAGCCGCGCTTCTTCGGCGCCGACTGGTGGACGGCGTACGAGCTGTCCTGGCTGAACGCGCGCGGCAAGCCGCAACTGGCCATCGCCCACATCCTGGTGCCATGCGAGAGCACGCACATCGTCGAGAGCAAATCCTTCAAGCTGTACCTGAACAGCTTCAGCGGCACGGTGTTTGCCGATGCCGCCGAGGTGCGCGCGCGCATCGAAGCCGACGTGAGCGCGGCGGTGTGGTCGGGCGATGCGGTGCGCGCGCGCGCGGCGGTGCGCCTGATCGACCCTGAGGCGTTCGATCGCGAGCCGATCCACGAGATGGACGGCGTCAACCTCGATCGCTTGGACCTGGAATGCACGCACGACGAGCCGGCGCCCGAGTTGCTCACGGCCGCCTTCGACGAGCAGCCGGTGGAGGAGACGCTAGCCAGCCGCCTGCTCAAGAGCAATTGCCCCGTCACCGGCCAGCCCGACTGGGGCAGTGTGCAGATTCGTTACGCCGGCCCGCAGATCGAGCAGGCCGGCCTGCTGCGCTACATCGTCAGCTTTCGCCGCCACAACGACTTTCACGAGCACTGCGTCGAGCGCATGTTCATGGACATCTGGCAGCGCTGCCAGCCCACGCAACTGACGGTGTACGCGCGCTACACGCGCCGAGGCGGGCTGGACATCAACCCCTGGCGCACCAGCCATCCGGGCGCGTTGCCGCCCAACATCCGCACTGCACGGCAATGAGCTGCCGGGCATCACTCGAGGAAACTGAATGACACGACGCTATTTCGGCACCGACGGCATCCGCGGCACCGTGGGGCAGGAGCCCATCACCCCCGACTTCGCGCTGCGCCTGGGTCACGCCGTGGGCCGCGTGCTGAAAGAGCGCGACGCCAACCCGCTGGTGCTGATCGGCAAGGACACGCGCATCTCGGGCTACATGCTGGAGAGCGCGCTCGAGTCGGGCCTGATCTCGGCCGGCGCCAGTGTGATGCTGCTGGGCCCCGTGCCCACGCCGGCGGTGGCCTATCTCACGCGGGCGCAGCGCGCGCAGCTGGGCGTGGTCATCAGCGCCAGCCACAATGCCTTTCCCGACAACGGCATCAAGTTCTTCAGCGCCGATGGCGCCAAGCTGCCCGACGCCTGGGAGCACGAGGTCGAGGCCGCGCTGGACCAGGCGCCGCAGTGGGTGGACTCGGCCGGCCTGGGCCGCGCGCGCCGGCTGGACGACGCCGCCGGCCGCTACATCGAGTTCTGCAAGAGCACGTTCAGTCACGCGCTCAGCCTGCGCGGCCTGAAGATCGTGGTGGACGCGGCGCACGGCGCGGCCTACCAGATCGCGCCCATGGTGTTTCACGAACTGGGCGCCGAGGTGACGGCCATCGGCTGCGCGCCCGACGGCCTGAACATCAACGACGGCGTGGGCGCCACCCACCCCGACGCCCTGGTGCGCGCGGTGCGCGCCAACCGGGCCGACTACGGCATCGCGCTGGACGGCGATGCCGACCGGCTGCAGATGGTGGACGCCCAAGGCCGCCTGTTCAACGGCGACGAACTGCTGTACGTGCTGGCCAACGACCGCTTGCCGCGCGCGGGTGCGGCGCGCGAGCCCGGCCTGGCCGGCGTGGTGGGCACCTTGATGACCAACCTGGCGGTCGAGCAGGCGCTGCGGCACCGCGGCTTCGACTTCGTGCGCGCCAAGGTCGGCGACCGCTATGTGCTGGAAGAGCTGATCCAGCGCCGCTGGCTGCTGGGCGGCGAGGGCTCGGGCCACCTGCTGATGCTGGACAAGCACACCACCGGCGACGGCCTGATCTCGGCCCTGCAGGTGCTGCAAGCCTGTGTGCAGCAGCAGCGCAGCCTGGCCGAACTGCTGGCCGACGTGACGCTGTGCCCGCAGGTGCTGATCAACGTGCGCACGCAGCCAGGCGCCGACTGGCAGGCCAATGCGCGCCTTGCGGCCGAGACCGCCGCCGTGCAGGCCGACTTGGGCGCGGGCGGCCGCGTGCTGATTCGCGCCAGCGGCACCGAGCCGCTGCTGCGCGTGATGGTGGAGGCGCAGGACGGCGAACTGGCCCGGCGCAGCGCCGAGCGCCTGGCCGCCGCCGTGGCTTGATCGCGGATCGAAACGCCGTCGATCAGCGGGCCGCCGCCGGTGCGCTGCGGTAGGCCACGGGCGTTTCCGGCACCGGGTAGCCGGCGTGGCCAAAGGTCTCGACGATGGCCTTTTGCGTGTCGAAGTAGACCTGCCAGTAGTGGTCGGTGTGGGTGTAGGGGCGCACGCACAGCTTGGGGCCTTCGGGCGTGAACTCCAGGATTTCGATGTCGGGCGCGGGGCTGGCGGCCACGTTGGGGATGGCGGCGATCACGGGCTTGAGACGCGCGATGGCGTCCAGCGGATTGACGCTGTTGGCCACCTTGGCCACGCAGTCGACGCGCCGCACCGGCAGGGCGCTGAAATTCTGGATGTTGTCGCCGAACACCTTGCCGTTGCCCACCACGGTCATCACGTTGTCGGGGGTGATGACGGTGGTGGCGAACAGGCCCAGCTCCTGCACCGTGCCGGTCACGCCGCCGGCGCTGATGAAGTCGCCCACCTTGTAGGGCCGCAGCACCTGCATGAAGATGCCGGCGGCAAAGTTGCCCAGCATGCCGCTCCAGGCCGCGCCAATGGCCAGGCCGGCGCCGGCCAGCAGGGCCGCGAACGAGGTGGTCTTGACGCCGAAGATGTCCAGGATCGCCAGGATCAGGACGACGTTGAGCAGCACCGACACGACCGACTTGAGGTAGTTCGCCAGCGTGGCGTCGATCTTGCCGCCGCGCTCGAACACCTTGCCCATCAGGCCGACGGCCAGTGCAATCAGCCAGCGCCCGACGATCCAGGCGACGATGGCCGTGAGCAGCTTGATGCCCAGGTCCGTGCCCTGGGTGGAGATGAAGTGCCAGATTTCTTGCGTGTTCATGATGGCTCGACAAATGCGGGGCCTGCAAGGATAGCGCGTGTCGTGTCCCCATTCGGCCCCGGCGGCGCGCCGGCCTGGGCAATCGTTCACGCCGGGCGGGCCGGTGGCAGCGGTCGCAGGTGATACGCTCGATCGATGGCCAAACGCAATGCACCCGCCCTGAGCGAAGTGAACCTGTCCGAATGGGACGGCGTGCGCCATTTGCACCTGGGCAGCGAATGGGTGCAGGGCTCCATGCGCATCGATGCGCCGTTCGAGCTGGAGCTGGAATACGTGCAGCGCATGATGGCCTGGCTGCTGTTTCGCCCCCTGGATGCAGTCGCCGGCCGTCACGCCATGCAACTGGGCCTGGGGGCCGGCGCCATCACCAAGTATTGCTACAAAAAGCTGAGGATGACCTGCACGGCCATCGAACTCAACCCGCGCGTGGCCGACGTGTGCCGGGCCTGGCTCAAGCTGCCGCCCGACGACGAGCGCCTGCGCGTGGTGATCGCCGATGCGGCGCAGGAGATCCGGCGCGATGAATGGCTGGGCACGGTGGACGCGCTGGCGGTGGACCTGTATGACGACGAGGCTGCCGCGCCCGTGCTCGACAGCGCCGACTTCTATGCCGACTGCCGCCGCCTCTTGAGCGAGGACGGCTGCATGACGGTGAATTTGTTTGGCCGCAGCGCCAGCTTCGAGCGCAGCCTGGCGCGCATCGCCGAGGCCTTCGGCGCGCGCGCCGTGTGGGCCTTCAAGCCCACGCGCGAGGGCAATGCGGTGGTGCTGGCGCAGCGCGCGCCCACGCGCCCGAAGCGCGCGGCGCTGCAGGCCCAGGCCGATGCCATCGAGGCGCGCTGGGGCCTGCCGGCCAGCAAATGGCTGCGTGTATTCAAGGCAATCGAGAAATGACCCGACACTCCCGCTCCGCGCCGCTGGCTGCGCTGACCCCGACCCACACCGGCCCCGTCTCGTGGCAGCGCCTGCTGAAGTGGCTGCACGAGGACGGCGTGATCAGTGCCGAGGAGTCCGAGCGCACGGCCCAGCGCTGCTCGCACGCCGAAAGCGCGCAGCCGGCGCTGGAGCGCCTGGCCTCGGTGGGCGTGGCGCGCGCCAGCGACGGGGCGGCGCTGGACGTGGAGGAGCTGACGCGCTTTCTGGCGCGCCGCGCGCAGCTGGAGTATTTGCGCATCGACCCGCTCAAGGTGGACGCGGGCAAGGTGGCCGACAGCATGAGCGCCAGCTATGCCGAGCGCCACAAGGTCCTGCCCGTGCAGGTGACGGCCGCCGAGCTGGTGGTGGCCACCAGCGAGCCCTTCGTCACCGACTGGGTGGCCGAGGTCGAGCGCCAGGCGCGCCGCTCGGTGCGCCGCGTGGTGGCCAGCCCGGCCGCCATCCGGCGCTACACGGCCGAGTTCTTCGCGCTGGCCCGCTCGGTGCGCGCGGCGCAGAAAAGCGGTGGTGCGGCGGGCACGGCCAGCTTCGAGCAACTGGTCGAGCTGGGCAAGTCGGGCCGCCAGCTGGACGCCAACGACCAGGGCGTGATCCAGGTGGTGGACTGGCTGTGGCAGTACGCCTTCAACCAGCGCGCCAGCGACATCCACCTGGAGCCGCGGCGCGAGCAGGGCGTGATCCGCTTTCGCATCGACGGCGTGCTGCACCCGGTCTACCAGGTGCCGCCGGGCGTGATGAACGCCATCACCGCGCGCGTCAAGCTGCTGGGCCGCATGGACGTGGTCGAGCGCCGGCGCCCGCAGGATGGGCGCATCAAGACGCGCAACCCGGCCGGCGAGGAGGTGGAGATGCGCCTGTCCACCTTGCCCACGGCGTTTGGCGAAAAGCTGGTGATGCGCATCTTCGACCCCGAGACCGCCGTCAAGGACCTGAAGCAACTGGGCTTTACCCCGCACGACGCCGAGCGCTGGCAGGCCCTGGTGGCGCGCCCGCACGGCATCATTTTGGTGACCGGTCCCACCGGCTCGGGCAAGACCACCACGCTGTACTCCACGCTGCGGCGCGTGGCCACCGAGGAGGTCAACGTCAGCACCATCGAGGACCCGATCGAGAACATCGACCCGCGCCTGAACCAGACGCAGGTGCAGCCGCAGCTCGACTTCGGCTTTGCCGAAGGCGTGCGCGCGCTGATGCGCCAGGACCCGGACATCATCATGATCGGCGAGATCCGCGACCTGGAGACCGCCGAGATGGCGGTGCAGGCCGCGCTGACGGGCCACCTGGTGTTCAGCACCCTGCACACCAACGACGCGCCCTCGGCCTTCACCCGCCTGATGGAGCTGGGCGTGCCCTCGTACCTGCTTGGCGCCACCATGCTGGGCGTGCTGGCGCAGCGCCTGGTGCGCACCCTGTGCCCGCAGTGCAGGCAGCCCGACGAGCAGGCCGGCACCGAGCTGCTGGCCGAGGCGGTGCGGCCCTGGAAGATCAACAAGGGCAACTACCGGCCGTTCAAGGCGGTGGGCTGCGTGGACTGCCGCATGACCGGCTATCGCGGGCGCATGGGCATCTACGAGCTGCTGACGGTGAGCGATGCGTTTCGCGCCGTGGTGCATGGCGACACCAGCATTGCCGCGCTGCGCAAGCAGGCTGTGCAGGACGGCATGCACCCGCTGCGCCTGGCCGGTGCCATGCGCGCGGCCGAGGGGCTGACCACGTTGGCCGAGATCATCGCGGCGACGCCGCCGCTCCAATGAAAAGAAGCCGCTTGACGAGGGCGCAAGACAAGGACGGGGATCCGGGAAATCCCTAGGTTGGGTAGGTGGAATCCACATGGCTTGGGCCCCAACCGCTGGGGACAATGCGCCCGTGTCTGGTTACTTGAGGAGAGGACTCGTGCGCATCAAGAGTCAGAAGGACTTTTTCGGCGGCCTGCTGTATGTCGTCATCGGCGGCGGCTTTGCCATCGGGTCCACCAACTACACCATTGGTGATTCGGCCCGCATGGGGCCGGGCTACTTCCCCTTGCTGGTCGGCATCCTGCTGGCGATCCTGGGGGCCGTCATCGTGTTCAAGTCGCTGGTGGTCGAAACGCCGGACGGCGACCCCATCGGCAAATGGGCCTGGAAGCCGCTGGTCTACATCATCCTGGCCAACTTCCTGTTCGGCATCCTGCTGGGCGGCATGCCCTCGCTGGGCATTCCGGCCATGGGCATGATCGTGGGCATCGTCGTGCTGACCATCATCGCGGCCATGGCGGGCCATGAATTCAAGCTGCACGAGGCCGTCATCCTGGCCATCATCCTGGCCATCGGCAGCTGGGTCACCTTCATCTGGGGCTTGAACCTGCAATTGCAGGTGTGGCCGAGCTTCATTTCGGGCTGAGCGCCAGGAGAGCGAGATCATGGAACTGTTCGAACACCTTGCCCTGGGCTTCAGCGTCGCCTTCACGCTGCAAAATCTGCTGTATGCCTTCATCGGCTGCGTGCTGGGCACGCTGATCGGCGTGCTGCCGGGCGTGGGCCCCGTGGCCACCATCGCCATGCTGCTGCCGGCCACCTACGCGCTGCCGCCGGTGTCGGCGCTGATCATGCTGGCGGGCATCTACTACGGCGCGCAGTACGGCGGCTCCACCACCGCCATCCTGGTCAACCTGCCGGGCGAGACCTCATCGGTGGTCACCGTGATCGACGGCTACCAGATGGCGCGCAAGGGGCGGGCGGGGCCGGCACTGGCCTCGGCAGCCATCGGCTCGTTCATTGCCGGCTGCTTTGGCACCCTGGTGCTGGCGGCGTTCTCGGGGCCGCTGACCGAGGTGGCCTTCAAGTTCGGCCCGGCCGAATACTTCTCGCTGATGGTGCTGGGCCTGATCGGCGCGGTGGTGCTGGCCTCGGGCTCGCTCATCAAGGCCATCGGCATGATCGTGCTGGGCGTCTTGCTGGGCCTGGTGGGCACCGATGTCAACTCGGGCGTGGCGCGCTACAGCTTCGACATCCCCGAACTCACCGACGGCCTGGGCTTCATCGCCATCGCCATGGGCGTGTTCGGCTACGGCGAGATCATCACCAACCTGGGCAACGCCGGCAGCGAAAAGCGCGAGGTGTTCGACGTCAAGGTGCAGCACTTGTATCCGAGCAAGGAAGACTGGAAGCTGATGACGCCGGCCATCATCCGCGGCACACTGCTGGGCTCGCTTTTGGGCATTTTGCCGGGCGGCGGTGCCGTGCTGTCGGCCTTCGCGGCCTACACCATCGAGAAGAAAACCAAGCTCAAGCCGGGTGAAGTGCCCTTCGGCCAGGGCAACATCCGCGGCGTGGCGGCGCCCGAGTCGGCCAACAACTCGGGCTCGCAAACGTCTTTCATCCCGCTGCTGACGCTGGGCATTCCGCCCAACGCCGTGATGGCGCTGATGGTGGGTGCCATGACCATCCACAACATCCAGCCGGGCCCGCAGGTGATGACCAGCAACCCGGACCTGTTCTGGGGCCTGATCGCCTCGATGTGGATCGGCAACGCGATGCTGGTGATCCTGAACCTGCCGCTGATCGGCATCTGGATCAAGCTGCTGACGGTGCCCTACCGCTGGCTGTTCCCGGCCATCGTGCTGTTCTGCGCCATCGGCGTGTACACCACCAACAACAGCACCTTCGACATCTGGCTGCTGGGCTGGTTCGGCATCATCGGCTACATCTTCAACAAGCTGGGCCTGGAGCCCGCGCCCCTGCTGCTGGGCGTGGTGCTGGGCCCGATGATGGAGGAAAACCTGCGCCGCGCGCTGCTGCTCTCGCGCGGCAGCTGGAGCGTGCTGGTCACGCGCCCGCTGTCGGCGGTGCTGCTGGCGCTGGCGTTGGTGCTGCTGATCATCGTGGTGCTGCCCTCGGTCAAGAAAGGCCGCGAGGAAGCGTTTGTCGAGGACTGACTTTCATGCACCCGCGAGACGGCGCCCCGACGGGCGCCGTTTTGCTTGGCGCGCGCACAATCCGCGGCTGTTGCCTTCTTGCCTCACTCCATGACCATGTCCGCTGCCGCCGACGTCCTGACCCCCGAACTGCGCCTGGCGCTGCACCAGGAGCTGCATGCGCGCCCGCCGCAGGCGCTGGTCGCGCCCCTGGCGGTGACGCACTGGGTGCAGTGGATCGACGAGGCCGAGCGCGCCGCCAGCCGCCAGTACCTGAGCGAGCTGATGACCGGCGCCGGCCTGCCCGCGCCGGCACCCGAGGCGGCCTTCGTGCAGGCCGACCTGGGCGCCTTCACGCTGCGCTGGGAGCTGCACACCGAATACGTGGCCTGGACCGTGACGCGCGTCCTGAGTGCCGAGGAGCTGGTCGCCTTCGTGCACGGCGAGCCGCCCACCGCCGCCGAGCGGGTGCCTGCCGCCTGGCGCCGGGGCATGCCCGGCACGCCCCTGACCGGCGTGCATCTGTGGGCCTTGCCGCGCCCGCGGGGCGACACCGCGCCGCTGGTGCGCCAGCTGTTTGGCGAGCAGGTGGTGGTTACCGGCTCGCGCGTGATCAGCCACAGCAGCGATTTGCACACCGACCTGCGCCTGCGCGATGACGGCTGCGTGCGCGTGCTGCTGCTGGCCGGCGCCAGCGGCGCCGACGCCGTCACGCCGCGGCGCCTGGGGCGGCTGGTGCAGCGCGTGCTGGAGATCGAAACCTATCGCATGGCCGCCCTGCTGGGCTTGCCGGTGGCGCGCCGCGTGTCGCGCTGGCTGGCCGAGGGCGAGGGCGAGCTGGCCGCGCTGGCGCAAGCCGTGGGCAGCGCCCGGCGCGCCGACGAACCGGCGCTGCTGGATCGCCTGACCCAGCTGGCCGCGCGCCTGGAGAGCCTGTACGCCGGCACGCACGCGCGCTTTTCGGCCACCGCCGCCTATGACGACCTGGTGCGCCAGCGCCTCGTGGACATCGCCGAGGTGCGCATCGAGGGCATGCAGTCGCTGCGCGACTTCATGGAGCGGCGCCTGACGCCGGCCATGGCCACCTGCCGCTCCACCGATCGGCGCCAGGCCGCGCTGTCGGCGCGCATCGCCCGCGTGGGCGAGCTGCTGCGCACCCGCGTGGAAGTCGAGCAGCAGCAAAGCAGCCGCGAGCTGCTGGCGGCCATGAACCGACGCCAAGGCTTGCAGCTCCAGTTGCAATCCACGGTGGAGGGCCTGTCGGTGGCAGCCATCACCTATTACGTGGTCGGGCTGATCGGCTACCTGGCCAAGGGCGCGCACGGCCTGGGCTGGCCGCTGGGCGTGGAAGTCAGCATGGCGGCGGCCGTGCCGGTGGTGGCCCTCATTGTCTGGAGCTCGCTGCGGCGGCTGCACCACCGCCTTGTGGACACCGACGCCGTGCCATCCGCGAAACCACAAGAAAAATAGGCCACAGCCAGCGCCCAGCAGGCGGCAGCCGCTATCAAAACAGTTGCATTGCTGAGCCGCGCCCGGCGCAGGTCTGGTCAACCGGGGCGTGGGTGCATCGGCCAGCGCCAACGCGCCGGCCAGCGCCGTCCGCTATGCTTGACCGGGTTTTCACCCAAGGATTTTTCCCTCATGTCCCTCAAGCTCCACGTCATCATCTGCAGCACTCGCCCCGGCCGTGTCGGCCCCGCCGTGGCGCGCTGGTTTCATGGTTTTGCGCGCCAGCACGGCGGCTTCGACGCCGAGCTGGTGGACCTGGCTGACTTCAAGCTGCCGCTGTACGACGAGCCGGTGCATCCGCGCATGCAGCAGTACGAGCACGAGCACACCAAGCGCTGGAGCGCCAGCGTGGCCGCGGCGGACGCCTACGTGTTCGTGATGCCCGAGTACAACTACATGCCCTCGCCGGCGCTGACCAACGCGCTGGACTACGTGTACCGCGAGTGGAACTACAAGCCCTGCGGCTTTGTCGGCTACGGCGGCGTGTCGGGCGGCCTGCGCGCCGTGCAGATGGCGCGCCTGCACGCCACCACCCTCAAGATGATGCCCATGGTCGAGGGCGTGGCCATCCCCATGGTCGCCAGCCTGCTGGACGACGGCGGCACCTTCGGCTCCAACGAGCTGATCGACGCGTCGGCGCGCAGCCTGCTTGACGAGCTGCGGCGCTGGGCCGACGCGCTGCGCCCCATGCGCGGCTGAGGCCTGGTGCCACCCCAGAGCAATTCAAGCCAAACATGCCTGAAGCGCCTGCGCTGCCTGCGCAACAAGCTATCAATAAAAGAGCAACCGGCATTGCCTTTGCCACCGTGGGCGCCATCGGCTTCAGCGGCAAGGCCATCATCGTCAAGCTGGCCTACCGCTACGGGGTGGACGCCATCACCCTGCTGATGTATCGCATGCTGATGGCCTTGCCCTTCTTTTTTCTGATGGCTTGGTGGGGCGGGCGCGGGCGGCCGGCGCTGAGCCGCAGCGAGCGCTGGGCAGTGCTGGGCTTGGGCTTTTGCGGCTACTACCTGGCCAGCATGCTCGACTTTGTCGGCCTGCAGTACATCACCGCCGGGCTGGAGCGGCTGATCTTGTATCTCACGCCCACCCTCGTGCTGGTCTATGGCTGGGCGTGGCGCGGGCGCGCCATCACCGCCGGCCATGTGCCGGCCACGCTGGTGAGCTATGGCGGCGCGCTGCTGGTGTTCGGCGTTGAGGCGCGCCAGGCGCCGGGCGGCGCCACGGCCTGGGGTGCGCTGTGGGTGCTGGGCTCGGCGGCGGCCTACGCGCTGTACCTGTTTTTCAGCGGCGAGTTCGTGCAACGCATCGGCAGCCTGCGCCTGGTGGGCCTGGCATCGACGGTGGCCAGCGTGTGCTGCATCGTGCATTTCGGAGTGGCCAACCCGCTTGGCGCGGCGCGCGTGGCCGAGCCCGTGCTGTGGCTGTCGCTGCTGAATGCCACGCTGTGCACCGCCGTGCCGGTGCTGCTGGTGATGCTGGGCGTGGAGCGCATCGGCGCCAGCCTGGCCGCGCAGGTGGGCATGATCGGGCCGCTGTCCACCATTGCCATGGGCATCGTGCTGCTGGGCGAGCCCTTCACGCCCGGACTGGCGGCGGGCACGGTGCTGGTGGTGGCGGGCATTGCGCTGTTCAGCCGCGCGGGCCGTACACGGCGTGGTCTTCGTGGGGATGTATCGGCGAGCGCGATCGAAAAATCGACGTGAAGCGCTGGCGCGAAATCCGCCTCTGATGTCGCGCCATCGAGAGCGCGGCGGGCGACCTAAATGGCAGTAGGGTTTCTTGCCCATGAGCCATTGCGGGATTCGGATCGGATTGATCTGGGCGCCCGCATTCGGCTGCGCCATGGCCCCGCCGGGGCCACTGCAACTGGGGCGTGGCGGCGGCCATTGCGACGCGCGAAAACGAGGAGACACACCATGCTGCCCTTGCTCGGACTGGTCACCATTGTCGTGCTCTTGGCAGTCATCCTCACCAAGCGCATGTCTCCGCTGGTGGCGTTGATCGTCGTGCCGGTGGCCGCGTCCCTGATCGGCGGCTTCGGCTTCGACACCGGCAAGTTCGTGGTTGCCGGGCTCAAGAGCCTGGCGCCGGTGATTGGCATGTTCGTGTTCGCGATCCTGTACTTCGGCGTGATCACCGACGCCGGCATGCTCGATCCGATCATCAACCGCATCCTGGCCACCGTCGGCACACGCCCCACACGCATCGTGACGGGTACCACATTGCTGGCGCTGCTCATCCATCTGGACGGCTCGGGCGCGGTGACCTTTCTCATCACCATTCCGGCCATGCTGCCGCTGTACGACCGCCTGGGCATGGACAGGCGCGTGCTGGCAGCGGCGGCGTCGTTGGCGGCTGGCGTCAATTTCTTGCCGTGGACAGGGCCGATGATCCGCGCCTCAGCCGCGCTGCACTTGCCGATCGGCGATATTTTCAAGCCCATCGTTCCGGTACAGGCGGTAGGCTTGGTCTTCATCTTTGCGGCTGCGTGGTGGCTCGGCCGGCGCGAGGAAAAACGGCTGGGCATCACCGGCGCGGCCAGCGTGGACGTGGTGGTCGAGCGCAAGCTGAGCGAGGCCGAGCTTGCATTGCGTCGTCCGAAGAACTTCTGGTTCAACATCATCCTTACGGTGATCGTGCTCGGCACCATGGTGGTCATGGGGGAGAAGGTTCCTCCGGCGCTGATGTTCATGGCCGGCACCTGCATCGCGTTGCTGGTGAACTACCCTGACGTTGACATGCAGCGCGCCCGCGTCGATGCGCATGCCAAGGCCGCATTGATGATGGCCGGAATCCTGCTGGCGGCCGGGGTTTTCACCGGCATCATGCAAAACAGCGGCATGCTCAAGGCCATGGCGCAGCAGGCCGTGCATTTCGTGCCGTCCGGCGCGGCCTCGCACATTCCGTTCGTGCTGGGGCTGATCGCCATGCCGCTCAGTTTGCTGTTCGATCCGGATTCGTTTTATTTCGGCATGCTCCCGGTCATTGCCGAAGTGGGCCAGCAACTGGGCGTGCCATCGCTGCAGATGGCGCAGGCCGCGCTGATGGGTCAAATGACCACGGGCTTTCCGGTCAGCCCGCTCACGCCGGCGACGTTCCTGGTGGTGGGGCTGGCCGGGATCGACTTGGCGGATCATCAAAAATTTTCCATCCCGCTGCTGTGGGGGGCATCCGTCGTGATGACGTTTGCCTGCGTGCTGTTTGGCGTGTTTCCGCTCTGACCTTGTTGCACTGGAGACGATCATGCGTTGCATTCGATTGGGCGCCGGCGCCGGATACGCCGGTGATCGCATTGAACCGGCCGCCGAGTTGGCCAGGGACGGTGACATTCAATATCTGATTTTTGAATGTCTGGCTGAGCGCACCATCGCATTGGCGCAACAGGCCCGACGGCGCGATCCGCAATCTGGCTTCGATCCGCTGCTGGAGGCACGCATGCGCGCCGTGTTGCCGACTTGCGCCGCCAAGGGAATACGGATCATCACCAACATGGGTGCGGCCAACCCGCTGGGCGCTGCACGCAAGACGGCAGCCATTGCGCACGAACTGGGACTGGCTGATCTCAAGATCGCAGCCGTGCAGGGCGACGACGTCCTCGATACCGTGCTGGCCGGCAACTATCGCTTCGAGGAAAGCGGCACACCCGTGGCGGAACTGGCCGGGCGCGTCATTTCGGCCAATGCGTACATGGGGGCTGGCGGGATGCGCGATGCGCTGGCGCAAGGCGCACAGGTGGTCATCACCGGGCGCGTGGCTGACCCGGCGCTTTTCATCGCGCCGCTGCTGCACGAGTTTGGCTGGTCGCTGGACGATTTCGAGCGGCTTGGGCAGGCCACGGTCGTCGGCCACCTGCTGGAGTGCGCGGGCCAGGTCACGGGCGGCTACTTCGCCGACCCCGGTCTCAAGGACGTGCCGCAGCTCGCGCGGCTGGGTTTTCCCATCGGCGAGGTGAGCGAGGACGGCAGCGTGATCATCACCAAGGTGGCGTCGGCCGGCGGCAAGGTCACGCCAGCCACCTGCAAGGAGCAATTGATCTACGAGATTCACGACCCCAAGCGCTACCTGCAGCCCGACGTGGTGGCGGACTTCAGCGAGGTGACCGTGGAATCCGTGGGCGACGACCGGGTGCGCGTGACCGGTGGGCGGGGCCATCCGCCCACCGGTTTGCTCAAGGTTTCGGTCGGCTACGTGGACAGCTACGTCGGCGAGGGCCAGATTTCCTACGGCGGCCCGGGCGCGGTGGCGCGCGCGCGGCTGGCGCTGGAGATCGTGCGTGAACGCCTGGCCAGCACCGGCGTGAAGACCAGCGAGCTGCGCCTTGACTTGATCGGCATCGATTCGCTCTACGGGCCGACGATCTCGCGACGCGCCGCCGAGCCCTACGAGGTGCGGTTGCGCGTAGCGGGCCGCTGCGACTCGATGGCCGAGGCGGTGCGCATCGGCAACGAGGTCGAGACCCTCTACACCAATGGGCCGGCCGGTGGTGGCGGCGCCACCAAGTCGGCGCGCGAAATCATCGCCGTGCAATCCGTTCTGCTGCCCAGCCATCTGGCGCAGGGCAGCGTGGTCATGCTGGGAGCCACATCATGAAGCTGCGTCAACTGGCCCACTCGCGCACCGGCGACAAGGGCAACACCTCCAACATCTCCGTCATTGCGCACGACCCCGCCGATTACGAGCGGCTGTTGCGCGAGGTGACCCCCGAGCGCGTCAAGCAGCACTTTGCCGACGTGGTGAAGGGCACGGTGGTGCGTTACGAGCTGCCGCGCCTGGGGGCATTCAATTTCGTCATGACCCTGGCGCTGGGCGGCGGCGTGACCCGTTCACTGGCGCTGGACGCGCATGGCAAGTCGCTCAGTTCGGCTTTGCTTGATCTGGAACTGCCGGATTCTTGAGTGGCAGCCGCCGAAGCTGCGCATGCGCTGGCCGGCGCGCTTGCGGACGAGACTGCATTGAAGTTGGCTTGCGGCGCCTCCTGGACGCGGTCTGGAGGGTTGCTTGACCAAGAATGCGGACGCGGAGCGCTGGCTCTCGCGTGTTGGATGCTTTCGATCAGGGCTGGCGCGCGACAGGTGCTCAAGCAGCGTGCAACCGATCCTCGAACGCGCCCCATGGACAATCCGGGTTGAATGCAATTTGGCATGAAACCAGAAGGACTTTGAATCATGGACTTGGGAATAGCCGGCAAATGGGCGCTGGTGTGCGGCGCCAGCAAGGGCCTTGGGCTGGGCTGCGTGCAGGCGCTGGCGGGCGAGGGCGCCAGCGTGCTGATGGTGGCGCGCGGGGCCGAGGCGCTGCAGGCGTCGGCCGCGGCCTTGCGCCAGCAGGTGGGCGCTGGCGTGCAGGTGCAGGCCGTGGCCGCCGACATCACCACGCCCGAGGGCCGCGCGGCGGTGTTTGCGCAGCGCGCCGATTTCGACATCGTCGTCACCAACGCTGGCGGCCCGCCCATGGGCAGCTTTCGCGACTGGGACCGCGCGGCCTGGATCAAGGCGGTGGACGCCAACATGCTCACCCCCATCGAGCTGATCAAGGCCACCATCGACGGCATGCTGGCGCGCGGCTTCGGTCGCATCGTCAACATCACCTCCAGCGCGGTCAAGGCGCCGATCGACGTGCTGGGCCTGTCCAACGGCGCGCGTTCGGGCCTGACGGGTTTCATCGCCGGGCTGGCGCGCAACCCGCAGATCGCGGCCCAGGGCGTGACCATCAACAACCTGCTGCCCGGCAAGTTCGACACCGACCGCCTGGCCGGGCTGATGCAGGGCATGGTCGACAAGAGCGGCAAGAGCCTCCAGGAGGTGCGCGCCGCGCAGGCCGCGCCCATTCCCGCCAAGCGCTTCGGCACGCCGTCCGAATTCGGCTCGGTGTGCGCCTTTTTGTGCAGCCAGCAGGCGGCCTATCTGACGGGGCAGAGCATCCTGCTGGACGGTGGGGCGTATCCAGGGACTTTTTGACCCCCCCAGTCTCCACTCGCGGCGCGATGTTTCGCCTCCCCCTCTAGTACTGCGACCCGAAAGTATCGAAACATGAAATCGCGCCTTCGCACGCATGGCGGCGTTGCAAATCCTCGCAATAGCTTCGGCTATTGCTGCGGTTTGCGCCTTGCCCTGCGCGCGAATTCATCGATTTCATCTTGTTCCTCTACTTCCGGGTCGCAGTACTAGGGGCATCGCCAGTGACCGGGGAAATCCGGGCCACGGCGATCACGGGTGTGGCCTGCTCCGCGGCCGTTGGGCCCTTTGCGTTTCATCGGCTGCGGGTGGCGCGCTGTGCCATGGATCACTGACCTGTGTTCAGCGCCGCGCCGCCACCCAGATGCCCGCCACGATCAGCGCGAACGCGAGGCCGTGATAGGGCTGGGGCGCCTCGCCCAGAAACAGCGCCGACAAAATGGCGGCAAAGACCGGCGTGAGGTTGGAGAAAAACCCGGCGACGGCCGGCCCCGCGTGCTGCACCCCCAGGCCCCAGCAGCGATAGGCCAGCACGGCGGGGCCCAGCGCCACGAAGAGCAGGGCCGCGGCGAGCGGCCAGGACGGGTGGATGAACGCATCGCCCGCGGCCCACTCGGCACCGGCAAACAGGCTTGACCAGCCCAGTCCGAAGACCACCTGGCCCAGCAGCAACGCGGCCCAGTTGGCGCGCAGCCGTGCCGGCTCGCCGGGGCGCGCGGGCAACAGCCACGAGTACCAGGCCCAGAAGAGCGTGGCCAGCACCATGTACAGGTCGCCCGGAACCAGATGCAGCTGCGCCAGCTGTTGCCAGCGCCCGCGTGCCAGCACCACCAGCACCCCGGCCATGGACAGGCCGACGCCGACCATCTGCATGCGGGTCACGCGCATGCCGAAGAACAGACGGCCCAGCGCCAGCATCCACAGCGGCATGGTGGATGCCACCAGCGTCACGTTGACGGGCGTGGACGTGCGCAGCGCCAGGTATTGCAGCGCGTTGTAGCTGCCCACGCCCAGCAGGCCCAGCAGTGCGTAGCGCCGCCACAGCGGCCACAAGCCGCTGTCGCGCCGCAACACCCAGGGCGCCAGCGGCAGCAGGATGCAAAACGCCAGGCACCAGCGGATGAAGTTGAGCGTGATCGGCGACACCAGGCCCACCACCGCGCGGCCCACCACGGCATTGCCCGCCCACAGCAGGGTCGAGGTGGTCAGCAGGGCGGCGGTGGCGGCGTTCAGGCGCATGGAGCAGAGCAAGGAGATGCCATGGCCCTGCGCAACACCGATGCCGCGCGCCGTGGCACCATCGGCGGATGTTTGGAGCTTAAACGAGGACAAGGACCCATGCCGTTTGCCGTTCAAATCGCCCGCCAGGGCGGCCCCGAGGAGATGAAGCTGGTCGAGCTGCCCGTGGGCGCGCCCGGCCCGGGCGAGGTGCGCATTCGCCATCACGCCATCGGCCTGAACTTCATCGACGTCTATCAGCGCAGCGGCCTGTATCCGCTGCCCGTGCCGCTGACGCTGGGCATGGAAGGCGCGGGCGTGATCGAGGCGGTGGGCGAGGGCGTGACGCACCTGCGTGCGGGCGACCGCGCCGCCTACGCCAGCAACCCGCCGGGCAGCTACAGCCAGGTGCGCGTGCTGCCCGCGCTGGCGGTGTGCAAGCTGCCCGACGGCATCGACTTCGACACCGGCGCGGCCATGATGCTCAAGGGCCTGACGGTGCAGTACCTGCTGCGCCGCACGCTGCCGGCCGAGGGCCTGCAGCCGGGCGACTTCGTGCTGTGGCACGCGGCGGCCGGCGGCGTGGGCCTGATTGCCTGCCAATGGGCCAGGGCCTTGGGCTACCGGCTCATCGCCACCGCGGGTTCAGAAAAAAAATGCGCGCTGGCGCTTGCCAATGGAGCGCAGGCAGCTATCAATTACAGAGCAGACGATTTTGTGGAGCGGGTGCAGGAGATCACCGGCGGCGCGGGCGTGAAGGTGGTGTACGACTCGGTCGGCAAGGACACCTGGGAGGGCTCGCTGCAGTGCCTGCGCCCCTTCGGCCTGATGGCCAGCTTCGGCAACGCCAGCGGCGCCGTGCCGCCGTTCGCGCCCGGGGTGCTGGCGGCCAAATGCCTGTACGTCACGCGCGCCACGCTGTTCACCCACATCGCCACGCGCGAGCGCTGCCAGGCCATGGCCGACGATCTGTTTGCCGTGGTGGAAAGCGGCCAGGTGAAGATCCACATCGACCAGCGCTTTGCCCTGGCCGACGTGCAGGCCGCGCACCGCGCGCTGGAGGCGCGGCAGACGACGGGCTCGACCATCTTGACCGTGTAGGCCACGCAGACCGTCGCCTGGGCGCGTCCAAACGGGATCACGCCGAGTTCATAGAATGAACCCGCACCAGCGGATTTGCAGCGATGGCGACCGGCTGCTGGTGCATGTTCGTCATCACGGGTCGTGTCGCGGAGCCCACCATGGCCAAGGCGCATTCCCTCGACCGTTTCATCGGCGCCGACCTGCCGCGCCTCGCCAGCGCCACCGATCTGGCGGCGTTTGAGTCCACGCCATATGCCGAGCGCATTGCCGCGCAAAGCACCTACGAGGCCCTGCAGATCGGCGCGGCCATCGACCCGCAGGCGCCGGCCATCCAGTTCCTGTCCAAGGCCGATCCGGACGAGCCGCCGGTCACGATCACGCATGCGCAGTTCATCGGCCGCGTCACGCAGGCGGCCAACCTGTTTGCCGGCCTGGGCGTGGGGCCCAGCGACGTGGTGAGCTTCTTGCTGCCGCTGGTGCCGCAGGCCTTCTTCACCTTGTTTGGCGCGCAGGCCGCCGGCATCGCCAACCCGGTCAACCCGCTGCTGTCGGCCGGGCAGATCGGCGAAATTCTGCGTGCGGCCGACACGCGGGTGCTGGTCACCCTGGGCCCCGTGCCCGGCTCCGACATCTGGGACAAGGTGCAGCAGATCAAGGACAGCCTGCCGCGGCTGAAAGCCATCCTGGTCGTGCATGGCGCGGCTGCTGCGGGCCCGGGCGTGCAGGACTTCGATGCGCTGATCGGTCAGTACCCGGCCGATCGGCTCACGAGCGGACGGCAGATCGCGGCCAGCGACATCGCGGGCTACTTTCACACCGGCGGCACCACCGGCACGCCCAAGCTGGTGCGCCATACGCACGCCAATCAGGTGTACCAGGCCTGGGGCATGGGCCTGCTGCTGCCCACCGGGGCCGGGCGCAGCGTGCTGTTTGGCCTGCCGCTGTTTCACGTCGGCGGCGCGCTCACGCAGGGCCTGGCGGCGCTGGCCGCGGGCAGCACGCTGGTGGTCGTCTCGCCCGCGGGCTGGCGCGATCCGGCGGCCATCCGCAACGTGTGGCGCCTGGTGCAGCGCTATCGGCCCGCAGTGTTCGGCGGCGTGCCCACGGTGCTGGCGGCAGCCCTGGGCGTGCCGGTGGAAGGCGCCGATCTGTCCAGCATCCGCACCGTGTCGGGCGGCGGTTCGGCCATTCCGGTGGCGGTGGGGCGCGTGTATGAAGAGCGGCTGAAGGTGCCCGTGCTCGAGGTCTACGGCATGACCGAAACCGCCAGCGTGCACGTGATGAGCCACGCTGACCGGCCGGTGCGGCTGGGCTCGGTCGGCCATCCGGTGCCCTACAGCAAGGTGCGCGTGGTGCGCGTCGACGCCGAGGGCCGCTGCGCCGGCGACTGCGCGCCGGGCGAGATCGGCGTGGTGGCCATGGCCGGGCCCGGCGTGTTCTCGGGCTACGTCAGCGCGGCGCACAACGCCGGCGCCTTCATCGAGCCGGGCTGGGTCAACTCGGGCGACTTGGGCCGGCTGGACGAGGACGGCTATCTGTGGATCACCGGCCGCGCCAAGGACCTGATCATCCGCGGCGGGCACAACATCGACCCGATGGCGATCGAGGAAGTGTTCTTTCGCCACCCCGACGTCGCCCTGGCGGCGGTGGTGGGTCAGCCCGATGCGTATGCGGGCGAGCTGCCGGTGGCCTTCGTGCAGCTCAAGCCCGGCGCCAGCGTCAGCGCCGACGCGCTGCTCGAGCACGTGCGCGCACACACGCCCGAGCGCGCCGCCGTGCCGGTGCGGCTGTACCTGGTGGACGCGATCCCGCTGACCGCGGTCGGCAAAGTCTTCAAGCCCGCGCTGCGCTGGCAGGCCGCCGAGCGTGCCGTTGCCGCGATGCTGGCCGACCTGACGCCGGCCGGCGTGAGCCTGGCGGTCGAGGTCGGCGCCCATGCAGCGCACGGCAGCCTGATCACCGTGGCATGGAGCGGCGTGCCCGAGCCCGAGCGCGCGCGACTGGCACGGCAGGTGGACGAGCGGCTGGACCCGCTGACCATGCGTCACGTGCTGGTGTGGCACTGAGGCGCCTTGCGACGGCACAATCCGTGCGTGAAGAACACATCCAAGGAGTCGCCAATGCCCACTGAACGCCGCACGCTGGCCCAACTCGTGGCGGCCGCGTGCCTGCTGGCGGTGCTGGCCTTGGGCGCCGCGCCGCCGGCGCACGCCGCCCAGCTTGCCATCACCCAACCGGCCAACGAAGAGACCATCCACAGCAACCCGGGCGAGGTGCTGGTGCGCGTGCAGGCCACCGGCGCCACCCCGGGCAGCCGCGTGCGCCTGTTCGTCGATGGGGCGCAGCAGTCCCAGGACCAGGGCGGTGGCGTGTTTGTCCTGCGCGGCGTCGAGCGCGGGGCGCACGTCCTGCGGGCCGAGTTGATCGACGCCCAGGGCAACCTGGTGGCGGCGGCGCAGCCCGTGACCTTCTATCTGTGGCAGGCCTCGAGGCTCAATCGGCATCGGGGAAGATGAGGGGGAGCATGGTGATGCGAGTTCCGGTTCCCGTCCCCAAGGCCGCGCGCCAAGCGCTGCGCCGGCACGCCGGGCAAGAGCTTGCCCTCATTCCGAAAGGCAAGGGTGTGCGCGTCGTGCCCGTGCCTGAATGGGCCCAGTTGCAGGGTGTCGCCAAGGGTGCACGCAGGGGTGGCTATCGCGATCGCAAGGACTGATCGGGATGCTTGCTGGCTTGCGCGCAATCGGTGTCTCGCACCGGGGCAGCCGCCCGATGCGCGTTGGACGGGCGTCAATCGTCGTGGTAGCGCCGGGCAATGATCGTCGGCGCGAACGGCGTCAGCTCATTTGCCGCGCCGCACCCGCAGCAACTCATCCAGGATCATCCCCACTGCCCCCGCCGTGATGGCGGCATCGGCCAGGTTGAAGGCGGGAAAGTGCCCACGGTAGAACAGGCCGTCCAGAAAAGGCCAGTGAAAGTCCAGAAAGTCCACCACGTAGCCGTGCTGCAGCCGGTCGATGACGTTGCCGACGGCGCCGCCCAGGATCATGGCCAGCGAGAATGAAAACAGCTTCTGCCCCGCATGCTGGCGCAGCAGCCAGACGATGAAGCCCGACGCGGCCAGCGCCAGCGCGACGAAGAACCAGCGCTGCCAGCCGCTGCCGCCGGCCAGAAACGAAAACGCCGCGCCGGTGTTGTGGGCGCGCACGATGTTGAAAAACCCGGTGATGCGGGTGGCGTCGCCCAGTTGATAGGCGCCCAGGATCAGCCACTTGCTGAGTTGATCCAGCAGCACGACCAGAGCGGCCAGCGCCAGCCACAGGGCCAGGCTGGCGCCTGTTGATTTGCCGCGTGCCATGTCAGGCGAAATGCCGGCTCTCGCCGTTGCCATACAGGTTGCTCACGCAGCGACCGCACAGGGTGGGGTGTTCGGCATCATGGCCGACGTCGGCGCGGTAGTGCCAGCAGCGTTCGCATTTTTGATGTTTTGAGGCGCTGGCGCTTGCCTGGAGCGCGCTGCCAGCAATCAAATCAATAGCGGATGTGATGAACACGAAGCGCAACTCGTCGCCCAGGCTTGTCAGCAGCGCCTGGTCTTCGGGCGGCACGGTGAGTTGCAGCTCGGCCTGCAGGGACGAGCCGACTTCGCCTTTTTCGCGCACCGCCTCGATCTCCTTGTTGGCCGCTTCGCGCACGGCGCGGATGCGCGCCCACTTGGCCAGCAGCGCGGCGTCGGGCGCGTCGAAGGTCCAGAATTCTTCGAGAAAGATCGACTCGCTCTTGCCCACCAGCTTCCACGCCTCCTCGGCGGTGAAGCTGAGAAAGGGCGCCATCCAGCGCAGCAGGGCCTGCGTCAATTGCCACAGCGCGGTCTGCGCGCTGCGCCGCGCCAGGCTCTTGGGCTGCGTGGTGTAGAGGCGGTCTTTCAGCACGTCCAGATAAAAGCCGCCCAGGTCTTCGGAGCAGAACAATTGCAGCTTGGCGACGACCGGGTGGAACTCGTACACCTCGTAGTGCGCCAGCACCTCGGCCTGGAACTGCGCCGCGCGCGCCAGCAGCCAGCGGTCGATCTCCAGCATCTGCGCGGCCGGCACGGCGTCCTTGGCGGGATCGAAGTCGCTGGTGTTGGCCAGCAGAAAGCGCAGGGTGTTGCGGATGCGGCGGTAGGTGTCCACCACGCGCGCCATGATCTTGTCGTCGCCGGCGATGTCGCCCGAGTAGTCGCTGGAGGCCGTCCACAGGCGCAGCAGCTCGGCGCCCCATTTCTTGTTGGCCTCCTGCAGGTCGATGCCGTTGCCCAGGCTCTTGCTCATCTTGCGGCCCTGCGCGTCGACCGTGAAGCCGTGCGTCAGCAGGCTGCGGTAGGGCGCGCGGCCGCGGATGGCGCTGGCCAGCAGCAGCGACGAATGAAACCACCCGCGGTGCTGGTCGTGGCCCTCCAGGTACATGTCGGCCTCGGGGCCGCTGGCGTGGTGTTCGTTGGGGTGCGAGCCGCACAGCACGTGCTCGAAGGTCGAGCCCGAGTCGAACCACACCTCCAGGATGTCGTTGAACTTGCGGTAGTGCTGCGCGTCTTCCGTGCCCAGGATCTCCTCGGCTGTGACGCGGCTCCAGGCCTCGATGCCGCCCTGGTCGATGATGTCGGCCGCCTGGTCCAGGATTTCGAGCGTGCGCGGGTGCAGCTCGTCCGTCTCCTTGTGCAAGAAGAAGGCGATCGGCACGCCCCAGGCGCGCTGGCGGCTGATGACCCAGTCGGGTCGGCCGGCGATCATGTCGCGCAGGCGGGCCTTGCCGGAGGGCGGGTAGAACGCCGTTTGCTCGATGGCGCGCAGCGCGGTGGTGCGCAGGGTCTCGGCGGCCTTGTCCTTGGTGAACACGCCTTCGCCTTCGTCCATGCGCACGAACCATTGCGAGGCGGCGCGGTAGATCACGGGCGACTTGTGGCGCCAGCAGTGCGGATAGCTGTGCTGCAGGCTGCTGGTGGCCAGCAGGCGCCCGGCCTCATCCAGCGTCTTGATGATGACGGGCACGGCCTTCCAGATGTTCAGGCCGCCAAACAGCGGGAAGTCATCGGCGTAGCTGCCGCCGCCTTGCACGGGGTTGAGGATGTCCTCATGCGCCAGGCCGTGGGCGACGCAGGAGTTGAAGTCTTCCACGCCATAGGCGGGCGATGAATGCACGATGCCGGTGCCGTCGGTGTCGGTGGCATAGTCGGCCAGATACACGGGCGAGAGACGCCGGTAGCCGGCATCGACGTCGTACAGGGGGTGCTTGAATTCGAGGCCGGCCAGCTTCTCGCCTTTGGCGGTGGCGAGGACTTTGCCATCGATTCCATAGCGCTTCAGGCAGTCTTCGACGCGCGCCGTGGCCAGCACCAGCAGGCCCTTGGGGGTGTCGACCAGCGCGTATTCGATCTCGGGGCCCAGGTTGAGTGCCTGGTTGGCCGGGATGGTCCAGGCCGTCGTCGTCCAGATGACGACGAAGGCGGGCTTGTCCAGTTGGGGCAGGCCAAAGGCGGCGGCCAGCTTGTCCGGCTGGGCCGCTTCAAACGCGACATCGACGGTGTTGCTCTTCTTGTCCTGATACTCGATCTCGGCCTCGGCCAGGGCCGATCCGCAGTCGAAGCACCAATAAACCGGCTTGAGCCCCCGATAGACGAAGCCGCGCTCGATCAGGCGCTTGAACACGCGCAGCTCGCCCGCCTCGTTGCCGAAGTTCATCGTCTTGTACGGGTTGTCCCACTCGCCCAGCACGCCCAGGCGCTTGAAGTCGGCCATCTGCAGGGCGATCTGCTCGGTGGCGTAGGCGCGGCCCCTGGCCTGCATCTCATCGCGGCTGAGTTTGCGGCCGTACAGCTTTTCGATCTGGTTTTCGATCGGCAGGCCGTGGCAGTCCCAGCCGGGCACGTAGTGCGCGTCCATGCCCGAGAGTTGCTGGGCCTTGACGATCATGTCCTTCAGGATCTTGTTGACCGCGTGGCCGGCGTGCAGCGTGCCGTTGGCATACGGCGGGCCGTCGTGCAGGATGAATTTCTCGCGCCCCGCGCGGGCGGCGCGCAGCCGCTTGTACAGGCCCTGGTCTTCCCAGTCCTTGACCCAGCCGGGCTCGCGCTTGGGCAGGTCGCCGCGCATGGGGAAGGGCGTGTCGGGCAGGTTGAGCGTGGCGCGGTAGTCGGTCTGGGTGTCGGTGGTCATGGCGGGGGGCAAAGCGGAATATGAGTCAAATCAGCCGTTTGCGCTTGACTGGTGTGCGCAGGCAGCTACCAAAGCAGGAGTGGGGCGCAGGGCGGCGTGCGGGGCGCCGCGGCCCCTTCAAATTCGCGCCGGGTGTGCGGCCAGCCAGGCGCGCGCGTCGGCCAGGTCGCGCGCAATGCCTTCGGCGAGCGCCGCCAGGCTGTGATAGCGCAACTCGTCGTGCAGTTTGTGCAGCAGTTCCACGCGGATGATTTTACCGTAGGCCCCTTCGGCACCCAGGTGCGCGGGCCACTGCAGGCAATGGGTTTCCAGCAGCACGCGCCCGCCGTTGATGTCGTGCGGATCGAGCGAGGGGCGCACGCCCAGGTTGGCCACGCCGGGCAGCGGCGCATCCCCCAGCCCGTGCACGCGCACCACGAAGATGCCGCTGGCGGCGGGCTTCCAGGCATGCGAGCGGCGCGAAAAGCGCAGGTTCAGCGTGCGAAAGCCGTCGCCGAGGCCGGCCGCGCTCTCGCCCAGCGCCCGGCCCAAATGGCGCCCATGCACCACGTGGCCGCTGATGGCGTAGGGCCGCCCCAGCAGCGCGGCGGCCTCATCCATGCGCCCGGCGGCCAGGGCGTTGCGCACCGCCGTGCTGGACACGCGCTCGCCATGCACCTCGTAGCTTTGCATGCGCGCCACGTCAAAACCCTGCTGCTGGCCGGCCGCGTCCAGCATGGCGTAGTCGCCCGCGCGCTTGGCGCCAAAGCGAAAGTCGTCGCCCACCAGCACGTAGCGCACGCCCAGGGCCCGCACCAGCATGTCGTCGATGAAGGCCTGGGGCGGCTGCGCCGCCAACCGCGCGTTGAACGGCAGCACGATGGCCTGGTCGATGCCGCAACGCGCCAACTCGGCCAGCTTGTCGCGGAAGGTGACGATGCGCGCGGGCGCCAGCTCGGGCTTGTTCAGCAGCGCGGCGAAGTGGTCGCGCGGGTGCGGCTCGAAGCTCATCACGCAGCTGGGCACGCCGCGTTGCGCCGCCTCGGCGCGCAGCAGCGCCAGCATGGCCTGGTGGCCGCGATGCACGCCGTCGAAGTTGCCGATGGTGAGCGCGCAACCCGGGGCGATGCCGGGGTGGTGCAGGCCGCGAAAGATTTTCATGATCCTAAAAGCGGTGGTTGGATGCGCTTGCCGGTGCCGCTATCGGCGTGCCAGGCAAGGCGCGACAACGCTGCGGGCTGGTGCCCGCAAGGTGGAGCAACGCCGCATGGCGCGCTGAGAGCGGTGCTGGCAAGCGCATAGTGCGGTTCCCCGAGAGGTGAAGGTGATCGGAGCCAGTGAAGTTGGGCATGATGTGGCTTGCAGGAGCATGGCAAACGGTCAACCGCCGCTTTTGGGATTATTGAATTGATAGCGCCTCGCGCAAGCCACGTCCGCGCCAGACGGTCAAATCCTTTTGAAAAAAAGAGTATATTGCCAAGGCGCCTGCCGGTTTGCCGCAGGCGCGGCGCGGTCGGCGCTGGCAACGCCGGTCACACAGGGGTTCCGCATCAGGAGTCGTTTTGTGAAGGTGCTCAAGCTGTCGGCCCAAGGGCTGCCGCAATCGTGGATTTCGCTGGAACAGGCGGTCATCCATTACGCCGCCGAAGAGGTGCGCTGGGAGGCGGGCGGGCGCATCGCGGTGTTTCACGGCGGGCACAACGCCGTCACCGGCGCGCAGTCGATCATCGAGGTCAACAGCATCATCGGCACGCGCGGCGTGCCCGGCATCAACCCCTTCGAGCTGCGCCCCGGCCTGACCAACGCCAAGCTGTTTGCGCGCGACCGCAACGTGTGCGCCTACTGTGGCGGGCATTTCCACGAAACCGAGCTCACGCGCGAGCACATCACGCCGCTGGCCCAGCGCGGACGCGACCACTGGATGAACGTGGTCACCGCCTGCCGCGCCTGCAACCACCGCAAGAGCGACCGCACGCCCGAACAGGCGCGCATGCCCCTGTTGTACGCCCCCTACGTGCCCAGCCTGTGGGAAGACTTCATCCTGCGCAACCGCCGCATCCTGGCCGACCAGATGGAGTTCCTGATGGCGCACCTGCCGCGCACGTCGCGCCTGCACAGTTGAGGGCCACGATCGCCGGTGCGGCTATCCTTGCCGCATGCCCCGCCTGATCTTTTTTTGCGGCCACGCCGGCACCGGCAAGACCACGCTGGCCAAGCGCGCCCTGCCGGCCTTGCATGCGCGCAGCGGCCAATCGTTTTGCCTGCTCGACAAGGACACCCTGTATGGCGACTACAGCAGCGCCGTGATGGGCGTGCTCACGGGCGACCCCAACGACCGCGACAGCCCCTTGTATCTGCAACACCTGCGTGCGCCCGAGTACGCGGGGCTGCTGAACACGGCGCGCGAGAACCTGTCTCTGGACGTCAACTGCATTGTCGTCGGCCCCCTGTCGCGCGAAGTGCGGGCGCACCACCTGGCCGACCGCGCCTGGCTGGGCGTGGCCGACGACGTGGCCGTGCATGTGGTGTGGGTGCATCTGCAAGAGGCCGAAGCGCGCCGGCGCATCCAGGCGCGCGGCAACCCCAACGATGTCTGGAAGCTGGCGCACTGGGACGCGTATCGAACGCGGCTGTTCATGCCCGATGCGGCGCAATACCCCGAGCTGCTGCTGCATGACAACACGCAGGCGTCGAACGAGTCCTTCGAAGCCTTGCTGGATGCCTTGAGCCGGGCTTGAGTGTCGTTGCGATCCTGCTCCCTCGCCTCTTTGGGGAGAGGGTTGGGGGTGAGGGGCTTTCGGCGATCGATCCGTTGTCGCCGCTTGTTCCGTGGTTGATTCTGCATATTCTCGCTGGCCGGGATGTGCGCCCGGCGGCGCACCTACTTTCTTTTGCGTCGCCAAAAGAAAGTAGGCAAAGAAAAGGCGACCCCACTGGCCGTGTCCCTTCGCTTCGCTGCGGGCAACCTGCGATGCTCGGTCATGGGGCGGTGCTGCGGAACTCGCTTTGTTCGCTGCGCTCACGCCGCTCAGACAACCGCAGCAAGTCAGTCCACGATGCATGGGCATGCTGCGCTGCCCATGCCCGCCCCACGCCCTGCGCTTCTCGGCACGGCCAGAGGGGACTTGAACTCCAACACGGGCCATCGCTGCGCTCGGCCCCGCCAACAGCCAAACCTGGGGCCGAGCGCAGCGATGGCCCGAATGGGTTTTCCACCCCCTTGAGGCTGCGCCTGCGGCGCGGCGCTTGCGGGGTGGCGCGTGCAGCGCAGCATGCACGCGCTTCGTGGACTGACTCGCCGCGGTTGTTTGAGCGCAGTGAGCGAAGTGAACGCAGCGAGTTCTGCGGCGCACCCCGCAAGCGCTGTGACGCAGGTTTGCCCCGCAGCGAAGCGCAGGGGTCGCAGACGTGGGGTCGCCTTTCTTTGGTTCCTTTCTTTGGCGAAGCAAAGAAAGGGACTGCGCCGCCGGGCGCATATCCCGGCCAGCGGAAAAAAGCAGCGCCACCCAAGCATCGAACAACGGCCAACAAATCCAACGCCAGCGGCCCCTCACCCCACCCTCTCCCCATAGGGGCGAGAGAGCAAGGCAACGCCAGCGCGGCGCGCTATAAAACCACCGGCACCTCGGTTGCGGGCGGCGTGTTGCGGCTGCGGCCGCAGCGCACCAGGCCGTCGATCACGACCATGCCGATGCCGGGGATGTCGCCCAGCTGCACGCTGTCCAGCAGGTCGCGGCCGGCACTGTGCTGGGCCTTGTCCATGAAGACGAAATCGGCCGCGCGGCCCACCTCGATCAAGCCGCAGTTGAGCTGGCGCATGCGCGCGGTGTTGCCGGTGGCAAAGCCGAACACCACCTCGGCCGGGATGCCGGCGAAGCTGGAGATCAGCGCGATCATGCGCAAGATGCCCAGCGGCTGCACGCCCGAGCCGGCGGGGCCGTCGGTGCCCAGGATCACGCGGTGCGGGCACTTCAGGTCGATGGCCGCGCGCGCCGCCTCGATGGCGATCTTCTCGTTGCCGTTGTGCACCAGCTCGATGGCGCGGCTGGACTTTTCGCACAGCTCGCACACGTGCTTCCACGGCAGGGCGGTGTGGCCGCCGTTGATGTGGCCGATGATGTCGGCGTCGGCGGCCAGCACCACGTCCTTGTCGATCAGGCCCGAGCCGGGAATGGACGGGCCGCCGGTGTGGATGGTGCTCTGGATGCCGTACTTGCGCGCCCAGGCCACCATCTGCTGCGCCTCCTCGCCGGCCTTGACCGAACCCAGGCCCACCTCGCCCAGCAGCTTGACGCCCGCATCGGCCAGGTCCTTGAAGTCCTGCTCGATCATGCCCTTTTCGATCACCGGCGCGCCGGCCAGCACCTTCACGCCGCCGGGGCGGAAGTTGTCGAACGCGCGCTGCGCCGTGATCGCCAGCGCCTTCAGGCCGACGATGTCCTTGGGCCGGCCCGGCAAGTGCACCTCGCCGGCCGAGATCATGGTGGTCACGCCGCCGTTCATGGTCGATTCGATCCAGCCCAGTTGGCCCTGGCGCGGTGTCCAGTCGCCAAAAACGGGGTGGACGTGGCTGTCGATCAGGCCGGGCGCCACGGCGGTGCGGCGCGCGTCGATGGTGTGTTTGGCGCCTTCGGTGTCGCAGTCCGCGCGCTTGCCCACGGCGGTGATCAGGCCGTCATGCACCACGATGGTGTCGGCGTCCAGGATGGGTCGGTCGATGTCGCCCGAGAGCAGCAGGCCGATGTTCTGGATGACGAGCTTGCCGGATTTTTCGGTGGCGGTGGCTTCGGCCATGACGGGGCTCCTTGACGTGGGTGGATGGATCAGGCGCGCACGGCGCGCAAGACGGTATCGATGACCTGCTGGTGCCAGTGCGCGAGCGCCTCGGGGCTTTCGAGCCGGGCACCGAAAAAAGCCGACAGCGTGTGGCGGTTGGACAGGTAGAAGTAGTTCAGGCTGGCGATCATCAGGTACACGTCGCGCGCCGACAAGCCGGCGCGAAACACGCCCTGCGCCACGCCGGCGGCCAGCACCGTGTCGATGATCTGCGTGGCGGGCGAGGAATAGTCGTGCGCGCGCAGCGACTTGGTGATGTGCTTGCCGCGATGCAGGTTCTCGTCGTTCAGCAGGGTGATGAACTCGGGGTTGCGCTGGTAGTAGTTCCAGATGAAGCCGATCACCGCGACCAGGGCCTGCTCGGGCTCGTCGGCATTCAGCTTGAGCGCCGCCTCGGCCTCGTTGAAGCGCCGGTACAGGTCTTCAAGCACGGCGATGTACAAGCCTTCCTTGCTGCCAAAATAATAGTAGATCATGCGGTCATGCGACTTGGCCGCCCTGGAGATCTGCTCCACCCGCCCGCCCGAAAAACCGTGCTTGGCAAAGATGCGCGTGGCCGCGCGCAGGATGGCCTCCTGCGTCTCCTGCGCCGCCTGCTCGCGCACGCCCGGCTTGCGCCCGGGCTTGGCCAGGCCGCGCGGCGCGGCACGGGCGGGGGCGGAAGCGGGGGCGAGGGCCAGGTTGGTTTTCATGACTCGGCAAACGCCCGCTCGATCACGAAGTCGCCCGGGCGGGAGGTGCTGCCTTCCTTGAAACCGCGCGATTCCAGCAGATGTCGCAGGTCCTTGAGCATGGCTGGGCTGCCGCAGATCATGGCGCGGTCGTGCGCGGCGTCCAGCGCGGGCACGTCCAGGTCGGCAAACAGCTTGCCCGTTCCGATCAGGTCGGGGATGCGGCCGACGTTGCGAAAGTCCTGGCGCGTGACGGTGGGGTAGTACAGCAACTGGGTGGCGATCATGTCGCCCAGGAACTCATGGCTGGGCAGGTGCTGCAAGATGACGTCGTGATACGCCAGCTCATCGACCGTGCGCACGCCGTGCACCAGGATGATCTGCTCGAACTTCTCGTAGCTCTCCGGGTCGCGGATGATGCTCATGAAGGGCGCCAGGCCCGTGCCGGTGGAGAACAGGTACAGGCGCTTGCCCGGCAGCAGGTAGTCCACCACCAGGGTGCCCGTGGGCTTGCGCCCGACGACGATGCTGTCACCCACCTGGATGTGCTGCAGGCGCGAGGTGAGGGGCCCGTCCTCGATCTTGATGCTGAGGAATTCGAGGTGATCCTCGTAGTTGGGCGAGGCGATGGAGTAGGCGCGCAGCAGCGGCTTTTCGTCCACGCGCAGACCGATCATGGTGAAGTGGCCGTTGGAAAAGCGCAGCGCCGCGTCGCGCGTGGTGGTGAAGCTGAACAGGCGGTCGGTCCAGTGGCGCACGCTCAGCACGCGCTCTTCGATGAAGGCACTCATGATGGTCGAAGGGATTCAGGCCGTCAGCGTGGCGTACTTGTTCGTCAGGTCTTTCCACTGCTCGGCGTCGGGCAGCGGCTCGTGGCTTTTGGAGATGACCGGCCATTGCGGGGACGGATCCCGGTTGATCGCGGTGAAGTGGCGCTGGTCGGCGGGCAGGTCTTCTTCGGCATAGATGGCGTTGACGGGGCACTCGGGGATGCACACGGCGCAGTCGATGCACTCGTCGGGGTCGATCACCAGGAAGTGCGGTCCCTCCTTGAAGCAGTCGACCGGGCACACGTCCACGCAGTCGGTGTACTTGCAGCGCACGCAGGCGTCGGTGACGACATGGGTCATGAATGCTCCTGGACGCGGCATGCCGGTGGGGCGCCAGCGCGTGCGGGTCGCGCGTTGTTTTTCATCCGGAAAAGACTACACCAGAATTTTCCACTTCGGTTCAGGGTTTACTCCATGTTGATTCAGTGGCTACTCCATTAAATTGACAAGGCCACGCCATGCGCGCGGCCCACCGACTCCGCTGCCCGATGACCGAACACACCCGAACCGATGGCTTGCCCGAGCTGGCCGAACCCCAGGTGCTCGAGCGCGCCCGCCCGCGCAACGAGCGCATGGCGGCCACCAAGGTCGAGTGCAACGCCTGCCCCATCCTGTGCCAGATCGCCGAGGGCCGCGCCGGCGCGTGCGACCGCTACGCCAACCAGGGCGGCGTGCTGATCCGCGTCGATCCGGTCGTGCTGTTGCGCAAGACCGTGGACGAAGGGCGCGCGCCCCTGGTGCAGTTCAGCGGCCGGGTGGTGCAGGACACGGGCGAGCCGGCGCAGGACGTGTCGCAGGCGCCCGACTGGGATGGCGATCTGCTGCGCGCCGACGAGGTTTTCGTCACCGGCATCGGCTCGTCCACCACCTACCCCGACTACAAGCCCGCGCCCTTCATCGTCGGCTCCAGCGCGCAGGGCGTGGACATGGTGACGGTGGTGACCGAAGGCATCTTCAGCTATTGCAGCCTGAAGGTGAAGATCGACACCGACCGCTACCTGGGACCCGAACAGGCCAACGTGCGCTGCAAGGGCGAGGTGGTGGGCCACGTCACCACGGCCGAATACGGCTCGCAGATGCTGTCGCTGGGCGGGGTGCATCACCTCACGGGCGGCAGCAAGAAGGAAGGCCGCGTCACGCTGGAGGTGATGGAGCAGCTGGGCAACAAGCACGCGGTGGAGCTGGCCATCGACGGCGGCTCGCAGATCGTGATTGCGGCCGGCCAGGCGCCCATCGTCAACGGCGTGACGGAGCAGCGCATGCGGGTGGGCTGCGGCTCGGCCACGGTGGGCATCTTTGCCAAGCAGCTGTACGGTCAGGTCGACGAGGTGGTGGTGGTGGACGACCACATCACCGGTGTGCTGACCGAGCACCAGGCCGGTCGCTGCCTGGACATGCGGCCCTCGGGGATCGTCATGCGTGGGCGCAAATCCACCCCGGGGCGCTACTTTCAGGTGGCCAGTCCCGGCACCGGCTGGGGCGGCACCGACATCGCCGATCCGCTGTCGGTCATCGAGGGCTGGGATGTGAAGCTGGCCTGGCCCGGCCTGCGCCTGCTGATGACCTCGACCACCGGCGAGCACGCCGCGTGGTACGTGCTGGACGAACAACTCGTGCCGCGCGAGCAGCCCATGCCCGTGGGTGCACAGGCGGTGGTGGCGCGCATCGGCGAGAACTGCGAGCCCTCGCTCACCACGGTGCTGTTTCTGGGCGGCGCGGGCGGCAGCCTGCGCGCGGGCGCCACCGAAAATCCGGTGCTGCTCACGCGCGCCATCAAGAACGCGCTGGTCAACGTCACCTGCGGCGGCGCGCCGGCCTATGTGTGGCCGGGCGGCGGCATCACCGTGATGGTCGATGTGATGCGCATGCCCGATCGCAGCTTCGGCACCGTGCCCACGCCCGCCATCGTGGCGCCCATCGAGTTTTCCATGCGCCGTGCCGATTACGCCGTCTTGGGTGGGCACGTCAAGGCTGTGCGCCCACTGGAGGAGGTGCTGCGCACGGGTGCCTGGCACAACGACGGCGCGCCCACGCGGCGCTTCTGGGCGGGCGCCAATCCCGCCAACCCCTGGCCCATCGGCCACAAGCCGCAACTGGGCTGAACCATGGCTGCGCAGCGCATGCTCCTGGCCGATGGCCGGCTGCACCTGCAGCACGGGCCGATGGACATCGTCATCGGCGCCGAGGGCGACGGTCAGGCCGTGCGCCAGTCCCATGCCGCCGCCTGGCAGCGCTTTCGCGGTCTGCTGGACGAGCTGGTGGCCGAGCTGCCCGCGTTGCGCGCGCCGATGGCTGGCCGCTGCCCGGTGCAGGGGCCGGTGGCGCGGCGCATGTGGCAGGCGGTGCGACCGTACCGCGCGGTGTACATCACGCCCATGGCAGCGGTGGCCGGTGCGGTGGCGCAAGAATTGGTGGCGTTCTACCAGCGCCCCGGCGTGCACCGCGCCTGGGTCAACAACGGCGGCGACATCGCCCTGCACCTGACGGCGAGCGAGCGCTTTCGTGTCGGCCTGTTTGCCGACCTGGACCAGTGGCCGCGCGCGCTGGCCACGGCAGGGCTGGCGGTGGATGGTGTGTTCGACATCACGCACGACAGCCCGGTGCGCGGCGTGGCCACCAGCGGCTGGAAGGGGCGCAGCTTTTCACTGGGCATTGCCGACAGCGTGACCGTGCTGGCCGCCACCGCCGCCCAAGCCGACGCGGCGGCCACCCTCATTGGCAACGCTGTGGATGTGGCGCACCCGGGCATCGTGCGCCGCCCGGCCAACACCCTGCGCGACGACAGCGATTTGGGCGCGATCGAGGTGACGGTGGATGTACCCGCGCTCACGCCCGCGCAGGCACAGCTCGCGCTGGCGGCGGGCCGGGCGCGGGCGCTGGATTTGCAGCATGCGGGCCTGATCGTTTCGTGTGTAATCACCTGCCAGGGCCAGGCGACGTCAACGGATGACGCGGCCGGTCGTTTTGTGTTCCTTGACGGCGCGCCGGCGTCGGACGCGCTGCAGGAGACGGAGACCGCATGATCGAGATTCGACGCACCCATACCCATGTGGAAGACATCTTCCACGAGTTCGGCCCTGTGGCCGCCCAGCCGCTCAAGCGCGGTTTCATCGCCGCCGTGCTGACCAACCCCTTTGCCGGCCGCTACGTTGCCGACATCCTGCCCATGATGGAGGCGCTGAACGCCGTCGGCACGCAGATGGCGCACCAACTGCTGGCGGCCATGGCGGTGCCGGCCGAGCGCATCGAGAGCTACGGCAAGGGCGCCATCGTGGGGGCCGCTGGCGAGCTGGAGCACGGCGCGCTGTGGCACGTTCCCGGCGGCTACGCCATGCGCGAGCTGCTGGGCTGGAGCGGCGACCGCGCCGCCTACATGGCGGGCAAGGGCGAGGCCAAGACCGGGCAACCAGGAAACGCGCTGTCCATCGTGCCGTCCACCAAGAAGGTCGGCCCGCCCGGCTGCGCGCTGGACGTGCCGCTGACCCACATCAACGCCAGCTACGTGCGCAGCCACTTCGACGCCATCGAGGCGCGCGTGCCCGGCGGCCCGCTGGCCGACGAGGTGGTCTACCTGCTGGCCATGTCCTGCGGCCCGCGGGTGCATGCGCGGGTGGGGGGCTTGAAGGCAAACGAAATTTCCAAGTGGGATGGCCTGCGCTGAAATGAAGCACACCCCCAGTCTCCACTCGCTGCGCGATGTTTCGCCTGGTGCTCGCCGCCAGAGGCGGCGGCCCTTCGGTCTGTCCAGACCTGCGCAGGCAGGTCTGGAGCCGCAGACCTCAGCCCCCTTGCAGGGGGCCGAGCCTGCGCACAAAAGGTCCGGTGGACCTTTTGTTGGCTGGCGAGGGGCCGGGCCACTGGCCCGGTGCGGCCTGCAAGGCTCGCCAGTGGGCGGGCCAAGCCCTTCCACGGCGATCGCTGGCCTGGCCTGCTCCACGGCCGTTTGGCTCGTTGGGGTTGAGAGGCTGCGGCGAACAATCAACGTCTGAAAGAGATACACCATGGCTGCCAAGATTCGCAAACTGCTGGTTCAGGTCGATGAAACCCGCATCGAGATGGGCCAGACCATCAACCCGCCCACGCGCCGCGCCGTGGCGATGGCGGTGATTGAAAACCCCTGCGCCGGGCGCTATGTGCCCGCGCTCGACGAGCTGATCGACATCGGCGAGGAACTGGGCGCGCTGCTGGGTCAGAAATGCGTGGCCGCGCTGGGCATTGCACCGGGCCAGGCGCAAAGCTACGGCAAGGCCGCCATCGTGGGCGAGGCCGGGGAGATCGAGCACGCCGCTGCGGTTCTGCATCCCAAGCTGGGCGCGCCGCTGCGCAAGGCGGTTGAAAAGGGCGCGGCGCTGGTGCCATCGGCCAAGAAGCGCGGCGGCCTGGGCACGGCCATCGACGTGCCGCTGGGCCACAAGGACGCGGCCTTCGTGCGCAGCCATTTCGACGCGGTGGAGGCGCGCGTGTCCGACGCGCCGCGCGCCAATGAGATCGTCGTGGCCGTGGCCGTGACCGACAGCGGGCGCCCGCTGGCGCGCATCGGCGGCTTGCAGGTGAGCGAGATCAAGGGTGAAGATGGTTTGAGGTGAGCAGGGGCAATCCCTGAATGTTTGACAACAGACTCCATCAAGGAAGGAAAACGACCATGTCGAAGATCACGATGAACGCCATGCGCCGCAGTCTGCTGGCCGGCGCCGCGGGCCTGGTTCTGGCCGCCGGCGCGCAGGCGCAGGGCACGCTCAAGATCGGCGAGATCAACAGCTACAAGGCGCAGCCCGCCTTTCTGGAGCCCTACAAGAAGGGCATGGAGCTGGCGGTCGACGAGATCAACGCCAGCGGCGGCCTGCTGGGCCGCAAGGTGGAGCTGCTGACGCGCGACGACAACGCCAATCCGGGCGACGCGGTGCGCGCCGCCGAGGAGCTGCTCACGCGCGAGAAGGTGGACGTGCTGACGGGCTCCTTCCTGTCCAACATCGGCCTGGCGCTGACCGACTTTGCCAAGCAGAAGAAGACCTTCTTTCTGGCCGGCGAGCCGCTGACCGACAAGATCGTCTGGGCCGACGGCAACCGCTACACCTTCCGCCTGCGCCCCTCCACCTACATGCAGGTGGCCATGCTGACGCCGGGCATGGCGGCCATGAAGAAAAAGCGCTGGGCGCTGGTCTATCCCAACTACGAATACGGCCAGTCGGCCGCCGAGACGTTCAAGAAGCTGCTCAAGGCGGCGCAACCGGATGTCGAGTTCGTCGCCGAGCAGGCCACCCCCTTGGGCAAGGTCGATGCCGGCAGCGTGGTGCAGGCGCTGGCCGACGCCAAACCCGACGCCATCTTCAACGTGCTGTTCGGGGCCGACTTGGCCAAATTCGTGCGCGAGGGCAACACGCGCGGGCTGTTCAAGTCGATCAGCGTGGCCAGCTTGCTGACCGGTGAGCCCGAGTACATGGACCCGCTCAAGGACGACGCGCCCAACGGCTGGCTGGTGACGGGCTATCCCTGGTACGGCATCAAGACCCCCGCGCACGATGCCTTTTTGAAGGCCTACGAGGCCAAGTTCAAGGACTATCCGCGCCTGGGCTCGGTGGTGGGCTACTCGGCCATCAAGTCCATCGCCGCCGGCGTCAAGAAGGCCGGCTCCACCGACACCGACAAGATGGTGGCGGCCTTCAGCGGCCTGCAGGTGGATTCGCCCTTCGGCCCCATCAGCTACCGGCCCGAGGACCACCAGTCCACCATGGGCGCCTACGTGGGCCTGACCAAGAACGAAGGCGGCAAGGGCGTGATGGTGGACTTTCAGTACATGGACGGGGCCAAGTACCTGCCCAATGCAGCGGAAGTGAAAAAGCTGCGCCCCGCGGATTGACGCGCGGTGATTCACGATGAAGCGCCCCTTGTCCGCCCAAATAAGAGTTGAGCCCCTGGCATGAATTTCTCCGGCCTCCTGGTTCAGCTGCTCAACGGGCTGGCGGGCGCTTCCTCGCTGTTTCTGGTCTCCGCGGGCCTGTCGCTGATCTTTGGCGTCACCCGCATCGTCAACTTCGCGCACGGCTCGTTCTACATGCTGGGCGTGTACGTGGCCTACACGCTGGTCGAGCGCCTGCAGTGGCTGGGCTTCTGGCTGGCAGTCCCGATTGCCGCGCTGGTGGTCGGCCTGCTGGGCGTGATCGTCGAGATGGTGGTGCTTCGGCGCATCTATCGCGCCCCCGAGCTGTTTCAGCTGCTGGCCACCTTCGCCCTGGTGCTGGTGATCAAGGACGCCGCGCTGTGGCTGTTCGGCCCCGACGAGCTGCTGGGCCCGCGCGCGCCGGGGCTCAAGGGTTCGGTGGACATTCTGGGGCGCAATTTTCCCAGCTATGACCTGTTTCTGGTCGTCATCGGCCCGCTGGTGCTGGGCCTGCTGTGGCTGCTGTTCACGCGCACGCGCTGGGGCACGCTGGTGCGCGCGGCCACGCAGGACCGCGAGATGGTCGGCGCCCTGGGCGTCAACCAGGCCTGGCTGTTCACGGCGGTGTTCGGCCTGGGCGCGCTGCTGGCGGGCCTGGGCGGCGCGCTGCAACTGCCGCGCGAGCCGGCCAATCTGGAGATGGATCTCAACATCATCGGCTCGGCCTTTGTCGTGGTGGTGGTGGGGGGCATGGGCTCGATCCCCGGCGCCTTCGTGGCGGCGCTGCTGGTGTCCGAGATCAAGGCCGTGTGCATCTGGCTGGGCCTGGTCAACGTCTTCGGCATCGAGATTTCGTTTTCCAAGCTCACCCTGGTGGCCGAGTTCGTGGTGATGGCCGTGGTGCTGGTGGTGCGCCCCTGGGGCCTGATGGGACGTGCGCAAGGCGCCGTGCGCGCCCTGGGCGAGGCCGAGCTGCCGATTCGCCCAGCCGACAAGCCTTACCTCACGGCGGTGGCCGTGGTGGTGCTGGGCCTGCTGGCGCTGCCGACCCTCAGCAGTGGCTCGCCCTATGCAGTGGTGCTGACCATCGACCTGCTGGTGGCGGCGCTGTTTGCGGCCAGCCTGCACTTCATCATGGGGCCGGCGGGCATGCACTCGTTCGGTCACGCCGCCTACTTCGGCCTGGGTGCCTATGCGGCGGCCCTGGGCGTGCGCAAGCTGGGCCTGCCGATGGAGGCGGCGCTGGTGGCCGCGCCGCTGGTGGGGGCCGCGGGCGCGCTCATCGTGGGTTGGTTTTGCGTGCGCCTGTCGGGCGTGTACCTGGCCATGCTGACGCTGGCTTTTGCACAGATCGTCTGGGCCGGGGTCTATCAGTGGGACGACTTCACCGGCGGCAGCAACGGCATGACGGGGGTGTGGCCCGCGCCCTGGCTGACCGAGAAGAACGCCTACTACTTCCTCACCCTGGCTTTGGTGCTGGCCTCGCTGTGGGTTTTGCGGCGCGTACTGTTTTCGCCCTTCGGCTACGCCATGCGGGCCGGGCGCGATTCACCCCTGCGGGCTGACGCCATCGGCCTGAACGTCAAGTCCAACCAGTGGGTGGCTTTCATCGTCGCCGGCGCGTTTGCGGGCGTGGCCGGCGCGCTGTTTGCCTTTTCCAAGGGCAGCATCTCGCCCGAATCACTCAGTGTCAGCCGCTCGGTCGACGGGCTGGTGATGGTGCTGCTGGGCGGCATCCAGACCCTGACCGGGCCGGTGGTGGGCGCCGTCAGCTACACCTGGCTGCACGACGTGATGGCGCGCAGCACCGACTACTGGCGCGCGCTGCTGGGCGCGGTGATTCTGGTGCTGGTGCTGCTGTTTCCGCAGGGCATCGCGGGTTTTGCGCGGCAGTTGCTGGAGCTGCGGCGCACATCCGAGGAACCGGTGCGGTGAAACACCCCCAGTCTCCACTCGCTGCGCGATGTTTCGCCCACCCCCTGGCAGGGGGCGCACCCAGTGACCGGGGAGACCCCGGCCACGGGTGCCATTGGCTGGCCTGCTCCGCGGCCTCTCGGCTCTTCGGGTTTCATGCCCTGCGGGTGGCGCTCAGTGCTATGGATTACTGACATGAGTCTGCTGGTCGTCAAGAACCTGGGCAAGTCCTTCGGCGGCGTCAAGGCCGTCGATGGCGTGAGCTTCGATCTGAAGGCCGGCGAGCTGCTGGCGCTGATCGGCCCCAACGGGGCGGGCAAGTCCACCACGTTCAACATGGTCAATGGCCAGTTGCGCGCCGACCGCGGCTCGATCCGGCTGGACGGTGTCGAGCTGATTGGCCTGGCACCGCGCGCCATCTGGCGCCTGGGGGTGGGGCGCACCTTCCAGATCGCGGCCACGTTTTCCTCGCTCACTGTGGTCGAGAACGTGCAGATGGCCCTGCTCTCGCAAGACCGCAAGCTGTTTTCAATGTGGGCGCCGGCGGCGCGCCACCGCCGCAGCGACGCGCTGGATTTGCTGGACCGGGTGGGCATGGCCGCGCAGGCCGACCGCCCATGCAGCGTGCTGGCCTATGGCGATGTCAAGCGCGTGGAGCTGGCCATCGCCATGGCCAACAACCCCAAGCTGCTGCTGATGGACGAGCCCACCGCCGGCATGGCGCCCAAGGAGCGCAACGAGCTGATGGCGCTGACCAAGAAGCTGGTGGTCGAGCGCGGCATCGCCGTGCTGTTCACCGAGCACAGCATGGACGTGGTGTTTGCCTACGCCGACCGCATGGTGGTGCTGGCGCGCGGGCGCTTGATCGCCGAAGGCCAGGCCGAGGCCATCCGCAACGATCCCAAGGTGCAGGAAGTCTATTTCGGCACCGGCAAGACTTTTGAACGGCGCGGCGCGCGGGCCAGGCAGGAGCAGGCGGCATGACGGCGGTGCACCCCGATCACGCCGACGTGCTGCTGGACGTGCACGGCCTGTGCGCCTGGTACGGCGCCGCGCAAATCCTGTTTGATTTGAATCTGCAGGTGCGCCGCGGCGAGGTGGTGGCCCTGATGGGGCGCAACGGCGCGGGCAAGTCCACCACGCTCAAGACGCTGATGGGCCTGATGGACAAGCGCAAGGGCACGGTGCGTTTCATGGATCACGACGTTTCGCAGCGGCAGCCCCACCAGATCGCCGCGCTGGGCATGGGCTTCGTGCCCGAGGACCGGCGCATCTTCGTCGATCTGACGGTGACCGAGAACCTGGAGGTGGGCCGCCAGGCGCCGCGCCGCTGGCCGGACGGATCGGTCGCGCCGGTGTGGACGCCGCAGGCGCTCTATCAGCTCTTTCCCAACCTGGGCGAGATGCCCGACCGCCTCGGCGGGCGCATGAGCGGCGGCGAGCAGCAGATGCTGACCGTGGGCCGCACGCTGATGGGCAACCCCTTTCTGGTGCTGCTCGATGAGCCGTCCGAGGGTGTGGCCCCCGTCATCGTCGAGCAAATGGCCAACATGATCGTCGAGCTCAAGGCCAAGGGCGTGAGCATCCTGCTGTCCGAGCAGAATCTGCACTTCGCCGAATGGGTGTCGGACCGGGCCTACGTGCTGGAAAAAGGCCAGATCCGATTCGAGGGGACGATGGACGAGCTGGCGCAGGCCGAACTCGTTCGTCGCACCTATCTGAGTGTCTGACCTGTTTTGGGGGTGTCCATCATGCAACGCAGAAGTCTCTTGATTCATTTCGCCGCCACCGCCCTGGCCGGCCTGTCGGTGCCCGCGTGGGCCGCCGCCGGGATCAAGCCCGGCGCCAAGGCCGCGCTGATCGTGGTCGACGTGCAAAACTGTTTCATCGACGGTGGCACCCTGCCCGTCAAGGGGGGTGCCGACGTGGTGCCCGTCATCAACAAGCTGGCCGGCGCGTTCGACAACATCGTCGTCACGCAGGACTGGCACACGGCGGGTCACACTTCGTTTGCCAGCGCGCACCCGGGGCAAAAGCCGTTCTCCAGCATCAAGCTGGGCTATGGCCAGCAAGTGCTGTGGCCCGACCACTGCGTGCAAGGCACCGAAGACGCGGCGCTGAACAAGGGCCTGAAGCTGCCCACTGCCCAGCTCATCATCCGCAAGGGCTTTCACAAGGACATGGACAGCTACTCGGCCTTCGAGGAAGCCGATCACAAGACCACCACGGGCCTGGCGGGCTACCTCAAGGCGCGTGGCATCAAGACCGTGTTCGTCACCGGCCTGGCCACCGATTTTTGCGTGGCCTGGACGGCCATGGACGCGCGCCGGCTGGGCTTCGAGACCTATGTGATCGAGGACGCCACGCGCGCCATCGACCTGAACGGCTCGCTCGCCGCCGCCTGGAAGCAAATGGCGGCCAAGGGCGTCAAGCGCATCCAGTCCGGCGACATCGTGCAGGCGTGATCGCGCGTCAGCGGTCGGCTTTCTTCATTGCACATGCGAGGCACCTCATGAGCACTTCGGCATCTCCCGGCGAATACCGCGTGACGGACCAGGTCGGCCACTTACTGCGCCGGGCGTATCAACGGCACACGGCGATCTTCCAGGCGGTGGTGCCGGCCAGCCAGCTCAGCGCCTCGCAGTTCGTCGTGCTGTGCGCCGTGCGCGACCACCCCGACGCCACCATCGGCCAGATCGTGAGCGTCACGGCGATGGACGAGCCGGCCGTGCGCGGCATCGTCGAGCGTCTGAAGTGGAGCGGCAAGGTCGCCGTCGCGCACGAGCCCGGCGACAAGCGCCACGCCACCGTCGCGCTGACCGAGCAGGGCCAGCGCACCGTGGCCGAGACCTTGCCGCACGCCCAGCAGATCACCGAGCTGACCTTTGGCGACCTGAACGCCGACGAGCGCCGGCAGCTCACCCATTTGCTGCGTCGCATCAGCGGCGCCGAAGCCGGTTGAAGGGGAGTTTGAGCAGCCCATGGCATCGGTGTCCGGCGATTCCATTGACATCACGCTGATCGTCAACGGCGCCGAGCACGCGCTGAGGGTCGGGCGCCGCGCCACCCTGCTGCAGGTGCTGCGCCACGACCTGCATCTGAACGGGCCCAAATACGGCTGCGGCCTGGGCCAGTGCGGCGCTTGCACCGTGCACGTGGATGGCGTGGCGGCGCGCGCCTGCGTGATCCCGGCGGCCAAGGTGCAGGGCCGCGCCATCACCACGCTGGAGGGCCTGGGCGATCGCGCCCGCCCGCACCCGGTGCAAAGCGCCTTCATCGCCGCGCAGGCGGCGCAGTGCGGCTATTGCCTGAACGGCATGATCATGAGCGCGGCGGCCTTGCTGGCGCATGAGCCGCGCTCCAGCGCGCAGGCGGTGCGCGACGCGCTGGCCGGCAACCTGTGCCGCTGCGGCACGCACCTCGAAATTCTGGCGGCGGTCGAACGCGCCACACGGGCGCTGGCCGATACCGCCCGCACGCCGGGCGAGCCGCCATGAACCGCGCCGAGCGCCTGAGCCAGCTGCGCACGCGCGGCGATTTCCTGAACGCCACGGGTGTGCTGCTCATCACGCGCGAGCCGCCGCCACCCCCGCCGCCCACGCCGGGCCAGCCGCCCTTCATCGCCAGCAACCCGGCCGAGGGCGTGGAGGTGCTGCTGGCCGTGTGGGACGACGGCACCGCCCTGGGCCTGAACGGCCACGTGGACCTGGGCACGGGCATCCGCACCGCGCTGGGCCAGATCGTCGCCGAGGAGCTGGACCTGCGCCTGGACCAGGTGGACATGGTGCTGGGCGACACCGGCCGCGCGCCCAACCAGGGGCCCACCATCGCCAGCGCCTCCATCCAGATCAGCGCCGTGCCGCTGCGCCAGGCGGCGGCCCAGGCGCGCGCCTGGCTGCTGGGCGAGGCGGCCGCGCGCCTGCAGGTGACGCCCGAGCAATTGAGCGTGGATGCCGGCCGCGTCAGCGTGCGGGGCGACGCGGCGCGCGGCGTGGGCTATGGCGAGTTGCTGCACGGCCGCCGCGTGGTGCTGGCGCTGGATGTGGACGCGCCCGTCAAGCCCGTGGCCGAGCACCGCGTGGTGGGCCAGAGCGCGCCGCGCGTGGACATTGCCGCCAAGGCCTTTGGCGAGGCGGTGTTTGTGCACGACGTGCGCCTGCCCGGCATGCTGCACGGCCGCGTGCTGCGCCCGCCCTACGCGGGGGCCGACCACGGCGAGTTCATCGGCAACACGCTCGAATCGGTGGACGAGCGCTCCATCGCCCACATCCCCGGCGTGCGTGCCGTGGTGGTCATCCGCGACTTTGTCGGCGTGGTGGCCGAGCGCGAGGAGCAGGCCGAGCAGGCCGCCGCGCAGCTGGCCGTGCGCTGGAAGCCCTGGCCCGGCATGCCCCCGCTGGGCGACCTGGCCCAGGCGCTGCGCGACAACCCCGCTACCGCGCGCCAGGTGGTCGACGAGGGCGACGTCAACCAGGCCCTGGCCGGCGCCAGCCAGGTGCTGGAGCGCAGCTACGTCTGGCCCTACCAGCTGCACGGCTCGATCGGCCCCTCGTGCGCCGTGGCCGACTGGCGCGGGCCGGATCAGCAGCCCGCGCTGCGCGTGTACGCCGGCAGCCAGCACCCGCACGCGCTGCGCGCCGACCTGTCGCGCTTGCTGGACCTGCCCGACGTGGCCATCGACGTGGTGCGGCTGGAGGCTTCGGGTTGCTACGGCCGCAACGGCGCCGACGACGTGGCGGCCGACGCCGCGTTGCTGGCGCGCGCCGTGGGCGCGCCCGTGCGCGTGCAACTCACGCGCGAGCAGGAAAACCTGTGGGAGCCCAAGGGCGCCGCGCAACTGATGGAGGTGCGCGGCGGCGTCACGGCGGCAGGGGGCATCGCTGGCTATGACTTTCGCAGCAGCTATCCCTCCAACGCCGCGCCCACGCTGGCGCTGCTGCTCACGCGCACGATCGAGCCCGGTGCGCATGCCTTCGCCATGGGCGACCGCACCGCGCGCCCGCCCTACGACATCGCCGACTTGCGCGTCACCATCAACGACATGCCGCCCATCCTGCGCGCGGCCTGGCTGCGCGGCGTGTCGGCCCTGCCCAACAGCTTTGCGCACGAGAGCTACATCGACGAGCTGGCCCACGCCGCCGGCCAGGACCCGGTGGCGTATCGCCTGCGCTACCTGAAGGACGAGCGTGCCCACGAACTGCTGCAAGCCACCGCCGCGCGCGCCGGCTGGCAGCCACACACCGCGCCGCAGCAGCAGGGCGCCAGCGGCGACTGGCTGCACGGCCAGGGCGTGGCCTATGCGCGCTACGTGCACAGCAAGTGGCCGGGCTTTGGCGCGGCCTGGTCGGCCTGGGTGGCCGACGTAGACGTCAACCCAAAGACGGGCGAAGTGCACGTCAGGCGCGTGGTGGTGGGGCATGACGCGGGCCTGGTCGTCAACCCCGCCGGCGTCGAGCACCAGGTGCACGGCAACGTGCTGCAAACCACCAGCCGCGCGCTCAAGGAGCAGCTGCGCATCGACGTCGACACCCACCTGCCGGCCAGCCGCGAATGGGGCAGCTACCCTATCCTGAGCTTTCGCGAGGTGCCGGTGATCGAGGTCATGCAAATGCCCCGGCCCGACCAGCCGCCGCTGGGCGTGGGCGAATCGTCCTCGGTGCCCGGCACGGCGGCCATTGCCAACGCGATTTTTGATGCGACGGGCGTGCGCCTGCGCCAGCCCCCCTTCACGCCCGAGGTGGTGCGCGCCGCGCTCAACACCGCGGGTCTGCCGCCACCGCCGCCGGCTGCGGCCTCCGCGCCGGCCTTGCCCCAGCCGCCGGCCAGCGCCCCCTGGCCGCGCCGGCGCAGCGCCTGGCTCAAGGCCGGCTCGCTGGCCGTGGGGGCTTTCGGCGTGCTGCTGGGCCTGCTGGGCTGGCGCTCCACCATCGCGCCCGTGGTCCCGGCGTCGGCCGCGGTCTACACAGCGCAGACCATTGAAAAAGGCCGCCAGTTGGCGGCGCTGGGCAACTGCGTGCAATGCCACACCGCCAGCGACGGCGCGCCGTTGGCCGGCGGCCTGGCCATGGACACGCCCTTTGGCACCGTCTACAGCACCAACATCACGCCCGACGTGGACACCGGGATCGGCGCGTGGTCCTTCAGCGCCTTCCAGCGCGCCATGCGCGAGGGCGTCGCGCGCGACGGGCATCACCTGTATCCGGCCTTTCCGTACACGGCCTACACGCGCATGACCGATGAAGACCTGACGGCGCTCTACGCCTGGCTGATGAGCCAGCCACCGGTGCGCGCCGAGGCTTCGTCCACCCAGCTCAAATTCCCCTTCAGCCTGCGCCCGCTGCTGGCCGGTTGGAACGCGCTGTATCTGGACGCCGGCCCGCGCCTGAGCACCGAAACCACGCGCAGTGAGCTGTGGCAGCGCGGCGAATACCTGGTGAACGGCGTGGGCCACTGCGGCGCCTGCCACACGCCGCGCAATGCGCTGGGGGCGGAGCAAGGTGGTGCAGCCTTTTTGAGCGGTGCCATGGTCAAGGGTTGGGAGGCCCCGTCATTGACGGCGCGCCACCCGGGGCCCGTACCCTGGACCGAGCAGGCCTTCTACGACTACCTGCGCCAAGGCCACAGCCCGCAGCACGGCGCGGTGGGCGGCCCCATGGCCGAGGTGGTGCGCAATCTGCAAGACGTGCCCGAGTCCGACGTACGCGCCATGGCGCACTACCTGGCTTCGTTTGGCACGGGCGCCACGGCGCAGCAGGCCGAGCAGGCCGCACAAACCGCCATCGCCCAGGGCGCGCAGGCCGCGCCCGCGCTGCTGGGCCCGGCGCAGCGGATGTTCGAGCAGGCCTGCGCCGCCTGCCACCACGACGGCGCCGGCCCGCGCCTGCTGGGCGTGAACGTGCCGCTGGCGCTGAACAGCAACCTGCACAGCGACCGGCCCGACAACCTGCTGCGCACCATTCTGGAGGGTGTGCAGGACCCGGCGACGCGGGCCATCGGCTTCATGCCGGCGTTCAACCAGGCCTTCGACGATCGCCAGCTCGCCGAGCTGGCCGGCTACCTGCGCGCGCGCTTTGCGCCGCAGCGCCCGGCGTGGACGGATTTGCCCGCGGCGGTGGCGCGCGTGCGGGCGGCCAGCGGCGCCTGACTAAACTTCATCGACCACATGTGAGTGCACCGGCGCGCCGGGCCGGCCCCGATCGAGCTGCCAGAAGATCGCGGCCGAGCCCATGGTCATCACGCCGATGGCGACGAAGGCGGCGCGAAACACCGGCAGCCCGTGGCCGCCGCCTTCGGGAAACCAGGCGCTGAAAGCCACCACCAGCGCGGCGGCGCAGGTCACGCCCAGGCTCATGCCCAGCATCTGCACCATCGAAAACAGGCTGTTGCCGCTGGCGGCCTGCTGCGGCGCCAGATCCTTGAGCGTGACCGCGTTCATGGCGGTGAACTGGAACGAGTTGACGGCACCGAACACCGCCAGTTGCACGATGCGCAGCGCAAGCGGCTGATCGGACCCCATCAGGGCAAAGGCGGCAATCAGGGCGCCCAGCAAAAAGGTGTTGCCCACCAACACCCGTTGGTAGCCCAGCTGCGTGATGATGGCCGTGGCCGCGCGCTTGCTGATCATGCCGGCAATGGCCACGGGCAGCATCAGCATGCCGGCCTGCGCGGGCGAATAGCCAAGCGCCAGTTGCAGCAGCAGCGGCAGCAGGTAAGGCATGGCGCCCGAGCCGATGCGCGCGAACAGGTTGCCCAGCAGGCCCACGCGATAGCTCTGCATGGCAAACAGCGTGGGCGAGAAGATCGGCGCCGGGCTGCGCAGCGCGTGCAGCCAGTAGGCCGCCAGCGATGCCAGGCCCAGCACCATCAGCAGCACCAAAAGGGTGTGCGCCCAGCCCAGGCCCGACAGCCCGTCCAGCGCCAGCGAGGTGGCGACCATGGCCACGGCCAGCAGCAGGTAGCCGCCCAGATCGAAACGCCCCGGCACGGCGGCCACAAAGTTGGGGATGTAGCGCAGCGTGGCAGCGATGCCGATCAGCCCGACCGGCACGTTGATCAAAAAGATCCAGTGCCAGGTGGCCACCTCCACCAGCCAGCCGCCCAGCGTGGGGCCGATCAGCGGGCCGATCAGCGCGGGGATGGCGACGAAGCTGATGGCCTCCAGGAACTGGTCCTTGGGGAAGGCGCGCAGCACCACCAGGCGCCCCACGGGCATCAGCATGGCGCCGCCCACGCCCTGCAGCACGCGCGCGGCGATCAGCTGGTTCAGGCTGGCCGAGGCGGCGCAGGCAATGGAGCCGGCGGTGAACAGGGCGATGGCCAGCGAGAAGATGCGCTGCGTGCCGAAGCGGTCGGCCAGCCAGCCGGTGCAGGGGATGACGACCGCCATGGTCAGCGCGTAGGACACCACCACCGCCTGCATGCGCAGCGGGCGCTCGCCCAGGCTGCGCGCCATCGCCGGCAAGGCCGTGTTGACGATGGTCGAGTCCAGCAGCTGCATGAACATGCCGATGGCGATGATCCACAGAAGCAGGCGTGGATTGGCGGGGCCGTTGGCCGGGGCGGGCTGCGTGGACATGTGAAAACAAAAACGGCGCCGCGTGAGGCGGCGCCGTGGGAGATGATAAGCCCGCGCGGGAAAATCGGTGCGCGGGCCGACGGGCCTCAGGCAAACACGCCGGCGGTGTCCTGCATGTGCTCGCTCACCTGGCCCAGGTGGTGCAAGGTGTCGCCCCAGCAGAGCTCCAGTTGCGTCAGGTACTTGAAGTAGTGGCTGCCGATGTATTCGTCGGTCACGCCGATGCCGCCATGCAACTGCACCGACTGCTGGCCGACGAAGCGCAGCGCCTGGCCCAGCTGCACCTTGGCGCGCGACAGCGCCTGGCGACGCTCGGCCTCGGGCGCGCCCAGCTTGAGGGTGGCGTAATAGCTCATCGAGCGCGCCAATTCAAGCTGCATCTTCATGTCGGCCACGCGGTGGCGCAGCGCCTGAAAGCTGGCGATCGGCACGCCGAACTGCTTGCGCTGGTTCATGTACTCGGTGGTGAGTTTGAGCGTTTGATCCATCGCGCCCACGCCCAGCGCGCAGGCGCAGGCGATGCCGATGTCCGCCGCGTGCGTCAGCGCCGTCAGGCCTTCGGGGGTGATGAGCTGCGCGGGGGCGCCATCCAGCTTGACATCGGCGGCGCGCGCCTCGTCCTGCGTCGGGTAGCCGCGGGTGGCGACGCCCTTGGCCGAGCGCTCGACCAGGAACAGCGCCAGCTTGCCGTCCAGCATGGCGGGCACCACGAAGGCGTCGGCCTTGTCACCCGCGAGAACTATGTTTTTGATAGCTGTCAGCGCATACCGTGTGCCGGATTTGACCGCTTTTGCTTCGCAGACATCGAGCCGGTAGCGGGCCTTGCGTTCTTGCTGCGCCAGCACCACCAGGGCCTCGCCGCTGGCGATCTTGGGCAGCCAGGCGCTCTTGACCTCGCTGTTGCCGTGGGCCTGGATGATGGCGCTGGTGACAAAGGCCTGCGCCAGCGGCTCGCACACGATGCCGCGGCCCAGTTCTTCGAGCACCACCATCGCCTCCACCGGGCCCATGCCCAAGCCGCCGTGCTCCTCGCCGACGTAGATGCCGGTCAGGCCCAGCTCGGCCAGCGCGTTGTAGGCGCCGCGGTCAAAGCCGCCCGCCGCCACGATGGCCTTGCGGCGCTCCACGTCGTAGCTCTTGTCAACCCACTTGGCGACGGCGTCGCGCAAGGCCAGTTGGTCGTCGGAAAAATCAAAGTCCATGATGGGGATCCTTGGAAACTGTCAATGCAAAACAGCCGGACGCAGAGGACGCAAAAATGACGCAAAGGACGCAAAAGAAATCCAAAAAATGATTTCGAATTTTTTGCGTCCTTTGCGAATCCTTCGCGTCCTCTGCGTCCGGTATTCAGGCCTTCTAACCGTCGCTCAGCCCAGCACCGTCTGCGCGACGATGTTGCGCTGCACCTCGTTGCTGCCGCCGTAGATGGTGGTCTTGCGCATGTTGAAGTAGCTGGCCGCCAGCGGCGCGTTGTCGACGTTGCCGCCCGGAAAGCCCTGCAGGCCCGCGGCGGCGGCCTGGTCGCCCTGCCAGCCGGCGGCCATGGCCTCGTGGATGAAGGGCAGGGCGTAGGGCCCGGCGGCCAGCATCATCAGCTCGGTGTAGCGCTGCTGGATCTCGCTGCCCTTGATCTTGAGCAGGCCGGCGATGTCCAGCGCGTTGCGCCCAGACTTTTCGGCCGACAGCACGCGCAGCACCAGCATCTCGAGTGCCACGATGTCCACCTCCAGCAGGGCGATCTGGTCGCGAAAACGCATATCGTCCCACACGCCCTCGGCCTTGGCGATGCGCTTGAGCCGCTCCAGCTCGCGCTTGGCACGGTTCACGTCGGCGATGTTGGTGCGCTCGTGGCTGAGCAGGTGCTTGGCGTAGGTCCAGCCCTTGTTCTCCTCGCCGATCAGGTTCTCGGCCGGCACCTCGACGTTGTCGAAGAACACGTCGTTGACCTCGCACTCGCCGTCCAGCAGCTTGATCGGGCGCACGCTGACGCCGGGCGACTTCATGTCCAGCAGCAAGAAGCTGATGCCGGTTTGCGGCTTGCCCTCGTTGCTGGTGCGCACCAGGTTGAACATCCACTCGCCGTACTGGCCCAGCGTGGTCCAGGTCTTCTGGCCGTTGACGATGTACTTGTCGCCCTTGCGCTCGGCCTTGGTGCGCACCGAGGCCAGATCGGACCCCGAACCCGGCTCGCTGTAGCCCTGGCTCCACCACACGGAGCCGTCAGCGATGCCGGGCAGAAAGCGCTTTTGCTGCTCGGGCGAGCCGTAGGCCATGATGACGGGCGCCACCATCACCGGGCCGAAGGGCACGATGCGCGGCGCGCCGGCCATGGCGCATTCCTCTTCGAACAAATGCTTTTGCACCGCGCTCCAGCCCGGGCCGCCGAACTGCTTGGGCCAGCCGTAGCCCAGCCAGCCCTGCTTGCCCAGGATCTTGGCCCAGGTCTGCTGGTCGTCGCGCGTCAGCGTTTGCGCCTTGTGCACCTTGGCGGCGATCGCCGGTGGCAGGTTTGCCTTGACCCAGGCGCGGATCTCGTCGCGAAATGTCAGCTCGTCGGGGGTGAATGCCAAATCCATGGGGGGATCTCCTTGTCAGCCCGCGGTTGTAGCATGCGCCGGCGGGTTTGTCGGTCCGTCAGGCGACACGCCCAGCTCGGCGCACAGGCGGGCCACTGTGACGCTCAGGGCCGCCAGTTCCGACTCGAGCCGGGCGATGCGCTCGGATTGAGCGTCGAATGTGCCTGAAGCGCTTGATGGATGCGCGCCGGCAGCTATCGATTCGGTAGTGACGGGCCCGCACAGCAGCTGCGCCCAGCGCGCTTCGCGCTCACCCGGCGCGCGCGGCAGCAGCACGGCCAGGGGCCCGCCCTTGTCCTCGGTGCGTTCGGCCAGCTCGTTCAGGAAGCCCTCGACCGAGGAGATGTCGGCAAAGCGGTACCAGCGCTCGGCGTTCAGGCGCAGCTCGGCGGCGGTCTGCGGCCCGCGCAGCATCAGCAGGCCCAGCAGCACGGCCGACTGCTCGGGCACGCCCAGGCAGCGCTGCAGGTTGTGTTCGTACTTGGCCACCCGCCCGCCCTGCGACTCGATGACGAGCGACAGGCGCCTGAGATCGTCGAGCGCCTCCAGCACCTGGGCCTCGTCCAGGCTCATCACCGGGTCGCGG
>NZ_JAXMEM010000012.1:0-109723 GCF_046348305.1 Ottowia sp.
CCACGCCGGCCGCATCCTGGGCATGGGCGACGTGTTGGCGCTGGTCGAGCAGGTGACGGCCAACGTGGACATCGAGGCGGCCAAGAAGCTGGCTGAGAAGGTCAAGAGCGGCAGCGGCTTTGATTTGCAGGATTTTCTGGGCCAGTTGCAGCAGATGAAGCAGATGGGAGGCTTGTCGAGCCTGATGGACAAGCTGCCCACGCAGATGGCCGCCAAGGCCAGCGAGGCCGACCTGACCCGCGCCGAGAAAGACGTGCGGCGCAAGGAAGGCATCATCAACAGCATGACCCCCGAAGAGCGCCGAAAGCCCGAACTGCTGAAAGCCAGCCGCAAGCGCCGCATCGCGGCCGGCGCCGGCGTGCAGGTGCAGGAGGTCAACCGCCTGCTCAAGGAATTCGAGCAGATGCAGGGCATGATGAAGCAGATGAAGGGCGGCGGCCTGATGAAGATGATGCGCCGCATGGGCGGCATGAAGGGCATGAAAGGCCTGATGGGCGGCGGCATGCCCCCGCTGCCGCCGGGCATGGGCGGGCCGGGCGGCGGCAAGCGGCCGTTCTGATCCATTTTTCAAGTCGTATCCGGCTCCAGCGCTTTCTGGACAAGCGCAAACAGCTATCGATACATGAGCACCTCGCATCCCGTCGATGCCCACGCCATGCCCCGCGTGCGCGTGCTCATGGTCTGCATGGGCAACATCTGCCGCAGCCCGACGGCGCAGGGCGTGCTCCAGCAGAGGGTGCAAGACGCCGGCCTCGCCGATCGCATCCACATCGATTCGGCCGGCACGCACGGCTGGCACGTCGGCGCGCCGCCTGACGAGCGGGCGCAGCAGCACGCGCTGCGGCGCGGCTATGACCTGAGCGGCCAGCGCGCCCGCAAACTGTCGCGGCAGGACTTTGACGATTTCGATTGGGTGCTGGTGATGGACGCCGCCAACGAGCGCGCCGCCCGCACCCTGTGCCCGCCCGAGCATGCGCACAAGTTGCGGCGCCTGACCGACTTCTGCACCCACCACCGCGCCAGCGATGTGCCTGACCCGTACGACGGCGGCGAGGCGGGCTTCGAGGCCGTGCTCGATCTGGTGGAAGACGCCTGCGCCGGCCTGCTGCGCAAGCTGGCGGCGCCCGCCGATCGCGCCGAAGCGCAAAAATTTTGATGTTTTTTTGCCACCCGGACTTGTGGAGCAAGCGCGTGCAGCTACATATTCAATAGCGTCATGATGGCGCCGACAGGCAGCGCCGCTCCTCGATCAGCCGCGCAAAGCCCGCCGCCAGCGCGTCGATCAACTGGCGCACCGCCGCGCGCATGCCCTGACGGCTGGCGTAGGCCACTTGCACCACGCCGGGCGGCGCGCTCCACTCGGGCAACAGCACCTGCAAGGCGCCGCGCTGCAGGTATTCGTAGACCATCAGTCGCGGCAGCAGCGTGCAACCGGTGCCGGCCAGCGCTGCGTCCAGCAGGGTGCCCACGTCGTCCACCACCAGGCGTGGCCGGTGATGGTGTTCGACCCACTCGCCCCGCGGGCTGCGCAGGCGCCAGCGCTGCTCGTCGGGTGAATTGCCCAGGCCCAGCGTCGGCAGCACGGCCAGATCGCTTGGCACGGCAGGCGGCGGCGCATTGGCCAGCAGCTGCGGCGCGGCCACCAGCAAGGCCTCGCTCAGTGCCAGCGGACGGATGACTTCGTCCTGCGCCAGCTGGGCGTCAGTCGCGCGCACGCGCAACGCCAGATCGACGCCGTCGTGCCACACGTCGACGTTGCGGTTGCTGGCCTGCACCTGCAGCTGCACCTGCGGCCAGCGGTTGAGGTAGTCGGCCAGCATGGGCGCGACGGTGCTGTGCAGCAGCGCCGGCGGACACGACAGGCGCACGGGGCCGCGCGGCGCGCCGCTCAAGCCCTCGGCCAGCGCCTGCGCGGCGGCGGCCTCGTCAAGCATGGCGCGGGCGTGGCGCAGCACCTGCTGGCCGGTGTCGGTGACGGCAAAGCGGCGCGTGCTGCGCTGGATCAGGCGCGCGCCCAGTTGCGCCTCCAGCGCGGCCAGGCGGCGGCTCAGGCGCGACTTGGGCGTGCCGGTGGCGCGCTCGGCGGCGGCAAAGCCACCGTGCTCGGCCACCAGGGCAAACAGGGCCAGGTCATCGAGATTGGGCGTGGTTGGTGTGGTCATCGTTTCAATATTGGAACACTGAGCGCCAATTTAGCCTGTTTATCTTTGATTGTTGAATCCATATCATTCAATCATCGCGCTGGCAGACCGGCCGGCGCCATGTACCTGGAGATTCACCATGTCCGACACCCTGACCCTCACCCGCAAGAACGTGCTGTCCACCCGCAGCGCCCCCGGCCGCCACTGGGTGGGCGACGGTTTTCCGGTGCACGGCCTGTTCGGCTACAGCGGCGAGGGCGTGGCCGAGCGCAGCCCCTTCCTGATGCTCGACTACGCGGCGCCGACCGAGTTCAAGCCCACCACGCACCGGCGCGGCGTGGGCAGCCACCCGCACCGCGGCTTCGAAACCGTGACCATCGTCTATGACGGCGAGGTCGAGCACCGCGACTCGACCGGCGCCGGCGGCGTGATCGGCACCGGCGACGTGCAGTGGATGACGGCCGGCGGCGGCATCATCCACGAGGAGTTCCATTCGGCCGGCTACGCCGCGCGCGGCGGCCCGTTCGAGATGGTGCAGCTGTGGGTCAACCTGCCCGCCAAGGACAAGATGGCGCCGGCGCACTACCAGGGCATCACGGACGCGCAGATTCCGGCCGTCGCCCTGCCCGATGGCGCGGGCCAAGTGCGCGTGATCGCGGGTGCCTATGGCGCGGCCAAGGGTCCGGCGCGCACCTTCACGCCGATGAACGTGCTGGATGTGCGCCTGGCCGCCGGCCGCACGGTGGAGCTGCCGCAGCCCGAGGGCTGGAGCACGCTGGTGGTGGTGCTGGCCGGCACGGTGCAGGTCAATGGCAGCGCCGTGCTGCGCGCCGCCGACGTGGCCACGCTGTCCACCGAGGGCACGGGCCTGACGATCGAGGCGGGCGGCGACGCCAAGCTGCTGGTGCTGGCCGGCGAGCCCATCGACGAGCCGGTGGTCGGCTACGGGCCGTTCGTGATGAACAGCGAGCAGCAGATCCGCCAGGCCATCGACGACTTCAACAGCGGGCGCTTCACCGGCATGCACTGATCGCCGGCGCGCTGCGGATGCGCTGTCCAAGACAGCCGGACGCAGAGGACGCAGAAGGATCGCAGAGGACGCAGAAGATACCGATTGAATTGCTCCTTTAACAATAGCTATTCGCGCTTATCAGACAAGGGCTGGAGCCGAATTTGATTTGCATATTTGGATTCTTTTGCGTCCTTTGCGTGCTCTTCGCGTCCTCTGCGTCCGGCTGTTTTTCTTTCGATTCAACAACCTTCACCAACAGGAGTTCCCCGTGAACAACAAACTCAACATCGCCCTCATCATCGGCAGCACGCGCCAGGCCCGCCTGGCGCCCAAGGTGGCCCGGTGGCTGCACAAGGTGGCCAGCCAGCGCCCCGACATGAACGTCGAACTGGTGGACCTCAAGGACTACGACCTGCCGCTGTTCGACGAAAAAGCCTCCAACCTGTGGATGCCCAGCGAAGACCCGCGCGCCCTCGCCTGGCAAGAGAAGATCGGCGAGTTCGACGGCTACCTGGTGACCACGGCGGAATACAACCACTCCATGACCGGCGCGCTGAAGAACGCGTTTGACCAGGCCTACGTCGAATGGGGCCGCAAGCCCATCGGCTTCGTGGGCTACGGCGGCGTGGGCGGCGCGCGCGCCGTGGAACATGCGCGCCTGGTGGCCGTCGAGCTGCAAATGGTGCCGGTGCGCACGGGCGTGCACATCGCCGGAGGCGACTTCTACGCCGTGTACCGCGGCGAAAAGACCATGGCCGAGATCGAAGCCCACCTGCTGCCCGCCACCGGCGCCATGCTCGACGAGCTGGCGTGGTGGGGCCAGGCCACCCGCGCCGCGCGCAAGCAGGCCGCCGACGACGCCATTGCCGCGGCGGCGGCCTGACCCAGGCCGGCACCACGGGGCGATCCGCGCTAACCTCAGAACTGACCGCACGGAGGCCTCATGACGCAACCCCTCGCCCCCCAACGCTACAGCTCGCGCCTGTCCGTCATCGGCGAAGACACCCGCGTGGCGCGCGCCCTGCCCCACCGCGCGCGGCGCACCGTGGGCGCCTGGTGCTTTCTGGACCACGCCGGGCCGGTGCAGTTTGCGCCGGGCAAGGGCATGCACGTGGGCGCGCACCCGCACATCGGCCTGCAGACCTTCACCTGGCTGATCGAGGGCGAGGTGGTGCACCGCGATTCGCTGGGCAACGAGCAGGTGATCCGCCCCGGCCAGGTCAATCTGATGACCGCCGGGCGCGGCATCGCGCACACCGAGGATTCGGTGCTGGACGGCACGCGCCTGCACGCCGCGCAACTGTGGATCGCGCTACCCGAGGGCGAGCGGCGACGCGAACCGGCCTTTCAGAACCACCCCGATTTGCCGATCGTTGAGACGGGCGGCTTTCGCGCCACCGTGCTGGCCGGCAGCACGCTGGGCCGCACGTCGCCGGCGCGGGTCTACACGCCGCTGGTGGGCATCGACCTGGACGCGGCCGGCGCGGCCCGCACCGAGGTGCCGCTGGAACCCGGCTTCGAGCACGCCGCCCTGGTGCTGCGCGGCGCCGCCACGGTGGGCGGTGAGGCGCTGGCGCCCGGCGAATGGCTGTACTTTGCGCCGGGGCGCAGCGCGCTGGAGCTGCGCTGCGATGCGCCGGCCCACCTGCTGCTGGTGGGCGGCGAGCCGATGGACGAGCCCGTCCTGATCTGGTGGAACTTCGTCGCGCGCACGCAGGACGAGATGCAGGCCGCGCAGGACGACTGGAACGCCGGCCGCTTTGCCGCCGTGCGCGCCGGCAGTCCGGCCGCGCCGCTGGTGGCGCCCACGCTGTCGGGCGTGCAGTTGCGATCCGGCGCCTGAGCCAGTTGCCGCCCGCGCGATACTGCGCACATGCCTGCCGCGTCGCCCCGCCTGATCGAGCGCTCCGTCCACGCCGTCGCCGCGCTCGAATGGCTCAAGGGCCTGGCAGCGCTGGCGCTGGCCTTCGGCTTCGACACGCTGCACCGCCTGGGCCTGCACGAGGTGGCCGTGGCGCTGGTGGGGCATCTGCACCTGAACGCGCACTCGCATTGGCCCGCCTTGTTCGTCGGCTGGTCCGATCGCCTGCAGCACGTGCACCCCGGGCAGGTGGTTGCGTTTGCCCTGGCGTATGCCGCCCTGCGCCTGGCCGAGGGCTGGGGCCTGTGGCGTGACCGTGCCTGGGCCGAGTGGCTGGCGGCGCTGGCCACCGGCATCTACCTGCCCTTCGAGTTGTCGCACCTGCTGCACCGCCCCGGCTGGGCCGCGGCGCTGGTGCTGGGGTTCAACCTGGCGGTGCTGGCGCTGATGGTGTGGCGGCTGCGCGGGCGGCGTGCGTCGGCTTGACGCAAAGTCTGGACAAATCCGGTCTGCTATCTAGAATATAGCTTGCTGCGCTTGTCGGATGCGCGCTGGAGCCCGAAATTGCCTCAAACCCAAGCCCTCCTCGTCGATCGGCGCGCCGCCCTGGCGCTTGCCGCCGCCGCGTTGCTGGCCGGTTGCGCCAGCCCGCCGGCGCCGCGCGCACCCGCCGGCACGGTGGGGCGGCGCGAGCCCGCCTCGCCCATGCCGCCCTCGCGCGCGCCGCTGGACATCGACCCGGGCGAGCGCGAGGCTGCCGTCGCACAAGCCATGCTGCTGGTCAACACGCCCTACACCTACGGCGGCAACACGCCGCGCGGCGGCTTTGACTGCAGCGGCCTGATCCAGTACGTGTTTGCCCAGATCACCGGCACCGAGCGCCGCCTGCCACGCAGCACGGCGCAGTGGGCGGCCGTGAGCGTGCCGGTGAATGACGCGCAGATGGAGCGCGGCGACCTGGTGTTCTTCAACACCAGCGGTGCGGCGTTCTCGCACATGGGGCTGTACGTGGGCAACGATCAATTCGTGCACGCGCCCTCGACCGGCGGCACCGTGCGCAAGGTCAGCCTGGACAACCGCTATTTCGCCATGCGCTACATGGGCGCGCGGCGGGTGTTCGCGGCGTAAAAAAACCGCAGGGGCCTCCTGCGGTTTTTTGTTCGCGCCCAACGCTTCAGGCCAGCGCAAGCTCCTTCAAACCCGCGGCCTCGCGCAGGACCGCCACCTTGTCTGTCGCCTCCCAGGTGAACTCCGGCTCGTCGCGGCCGAAGTGGCCATAGGCGGCGGTCTTGCGGTAAATGGGACGCAGCAAGTCCAGCATCTGGATGATGCCCTTGGGGCGCAGGTCGAAGTGATCGCGCACCAGCTTGGCGATTTCGGCATCGGGGATCACGCCCGTGCCCTCGGTGTAGACGGTGATGTTCATCGGCTGCGCCACGCCGATGGCGTAGGCCACCTGGATCTGGCACTGGCGCGCCAGGCCGGCGGCCACGATGTTCTTGGCCACGTAGCGCGCGGCATAGGCAGCGCTGCGGTCCACCTTGGTGGGATCCTTGCCGCTGAAGGCGCCGCCGCCGTGCGGGCAGGCGCCGCCGTAGGTGTCCACGATGATCTTGCGCCCGGTCAGGCCGCAGTCGCCCTGCGGGCCGCCCACCACGAAGCGGCCGGTGGGGTTGACCAGATAGCGCGTGTTCTTGAGCCACTCGGTGGGCAGCACGGGCTTGATGATTTCCTCGATCACGGCCTCGATGAAGCTGGCCTTCATCTTGGTCGCCGTCTCGCTCTGGTCGGGGCTGTGCTGGGTGGACAGCACGACGGTGTCGATGCTGTGCGGCTTGCCGTCCAGGTAGCGCATCGTCACCTGGCTCTTGGCGTCGGGGCGCAAAAAGGGCAATGCGCCGCTCTTGCGCAACTGCGCCTGGCGCTCGACCAGGCGGTGCGCGTAATAGATGGGCGCCGGCATCAGCGTGTCGGTCTCGTCGCAGGCATAGCCGAACATCAGGCCCTGATCGCCTGCGCCGGTGTTCAGGTGATCGTCTGACGCGTGGTCCACGCCTTGGGCGATGTCGTTGCTCTGCTTGTCGTAGGCCACCAGCACCGCGCAACCACGATAGTCGATGCCGTACTCGGTGTTGTCGTAGCCGATGCGGGCAATGGTGTCGCGCGCCACCTGGATGTAGTCCACATGCGCGTTGGTGGTGATCTCGCCGGCCAGCACGACCAGGCCGGTGTTGGTCAGCGTCTCGGCCGCCACGCGTGAGCGCGGGTCTTGCTCGTAGATGGCGTCGAGGATGGCATCGGAGATTTGGTCCGCCACCTTGTCGGGGTGGCCCTCGGAGACGGACTCGGAGGTGAAGAGAAAGCTGCTGGCCAGATCCATTGAATAAACTCCAGTCGTTTGAACACCTGCGTTGCCAAACCGGTTGGAGCTCTGGCGAACGCTTTAGCAGAATTTTTTAACGTCGCCCCGCAAGTAGTTCCATAACTCGGCGACCCGCAGATTTTAGTCCTTGTCGCATGCTCTCGTTGTATCGCCTTGCGTCGAAGTGGCCATTGGGCCTGCTGCATGCCATCGGCAGCGTGCTGGGCTGGCTGACCTGGCTGGCCTCGCCCACCTACCGGCGCCGCTTTGCCGACAACGCCGCGCGCGCCGGCTACCGCTTTGGCCAGGTGCGCGCCGCCGTCGCCCACGCCGGGCGCATGGCGGCGGAGACGCCGCGCCTGTGGTTCGGCGCGCCGGTGCCGGTGCAGTGGGACGGCGCCGAGCTGATCGAGGCGGCCTACGCCGCCGGTCGCGGCATCGTCTATCTCACCCCGCACATGGGCTGCTTCGAGATCACCGCGCAGGGCGCGGCCACGCGCTTTGGCGCCACGCGCGGGCCCATCACCGTGCTGTATCGCCCGGCGCGGCAGGCGGCGCTGGCCCAGGTGCTGGCGACGGCGCGCCAGCGCGAGGGCCTGGAGACGGCGTCCACCACCCTCACCGGCGTGCGCCAGATGATCCGCGCGCTGCGCGCCGGCCAGGCCGTGGGCCTGCTGCCCGACCAGGTGCCGCCCGAAGGCCAGGGCCTGTGGTCGCCGTTCTTTGGCCAGCCGGCCTACACCATGACCCTGGCCGCGCGCCTGGTGCAGCAGACCGGCGCCATGCCGCTGCTGGCCTGGGGCGAGCGCCTGCCGCGTGCGCGCGGCTACTGCATCCACCTGCAGCCCTTTCCCGAGCCCCTGGCCGCCGACCTCGAAACCGCCGTCGGCCAGATCAACCGCGCCATGGAGCAACTCATCCGCCAGTGCCCCGGCCAATATCTGTGGGGCTACGGCCGCTACAAGACGCCGCGAAAGGCTGCCGCATGACGAGCGCCGCGCTGATGTTCTTCATGCGCCTGCTGGCGCGCCTGCCCCTGCCCGTGCTGCGCGCCCTCGGCGCGGTCACCGGGCGGGTGCTGTACGCGACGGCCCGCAAGCGCCGCCACATCGCGCTGGTCAACCTGCGCCTTTGCTATCCCGATTGGAGCACCGAGCGCTTGCACGCCGTGGCCCAGCGCAGTTTTATTCTGTTCAGCCAGGCCTTGCTGGACCGCGCCTGGCTGTGGCACGCTGACCCCGCCGTGGTGCGCGCGCGCCTGCGCATCACCGGCGCCACGCAGGACCTGACGCGCGAAGGCGCGGTGGTCATGTTCGCCCCGCACTTCTACGGCATGGACGCCGGCGGCAGCGCCGTCATGGACCAGATCGAGCGGCCCGCCTGCACCATCTATTCGACGCAAAGCAGCCCCGCCGTGGACGCCTGGATGCGCGCCGGCCGCCTGCGCTTTGGCCGGGCCACGCTGCTGTCGCGCCAGGACGGCCTCAAGCCCGTCGTGCGCGCGCTGCGCGAGGGCCAGATGCTGTACCTGCTGCCCGACATGGACCTGGGCCCGCAAGAATCCATCTTCGTGCCCTTCTTCGGCATCCCCACCGCCACCGTGCCCTCGCTGCCGCGCTTTGCCAAGCTGGGCGGCGCGCGCGTGGTGCCGGTGGTGACGCGCCTGACGCGCGCGGGCTATGAGGTGCGCGTGCATCCGGCCTGGCCAAACTACCCCAGCAACGACGTGGCCGCCGACACCGCGCGCATGAACGCCGAGTTGCAGGCCTGGATCGACACCATGCCCGAGCAGTACTACTGGGTGCACAAGCGCTTCAAGACGCGGCCGCCGGGGGAGCCGTCGGTGTATTGAGGCTTTTCATGGCTCTCGCGCCTGTCACGTCTGCGCGGACAGCTATTGATGCTGTAGTACTTTGCGCTGCGCCAGAACAGCCTTCAGATGTTCGTGGACGCGTTCATCTGGCGCAAAGGCTATGGCGATGGCGTTGCAGCGTCGGGCGCGGTCAGGATCGGCAGGTACGTCACGTAGTCGCTGGACGTGAGATCGTCGTTCTTGTCCTGGATCATCTTATTGATCACCGCAATGTCCGTCGTGCCCCAGTAGTTCCTGGAAGCATTGATGTGAGCGCTCGTGTAGCCGTTCGGCAATTCCACGGCAATGCGATCAGTTGAGAGGAACGAGTTGAGCGACACATCGGCGCTTGCCGAACCGTACATGGCCCAGTTGGTGACCGGCGGACTCTTCCATTCGATAAAGGCATTGTTGCGGATGGTGAGCGCAACGTCACTGAGACCATACGAAATGCCGCCGGAGCGTACAAAGACGTTGCGCTCGATCTTGCTTGGACCCGTTGGATACCAAAGATAGATATACGCGTTATAAGTATCCAAGTCGGAAAGCCGCGAATCCGTCAACTCCAAGGTTCCGTAAATGGCGTTCCCGGTAGCAGCGTAGACGCTCCCGCCCGTAATCTGTGCGCCGCGAATGCGGATGGCATGGTTGTTGGCCATCGTGCCCGCCGGTGAAATGACGGTATCCGAAATGGTGACCTTGTTCGACGGCGTCCCATTGACTGCCAAGGTTCCTTGAACCTGGATGTCCTGATGGTTGCCCATGACTTCGACGCCCGGTTCGATATTGAGCGCTGTCGCCGCCGGAATCATCAGTTTTCCAGTGATGACGTACGGAGAATTTTTCAGGCTCCAGGACGTTGTTCCGGCAATCGCTCCCGCTACCGGCGTGCCGACGCGGACTTCAATGGTTTCGGGAGCGCTGTTGCTGACCCCGTCGCTGACGACCAACTGCAGGGCGTAAGTGCCAGCGAGGTCTGGCTCAATCGAAGCCACGGAAGCTGTCGGGTTGCCAAGGGCCGCACGGCTGGATTCCGGTCGTCCCACGATGGACCACTGGAAGGTGAGCGGGGCACTTTCAGGGTCGGTGCTTGCCGTCCCATCCAACGAGACGCTTTGACCAACCAGTTTGATGCCGGAGATCGGGGCAATGTGGGCAGTTGGTGACTGGTTGGCTGGCGCTGGTGCGGGACTTGGCGCTGGCGCTGGTGCGGGACTTGGCGCTGGCGCGGGACCAGGTGCAGGGGAGCTATCGCCGCCGCCTCCGCAAGCGGCCAGTGTCGCAGCGACGAGGCAGGTCAACAGCATGGACGTGCGCGTATTCATTTGAGTTTCCTCGAAAGTTTTCGGGGGCGGTGGGGTTGCCATTCCGAATGGTTGGAAAGTGTGAAATGTATGAATTGGTGTGTGTATCAATGAGTGTACCAAAGACAAATTCTCTGGGTGCCACAACGTCGGACACCACCGAACAAAGCCTTGGGACTGCGGATCAAGCAGTTGCGTGCTGCGTTGGGCGTTACGCAGGAAGAGCTGGCCGATCGTTCGGGCATGTTTCGCACGTACATGAGCCGCATCGAATCGGGTGTCGCAAACCCAACCGTGACGATGCTGTATGCGGTGGCTGACGCCTTGGAAGTACGTGTGCAAGAGTTGTTCGACGACCCGAAGGAGGCTCCCGGGCGGGTCAGATCGAAAAAGCCGATATCGCGCGGTCGAGTGGATCGCTGAACGCGATCGACGGAGGTTGATTGACGTTCCGCATCAACCAAGAGTCGGGCAAGTTCACTTGCCCCGGGCATGCGCTCCCGGCATGGCGATGTCAATCATTGGCATTCCTTGATCGATTTCAATCGTCGTCTTTGAGGAACCGCACATGGGCATGAACGTCAATCTCCCCCCTTCACTCGAAGAGATGGTCAGGGCCAAGGTCGGTTCGGGTATGTACGCGTCGGTCAGCGAGGTCGTTCGCGAGGCCCTGCGTCTCATGGAAGAGCAGGATCGCCTACGTCAACTGAAATTGGACGAATTGCGTCACCAAATTCGCAAGGGCTTCGAGAGCGACCTTGGCGAGCCATGGGACGCCGCCGCAATCAAACAGAAGGCAGAAGGCGCGCGCCCGTCGTTCACTGAAGACCGCGGCATAGATGCCCCGGGTCACGCGCCGCCCGCTGGTCGAGACGGACATTCTGGAGATTTGGGATTACATCGCGGCGGACAGTGTCGAGCAGCCTGATCGCTGGATCGACAAGCTGGATCAAAGCCTTCACCTGTGGGCGACACAACCCATGATGGGGCGCGAGCGCAAGGAGCTGGCTTCCGGTTTGCACAGCCTCCCATTCGGGCGCTACGTCGTGTTCTTTGTTCCGCTGGAAGACGGTATCGGCGTCGTTCGAGTGATGCACGGCAGCCGCGACATTGCAGCGCTTTCACCAGTAGGAGAAACGACGGGATCCGATCAACGCTTATTCTCAGCCCGCGCCATCACAGCGCAAACAGCTATCTATTTCGAAGCAACAAAAGCCCCGATGTGCCCCGCCACCGCCTCGGGTTGCTCGTGCACCACCCAGTGCGTGGCGCCGGGCATGGGCTGCACGGTGAGTTTTGGCACGTAGGCGTCCAGCCCTTCCAGCAGGCCGGGCAGCAGGGCCGTGTCGTCCATCGCCCACAGCACCAGCGTCGGCACCTGCACGCCCACCTGATCGGCGGTCAGCAGCGGAATCGCATCTCCCGCTTGCCCGGGCAGCGGCGGCTTGAGGGGCGTGACGCGATAGAGGTTGCAGGCGCCCGTGAGGCCGTGGCCCCACACGTCGCGGTATTGCTGGCGCACGGCTTCGGTCAGCCAGCCAAAGCCCTCGGGCCCGGCGCGCATGGTGGTGAAGAAGGGCCACATGCGGCGGTAGTCGTCTGCGGCCAGCAGGGCCTCGGCGTCGGGTCGCGCCAAGAAGTGCATGTAGGCGCTGGCTTTTTGCTGCGCCGGGTTGTTCTTGAGCTCGCGCGCAAAGGTGGCGGGGTGCGGCGAGTTGATGATGACCAGGCGCCCGATGCGGTCGGCATGCGCATGGGCCGCGCCCCATGCAAAGGCGCCGCCCCAGTCGTGCGCGACCAGGGTGTCGATGCGGCCGGCCACGCCCTCTTGCCCGGCCAGCGCCATGATGTCTTGCAGCATCAGCGCGGGCTTGTAGGCGGCAACCTCGGCAGGTGCGCTGGATTTTTCAAAGCCACGCAGGTTGGGCGCCACGCAGCGAAAGCCGCCATGCTGGGGCAGCGCAAAATGCTGCATCAGCGTGTCCCAGATGAAGGCGCCCTCGGGAAAACCATGCAAAAACAGCATCAGAGGCCGCCCGCGCTGGCCGGCCGCGCGGCAGCTCAGGGTGATGCCGTGCGGCAGATCGGTGCTGAAGGTTTCGATCATGGTGCGCTCTCCTGGGGTTGGACGGGGGTGGGCGGTCCGGCTTCATCGACGCGCTGGCGCAGCCACAGCGCCACCGGCTCGACCCCCTGCCGCTTGAGAGCCGAGAACAGCATGACCTGGCCGCCACCGGCCTGCAGGCGCGCGATCGACAGGGCCTTGGCCTGCTCGGCACGCGTGAGCTTGTCGGCCTTGGTCAGCAGCACCAGAAACCGCAGGCCCTGCTCGACCCGCGGGCGGATCACGTCCAGCAGGGCTTCGTCCAGTTCCTTCAGCCCATGGCGCGGGTCGGCCAGCATGACGACGGCGCGCAGGTTGGCGCGCGACACCAGGTAGTTGGCCATCACCCGCTGCCAGCGCAGCTTGTCGGCCAGCGGCACGGCGGCGTAGCCGTAGCCGGGCAGGTCGGCCAGCACGGCGTCGGTGGCGCCCTGGCGGCCCAGCGCAAACAGGTTGATGTGCTGCGTGCGGCCGGGATTGCGCGAGGCAAAGGCCAGCTGGGTCTGCTGCGTCAGGGTGTTGATGGCGGTGGACTTGCCGGCGTTGGAGCGGCCGACGAAGGCGATCTCGGGCGTGTCCAGCGCGGGCAGCTGGTCGAGCTGCGCGGCGGTGGTCAGAAAGCGGGCGGTGTGCAGCCAGCCCAGCGCCAGCCGCGCGGCAGCGGCGGCGGGCGAGTCGGCGTAAGGCGCTGGGCGGGATGGGGCGGGTCGTGTCGGCATGGGCAGGGCGCGGATCAATTCCCTTGCTGAAGATCAGGGATGCGCGGGCCGGCCATTGTAGAATTGCGGGGCTTTCCGCTCCCCGATCACCCCTCTTCAAAAAAGACGATCGCTCATGAAGTCGCTCGCAGCCTTTTTCGCCACCGCCGCGTTCGCCGTTGCCGCATCGGCTGCGGATGCGCCCGCCGCCCCCGCCAAGCCCGACCTGGCCAAGGGCAGCGCCAGCTACGGCACGGTGTGCGCCGCCTGCCATGGCGCGGACGGCAACTCCAGCGTGGCGCTGCAGCCCTCGCTGGCGCAGCAGCACCCCGAATACCTGGTCAAGCAGCTGCTGGACTTCAAGAGCGGCGCGCGCAAGGACGCCATCATGCAGGGCTTTGCCGCCACGCTGACCGAGCAGGACGCGCGCAACATCGCCTGGTGGCTGGCCTCGCAGAAGGAAAAACCCGGCTTTGCCAAGGAAAAAGACCTGGTGATGCTGGGCGAGAAGATTTACCGCGGCGGCATCATGGACCGCCACATTCCGGCCTGCGCCGGTTGCCACAGCCCCAACGGCGCAGGCATTCCGCAGCAATACCCCCGCCTGTCGGGACAGCACGCCGAATACACCGCCAAGCAGTTGGCCGCCTTCCGCGATGGCAGTCGCGGCAACAGCGTGCCCATGCACGACCTCTCGCAGTACATGACCGACCACGAGATCAAGGCCGTGTCCGACTACATCGCCGGCCTGCGCTGACGCGGCCCCACGGGCTTCGGCTCGCCACCGCGCCCGGTCCAGCCTGGCGCGGTTTGCTTTTTTGGTGATTGCGCTGCCAGGCAATCGATGACATGAATGGGCGCGGTGGCCGGAACCTTGGCTGCCGTGCCAGGCTCCAAGGCTTCGGCTGCGGCGCCTCGATCGCGGCAGACATCACGCTCACATGACGGCATCGGCAGACACCCACGGCTACGTTCCCCGGCACGGCAGGCCCGCCTGGCGCCACGCCATCGAGCTGCTGTCCTCGATGCGCTTTTCGATCTCGCTGCTCACGGTCATCTGCATCGCCTCGGTGATCGGCACCGTGCTCAAGCAGCACGAGCCCGTCACCAATTACGTCAACCAGTTCGGGCCGTTCTGGGCGGATCTGTTCCTCAAGCTCAAGCTCAACGCCGTCTACAGCGCCCCGTGGTTTTTGCTGATCCTGGCGTTTCTGGTCACCAGCACCTCGCTGTGCATCGCGCGCAACACGCCCAAGTACCTGGCGGACATGCGCAACTACAAGGAAAACATCCGCGAGCAAAGCCTGAAGGCGTTTCACCACAAGGCCGAGTTCGAGCTGGCCGGCGAGTCGCCGCAGGCCGGCGCCGAGCGCATCGGCCGCCAGTTGGCCAGGACGGGCTGGAAGGTGCGCCTGCAGCCGCGCGAGGTGGCCGCCGGCACGGGCGTGATGGTGGCGGCCAAGAAGGGATCGGCCAACAAGATCGGCTACATCGCCGCGCACAGCGCCATCGTGCTGGTGTGCCTGGGCGGGCTGCTGGATGGCGACCTGTTCGTGCGCGCCATGACCTGGATGGGCGGCAAGTCGGTCTATTCGGGCGGCGGGCTGATTGCCGACGTCAAGCCCGAGCACCGGCTGTCATCGGCCAACCCCACCTTTCGCGGCAACCTGGTGGTGTCCGAGGGCACGCAGTCCAGCACCGCCATCCTCAGCCAGTCCGACGGCATCCTGCTGCAAGACCTGCCGTTTGCCGTCGAGCTGAAAAAATTCACCGTGGATTACTACTCCACCGGCATGCCCAAGCTGTTTGCCAGCGACATCGTGATCCACGACTTCGCCACCGGCGACAAGACGCCTGCGCGCGTCGAGGTCAACCATCCGGTCAGCTACAAGGGCATCCAGATCTACCAGAGCAGCTTTGACGACGGCGGCTCGCACGTCAAGCTGCGCGCGCTGCCCATCCATGGCACAGGCAAGAGCTTCATGGTCGAGGGCACCATCGGCGGCTCCTCGCAAATCACCAACGGCAGCAACCAGATGACGCTCGAATACACGGGCCTGCGCGTGATCAACGTCGAGAACCTGTCGGATGCCGTCGCGGCCGGCGGCAGCGCCACGGACGTGCGCCGCGTCGATCTGGGCCACGCGCTGACGCAGCGCCTGGGCGCCGCCGACAAGTCGGCCACCAAGCGCGACCTGAAAAACGTCGGCCCCAGCATCAGCTACAAGCTGCGCGACGCGGCCGGCCAGGCGCGTGAGTACAACAACTACATGCGCCCCATCGACATGGGCGATGGCGTGCCGGTGTTCCTGCTGGGCGTGCGCGACAGCGGCGCCGCGGCCTTCCGCTATCTGCGCGTGCCGGCCGACGACAAGGACTCGATGGACGGCTTCATGCAGTTGCAGGCTGCGTTGCACGACCCGGCCGAGCGCGCGCAGGCCGTGCACCGCTACGTGGCCAAGGTGGTGGACCCGAGTCGGCCCGAGCTGGCCGAGCAACTGACGGTGTCAGCCACGCGCGCGCTGGACCTGTTCGCGGGCGACGCCGGCACCGCCACGGGCCCGCGCACGGCGGGCCTGCAAGCCGTGTCCGACTTCATCGAGTCGGCCGTGCCCGCGGGCGAGCGCGAGCGCGCCGCGGACGTGTTGCTGCGCATCCTGAACGGCAGCCTGTTCGAGCTGAACGCCCTGGCGCGCCAGGCCCATGGCGAAAAGCCGCTGTCCGAGACCGACGACAGCACCCGCCAGTTCATGACCCAGGCCGTGCTGGCCCTGTCCGACGCGCCGCTGTACCCGGCCCCGCTGGTGTTCGAGCTGGACGAGTTCACCCCGGTGCAGGCCAGCGTGTTCCAGGTGGCGCGTGCCCCTGGCAAAAATGTGGTTTATCTGGGCTGCGCCTTGCTGATCCTGGGCGTGTTCGCCATGCTTTACATCCGCGACCGGCGCCTGTGGGTCTGGCTGGCGCCGGTGACGAACGGCGGCAGCCATGCCATGATGGCCCTGTCGTCCAACCGCAAGTCGCTGGACACCGATCGCGAATTTGAACAACTGCGGCACAGCCTGCCTGCTGCGCCGCCGGTACACGGAGCCTGACGCCATGAACACCACCACCCTGGCCCCCGCGGGCGCACTGCGCTTCAGCGAAGGCTATTTCGCGCGCCGCACCTGGGGCGACTGGCTGTTTGCCCTGCTGGCCGTGGTGGGCGCCGCGGTGGCGTTTTCGCGCTACCACGACGCCATGGACGTGTACGACAAGGGCATCTTCATCGCCGCCGTGCCTGCACTGGTCTGGCTCGCCTGGGCCTGGCGGCCGCTGCGCAACCTGATGCTGGTGGTGACGGCCCTGTCGCTGCTGGCCATCGTGTCGTACCAGGGTGACCTGCGGCGCGGCGACACCGTGTTCTGGCTCAAATACTTCCTGTCCAGCCAGTCGGCCATCCTGTGGATGAGCATGCTGTTCTTCATGAGCACGGCCTTCTACTGGATCGGCATGTTCTCGCGCGGACCGGCGGCGGCCCTGGAAAGCCTGGGCAGCAAGCTGGCCTGGGCGGCGGTGACGCTGGCGCTGGTGGGCACCATGGTGCGCTGGTACGAGGGCTACCAGATCGGCCCCGACATCGGCCACATCCCGGTCAGCAACCTGTATGAAGTGTTCGTGCTGTTCTCGTGGATCACCGCCGTGTTCTACCTGTACTACGAGGCGCAGTACAAGACCCGCTCCATGGGCGCCTTCGTCATGCTGGTGGTCAGCGCCGCCGTGGGCTTTTTGCTGTGGTACACGCTGGTGCGCGACGCGCAGGAGATCCAGCCCTTGATTCCGGCGCTGAAGAGCTGGTGGATGAAGCTGCACGTGCCCGCCAACTTCATCGGCTACGGCACCTTCTCCCTGGCCGCCATGGTCGCCTTTGCCTATCTGGTCAAGCAGCAGGCGGCCGAGACGCGCTGGTACAAGCTCACCCCCATCTGGCTGTTGGGCATCGCGCTGTGCTTCGTGCCGATTGCCTTTCGCCAGCGCGGCGTGGGCGAAGCCGGCGGCAGCTACTGGGTGGGCTACGCGCTCATCGCCGCGCTGATCGTGGGCGGCATCCTGCTGGGGCGCAAGCGCATCACCGAACGCCTGCCCAGCCTGGAAGTGCTGGACGACGTGATGTACAAGTCCATCGCCGTGGGCTTTGCTTTCTTCACCATCGCCACCGTGCTGGGCGCGCTGTGGGCCGCCGAGGCCTGGGGCGGCTACTGGAGCTGGGACCCCAAGGAAACCTGGGCCCTGATCGTGTGGCTGAACTACGCCGCCTGGCTGCACATGCGCCTGATGAAGGGCCTGCGCGGCACCGTGGCCTCGTGGTGGGCGCTGGCGGGCCTGGCCGTCACCACCTTCGCCTTCATCGGCGTCAACATGTTCCTGTCGGGCCTGCACAGTTACGGGTCGCTGTAACCGGCGCGACGCCTGTGCCGAACTTGAAAGCGTGACCCCAAGGAGTTCGTCATGCTGATCCGTTCCCGTCCCGCTGCTTCCAACCCTCCGTCGCCCAGCACCATCACGCCGCGCGCCGTCTACGAAGACCGGCGCACCCTGCTCAAGGCGCTGGCGCTGGGCGCTGCCGGCAGCGCGCTGGCAAGTTGGGCCACGCGCGACGCACGGGCCGCCGTGAGCGGCCCGCTGGCCGCCACCCGCTCGTCGGTGGCCGGCGCCGTGACCATGGAAAAGGCGACGGCGCTGAAAGACGCCACCGGCTACAACAACTTCTACGAATTCGGCACCGACAAGGACGATCCGGCCCGCTATGCGAGCGCGCTCAAGATCGATCCGTGGTCGGTCGAGATCGAAGGCCTGGTCAACAAACCCGGCCGCATCGCGCTGGACGACCTGCGCAAGCTCAGCCCGCTGGAAGAGCGCATTTACCGCCTGCGCTGCGTCGAAGGCTGGTCAATGGTGATCCCCTGGATCGGCTATTCGCTCTCGGCGCTGATCAAGCGCGTCGAACCACAGGGCAGCGCCAAGTACGTCGAGTTCGTCACCCTGGCCGACCCCAAGCAGATGCCGGGCGTGCGCTCCAGCGTGCTTGACTGGCCCTACACCGAAGGCCTGCGCATGGACGAGGCGCTGCACCCGCTCACCCTGCTCGGCTTCGGCATGTACGGCGAGGTGCTGCCCCGGCAAAACGGCGCGCCGGTGCGCGTGGTCGTGCCCTGGAAGTACGGCTTCAAGTCGGCCAAGTCCATCGTCAAGATCCGCTTTGTCGAGAAAGAGCCCCGCACCGCCTGGGACAAGGCCGCGCCCAACGAGTACGGCTTTTATTCCAACGTCAACCCGGGCGTGGACCACCCGCGCTGGAGCCAGGCCACCGAGCGGCGCATCGGCGAGGACGGCCTGTTCGCCAAGCGCCGCAAGACGCTGCTGTTCAACGGCTACGAGGCCGAGGTCGGCCAGCTCTACGCTGGCATGGACCTGAAGAAATACTTCTGAGCCCAGCGTGAAGCCCGTGCGCGCACTGCTGCTGCATCCGGCCGCCAAGCCATTCGCCTTCGTGCTGTGCCTGCTGCCGCTGGCCTGGCTCGTCTACGGTGCGGCCACCGACAACCTGGGCGCCAACCCGGCCGAGGCGCTGATCCGCTCCTGCGGCGACTGGACGCTGCGCTTTTTGTGCCTGACGCTTGCCGTCACCCCCCTGCGCATCCGCACCCGCACACCGCAACTGGCGCGCTTTCGGCGCATGCTGGGGCTGTTCGTGTTTTTCTACGCGAGCTGCCATCTGCTGGCCTACGCCTGGCTGGACATGGGCCTGGATGCCGAGGACATCGCCCGCGACATCCTCAAGCGCCCCTTCATCCTGGTCGGCTTCTCGTGCTGGCTGCTGCTGTGGCCGCTGGCCCTGACCTCCGTCAACCGCGCCGTGCGCTGGCTGGGCGGTCGGCAATGGCAGGCCCTGCACCGCTTGGTCTATCTGATCGCCGGCCTGGCCCTGCTGCACTTCTTCTGGATGCGTGCCGGCAAGAACAACTTTGCCGAGGTGTGGGTGTATGGCGCCATCATCGGCGCCCTGCTGCTGGAGCGCCTGCTGCGCTACTTCACGCCGCGCCCGCGTTTGTCCGCGCGCTGACGAGGACCGTCAAAACAGCCGGACGCAGAAGACGCAAAGGTTTCGCGAAAGACGCAAAAGATTCAAAAATCCAGTTTGAATCTCGCAAAACTGCATGGATTCAGCGCAAGATGCTCTCGTTTCAAGAGCAATCTGGCCGGCTCCTTTAGCGTTCTCTGCGATTTTTTTGCGTCCTCTGCGTCCGGCTGTTGCCGGCTGTTGTCTGTCGCCTCAATAGAATCGCCCCATGCATATTCACATCCTGGGCATTTGCGGCACGTTCATGGGCGGCCTGGCCGCGTTGGCGCGCGAGGCTGACCACACCGTCACCGGCTGCGACGCGGGGGTTTATCCGCCGATGAGCGATCAGCTGCGCGCCCTGGGCATCGAGCTGATCGAAGGTTACGGCGCCGATCAGTTGAGGCTGCGGCCCGACATGTTCGTGGTTGGCAACGTGGTCTCGCGCGCACGCCTGGCCGATGGCGCGGCCAAGTACCCGTTGATGGAAGCCATCCTGGACGCCGGCGTGGCCTACACCAGCGGCCCGCAGTGGCTGGCCGAGCACGTGCTGGCCGGCCGCCACGTGTTGGCCGTGGCGGGCACGCATGGCAAGACCACCACCACCTCGATGCTGGCCTGGGTGCTGGAATGCGCCGGCCTCAGTCCCGGATTCCTGGTGGGAGGCGTGCCGCTCAACTTCGGCGTCTCGGCACGCTTGGGCGCCTTGGCTCCAGGGCAAGCGCGTCCGCTGTTCGTCATCGAGGCCGATGAATACGACACGGCCTTCTTCGACAAGCGCAGCAAGTTCGTGCACTACCGCCCGCGCACGGCGGTGCTGAACAACCTGGAGTTCGACCACGCCGACATCTTCGACGACCTGGGGCAGATCGAGCGGCAGTTCCACCACCTGCTGCGCACGGTGCCGGCCAGCGGGCGCGTGGTGGTCAATGATCTCGAAGAAAGCCTCGCGCGCGTGCTCGCCCAGGGCTGCTGGAGCGAGCGGCGCGGCTTTGGCAGCGCGGTGAGCGACTTCAGCGCGCACGGCGATGCATCCGACTTCGAGGTGCGCTTGCGCGGCGACGCCGTGGGCCGCGTGCAATGGGGCTTGTCCGGCGTGCACAACCAGCTCAACGCGCTGGCGGCGATCGCCGCCGCCGAGCACGTGGGCGTGGCGCCGGCGCAGGCCTGCCAAGCCCTCGGGCGCTTTGAAAACGTGCGTCGCCGCATGGAAGTGCGCGGCACCGTGGCGCGCCCAGGCGGCGTGATCACCGTGTATGACGACTTTGCCCACCACCCGACGGCGATGCGCACCACCATCGACGGTCTGCGCCATCAGCTGGACGCCGCCGGCAAGCGGGGCGAGCGCATCCTGGCCGTGTTCGAGCCGCGCAGCAACACCATGAAGCTGGGCGCCATGAAAAGCCAGCTGCCCTGGGCGCTGGAGCACGCCGACCTGACCTTTTGCCACAGCGGCGGGCTGGACTGGGACGCCGCCGCGGCACTGGCGCCCATGGGCGCACGCACCCACGTCGCGCCGGACGTGAACACCATCGTCGCCCAAGTCGCCGCAGCGGCCCAGGCAGGCGACCACGTGCTGTGCATGAGCAACGGCGGCTTTGGCGGGGTGCACGCCAAGCTGCTTGAAATACTCACAAAACAATAGCAACTTGCGCTTGCCAGGCAAGCGCAACAGCTCAATTTGCCTTGGACCGCCGCGCGCGCACGGCGTCCGACAGGGTTTGCAAAATGGTTTGCGAGCCTTCCCAGCCAATGCAGGCGTCGGTGATGCTCTTGCCGTACTCCAGCGCCGCCACGCTGTCCTTGCCAGGACTGAACTTCTGCGCCCCGTCGTGGATGTGGCTTTCCACCATCACGCCGAAGATGCCGCGTGAGCCGCCGCTGATCTGCGCCGCGACGTCGCGCGCCACGTCCAGCTGGCGCTCGTGCTTCTTGCTGCTGTTGGCGTGGCTCATGTCGATCATCAGGGCCGGCGGCAGCTTGGCCTCGGCCAACTGCTCGCAGGCCGCCTTGACGCTGGCAGCGTCGTAGTTGGGCGCCTTGCCGCCGCGCAGGATGGCATGGCAGTCCTTGTTGCCCTCGGTATGGACGATGGCAACCTGGCCGTTTTTGTGCACCGACAAAAAGTGATGGCCGCGCGCCGCCGCCTGGATGGCGTCGATGGCGATGCGAATGTTGCCGTCGGTGCCGTTCTTGAAGCCGACCGGCGCCGACAGGCCCGAGGCCAGCTCACGGTGCACCTGGCTCTCGGTGGTGCGCGCGCCGATCGCGCCCCAGCTGATCAAGTCGCCGATGTACTGCGGCGAAATGGTGTCCAGAAACTCGCTGCCCGCCGGCAGGCCCAGGCGGTTGATCTCGATCAGCAACTGGCGCGCGATGCGCAGGCCTTCGTCGATGCGATAGCTCTGGTCGAGGTAGGGGTCGTTGATCAGGCCCTTCCAGCCGACGGTGGTGCGCGGTTTCTCGAAATACACGCGCATCACGATCTCCAGCGTGTCGTGGTACTTGTCGCGCATCGCCTTCAGGCGCCGGGCGTAGTCCATGGCCGCCACCGGGTCGTGAATGGAGCAGGGGCCGATGACCACCAGCAATCGGTCGTCCTTGCCCGAGATCATGTGGCGGATGTGCCGGCGCGTCTGGCTGATCAGCGACTCGACCGCCGTTCCGCGAATGGGGAAGAAGCGAATCAGATGCTCGGGAGGTGGAAGCACGGTGATGTCCTTGATGCGTTCGTCGTCGGTCTGGCTGGTTCGTTCCGGCGACGTCTGCCAAGACGGTTGCTGCGGGGCTTCCACGGATTTCGCGTTCATGACTTTCTTCCTGGGGTTGAGCAGTTCACTTGAAGAGATACGGCACAAAAAAACCGCCGGGGCTGGTCGCGCCGGCGGTTTGATCGGGAGGTGTCTCGCTTTGCGTCGCTTACGACCGTGCCTCTCGTCCGCCGGGGACCGAGAACCAGAAGCCAAAATAAAACGAAGCGCAGTAAGACATCACCAGCAACTGTAGCACATTCAGCCGGCGGTGCCGCCCACCGTGAGGCCTTCCAGCCGCAGCGTCGGCTGACCGACACCCACGGGCACGCTCTGGCCCTCCTTGCCGCACACGCCCACGCCCGAGTCGAGCGCCAGGTCGTTGCCGATCATGGTCACCTTCTTGAGCGCCTCCGGCCCATTGCCCACGATCGTGGCGCCCTTGACCGGGTACTGGATCTTGCCGTTCTCGACCCAGTACGCCTGGCTGGCCGAGAACACGAACTTGCCGCTGGTGATGTCCACCTGGCCGCCACCAAAGTTGGTGGCGTACAGACCGCGCTTGATGCTGGTGACAATCTCGCGCGGGTCCTTGTCACCCGCCAGCATGTAGGTGTTGGTCATGCGCGGCATGGGGATGTGGGCGTAGCTCTCGCGCCGGCCGTTGCCGGTGGGACTGGCCTTCATCAGACGCGCGTTCAGCGCATCCTGCATGTAGCCCTTGAGCACGCCGTCCTCGATCAGGACATTGCGCTGCGTCACGTGGCCCTCGTCGTCAATGTTGAGGCTGCCGCGCCGGTCGGCGATGGTGCCGTCGTCCAGCACCGTCACACCCTTGGCCGCCACCCGCTGGCCCATGCGGCCGCTGAAGGCGCTGGAGCCCTTGCGGTTGAAGTCCCCTTCCAAGCCATGCCCGACCGCCTCGTGCAGCAACACGCCGGGCCAACCCGGGCCGAGCACCACGGTCATCTCGCCAGCCGGTGCGGGCCGTGCCTGCAGGTTGGTCGTGGCCGCGCCGACGGCCTCATCGACGTAGCGCGCCAGCAGCGCATCGTCGAAATACGCCAGGCCAAAGCGCCCGCCGCCGCCGGCCGAACCCATCTCGCGGCGCCCGTCCTGCTCGGCAATCACGGTCACCGACAGACGCACCAGCGGCCGCACATCGGCCGCCAGCGTGCCATCCAGACGTGCGATCAGGACCACGTCGTACTCGCTGGCCAACCCGGCCATAACCTGCACCACCCGGGTGTCCTTGGCACGCGCCATGCGCTCCACGCGCTCCAGCAGTTGCACCTTGGTGGCGCTGTCCAGACTGGCAATCGGGTCCAGATCAGCGTACAGGCGCCGGCTGCCAGCCAGCTTGGCGCCCGGCAGCCTGACCCGCTGGCTCTGCCCGGCCGCGCCGATGGCGCGCACAGTCTGCGCCGCGCCCTGCAGCGACGCCAACGAAATATCATCGGAATAGCCGAACGCCGTCTTCTCGCCGCTCACGGCCCGCACACCGACACCCTGGTCGATCGAAAAGCTGCCGGTTTTGACAATGCCTTCTTCGAGGCTCCAGCTTTCGGCGCGTGTGTACTGAAAGTACAGGTCGGCGTCATCGATCCGGTGCGTTGCTATCAGGCCCAGCGTCTGCAAGATTTGCGCCTCGGTCAAGCCAAATGGCTCCAGCAACAGGGCCTTGGCCGTAGCCAGGCGTTCAAGGGTGGGCTCGCGTGAAATCATGGCACCCATTGTAGAGCGCCGGCCGCGCGACCGCTGCGTGGTTGCCGCCCATAAAAAAAACGCCCAATCTTTCGACTGGGCGTTTTTGGCAGTAGAAGCCTGACGATGTCCTACTTTCACACGGGAATCCGCACTATCATTGGCGCTGAGGCGTTTCACGGTCCTGTTCGGGATGGGAAGGAGTGGGGCCACCTTGCTATGGTCATCAGGCATAACTTGTTGTCTTGAAGTCGCGGGACTGCAAGACCAATTCATGGAGCGAATCAGCTTATTTTGTTTGCGTCACTTGGCATAACAGTCTTGATCGGGCTGATCAAAATTATAGGGTCAAGCCGCACGAGCAATTAGTACTGGTTAGCTGAGAACATTGCTGTTCGTGCACACCCAGCCTATCAACGTCCTGGTCTAGAACGACTCTTGAGGGGGCTCAAGGCCCCGGCAGATCTCATCTTGAAACGAGTTTCCCGCTTAGATGCTTTCAGCGGTTATCTCTTCCGCACTTAGCTACCCTGCGATGCCACGGGCGTGACAACAGGTACACCAGAGGTGCGTCCACTCCGGTCCTCTCGTACTAGGAGCAGGCTTTCTCAAATCTGCAGCGCCCACGGAAGATAGGGACCAAACTGTCTCACGACGTTTTAAACCCAGCTCACGTACCTCTTTAAATGGCGAACAGCCATACCCTTGGGACCGGCTACAGCCCCAGGATGAGATGAGCCGACATCGAGGTGCCAAACACCGCCGTCGATATGAACTCTTGGGCGGTATCAGCCTGTTATCCCCAGAGTACCTTTTATCCGTTGAGCGATGGCCCTTCCATACAGAACCACCGGATCACTATGTCCTGCTTTCGCATCTGCTCGACTTGTCAGTCTCGCAGTTAAGCACGCTTATGCCATTGCACTATCGTCACGATGTCCGACCGTAACTAGCGTACCTTCGAACTCCTCCGTTACCCTTTGGGAGGAGACCGCCCCAGTCAAACTGCCTACCATGCACGGTCCCCGACCCCGATTCAGGGGCCAAGGTTAGAACCTCAAACGCACCAGGGTGGTATTTCAACGTTGGCTCCATGCGATCTAGCGACCGCACTTCAAAGCCTCCCACCTATCCTACACAGATCCGTTCAAAGTCCAATGCAAAGCTACAGTAAAGGTTCATGGGGTCTTTCCGTCTTGCCGCGGGGAGATTGCATCTTCACAAACATTTCAACTTCGCTGAGTCTCAGGAGGAGACAGTGTGGCCATCGTTACGCCATTCGTGCAGGTCGGAACTTACCCGACAAGGAATTTCGCTACCTTAGGACCGTTATAGTTACGGCCGCCGTTTACTGGGACTTCGATCAAGAGCTTGCACCCCATCAATTAATCTTCCAGCACCGGGCAGGCGTCACACCCTATACGTCCACTTTCGTGTTTGCAGAGTGCTGTGTTTTTGATAAACAGTCGCAGCCACCTATTTATTGCAGCCCTTTCATGCTCAGATGTTCTCATCACATTACTTGGGCACACCTTCTTCCGAAGTTACGGTGTCAATTTGCCGAGTTCCTTCTCCAGAGTTCTCTCAAGCGCCTTAGAATACTCATCTCGCGCACCAGTGTCGGTTTGCGGTACGGTCGTGTATAGCTGAAGCTTAGTGGCTTTTCCTGGGACCCCGTTCAGTCACTTCACGAGCAAGCTCGCTCGATCGGCAGCCTCGGTATATGACAGGCGGATTTGCCTACCTGTCGCCTACATCTGCCCAAACCAGAATCCAATAACTGGATGACCTATTAGAATCCGTCCCCACATCGCACTATACATCGGTACAGGAATATTGACCTGTTTCCCATCAGCTACGCATCTCTGCCTCACCTTAGGGGCCGACTCACTCTACGCCGATGAACGTTGCGTAGAAAACCTTGCGCTTACGGCGAGGAGGCTTTTCACCCCCTTTAACGCTACTCATGTCAGCATTCGCACTTCTGATACCTCCAGCAGCCTTTACAAGCCACCTTCACAGGCTTACAGAACGCTCTCCTACCACGCACGATTGCTCGTGCATCCGCAGCTTCGGTAACTGGCTTAGCCCCGTTACATCTTCCGCGCAGGACGACTCGATCAGTGAGCTATTACGCTTTCTTTAAATGATGGCTGCTTCTAAGCCAACATCCTGACTGTTTTAGCCTTCCCACTTCGTTTCCCACTTAGCCAATTTTAGGGACCTTAGCTGGCGGTCTGGGTTGTTTCCCTCTTGTGTCCGGACGTTAGCACCCGGTGCACTGTCTCCCAAGCTGTACTCTGCGGTATTCGGAGTTTGCCTTGGTTTGGTAAGTCGCCATGACCCCCTAGCCAAAACAGTGCTCTACCCCCGCAGGTAATACTTGAGGCACTACCTAAATAGTTTTCGGAGAGAACCAGCTATTTCCAAGTTTGTTTAGCCTTTCACCCCTATCCACAGCTCATCCCCTAGTTTTGCAACACTAGTGGGTTCGGACCTCCAGTACCTGTTACGGCACCTTCATCCTGGCCATGGATAGATCACTTGGTTTCGGGTCTACACCCAGCGACTGTTCGCCCTGTTCGGACTCGATTTCTCTTCGGCTTCCCTATTCGGTTAACCTTGCCACTGAATGTAAGTCGCTGACCCATTATACAAAAGGTACGCCGTCACCCCGAAGGGCTCCGACTTTTTGTAAGCATGCGGTTTCAGGATCTATTTCACTCCCCTCCCGGGGTTCTTTTCGCCTTTCCCTCACGGTACTAGTTCACTATCGGTCGATGATGAGTATTTAGCCTTGGAGGATGGTCCCCCCATGTTCAGACAGGATTACACGTGTCCCGCCCTACTTGTCTCTAGCCTGGTACCACACGTCCGCTTTCGCATACAGGACTATCACCTGCTGTGGTCAAGCTTTCCAGCTTGTTTTGCTAACGGTCGTGCTATCACTAGAAGGCTTCTCCGATTTCGCTCGCCACTACTTTCGGAATCTCGGTTGATGTCTTTTCCTCGAGCTACTGAGATGTTTCAGTTCACCCGGTTCGCCTCCTGCAGCTATGTATTCACCACAGGATACCCAATTGGGCAGGTTTCCCCATTCGGAAATCTCCGGATCAAAGCTAATTTGCCAGCTCCCCGAAGCTTATCGCAGGCTATCACGTCCTTCGTCGCCTATCATCGCCAAGGCATCCACCACATGCTCTTAGTCACTTGACCCTATAACTTTGACGTTTCTCACGAAACCAAAGCACATCAAGGACTTGCCAGGTCTTTCACCTGGCGCGTTATGCCGTAACTGAGCTTTCGCTCAAATTACTCGAATACAACTCGCGTTGAATTCGTTTGTGACGCAATCAAAAATTGTTGCCGATGGCACGGTGGACATCCTTGCGGATTGCCCTTTCCATCGACAACGCTGATTCGACTCTATGAATTGTTAAAGAACAGCCGGAGGTCTCGCGACCTCATTTATTGGTCAATATCAATGATCAACCAATATCAAAACACCGAAGCAGTTGCCTGTCGATGCTTTGATATTGATATCCTGGTGGAGGATGACGGGATCGAACCGACGACCCCCTGCTTGCAAAGCAGGTGCTCTCCCAGCTGAGCTAATCCCCCGGGTTTGTGGTGGATTGGTGGGTCTGGTTGGTCTCGAACCAACGACCCCCGCCTTATCAAGACGGTGCTCTAACCAACTGAGCTACAGACCCCGAGTCGGTCGTCTGTGAGCCCCCGTTGGCGCCCATGATGCCCAGACCGCTGGCGACACCTTCCAACAACCGATAAGTGTGGACGTTTGAACTTGAATTGCTTTTCTTCCAGAAAGGAGGTGATCCAGCCGCACCTTCCGATACGGCTACCTTGTTACGACTTCACCCCAGTCACGAACCCTGCCGTGGTAATCGCCCTCCTTGCGGTTAGGCTAACTACTTCTGGCAGAACCCGCTCCCATGGTGTGACGGGCGGTGTGTACAAGACCCGGGAACGTATTCACCGCGGCAAGCTGATCCGCGATTACTAGCGATTCCGACTTCACGCAGTCGAGTTGCAGACTGCGATCCGGACTACGACCGGCTTTATGGGATTAGCTCCCCCTCGCGGGTTGGCAACCCTCTGTACCGGCCATTGTATGACGTGTGTAGCCCTACCCATAAGGGCCATGATGACCTGACGTCATCCCCACCTTCCTCCGGTTTGTCACCGGCAGTCTCATTAGAGTGCCCTTTCGTAGCAACTAATGACAAGGGTTGCGCTCGTTGCGGGACTTAACCCAACATCTCACGACACGAGCTGACGACGGCCATGCAGCACCTGTGTCCAGGCTCTCTTTCGAGCACCAAGCCATCTCTGGCAAGTTCCTGGCATGTCAAGGGTAGGTAAGGTTTTTCGCGTTGCATCGAATTAAACCACATCATCCACCGCTTGTGCGGGTCCCCGTCAATTCCTTTGAGTTTCAACCTTGCGGCCGTACTCCCCAGGCGGTCAACTTCACGCGTTAGCTTCGTTACTGAACAGCAAGCCGTCCAACAACCAGTTGACATCGTTTAGGGCGTGGACTACCAGGGTATCTAATCCTGTTTGCTCCCCACGCTTTCGTGCATGAGCGTCAGTGCAGGCCCAGGGGATTGCCTTCGCCATCGGTGTTCCTCCGCATATCTACGCATTTCACTGCTACACGCGGAATTCCATCCCCCTCTGCCGCACTCCAGCGATGCAGTCACAAAGGCAGTTCCCAGGTTGAGCCCGGGGATTTCACCTCTGTCTTACATAACCGCCTGCGCACGCTTTACGCCCAGTAATTCCGATTAACGCTTGCACCCTACGTATTACCGCGGCTGCTGGCACGTAGTTAGCCGGTGCTTATTCTTCAGGTACCGTCATCCTCCCAGGGTATTAGCCCAGAAGATTTCTTCCCTGACAAAAGCGGTTTACAACCCGAAGGCCTTCTTCCCGCACGCGGCATGGCTGGATCAGGCTTGCGCCCATTGTCCAAAATTCCCCACTGCTGCCTCCCGTAGGAGTCTGGGCCGTGTCTCAGTCCCAGTGTGGCTGATCATCCTCTCAGACCAGCTACAGATCGCAGGCTTGGTAAGCCTTTACCCCACCAACTACCTAATCTGCCATCGGCCGCTCCAAACGCGTGAGGCCTTGCGGTCCCCCACTTTCATCCTCAGATCACATGCGGTATTAATCCGGCTTTCGCCGGGCTATCCCCCACGTCTGGGCACGTTCCGATGTGTTACTCACCCGTTCGCCGCTCGCCGCCAGGTTGCCCCGCGCTGCCGCTCGACTTGCATGTGTAAAGCATTCCGCCAGCGTTCAATCTGAGCCAGGATCAAACTCTACAGTTCGATCTTGATAAATTTATACTCTCTCGAGTCACTCATTTAAACGGAATTGAAGTGAACTTCACTTCTATCTTCATGAGCGTTTGTTTTAGTCCTGAATAGAACTTGGCAATTCGCCATCAAACGCCCACGCTTATCGGCTGTATTTTGTTAAGGAACCGAACGCAAAACAACTGCCTTTGCGCCTGACTCGCTGCGATCAGCGAAGCCTTGAATTATGACACGGTTTTGAATGTCCCGTCAAACATTGGGGTTTCTACCAGTGCGATCTGTCGATCTCCTCGCCAAACCCCCCAAACACCAGGCTGCCCCGGCATCTGCCTCACCACATCACCACTTGGCAGTGATCAGCGAAGCCATAAACTATAGCACTGTTTTTTTGCTTTCCGCAAGTTGCCCTCGAAATTTTTCAGGCAGCCGCGGTGAATGATCTTCCATCATGTCACTGATCACCTTGATGAATGGGCACCTGGCCTACGGTCACGTCGCCTTGCTGGATGGCGCCGATCTGGCGCTGGAAGCCGGGGAGCGCGTGGGCCTGATTGGCCGCAACGGCACGGGCAAGTCTTCGCTGCTGAAGGTGCTGGCTCAGGCGGAGCACCTGGACGAGGGTGAGGTGCGCGTGCGCCAGGGTCTGCGCTTGGCCTTTGTGGCGCAGGCGCCGGACTTGCCGGAGACCGACACGGTGTTCGACGCGGTGGCGGCCGGCCTGGCGCCGGTGCGGGCTCTGGTGGACGCCTATGGCGCGGGCGCGGGCGACCTGGATGCCTTGCAGGCACAGATCGAGACGCAGGAGGGCTGGAGCTGGCGCCAGCGGGTGGATGAAGCCCTGCAGCGCCTGCGCCTGGACCCGCAGGCCATGATCGCCAGCCTGTCCGGGGGTACACGCAAACGGGTAGCCCTGGCGCAGGCCCTGGTGACGCGGCCGGACGTGCTGCTGCTGGATGAGCCGACCAACCACCTGGATCTGGACGCGATCGCGTGGCTGGAAGTCCTGCTGCTGGAGTTCAAGGGCAGCGTGGTGGTGATCTCGCACGACCGCGCGTTTCTCGATCGGGTGGCCACGCGCATCGTCGAGCTGGACCGCGGTCGGCTGCTGTCGTACCCCGGCAACTTTGCCGCGTACCAGGCCTTGAAACAGGAGCAGTTGCAGCAGGAGGCCACGATCAACGCGCGCGCCGACAAGCTGCTGGCGCAGGAAGAGGTGTGGATTCGCCAGGGCGTGGAAGCCCGCCGCACGCGGGCGCAGGGGCGCGTCAACCGCCTGCGCGACTTGCGCGCGGCCCGCGCGGCGCGGCGTGAACAGGTCGGACGCGTGCGGTTGGACGTGGATGCGAACGTGGCCGGCTACCAGGGCAAGCTGGTGGCCGAGCTGACGGATGTACGGCTGGCCTTTGGCGACAAGGTGATCGTGGACGGACTGTCGGCCACCGTGCTGCGCGGCGACAAGGTCGGCCTGATCGGACCCAATGGCGCGGGCAAGACAACGCTGCTCAAGCTGATCCTGGGCGAGTTGGAGCCGGACAGCGGCGGGGTGCGGCGCGGTGCCAACTTGCAGGTGGCGTACTTCGACCAGATGCGCGCGGCGCTGGACGCGAATGCCACGCTGGAGGACTTCATCAGTCCGGGCAGCGAATGGATCGAGATCGGCACGCGGCGCCAGCACGTCAAGAGCTACCTGGGCGACTTTTTGTTCAGCCCGGCGCGGGCGACGTCGCCGGTGCGCAGCCTGTCGGGGGGGGAATTGGGGCGCCTGCTGCTGGCACGCCTGTTTGCGCGCCCGGCCAACGTGCTGGTGCTGGACGAGCCGACCAACGACCTGGACATCGACACGCTGGAGCTGTTGGAACAACTGCTGCAGGACTACGAGGGCACGGTGTTCCTGGTGAGCCACGACCGAACGTTTCTGGACAACGTGGTGACCAGCACCCTGGCCTGGGATGGGCCGGGCCAATGGCGCGAGTACGAGGGCGGCGTGCAGGATTGGTTGCAGCAAAGCGCGCGCTGGCAGGCCTTGCGCGAAACACCGGGTCCGCCACCCACCCCCGACGCCGACACAAAGCGCCCGACGCCACCGGCAGAGCAGCGCGAGCAGCTACAAAAAAAGAAGTTGAGCTACAAGGATCAGCGCGAGCTCGACGCCTTGCCCGCGCGCATCGAAGCGCTCGAGCGCGAGCAGGCCGACATCCGCGCGCGACTGGCCGATGGCACGCTCTACCAGGCCGACCTGCAAGCGGCCATTGCCCTGCAGGCGCGCGACGGCGCGATCGAGGACGAGCTGATGCACGCACTGGAGCGCTGGGAGCAGCTCGGTTCGGCATAGACTGTCGCCGACGAAACCGACGAACCCGCCGGCGCACGGCGCGAACCCCGCGCGCAGCCCGAACACCAAGGGAGGACAAATCAATGAACTGGACCTGGATGGCTGCAGCCCTCGCCTTGATGGCGCTGCTGACGGGCCTGGGATGGATCTGGCGCGCGCGCCGGGAGCAAGACACCCAACCCCTGGCCGCGCACGACCGGTTCACGGCCGTCGCGGCCCTGTCCGACGTGCAGATGGCCCTGATGCAGTACCTGGTGGAGGCCTTTGCGGGGCGGCCCGTGCTGTTTCGCGCGCCGCTGTCGCAACTGGTGGCGCCGCGCGGCGCGGGCGACCGGCTGCAAACGCAGCGCCGACTGGCCCAGCATCAGGTGGATTTCGTGGTGTGCAACCGCGATGGCAAACCGATCTATGCGTTCGAGCTGGACGCCGCCCACGACAGCGCCGAGCAGGCCGAGCACGACGCCGCCGAAAAACACCAGATCCTGAAGGCCGCCGGCATTCGCCTGATTCGCATCAAGCGCTCGACGCGTGAAATGCCCAGCCCGCGCGAGTTTCGCCAACGCCTGCGCGCCGCCGAGCTCGCGCCCGCCGCGCCGCCGTCCGAGCGGGCGCCGCTGCAGCCACCGCCGCCGGCCCGCCCCGTCGCACCAAAACCGAAAGCGCCCGCCACGGAACCCATGAGCCTGACCGACCTGATGGACCTGCCGCCGAGAGCCGATGACGACGACCCCTGGGGATCGGATCGGCGCCACCGGTAGCGCGCGCCCGCTCAGCGGGTGGGCGTTTTCTTGACGGGACGTTGCCAGTCAGGCACGCTGACCTGCCGGCCGCGCGCCACACTGAGCACGCCGGCCGGCGTGCTTTTGGTGATGGTCGAGCCGCCGCCCACGGTGCCCCCGGCGCCAATGGTGACCGGCGCCACCAACACGCAGTTGCTGCCCACGTGCACGTCGGCCTCGATCACCGTGCGGTGCTTGTTGGCGCCGTCGTAGTTGGCGGTGATGCTGCCGGCGCCGTAGTTCACGCGCTCGCCCACCGTGGCATCGCCCAGATAGGCCAGGTGGTTGGCCTTGGCCCCCGCGGCCAGGGTGGAGTTCTTGACCTCGACGAAGTTGCCGATGTGGACTTGGGGCCCCAGCTCGGCCCCCGGCCGCAAGCGGGCAAAGGGACCGATGAGCGCCCCCTCGCCCACGCGGGCGCCGGCTTGCTCGCCGTCGATGTGGGTGAAGGGATGGATCACGGCGCCGGCGGCAATGCGCGCATTGGCGATGCAGCAATGCGCGCCGATCTGCGCGCCCTCGCCCAACTCGACGCGGCCCGTGAAGATGCAGCCCACGTCGATCTCCACGTCCGGCCCGCAAATCAACTCGGCCCGCACGCCGCTGCGCGCATCGTCGCGCAGGTCGAAGCGCGCCGGATCCGCCAGGCGCACGCCCTGCTCCATCAACGCGCGGGCCTGGCGCTGCTGGTGCGCGCGCTCCAGCTCGGCCAGCTGCAGCGGGCTGTTGACGCCGGCCACCTGCAGCGCGTCGTCGATGCGATGCGCCACCACGGGCACGCCCTCGGCCACGGCCATGGCGACGATGTCGGTCAGGTAGTACTCGCCCTGGGCGTTGTCGTTGGTGAGAAGCGCCAGCCAGCGGCGCAGGTGGCGCGCGGGCACAGCCATGATGCCGCTGTAAATCTCGGTGATGGCGCGCTCCGGCTCGGACGCGTCCTTTTGCTCGACGATGCGTTGCACGCCGCCGTCCGCACCGCGCACCACGCGGCCGTAACCCGTGGGGTCGGGCAACCGCACCGTCAGCAGCGCCAGTTGCTCGCCCTGCGCCGCATCAACCAGGGCCTGCAAGGTGGCGGCCTCGGTCAGCGGCACGTCGCCCGAGAGCACCAGCACCAAACCGTCATCGGCCAGCACGGGCAGTGCCTGCTGCACGGCGTGGCCGGTGCCCAGTTGCGGCTCCTGCCGCACGAACTTCAGGTCAAAACCGGCTCCAGCGCTTGCCAGCCGTGCGCAGGCAGCTTCAACTTCAGGAGCGCCGTGACCGGTGACGACGATGGCCCGGCGCGCGTGCAATTGCTGCGCCAGGGCCAGCACGTGGCCCAGCAGAGGCCGGCCGGCCAGCTTGTGCAGCACCTTGGGCGTGCGGCTTTTCATGCGCGTGCCCTTGCCCGCGGCCATGATGACGAGGTCGATGGAGTTCATGCTGGTGTTGAAAAGTTGGATGTCGGCGCCAGCCCGTGGTCGAGCATGGCAATCACCTCGCCCGCAAAGTCGGCATAGCTCATGGGCCCGCCCGGACGCAGCCAGGTGAAGGTCCAGTTGATCATGCCGAACAGCGTCATGGCGATCGCCGTCTGGTTGCGTGCGTTCAGCCGCTCGGGATAGGCGCGGCGCAGAACGTGCGTGACGGCGGCCACCACGTCGCGCTCGCGATCGAGGATGACCTCGCGCTGCGCGTCGCCCAGGAATTGCGTGCTGCCCAGCAACGCCGCGTGGCGCGTGGCCGAGGTCTCGTACTCGCGCAGAAAGGCGCGGATCAGCTCGTGCAGCGTGGCGCGCTCGTCCAGCACCTGGCGGTGCGCCGTGGCCTGCACCCGGCCGATGATGACCAGGAGCTTTTGCGTGTAGCGGTCCAGCAGGTCGAACAAGATGGCTTCCTTGCTCTCGTAGTAGTGATACAGCCGCGCCTTGGAGGTGCCGCAAGCCGCGGCGATGTCGTTCATGCTGGTGGCGGGGTAGCTCTGGCGCGCGAAGCAGGTCGCCGCGACGTTGAGGATTTCGTCGCGCCGCAGGTCGTGCGAGGCAGAGATGGGGCGGGCCATGGAACGCGAATTATGCGCAGCGCTTGCCGCAGGGCCGGCGCCACCCCTACCATCACGCCATGCCCACCGCCCTCACCGCCGACTCGGACTTTGCGCAGTACTGCTGCGAGCTGCTGGCCGCCATCGGCCCCTGCCACGCCCTGCGCATGTTCGGCGGGCTGGGCATCCGCACGGCGGACGGCCTCAACGTCGCCCTGGTGACCGACCTGGGCGAGGGCGACACGCTGTGGCTGAAGGCCGACGCGCAGGCACGGGCCGACTTCGAGGCGGCCGGCTGCCGGCGCTTCACCTACCTCATGAAAGGCAAGCCGCGTTCGATGGGCTACTACAGCGCGCCGGCCGAGGCCATGGAATCGCCCGCGCTGATGGCGCCCTGGGCCGAGCGCGCGCTGGCATCGGCGCTGCGCGCGCGCGCCAGTGCCAAGCCCGCGGCCCAACGCAAGCCCTGTGCCGGCAAGGGCCGCAGCGCATCCGCCTGAGGCCGACGGGCCGTCCGCGCCTCAGCGGCTGAGAGGTTTTTGGACGCGCTCGAGAAGCGCGTCAAGACGCGGCCAAGCGAGGCGCAAAGCGCAGACGTAGCTCGGGCTACGGCGAGCAATTGCGACGACGAGTGGGAGTGCTCTGGCGTGATCAGCGGGCATGGAAAAAAGACTCTCAGCCTCCCAGATCATTCGTGCAGGCAGAAGTACATTTTGCCGCCCAGTGCCAGCACCTGCTTTTCCATGGAAAATCTGGGATTGCGCGGGTCCGCCACGCCGTGGAATGTGTCCGCCGCCGTAGAGATCTTGAATGCCATCCTGCCGTCGGCCAGCTTCTTCAAGAAATCCACCTGCGCGGCATCGCCATTCCCGCTGCATTGGACATGCCTGGCCGGCTCTGGCGGCCGCCACGCATCGGCACGGGCGGCCGCGAACGTCGGCATGGCGATGACGGCGCCCAGCGCCGCAGTGATCCCTCGCTTCATGGAATTCTCCGGTTGAAAACAGGCCGTTGATCATGCGCGGCGCGGCCTCGGCGCCGCCACCTGACAAAGGTCACTTTGTTCGCAAGCGGCATGACCTTCGTCATCTACCGCGGCAAGTCCTGCATCCCTAGCATTGCGCCGGATACACCCTGGAGGAATCATTGATGCCGACCCTCACTCTGCATCGCCTGGCCGCCTTGATGAGCCTGGGCGCCGCACTGAGCGCGCAGGCCGCCAACCGCATCTACCCTGACGCCGCGGCACCGTGCAACACCACGCTGCAAGCCTGCATCGATGGCGCGAGCAGCGGCGACCGAATCGTGCTGGTCACCGACAGCCACATCGCCGAGGACGTGCTCATCCGCAAGAACCTCACCCTGGAGCCGGCACAGGCGCAGCCCAGCGTGCGCTCGGTCACCGCACTGGCCTCCACAGCCGACGTGGAGGTGACAGTCACCGGCCTCACTTCGCGCGGTGGCGCCAGTCGCGTGCGCGGTTTTCTGGAGCCGGGCGGCGGAAACCTCAAACTCACGGTCACCGGCAGCACCCTGGTTGGCAAGGACTTCAACGCCGCCCTCGAAATGACCATTTCGAACAAGACAGGACGCTATGGCCGCGCGCAGGCGCTGTTCGAGGGCAACACCGTCAGCCAGAGCGCCGCTGGCAGCAACTGCGCGCCAGCCATCGCCGTGCATGCGTTCAACCCGGGCCTGTCGGCCACCGTTGCGCGCAACACCGTCACGGCGACCAGCCTGGGCCAGTGCGCGGCCATCGGCATCTATGGCGCCGGCGCGCCGGCCCCCGGCGCGTGGTCGCTGGATGCGCAGTTGCGCAAGAACACCGTGCGGGGCAGCGGGGCCAATGCCGGCATTCAGGTGCGCAGCGGCCCGGGAGGCGCCCAGGTGCGCGCCGCCGTCACGGACAACCTAGTGGCGGGCAGCGGCTTCGCGGAAGGTTTGTCGGCTCTCGCCGACAGCGCCAATGGCGGCTTGGATGTCCGGCTGCTGAACAACACCGTGGTGGATGCACAGGCAGGGCTGCACGCTACGGCACGCATCGACCTGGGCGCGCACGTCACCGGCGTGGTGGCCAACAACGTGTTTGCCCACCATGCCTTTGGCGGCATGGCGCTGGATGACGTGCCAGGCCTGCTCGACCACCACAACCTGGTCTTCGCCAGCGTGCAGCCGCCGGGTGCTCGGCCGCTGGGCCACGGCACGCGCCGCGGCAATCCGTCGTTCGCCAGCGCGGCGGTTGGCGACTACCGCCTGCGCGCCGATTCCGACGCCATCGACCAGGGCGACGACGGCGCGGTGGACAGCCCCGACGGACGCGACCTGGACGGCCAGCCGCGCCGCGTGCGCACGGTGGACATGGGTGCCTACGAGTTCCAGGGCGAGGCCATGCCGCCGTCCGTGGTGAATCCCGTCCCCGCTACGGAGCCGTGGGCGCTTGGCTGGAGTGTCGCCTTGCTGGCGCTGCTGGCTGGCTGGCATCTGCGCCGCCGGGGCTGAGGCTGGCGCGTTCGTGGCACACCGTCCTACACTGCCAGCATGACCGACGTCGCATCGACCATCGTGATCGCCGACGACCACGTCTTGGTGCGCGACGGCTTCAAGCTCATGGTGGCGACCATTTGGCCCGGCACGCACATTCTCGAAGCCGCCGATGCCACCACGCTGCGCGAGCTGGCGCGACGCTTGCCGCAGCCGGCGCTGGCCCTCGTGGATCTGAACATGCCCGGCATGGACAAGGGCGCGGGCTTGGCGCTGCTGTCGCGCGAGTGCCCGCTGCTGCGCGTGGTGGTGGTGTCGGCGCTGACCTCGCCCGACGTGATCCGCCGCGCACTCGACCTGCCGAACGTCTACGCCTTCGTGCCCAAGAGCGCCGGCGGGCAGCGCATGCAGCAGGCGGTCGAAGCCGCGCTGGCGGGGCGCCGGTTGCCGCACGAACCGCCCGCCAGCGCCGCGCCGGCCGATGGCCGGCTCACGCCACGCATGGAGGCAGTGCGGGAACTGGTGCGCCAGGGCCTGTCCAACAAGCAGATCGCGCGGCAGCTGAACCTGTCGGAGGGCACGGTAAAGAACTACCTGACCGAAATCTTCCGCCTGCTCCAGGTCTCCAACCGCACCCAGGCGGCGCGCTCCGACATCGATTGCCCGTGAACTGGCGGCGGCTGCTCCCCGGCAACACCGATGTCACCCAGCCGGTGCTGCTGATGCTGCTGACCCGACTGGGCGAACTGCTCGGCGCGCTGCTGTTTCTGGCCGCGCTGCCCTGGTGGCGGCCGGCGCTGTGGTTCGCGCTGGTGCTCGGCGCCAGCACCTGGGGCTTCGTGCGGGTACGCCGGCCGGACTTCAAGGCGCTGCCCCGGCAGCAGCGCCGGCGCATCTACCGCAGCTACATCTGGCTGTCCTCCGCCGCCATCGGCAGTGCCTGCTGGTTCTTGTACGCGCCGGGCGACCAGCGCCTGCACGCCATGCTGGGTCTGTACCTGGTGGCGTCGGCCGGCCTGGTGGCCATGTGGGGCGTGCGCGACATCCAGCGCACCGCGCTGGCCGTGGTCCTGATCCTGGGGCCGACCGTGCTGCGCTTCATGGTCGAGGGGCTGTTCGAGCGGCGGCCCATGGTGTTCTTCCTGGGCGCGAGCGGGGTGGTGCTGGCGGCCATGATCGTCTACACCGCGGCCCTGCATGCGCAACGCATCGCCCGCGAATCGGTGCTGCGCCGCCAGGCCGAGCGCGCGGTCGATGCCATGGCCGACCTGAGCCTGGCCAAGTCGCGCTTCTTTGCTGCGGTGAGCCACGACTTGCGCCAGCCGGTGCATGCCATCGGCCTGTACCTGGAGCCGCTGGCGCGCACGCTCGGCCCCCAGCCGGATCCGCTCGTGCGGCACGCGCTGCATGGCATCCACGAATCCTGGCGCGCACTCGACGATCTGCTGTCGCAGGTCCTGGACATCACCCGCATGGATGCCGGCGCCATGCTGGCCCGCCTGGAGCCGATCGCGCTGGCGCCGCTCGTCCGTGCCGTGGTGCAGCAGCACGGCGCCATGGCCGAACGCGTCGGGGTGCGCGTGGTGGCGCTGGTGCGCGAGACGGCCGGTTGCCACGTCCGTGCCGATGACATCATGCTGCGGCGGGTGTTGTCCAACCTGCTGGACAACGCCATCAAGTTCTCGCCCGCCGGGCGCTGCGTGGCCGTCGCGGTGCGGCCGGGCGCGCGGGACTGCCGCATCCAGGTGCGCGACGCCGGGCCAGGCATTGCCGCAGACCGGCACGATGACGTGTTTCACGAGTTCGTGCAGCTCGACAATCAGGCGCGCAACCGCCAGCGCGGCTACGGCCTGGGCCTGGCCATTTCGCGCCGGTTTGCCGAGCTGATGCAAGGCTGCCTGACGCTGCGCTCGGCACCCGGCCAGGGCACCTGTTTCACGCTGACGCTGCCCGGCGCGACCGCCCCGCCGACGCTTGCGCCCGAGCCCGAGCCGGAGGCACCCGGGTCGGCGCCGACCGAGCCGGGACCGCTCGATGCGCCGCCGCTGCCGGCGCGCGACATTCTGCTGGTGGAAGACGACGCCCTGGTGGCCGATGCCATGTGCCAGTTGCTCGGCCTCTGGGGCCAGAACGTGCGCCACGTGGAAACGGTGGCCGAAGCGTGGCGCCTGCGCGACTTCGGGCAGCTGGCCATCTGCGACGTGCGCCTGCCCGACGGCGGCAACGGGTTCGAGCTCGCCTTGCGGCTGCGCGCGCTGGGCAAACCCGTGTTCCTGCTCAGCGGCGAGATCGACGCCGACTTGAAGGCCCGCGCAGCAGCCGCGGACCTGCCCCTGCTCACCAAGCCCCTGTCGGCCGCACGCATGCGGGCGTTGCTGCGCGCCCTTTGATTTCACTGCCCGCGGGTGACCATCTTCACCTGTGCACGGCGCCGTGCGCTTTCTACAGTGATCGACATCGCCCGCACGCCGCGGTGCGAATTCACCCGAGGAGAACCCGCCGTGCCCCTGTCCGATTCCTGCGCCGTGATGACCCCGTCCCAGGGCCTTGTCCAGCCCGTGCCTCATGCGCGGCCCAAGGCCGGGCGCTTCGTCGAAACCTCCACCGTAAAGTGGCTGCGCCAGGCGTTCGCCGTGCTGCAGGCGACGTCCCCCGAAGCCGCCGCGCACCTGGCCTACGTGCTGCTCACGCGCCCGCCCCGCGTGGCCGAGCGCCCGTGGCAGGCGAGCCTGCGCGAACGCGCCGCGCAAGACACCCTGCCCTTTGGCCGCGGCCACCTCGCGTTGTACGGCTGGGGCAGCGGCCCCACGGTGCTGTTGGTTCACGGCTGGGGCGCACGCGGCACGCACCTGGGCAAGATGGTGATGCCGCTGGTCGCGGCCGGCTACCGCGTGGTCGCATTCGACGCACCGGGCCACGGGCATTCCAGCGGGCGCTCGGCCACGCTGCCCCAGTTCGCCAGCGCCATCGCCACCGTTGCCGCGCACGTGGGGGAAATCCACGCCCTCGTCGCCCATTCGTTCGGTGTCGCGATGGCGCTGTGGGCGCAGCTCGACTGGGGCATGCAGGTGCGGCGCCAGGTGCTGTTCAGCTCGCTCGAGCATTGCAAGTGGGTGACGGAGGAGTTCGCCCGCCTGATGCGGCTGCCTGAATCGGTGCTGGCGCGCGGACGGCAACTGATGGTGGAGCGCAGCCAGGGCGCCATGGACTGGGAGCGGCTCGCGGTGGGCGACATGCTGGCGCAGACCGTGTCGCCCACGCTGCTGGTGCATGACGCCGAAGACCCCGAAGTCCCGATCGAGCACATGTTCCAGCTCATGACGGCCTGCGCGCAGCGCCCACTGGAGCTGCACGTCACCGAAGGGCTGGGACATCACCGCCTGCTGGGCAACCGCGACGTGATCGACCGCCTGGTGGCCTTCATCGGCGCCCCGCAGGCTGCGTGAGCCCATGTCAATCGCCCCCGCTCTCTGGACCTGGCTGGCCGTCGTGCTGCCGCTGACTTGCCTGGGCGCGCTGGCCTGGTTGCGCGTGGGGATCCGGCGGCTGGCCCGCCGGCTGCCCGACCGCAACGAGGACATGGTGCTGACCGAGCAGCCGCCGTGCCGACCCGAAACCCGATGAAAACTGCGCTGCGCTCGCGCGCCAGTGCCAAGCCCGCGGCCCAACGCAAACCCCGGGCCGGCAAGGGCCGCAGCCGCTCAGCTTGAGGCTGCGGCGCCGGGCGCTGCTTCCAGCGCGCGGGCGATCGCCTCGGCACGCGCCTGCTGCACGGCGGCGCCGATCTGCGGCCCGCGCGCGCCGCGCGCCTGGGCCGCGCGCGCAATGGGCTCGGTGGCCACCGCCAGCGCGGCGGCCAGCGCCTGCTGCAGGCGCGGGCGCTGCGGGTAGGCCGACTCTTCCAGGCCCAGCCGGCCGCGCGCATCGCACTCGCAGGCCAGCAGCACGTCGGCAAAGCGCTCGGGCTTGCGCAGCGCGTCGCAGCGCTCGAGCAGGCGCAGCAGCGCGGCGGCGTTCAGGCCGGCGCTGCGGTGGATGTTGCCGTGCTCACGCGCCACCACGTCGGCCAGTTCGGTGCACTCGGTGGGCACGCGCAGGCGCTGGCCGACGGCTTTCAGCAGGGTGCTGCTGCGCTGCTCGTGGCCCAGGTGCCTTGGCAGCACATCGGCCGGCGTCGTGCCCTTGCCCAGGTCGTGCATTAGGCAGGCCCAGCGCACCGCCAGCGGGGCGTGCAGGCGCGCGGCCGTCTGCAGCACCATCATCACGTGCACGCCGGTGTCGATCTCGGGGTGATGGCTGGCGGTTTGCGGCACGCCCCACAGGCGCTCCAGCTCCGGCAGCACCACGGCCAGCGCGCCGCATTCGCGCAGCACGTCGAACATGCGCGCCGGGTGCGCCTCCATCAGGCCGCGCGCCAGCTCCTGCCACACGCGCTCGGGCACCAGGTGGTCGGCCTCGCCCGCCTGTACCATCCGGCGCATCAGGGCCATGGTTTCGGGCGCGATGGAAAAGTCATGAAAGCGCGCGGCAAAACGCGCCACGCGCAGGATGCGCACCGGGTCTTCGGCGAAGGCGGCCGTCACGTGGCGCAGCACGCGCGCCTGCAGATCGCGCTGGCCACCGTAGGGGTCGATCAGGTCAGCATTTGAATCGAATAGGCCTTTAGCGCCCGTCCAATCGGCGCAAGCAGCTATTGAATTGATAGTCAAATCGCGCCGGGCCAGGTCTTCTTGCAGCGTCACGTCGGGGCTGGCGAGCACCGTGAAGCCGCGATAGCCGCGCCCGCTCTTGCGCTCGGTGCGCGCCAGCGCGTATTCCTCATGCGTCTGTGGATGCAGAAAAACCGGAAAGTCCTTGCCCACGGGCACGAAGCCGCGCGCCGCCATCTCCTCGGGCGTGGCACCCACCACCACCCAGTCGCGGTCCTGCACCGGCAGGCCCAGCAGCCCGTCGCGCACCGCACCGCCGACCATGTAGATTTGCATGGCCGCAGTGTATCGGCGGGGCTTGGCCCGAGGCCTCGGTCAGGCCGGCACCGCCGCGTCCCACGCCGCAACCCGAACCAGCCGCGGGTCGTCGGCGTGCTCCACCAGCATTTGCCGCACGCGGCCCTGCCACAACGTGCCGAAGCGCGCCAGTTCGTCGGCGCTGGCGCGACCGGCGGCGGCGCGCGGCAGCAGGGCGCGCATCTCGTCGGTCCAGGGCACGACCGAGGCGTCCAGCTCCACCTGCACGGCGCGACCGCTGTCCTGGCGGCGCAGGCCCAAGGTGCCCTGCACCGGTTGATCGAAGCGCAGCAGCTGGTGGCGCGAAAAGCGCCCGCCGATGCCGTGGAAGCCGGTCTCGGGCGCCGCGCCGGTGATGAGCTGCACCACGGTGCCAACCACGCCGTTGGCGCCGTCCTCGCGGCCGCCCCGCATGAAGACCTCGACCTCGCCGCGCACCGGTGTTTCATCGCCATACAGCGCACGCAGGCCGCGCACCGTCATCAGCCAGGCGCCGGCCACCGTGGGGCACGAATGGCCGGCCAGGCGCACGGCATCGGCGTAGCGATAGGTCATCAGGCCGCCGCGTGCGGCGCCCAAAAATTCGGCCAGCGGGTCGCGCAGCGTGATCTGCGGGGCGTCGGCAAAAAAGTCGGGAAAGGTGGATTCGGTGCTTTGCATGGCGGGTTCCGGAAACGATGGGGCGCGGGGCCTGATGCGCATTGGGCCGCATCGGCCCGCGGGCCGCAGACGTCGCCGGCCATGCCCGCACCCGCAGCGTGTGATTCGGGCCGGCGCCACGGCCCCGGCGGCAATCGGGGTTTGGGGTCATGATGCGCGTTTCGGATCGACTCCAACCCCCGCATGAAATGCCTCGGACAACTCGCCCACGGTGCGCGCCTGGAGCGCATGCACGCCTCACCGCTGTGGGCGGACAACGGCTTTCGCAACCGGCACCCCATCGCCGCCGGCCTGCGCGATGCGAGCGTGCCCATGCCTTCGCTGCGCGACATGCTGTGGCCGGGCGGGCGGCGTGTGCCGCGCTCGCCGCTGCCCGCCAACGACCCACGCGCCGCCTGGCTGCACACGCCGCAAAGCGGCCTGCGCGCCACCTGGCTGGGTCACTCCACCGTGCTGCTGGAGGTGGACGGCTGGCGCGTGCTGACCGACCCGGTATGGGGCCGGCGCGCATCGCCGCTGATCGGCGTGGGGCCCAAGCGCTTTCAGCCGGTGCCGGTGGGCTTGCGCGATTTGCCCGCGGTGGATGTCATCGTGATCTCGCACGACCACTACGACCACCTGGACTACCCCACCATCCGGGCGCTGGCGCGCTCGGACGTGCCCTTCGCCACCTCGCTGGGCGTGGGCGCGCACCTGCAAGCCTGGGGCATCGCGCCCGAGCGCATCCACGAGCTGGACTGGTGGGACAGCTGGGCGGTGCCGAACACCGGCATCACGATCACCGCCGCTCCGTCGCAGCACTTCAGCGGCCGCACGCTCAAGACACGCAACAGCACGCTGTGGTCGTCACTGGTGGTGCGCGGGCCGCGCCACGCGGTGTTCTTCAGCGGCGACACGGGCCTGTCGGGCGAATACGCCGCCATCCGCCAGCGCCTGGGCCCGTTCGACCTGGCGCTGCTGGAAGTCGGCGCCTACTACCCCGCCTGGGGCGACATGCACCTGGGCCCCGACCACGCGCTGGAGGCGCTGGCGCTGCTGGGAAATCCGCCCCTGTTGCCGGTGCACTGGGGCACTTTTGCCTTGGCCATGCATGACTGGGACCAGCCGCCCGAGCGCCTGCTGGAGCTGGCGCCGCGCACCAGCGCGCGCCTGGTGATGCCGCGCTTGGGCGAGGCCGTCGAGCCCGCACATGCCGAGCGCGTGCAGCCCTGGTGGCGCCAGGGTGCGGCGCCCGCGTCTGCCCTGCCCCCAGCCGCCGAAACCGCACCGCCGCTCACGCCCGAGCAGGTCGCCCGCCTGGACTGGCCGGGCGACTGACGCGCGGCCTCACCGCGCCAGCCGGTACGGCTCCTCGAACTCAATGAAGTCGTGCTCGGCCAACGCGGCGTCGATCCAGGCCTTGACGCCCGGCAACGCGCACACGCGGTCCATCCACGCCGTGATGACCGCCGGCGCCGGCAGAACGTAGGTCTTGAACCGCATCACCACCGGCGCAAAGTACGCATCGGCAATGCCGAACTCGCCAAACAGCATGGGACCGCCGTGCTGCGCCAGCAACTCCTGCCACATGGTCACCAGGCGGCCGACGTCGGCGCGCACGCCGGCGTTGTCGCGCCAGACGATGGCGCCCACCTCGGGCAGGCGCGCCTCGATGTTCATGCCGCAGGCGCTGCGCAGCGCACCGAAGCCCGAGTGCATCTCGGCGCAGATGCTGCGCGCGCGGGCACGGGCGCGCACGTCGCGCGGCCACAGGTGGAGGTCGGGAAATTTCTCGGCCAGGTACTCGGCAATGGCCAGCGAATCCCACACGGCGAAGTCGCCGTCCACCAGCAGCGGCACCTTGCCCGCCGGCGCCAGCCCGCCCAGGCGCCGCTTGAAGTCCGAGTCGCCCGAGAACGAATCAAAGCGCAGCTGCACCTCCTCGAACTCGATGCCGGCCTGCCTGAGCAGCACCCAGGGCCGCATGGACCAGGACGAATAGTTCTTGTTGCCGATGTAGAGCTTGAGCATGGAAGATCTCCGTATTGCGCGGCGCTCATGCTAACGCGCCGACGCGCGCCCCGGGGTTCAGCGGCCCGCGCTGCGCCGCCACACGTCCAGGCGCGACACCGGCCCGTTGGTGCCCAGGATCATCGGGCCCACGGCCGACAGCGGCGCCGGCGTGATGCCCAGCGCCGCCAGGCCGGGCAACTGGCCGCTGGCGACATTGGGCACCTTCATCGAGTCCAGGTTGTCGCGGCTCATCAGCGTGCCCGGAAGACGCTCCATCACCAGCGCCTGCAGCCACGCCAGCGGGCCGGGCATGCCCAGCACCGGGCGGCCACGCCCTTCGGCCACGCCGGCCCACTGCGCCGCCGATTGCGCCAGCTCGCGCAGGGTGAACACGTCGGGGCCGCAGATTTCATAGGTCTGGCCGATGGTCGCCGCGTCCTGCAGGCAGCGCTCCAGGGCAGCGGCCACATCGCGCACCCACACCGGCTGAAAGCGCGCGCCAGCGCCCGCCAGCGGCAACACCGGCAGCATGCGCTGCAGCCGCACGAACAGGCGCAGGAAGCGGTCGTCGGGTCCATAGATCACGCTGGGGCGCAGCACCGTCAGGTCGATCATGCTGGCAGCGGCGGCCTCTTGCAGAACGGCCTCGCCGGCGGCCTTGCTGCGCTGGTAATGCGAGGGGGCGTCCGTGGCCGCACCCAGCGCGCTCACGTGCACCACGCGGCGCACGCCATGCGCGCCGCAGGCGGCGGCGATCTGGCGCGGCAGCTCGACATGCATGCGCTCGAATTCCTTGGCGCTGCCATGCAGGATGGCCACCAGGTTGACCACCGCGTCGTGCCCCGGCATCAGCCGGCCCAGCGTGCCGGGCTGGGTCACGTCGGCCTCGACCAGGTCCACGCAGGGCAGCGGCCACAGCTGGCGCGCACCCGGCCCGGCGCGCCGGCGCGTGGGCACCGTCACCTGCGCACCCGCGCGCTGCAAGCGCTCGATCAGATGGCGACCGACAAAGCCGGAGCCGCCCAGAACCAGAATTTTCGATGCCATGTCAAACCTCCAAAATCGTGATGGGTGCAAGCGCAGTCTGATTCAAGCTCGCCCACCCTGCATCGACCTTGCGCAAAGTCCAAGCATTGTCATGGTGTCAGGGGATCCCGCCTGCGCCAGCTTGCCCGGGCGCAGATCGGACAACACGTTGCGGTCGATCAGGTACACGCTCAGGCATCCAGACGCAGGACGACGCCGATCGGATCGATCTCGAAGTTGGCCACTTCGGACGAATTGGGTAGGCCGTCCATCCGCTCCAGCAAGGACACCGTGCGTTCGTTGCCGGCCAGGAACTGGTCGACATCCATGGTCAGCAACACGAAGGCGGGCTCACCGTGGTCGGTGATGAAAACGGGCCCTTGCCTGGCCAAGTGCTTGGCACGGCTGACGTTGTGACCGAACTCGCGGCTGGTGATGGTGTGGATGGCGCTCACGGCAAATCCCGCGTGAGCACGCCCTCATCGGCCGCCGCCGGCCCGACGCGCCCCAGCCGGGCCTTGAGCGACTGCGGCTGGCCGGTGAGCAAGATGGCGTAGTCGGTGGTGTTGGCCAGCACCTTCTTGACGTAGTCGCGCGTTTCGGCAAAGGGGATGGTCTCGGCCCAGGCGGCGCCCTCCAGCACGGGGCCGTTGCGCCAGTTGCGCGGGCGGCCGGGCCCGGCGTTGTAGGCGGCGGCGGCCAGGGGCATGGAGCCGCGAAACTCATCCAGCGCCAGCTTGAGGTAGTTGGTGCCGATCAGGATGTTGGTGTCCAGCTCGCTGACCATGGCGGGCACGAAGCCGTCCAGGCCGATCTTGCGCGCGGTCCAGCGCGCGGTGGCGGGCATGATCTGCATCAGGCCCGAGGCGCCGACGTGCGAGCGCGCGTCCATGACGAAGCGGCTCTCCTGCCGGATCAGGCCGTACACATAGGCCGGGTCGAGCCCGATGGCCTGCGCCTGGCGCACCACCAGGCCCTGGTGCGGCGTGGGGTAGCGCTGGGCGAAGTCCTCGAAGCCCTTGATGCGCTCGCTGGTGTTGATGCAGCGGTCCCACACCTGCAGCTCGCACGCCAGGTTGGCCGCGGCGTAGAGCTGGCGGTCGCCCATGCCGCCGGCGTCGTGCAGGTTGGTCCAGTAGTTCCACTCGCGCACGCCTTCGCTGCGCAGGCCCAGGCCGATGGCCAGCAGGGCGCGGTTCAGGCCGGGGTTGGCGCGCGCGGCGGCGCGCTCCTCGGCGGTGAGGGGTGCGGGCGCGGGCGGCGGCGTGATGGGGCGGCCCAGCTCCTCCAGCGCCAGCTTGCCGTAGAAGCTGCGGTCGCTGGCAATGGCCTCCAGCGGCTGGCGGGCGGCGGCGCGCGCCTCGTCGGTCCTGGCCAGGGCCGTCTCGGCACGGGCGCGCCAATAAATCCACGTCGGGTCTTGCCGCAGCGGCTCGCTCATGGCGAGCACGGCGGCGCGCACGCCCGCCCACTGGCCGGCGCGCAAGGCGGCACGCGCCTGCCAGGCCAGCAAGTCGTCGCTCAGGTCCTGCGCGCGCGTGACCTTGGCGAAGTAGCCCCAGGCGTTGTCTTGCAGCTTGAGCGCGGCCTGCTTGCCGATGACGGCCCACAGCCAGTTGCGCTCCTCGGGCGAGAGCTGCACCGTCCACTTGCCATCCAGCAGGCCGGCGGCCTGGTCGGGGTCTTGCACGGCCACGCGGATCAGCGCGAGCACGATCAGCTCCTGCCCCTTGCGCGTGCCCACCGCGGCGCGGCTGGCCAAGTAGCGCGCGGCGCCGTTGCTGATCTGCGCCACGGTGGCCGCCGCATCGGGGGCGTCCAGCGCCACGGCGGAGCGGGCCATGCCGGGGCGGCCGGCCTCCATGGCCAGGCGCGCCTTCATCCACAGGTCGGCCGACGTGATCTGGCCGGCCTGGTGCAGCACGTCCGCGGCCAGCAGGCAGCCGTCGCCCTCGCTGCGCTGGGCCCACCAGTCGCGGCGCACGGCCTGCACCGCCTCGCGCGAGACGCTGGCGCCCTGCAGCGCCTGCATGGCGGCGGCGTAGCAGCGCACCTCGGCGTCGTCGGCCATGCGAAAGCGCGGCAGCTCTTGCGCAAACGTGGCCCAGTCGCGGCGCTTGCCGGCCAGCAGCAGCCAGTCGTTGCGCAGGCGATCTTCCTGGTAGGTGCCGGCGTAGCGCGTCAGAAAGTCCTGCACGTCCTGCGCGCTGGCATCCTCCAGCCTCACCTTGAGGGCCCAATACGCCGCCCAGGGCTCCAGCGCATGGCCGCGCGCCAGCGGCAACAGGCTGGCCAGGCGCGCCTTGTCGCCCCGGCGAAACGCCTCGCGCATGTCCAGGATGACGCTGTCGGCGGCCGCGGCGGGGGCCGGCGCACTGGCCGCAGGCAGCTCGGCCGACTGCGCGCGCGCCGCCTCGGTGTGGGCCAAACCCGCGGCGGCGAAAGCCAATGTCAGAATCGAGAGCCTACGCATGAACCCATTATGACCACGCCGCCCGACAAAAAATCCCTGCGCGCCCGTCTGGTGCATGAGCGCCTGCACCTCGGCGACCGGCTCGCGCGCGCCGACGCGCTGCAAGACATCCTGCGCATCTGGCTGATCGGGCGGCCCGACACGGTGATTGGCGCGTATTGGCCGATCAAGGGCGAGTTTGACCCCCTGCCCGCCCTGCACCGCTGGAAGGAGGACGGCGAGCTGATGGACGAGCCCCAGCGCCGGCGCATCGGCCTGCCGGTGGTCAACAAGCTGCATCGCACGCTGACCTTTCACGCCTGGTACCCCGGCTGCCCGATGGAGGAGGACGCCTACGGCATCCCCAAGCCCAAGGACACCGAGCTGATCGTGCCCACCTTGTTGTTCGTGCCCTGCGTGGGCTACGGCCCCGGCGGCTTTCGCCTGGGCTACGGCGGCGGCTTTTACGACCGCACCCTGGCCGCCCTGCAGCCGCGCCCGCACACCGTGGGCCTGGGCTTTACCAACGGCTTTCTCGAAGACCTGGAGCCCGAGGCGCACGACGTGCCGCTGGATGCGATCCTGAATGACAACGGGGTGGTTTGGCCGGTGTGAGGCTGTACGCAGGTTGACGCAGCAGAAACAGCGTCCGGGACTTCAACCGTTGTCAAGCGACGGCGTCCGTCGCGGCCCCCTCCCCCGTCACCGCCCGCGTGGCCACGGCCTGCGCGGCCAGCCAGTCGGCGAAGGCCTTGACTTCGGCGCGCTGCGCGCTGTGGGGCGACACCATCACCCAGTACGCCATGGGCGAGACCAGGCGCGCGTTGGGATAGGCGTCGGGCGCAAACACCTCCACCAGCTCGCCGCGCGCCAGGCTCTCGGCCACCAGAGGCGGGCGCGCCAACACCACGCCCTGACCCGACATCGCCGCCTGCACCATCTGGTAGGCGTAGTTGAAGCTGAGCCAGCGCTTGGGCTGCGACTGCGCCAGGCCATTGGCGTCCAGCCAGCGGCGCCACGTGAGCCAGGCCAAGTGGGGCGTGTAGGCGTCGGCCGCCTCGATCAGGGTGTGGGCCAGCAGGTCGGCGGGGGTCTTCAGGCGCGGGCCGCTTCTCAAAAGCCAGGGGCTGGCCATGGGCGTGACCAGCTCGCCAAACAGGCGGCGCGCCGCAGGCGGCATGCGGTCCGCGGGGGCGTAGCGCACGGCCACGTCGATGTCGGTCACCTCCAGGTCCACCGCGCTGTCGCTGGCCTCGATGCGGATGTCGATGTCGGGGTGCTCGCGCTGAAACGCCTCCAGCTTGGGGATCAGCCACATCGACGCGAACGAGGCAAAGGTGGTGACCGACACGTGCCGGCGCCCCGCGTTCTGGCGGATGTGGCGCACCGCGGCGTCGATGCGCGGCAGGGCCTGCCCCACCGCGCTGATCAGCTGGATGCCGGCCTCGGTCAGCTCGACCGCGCGCGTGTGGCGCAGGAACAGGGGCACGCCCACGTCGTCCTCCAGCGCCTGGATCTGGCGGCTGACGGCCGACTGCGTGAGCGCCATTTCCTCGGCCGCCAGGCGAAAGTTGAGGTGGCGCGCCACCGCCTCGAAGGCGCGCAAATGGCCGGCCTGGATGGGGCGCGAGCGCAGGTGGGTCTGGGAGTGCAGCACAGCGAGATTGATGCAAATCGGGAATCAATAGCGTGGCGGGATTTCATTGGACTGTCAATGGGGATCGGCGCAACATGCAGCCATCGGATTCATTCCCGATTCAATGCTTTCCAGGAGCCCGCCATGTCTGATGTCAAGCTGCATTCCTCGCCCAGCCTGTCCCTGTCCCGGGGCGTCGGCGTGACGCTGCAGCCGGGCCAGGCACGCACCCTGCGCGTGCCGGCCGCCGGCCTGCTGCGTGTGACGCGCGGCGCGTTGTGGGTGACCCGGCACGGCGCGCGCGCCCAGCCGGCGCCCGATGACGTGTATGTGGCGGCCGGCCAGCCGCTGGCGCTGCGCGCGGGCGAGTCGGTGGTGATCGAGCCGATTCACCGAGGCGGCGAGCCGGCTGGCCCGGTGGCCCCGGCCGCCTTTTGCTGGCAGCCGGCCACCGGGCGCTGCGCCGGCGCGCTGCGCGCGTTCGCGGATCGCTTGGGTGCCTGGGTGCACGGCGCGCACGTTCGCGCGTGACGCTACTTGATTGATAGCTGGTTGCGCTTGATGAACAAGCGCAATCGCTTGTTTCAACGAATATTTTCATGGATCTCGCGGCAGCATGGGCGTGATTTGGAGTAGGCTTGCAGCCATCCAAAACAACCGGCTGCCGGAGACACCATGAGCAAACCCCTGAGCCCCGCCGAGGCTGCGCTGCGCGATGCGGCGCGTGAATACCACCGCAGTCCCACGCGCGGCAAGATTTCCGTCACGCCGACCAAGCCGCTGGCCAACCAGCTCGATCTGTCGCTGGCCTATTCGCCCGGCGTGGCCTATCCGTGCCTGGACATCCAGGCCGATCCGAGCAAAGCCGCCGAATACACCTCGCGCGGCAACCTGGTGGGCGTCATCACCAACGGCACGGCCGTGCTGGGCCTGGGCAACATCGGCGCGCTGGCGGGCAAGCCGGTGATGGAGGGCAAGGGGTGCCTCTTCAAGAAGTTCGCCGGCATCGACGTGTTCGACATCGAGCTGGACGAGCACGACCCCGACAAGCTGGTGGACATCATTGCCGCGCTGGAGCCCACGCTGGGCGGCGTCAATCTGGAGGACATCAAGGCGCCCGAGTGCTTCTATATCGAGAAGAAGCTGCGCGAGCGCATGAACATCCCCGTGTTCCACGACGACCAGCACGGCACGGCCATCATCTCGTCGGCGGCGCTGCTCAACGGCCTGGAGCTGGTGGGCAAGAAGATCGGCGACGTCAAGGTAGCCGTGAGCGGCGCGGGCGCCGCCGCCATCGCCTGTCTGGACGTGATGGTGGCCTTGGGCGTCAAGCCGGCCAACGTGCACGCCTGCGACTCCAAGGGCCTGATCTACGCCGGCCGCGCCAGCGTGGACGCCTCCAAGGCGCGCTACGCGCAGCCCGACACCGGCGCGCGCACCTTGGCCGACGTGGTCAAGGGGGCCGACGTGTTTCTGGGCTGCTCGGCCGCCGGCGTGCTGACGCAAGAGATGGTGAAAACCATGGCCGACAAGCCCATCATCCTGGCGCTGGCCAACCCCGAGCCCGAGATCCGCCCCGAGGACGCCAAGGCCGCGCGGCCCGACTGCATCATCGCCACCGGGCGCAGCGACTACCCCAACCAGGTCAACAACGTCCTGTGCTTTCCCTACATCTTCCGCGGCGCGCTGGACTGCGGCGCCAGCAAGATCACCGAGGAGATGAAGCTGGCCTGCGTGCGCGAGATCGCCGCCCTGGCCAAGGCCGAGACCAGCGCCGAGGTGGCCACCGCCTACGCCGGCAAGGAGCTGCACTTCGGCCCCGACTACATCATCCCCACGCCGTTTGATCCGCGCCTGATCCTGCGCATCGCCCCGGCAGTGGCCGAGGCGGCGGCCAAGTCGGGCGTGGCCGAGCGCCCCATTGCCGACCTGGAGGCCTATCGCACGCAGCTGACGCGCTTCATCTACCAGACCGGCATGGTGATGCAGCCGGTGCTGACGGCGGCGCGCGCGGCCGATGCGGCGCACAAGCGCGTGGCCTACGCCGAGGGCGAGGACGAGCGCGTGCTGCACGCCGCGCAGGTGGTGGTGGACGACAAGCTGGCGCGCCCCATCCTGATCGGCCGCCCGGCCGTGATCGAGCAGCGCATCCACAAGGCCGGGCTGCGCATCCGCCTGGGCGTGGACGTGGACAACGTCAACCCCGAGGAGGATTCGCGCTTTCGCCAGTACTGGGAGACCTACCACCACCTGATGGGGCGCAACGGCGTCAGCGTCGAGGCCGCCAAGGCCACGGTGCGCCGCTCCAACACCGTCATTGCCGCGCTGATGGTGCACCTGGGCGATGCCGACGCCATGCTGTGCGGCACCGTGGGGCGCTACCACGCGCACCTGGACAACATCCGCGACATCATCGGCGTCGAGCCCGGCGCGCCCGACCTGGCCGCGCTCAACGCCATCATGCTGCACGAGCGCACGCTGTTCATCTGCGACACCTACGTGCACGAAGACCCCAGCGCCGAGCTGCTGGCCGGCATCGCCAGGATGGCCGCCACCGAGGTGCACAACTTCGGCCTGCCGCCCAAGGTGGCGTTTTTGTCGCACTCCAATTTCGGCTCGTCCAAGGACGCCTCGGCGCTCAAGGTGCGCCGCGCGCGCGACCTGTTCCGCGCGCTGGCCCCCGATGTCGAATGCGACGGCGAAATGCACGGCGACAGCGCCCTGTCGGCCAAGCTGCGCGCTGCCACCATGCCCGACAGCACCCTGAGCGGCGAGGCCAACCTGCTGGTGTGCCCCAACCTGGACGCGGCCAACATCCTGTTCAACGTGCTCAAGACCGTGGCCGGCAGCGGCGTCACCATTGGCCCCATGCTGCTGGGCGCGGCCGCGCCGGCGCACGTGCTCACGCCCTCGTCCACCGTGCGCCGGCTGGTCAACATGACCGCGCTGGCGGTCGATGAGGCACAGGTGCGCCGGCGCAACCGGTGATCTGTCGGATGCTCTGATATCAATAGCTGCGCGCGCCCATCACAAGGGCACAAGCAGCCATTTCGACGTTCAAGCGCTCACTGTCTGAACGCCTCGATGGTGGCCGTGATGCGCACGTTCTTGGGCATGCCCGCGTCCACCAGATAGTTCATGCCCCATTGGGTGCGGTCGATCACCGCCTCGAAGTCGCCGCCGCAGGCCTCGGTCCTGGCGCGCTTGTTGGGGTAGCACTTGAATTGATTGGCCTTGAGCGTGACCGGCAGCGTGCGTCCCAGCAGCGTGAGCTGGCCGGGCACCTCGACGAGGCGCTCGCCGTCGAACACCAGCCGGTCCGAGACGAAGCGCATGGTCGGGTATTGGCGCGCGTCGAACAGATCGGGCGAGAGCAGATGCTCGTCAAAGCCCCGGGAGCCGCTGTAGACGCTGGCCACCTGCACGAACAGGTCGATGGCGCCCGCCTTGGCCACGGGGTCGAAGCGCACCGAGCCCGCCACCTCGTCAAAGCGCGCGCGGTTGACCGAGGCGCCAAAGTGGTCGATGGCGAAGGTGGCGTAGGTGTGATCGGCGTCCAGGGCATAGCGCGCCGGCTCGGCATGGGCCGCGCCAAAAACCAGCCAGGCCAGGCCGAGAAAGGTGGACAAATGTTTGCGCATGGGTCATCCTCCAAAGACAATGCCAATCGGCTCAGTATGGCGGCGCAGCCGTCCGCAAGCCTTGACCTGAGGCAGCTTCCCCGCCTTTGCCGGCCAGCAGTCAAGGCCGCAACCGGATCACCATAGGACCCTCATCGACCCCATGAGCATCCGCAACCTCGACTCGCTGTTCCATCCGCAATCGGTGGCGATCATCGGCGCCTCCGAGCGGCCGTTTTCGGCCGGCGCCGCGCTGTGGCGCAACATGCACGCCAGCGGCTTCCAGGGCGCGCTCTGGCCGCTCAACCCCAAATACGAGCAGCTGGCCGGCCAGCGCTGCTATGCCCGCGTGCGCGATCTGCCCGGCGTGCCGGAGCTGGCCGTGATCTGCACCCCGCCCGCCACGGTGGACGATCTGATCCGGCAACTGGCCCAGGCCGGCACCAAGGCCGCCGTGGTCATCAGCGCCGGCCTCACGCCCGAGCAGAAGCAGGCCATGCTGGACGCCGCGCGCCCCCGGCTGCTGCGCATCCTGGGGCCCGACTGCGTGGGCCTGCTGGCGCCGCACGCGCACCTGAACGCCAGCATCGCGCCCGCCGCGGCCCAGCCGGGCCAACTGGCCCTGGTCTCGCAGTCCGACGCGCTGGTCACCGCCATGCTGGACTGGGCGCAGGCGCGCAGCATCGGTTTTTCGCACTTTGTCGCACTGGGCGAGCACGCCGACGTGGACGCTGCCGACGTGCTGGACTACCTGGCCAGCGACGCGCACACGCGCGCCATCCTGCTGTGCATCGAATCGATCGAGCACGCGCGCAAGTTCATGTCGGCCGCGCGCGCGGCGGCGCGCAACAAGCCGGTCATCGTGCTCAAGGCCGGGCGCAGCGCGCCGGGACAACAGGCCGCCGCCTCGCACACCGGCGCGCTGGCCGGCGCCGATGCCGTGCATGAAGCGGCCATTGCCCGCGCCGGCATGCTGCGCGTGGACAGCCTGGAGCAGCTCTTTCTGGCCGCCGAAATTCTCACCCGCTTCAAGGCGCCCGTCGGCGCGCACCTGAGCATCCTCACCAACGCCGGCGGCGCCGGCGTGCTGGCCGCCGACGCGGCGGCGGCGCATGGCCTGCGCCTGGCCGATCCGGGCGCTGCGCTGCGCGGCGAGCTGGCCGCGGTGCTGCCGCTCCGCAGCCCCCTCGGCAACCCGGTGACCCTCGCCGCCGACGCGCCCGCGCCGTGCTACGCGGACGCGCTGCGGGCGCTGGCACGCCACCCCGAGGACAGCGGCACGCTGCTGTTCATCCATGCGCCCACCGCCATCGTGCCGGCCGCCGACATCGCGCGCGCCATGATTCCCGTCGCCCACCCTGCGCAGCAGCACGCGCTGCCCCTGGTGGCGGCGTGGATGGGGGGCCCGGCCGTCGCCGAAGCGCGCCAGCTGTTCATGCAGGCCGGCACCGCCTGCTACGACATGCCCGAGCAGGCGGTGGCCGCCATCGGCATGCTGCACGACTACGCGCGCAACCAGGCCGAGCTGACCGAAGCGCCACCGGCCGCACCACCGGGCCAGCCCGCGCCCGACACCGCCGCCGTGCGCCGCCTGGTCGCCACCGCGCTGGCCGAGGGGCGATCGTGGTTGAGCGAGCCCGAGTCCAAGGCCGTGTGCGCGGCCTACGGCATCCCCGTGGTGGCCACCCACCGGGTCGCCCCCGAGCCCGAAGCCGCCGCCGACGAGGCGGCGCGCATCGGCTTTCCGGTGGTGCTCAAGATCGTGTCGGCCGACGTCACGCACAAGTCGGACGTGGGTGGCGTGGCGCTCAACCTGCAGGACGCCCAGGACGTGCGCACCGCTGCGCAGACCATGCTCGCGCGCATCGCCAAGACCCACCCGCAGGCGCGGCTGGAGGGCTTTGCCGTGCAGGCCATGGTGCGCAAGCCGCAGGCGCAGGAGCTGATCGTCGGCGCCAGCATCGACCCCGGCTTCGGCCCCGTGATCCTGTTCGGCCAGGGCGGCACGGCCGTCGAGGTGCTCAGGGACAGCGCCATGGCGCTGCCGCCGCTGAACGCCCCGCTGGCGCGCGCACTGATCGAGCGCACCCGCGTGGCGCGCCTGCTGGCCGGCTGGCGCGACGTGCCCCCGGCCGACCTGGACGCCGTCATCGCGACGCTGATGGCCGTGTCCCAGCTGCTCGCCGACGTGCCCGAGCTGGCCGAGCTGGACATCAACCCGCTGCTGGTGGACCACGCCGGCGCCATTGCGCTGGACGCGCGCGTGGGCCTGAGCGCCGCGCAACCCGCGGGCGCCCGCCACTTCGCCATCGCGCCCTATCCGGCCGATCTCATCGAGACGGTGCAGTGGCAAGGCCGCACGCTCACGCTGCGCCCGGTGCGCCCCGAGGACGAAGCGCAGCACCGCGCCTTTCTGGAAAGCCTGGATCCCGGCGACATCCGCCTGCGCCTGTTCTACACCCGCCGCTACATGGAGCGCAGCGAGCTGGCGCGCCTGGTGCAAATCGACTACACGCGCGAGATGGCCTTCATCGCCACCGCGCCCGACGAGAACGGCCGCGAGCAAACCCTGGGTGTGGCCCGCGCCAGCGCCGACCCGGACAACCAGGGCGCCGAGTTCGGCATCATCCTGCGCCACGGCTTGAAGGGCGCGGGCCTGGGCCGTCGGCTGATGGACAAGCTGATCGGCCACTTCCGCGCCGCCGGCACGCGCGAGATGACCGCCGTGGTGCTCAAGGAAAACCGCGCCATGCGCGAGCTGGGCCACGCGCTGGGCTTTTCCGACCAGCCCTCGCCGGACGACCCCGACATCCGGCTGCTGACGCTGGAGTTGCAGGCGCCCTGACGCTGCGCGCGGGGAACCGAAACTCCAACAGCCGGACGCAGAGGACGCAAAAAATTCCATTCATGAGGACCGGATCCAGATTGAAGTTTTCTGCGCCTTTTGCGAAACCTTTGCGTCCTCTGCGTCCGGCTGTTCATGGTTTTTATCGGCCCCCGGTAAATTACAAGCGGTTTCAGTCGCTCGCGCCCATCCCGTGCGTGCAAGCAGCTATCATTTTTGAATGAACCCTTCCATGTTTCCGCGCGCCGCGCTGCTGGCCTTGTGCGCCGCCTGGGCGCTGCCCGGCGCGGCGCAGGACGCGCCCGCGCCCAGCCTCGACCCCGCCGAATTCAAGACCTGCCTGAGCCAGCTGCAGGGTACGCCGGCGTTTCGCGCCATCACGGCGCAGACCTTTGCCGAGCAGACCCGCACGCTCGCACCCGACCCCTCGGTGCTGGTGCTGCTCAATCGCCAGCCCGAGTTCACCATGCCGGTGTGGGACTACATGGCCGTGCTGGACGACGCCGAGCGCGTGCAGGACGGGCGGGCGGCCTTTGCCAAGTGGCAGGATGTGCTGCAAAAGATCGAGGCGCAGACGGGCGTGCCCGCCGCCATCATCACCGGCGTATGGGGCGTGGAGAGCAATTTCGGCCAGAACCTGGGCGGGCGCCCGCTGGTGCAGTCGCTGGCCACGCTGTCGTGCTTCGGGCGCCGGCAGGCCTACTTTCGCGGCGAGTTCGCGGCGGCGCTGCGCATCATCCAGGAGGGCCACATCGCGCCCGACAAGCTGACCGGCTCCTGGGCCGGCGCGTTCGGGCAGACGCAGTTCATGCCCAGCACCTTTTTTGCCAACGCGGTGGACTTCGACGGTGACGGGCGGCGCGACATCGTGGACAGCGTGCCCGACGCGCTGGCCTCGACCGCCAAATTCCTGCAAAACGCCGGCTGGCGGCGCGGCGAGCCCTGGGGCTTTGAAGTGCGCCTGCCCAAGGGCTTCGACAGCTCGGGCGCAAGCCGCAAGGCCAAGCAGCCCATCGCCACCTGGCAGCGCGCCGGCCTGACGCTGGCGGATGGCCAGCCCCTGCCGGGCGATCTGCCCAGCGCCGGCCTGATGATTCCGGCCGCCGGCGGCCCGGCCTTTCTGGTAGGGCGCAACTTCGACGCGCTGTACCGCTACAACGCCAGCGAGAACTACGCCCTGGCCATCGCCCACCTGGCCGACCTGATCGCCGACCCGCAGGCGCCCCTGGCCTTTGCCACGCCCTGGCCCACGGACGATCCGGGCCTGTCGCGCGCCGAGAACCGCGAGCTGCAAACCCTGCTGCTGGCGCGTGGCCACGACATCGGCACGGCCGACGGCATGATCGGCGCCAAGACGCGCGAGGCCATCAAGGCCGAGCAGCAAAGGCTGGGCGTCAAGGCCGACGGGCGCGCCGGCCAGAAGCTGCTGGCCGCGCTCAGAAAAGCGGATTGATCACGAAGTCGATTCGGCGGCCGCCGCACGCGGCGCATTGAGCACGAAGGCATCGGAGAAACACGCGCCCTCTTCCAGCCCGTGCGACAAAAAGGCGGGCACCGCCGTCTGCACCATCATGGTGGAGCCGCAGGCGTACAGCTCCTGCCCGCGCATGTCGGGAAAGTCCTCCAGCACCGCCTGGTGCACCAGGCCGCGGCGGCCCTCCCAGCCGTCGCCCGGCGCGCCATCGGACAGCACCGGGATGAAGCGGAAGTTGGCGTGCTCGCACTGCCAGGTTTCGGCCAGATCGCGCATGTACAGGTCGGACACCTGGCGCACGCCCCAGTACAGGCGCATGGGCCGCGTGATGCCGCGCGCAAAGGCGTCCTCGATGATGCTCTTGACGGGCGCAAAGCCCGTGGCCCCCGCCAGAAAGACGATGGGGCGCTCGCCTTCGCGCAGCGTGAAGCGCCCCAGCGGCCCCTCCAGGCGCAGCGTGTCGCCCACCTGCATGCCGTCGAACACATGGCCGGTGAAGCGCCCGCCCGGGATGCGCCGCACGTGCAGGTCGATCAGCGGGCGCTGCATCGGCGGGTTGGCAAACGAGAAGGCGCGGCGCTCGCCGTCCTCCAGGATCACGTTCAGGTACTGGCCGGCGATGAAGTCCAGCTTCAGGTCGGCCGGGGGTTGCAGCAACAGGCGCATCACCTCGGGCGCCAGGCGTTCCATGCTGACCACGGTGGCGCTGAACTCTTGCTTGATCAGGGGCTCCAGGGTTTCGACCTCGATCTCCAGGTCCTCCAGCGGCACGGCACAGCACATCAGCGCCTGGCCGCGCTCGCGCATGGCCTCGGTCAGCGTGGCGGGCTGATACGGGCCGTGGTCGAACTTGCCGTTGAGCACCGTGCACACGCACAGCCCGCAGCCGCCGGCGCGGCAGTCGTATTGCAGCGGCAGCTCGGCGCGCAGGCCGGCCTCCAGGATGGTCTCGCCGCGGCGCGCCGACACGTGGCGCGCATCGGGATGCACGGTCACGTTCAGGGTGCGGGCCGCGCCGCCCGCGCGCCGCCACACCAGCCAGGGTTGCACCAGCAGCAGGCCGGTCACGCCCAGCACCAGCGCCCAGGTCCAGGCCGGCCCCCAGGCGTGCACCAGCGGGTACAGGCCCAGCAGCAGCCAGTCGAGCTTGAGCTGGCTGGGCACCACGGCCATGTGCGCGGGGCCGCCCTGGCTGACGACGGGCAGCACCAGCGCCAGCACCAGCAGCATCACGCCGGCACTGACGGCGATCGGCTTGGGCGGCTGCATGGCCGCCTTGGGCACGCGCTGCACGTGCACCCACATCAGCAGCAGCGTGAGCAGCGGCACGCCGATGTGGATGAACACCAGCAGCGAAAACAGGCGATCGCTCACGGTGCTGTCGTAGATGAAGTTGCGGATCAGCGAGCCGCGGAACAGCGGAATCCAGTCCAGCCACTCGAAGCTGGTGGTGGTGACGAACTGGGCGAGCTGGTCCCAGGGCAGCATGTAGCCGTTGGCGCCGGCGGCATACACCAGCCAGATCAGCGCCACGCCCGTGACCCACGAGAACGCACGGAAGCCGCGCAGCCGGTCGAACGCGAAGTAGCGCAGCATGTGGATCACCATGGTCACCACCATGGCGTCCGAGGCGTAGCGATGCACGCTGCGCACGATGCCGCCGATGAACCACTGCCGGTGCGTGAGCCCCTCCACCGACTGGTAGGCCCCCGTCACGCTGGTGTCGAAGAAGGCAAACAGGTACAGGCCGGTGCCGGCGACGATCCAGAACAGGAAGAAGGTCAGCGGACCCAGGTGGTAGTAGGGGTTCAGGCGGTCGCCGAAGGCGCGGTTGAAGACCGCCTCCACCCGCATGAAGCCCCAGCGCATCAGCGCCTGCAGCCGACCGATCATGCCGGCACCTCCATGGACCGGGCCCGCATGGCGCGCAGCACCACGACGACGAACAGCAGGCCGCCGATCACGGCCAGCAGCCCGCCCAGGCCCATCAGGCCCATGCCGGCCACCTCGGCCGTGCTGCGCAGCACCTGCTCGCTGCCGGCCACCTTGCGCTGCACGCCATAGCCGCCCGACCAAACCAGGCCGATGATGTGCATCAGCTGCCCCGCGCCATACAGCCAGGGCTGCCACACCGCCATGCGCCCGCGCGGCGCGCTCCAGCCCAGCGTGGGCAGCAGGTGATAGACGATGCCCATCAGCGCCAGCGTGACGCCCACGATGCAGCCGTGGTAGTGCGCCGGAATCTTGACGTTGCTGCCGCTGATCAGCATGCCGATCACGCCGCCGCAGGCGAACAGCAGCATGGAGCTGACCAGCGCGCCCCACAGCGGCCTTTGCTCATCGCGCAGCCGGCGCAGCGGCGCCAGTGCCAGCACCACGGCCAGCGCGATGGGAAAGATCGCCAGCCCGCCCCCAACGCGCATGGCCCAGGTGTGCAATTGGCGGTTTTCCACGCTGACGGCGTCATACGCCACATAGGCGTAGGGCGTGATGAACACGCTGACCAGCGCCAGCATGAGCAGCAGCAAGGCGATGCGCGGGCTCAGCAGCACCCGCCCGCCGCAGGCATGGGCCAGCCACAGCCACACCACCAGCATCAGCAGCGTCCAGGCAAACTGCAAGGCGTGGCCACCGCCCCAGAAGAGGATCTCGTAATAGGTGCGCAAATCCATGCGGGTGGGCACCGCGGCAAACGACCAGGCAAAGGCCAGCAGCGCCACGGCCACGCACACCACGCTGGCACTCAACCCGAAGCGCAGCGCGCGCTCGCCGTCGATCACGCCGCCCAGGCGCGGGGCGGCCAGCAGGCTGCGCAGCACCTGCACGCCCAGGCCCAGGCCAAAGACGACCAGCCCGGCCAGGAACAGCGGCCCGTGCAACACCGGGATGTAGTTGGCCATGATGGCCTCGCCCGGGCGGATGAAGGCGCCCAGCGCCATCAGCACCGTGCCGCTGCCGCACAGGCCCAGGGCGGCCCAACTCCAGCCGAGGCCGCGCTCGGTGGTGTTCAGGCTCCACAACATGCCCGCCATGGCGGCAAACCACACCAACACCGACAAATCCACGTGCACCACCAGTGCCACGCGAAAAAAGTCGGCAACCGGAAACCACTGGTTGACGCCCGGCGTGCGCGCCAGCACCAGCAGCACCGAATAGAGGCCCGAGCCAGCCAGCGCCGCCAGCCCCAGCGCCAACCAGGCCCGCGCCAGCGCGCGCTGGGCGGTGGTGGGCTGCGGCAAGGTGTAGGCGGCAGGCTCTGCCGTGCGCGGCGCGTACAGCGCGTGGGGATCGAAAATGGCTTGTGCAGGGTGATTCATATCAATCTTCCAGGGTGCTGCCAAGCGCCGGGGGCGCCGCAAACCCAAAGCGCCCATTGGCCGCCGAGCGGGCCATGACAGCGAACGCCGTGGCCGGACCTGCGCCGGCCACAGGCGTTGCCCCTCCTCCAGGCGCAGCGCCAGAGAGGAGGGAAGGCGCGCAGCGACGCAGGGAGGTGTTCATTAGAACGTGATGCCGCCCTTCTCGGCGTTGTAGTCGATCACCAGGACTTGATTGGGTTTGAGCGTCACCGTGTCCTCGAGCTGCGCCGTGAAACCCGGAGCGCGTGCGTCGTCCTTCATGCGAACGGCAATTTTTTGTTCCCCGGCCGGCACCTGGACCCGCCGATATACCGCGGAGGCGCCATCGCGCTTCAGGCCACTGGGCTCGGCCGTCTCTTGCAGCACGCGCCGGCCGTTGATGTCCACCTCGATGCTGACGGGCGAGCGCTCGCGCGGGCAAATCTGCTTGGGACGCATCTGCGGGGGCAGCTTGGCCTTTTCTTCCTCGGTCAGGGGGCGGCAGTCGCCCACCGGCTTGCCGGTGTGCGTGAAGCTGATCTTGATCAGCGCATCGCCCGGCGGCAGCGGGTGGTAGACGGGCCAGTGCGAGAACACGCCGATGAACACGGCAAACAAGACGTACAGCAGCGCCTGGCCCAGCCATGCCCCCACGGAAACGCGATGGCGCGAAGGATCGACGGTGGAGGCATTCATGTGGACAACTCGAGGGCGGATGGGGTGCGCTCGCGCGCCGACTGCGGGCCGCGCCAACGATCGAGGATGGGTGCGATGGCATCGGCATCCCGCGCACCGGACCAGACCATGGCCCAGCGTTCGCGCGGCACGGTGGGCCGCAGGCGGGGCTCGCGCACGCCGTGCAGGCGCTCGTGCAACAGCGTGGCGCCGTCGCGGAACGCGCAGTGGCCGGGCGCGCACGCCTGCACGAGCACGCCGGCGGCGCCGTCGCGCAGCGCGTATTCGACGAAGGCGGGCGGCAACTGGCCGACGCACAGCAATTCGATGGCCACCACGTCGGGCGCCAGCAGGCAGGCCGGCGGCGGCACGTGGGCGCAGCGAAAGGCCACGATGGATCGGGCCGCGGGCGCAGCCTGCAGCCGCTGGCGCAACTGCTCGCGCAGTGTGTTGACCGGCAACTGCGGCATGTCGATGCCGCTTTGCAAATCGGCCACGCTGCGAAATGGCGTCGCCGATGGGCAGGCGCCGGCGCAGATGCCGCAGCGCGCGCAGCGCTCGGCATCGACCACGGCCAGCTCATGACCGGGCTTGCCGCTGGGGTGCGCGACCATGCCGATGGCGGCGTAGGGGCAGTCATCGACGCAGCGCCGGCAGCCGCTGCAATAGTCGGGATCGACCCGGGCCGCGGGCGCGTCCTCGCGGCGGTGCGGCATGAAGGGCAGCCACAGCAGACCGGCCAGGGCGCCACCCAGCACAACCCAGGCGAGCCCGCCCGACAGCGCGTCGGCCATGGGGTGGACAAACAGCAGCAACCAGTCCAGCCGCAGCGCGGCGGGCACCCGGGTCATGTCGGCCGCCGGACCGCTGACCACGGGCGTCACGGTGGCCAGCCCCACGAACATGGCCAGCAGACCCAGGGCCAGCGGCTGCGGCGGCACGACGCGCGCGCGCGGCAGGCGCTGGATGTGAAACCACAGTCCGAACGTCATCAGCAGCGCCACGCCCAGATGCACGAAGACGAACAGCGAGAACAGGCGGTCGCCCACCGTGTCCAGCGACAGGAAGTTGCGCGCCAGCGGCGTGGTCAGCCCCGGCAGGGCGTCCAGCCATTCGGCGGTGGCCAGGGCCGAGTACTGGCCCAGCTCGTCCCAATTGAGCCAGAAGCCGCCGATGCCGCAGACAAAGGCAAACACGATGAGCGGCACGCCGGTGAGCCAGCTGAAGCGGTGATGGGCGCGAAAGCGCCCATGCAGCCATTCGCGCAACGCGTGCAGGCCCATCAGCAGCACGAAGGCATCGGCCGCGTAGCGATGCACGCTGCGCAGCCAGCCACCGTAGAACCAGGGCCACGCGGCCAGGCGCTCGATCGAGGCGTGGGCGCCGGCGGCCGAGGTGTCGATGACGGCGTACAGGTAAATGCCGCTGGCCGCCAGCGTCCAGAAGCACAGAAAGGCCATGCTGCCCAGGTGATGCAGCGGATTGAGCGCCGGCCACGTCCAGCGGTCGATGCCGCGCTCGAGCGCTTGCCAGGCAGCCAGGGCGCGCCCTGGCGCTGCCGGAGCCCCGGCGCGGCGCGGCACCGGCGCGGGCAGGACAGCGGCGGCATTCAATGCAGGGCCTCCGCAGGCACCGGTGCGCTCCGGCGCACTTGCCGGCGGGCGCGCCGATGGCGCCGCCATTCGAGCACGAAGTACCCGATCATCCACACGAAGAACACCATGCCGCCAACGATCTCCATCACCAGCGCGTACTTGAAGCGGTAGGTGCCGGTCTCCGGGTCGTATACGGTGCACAGGATGCGCACGCGTTCGAGCAGGCCGGCCAGCGTCTCGCGCTGGGTGACGGGCGCGCGGCCCAGCAGCTGGCGCAGTGGCTCGCCGAGCTGCTGCGCCGTCAGTTGGTCGCCCCAGACCTGGGTGGCGATCTTGCCCTCGGCATCCAGCACGGTGACGCCCAGGATGTGATCGAAGCCCGCCGGCGTGGCCAGGTAGCTGAAGCCGAAGCTGCGCGTGAGCGGCTCCACGATCTTGGCGTGCGGGCTGAGGAACTCCCAGTTGGGGTACTTGATGCCGTACTGCGCGGCAAACGAGCGCAGCGCCACCGGCGAGTCGGCCGGCTGGTTGAAGCCGATGCTGACGACGTTGAACTGGCCCGGGCTGAGCAGCTGGTCCAGCCCCTTGACGGCTTCGTGCAGGTTGCGCGTGCTGGTGGGACAGATCTCGAAGCAGCCGGTGTAGATGAAGCTCACCAGCAACGGCTTGCCCCGGTATTGGGACAGCCGCACCGGCTTGCCCTGGCGGTCGAGCAAGGTGAAGTCGGGCGGCGTCGTGCCGATCACGGCCTGGCCGGCGGCCAGCGCGGCGGTGGCGTCCAGGCGGGGCACGGTGCTGGCCACGGCGTCGTCCGCCTGCGCCCATCCGGCGGCGCCCAGCAGGGGGAGCACGCCTGCCAGCGTCCACAGCATGCGTTGCACACGCTGGGCCAGCCCGGTCACCGCTTTCATCCGCACGTTCAAGCTCCGAACCGCCACGGCCAGCGCCGCGGCGATCAACGGGCCACGCTCAACTGAGGCCCCACAGGGTGGACAGGTACTTCCAGTTGATGAAGTAGTACAGCACGAAGGCCACCAGGAACACCATGGCCAGCACGAAGGTGCCGGGGGCCGCAAAACCGGCCGAACCGGCGGTTTGCGCCACCACGGTGGGGGCGGTGCGCGGGATCGGCGTGAAGGTGGCGCGCTCGGCGCCGCGTTCGAGCTTCTTGCCCCACAACAGCGAACCGACGGTGACGTAAATGTAGATCGCGCCACCGGCAATTGCCGCCACGCCGCCGATGCCCACCAGGCCCATCATCAGGTAGGCGGCGCCCGGCCATTCGTAGGCCAGCGGGTTGCCGCTGAAGGCCATGTCCCAGTGGCGACGCGACACGCCCAGGGTGCCGGCGCCCATCATCACCAGGCAGAAGAAGTACATCGAGAAGCCGAAGATGTACGGTTGCCACTTGGCCAGCTTGGGCGCGATCATCTCGCGCTTGAACAGCACCGGGATCAGGTAATACGTCAGCGCCATGAAAGTCAGCGTGGTGCCCACGACGACGGTGGCGTGAAAGTGGCCCGGCACATAGATCGTGTTGTGGATAATCATGTTGAGCTGCTCGGTGCCCATCATCACGCCCGAGATGCCGCCCAGGAAGCCAAAGCCGATGATCGAGATGAACACGCCCGAGAACGTGGGGTTGCCCCAGGGCGCCTTGCGCAGCCACTCGAACAGGCCCTTGGTGAAGCCCTTTTGCCGCTGCGCCACTTCCATCGCGCCGGGCACCGTCAGGCCGTGCAGCATCGAGGCCAGCACCGCGAAGTACATGAAGTAACTGGTGTTGACGATCTTCCAGGGCGTGGACAGGCCCGGGTCGGCCAGCAGGTGGTGTGCGCTGGCCAGCTGGAGGAACAAGATGTAGAGCAAAAACGCCGTGCGGCTGACGCGCTCGCTCATCGGCTTGGCGCCGAAGACGACCGCTGCCACCAGATACCACACCGAGATGTGCGCGGCCACGTTGATCTGCTGCGAGGAGTGTCCCAGCGCCCACCAGATGGTGCGGTAGGCCAGCGGATCGACCTGCTTGATCAGGCCGATGGACATCAGCCAGGTCGGGATCAGGATGATGGCGCCCGACAGCAGGGTGAACACCGCAATGATGGCCGCCGTGATGGCGCCCATGGTGACCAGCGGCACCGAGCCCTGATAGGTGCGGTCGCGCTTGGCGACGACCAGGGTGCCGAAGAACACGCCGCATCCGATCAGCGCGCCGACGGCGAACAGGATGATGGTCAGATAGAACCAGGACGAGGCCATCATGGGCACGTAGCTGGTCATCATGACGCTGGAGCTGCCCTGGAACACGACGATGTTGTTGCCCACCGAGCCGATCACCATCAGCGCAAAGGCCAGCCAGGCGAGCTTGGGTGTGGCAATGCGGCAGCGCAGCAAGGTGGAGGCGCAGAAGTACAGGATGGCGATCTCAAAGAAGATCAGCCAGAAGATCAGCATGTCCAGGCCATGGGCCGTGAGCACCATGTAGAAGGTGTCGGCCTCCAGCCAGTGCACCGCCGGCCAGCGCGTGAGCACCACGCCGATGGCCAGCAGGCCGCCGAAGGCCAAGAACAGCACGCCGGCGACGGCGTTCCACATGATGAGTTTTTCGGCCTGCGCTTCAAATTGCAGGCCCGATCGCGGGCAGGTGCGATAGGTGGTGGCTTGTCCCATGGTGCGTCCCTCAGTCCTTGATGTACATGCGGCCCACCATGGTGTGGTGGCCAATTCCACAGAACTCGTTGCACACGATCGAGATCTGGCCCGACTGGTTGGGCGTGATGGTCAGCACGTGCTCGAAGCCCGGCACCAGCTGGATGTTGATGTTCTGCGGCTGCAGCGAGAAGCCGTGGTTGTAGTCCATGGCCGTCAGATGCAGGCGGTATTTCTCGCCCTTCTTCAGCTCCAGGATGGGCCAGAAGTTCCACAGCCGGCCCAGCATGTAGACGTCGCTGCCCGGCGGCGGGGCCACCACGGGCGTGTTTTGCTCGCCTTCGGTGCGCACCGTGTACTTGTCGACCACGGCCTGCGCCTTGGCCGTGAACTTCTCGGGCGTGGTGCGGTAGGTCTCGGTCGACAGGTTCTGGTTGCCCCAGACGTGCCAGCCGACCATCATGACGAACATGATCAGGCACCAGGTCAGCGACAGCACGATCCACGTGCCTTCGACCCGGTCGATGGGATGCTTGTACCAAAGCCGCTCGGGCGGCGGAAGAATGGCGCTCATGGTGTGGAACCTCGGGGTGGAAAGGCGATCGGACCGGGGCTTACTTGCCCAGGGGCAGCATCATGATTTCGACCACGCCCCACAGGTTGTAGACCAGCATGGGAATCAGCACGCCCAGGAACAGCAGGATGAAGGGGCTGTCCAGCAACTGCTGCATCCAGGGAATGGGTTCGTTGGGGTCGTTCAGGTCGTCTTTCTGGCTCATGGATCCCTCCGGTGGAAAACCCGCGCCCAAGCGGACGCGGGGAGGCTCGCCCATTCTCGAGTAACCCACTCGGGATTGATTTGACTTAGTTCAATGTTTGGCGCCGCGGCCCGGCGGGCCGGCCGGACGTCGCGCTACGATCGCGCGCCATGACGCCCACCGCCCCCAGCGCCAGCAGCCCCCCGTCCGACCCCGACGCGCGCGATCCGGCACGCCGACTGCGCCGCATGGCCCGGCTGTGCGCCGCGCTGGTGCTGGCGATCATCACGCTCAGCGCGTGGCTGCGCCTGGCCCGATCCGGCATTGGCTGCGCGGACTGGCCGGCCTGCTACGGAGCGGTGTGGCAAGCGGCCGCCCCCGCGCTGCCGGCCGGCGCCGAGACGTCCGCCACGGTTCTCGCCGTGCGGCTGGCGCACCGCGTGCTGGCGGTGGCCGCGCTGGTCTTGATCGTCGTCATGCTGGCCAGCGCGTGGCCGCCGCGCCGGCACGGGTGGCGACCGGCGCTGGAAGCCGGCGCGCTGCTGGCCGTCACCCTGGGCCTGGCCGTGCTGGGGGCCCTGGGCGCGCAGTCGCTGCTGCCGGCGGTGGCGCTGGGCAACCTGCTGGGCGGCTTTGCCATGCTGGCCCTCAGCCTGCGCCTGGCCAGTGGCCGGCCCATCGACGCCGGAACCGGCGCTCGCGTCTGGCTATGGGCCGCGTTCGGGCTGGTGCTGCTGGAAACCGCACTGGGCGGCCTGGCCAGCGCCAGCGGTTCCCTGCTGGCCTGCGACGGCCTGAGCGATTGCTGGGCAGAGGCACAGGACGGGCCCGCATGGAGCGCGCTGAACCCCTGGCACGCCCCAGCGCTTGGCGGCGGCGCCGGCGTGCAATGGGCGCACCGGCTGGGCAGCTGGCTCGTGCTCTTGCTGGCTGCGCCGCTGGCCTGGCGCCTGCGCCCGCACGATCGGCGCGGCGCCGCGGCTGTGCTGGCCTGCCTGCTGCTGCAAGCCGCACTGGGGCCGCTGATGGCGAGCGCCGGCTATCCGATGGCGCTGGTGCTGGCGCACAACGTGCTGGCGGCCTTCACGCTGGCCTTGCTGGCACGCTGGCTCTGAGATTGACCCGCCGGCTACTTCTTGCCCTTCATCAGCGCCTGCAAGCTGGCCATGTTCTCCTGCATGCGCTGCTGCACCACCTTCCAGGCGTCGGTGCGGGTCTTGGTCTCCAGCGCGGCCAGTTCCTGGAAGTCCTTCATGGCCTTCTTCATGCCGCGTTGCAACACCTCGCCCTGCTTGGCCATCGCGTCCTTGTCCAGCGCGCCTTTCATCGACTCCTGCAGGGCGGCCAGGTTCTCGCGCAGGATGGCGCTGCGCCGCTCGGCCAGCGCCTTCATGCCCTCATAGGCCTGGCGATTGGCCTCGGCCAGGGCCTCGAAGTCCTTGCGCTGCCATTCGACCAGCGCGCTCGCGTCCACGCCGGGCAGCTTGAACTGCTTGAGCGTCTTGGTGAGTTCGCCCAAATCGGGCATGCCGGGCGCGGCGGCAGATGACTTCTTGGTGCTTGTGGCCATGACGATCCTCCAGGGGCGGGTTGAAAAACGGTGGGAATGACAGACGCTACGAGGCCGCCGCACGCGAACGCACGCGCTTTGCGGCAGCCGGTTTGTCGCCGGCTGATTTGCGGGCGGGCGCGCGGCGCGGCGCGGACTTCTTGCGCGCCGGGGGCGGGGCGGCGGCGGCCACCGGCGCCATCGTGTCGGCCGGTGTGCCAGCGCCCTCCGCGCCATCCACGGCCGGCAGGCGCTTGATTTCGGCCAGCGCGTCTTGCAGGTAGCCCAGCAGTTCGGTGGACTCGTCCTGCGACAACGCGCGGCGGCAGGCGGTGATGCCGAACTCGAGCGTCCCGGCATAGCTCTGGACGGTGATGTTGACGGCCATGCCGTGGTAGGGAATGGAGACGGGATAAAACGCCACCATCCTGGCGCCTGCCACGTACAGCTGGATGGCGGGCCCGGGCACGTTGGAGACGGTGACGTTGGCCAGCGGCGGCAGCCGGCGCGCCAGGTTGGAGCGCCCGTACAGCGAGGCCAGGCTGGTCATGACCCAGGGCGAGCCGGTGAAGGGCAAGTCCACGCCCAGCACGGGCTTGAGTTCGCGCACCACGGCCTTGGCCGCCTCGGACGAAGCGTGGATGGCCGCAAAGCGCGCGGCGGGGTCTGCCAGGTCGGTGGCCAGATCGACCCGCACCATCGACACCTGGTTGTTCATGTCGTCGTTGCCCTCCACGCGCAGGCTGACCGGCACCGCGGCGATCAGGGGCTGGGCGGGCAGCAGGTTGCGCTCGGCCAGAAAGCGCCGCAACCCGCCGGCGCACATCGCCATGACGATGGTGTTGACCGTGCCGCCGACGCGCTTGCCCAGCGCCTTGAGCTCATCCATGGGCACCGACAGGGTGGTGAACGAGCGCTGGTTGGTGATGGCGTCGTTGAAGATGGTCTTGGGCGCCAGGCCCAGGTTGAGCGCGCGCTCGCCCGGTGTGCTCTGCTGGCCGGCCAGCACCCGCGCGGCGGTGGTGAGCGCGCGCGCCGCGGTGGGCAGCAGCTCGGCCAGCTTGCGGTATTGCTGGGCGGTGTTGGTGACGGCCGCCTGCAAGAGCTCGGTCACGCCCAACTGATAGGCCGTGGCGCGGCGCGCGCGGTGCGGCGGGCGCACGCGGCGGATTTCGGCGGAGGTGTCATACAGCACCTTGGCCAGCTCGGTGCCGGCCTTGCCGTCCACCCCGCTGTGGTGGGCCTTGGTGTAGAAGGCCACCTGGCCGTTTTGCAGGCCCTCGATGACGTACATCTCCCACAGCGGGCGGCTGCGGTCGAGCAGGCTGGAATGCAGTCGCCCCACCAGTTGCTGCAGCTGCGCCATGGAGCCCGGCCGGCGCAAGACGAGGCTGCGCACGTGGTAGTCCAGGTCGATGTCGTCATCATGGATCCACACCGGCTCGGCCAGCTCGAACGGCATGGTGGCCAGCTTGCGCGTGAGCACCGTGGCCAGGTGCAGGCGCTCGCCGATCATGGCCTTGACGTCTTCGTAGAAGTCGCCCTGGTAGTCCCTGGGCAGCTCCAGCAGCATGAGGCTGCCCACGTGCATGGGCGTCTCGGGCGTTTCAAGATGCAGAAAGGATGCGTCGAGGCTGCTGAGGTGGTGCATGGCTTGGTGTCCAGGGACTGGGGATCAGGCGCCGGCCACGCCGTAGGCGGCGTGGCGCCCGGCCACCGCCGCGACGTCGTGGCTGAGCAGCACCAGGTCGTGCAGGTCGCCGTCGCGATCGGCCACGTGCTGGCGCAGCAGGGCTTCGGGGTGAAACCCGAGGTCCTCGAACACGGCGATGGCGCCGGTCTGGTTGGTGGTCATTTGTGCCACCAGTTTTTTCAACCCCAGTTCGAGCGCCTGGATGAAGCACTCCTGGATCAGGCAGCGGCCCAGCCCGCGGCCGCGCTCGGACGAAGCCACCAGCACGCGCAGCTCGCCCACGTGGCGCGACCAGCTCAGCGGATCGGTGTAGATGGAGCTGCAACCCACCAGTTGGCCGCCCCGACGCGCCGCCAGGCCGGCCATGCGCCCGTCTTGCAGCGCGGCCATCCAGGCGTCGATCACCTTGGGATGGTTGATGTCGCGCGGCACGAACAGCAGGTCGGTGGTGGGCAGCCGGGCGACGAACTCGACCAGTGCCGCGCGGTCGCTGGCCTGCAGGCGGTTGAGTTCGACGGCGTCGCCGCCGCACTCGAGCGTGCGCGGGTAGCTGCGTGAAGCTTCGGTCATACGGAACGTCCCTCCAGCCAGGCGTCCAGCCTGGGCCACATGCGTTTGACAGCGTTGGCGCCGGCGGCAATGCTGACATGGCCGCCGGGCAACGTGACTTCTTCCTTGTCGGTGGAGCCGATCATGCCCAGCAAGGGTTGCGAGCAGGCGGCGGGCACGATGTGGTCGTACTGCGCGGCGATGTGCAGCAGCGGAATGGTGATCTGCTTGAGATCCACCGGGCGCCCGCGGATCGTCAGCGTGCCCTTGTACAGCGCGTTCTCGCGCAGCAACTCCTTGGTCATCTCGCGAAAATAGCCGCCCGGCACCGGCAGGGTCTCGTTGCCCCAGCGCTCCATCATGCGAAAGCCCACCACGTACTGATCGTTCCACATGTTGTCCCACAGCTTGATCTGCCCGGCCACGCGGCTGGCGGGGCGCAGCGCGTCGAAGCCGTTCCTGATGAAATCGGCGGGGATCACGCCGTTGCGATTGACGAAGGCATCCAGATCGAACGCCTTCTCGTCGGACATGGCGCGAAACAGCTCCATCTGCGAGAAGTCGATGGGCGTGGTGAAGCAGGCAATGTTGCGCACCGGCCCGCCCGGGTGCAGCGCCAGGTAGATCAGCGAGAGCATGCCGCCGGCGCAATACGACACCAGGTTGACGTCCTCCTCGCCCGAGTCCTGCTGCACGCGCCGGATGCAGTCGGGGATGAAGTCCAGCACGTAGTCGGCCAGGCCCAGGTCGCGCTCGGCGGCGGTGGGCGCGTTCCAGTCGATCATGTAGACGTCGTAGCCGCGCTTGAGCAAAAACTCGACCAGGCTTTGGCCGGGCGCCAGGTCGAGCACGTAACCCTTGTTGGTGGGCGCCATGACGATCAGCAGCGGAATGCGGTAGACCTCGTCGGCCAACGCGTGGTAGTGCACCAGCTCGACCGTGCCGCGCCGGTGCAGCACGGTCTTGGGCGTGCGGCCCACCGTGGGCGGCTCCGCGCCCATCAGCTCGATGCCCTTCAGGCCGCGCTGCACGGCGCGCTCCACTTCCAGGCGCAGGCGCTCGGTCAGGGCCAGGTCGGCGTCGCTGGTGCGGGCTTGGGTGGCCATGATGTCAAGCCTTGGCGGGGCGACGGGACCGGGAGGCGGTCTTGGCGGTCTTGGCGGGCTTGGCCTTGGTCTTGGCCGATGCGTCCTGGTTGGCCTTGGGCGCGGGCGCCACGGCTTCGGGCGCAGCCTGGGCCGGGGCAGCGGGCGCGCTGGGCGCGACGACGGGTGTGGCCGCAGGCTTGCGTGTGCGCGCCGGGCGGGGCACCTCATCGGGGGGCAGCAGGCGATCGAGTTTCTGCTCGATGCGCTCCAGCGTTTGCACCAACTCGGCCAGTTGCTTGCGGCTGGGCAGGTTGGCGCGGCGCAGGTAGCCATCGACCATCTTGTCGAAGCCCTGTTGCATGCCGGCGGACACCGCCGTGGCCTGTTGCAGCGAGCGCACCAGCTCGGGCGACTTCAGGCTGCCGGTGGCCATGGTATTGGCCTCACCCTCCAGGCGGTTGATGGCGTCGCGCCACATCTGCAACGGGTCGAGAAACAGCGAGGGGATCATGGGGGCTCCGGGCCGAGGGGGGAGAGAGAAATGGCTGAATCTGCCTGCAATGTAGCAGCGCCATGCCCCGCGTCAACACCCCAGCGCGCGATAGGCGTGGTGGCGCCACTCGAAGGTGTAGGGGTTGCCAAAGCCGTAGTAGCGCTGGGTCATCAGCACGCCGGCGATGTTCAGGCGCGGGTTGATCCACCACACGGTGCCGGCCAGGCCGCCCCAGCTCACTTCGTCGGCCGCGCCGGGCGGATCGAACGCACCGGGCTGGGCCAGCACCGACGAGCCCAGGCCAAACACCCGCCCGGGGTTGGCCGGCATGTTGGGAAACTGCACGTACAGCCCCGGCGCGACCTGGTTGCGCATCATCTGCGCGCGGGTGTCGGGCTTCAGCAGGCCGCCCTCGCCGGGCATCAGCGCCTGCACCAGGCGCACCGTGTCGTCCAGCGTGGACAGCAGCCCGCCGCCGCCGGTTTGCCGCAGCTTGGGGCTCATGTAGGCACCGGGGAAAGGCGCGGCGTCCATGCGCACCAGGCCCGGTTTGAGCGGGTCCATGAAGTCCACCCCGCCATACAGCGCGGCCAGGCGGGCTCGCTTGGCCTCGGGCGCCCAGAAGGCGGTATCAAGCATGCCCAGCGGGCCGCAGATGCGCGCCTGGAAGAACTCGCCCAGGCTTTGGCCCGACACCACCTCGATCACGCGGCCCAGCACGTCGGTGGCCAGCGAATACTCCCAGCGCTCGCCCGGCTGAAACGCCAGCGGCAGCGTGGCCAGCACGTCGATGAACTGCGCCTGGCTGAGCAGCGGGTTGTGCACCCCCGCTTCGCCATAGGCCTTGAACAGCAGGCTGCCGGGGTCAAACAGGCCGTAGGACAGGCCCGAGGTGTGCGTCATCAGGTGACGCAGCGTGATCGGCTGGCGCGCGGGCTCGACCTGGTCAATGGCGGTGGCGCCAGCGCGCAAGACGTGGCGATTGGCCAGCTGCGGCAGGTAGCGCTCCACCGGATCGTCCAGGCTCAGGCGGCCGTCCTCCAGCAGCAGCAGCACGGCGCAGGACGTCAGCAGCTTGGTGTTGGAGAACACGCGAAAGATGTGCTCCTCGCGCAGCGGCACGCCGGCCTCGACGTCGGCCTGGCCGCAGGCGAAGCGATCGACCACCTCGCGCCCGCGCAGCAGCACGCTGGAGGCGCCGGGCAAAAACTGGCGATCAACCTGCGACTGCAGGGCCGCGTGCAGGGCTTGAAAGGGGCTGCTCATGGGCGATGTCTCCGAAGGGGTTGCCTCGGCCGCATCGTAGCGGCGCGCGCCGACGCCCAGGCCGCGCCAGTCGCCTGCGCGACGCGCCCTACCGGCGCCCTACCAGCGCCCGGCCTGCATGCGGATGGCCACCGCGCAGTCATCGAAGATCTCCAGCTTGGTGATCTTCACGCGCACGCCCAGCACGCCGTGCAGGCCCAGCAGGCGCTCGCACAGCTTGCCGATCAGGCTCTCCAGCAGGTTCACGTGCTCGGCCGTGCATTCGTCGATGATGATCTGGCGCACCTTGCGGTAGTCCAGCACGTGGGTGATGTCGTCGTCAGCGGGCTTGAGCGGCTGCGCGCCCAGGTTGAGCTCGGCATCCACCTGGATGGGCTGCGGGCGGCCTTTTTCATGGTCGAGGATGCCCAGGCTGGCGGCAAAGCGCAGGCCGCTGAGGTGCAGGCGTTGCTCGCCCAGCTCGGTTTGGGGGTTGACGCTCATCGAGTCACCAGGGTTTGACGGCCACGCGCTCGACACCCACCGAGGCGCTGTCGGCATACACGTCGGGCTTGCGCGTGGCCACGCGCGCGGCCTGCACCTCGGGGCGGCGCAGCACGGCGGCCAGCACGGCGTCGCACAGGGTTTCCTGCAACTCGTGGTGCTGCTGGCCGACGGCCTGGGCAATCACCTCGCGCACGAAGTCGTAGTCCAGCGTGTCGCGGATGTCGTCGCGCGCGGCCTCGGCGTGCACAAGACGCACGCACAGATCGACATCGAACCACAGGCGCTGCGGCGCACCGCGCTCGAAGTCGTGCACGCCGATGCGCACCGCGCGCTCGTGTCGGCGCAGGCTGAGCAGGCGGCACTCCAGCGCCAGGCGCGCATCCAGCGCCGCGAAAGCCAGCAGCATGGAGTTCATGCGGCCGCCCCCTTCGCGCCGTCAATGGAGTACATGACATCGCGATCGAGCGCCACCAGATGCTGGCCGTTGTCGGCCTGCAGTGTGGTGCCGTTCAGGCTCACGTTCTCCGCGATGAACACGGCGCAGCGCGCCACATCCGCCGGGTCGATCGGCTGGTGCAGCAGGTTGACGCGGCTGGCGCGCTCGAAGTTGCTCTGCGTCTGCGGCCCGCTCAGGTACATCAGCCCGGGCGACAGGCCGCACACCCGAACCCAGGGTGCCAGCGCCTGCGCCTGCAGGGCCACGCTTTGGGCCAGCGCCAGCTTGCTCACGGTGTAGGAAAAATAGTCCGGATTGAGGTTGTGCACCTTCTGGTCCAGCACGTGCACCACGCTGTGCAGCCCCGCCGTCGGCTGGCCACCTTCGGCCAGCGCCCGCGCCAGCCCGTTGGCCAGCAGCAGGGGTGCGATGGTGTTGGTGGAAAAATGATCCAACAGGCCGTTGGCACTCGCCGACAGGGCGTCATCCGCTTCAAAAACAGAAGCATTGTTGACGATGCAGTGCGGCAGCGCGCCCGCCAGTGCGCGGCCCAGGTGCAGCACGGTCAAGCCCGCATCGGGCGCGCGCAAATCGGCCTGCAACAGGTGGCAGCGGCGGCCCATGCGCTCGATGTCGGCCTGCAGGGCGTGCGCCTCATCCTCCGAATGGCGATGGTGGGCCAGCACGTCCCAGCCGGCGCGCGCAAAGGCCAGGCTGATCTCGCGCCCCAGCCGGCGCGCCGCGCCGGTGACCAGCACGGTGCGCGTTGGGGATGGGCGAAGAGCAGCGGACACGGGCCGCATTGTGGCAAATCGGCGCCGCGGGCGGCTGCGCGCATGGCGGACAATTCGCCCGTGTCTTCCACCGCCGCCTCACACGCCCCATCCGCCGAACTGGCCGCGCACATCGTCCACGCCATCCAGGCCGCCGGCGGCTGGCTGCCCTTTGACCGCTTCATGCAGCTGGCGCTGTACGCGCCGGGCCTGGGCTACTACGCCCATGGCTCGCGCAAGTTCGGCCAGCTGGCGCGCGACGGCAGCGACTTCGTGACCGCGCCCGAGCTTTCGCCGCTGTTTGGCCAGACGCTGGCCGGCGCCGTGGCCGAGGCCTTGCAGCACACCGGCACGGATGAGGTGTGGGAATTTGGCGCGGGCTCCGGCGCGCTGGCCGAGCAGGTGCTGGGCGAGCTGGCGCGGCGCGGCCAGTCGCTGCGCCGCTACACCATCGTCGATGTGTCGGGCGCTCTGCGCACGCGTCAGCAGCAGCGCCTGGCCGCGCACGGCGCCATCGTGCAATGGGCCGACTCCCTGCCCGAGACCATGACCGGCGTGGTGCTGGGCAACGAGGTGCTGGACGCCATGCCGGTCAAGCTGCTGGCGCGGGTGGACGGGACGTGGCACGAGCGGGGCGTGGTCTGCAAGCCAAATCGGCCGCTGACGCCCAATGGACGAGCGCAAGCAGCTATCAATTCAGAAGCATTCGCATGGCATGACCAGCCCACCGCGCTGCGCCCGCCGGTGGAGATCGACGGCGAGCACGACTGCGTGACCGAGATCCATCCCCAGGCCGAGGCCTTCGTGCGCACCCTGGCCGAGCGCCTGCTGCGCGGCGGCCGCGGCGCGGCGTTTTTCATCGACTACGGCTTTCCGGAGGCCGAGTACTACCACCCGCAGCGCCACATGGGCACCCTGGCCTGCCACCGCGCGCACCGCATGGACGACGAGCCGCTGGCGGACGTGGGCGAGAAGGACATCACCGCCCACGTCAACTTCACCGGCATCGCCCTGGCCGCGCAGGACGCGGGCCTGTCGGTGCTGGGCTACACCAGCCAGGGGCGCTTTCTGTTCAACGGCGGCCTGGCCGAGCGCATGGCCGCGCTGCCGCTCATCGAGCGCGCGCCCGCGATGAAGCTGCTGGCCGAGCACGAAATGGGCGAGCTGTTCAAGGTCATCGGCCTGGCCGTGGGCGAAGGCTGGGCCGCGCAAGGGTTTGCGACGGGCGACCGCACGCACCGGCTGTGAGCGCCGCAAACGCCCGCGCGCGCCCGGCTTGGTTCCCTCGCCCATTGGGGCAGCGGGTTGGGGTGAAGGGTTGGGGGGAATGTGCGGTCTTGCTCCCTCGCCCCTCTGGGGAGAGGGTTGGGGTGAGGGGCCGCTGGCGTTGGAGTTGTTGGCCGTTGATTGCTTGCTCTGTTGTTCTGCGTGCTCCTGTTGGCCGGGATATGCGCCCGGCAGCGCACCTCCTTTTCTTGTACGCACAAGAAAAGGAGGCAAAAGAAAGCGCCCCCACGTCTGCGACCCCTGCGCTTCGCTACGGGGCAAACCTGCGCCGCAACGCTTGCGGGGTGCGCCGCAGAACTCGCTGCGTTCACTTCGTTCACTGCGCTCAAACAACCGCGGCGAGTCAGTCCACGAAGCGCGTGCATGCTGCGCTGCACGCGCCACCCCGCAAGCGCCGCGCCGCAGGCGCAGCCTCAAGGGGGAGGGAAAACCATTCGGGCCATCGCTGCGCTCGGCCCCAGGTTTGGCTGTTGGCGGGGCCGAGCGCAGCGATGGCCCGGGTTGGAGTTGAACTCCCCTCTGGCCGTGCCGAGAAGCGCAGGGCGTGGGGCGGGCATGGGCAACGCAGTATGCCCATGCATCGTGATCTGACTTGCTGCGGTTGTTTGAGCGGCGTGAGCGCAGCGAACAAAGCGAGTTCCGCAGCACCGCCCCGCGCGCGAGCATCGCAGGCTGCCCGCAGCGAAGCGAAGGGACACGGCCAGTGGGGTCGCCTTTCTTTGGTTCCTTTCTTTGGCGAAGCAAAGAAAGGGACTGCGCCGCCGGGCGCACATCCCGGCCAGCGAGCGCATGCAGCACCGACTCAAAATCAAACTTCAGCAAACTACTCCAACGCTGCAGCCCCTCACCCCAGCCCTCTCCCCAAAGGGGCGAGGGGCAAGACCGCACTGAAGTGCTGAGGAACCTTCCATGATCCGCTGGCTGATCGTCGTCTTCCTGGCCCTGGTGCTGATCAATGGCCTGGCGCCCTTCCTGCGCAAGTTCGGCCTGGGACGGCTGCCGGGCGACTTTCACTTTCGGCTGTTCGGACGTGAGTGGTTCATCCCGCTGGCCAGCACCGTGCTGCTGAGCCTGCTGGCCAGCCTGATCGCCCGCTGGTTGTAGCTACAGCATTTCGTCGGGCGCCAGCGGGCTCAGCAGATCGGCCAGCAGGCGCAGCCACACGCTGGTGTCGGGCTCGTGGTCGGAGTCGCTGAAATCCGCGCCGGGCGGGGCCAGCCAGCGCAGCCGACCTTCGGGCGTCAGCACCACGCGCCAGGCGCCGACGGCGAGACCGGCCCGCAAGCGCTCCGCCGCCTGGCGCGCCAGCTCGGGGCTGTGGATCACCAATGCGACCTCGGAGTTCTGCAGCAGCGAGCGCTGGTCCAGGTTCATCGAGCCGACGCTGATCACGCGCTCGTCGACGATGACCAGCTTGGCATGCAGGCTGGCGCGCGAGCCGCGGCCGCTCGAGCCCCCCGCGGCCGAGCCGAGCACCGCCCGGGTCAGCCGCGCGGGTTCCAGCGCGCGCATCTCGTACAGCTCGACGCCCAGGTGCAGCATCTGCTTGCGGTGGCGCGCGTAGCCGACCTGGGCCAGCAGTGCGTCGGTGGAGGCCAGCGAGTTGGTAAACACCAGCACCCGAACGCCGCGCTGAAGCATGCGGGCAAATTGCTCGATCATGTCGGCGCCGGGCACGAAATACGGCGAGACGATCAGCACCTCGTTGAGCGCGCGCTGCATCAGGCCGAGCATGTCGCCCACCACGCTGGGGTCGCTCTGCTCGTCGTGCCCTGGCACCAGCTTGAAGGGGCTGTCGGCGCGCAAAACGGCAGGTGCCCACACCAGCCGCAGCGCGACCAGATCCATCGGCGGGGGCGGCGGGGGCGTGTTGCCCGGGGCCGGCAGATCGCTGGCGTCCGGCTGGGTGGTCGCGCCCAAGCGGGCCAGCTCTTCGGGCGTGATGAGCGTCTCGACCGGATAGGCCAGAGGGTTGTTCCAGTAGCGGTCGAAGCTGGCCGACATGTCCTGCACCACGGGGCCGGCGGCCAGCACGTCCAGGTCGACGAAATTGCTGCCGCTGGCGATGCCGAAATATGCATCGCCCAAATTGCGCCCGCCAGTGACGCCCCAGGCGTTGTCGGCGATGAACAGCTTGTTGTGCATGCGATGCTGGATGCGCTGGAAGTCGTGCAACGAGCCCAGCGCGCGCAGCATGCCCAGACCGCGATCGCCGGGCAGCGGGTTGAACATGCGCATCTGCACGCCGGGCACGCTGGCCATGCGCATCACCAGCGCGTTGTGGCCCGCGCTGTTGAAGTCATCCAGCAGGATGCGCACGCGCACGCCGCGCCGTGCGGCCGTGCGCACGGCGCGCAGCAGCTCGGCCGCGCTGGGGTCGGCGTGGATGGCGTAATACTGGATGTCGAGCGTGCGCGTCGCCTGTTGCGTCAGCGCCAGGCGGGTCGCAAAGGCGTCCCTGGACGAGGCGATCAGCGCGAAGCCCGACACGTCCGGCCGCACGGCCTCGGGTCGCCGCTGGCTGACGAGTTGCCCCAGCGGCGTCGCCCCGGGTTGGGCCAGCGCGTGCGACACCGGGCGCTGCACGTCGGTGGGCAGGCTGGCGCAGCCGGATAGCAGCCCGATGAGCACGCCAAGCCCCGCCAGCCGACCGCGCCACAGCGCCGCAGCGCCTGGCGCGAGACCGGCGCCCGATCGATGCATGAATGCCCACACGCTCTGGATTGGCCGGATCATCGGCCATGATAAACACGCGGCCCGTTCGGCAGGCAGCGGCCCTTCAGCTTTGCATCAGGCGCCGCGCCTTGGCGATCGACATCAGCATGCCCAGCGCCAGCCCCAGCGTCACCATGGCCGTGCCGCCATAGCTGATGAAGGGCAGCGGCACGCCGACCACGGGCAGGATGCCGCTGACCATGCCCATGTTGACGAAGGCATAGGCAAAAAAGATGGTGGCCAGGCTGGCCGCCAGCAGGCGCGCGAACAGGGTCGGGCCGTCGGCGGCGATCATCAGGCTGCGCGCGATCAGGAAGATGAAGCCGGCAATCACCGCCAGGTTGCCCACCAGGCCGAATTCCTCGGAATAGGCAGCAAAGATGAAGTCGGTGGTGCGCTCGGGGATGAACTCCAGGTGCGTCTGCGTGCCCTGCATGAAACCCTTGCCCCACAGCCCGCCCGAGCCGATGGCGATCATGCCCTGCAGGATGTGAAAGCCCTTGCCCAGCGGGTCGCGCGTGGGGTCCAGCAGGGTGCACACGCGCTGGCGCTGGTATTCGTGCAGCACCACCCAGTCCATGCCGTCGGCGCACAGCTCGGGCTCGAAGGCCAGGATCAGCGCCACGCCGACGGCGGCGATCAGCACCGGCGGCAGCACCAGCTTCCAGGGCAGGCCGGCAAAGAAGATCACGGCCAGGCCGGCGGCCAGCACCAGCATGGCCGTGCCCAGGTCCGGCTGCTTGACGATCAGCCCCACCGGCACCGCCAGCAGCGCAAAGGCCACGGCAAAGTCCAGCGGGCGGGTTTGCCCTTCTCGGCGGTGAAACCACCAGGCCAGCATCAGCGGCGTGGCGATCTTCAGGAGCTCGCTGGGCTGGATCACCACGCCCAGGTTGATCCAGCGCTGCGCCCCCTTCTTGCTGATGCCGAACAGGGCGACGGCCACCAACAGCGCCACGCCCAGCGCGTAAACCGGCACGGCCAGTTGCATCAGCTGGCGCGGCGGCACCTGGGCCACCACGAACATGATGCCGGCGGCAATCAGCATGTTGCGCCCGTGGTCCACAAAACGCGTGCCGTGGTCGAACCCCGACGAGTACATGGCCAGCAGGCCCAGCCCGGCCAGCACCACGACAGCGGCCAGCAGCAACCAGTCGAAACCGCGCAACATCGGCGCCACCCGCTGCCACAGCGAGGGCTTGTCAAATACAACCGCCATGGGCCGAATTATCCCGCGCGATCACCGTAGCATCGCGCCATGACCACCACCCACCTGCTCTACCTGCACGGCTTTCGCTCCTCGCCCCAGTCCAACAAGGCGCGACAGATGGCGGCGCGCGTGCAGGCCGAGCACCCCACCGTGCACTGGTGGTGTCCGCAACTGCCGCCCTCGCCCCGCGCCGCCGCGGCGCTGATCGATGAGGGCACTGCCGACTGGCCGGCTGAGTACATGGCCGTCGTCGGCTCTTCGCTGGGCGGCTACTACGCCAGCTGGCTGGCCGAGCGGCGCGGCTGCCGCGCGGTGCTGCTCAACCCCGCCGTCGATCCGGCGCGCGACCTGGCCGCGCACGTCGGCGAGCAGAGCGCCTGGCACGACCCGGCGGCGAATTTCTTCTTTCGCGCCGAATACATCGAGGAGCTGCGCGCCCTGCGCGCCGGGCCGCTCGCCGACCCGAGCCGCATCCTGGCCGTCATCGCCAAGGGCGACGAAGTGCTCGCCTGGCGCGAAATGGTCGTGCGCTACGCCGGTGCGCATATCCGGCTGCTGGAGGGGGGCGATCATGCGCTGTCGGACTTTCCGGCGCTGATCGACGAGGTGATTGAATTCCTGCATCTCGCCCGGGATCAACAGTCCTGATTTGATAGCTGTTTGCGCTTGCTGAGCCTGCGCAAACACCTGATTTCATTCATAAACCGCCGCCGGACGGCCGCAGCGCCGCGCCGCGTGCCCGCTCACCGGCCCGCTCACCGGCCTGTTTTGTGCTCCCCCAGACAGCGCACCCACCGCCGTTGATGGGACAATCCATCCCCTCCATGTACATGCTTTTCGACGAAGCCGGCAAATTTTTGGCCGGCCGCATCCTCTCCGAGGCCGAAGCCTCCGCCCAGGTCGAGCTCGACTCGGGCAAGCGCGTCAAGGTCAAGGCCGCCAACCAGCTGCTGCGCTTTGACAAACCGGCGCCCGCCGAGCTGCTGGCGCAGGCCGAATCACAGGCCACCGACATCGACCCGGCGCTGGCCTGGGAATTCGCCCCCGAGGGCGAGTTCGGCTTTGCCGAACTGGCGGCCGACTACTTCGGCGCGGCGCCCGACACCGTGCAGCAGGCCGCCGCCCTGATGGCCCTGCAGCAGGCGCCGCACTACTTTCGCCGCGCCGGCAAGGGCCGCTTCAAGAAGGCGCCGGCCGACATCGTGGCGCAGGCGCTGGCGGCCATCGAGAAGAAAAAGCAGCTCGCCGCGCAGATCGCCGGCTGGGCGGGCGAGCTGGCGGCCGGCCGCTGCCCGGCGCCCATCGGCGAGCAGCTCTACAAGATCCTGTTCCGGCCGGACAAGAACGCCCCCGAATACAAGGCCGTGGTCGAGGCCGCGCGCGCCACGCAGCTGGCGCCGCTGACACTGCTGCAGCGGGCGGGCGCGATCACCTCGGCCTACCAGTTTCACTGGCAGCGCTTTTTGTTCGAGAACTTCCCCAAGGGCACCGACTTTCCGCCGCTGCCGCCCCTGGCCCTGCCGCAGGATTTGCCGCTGGCGCCGGTGCAGGCCTTCTCCATCGACGACTCGCAGACCACCGAGATCGACGACGCGCTGTCGCTGCAAGGCCTGGGCACGGGTACCGTGGAGCTGGGCATTCACATCGCGGCGCCGGGCCTGGCGATCGCGCCCGGCGATGCGCTGGACGACGTGGGCCGCAACCGCCTGTCCACCGTCTACATGCCGGGCTACAAGATCACCATGCTGCCCGACGACGTGGTGCAGGCCTGCACCCTGGCCGAAGGGCAGGATGTGCCGGCGGTGTCGCTGTACGTCACGCTCGATGAAGCCAGCCTGGCCATCCAGGCCAGCGAGACGCGCATCGAGCGCGTGCCCATCGTCGCCAACCTGCGCCACGACCAGCTCGATGCGCTCATCACGCCCGAATGGCTGGCGGGCACCCATGACGCAAGCCAAACCGGGGCTTTGCCCGCCCCCATCCAGCGCGAGCAGCTATCGTTTTTATATCGTCTGGCCCAGCACCTGAAGGCCAAGCGCGAGCAGGTGCGCGGCAAGCCCGAAACCTTCAACCGGCCGGACTACAGCTTCAAGCTGGTCGGCGTGGCCGATGGCCAGGCGCCCACGGGCGACGAGCAGGTGCAGATCACCCCGCGTCAGCGCGGCGCGCCGCTGGACCTGATGGTGGCCGAGCTGATGATCCTGGCCAACAGCAGCTGGGGCGAATGGCTCAAGGGCCTGGGCGTGCCTGCCATCTACCGCAGCCAGGCCAGCCTGCTGCCGGGCATCAAGGTGCGCATGGGGGCCAAGGCGCTGCCGCACGCGGGCATCGGCGTGCCCAGCTATTGCTGGAGCACCTCGCCGCTGCGCCGCTATGTCGATCTGGTCAACCAGTGGCAGATCATCGCCGCCGCACGCCACGGCACGGCCGCCGCGCTGGCCGCGCCCTTCAAGCCCAAGGACGCCCAGCTGTTCGCCATCATCAGCGCGTTCGACGCGGCCTACACGGCCTACAACGGCCACCAGGCCGCCATGGAGCGCTTCTGGACGCTGCAATGGCTGTGCCAGCACGGCGCCACCGAGCTGACGGCCAGCCTGCTGCGCGAGCAGGCCGGTGGCGCCTGGCTGGTGCGCGCCGACGAGCTGCCCCTGGTCTTCACCGTCATGGGCGCGCAAGCCCTGACCCGCGGCGCGCGCGTGCGCGTCAGGCTGGGCAACACCGACCCGATCGCGCTGGACGTGCACGGCACCGTGCTCGAGGTGCTGGCCGACACGCTGCCCGTCGCCGCCAGCGACACGCCCGACGACGAGGACGCCGACGCCGGCCCGCTGGCCATCGCGGTGGACATGAACGAAGCCGAGCCCGCCGGCGATACCCCCGCATGACACTGGCGCTGCGCCCCACCCTGCCCTCGCTGCGCCGCTTCAGCACCCTGCAGTGGGCGCTGGGCCTGTCGATCTTGTTGCACGCGGTGGTGCTGACGGTGCGCTTCGTCGACCCGCAAGGGCTCCGGCGCGTGTTCGAGAACAACACGCTCGACGTGGTGCTGGTCAACGCCAAGAGCGATGAAAAACCCGTCAAGGCCCAGGCCATTGCCCAGCACAACCTGGCCGGCGGCGGCGAGGCCAGCGACGCGCGCATCGCCAGCACGCCCCTGCCCCCCAGCGCGCGCGAGGCCGAGGGCGACGCCGCGCTCGACCAAAGCCAGCGCGAAATCCAGCGCATGCTGCAACAGCAGGAGCAACTGCTGGCCCAGGTGCGCCAGCAACTGGCCGCCCTGCCCGCGCCCGATCCGGCCCGCATCCAGAACGATCCGCAGGCCCGGGCCGACCAGGACCGCCGCCAGCAACTGCAAAAGCTGCTGGCCGCCATCGAGCGGCGCGTGCAAGAGGAAAACAGCCGCCCGCGCAAGCGCTTTCTCAGCCCCGCCACCCTGGGCGCCACCTACGCGACCTATTACGACGAGATGCGCCGCAAGATCGAGCAGGTGGGCACCGCCAACTTTCCGCACGTGGCCGGGCGCAAGCTGTATGGCGAGCTGCTGATGGCGCTGCTCATCAACCACGACGGGCGCATCCTGGACGCGCGCGTGGTGCGCGGCTCGGGCGACCGCATGCTCGACCGCCTGGCCGAGGCGATCGCGCAAAAGGCCGCGCCCTTCGGCCCTTTCACGCCGGCCATGCGCAAGGACACCGATCAGTTCGACGTCACCGCGCGCTTTCGCTTCACGCACGAACAGACGCTGGAGACCACGCTGCAGGCCGACGAGATCGGCGCCACCCGCAGTGGGGTGCGCTGATGCGCCACGTGGGGCGCTGGCTGCTGCTGGCCGCCGCGGCCGCGCTGGTGCTGCAACTGTTTTTCATCAGCCGCATCGCGCTGATGGCCGTGATCGACCCACAGTCCACCACCTTCGAGCGCTCCGAGGCCTGGCGCCTGGCCCAAGACGGCCCCCTGCGCTGGAGCCAGCACTGGCGCGACTATGACCAGATCGCCGACACCTTGAAGCGCGCGGTGATCGCGTCCGAGGACGACAGCTTCACCAACCACGACGGCGTGGACTGGGAAGCCATGGAGCGCGCCTGGGAGCGCAACGCCAAGGCCGAGCAGGCAGCAGCCACCCGCGCCGAGCAAAACCTGCCGGCGCGCCCCATCAAGATCCGCGGCGGCTCCACCATCACCCAGCAACTGGCCAAAAACCTGCTGCTGTCGGGCGAGCGCACCCTGCTGCGCAAGGGCCAGGAGCTGGTGCTGACCTTTGCGCTCGAGCGCCTGCTGTCCAAGCGCCGCATCCTGGAGATCTACCTCAACCACGTCGAGTGGGGCACCGGCGTGTTCGGCGCCGAAGCCGCCGCGCAGCACTACTTCAAGAAGAGCGCCGCGCAACTGAGCGCGTGGGAGGCCGCCCGCCTGGCCGTCATGCTGCCGCGCCCGCGCTACTTCGAGCAGCGCCCGCGCTCGGCCTACCTCAACCAGCGCGCCGCCACGATCGTCGCGCGCATGAAGCGCGCCGAGCTGCCATGAGGATTCTGGGCATCGACCCCGGCCTGCGCACCACCGGCTTTGGCGTGCTCGACGTGGACGGCCCGCGCCTGGCCTATGTCGCCAGCGGCGTCATCCGCACGCACGACGCCGCCCAGGGCGATTTGCCCGCGCGGCTGAAGCTGCTGTTCGACGGCATCCGCGAGGTGCACGCCCGTTTTCAACCGCAGGCCGCCGCGGTCGAGATCGTCTTCGTCAACGTCAACCCCCAAGCCACGCTGCTGCTGGGCCAGGCGCGCGGGGCCTGCGTCACGGCGCTGGTGCATTGCGGCCTGCCGGTGGCCGAATACACCGCGCTGCAAATGAAAAAAGCCGTGGCCGGCCACGGCAAGGCCGCCAAGGCGCAGGTGCAGGCCATGGTGCAGCGCCTGCTGGGCCTGCCCCAAGCCCCCGGCCCCGACGCCGCCGACGCGCTGGGCCTGGCCATCACCCACGCCCACGCCGGCGGCACGCTGGCGCGCCTGCACGCCGCCGGGCTGGGCCGCACCACCAGCAGCATGTACCGCCGCAGCTGATCCGGTGCGCGCCCCCCGGATCACTGGACTACCCTCCGCGCTGCGCGCTGCGGGGTTTCGCGCTTGGGAGCGGCCCGGCGCGCTCACTGGACTACCCTCCGCGCTTGCGCGCTGCGGGATTCGCGCTTGGGAGCGGCCCGGCGCGCTCACGCCGGCTTGTCGGGCGTGCGCCGCAATTCGCGCCGCCGCGCGGCGATCGGGTCGATGGCGGCCTTGCGCCCCGCACGCGCCGGCTTGCCCGCGCGCGCCAGCGGCACGGCCGCCACCGCCTCACCCAGCTCCGGCGGGGCCGCGCCCGCGTCCTGCCAGACAAAACCAGGGCGCGCGCCGCGCAGCCCCAGCTGTACGCGCCCGGCGCACACCTGCACGCTGACGGCCGCGCCCACCAGCGATGCCGGCAGGCCCTGCGCCCAGGCCAGCAGGCGCTGGCGCTGCACCTGCTGGCGGTGGGCCAGCAGCTCCCGCTGCGCCTGCTTGACCTGCGCCTCGCGCTGCGCGCGCGTCAGGCGCGGGTGCTCCAGCACGGCGGCGACGCGCCGGGCCAGCGCCCGCTCGACGGGGTCGGGGGATTGGGATTCGAGAAACTGAAACGTCGACATGAACACTCCTTGGCATGGTGAAAACCAGCGCGACGCAGGCGGTGCAAACAGGCGCACCTGTCCCCGCGCAACGCTTCCAGCTCATGCCATCGGGGTGTTCAGTTCATGTCAACATCCAAAAAAATCAGGGGTGAATTCTCGCTCAATTTCCGCCTTGCGGCGCTCACTGCGAGCGCTTGCGCTGGCCCGGTGCGCCCTTCTCCCGCCGCCTTTGCCGGTACCACTTCGGGTCGCGGTTGATTCTGACTTCTTCCACGAAGTGCTCTGGCGCGCACGCCATCATGGCCATGGGGCTGCGGCGGATCAGCTCGCAGGACTCCTCGAACGTGCGGCACAGCGTCACCTCGCAGCCGCAGCTGCCGCACACCCGCACCCGCGCGTCGTCGGTGGCCAGCATGCGCGCCCAGCGTTTGGGGCACAGCATGCCCCAGCGGGGTGTGCAGTACTGCACCTCCACCCGCATGAGGAAAGCGTAGGAATCGGTGGGGTCGGGCAGCGGTGCTTGATTGCGTTGCAAGGTCATCAACCAAAATAGCATGAATGCCCTTCGGGACTTTCCCTAGGAGGCTGTCGGACTCGGAACGTCGATAGCGAAAATCGGCCCCAGCGAGCACAGTTTTTGCCGGATTTGCAGCCCACTAGCCGAGCTAATGGGCAAAAAGACGGTGGAAAATGGGCCGCTGCAGTCGATTTGCAGCCAACGATTTCCAAGTCCGACAGCCTCCTAGGCGTATCGCCAAGGTGTCCCAGACAAGCCCCCCCGCCTTGGCTACAGTGCCGGGCATGAATCCCACACCCCGCCCCCTTTTCAGCACCGAGCACGACGCCTTTCGCGCGCTGGTGCGCCGCTTTTGCGAAAAGGAAATCGCGCCGCACCACGCCGCCTGGGAAGAAGCTCACGGCGTGCCGCGCGCCGTGTGGCGGCGCGCCGGCGAGCTGGGCCTGCTGGGCTGCTGGCTGCCCGAGGCGCAGGGCGGCCACGGGGCCGATTTGCTGTTCGACATGATTGTGGCCGAGGAGCTGGGCCGCATCGGCGCCACCGGCCCCGGCTTTGCCCTGCACTCCGTCATCGTCATGCCCTACCTCACGGCGCATGCCGCGCCCGCCTTGCAGCGCGCCCTGCTGCCCGCGATGGTGCGCGGCGAGTCGATCAGCGCCATCGCCATGACCGAGCCCGGCGCCGGCAGCGACCTGGCCGGCATGCGCACGCAGGCGCGCCGCGATGGCGATCACTACGTGCTGAGCGGCCAGAAGACCTTCATCACCAACGGCCACAACGCCGACGTGATCGTGGTGGCCTGCAAGACCGACGCCAGCCAGGGCGCGCACGGCGTGTCGCTGCTGGTGGTGCAGGATGGCATGGCCGGCTTCACGCGCGGGCGCAACCTGCGCAAGATCGGCCAGCACGCGCAGGACACGGCCGAGCTGTTCTTCGACAACGTTCGCGTTCCGGCCGACCACCTGCTGGGCGAGGAGGGCAAGGGCTTCAAGTACCTGATGCAGAAGCTGCCGCAAGAGCGCCTGCTCATCAGCGTGCAGTGCCAGGCCCGCGCCGAAGCCGCCTTCGACTGGACCGTGCAGTACGTGCAGGAGCGCCAGGCCTTCCGGCAGCGCCTGGCCGATTTTCAGAACACCCGCTTCAAGCTGGGCGCGCTGGCCGCCGACCTGGCCGCCGGCCGGGCCTATTGCGACCAGTTGCTAGCCCGCCACCTCGCCGGCGAACTGGACGCCGTGGGCGCCGCCGCCGGCAAGCTGTGGCACAGCGAGCTGCTGGGCCGCGTGACCGACGAGTGCCTGCAGCTCTTCGGCGGCTACGGCTACATGCACGAATACCCCATCGCCCGCGCCTGGAGCGACGCGCGCATCGAGCGCATCTACGGCGGCACGTCCGAGATCATGAAGGAGATCATCGCCCGCGATCTGCTGGATGGGCGTTGAAGGCAGCCGAGCGCAAAGGCAACGCAAAGAACGCCAAAACACCGTCAACTGAGCTTGATTGGCCGAAAGGCCTTTTTTTGCAAGCGCAGGCAGCTATCAAATCGGCAGCGGCGAATTTGGATTCTTCTGCGCCCTTTGCGAATTCTTTGCGTCCTCTGCGTCCGGCCGTTCGGCTTTGCGTCCGGCTGTCCCTTTGTGCTTCAGCCCAGCACCAGCCGGTTGAGCAGCGCCCCGCCCACCATCAGCCAGCCAAACAGCATCAGGGCCAGCAGCAGCGGACGCACGCCCGCCCTGCGGATGGCGCTGACGTGGGTGGTCAAGCCCAGGGCCGCCATGGCCATGGCCAGCAGGTGGTTGTCCAGCTCGGTCGCCGCCCGCGTCACCGGCGCCGGCAGCCATTGCAGGGAGTTGAACAGCACCACCGCGACAAAACCCACGGCAAACCAGGGCACCGTCACGCGCGGTGCGCTCGGGCGGGCCGCCCCGGTCGCGCGTCGATCCGCGCCGGGGTGTCGCGCCAGCCAGGCCGACAGGCCGATCAGAAACGGCGCCAGCATCATCACGCGCACCATCTTGGCGATCACGGCCGTGTCGGCCGCGGCGGCGCTCACGGCATTGCCTGCCGCCACCACCTGCGCCACCTCGTGCACGGTGGAGCCGATGTAGACGCCAAACGCATGCTCGCCGCCGGCCATGAACCCCCAGTGCCGGTTGAGCTCGAAGAGCGCGGGATACAGAAACGTCGCCACGGTGCCGAACACCACCACCGTGGCCACCGCCACCGTCACCTGCTCGGCACGGCCCTTGACCACCGGCTCGGCCGCCAGCACGGCCGCCGCGCCGCAGATCGAGCTGCCGGCGCCGATCAGCATGGCGGCCTGCCGATCCAGCCCCAGCCAGCGCGTGCCCAGCCATACCGCCAGCACAAAGGTGCCACACACCACCGCCGCGTCGATCAGCACGCCGGCCGCGCCCACTTGCGCGACGTCCTGCACCGTCAGGCGCAGGCCGTACAGCACGATGCCCAGGCGCAGCAGGTTCTGCTTGGAGAACACCACGCCTGGCTCTGCGTGGACGGCGATGCGCGCATACCCCAGGTTGCCCACCACCATGCCCAGCACGATGGCCAGGCTGAGCCCGCTCAAGCCCGCAGCCTGCACCCAGGCGTGCTCGGCCAGGCGCAGCGCCAGCCAGCCCAGGCCGGCGCTCAGCACCAGCCCCGGCAGCAGGCGGCTTCCCGCATCCCATCCGGCCAACCCGGCCGTTCTCGACAAGACAGACATTTCCACTCCGTTGCGATCACGTGCATCACCATGCACAGCCCGCACTGTAGAAATCGGCCATCAATCTGTCCAACGAATGATTTTTGTATGATCAAACTGTTTTGCCGATTGATAATGCAGTCATGGATCCTTTGCACCTGACGCTGCGGCAACTGCAAATCTTTGCCGCCGTGGCGCACGCCGGCAGCACCGCCGCAGCCGGCGACGCGATCGGCCTGTCGCAGTCGGCCACCAGCGCCGCCCTGAAGGAGCTGGAGCGCGTGCTGGACGCCCCCCTGTTCGACCGCGTGGGCAAGCGCCTGCAGCTCAACAGCAACGGACGCTCGCTGCTGCCGCGCGCCCGGTCGCTGCTGGACGGCGCCGCCAGCCTGCAACGCACCGCCCGCGGCGAGCTGGACACGCCCGACGCCCTGCGCATCGGCGCCAGCACCACCATCGGCAATTACGTGCTGCCGCGTTGGCTCAGCCTGCACTGGGCGCCCTGGTACGCCGCGCAACCGCCCGAGTGGCATGCCGAAGTGAAGATCGGCAACACGGCCGAAATCTGCCGCGCGGTGGCCGATTTCACGCTGGACATCGGCCTGATCGAAGGCCCTTGTCAAGACCCGTTGCTGCACACGCGTCCCTGGCTGCGCGACGAGTTGATCATCGTGGCCTCGCCCCGGCTGGCGCGCCAGCTGCAGCCCCAGGCGACCGCCGTGCCCGTCAGCGTGCTGCGCCAGCAGGTCTGGCTGCTGCGCGAGGCCGGCTCGGGCACCCGCGTGGCCACCGACCTCGAGCTGCTGCCGCACCTGCGCGCCTACCGCCGCAGCATCGAGCTGGGCAACTCCGAAGCCATCAAGCACGCCGCCGCCGAGGGCCTGGGGCTGGCCTGCCTGTCCGAATGGGTGGTGGCCGACCTGGTCAAATCCGGGCGGCTCGCGCGCGTGCCCACCACGCTGCCGCGCATGCGGCGCCCCTGCTACGTGGTGCTGCACCGCCACAAGCAGATGACGGGCGGGCTCGAGCGCTTGACGGCGTCGCTGATGCAAAACGAAAGCTGAAACCGCGCCGCGCCATGCACCGTTGATCCCCTGCGGCAGAACGCCCGAAAAAGCACGCGCCCACCGGACCACGAAGCCGCGTTGTCCTCCTGACGCCCTGCGTGCGCGGCCTGATTGCCGGCCTGCCCCACCGTGGCGCTCTCGTGTTTGCTGGCACCCGTGGCGACAAGCCCACAAGCACCCACGCGCGCGAACCCCGCCGCTTGCGCCGTGACTGGTGTTGACGTGACCTTGCACGGCCTGCGCCGCAGTTTCGGCAGTCTGGCCGAGCGGCTGGAATTGCCTGCCGGCGTGGTGGCGCAGATTCAGGGCCACAAGCCCAGCGCCACCGCCGAAAAGCATTGCCGCGTGCGCCCGCTGGACTTGCTGCGCCTGCACCACGAACGGTTCGACGTGTGGATTTTGGAGCGGGTCGCCGTGAAGTTCATCGCCAGCAAGAAGCCCGGCAAGCTGCTGACAGTGGGCAGTGGGCAGCGCCGCCAAATAACGCAACGACAAAAAATCCCTGAAAAACGAATAAACGCAACTACAATAAAGCCATGAACATCACGTTCGACCCGGACAAGGACGAAGCCAACCGGGCCAGACATGGTGTATCGCTTGCTGATGCTGCGGGCTTCGAGTGGGAAACCGCTTTGGTATGGCCTGACCACCGCCACGACTATGGCGAACCGCGCATGGCGACACTGGGATACATCGGCCCGCGCATCATGGCCGTGGTGTTCACCGACCGCCCCGAGGGCAAGCCCACGGAGCGCCGCATCATCAGTCTGAGGAAAGCCAACCGCCGCGAGGTGACACGCTATGCCGAAACTTAAACCCGGAACCATCCTGCCGACGCCTGCGGAAGATGCAGCCATTTCCGCCGCCGCCCAAGCCGACCCGGACGCACGCCCGTTTACCGATGCCGAATGGGAGGCGGTAAAGCCACAGGCACGCCGGGGCCGCCCGCTGGGCAGTGGCACCAAAATTCAGGTGACCATGCGCCTGGACGTCGACACGGTGCAGCGCCTGCGCGCGACCGGGGCAGGCTGGCAAACCCGCGTCAATGACGTGTTGCGCAACTGGGTCAAACGCCACGCCTGATGAGATCTTGCCCGCGATCCCCCGGCGCGGCCTATCCGCTACTTGACGCCCTGCGGGTTCCAACTGACGGTCACCACGCAAGCCGGTCGCACCGGAGCGTTTTGCCTCGGAGTTCATCAGGATCGCCCCCGGTCTTGAAGAGACTGGCTTTTTCATGCCCGCCGCGTGCGGGCTTTTTTGCGAACGCGCCGCGATGGCCCACCGACGGGTGCAAAACCTCGCCCCGGTGCCTACACAGCGGTTACACGGGCTGGAAAAAGAAAACCCCGCTGCGAAATTGCTAGCGGGGTTTTCAGTGCCCATGCGGGCTTGTATGGTGGCCTGGGGCGGAATCGAACCACCGACACAAGGATTTTCAGTCCTCTGCTCTACCGACTGAGCTACCGGGCCGTAAAACGCGAGATTATATCGGGTTTCTGGCGCGCTCAAGCCGTCGCCTGGCTGCTTTTTCGCCCGCGCGCCAAGTCGACGCCCAGTTGCTTGAGCTTGCGGTAGAGGTGGGTGCGCTCCAGGCCGGTTTTTTCGGCCACGCGGGTCATGGAGCCGCCCTCCTTGGCCAGGTGAAACTCGAAATAGGCCTTCTCGAACGCGTCGCGCGCCTCGCGCAGAGGCTGGTCCAGCTCGAACGAGCGCTGGGGCTGGGGCGACAGGTCGAGCGCCTGGGGCAACGTCTGCCCGCCGGTCATCGCCGCTTCGACCGTGAGCTCGGCGTCGGTGGCAACGGCCGGCGCACGGGGCTCGACCTCGCGCACCGGTGCCTCGGGCGGTGGCGGCGTCGAACGCGCCAGCGCGTGCTCGACGCTCTTGAGCAGCTTTTGCAGCGTGATGGGCTTTTCGAGAAACGCGTGCGCGCCGATGCGCGTGGCCTCCACCGCGGTCTCGATGGTGGCGTGGCCGCTCATCATGATGACGGGCATGGTCAGCAGACCGGTGCCGCGCCACTCCTTGAGCAGGGTCACGCCGTCGGTGTCGGGCATCCAGATGTCGAGCAGCACCAGGTCGGGACGTGCGCGCTGGCGCGCGGCGCGGGCCTGCGCGGCGTTTTCGGCGAGTTCGACGGTGTGACCCTCGTCATTGAGGATCTCCGACAGGAGATCCCGAATGCCCAGCTCATCGTCAACCACCAGAATATTGGCCATGGGTAAGCATGTTTCCTTCGTGATGTCAGCCGCTTGCAGCGTGTGCCCGATGGGCGGCCTGCGCCGCCGGCTCAAATGTCAATGATACTTGCGCGCCGGTGACCTGCCCATCGTGGATGCGATTGGACACATCCACGCGCGCGCCGTGCTCCTCGGCAATTTTCTTGACCACCGCCAAGCCCAGTCCGGTGCCCTTGGCCTTGGTGGTGACGTAGGGCTCGAAGGCACGCTTGAGGATGGCCTCGGGAAAGCCATGGCCGTGATCGATGACGGACAGGCGCACGCGCTGCGTGGCCTCGACCCACTGCGTGCGGATGAGCACCCCAGCACCGTCGCCGCCGGCCGGTGGTCTGTCGACCCCGCTGGAGGCGTCCAGCGCATTTTGCACCAGGTTGTGGATGACCTGGCGCAGTTGCTGAGCATCGCCCAGGATGGGCGGGCAGGCGTCGTCGCGCTCGAAGCGCAGCGGCACGGCGTTCTCGTGCGCCGTGCCGTCGGCGGCCGTCCCGTACAGATGCAGCACGTCGGCCACCAGGGCATTCAAGTCCATGCGCGCCAGTTGCGCGGCCGGCAAACGGGCGTAGTCCCGAAATTCGTTGACCAGGCGCTTCATGGCGTCGACCTGCTCGACGATGGTGCGCACCGACTTGACCAGCAGCGCGCGGTCGGCCTCGGGCAGCTTGTCGGCCAGCCGGCGCTCCAGCCGCTCGGCCGACAGCTGGATGGGCGTAAGCGGGTTCTTGATCTCGTGCGCCAGGCGCCGTGCCACCTCGCCCCAGGCCTGGGTGCGCTGCGCGGAGACGATCTCGGAAATGTCGTCGAACACCAGCAGGTGCAACCCCCCCGGCAGGCTCGCGCCGCGGGCCACCAGCGAGACGGCGTCGGCATTGGCGCCCTCGGTGGCGCCGTGCAGCTCGAACGCCTGCTGCCAGTGGTCGGGCCCGTGCTCGGCCAGGGCCTGCTCGAAGGCGCTGAACTGCTGTTGCACGTCGCGCGCGAAGCCTTCGAGCTTGGGCTGCGACGCCAGTGGCTGGCCGACCACCGCCGCCAGCGGCGCACGCAGGATGCGGGTGGCGCCGGGGTTGGCCGATTGCACCACGCCGGCGTGGTCGAGCACGATGACGCCGGCCGTCAGGTTGTCCAGGATGGTTTGCAGGTTGGCGCGCGCGGTGTCGACCGCGCGCATGCTGGTGTCCACCGCCGCGCGGGCGTCGGCCAATTGCCGGGTCATGTCGGCAAACGAGCGCGTAAGGCCGACCAGCTCATCGCGCCCGGGCAGGATAACCTTGGGCCGCAAGTCGCCGGCCGCCACCTGGCGCACGCCGTCGGCCAGCATGAGCAGGGGCGCGGCCAGTTGCTGGCCCAGCAGGACCGCCAGCAGCACGGCGCCAAAGACGGCCAGAAACAGCGCCAGCGTGAGCGTGCCGATGTACATGCGCCGCAGGCCCTGGCGGCCCAAGGCGCGCTCCTGGTATTCGCGGTTGGCCTCCTGCACGGCCAGCGCGTTTTCAACCAGGGTGGTGGGCAGCGGCTGCACGGCCTCGAGCAGGCGCGTCTCGTCGGCCAGGCCCAGCGAGCGACCGCCGACCACCGCCAGGGCACGAATGCGCGCCGTCGGCGGCGCGGCGCCGGGCACGGGCGAGGCCAGGTCGTCGATGCCTTCGATCTGCGTGGCCACGCCCAGCGCGCGGGCGTTGCGCAGCAGTTGCGCCGAGGGGCGCACCGGCGAAAACTCGAAGCGCGACACGCCGGCACTGGCCAGCAGGCGCCCCGAGCTGTTCCACAGGTTGGCGTCGGTGGCGCCAATTTGCGTGCGCAGCCGCTCCAGCGGCAAGGCCGCGGCGCCGTCGGGCACGTCGGCCAGTTGGGCGGTGGCACTGCGCAACTGGTTGCCGAACTCGCGCGCCTGCGTCTCCAGCGAGGTGCGCGCCAGCGTCAGGCCCGACTCCAGCGCACCCTCGACCCGCACGTCGAACCAGGTTTCGATGGAGCGTGAGACGAACTGGTAGGACACCACGTAGATCAGCAGGCCCGGCAGCACGCCCACCAGGCCGAAGATGGCCGCCAGCTTGATCAACAGCCGGCTGCCGAACTTGCCGCGCCGCAGGCGCGACAGCAGCCGATAGACGCCCCACAGAATGACCAGCGCCAGCACGGCGGCGGCCGCGATATTGACCCACAGCAGGCGGGTGTAGTAGCGCTCGTAGAGCAGGCGGTTGTTGGTGGCCTGCACCAGCAGGAAGATCAGCACCACGCCGCCCAGCAGCATCACGGCGGCGGCCACGCGCAGCGACCAGCGGGTGACGGCGCTGCGCCCGGGCAGCGCCAGGTCGTCGGCCGGCGCCGTCACGAGCCGCGCTCCGCGCTGAGCACCTGGCGCCGCTCGAGCTGCAGGTGCCAGTCGGACTGGCGCACCGTCCCGAGCTGAAAGGTGCGCGGCAACTGGCTGGCGTCCAGCCGGAACTGGAATTGCAGGACCTGAACACCGCCGCCGGACAGCTCCGCGGCATTGGCGATCTTCCAGCCGGCAATGCGTTGCACCGCACCCATGACCTCGTCCAGCGAGTCGTACTGCTGCGTCAGGCCCAGGCCGTATTCCGCGCCCACCAGCGGCTCGCTGGAGGTGCTGATGCGCCAGTGGCGCGTGAGCGGCTGATAGGCAATGCGCGTGAAGCGCTGGGCCGACGCCACGGGCTGGTCGAACCAGTACCAGCGCTCGCGCAGCACGCGGGCTTCGGCCACGAAGTAGATCGGAATGCCCTTGAGCAACGCGTCCTGCACCGAGGGCGCCAGCTCGAAACTCAGTTGTGCGTAGAGAAAAAGCCCTTCATCACCGCGTTCGACCCGCAACTCGTCCACGCCAGGCGCGGCAGCCTGCGCCAGGCCCGCCAGGCCCAGCGCGGCGCTCGACAACAGCCCGCCCAGCATTCGGCGCCGGATGGCGCTGTCAGGCGGGCGACTTTTGCAGCAGGGCATAGAAGAAGCCATCGTCATCACAGGCCCCATTGTCACCAACGCGGCCGCCCAGACCGTCGCGCCCGGGCAACAAATGCCCCGGTGCGGGGCAGCGCAGCACGTCGCTGTTGCGTGCGGCAAACGCCTCGATGCGTTCGGCGCCCTCCTGGCGAAACACCGAGCAGGTGCAATACAGCAGGCGCCCGCCCGGGGCCAGCAGCGGCCACAGCGCGTGCAGCAGGCGGTCCTGCTCGGCAGCCAGCTGGGCGATGTCGCTCGCACGGCGCAGCCAGCGCACGTCGGGGTGGCGGCGCACGATGCCCGACGCGCTGCACGGCGCGTCCAGCAGGATGGCGTCGTAGTGCGCGCCGTCCCACCAGGCGCCCACGTCACCGGCATCGGCCACGCGCACCTCGGCGCTCAGGTCCAGACGGGCGAGGTTGTCGGAGATGCGCTGGCTGCGCTCGGCATTGAGCTCGAGTGCCGTGACACGGGCTTGCGGCGCGCATTCGAGCAGGTGCGCGGTCTTGCCGCCCGGCGCGGCGCAGGCGTCGAGCACGCGCAGGGGCGTCGCCGGCAGGCCTTCCAGCAGCAGGGGGGCGGCGCGCTGCGCCGTCGCCGACTGCACCGACACCAGCCCCTGCGCAAGGCCCGGCAGCTCGCGCACGGGTCGCGGGCGCGCCAGGCGCACGGCGGCCGCGCCCAGCGGCGTGGCGGCGATCTGGTGCCGGGCCAGCAACTCGCAGTACGCCGCCACCGAGCCACGCCGGAGGTTGACGCGCAAATCCATCGGCGCGGGCAACTGGTCGGCGTCCAGGATGGCGGCCCAGTCATCCGGATAGTCGCCCTGCAGGCGGCTGATCCACCACGCGGGGTGATTCCAGCGGGCCACCGCGTCGCCCGCCACCGCCGCCAGGCAGGAATCGGCCTCGCGCCGAAACCGGCGCAGGCAGGCATTGACAAAGGCGGCCTGGCGCCGCGTATCGGCCTGGCGCTTGGCGGCCTCGACGGCCTGGTCGACCACGGTGAAGGCGTTGTAGGACACCTCGCCCTCGGCCAGCAACAGCGCCAGCGCGGTGCACAGCAGCGCATCGACGGCGGGCGCGGGCCGGCGCGATGCCAACTGGCGGCGCACAGCCTGCGCCGTGCCCAGCCGCCGCAACACCGCAAAGCCCAGCGCTTGCGCGCCGCCGCGCAGCGCCGGGGGTACGGCCTCAAGCAGGCGGGTCAGCGACTGGCCGGCCTGCACGGCCTCGACCAGGCGCGCCACGGCCTGAATCAGCTGCCACAGCGGCGGTGCGCGCGCGGGCTCGTCGGCCAGCGCACGCCCTTGCGGCGCGCTCAATGACACGCCCTCCGCGCTGCGCGCTGCGGGATTCGCGCCTGGGAGCGGCCCGGCGCGCCTGGATCGACCGCCAACCCGGCGACCGGGCTCGCCACCGCGGCGCTCAGCTCGTGCTTCAAACAACAGGGGGTTGACACAGGGGGTCTCATGGCCGGTCATCCTCGGCCGGTATCAGCACCTGCCCGGGACGAAAGCCGCACAAGCGCGCCATCACCATGGCCGGAAACTGCGTGGCCGCGGCGTTGTAGGCGCGCACGGCTTCATTGAAGGCCGCCGTCAAGGGCAGTTCCTGGTGGCGCAAGCGGTCCCACTGAGCCTGCAAGGCAGGCCCGGCCTCGGCGGGCGCCACGGCGACCCATGCCGCCTGCAGGGCCGCCTGGGCTTGCGCCAGGCTGCGCACCGCGCGGGCACTCACGGGCTGGCTGCGCACGGGCGCCAGGGCCAGGGCCAGCTGGTCGCCGGCGGCACCCAGGCGCGCCCAGGCTTGCGTCTGGGACTCGTCCAGGGTGCTTGCGGGGGCATCGGGCGATGGATCGGCCGGTGGCAGCACGCTCTTGACCCACGCCAGGCGCTCGCGCAGCAGCGGCTCCAGCGCGGCAAAGGCCGTGCCCACGGCAGCACGCAGGCGCACCAGCCGGTTGTAGGCGCCAATGGCCCAGAAAAACACCAGGGCCAGCACCAGCACAAGGGACCAAAGACTTTGGGACATCCGCAAAATCAAAGAAAAAACGCCCTGGCACGCCCGTGGGGCGCGCGCAGGGCGCTATGGTTTCAAGAGTGTCTCAATCCGCGGCGGCACCGCCGTCCGGCACCGATGGCGCGGCATGCGACGCGTCCTCGGTGGCCTCGGCCAGCTCGGCCGCCTCGGCCTCGGCAATGGCGCGGCGCTCGACCTCGTCCATCTGGTCCTTGGCCTTGCGCGCCTGGTGATAGGCCAGGCCCGTGCCGGCCGGGATCAGGCGCCCGACGATGACGTTCTCTTTCAGGCCACGCAGCTCGTCGCGCTTGCCCATGATGGCGGCCTCGGTCAGCACGCGCGTGGTCTCCTGGAAAGACGCGGCGCTGATGAAGCTGTCGGTGGACAGGCTGGCCTTGGTGATGCCCAGCAGCAGGTTGCTGTAGGTGGCGGGCAGCTTGCCTGCCTCGCGCAGCGCGTCGTTGGTGTCCAGCATCTCGCTGCGCTCGACCTGCTCGCCGGCGATGTAGCTGGACTCGCCCGGGTTTTCGACCACGACGCGGCGCAGCATCTGGCGCACGATGACCTCGATGTGCTTGTCGTTGATCTTCACGCCCTGCAGGCGATAGACGTCCTGCACCTCATCGACGATGTAGCGCGCGAGTTCTTCCATGCCCAGCAGGCGCAGGATGTCCTGCGGGTCGGCCGGACCGTCGACGATGGACTCGCCCTTGTTGACCACCTGGCCTTCGTGCACCAGCAGGTTCTTCTCCTTGGGGATCAGCTCTTCCCACACCTTGCCGTCCGGGTCGGTGATCTGCAGGCGAATCTTGCCCTTGGTCTCCTTGCCGAACGAGATGGTGCCGGTCTGCTCGGCCAGCACGCCCTTGTCCTTGGGGCTGCGCGCCTCGAACAGCTCGGCCACGCGCGGCAGGCCGCCCGTGATGTCGCGCGTCTTCTGGCCTTCGACCGGAATGCGCGCCAGCACCTCGCCGGGGCCCACGTCCTGGCCGTCGCGCACCTGGATCAGCGCGCCGACCTGGAAGCCGATCGTCACCGAGTGGTCGGTGCCGGGGATCTTGACCTCGTTGCCGGCGGCGTCCGCCAGCTTGACCTGCGGGCGCACGATCTTGGCCGAGCCGCGGCGCTTGGGATCGATCACCACCAGGGTGGACAGGCCCGTGACCTCGTCCACCTGCTTGGCCACCGTCAGGCCTTCCTCGACGTTCTCGAACTTGATGCGGCCGGCGTACTCGGTGATCACCGGGCGCGTCAGCGGGTCCCAGTTGGCCAGGATGGTGCCGGCCTTGATGGCCTGGTCGGCCTTCACGGTCAGCGTGGCGCCGTAGGGCACCTTGTGGCGCTCGCGCTCGCGGCCGTGCTCGTCGTGGATGGTGATCTCGCCCGAGCGCGAGATGACCACCAGCTCGCCGCGCGTGTTGGTGACGTAGCGCATGGTGGCGTTGAAGCCGATCGTGCCGTTGGACTTGGCCTCGACGTTGGACGCCACGGCGGCACGCGACGCGGCGCCGCCGATGTGGAAGGTGCGCATGGTCAGCTGCGTGCCGGGCTCGCCGATCGACTGGGCGGCAATCACGCCCACGGCCTCGCCGGTGTTGACCAGGCCGCCGCGGCCCAGGTCACGCCCATAGCACTTGGCGCACAGGCCGAAGCGCGTGGCGCAGGTCAGCGCGGTGCGCACGCGCACCTCGTCGATGCCCGCGGCCTCCAGCTCGTCGATGGCGTCCTCGTCCAGCATGTTGCCGGCCTGGACCACCACCGCCCGCGTCTCGGGATCGATCACGTCCTCGGCCGCGGTGCGGCCCAGGATGCGCTCGCGCAGCGACTCGATCACCTCGCCGCCCTCGACCACCGCACGCATCAGCGCGCCGTCGCTGGTGCCGCAGTCCACCTCGGTCACGACCAGGTCCTGCGTCACGTCCACCAGGCGGCGCGTGAGGTAGCCCGAGTTGGCGGTCTTCAGCGCCGTGTCGGCCAGGCCCTTGCGGGCGCCGTGCGTGGAGATGAAGTACTGCAACACGTTCAGGCCTTCACGGAAGTTGGCCGTGATCGGCGTCTCGATGATGGAGCCGTCGGGCTTGGCCATCAGGCCGCGCATGCCGGCCAACTGGCGGATCTGCGCCGCGCTGCCGCGCGCGCCGGAGTCGGCCATCATGTAGATGGAGTTGAAGGACTCCTGATCGACTTCCTTGCCATGGCGGTCCGTGGTCTTTTGCTTGGCCAGCTGGGCCATCATGACCTTGGAAACCTCGTCGCCGGCCTTGCCCCAGATGTCCACCACCTTGTTGTAGCGCTCGCCGGCGGTGACCAGGCCCGAGACGTACTGCTGCTCGATCTCCTTCACTTCCTTTTCGGCGCGGTCGATGATGGCGGGCTTTTCCAGCGGCACCAGCATGTCCTCGATGGCAATCGAGATGCCGGCGCGCGTGGCCAGGCGGAAGCCGTTTTGCAGCAGCTTGTCGGCAAACACCACGGTGTCCTTCAGGCCGCATTTGCGGAAGGACGCATTGATCAGGCGCGAGATTTCCTTCTTCTTGAGCGCCTTGTTCATCAGCGCGAAGGGCAGGCCCTTGGGCAGGATCTCGGACAGCAGGGCGCGGCCCACGGTGGTGTCCACCAGCGAGGTCGATGCCACCAGCTCGCCGCTGGCCTTGTCCTTGGTCCACTCGGTCATGCGCACGGTGACCTTGGCCGTCAGCTCGACCACGCCGCCGTCCAGCGCGCGCTGCACTTCGCCGACGTCGGAGAAGATCAGGCCCTCGCCCTTGCCGTTGATGCGCTCGCGCGTGGTGTAGTACAGGCCCAGCACCACGTCCTGCGAGGGCACGATGGAGGGCTCTCCGCTCGCCGGGAACAGCACGTTGTTGGAGGCCAGCATCAGCGTGCGTGCTTCCATCTGCGCCTCGACCGACAGCGGCACGTGCACGGCCATCTGGTCGCCGTCGAAGTCGGCGTTGAAAGCCGCGCACACCAGCGGGTGCAGCTGGATGGCCTTGCCCTCGATCAGGATCGGCTCGAAGGCCTGGATGCCCAGGCGGTGCAGCGTGGGAGCGCGGTTGAGCATCACCGGATGCTCCTTGATGACCTCTTCCAGGATGTCCCACACCACGGGCGTGCCCGATTCGACCTCTTTCTTGGCGGCCTTGATGGTGGTGGCGATGCCCATGGTCTCCAGGCGCGCGAAGATGAAGGGCTTGAACAGCTCCAGCGCCATCAGCTTGGGCAGGCCGCACTGGTGCAGCTTGAGCGTGGGGCCCACGGTGATGACCGAGCGACCCGAGTAGTCCACGCGCTTGCCCAGCAGGTTCTGGCGGAAGCGCCCGCTCTTGCCCTTGATCATGTCGGCCAGGGACTTGAGCGCGCGCTTGTTGGCGCCGGTCATCGCCTTGCCGCGGCGGCCGTTGTCCAGCAGGCTGTCCACGGCCTCCTGCAGCATGCGCTTTTCGTTGCGCGCGATGATTTCCGGGGCCTTCAGCTCCAGCAGGCGGCGCAGGCGCGAGTTGCGGTTGATGACGCGGCGGTACAGGTCGTTCAGGTCGGACGTGGCAAAGCGCCCGCCGTCCAGCGGCACCAGCGGGCGCAGGTCGGGCGGCAGCACGGGCAGCACGTCGAGCACCATCCACTCGGGCTTGATGCCGGACTTCTTGAAGGCTTCGAGCACCTTCAGGCGCTTGGCGTTCTTCTTGACCTTGACCTCCGAGCCCGTCAGGTCGCCACGCAGGCGTTCGATCTCGATGTCCAGGTCGATCCCTTGCAACAGCTCCTTGATACCCTCGGCGCCCATGTGCGCGACGAACTCGTCGCCGTATTCCTTGCGCTTGGCGTCATAGTCGTCCTCGCTCATGATGCCGAACTTCTTCAGCGGCGTCATGCCGGGATCGGTGACCACGTAGGCCTCGAAGTACAGCACGCGCTCGATGTCGCGCAGCGTCATGTCCAGCACCAGGCCCAGGCGGCTGGGCAGCGACTTGAGAAACCAGATGTGGGCGCAGGGGGCGGCCAGGTCGATGTGGCCCATGCGCTCGCGGCGCACCTTGGTCTGGGTCACTTCAACGCCGCACTTTTCGCAGATCACGCCGCGGTGCTTCAGGCGCTTGTACTTGCCGCACAGGCACTCGTAGTCCTTGATCGGGCCAAAAATCTTGGCGCAGAACAGGCCGTCACGCTCGGGCTTGAAGGTGCGGTAGTTGATGGTCTCGGGCTTTTTCACCTCGCCGAAAGACCACGAGCGGATCTTCTCGGGCGACGCGAGGCCGATGCGGATAGCATCGAAATGCTCATCCGGCGTGAATTGCTTGAACAGGTCGAGTAGCGATTTCATGGGAACCTATCCTTCTTGAATTAAGAGCGCTCGAGTTCCATGTCCAGGCCAAGGGAGCGAATCTCCTTGACCAGCACATTGAAAGACTCGGGCATACCGGCATCGATCGAGTGCTCGCCCTTGACGATGGACTCGTACACCTTGGTGCGGCCCTGCACGTCGTCGGACTTGACGGTGAGCATCTCCTGCAGCGTATAGGAGGCGCCATAGGCTTCCAGCGCCCAGACCTCCATCTCGCCGAAGCGCTGGCCGCCGAACTGCGCCTTGCCGCCCAGCGGCTGCTGGGTGACCAGCGAATACGGCCCAGTGGAGCGCGCATGCATCTTGTCGTCCACCAGGTGGTGCAGCTTCAGGAAGTGCATGTAGCCCACCGTGGTGGGGCGCTCGAACGCCTCGCCGGTGCGTCCGTCGTGCAGCCAGGCCTGGGTGCGCGAAGCCGTGAGGCCCTTGAGCTTGGCCACTTCGTCGGGATAGGCCAGCGCCAGCATGGCGTGGATCTCGTCCTCGGAGGCGCCGTCGAACACCGGCGTGGCAAACGGCACGCCGCCAGCCAGGTTGTCGGCCATCTCCAGCAGTTGCTCGTCGCTGATGGACTTGAGGTCCTCGGCGCGGCCGGTGCTGTTGTAGAGCTGCTCCAGGTACGTGCGCAGCTTGGCCACGCGGTTCTCGGCGTGCAGCATCTCGTTGATGCGCTGGCCGATGCCCTTGCCGGCCCAGCCCAGGTGCACCTCGAGCACCTGGCCCACGTTCATGCGCGAGGGCACGCCCAGCGGGTTGAGCACGATGTCGGCGGTGGTGCCGTCGGCCATGTAGGGCATGTCCTCGACCGGAACGATCTTGGAGACCACGCCCTTGTTGCCGTGGCGGCCGGCCATCTTGTCGCCCGGCTGCAGGCGGCGCTTGACGGCCAGGTACACCTTGACCATCTTGAGCACGCCCGCGGGCAGCTCGTCGCCCTGGGTCAGCTTCTTGCGCTTTTCTTCGAACGCCAGATCGAAACTGTGGCGCTGCTGCTCGATGGAGGCCTTGATGCTCTCCAGCTGCGCAGCCACGCCGTCGTCGGCCGGGCGAATGTCGAACCAGTGGTACTTGTCCACCGAGGCCAGATAGGCCTTGTCGATCTTCGCGCCCTTGGCGATCTTGTTGGGGCCGCCGTTGGCGATCTTGCCGCTCAGCAGCTTCTCGATGCGGTCGAACGCGTCGGCCTCGACGATGCGCAGCTGGTCGTTCAGGTCCAGCCGGAAGCGCTTGAGCTCGTCGTCGATGATCTGCTGGGCGCGCTTGTCGCGCTGGATGCCTTCACGCGTGAACACCTGCACGTCGATCACGGTGCCTTGCGAGCCCTGGTCCACGCGCAGCGAGGTGTCCTTCACGTCCGAGGCCTTCTCGCCGAAGATGGCGCGCAACAGCTTTTCTTCGGGCGTCAGCGTGGTCTCGCCCTTGGGCGTGACCTTGCCCACCAGCGTGTCGCCGGGCATGACCTCGGCGCCCACGTAGATGATGCCGGACTCGTCCAGGCGGTTGAGCTGCTGCTCGGCCAGGTTGGGAATGTCGCGCGTGATTTCTTCGGCGCCCAGCTTGGTGTCGCGCGCCATCACCACCAGCTCCTCAATGTGGATGCTGGTGTAGCGATCGTCGGCCACCACCTTCTCGGAGATCAGGATCGAGTCTTCGAAGTTGTAGCCGTTCCAGGGCATGAAGGCGATCAGCATGTTCTGGCCGATGGCGATCTCGCCCAGGTCGGTCGAGGCGCCGTCGGCGATCACGTCGCCCTTGGCCAGCTTGTCGCCGCGCTTGACGATGGGGCGCTGGTGGATGTTGGTGTTCTGGTTGCTGCGCTGATACTTGATCAGGTTGTAGATGTCCACACCCACCTCGCCAGCCACGGCCTCGGCGTCGTTGACGCGAATGACGATGCGGGTGGCGTCCACGTAGTCCACCACCCCGCCCCGGCGCGCCGTCACCACGGTGCCCGAATCGACGGCGGCCACGCGCTCGATGCCCGTGCCGACCAGCGGCTTCTCGGGACGCAGTACCGGAACCGCCTGGCGCGACATGTTGGCGCCCATCAGCGCGCGGTTGGCATCGTCGTGCTCCAGAAAGGGCACGAGCGAGGCAGCGACCGACACGATCTGCGCGGGCGAGACGTCCATGTACTGGATGCGCTCGGCGCCGACCAGCACCGAGTCGCCCTTCTCGCGCGCCGACACCAGATCGCCCGTGAGGCGTCCGTCCTTGTCCAGCGCGGCGTTGGCCTGGGCGATGATGTACTTGCCTTCCTCGATGGCCGACAGGTAGTCGATCTCCATGGTCACCTTGCCGTCCACCACGCGGCGGTACGGGGTTTCGATGAAGCCGTACTCGTTCAGGCGCGCATACAGCGCCAGCGAGTTGATCAGGCCGATGTTCGGGCCTTCGGGCGTCTCGATCGGGCACACGCGGCCGTAGTGCGTGACGTGGACGTCGCGCACTTCGAAGCCCGCGCGCTCGCGCGTCAGGCCGCCCGGGCCGAGGGCCGAGACGCGGCGCTTGTGCGTGATCTCGGCCAGCGGGTTGGTCTGGTCCATGAACTGCGACAGCTGGGAGGCGCCGAAGAACTCCTTCAACGCCGCCGAGATCGGCTTGCTGTTGATCAGGTCGTGAGGCATGAGCGGCTCTTGCTCGGCCTGGCCCAGACGCTCCTTCACGGCCTTCTCGATGCGCGCCAGGCCGGTGCGGTACTGGTTCTCGGCCAGCTCACCCACGCAGCGCACGCGGCGATTGCCCAGGTGGTCGATGTCGTCCACCTCGCCGCGGCCGTTGCGCAGCTCGACCAGGATCTTGACCACGGCCAGGATGTCGTCATTGGACAGCACCATCGGACCGGTGGATTCGTCGCGACCGACCTTGGCGTTGAACTTCATGCGGCCCACGCGCGACAAGTCGTAGGTGTCCGGGTTGTAGAACAGGCGCTGGAACAGGGCCTGCACGGCGTCCTCGGTGGGCGGCTCGCCGGGGCGCATCATGCGGTAGATGGCCACGCGGGCGGCCAGTTCGTCGGCGGTCTCATCGGCGCGCAGCGTCTGCGAGATGTAGGCGCCCTGGTCCAGCTCGTTGGTGAAGATGCAGGGCAGATCCTGCACGCCGGCCTCGCGCAGCTTTTTCAGCAGGGCTTCGGTCAGCTCGTCGTTGGCCTTGGCGACGATCTCGCCGGTGTCGCCATCGACGATGTTCTTGGCCACCACGCGGCCCAGCAGAAAGTCCTCGGGCACGCTGATGTGCGTGGTGCCCGACTGCTCCAGCTCGCGCGTGTGGCGCGCCGTCACGCGCTTGTCCTTGGCGACGATGACCTTGCCCGACTTGTCGGTGATGTCAAAGCGCGCCACCTCGCCCTTCAGGCGCTCGGCGACAAATTCCATCTGCGCGCCGCTGTCCATCAGGCGGAAGTTGTCGTTGACGAAGAAGTTCGCCAGGATGGTTTCGGGCGTGAGGCCGATCGCCTTGAGCAAGATGGTGACCGGCATCTTGCGGCGGCGGTCGACGCGGAAGAATAGGATGTCCTTGGGGTCGAACTCGAAGTCCAGCCAGGAGCCGCGGTAGGGAATGATGCGCGCCGAGAACAGCAGCTTGCCCGAGCTGTGCGTCTTGCCCTTGTCGTGCTCGAAGAACACGCCGGGCGAGCGGTGCAGCTGCGACACGATCACCCGCTCGGTGCCGTTGACGATGAACGAGCCCTTGTCGGTCATCAGGGGCACTTCGCCCATGTAGACCTCCTGCTCCTTCACTTCCTTGACCACCTTGGACTGCGGGGTGGAGGACTCGCGGTCATAGATGATGAGCTGCACGCGCGCGCGCACGGCCGAGGCGAAAGTCAGGCCGCGCGTCTGGCATTCGCGCACGTCAAAGGCCGGCTTGGCCAGGTTGTATTCGAGGAATTTCATTTCCACGAACCCGTTGTGCGAAACGATCGGGAAGGCGGATTCGAACGCGGCTTGCAGGCCCTCGTGGGTGCGCTTCTTGGGCGCGGTGTCGGCCTGCAGGAAGGCGATGTAGGCGTCGCGCTGCATTTGCAGCAGATACGGCACTTGCAGCACGCTGTCACGCGTGCCGAAGCTCTTGCGGATGCGCTTGCGTTCGGTGAAGGTATAGGCCATGAAATCTCCGGGCGATGGACGCTTTGGGTCCTGGATATCAGGCGACTTGAAAAGTCAGGCCCCAAACAGCCTGACAAACGCTTGGTGGCTGGCCACTACCAGCCCATGGCGGACGACCGCGCGTTGCACGCGATCCGAACCAAGTGGTCTTCTGCAGTCGGGTTCAGAAGACACTTGCAAGCAGCGCATGCCGCTGCTTGCAGGTGCGCTCTGAAAGCGCGAAAGGCTGGCCCCAACAGCCAGCCTGTAAATCGAGGATGGAGCGTAGCGAGCGGCGCGAGGCTGGTTCGAGAAGCGCAGCCGTACTGAGGTACGGCGAGCATCGCAGGGCCAGGATCGCGTCGCGCAGTAGCTCCAGACCGATTTACTTGAGCTCGGCCTTGGCGCCGGCGTCTTCCAGCTTTTTCTTGGCCGCCTCGGCGTCCGCCTTGGCGATGCCTTCCTTGACGGCCTTGGGCGCGCCATCGACCAGGTCCTTGGCTTCCTTCAGGCCCAGGCCGGTGATCTCGCGCACCGCCTTGATGACGGACACCTTGTTGGCGCCGGCTTCCAGCAGCATGACGTTGAACTCGGTCTTTTCCTCGGCCGCCGCAGCGCCGCCGCCGGCCGCGCCACCGGCAGCCGGGGCCGCCATCGCCGCGGCGCTCACGCCGAACTTCTCTTCGATGGCTTTCACCAGGTCGTTGAGTTCCATGACCGTCATGCCGTCCAGCGCGGTCAGAAATGCGTCTTTGTCAAATGCCATTTTGATTTTTCCAATTCAGTTAAACAGTTGCGGGCGCGTGCCGGCCATCAGGCCGCCTGCGCCTCGCCTTCGCCCTTCTTGGCCGCCAGAGCGCCCAGCACCACGGCGGTGCGGGAGATCGGCGACATGAGCAAGCCGCAAAGCTGGGCCAACAGCACTTCCTTGCTGGGAATGCTGGCCAGCTGCTTCACGCCATCGGCATCCAGGGCCTTGCCACCGTAAACGCCCGCGCGAATGACCAGCTTGTCGTTGGTCTTCGCGAAATCGGCCACCACTTTGGCGGCGGCCACGGCGTCTTCGGAGAAGCCATAGATCAGCGGGCCGGACATCTGCTCGCTGGCCACTTCGAAACTGCTGCCGGCCACAGCCCGGCGCGCCAGCGTGTTTTTCAACACGCTCAGGGCCACGCCTTGGCTGCGCGCCGAAGTGCGCAGTTTCGTCATGTCAGCGACCGTGACGCCGCGGTATTCCGCCATCACCAGCGTTTGAGCTTTTGCGGCGAGGCCGGTCACTTCTTTGATGACCGCTTCTTTCTCACTGCGATTCAGACTCAAGGTCTACTCCTTAAAAATGCGTTGCTTGCGGCCGGGGCCCTGGGCAACGCGCCTTCCAAAGCGACCAACCGTTTCAGGAACAAATCCTTCGCGGCAGGCTCGCCATCTGCGCTGGCCGCTCTCAAAATGAGAGCCGATTAAGTTCGGCTTGCGCCGACCCGCCAGCGGTCTTGGATGACCTGCGACAACCTTGCAGCCGCCGCAGCCCACCACACCGGCCCGATACCCCTTGCGGAGGCGGCGGGCCGAATTTCTTCATCAGGCGCTGATCGTCTGGGTATCCACCCGCACGCCCACGCCCATGGTGCTGGACACCGCCACCTTGCGCAGGTACACGCCCTTGCTGGTGGCGGGTTTGGCCTTGTTCAGTGCCTCGATCAGCGCCGCCAGGTTGCCCTGCAGCTTGTCGGCCTCGAACGAGCGGCGACCGATGGTGCCGTGCACGATGCCGGCCTTGTCCACGCGAAACTGCACCTGACCGGCCTTGGCGTTCTTCACCGCCGTGGCCACGTCGGGCGTCACGGTGCCCACCTTGGGGTTGGGCATCAGGCCGCGCGGGCCCAGGATCTGGCCCAGCGTGCCGACCACGCGCATGGCGTCGGGGGCGGCAATCACCACGTCGAAGGGCATGTCGCCGGCCTTGACCTGGGCGGCCAGGTCGTCCATGCCCACGATGTCGGCGCCGGCGGCCTTGGCTTCTTCGGCTTTCGCGCCCTGCGCAAACACGGCCACGCGCTTGGTCTTGCCGGTGCCGTTGGGCAGCACCACGGCGCCGCGCACCACCTGGTCGGATTTCTTGGCGTCGATGCCCAGCTGCACCGCCACGTCGATGGACTCATCGAACTTGGCCGTGGCGTGCTCCTTGACGATGGCCAGCGCCTCGGTCAGGGGGTACAGGCGAGTGGAGTCGATCTTGCCCTCTTGGGTCTTTTGCTTCTTGGTCAGCTTGGCCATTTACACGCCCTCCACCGTGACGCCCATGGAGCGGGCGGAACCGGCGATCGTGCGCACGGCGGCGTCCAGATCGGCGGCGGTCATGTCTTTTTGCTTGGTCTTGGCGATCTCTTCGAGCTGCGCGCGCGTGATCTTGCCGACCTTGTCGGTGTTGGGCTTGGCCGAGCCCTTGTCCAGCTTGATGGCCTTCTTGATCAGGGTGGCCGCGGGCGGCGTCTTGATGATGAAGGTGAAGCTCTTGTCGGCAAACGCCGTGATGACCACGGGCAGCGGCAGACCGGGCTCGACACCCTGGGTCTGGGCGTTGAACGCCTTGCAGAACTCCATGATGTTCAGGCCGCGCTGGCCCAGCGCCGGGCCAATGGGTGGGGACGGGTTGGCCTTACCAGCTGGCACTTGCAGCTTGATGAAGCCGACGATTTTCTTCGCCATGCTTTGCTCCTTGCGGGTTCAAACGCGCCACATCGGCGCTCCCCGGGGGTTACGACTCACCAAATGAGCTGCTGGCGCCGAGTCGGCAAGCGCCAGCAACTATCAAATCAATAGCGATCAGGCCTTCTCGACCTGCGCGAACTCCAACTCCACCGGCGTGGCGCGACCAAAAATGGTCACCGACACGCGCAGCTTGCTCTTGTCGTAGTTGACTTCCTCGACCGTGCCGTTGAAGTCGGCGAACGGGCCTTCCTTGACGCGGATGTACTCGCCCACCACGAACTCGACCTTGTGGCGCGGCTTGTCCGTGCCTTCCTGCATCTGGTTGACGATCTTCATCACATCGTCTTCCGAAATGGGAGCCGGGCGGTTCTTGGCGCCGCCCACGAAACCGGTCACCTTGTTGGTGTGCTTGACCAGGTGCCAGGTGTCGTCATCCATCACCATTTCGACCAGCACGTAGCCCGGGAAGAACTTGCGCTCGGTGGTGCGCTTGACGCCGTTCTTGATTTCGACGACTTCCTCGGTCGGCACCAGGATGCGGCCGAACTTGCCCTCCATGCCGGCGCGCTTGACGCGCTCCAGGATGTTGCGCTCCACCGCCTTTTCCATGCCCGAGTAGGCATGCACGACGTACCAGCGCAGGTCGGGATTGGACGACGACGCACCCAAGGCCATGTCATTCACCACGTCGCTCGTCATTGCTTCCACCCCAGAATCAGGTCATACAGCGACCATTGCAGAAACCGGTCGGTGATCCACATGAACAGCGCCAGAAACACCGTGAAGGCAAACACGAAGGCGGTGGTTTGCAGGGTTTCCTTGCGGGTCGGCCACACCACCTTCTGCATCTCGCGCCAGGAGTCGCGGCCGAAGGCGATCAACTGCCGCCCCGACTCGGAGGTGAAAAAGGCAATCACCGCCAACACCAGGGCGCCGATCAGGCCGCCCCACTGGATCAGCGGACCGCGGCCGGACAGCAGGTAAAACGCCGCCAGGCCGCCGAGCACGAGCACGCCGGCCAGCGCCAGCTTGGCCTTGTCAGCTCCCGTGCTCACGGTTTCGATTTGCGTGCTTGCCATGTGGGCTGCCGGTTTCCAATACACAAGAGGCTCAGGAGCCTCGAACTTCATTCACATCTCAATGCGCAAGCCCGCCGAGGGGGCGGGCTTTGCGAAACCACCCGATTTCAGGTGGCAGGGGCAGTAGGAATCGAACCTACAACCTTCGGTTTTGGAGACCGACGCTCTGCCAATTGAGCTATACCCCTTCGGAAACCCCGATCACTCGATGATCTTGGCCACCACACCCGCGCCCACCGTGCGGCCA
>NZ_JAXMEM010000013.1:0-98967 GCF_046348305.1 Ottowia sp.
CGGCGGTGACGGCCGTCACCTCGCCCGCCTTGTTGCGCCAGCCGGACGCCTGGGCCATGCCGCTGGCAGCTACTGCGTTGGGCGAACCCGGCCAGTGGCCGCAACTGCTGGCTGACGTGGCCGCGGCGGTCGCAGCTGCCAAGGGCGCGGCTGCGCCGGCACCCGGGACGGCCAGCGATACGGCCCAGGCGACCGCCAAGACCCTGTTGTCGGGCGAGCGCAAAGCCGTTCTGCTGGGCAATGCCGCCGCCCAGCACCCCGCGGCCGGCAGCTTGCTGGCGCTGGCGCAGTGGATTGGCGAGCAGACCGGCGCCAGCGTCGGCTACCTCACCGAAGCGGCCAACACCGTGGGCGCCCAGCTGGCGCAAGCGCAGCCGGGCGCGGGTGGGCTGAACGCGCGCCAGATGCTGACAGGCGGCCTGAAGGCGGCGCTGCTGCTGAACTGCGAGCCCGGCCCCGACACGCGCGGGGTTCCGCTGACCGGCTGCGACATGGTGGTCACGCTCAGTCCCTTCAAGGCCAATCTGGACGTCAGCGACGTGCTGTTGCCCATTGCACCCTTTACCGAAACCTCGGGCAGCTTCGTCAACGCCGAAGGTCGTGTGCAGAGCTTCCACGCCGTGGTTCCGCCCTTGGGCGACACGCGCCCGGCCTGGAAGGTGCTGCGCGTGCTGGCCGACATGCTGCAGGTGGTGCAACCGGCCTACCAGACCTCGCAGGAGGTGCTGGCCGAGGCCCTGGGCGGCGCGGTGACGGAGTTCGTCGCCGCCGAGCGTCTGAGCAACCGCACGCAGGCGCCGATCAGCGTCGCCGCGACACCGGTCGATCTGGCGCCGGTGGGCATCTACCAGCTCGATGGCCTGGTGCGCCGCGCCCCATCGCTGCAACAAACCACCGACGCACGTGAAGGAGCGCCGGCATGATTGACGCCATCTACAACGCCGGCCTGGGGCTGTTTGCCAGTGCTGCCTGGTCGGGCATCGTCTGGCCCGTGATCTGGGCGCTGATCAAGATCGTGGTGGTGCTGGTGCCGCTGCTGGTGGCCGTGGCCTACCTGACGCTGTGGGAGCGCAAGCTGCTGGGCTGGATGCAGGTGCGCATCGGCCCCAACCGGGTGGGCCCCTGGGGCTTGCTGCAGCCGATTGCCGACGCCGTCAAGCTGCTGACCAAGGAAATCATCCAGCCCACGGCGGCCGCCAAGGGCTTGTTCCTGCTCGGCCCCGTGCTGGCCATCATGCCGGCACTGGCCGCCTGGGTGGTCATCCCGTTCGGGCCCGAACTGGCGCTGGCCAACGTCAACGCCGGCCTGCTGCTGGTGATGGCCATCACCTCGATCGAGATCTACGGCGTCATCATCGGCGGCTGGGCGTCCAACTCCAAGTATCCGTTCCTGGGCGCGCTGCGCGCCTCGGCGCAGATGGTCAGCTACGAGATCGCCATGGGCTTTTGCTTCGTGATCGTGCTGATGGTCTCCGGCAGTCTGAACCTGACCGACATCGTGATGGGGCAGGGCAAGGGCATGGCCGCCAGTGCCGGCTGGACCTTCCTGTCCTGGAACTGGCTGCCGCTGCTGCCCATCTTCGTCGTCTACCTGATCTCGGGCGTGGCCGAGGTCAACCGCCACCCCTTCGACATGGCCGAGGGTGAGTCCGAGATCGTCGCCGGCCACATGGTCGAGTATTCGGGCATGGGCTTTGCCATCTATTTCCTGGCCGAATACGCCAGCATGTGGCTGGTGTCCATCCTGGCCGTGATCATGTTCCTGGGCGGCTGGATGGCGCCGGTGGTGTGGCTGGACTTCATCCCCGGCTGGATCTGGCTGGGCGCCAAGACCTGCGTGGTGGTGTCCATGTTCATCTGGTTCCGCGCCACCTTTCCGCGCTTTCGCTACGACCAGATCATGCGCCTGGGCTGGAAGGTGTTCATTCCCGTGACCCTGGTCTGGCTGCTGCTGGTGGGCGCGTGGCTGCACAGCCCGCTCAACATCTGGCATTGAGCGGGGGAGATTCGAATCATGGCTTCCGTTACCGCATCCCCGTTTTCCGTTCGCGATTTCTTGCGCAGCTTCATGCTCGTGGAGCTGTTCAAGGGCATGGTCCTGACCGGGCGCTACGCCTTGGCGCGCAAGGTGACCATCGAGTATCCCGAAGAGAAGACACCGTTGTCCCCGCGCTTTCGCGGACTGCACGCGCTGCGCCGCTACGACAACGGCGAAGAGCGCTGCATCGCCTGCAAGCTGTGCGAGGCGATCTGCCCGGCCATGGCCATCACCATCGAGTCGGCCGAGCGCGAAGACGGCTCGCGCCGCACCACGCGCTACGACATCGACCTGGCCAAGTGCATTTTCTGCGGCTTCTGCGAAGAAAGCTGCCCGGTTGATTCGATCGTCGAGACGCACATTCTCGAATACCACGGCGAAAAGCGTGGCGACCTGTACTACACCAAGGACATGTTGCTGGCCATTGGCGATCGCTACGAACCCGAGATCGCTGCCGCCCGCGCGGCCGACGCCCCCTACCGCTGAAGGCGCCCAACCCCGCACAAGACCATGGACGTCCCAACCGCTTTTTTCTACCTGTTCTCGCTGGTGATGCTGTTTTCGGCATTCCGCGTGATCACCGCGCGCAACCCCGTGCATGCGGTGCTGTTTCTGATGCTGGCCTTCTCGCAGGCGGCTGGCGTGTGGCTGCTGCTGCAGGCCGAATTTCTGGCCATCACGCTGGTGCTGGTTTACCTGGGCGCGGTGATGGTGCTGTTCCTGTTCGTGGTGATGATGCTGGACATCCACATCGACAGCCTGCGTCAGGGCTTCTGGCGCCACTTTCCGCTGGCGCTGGTGATCGGCGCGGTCATTTCGCTGGAGATGGCGGCGGTGCTGTTTGGCGGCTTCCGTGCCAGCGACGCGCGTCCGATGCCCGAGTTGCCCGCGGTGGCCGGCCAGGTCGCGCAATACTCCAACACCAAGGCGCTGGGTGTGCTGATGTACACCAAGTACCTCTATCCGCTGGAGATCGCCGCCGTCATCCTGCTGATTGCCATGATCGCGGCCATCGCGCTGACCCTGCGCGAAAAACGCAAGGACAACAAGGCCATCGATCCTTCGCTGGCCGTGCGCGTGCACGCGCGTGATCGCGTGCAGCTCGTCAAGTTGGCCCCCACCCAGGCGCCGGTTGCCGCGCCCGCGCCCGCTGCGGCGCCTGCCGAGGAGGTGAAGAAATGACCTTGTCACTGGCTCACTATCTGACCTTGGGCGCCATCCTGTTTGCGCTGGCCATGGTCGGCATCTTTCTCAATCGCAAGAACCTGATCGTGCTGCTGATGTCCATCGAGCTGATGCTGCTGGCCGTCAACATGAACTTCGTCGCCTTCTCGCACTACCTGGGCGACATGAACGGACAGGTCTTCGTGTTCTTCATCATGACCGTCGCGGCGGCCGAGTCGGCCATCGGCCTGGCCATCCTGGTGCTGCTGTTCCGTGCGCGCAGCACCATCAACGTCGACGAGCTCAACTCGCTGAAAGGGTGATGCAAGCCATGAGTCAAACCCTTTCCGCGTCCACCCTGCTGATCGTGCCGCTCGCGCCGCTGGCGGGTTCGCTGATCGCAGGCATTCTGGGCACCGCCTTCGGCGGCAACCGCATCGGCCGTACCGGCTCGCACAGCGTCACCATCCTGGGCGTGCTGATCGCCTTCATCGTCTCGGCCTTCGTGCTGCGCGATGTGGTGAATGGCGCCAGCTTCAACGCCACCCTCTACGAATGGATGACGGTGGGCAAGCTGAAGATGGAGATCGGCTTTCTCATCGACAGCCTGACGGCCACCATGATGTGCGTGGTCACCTTCGTGTCGCTGATGGTGCACATCTACACCATCGGCTACATGGCCGACGATGACGGCTACAACCGCTTCTTCTCCTACATCTCGCTGTTTACCTTCTCGATGCTGATGCTCGTCATGAGCAACAACTTCCTGCAGCTGTTCTTTGGCTGGGAGGCGGTGGGCCTGGTGTCCTATCTGCTGATCGGCTTCTGGTACCAAAGACCCACGGCCATCTTCGCCAATCTCAAGGCCTTCATGATCAACCGGGTGGGTGACTTCGGCTTCATCCTCGGCATCGGTCTGGTGGTGGCCTATGCCGGCACGCTCAACTACGGTGAGACCTTTGCCCAGGCCAAGGCCCTGGGGACCATCATCTTTCCGGGCACCGACTGGCTGATGATCACCGTGATGTGCATCTGCCTGTTCATCGGTGCCATGGGCAAGTCGGCGCAGTTTCCGCTGCACGTGTGGCTGCCGGACTCGATGGAAGGCCCCACGCCGATCTCGGCACTGATCCACGCGGCCACCATGGTGACGGCGGGCATCTTCATGGTGGCGCGCATGTCGCCGCTGTTCGAGCTGTCGGACACGGCGCTCAACTTCGTTCTGGTCATCGGCTCCATCACGGCTCTCTTCATGGGCATCCTGGGCATCGTCCAGAACGACATCAAGCGCGTGATTGCGTATTCCACGCTTTCGCAATTGGGCTACATGACGGTGGCGCTGGGCGCATCGGCCTATTCCGCCGCCATCTTCCACCTGATGACACACGCGTTCTACAAGGCGCTGCTGTTCCTGGGCGCCGGCTCGGTCATCCTGTCCATGCACCACAACCAGGACATCCGCTGGATGGGCGGCCTGCGCAAGTACATGCCCTGGACCTGGATCACCTTCCTGGTCGGCACGCTGGCGCTGATCGGCACGCCGTTCTTCTCGGGCTTCTACTCCAAGGAATCGATCATCGACGCGGTGCACGCCAGCAATCTGCCGGCCTCGGGCTTTGCCTACTTCGCGGTGATGGCGGGCGTGTTCGTGACCTCGCTGTACTCGTTCCGCCTGTACTTCCTGGTGTTCCACGGCCCCGAACGCTACGACCAGAACCCGGACGCCCACCACGACGACCACGGACACGACCATGGCCACGGACACGACGCCAAGCCCAAGGAGCAACCCTGGGTGGTGTGGGTGCCGCTGGTCTTGCTGGCCATTCCGTCGGTGGTGATCGGTGCCATGACGATGATGCCGATGCTGTTTGGCGACTTTTTTGCCAAGGCGATCGCCGTGGATGGCGCGCGTCACCCGGCCATGGCCGAACTGGCCCACGAAATCCATGGCTGGATGGACATGGGCCTGCACGGGTTCCTGGCGGTGCCGACCTGGCTGGCGCTGGCCGCAGCGGCACTGGCCTACTACCTGTACATCATCAACCCGGCCATGCCGGCGCGCATCAAGGCCCTGTTCGGCCCGATCTACACGTTGCTGGACAACAAGTACTACATGGACTGGGTGTGGATCAAGGCGATCGCCGGCAGCTTGCGCGGTCTGGGCGTCGGCCTGTGGAAGGGCGCCGACGCGGGCCTGATCGACGGCGCGGTGGTCAACGGCTCCTGGCGCCTGGTCGGCTGGAGCGCGGGGGCGTTGCGCTGGTTGCAGTCGGGCTATCTGTATCACTACGCCCTGGCCATGATCGTGGGCATCTTCGTGCTGATGACGTACTTCGTCTGGCTCGCCCAATAAAAGCAGGAACGGGAAAAGAAACATGGGTTGGTTGAGCCTCTCCATCTGGACGCCCATCGTCATCGGTGCGCTGCTGCTGCTGTTTGGCAAGGACAGTCAGGCCACGCTGGTGCGCTGGCTGGCGCTGATCGGCTCGGTGATCAGCTTTCTGGTCACGCTGCCGCTGTACAGCGGCTTCAAGCTGGGCACGGCCGAGATGCAGTTCGTCGAGAACGTGCCCTGGATCGAGCGCTTCAACGTCAACTACCACCTGGGCGTCGATGGCCTGTCGGTGTGGTTCGTGCTGCTGACGGCCTTCATCACCATCATCGTGGTGATCGCCGGCTGGGAGGTGATCCAGCGCAAGGTCAACCAGTACATGGCGTCCTTCCTGATCCTGTCGGGCATCATGATCGGCGTGTTCTGCGCCCTCGACGGCATCCTGTTTTACTTCTTCTTCGAGGCCACGCTGATCCCGATGTACCTGATCATCGGCGTCTGGGGCGGGCCCAACAAGATCTACGCGGCGTTCAAGTTCTTCCTGTACACGCTGATGGGCTCGTTCTTCATGCTGGTGGGCTTCATCTACATGTACGCCAAGTCGGGCGGCAGCTTTGACCTGGCCACCTGGCAGCAGTTGCCGCTGTCCGGCACGGCGCAGACCCTGCTGTTCTTCGCGCTGTTTGCTGCCTTTGCCGTCAAGGTGCCGATGTGGCCGGTGCACACCTGGCTGCCGGATGCCCACGTGGAGGCGCCCACTGGCGGCTCCATCGTGCTGGCGGCCATCATGCTGAAGCTGGGCGCTTATGGCTTCGTGCGCTTTTCGCTGCCCATCCTGCCCGACGCCTCGCGCCAGTGGGCCTGGTTCATGATCGCGCTGTCGTTGATCGCGGTGATCTACGTCGGCCTGGTGGCGCTGGTGCAAAAGGACATGAAAAAGCTCGTCGCCTACTCATCGGTGGCGCACATGGGCTTTGTCACCATGGGTTTTTTCCTCTTCAACGACCTGGGGATCTCCGGCGGGCTGGTGCAGATGATCGCGCACGGCTTCGTCTCGGGCGCCATGTTCCTGTGCATCGGCGTGCTGTACGACCGTTTGCACACCCGCGAAATATCGGCCTACGGCGGCGTCATCAACGTCATGCCGCGCTTTGGCGCCTTTGCGCTGCTGTTCTTCATGGCCAACTGCGGCTTGCCGGGCACGGCCGGCTTCGTGGGCGAGTGGATGGTGATCCTGGCCAGTGTGCGCACCAATTTCTGGCTGGGCTTGCTACTGGCCACGGCCCTGATCTCGGGCGCGGGCTACAGCCTGTGGATGTTCAAGCGCGTGTATTTCGGCGCCGTCGGCAACGACAACGTGCGCACCAAGATGCCCGACATCAACTGGCGCGAATGCACCGCGCTGGCGCTGCTGGCCATCGCCGTGCTGTGGATGGGCGTCTACCCAAAACCCTTTACCGACGTCATGGACGCTTCGGTGGCCAACCTGGTCAAGCAGGTGGCGATTTCCAAGCTGAACTGAGACCCCGAACATGATTGACCGATTCAGTTGGATGGCCATCTATCCGGAGATCGTGCTGCTGGCCATGGCCTGCGTGATCACGCTGGTGGACCTGCTCGACCGAGGCCAGCGCCGCATGGCCGCCTATTGGCTGTCGTGCCTCACCCTGGTGGTGCTGGTGGTGCTGACCGCGATGTATGCGATGAACGGCCAGACCGTGTACGGCTTTGGCGGCATGGTGGTGAGCGACGTGATGGCCAACTGGCTCAAGTGCTTCTCCGCCGTTGCGGTGCTGGTGATCTTCATCTACAGCCGCACTTACGTCACCGAGCGCGGCATGCTGCGCGGCGCCGAGTGGTACGTGCTGAGCCTGACCTCGCTGCTGGGCGTGTTCATCATGTGTTCGGCCAACAACTTCCTGCTGATCTTCCTCGGCCTCGAATGCATGGCGCTGTCGGCGTATGCGCTGATCGCCCTGCGGCGCGACCACCCGGTGTCGATCGAGGCGGCCATGAAGTACTTCGTGCTCAGCGCCATGGCCTCGGGCTTTTTGCTCTACGGCCTGTCCATGCTTTACGGCGCCACCGGCACGCTGGATATCGGCGGCGTCTTCAAGGCCGTCGCCTCGGGGCAGATCAAGCACCAGGTGCTGGTGTTCGGCGTGGTGTTCCTGGTGTCCGGCATGGCCTTCAAGTTCGGCGCCGTGCCGTTCCACATGTGGATTCCCGACGTCTACCAGGGCGCGCCCACCTCGGTCACGCTGATCATCGGCAGCGCGCCCAAGCTGGCCGCCTTTGCCATGGCCATCCGCCTGCTGGTGGAGGGCCTGCTGCCACTGGCGGGAGACTGGCAACCCATGCTGGCGGTGCTGGCGGTGGCCTCGCTCATCATCGGCAACGTGGCGGCCATCGCGCAGACCAACCTCAAGCGCATGCTGGCGTACTCCACCATCTCGCACATGGGCTTCGTGCTGATGGGCCTGCTGGCGGGGGTGGTCAATGGCAATGCGCAGCTGGCGGCCAACGCCTACAGTTCGGCCATGTTCTACGCCGTCATCTACGTGCTGACCAACCTGGTGAGCTTCGGCATCATCTTGCTGCTGGCGCGCGAAGGTTTCGAGGCCGAAGAGATCACCGACTTGGCTGGCCTGAACCAGCGCAGCCCGTTCTATGCCGGCCTGATGGCGATCTGCCTGTTCTCGCTGGCCGGCATTCCGCCGCTGGTGGGGTTTCAGGCCAAGCTGTCAATTTTGCAGGCGCTGATCAGCACGCAGTTGCCGGCCCTCATCGGTCTGGCGGTGTTTGCCGTCATCATGGCCCTGGTGGGCGCCTTCTACTACATCCGCGTGGTCAAGGTCATGTACTTCGACGCGCCGGCCAGCACCGAGCCCATCCGCGCGCCGCTGGACATGCGCGCTACGCTTTCGGTCAACGGCGCCTTGCTGCTGGTGCTGGGCCTGGTGCCCGGTGCGCTGATGGCCTTGTGCGCGCAGGCCATCGTGCAGATGCTCAGCACCTGATGTCGCCGGATGTCAGCATCTGGCTGCTGATCGCCTTGGCGTTCGTGGCAGCCAACCTGCCGTTTGCCAACAACCGCCTGCTGGCCGTGGCGCCACTGCGCGGCGGGCACAAGGGGTTGGGCCTGCGCCTGCTCGAGCTGGTGCTGTGGTACTTCGTGGTGGGCGGCATCGGTCTGGCGATGGAAAAATCGGCCGGGCAGATTTACCCGCAAGGCTGGGAGTTCTATGCCGTCACCGGCGCGCTGTTCCTGACGTTCGCGTTTCCCGGCTTCGTCTATCGCTATCTGGTGTTGCGCCACCGCGGATGAGGCCATGGACCTGACCGAACACCGGGTGGATGGCCGCGAGCTGTTCAAGGGCCATTTCCTGCACGCGCTGTGCGATCAGGTCCGACTGCCCGACGGACGTGTGGCCGAACGCGAATACGTGGTGCATCCCGGCGCCGTCATGGTCGTCCCGCTGCTGGAGCGTGCGGGCGGGGTGCTGGAGGTGGTGCTCGAGCGCCAGTACCGCTACCCCGTGCAGCGCACGCTGATCGAGTTTCCGGCCGGCAAGCTGGACGCGGGCGAGTCGCCCCTGGATTGCGCGCGCCGCGAGTTGCGCGAAGAGACGGGCTACACGGCACGCCAGTGGGCGCGCGCCGGGCTCTTGCACCCGGTGGTCGCGTATTCGACCGAGGTGATCGAAATCTGGTTTGCCCGGGAACTCCGCGGTGGCGCACGCCAGCTCGACGAAGGCGAGTTTCTGGAGGTTTTCAGCGCCACGCCGGCGCAGCTGCACGACTGGTGCCGCAGCGGCGCGGTGACCGACGCCAAGACCCTGGTGGGCGCGCTTTGGCTGCACAATGTGCTCGGTGGCGCCTGGACACTGGACTGGCGCGCCGATTCCGACACCTGATGCACAAGGCCGATTCATGAAAGTCCTCAACCTCGAATGCATGCATGGCCATGCCTTTGAAGGCTGGTTTGCGTCCGAGGATGAGTTCCAGAGCCAGCGTGAAGGCAGTTTGATCGCCTGTCCGCTGTGCAGCGACACGGCGGTGACCAAGCGGCTGAGCGCGCCGCGCCTGAACCTGGGGCGCGGCGGAGGCGCGCCGGAGCGGGCGAATTCGGGAGTGGCGCCCGAGTCCGATGGCGGCGCGGCATCCGAGGTGGCCGCCCTGCCGCGCCAAGCCATGCAGGCTGCCTGGATGCAGATGGTGCGCCGCGTGATGGCACAGACCGAGGACGTGGGCGAGCGCTTTGCCGAGGAAGCGCGCCGCATTCACTATGGCGAAGCCACCGAGCGCGGCATTCGCGGCCAAGCCACGGCCGAGCAAACCGAGGCCTTGCTGGACGAGGGCATTGCCGTCATGCCACTGCCCATCCCCGATGGAATGAAAAACACGCTGCAATGAGCCCGCGGGTCACCCGCGGATCGACATCAATTGCAATTGGGCGCGTTGACCAGGGCTTGCAGCGCCTCGATGTCGAGGATTCGCACGTGGCGGTGCTTGACCTCGATCAGCCCGTCCTCGGCAAACTTGGAGAAGGTGCGGCTCACGGTCTCCAGCTTCAGGCCCAGGTAGCTGCCGATCTCCTCGCGCGTCATGCGCAACACCAGCTCCGAGCGCGAGAAGCCCCGCGCATGCAGGCGCTGCACCAGGTTCAGCAGGAAGGCTGCCAGGCGCTCCTCGGCGCGCATGCTGCCCAGCAGCAGCATCACGCCGTGCTCGCGCACGATCTCGCGGCTCATGATCTTGTGCACGTGCGTTTGCAAGGCCGGCACCTCGCGCGAGAGTTCCTCGATGCGCCCGTAGGGCATCTCGCACACCTCGGCATCTTCCAGCGCCACCGCGTCGCAGCTGTGGCGATCGCCCACGATGCCGTCCAGGCCGATGATCTCGCCGGCCATCTGAAAGCCCGTCACCTGATCGCGTCCGTCCTCGGTGGTGATGCGCGTCTTGAAAAAGCCCGTGCGGATCGCATACAGCGCGTCAAAGCGGTCGCCGTTGGAAAACAGCGCATCGCCGCGCTTGATCTTGCGGCGCGTGGCCACCAGCGTGTCGATCTTGTCCATGTCGGAATCGTCGAGATCGACCGGCATGCACAGCTCGCGCAGATTGCAGTTGGAGCAGGCGACTTTGATGGCTTTGGGCGTCATTGGGTAGGGATATCCAACGTCATAGCGTCGTTCGGGTTAATACTGAATTCTAGGCGACGCCCCAATCCTTGCAGTCTCCTTGATGATCGTCAAGGACAATTTTGCATGCACGCCGGACAGTACAGCCTGCTGTCTTGTTTTTGTTTGCTCTCGAAATGCCTGCCATCACCCCCGAGTTGCTGACCCGATTTGACGTTGCCGGGCCGCGCTACACCTCTTATCCAACGGCCGATCGTTTCGTCGAGGCGTTTGGCGAGGCGCAATACGTGAGCGCGCTGCAGCAACGGGGTGCCGGCTCGGTGCAGGCCAGCAAGCCGCTGTCGCTGTACGTTCACCTGCCGTTTTGCGAGTCGCTGTGCTACTACTGCGCCTGCAACAAGATCATCACCAAACACCACGACCGCACCGGGCCGTACCTGCGCTACCTCAGCCGCGAGGTCGATCTGCACGTGCAGCACCTGGGCAGCCAACAGGTGGTCAGCCAGCTGCATCTGGGCGGGGGCACGCCGACGTTTTTGAGCGACGGCGAGTTGGGCGAGCTGATGGCGATGCTCCAGCGCAACTTCAGCTTTGTGCCCGGCGGTGAGTACTCCATCGAGATCGATCCGCGCACCATTGACGCCACCCGTCTGGGCACGCTCAAGCGCCTGGGCTTCAACCGCCTGAGCTTTGGCGTGCAGGACTTCGACCCGCTGGTGCAGAAGGCGGTGCATCGCGTGCAGCCGGCCGAGCAGGTGTTTGCGCTGGTGGCCGCGGCACGCCAGATTGGCTTCGACTCCATCAACGTCGATCTCATCTACGGCCTGCCGCAGCAAACGCCCGAGTCGTTCGATCGCACGCTGGCGCAGGTGGTTGAGCTGCGCCCCGACCGCATCGCGCTGTATGGCTACGCGCACCTGCCCGAGCGCTTCAAGCCGCAGCGGCGCATCAACGCCGTTGACCTGCCCCAGGCCGGCGGCAAGGTGGCCATGCTGGCGCGCTCGCTGGCGGCTTTCGAGCAGGCGGGCTATGTCTACATCGGCATGGACCACTTTGCGCTGCCCGAGGACGCGCTGGCGGTGGCCAAGCGCCAGGGCCGCTTGCACCGCAACTTCCAGGGCTACAGCACCCAGCCCGATGCCGACCTGATTGCCCTGGGCGTATCGGCGATCGGCAAGGTGGGGGCCACCTACAGCCAGAACGCCAAGGACCTGATCGAATACCAGGATCGGCTCGACCACGGTCAACTGCCCGTGGTGCGCGGCCTGGCGGTGTCGCGCGACGACCTGTTGCGCCGCGCCGTCATCATGTCGCTCATGTGCCAGGGCCGCGTGCAATTCGAAGCAGTCGAGCTGTCGCATCTGATCGATTTCAAGCGCTACTTCGCCGGCGAGCTGCAGCGCCTGGCGGCGATGCAGGATGACGGCCTGGTGACGGTAACCGACAGCAGCATCGAGGTGAGCGCGATGGGCTGGTTCTTCGTGCGTGGCGTGGCCATGGTGTTCGACAAATACCTGCAGGCCGACCGCACGCGCGCGCGCTTTTCTAAAATCCTCTGATGACCTTGTCATTGGCCGCCACCGCCGTGCTCATGGGGCTGGCGGGCGGCCCGCACTGCATTGCCATGTGTGGGGCCGCCTGCGCCGGCATGGGGCAGGCCGCGGCGCCGCGCAGCGGCCTCGGCATCGGTCTGTTTTTGCTCGGCCGGCTGGCGGGGTACACGCTGCTGGGCGCGCTGGCAGCCGCGTCCATGCAGGGCCTGGGTTGGCTCACCGTGCAGTCGGCCGCACTGCGCCCGGTGTGGACCATGGTGCATGTGGCGGCGTTGCTGCTGGGGGCGATGCTGTTGCTGTGGGCGCGCCAGCCGCTGTGGCTCGATGTCGGCGCGCGCCGCGTGTGGGCGCGCGTGCGCTCGGCCACGCAACGCCTGGGCCTGGTGGCGCCGCTGGGCGTGGGCGTGGCCTGGGCGCTGCTGCCCTGCGGGTTGCTGTATTCGGCTGCGATGGTGGCGGCCCTGGCCGGCAGCGTGGCCGGCGGGGCGGCCGTGATGGCGCTGTTTGCCCTGGGGTCGGGCGCCACGTTGTGGCTGGGCCCCTGGCTGCTGTTGCGCCTGGGCCGCAGCGGGCAGGGCGCATGGGGCATGCGGCTGGCCGGCTTGGCGCTGCTGCTGACCTCGGCCTGGGGCCTGTGGATGGGCCTGATGCACGACCAGGCGCCCTGGTGCGTGGTGCCCGCAGCCTAGACAACTATCAAAATGATAGCGATTTTCGCCCGTCCATAAAGCGTTTCGACCGATTTGATCAAGATGTTGTCAAATCGACACCGGCTTGTCGATGCGATCGACCAAGCCGTCCGTGGGCGCGTTGCCACCGGCATACAGCACGCCGCGCGGCGTGCGGCACAGGCCCCACAGACGAATGCCCGACAGCTCGGCCATGCGCACGCCCATGACCGTCGGGGCCGACACGGTGGCCAGCGCTCCGATGCCGACGCGCGCGCACTTGCGCACCAGCTCGTGGCTGCCGCGGCTGGTCATCACGACAAAGCCGCTCTCGTGCAGGCGGCCATTGCGGGCGCGCGCGCCAATCAGCTTGTCGAGCGCGTTGTGGCGGCCCACGTCTTCCGTCACCTCGGTGACGTCGCCGTCGATGTTGGCCCATGCGGCGGCGTGCAGCGAGCCGGCCTTGGCGTTGATCTGCTGGCGCGGCGCCATTTGCGCCAGCGCCTTGAGCACGGTGGGCAGGTCGATGCGCTCGATCCAGTCGCGGTGCATTGCGGGCGGCGGCGACAGGTCGAGTGCGGCCATGCTTTCGACGCCGCATACGCCGCAGCCCGTGCGCCCCGTGAGACTGCGGCGGCGGCCCTTGAGGCGCTCGAAGCAGGCGCTGGCGATGTCCAGTTGCACCTCAACGCCTTGCACGCCCTCCGGCAGGCCCGCCGCTGCGTCGCTGATCATCGCCACGTCAATGCCATAGCAGTCGTCAGCGCTGTCCACAATGCCTTCGGACAGTGCGAAGCCGAGGGCAAAGTCCTCCAGCTCCTGCGGTGTTGCCATCATCACCGCGTGCGAGATGCCGTTGAAGACCAGCGCCACCGGCACCTCGGTTGCCACAAGGTCGTCACGCACCCTTCCGTGGGGCGGCGCACCCGCCTCGCCGACCACGCGCACCTGCAGTTCATGCAGCGGTGCCAGCACCTCGGCAGCGGTGGTGTTGGCCGTGTTGTCGGACATGCGCATGCAGGAAGTCTATGCCACGCGCCGCGCGAGGGGAGCCGGCCGCTTGCGCTTGGCCATCAGTCGCCGAGTGCCGGCGATGCATCCTTCGGGCTGACAATGGCATTGCAAAATCGGTGCATGCCCTGGGCGGCTTGCAGGTTCCGGCCCGATTCAGGAAGGGCAGCCGTTACACTGGCCGTGACCGACCGCTGATTTGTCGCCGGGTGTCGGTTGGATTTGCATTGATGTCCGATCACGATCTTTCTCCCAATACGCCTGTGGCCCGAGCGCGCCGCAAGGGCATCTATGCGCTGCCCAACATGATCACGCTGGCGGCGCTGTTCGGCGGGTTCTACGCCATCGTCATGGCCATGAACGGGCAATTCGGCCTGGCCACCGCGGGCATCTTTGCCGCCATGGTGCTCGATGGCCTGGACGGGCGCGTGGCACGCATGACGAACACCCAAAGCGCATTTGGCGAGCAGATGGATTCGCTGTCGGACATGGTCAGCTTTGGCGCCGCCCCCGCGCTGGTCGCCTACATGTGGGCTCTGCAGCCGCTGGGCCGCGCCGGCTGGCTGGCCGCCTTCGTGTACTGCTCGTGCGCGGCGCTGCGCCTGGCACGCTTCAACGTCAATACCAGTGTGGTCGACAAGCGCTACTTTCAAGGCTTGCCGTCGCCGGCGGCAGCGGCACTGGTGGCGGGCTTCATCTGGCTCACCAGCGCCATGTTCGAGGCGCACCGCGACGTGTCCCTGTTTCGGCAGCTGATCTCGGCGCTGGGCGGGCAGCGCGTGGCGCGCGGCGATTTTTCATGGCTGATGTTCGGCATCACGCTGTTTGCCGGCCTGTCGATGGTCACCAACACGCCGTTCTACAGCTTCAAGGACATGCGCGGGCGGCGCAGCGTGCCCTTCGTGGTGCTGGTGGCGGCCGCGCTGCTGATCGCCGTCATCAGCATCGAGCCGGCCACCATGCTGTTTCTGGTGTTCGTGGGTTACGCGCTGTCGGGCTATGTCATCTACATCTGGCGCCGCGCCAAGGGTGAGCCCGTGAGCATCGTCAGCACCTCGACCGACGAGCCCGAAGAGCGCGGCTTGCATCGCGATTGACCACCGCCGGGCGCTGGCTATGCTATATTTTGTGTCCATGAACCAATCGCTTGCGCTACGACTACTGGCCGTGTCCAACGGGCAGGTGCGATAGCGCACGCGATTTTTCCAGCAAAGGCCCGTTTGCACCCGCAGCGGGCCTTTTTGTTTGGCGCAGACATTTTGCTCGCGGGTGCTCCCACCCAGTCCCCGACCCGGAGAATCTTCTATGACCGACAAACTCATCATTTTCGACACCACCTTGCGCGACGGCGAGCAGTCGCCCGGCGCCAGCATGACCCGGGACGAGAAGCTGCGCATCGCGCGCCAGCTCGAGCGCCTGAAGGTGGACGTGATCGAGGCCGGCTTTGCCGCCAGCAGCAACGGTGACTTCGAGTGCGTGCAGGCGATTGCGCGCGCCATCAAGGACTCCACGGTCTGCTCGCTGGCGCGCGCCAACGACCGCGACATCGCCCGCGCCGCCGAGGCCCTGAAAGACAGCGGCAACGCGCGCATCCACCTGTTCATCGCGACCAGCCCGCTGCACATGGAGAAAAAACTGCGCATGACGCCCGACGAGGTGTTCGAGCAGTCCGTGCTGGCCACGCGCTTTGCCCGCAATCTGCGTGACAACGTGGAGTTCAGCGCCGAGGACGGCTACCGCAGCGACATCGACTTCCTGGCGCGCGTGTGCGAGGCGGTGATCAAGGAGGGCGCCACCACCATCAACATCCCCGACACCGTGGGCTACGCCATTCCCGAGCTGTACGGCCAATTCATCAAGACCTTGCGCGAGAAGGTGCCCAACAGCGACAAGGCCATCTGGTCGGTGCACTGCCACAACGACCTGGGCATGGCCGTGGCCAACAGCCTGACGGGCGTGAAGATCGGCGGCGCGCGGCAGGTGGAGTGCACCATCAACGGCCTGGGCGAGCGCGCAGGCAACTGCTCGCTCGAAGAGGTGGTGATGGCCGTGAAGACCCGCAAGGACTATTTCGGCCTGGAGTTGGGGATCGACACCACGCAAATCCTGGCGGCCAGCAAGATGGTGAGCTCCACCACCGGCTTCGTGGTGCAGCCCAACAAGGCCGTCGTCGGCGCCAACGCCTTTGCGCACGCCAGCGGCATCCACCAGGACGGCGTGCTCAAGGCGCGCGACACCTACGAGATCATGCGCGCCGAGGACGTGGGCTGGAGCACCAACAAGATCGTGCTGGGCAAGCTCTCGGGCCGCAACGCCTTCAAGCAGCGCCTGCAGGAGCTGGGCGTGGAGCTGGAGTCCGAGGGCGAGGTGATGGCGGCGTTTGCCAAGTTCAAGGAGTTGGCCGACCGCAAGAGCGAAATTTTCGACGAGGACATCCTGGCCCTGGTCAGTGACGAAAGCGTAACCGCCGAGAAAGAGCACTACGGCTTCCTCTCGCTGGCGCAGCGCAGCGAAACCGGCGAAATGCCGCACGCCGAGATCGTCTTTACCGTCGCCGGCAAAGAAGTGCGCAGCCAGGCCGACGGCAACGGGCCGGTCGATGCCTCGCTCAAGGCCATCGAGTCGCACGTCAAGAGCGGCGCCGAGATGGTGCTCTACTCGGTCAACGCCATCACCGGCAGCACCGATGCGCAGGGCGAGGTCACGGTGCGCCTGCAAAACGCCGGGCGGGTGGTCAACGGCGTGGGCGCCGACCCCGACATCATCGTCGCGTCGGCCAAAGCATATCTGAGTGCTCTCAACAAGTTGCACAGCAAATCGGATCGAATTGCAGCGCAAGGCTAGGGTTTTTGCCGAGCATTTTTCTTCACTTCAACAAAGAGACGCAAGCCAATGATATTGCGTCTCTTTTTTTGTTTTTGTACACTTGCGCCCGGTTTTGCTTTTTTAGTCAGGGGTTCAACGATGCGTGCATGGGTGGCGAGCGGCAAGGCGGCAAGATGGCTGCGCGGTTTGACGGGGGCCGCGGCGCTTGCCTTGCTGGCCCTGCAACCATTTGCAACCGCACACGCGACCGCGGCAAAAAAGGGTTCGGCCGCTGCGCATCGGCCGGCTCCGGCGGCGCAACGTGCCAAGGCCCATGCTCCCAAGGCCGCAGCCCGCAAGGCCGACACCAAGTCCGTGACCGCCAAGGCCACCGCGCGCAAGAGCGAGAAGCAGGCCAGCCGCAACGGCCGCCGCGTCACGGCCCAGTTGCCCGCGCGTGAGAAGGTGGCGCAAGGCCGAGGGGCCGCCCGGATGCACGGCGCGGCCAGGGTACAGACGGCGTCCCGGGGCAACCGGCTGTCTCCGCACCGCCTGGTGCAAGCGGTGCAGCACGAGGCACCCGTGCGCCTGTCCTTCGGACAGATGGCCGGCTTGCACGCGGCGGCCGACCCGCTCGAGCTGAAGTCCAGCGTCGCGCTGGTGCTTGACCAGGACACGCGGCAGGTGCTGTTCTCCAAGAACGATCACGCCGTGCTGCCGATCGCCTCGCTCACCAAGCTGATGACCGGGATGATCGTGTCCGAGGCGAACCTGCCCCTGGACGAGAGGATCACCATCACCGACGAGGACGTGGACACCGAGAAGAACAGCCGCTCGCGCCTGACGGTCGGCACGGAGCTGACGCGCGGCGAGCTGCTGCACCTGGCCCTGATGTCCAGCGAAAACCGCGCTGCGCATGCCCTGGGACGCACCTTTCCGGGCGGGCTCAACCGCTTTGTCGCCCTGATGAACGCCCGCGCCCAGCAGCTGGGCATGCACGACACGCGCTATGTGGAGCCCACGGGCCTGTCCAGCGCCAACCAGTCCAGCGCGCAAGACCTGGCGGTGCTGGTGGGGGCGGCCTATCAAAACCCGCAGCTGCGCCAGTTGACGACTTCGCCCAGCCATGAGGTGGAAATCGGCCGGCGCACCCTGCAGTTCAACAACACCAATGGCCTGGTCAAGAGCCCCGAATGGAACATCGGCCTGCAAAAGACGGGCTACATCTCCGAGGCCGGGCGTTGCCTGGTGATGCAGGCGCGCGTGGCCGGGCGCAAGCTGATCATGGTGTTCCTCGATTCCGCCGGCAAGTACAGCCGCATTGCCGATGCCGAGCGCGTTCGCCGCTGGGTCGAGACCCTGCCGCACGTGAGCACGGTGGCGGGGCACGGAACCTATCCGGGATGAACCGGCCAGAGCGCGAGCGGGGCGCGCAGCCCCGCCCGCGCGTCGCTCAAGCGCGATGATTGGCGAAACCCAGGGCGGTTGAAATTTCCTGCGCCGTCTGCTTGAGCCTGGACAGCCAGGCTTCGTCCAGGCGGTCGGCCGGCGCCGAGATGGACAGGCCGGCAATCAGGTTGCCCTGGTCGTCGTGAATGCCGGCCGCCATGCAGCGCACGCCCAGCTCCAGCTCTTCGTTGTCGTAGGCCACGCCTAGCTGGCGTGCCTTGCCGAGCTCGCGCTCGAGCTGGGGCAGTTGCGTGATGCTGTTGCGCGTGTGGCCCGGCAGCCCCGTGCGGGTGGCGTAGGCCCGCACGCGCTGCGCGTCCTCGGTGGCCAGGAACAGCTTGCCGGTGGAGGTCAGGTGCAGCGGCGCGTGGCCGCCGATGGCGCGCACCACCTGCATGCCCGAACGCTCGCTGAGCGCGCGCTCCACATACACGATCTCGTCGCCCTGGCGCACGCTCAGGTTCACCGGTTGCTGCGTCAGGCGGTGCAGCTCGCGCATGGGGCCCAGGGCCGCGTCGCGCACCGACAGACGCGCCTTGACCAGGTTGCCCAGCTCCAGCAGGCGCATGCCCAGGCGGTAGGTGCCGGCTTCGGGGCGATCGACGAAACGCCCGCAGGTCAGGTCGTTCAGGATGCGGTGCGTGGTGGACGGGTGCAGGCCGGCGCGTTCGCTGATGTCCTTCAGCTGCATGGCTTCCTCGCGCGAGGCCAGCACATCGATCAGCGTGAACATCCGCTCGATCACCTGGATCGTCGGGGTCTGGTGGGCATCGAGCTTGGGTTTGCGCATGGGGCCGGTGGGATGGAGGCCGCAGCTTACACCGCGCGCGGCGCCGGCGCGGCCGGCTCGCGCCAGCGGCCGTCCACCCGGTGCTCGAGCGGGCGAAAGCGCGCCTTGTAGGCCATCTTGGGACTGCCGGCGATCCAGTAGCCCAGGTACACGTAGGGCAGGCCCAGGCGCGCGGCCTGCTCGATCTGCCACAGCACGCCCCAGGTGCCGTAGCTGGCGCGGGCATCGGGGTCGAAGAAGGTGTAGACGGCCGACAGCCCGTCGCCGAGCAGATCGACGATGGAGACCATGCGCAGCACGCCCGGCTGTCCGCCGGCGCCCGGCTCGCGGAACTCGACGAGCCGCGTGTTCACGTGGCTTTGCAGCAGAAACTGGGTGTACTGTTCAATGCTGTCGTGGTCCATGCCGCCGCCGGTGTGGCGGCGCATCTGGTAGCGCAGGTACAGCTGGTAGTGGTCGGACACGTAGCCCAGCGGCAGCACGCGTGCCTGCAGGCCGGCGTGGCGCGCACGGGCGCGGCGCTGGCTGCGGTCGGGCCGGAAGTCGGCCACGCGCACGCGCACCGGCACGCAGGCGTTGCACGCGTCGCAATACGGGCGGTAGGTGAACAGGCCGCTGCGGCGAAAGCCCTGGCGCACCAGGTCGGAATAGGTCTGGCTGCTGATCAGGTGGCTGGGCGTGGCCACCTGCGAGCGTGCTTGCCGGCCTGGCAGGTAGCTGCACGGATAGGGGGCCGTGGCATAAAACTGCAGCGTCTGCAGCGGCAGATCCTTGAGGTGCGTCACCGTTGTTCGCAGCCGGAATTCATCAGTTCGGTCCAGTATACGGGCTCGAAGCGCCAGGGCGGGGGCGCTTGCCCGACCAGCGCTTTCAGCGCGTGCAGGAACCCGGCGCGCGGGATCGGCGCGGCGCCCAGCGAGGCCAGGTGCTCGGTTTGCTGCTGGCAATCGATCAGCGGAAGCTGGTGGTGGCGGCACCAGGCGACCAGCGCGGCCAGCGCAATCTTGGAGCCGTCGGTCACGGTGGTGAACATGGATTCGCCGAACACCGCGCGCCCGATGCCTACGCAGTACAGGCCGGCCACCAGGCGCTTGTCCACCCAGACCTCCACGCTGTGCGCCTGGCCCGCGGCGTGCAGCGCTTCGTAGGCCGCGCGCATGGACGGGCCGATCCAGGTGCCCGCCTGGTCGCGCCGCGGCGTACTGGCGCAGGCCGCCATGACCTGGGCAAAGGCGTGGTCCATGCGGATTTCGCAGCGCGGATCGCGCATGAACTGCTGCACCCGCCGGCGCAGCGAGCGGTGCAGGCGAAACCGCGCCACCGGCAGCACCATGCGCGGGTCGGTGCTCCACCACAGGATGGGCTCGCCCGCACTGAACCACGGGAAGATGCCGGCGCTGTAGGCCGCGCGCAGGGTGGGCACGTCCAGCGCGCCGCCGACGGCCACCAGGCCGGGCGCGGGCGACTGCTCGGGCCAGGCCTGATCGGCCGGCGGAAAGGGCGCGCCCGGCGCCAGCAGGGGCAGCGCCGGTGCCGGTGGCCGGGTCACGCGGCGGGCCCCCGCGCAGCGCGCTGCGGGATTCGTGCTGATGAGGAGCCCAACCCGCTCATGCCTTGGGCGGCCAGGGAATGCTGGACTCGTGCACGCCGAAATGGCCTTGCCTGAGGTCGGCAAAGAAGTGCTCCAGCGTCTGGCGCACCGTCAGGAAGGCCATTTCCTCCCACGGGATTTCGGATTCGGCAAACATCCGCGTCTCCAGCGTCTCGCTGCCGGGGTCGAAGCGCTCGTCCAGCAGGCGCGCAAGATAGAAAAAATGCACCTGGCCCACGCGCGGAATGCTGATGGCGCTGAAGAAGGCTCCCATCTCGATGTGCGCGCCGGCTTCTTCGTCGGTCTCGCGCGCCGCGCCCTCGGCCATGGTTTCGCCCAGCTCCATGAAGCCCGCCGGCAGCGTCCAGAAACCCAGGCGCGGCTCGATGGCGCGCTTGCACAGCAGAACCCTATCGCCGACGTAAGGCACGGTGCCCACCACGATCAGCGGGTTGACGTAGTGGATCTTGCCGCAGGCAGGGCAGACGGCGCGCTCGCGCGTGTCGCCGTCATCGGGAATGCGGTAGACCACGGCGGTGCCGCAGCGCTGGCAGTGCTTGATGGGTTCGACGTTTTTCACCCGATCAGTGTAGCCATGGTGCGGTGCGGGGCATCGAGGCAACCGGCGCGGCTTTCGTGTCTAATCGAATGGCATCGACCGCCCCGGCGGCGTGCGGTTTCAACGCAGGACCAACATCAAAAAGGACACTTCCATGAATCCAGTTCATTCTTCATTCACGCGCGGTGCGTTGCTGTCGGCCACGGCGGCCGCCTTGCTGTTGACGGGTTGCGCCAACATGAGTGAAACCCAGCGCAACACGGCCATCGGCGCGGGCGTCGGGGCCGTGGCCGGCGGGTTGATTGGCGGCAATGGCACCGGCGCCGTGGTGGGCGCGGGCGTGGGCGCCCTGGGCGGCTATGCCTGGTCGCACTACATGGAAAACAAGCGCGCGCAGATGCAGCAGGCCACCGCCGGCACGGGCGTGCAGGTGACGCAGACGGCGGACAACCAGCTCAAGCTGAACGTGCCCAACGACATTTCCTTTGCCACCAACAGCGCCGCCATCGAGCCGCGCCTGCGCCCCATTCTCGACCAGTTCGCGCAGGGCCTGGGCCAACAGCCGGGCATGCAGGTGTCGATCGTGGGCTACACCGACTCCACCGGCAACGACGCCATCAACAACCCGCTGTCGCTGGAGCGCGCCAACAGCGTGCGCGACTACCTGGCCGGGCGCGGCGTGAACCCCGGCATCGTCCGCACCGAGGGGCGCGGCTCGCATGATCCCATCGCCAGCAACGCCACCGAGGCGGGGCGCGCGCAGAACCGGCGCGTCGAGATCTATCTGGCGGAGCGCGCCACGGCCAATCGCTGACCACCCAGCCCGGGTGCCCGCATGAAGCTCTACAACTACTTTCGCTCCTCGGCGTCGTTTCGGGTACGCATCGCCTTGCAGCTCAAGGGCCTGGCCTACGAGTACGTGCCCGTGCACCTGGTCAAGGGCGAGCAGCGCAGCGCCGATCTGGCGGCGCTGGCGGCCGAGCACCTGGTGCCGGTGCTGGAGCTTGAGGACGGCCGGCGTCTGACGCAGTCGATGGCCATCATCGAGTACCTGGACGAGACGCACCCGCAACCCGCCCTGCTGCCCGGCGATGCGATCGGCCGGGCGCGGGTGCGCGCGCTGGCGCAGATCGTCGCCTGCGAGGTGCATCCGCTCAACAACCTGCGCGTGCTCAAGTACCTGGTGCACGAGCTGAAGGCCGACGAACCGGCCAAGAACGCCTGGTACCGCCATTGGGTGGGCGTGGGCCTGCAAGCCTACGAGGCGCACCTGGCCGAGCAGCCCGGCGCGTTCAGCCACGGCGACGCGCCGACGCTGGCCGACTGCTGCCTGGTGCCGCAGATCTTCAATGCCCAACGCTTCGACTGCGACCTGTCGGGCCTGCCGCGCACCATGGCCGTGTTCGACGCCTGCATGAAGCTGCCCGCCTTCCAGCAGGCCCAGCCTTCGGCTTGCCCTGATGCCGCGTGAAGTGAAACACCCCCAGTCTTCACTCGCTGCGCGATGTTTCGACCGGGAGGATCCCGGCCACGGCGCTCGCGCGCTTGGCCTGCCCCGCGGCCGTTCGGCTCTTTGGGTGGCATGGCCTGCGGACGGCTCGCAGGATTGCGGATGAGTGAGATCGCGCTGCTCACGCCCGACTGGCCCGCGCCGCCCGGCGTGCACGCCCTGTTCACCCTGCGCGGGCAGGGCGCGGGCGAGGGTGCTTCGCGCGGCGCGCACGGGGCTTTCAACCTGGGCGATCACGTGGGCGACGAGCCGGCCGCCGTTCAGGCCAACCGCGCGCGGCTGACCGAGCAATTGCAGGCGCGCCCGGTGTTCCTGCGCCAGGTCCATGGCTCGCAAGCCATCGAGCTGGACGCAGGCACGCCGGACGGCGCCAGCGCCGACGCCGCGCTGACCGACGCGCCGGGCCTGGCCTGCACCGTGCTGGTGGCCGACTGCCTGCCGATCCTGCTGACCGACACGGCGGGCCGCCGCGTGGCCGCTGTGCATGCCGGCTGGCGCGGACTGGCCGGCGGTGTGCTCGAGCGGTGTCTGGAGCAATTTGAGGCTCCAGCGCTTGATGGGTGTGCGCAAGATGCTCCTCAAATCAGAGCAGACGAAGTGATGGCCTGGCTTGGCCCCTGCATCGGCCCGCAGGCGTTTGAAGTGGGCGACGAGGTTCTGGCGGCCTTTACGGCGGTCGATGCCCGGGCCGGCATGTGCTTTGTCCCGCTGGGCGCGGGCAAGCATCGCGCGGACCTGGCTGCCCTGGCGCGCCAGCGGCTGGAGCGGCTGGGCGTGGCGCGCGTGTACGGCAACGACAGCAGCGCCGCTTGGTGCACCGTCGGCAACCCGCAGCGGTATTTTTCCTTTCGGCGCGACCAGCAGCGACTGGGCGGCAGCGGCCGCATGGCCGCGTGCATCTGGCGCACGTAAAAAAGTTTGGCGGATCGGTTGCAGATCAACCCGCACGCTTATATTGGTGGTCCGTCCTGTGCCATGATGGCGCCGGGCGCCCCGCAAAACCCTTCGTGCGCTCAAGGGCGCGTGAGCGGGTGCTTGTTCGAACCAGACGAATCAACGGCGATGCAAGGAGACAAGTCATGACCCCCGATCAGCCATTTGCCGCGTGGCAGCAATGGATGGGCTCCAGCCCCTTCCCCGGCGTGCCCGGCATGGAAGCCAGCCTGCGCGAAGGCTGGAGCAAGGCGCTGGAGCAGTTGCAGAACTTCGATGCCACGGAGCTCGGTGTGACAGGCGCCGCGATGCGGCAAGCCCCGCAAATCCGCTTTGCGCCCGAGAAATTGCAGCAATTGCAGCAAGACTACCTGCGTGAGGCCACCGAGCTGTGGAACCAGTCGCTGCAGTCCAGCCTGAGCCTGGCCGACAAGCGCTTCAAGGACGACGCCTGGGAGCGCAACCCCATGTCGGCGTTTGCCGCGGCCGTCTACCTGCTCAACGCCCGCACCCTGCTGACGCTGGCCGAGGCCGCCGAGAGCGACCCCAAGACCAAGGCACGCCTGGTGTTTGCCGTCGAGCAGTGGATGGCCGCCAGCGCGCCCAGCAACTTCCTGGCCTTCAACCCCGAGGCCATCAAGAAGGCCGTGGCCACCAAGGGCGAATCGCTGGCCCGCGGCGTGCAGAACATGCTGACCGACATGCGCCAGGGCCACGTGTCGATGACCGACGAGAGCCTGTTCGAGGTCGGCAAGAACGTGGCCACCACCGAGGGCGCGGTGGTGTTCGAGAACGACTTTTTCCAGCTCATCGAATACAAGCCGCTCACCGCCAAGGTGCACGAGCGGCCCTTCCTGCTGGTGCCCCCGTGCATCAACAAGTTCTACATCCTCGACCTGCAGCCCACCAACTCCTTCATCCGCTACGCCGTCAGCCAGGGCATGCGCACCTTCGTGGTGAGCTGGCGCAATCCCGACGCGTCGATGGAAAAGGCCACCTGGGACGACTACATCGATAAAGCCGCCATCACCGCCATCGCCACCGTGCAGGACATCACGGGCGCCAAGCAGATCAACGCGCTGGGCTTTTGCGTGGGCGGCACCATCCTGACCACCGCGCTGGCGGTGCTGGCCGCGCGCGGCGAAAAGCCGGTCGCGTCCCTCACCCTGCTGACCACGCTGATCGACTTCACCGACACCGGCATCCTGGACGTGTTCATCGACGAGGGCGTGGTCAAGTTCCGCGAGATGCAGATGGGCAAGGGCGGACTGATGAAGGGCCAGGACATGGCCAGCACCTTCAGCTTCTTGCGGCCCAACGACCTGGTGTGGAACTACGTCGTCGGCAACTACCTCAAGGGCGAGACGCCGCCGCCGTTCGACCTGCTGTACTGGAACAGCGACTCGACCAACCTGCCCGGGCCGTTTTTCACTTGGTATCTGCGCCACACCTACCTGCAAAACGACCTGATCAAGCCCAACAAGGTCACGGTGTGCGGCGAGAAGATCGACCTGCGCAAGCTCGACATCCCGGTGTACGTGTACGGCTCGCGCGAAGACCACATCGTGCCCATCGGCGGCGCCTATGCGTCCACCCAGCACCTGCCGGGCAAGAAGCGCTTCGCCATGGGCTCGTCGGGCCACATCGCCGGCGTCATCAACCCGCCAGCGGCCAACAAGCGCAGCCACTGGCTGCGCGAGGACGGCAAGTTCCCGAAAGACGTCAAGGACTGGATCGCCGGCGCCACCGAAAAGCCCGGCAGCTGGTGGACCGACTGGTCTGCCTGGCTCGCCAGCCACGCCGGCAAGCAGGTGCCCGCGCCCAAGGCCTATGGCAAGGCGCCCAAGTACAAGGCCATCGAGCCGGCGCCGGGGAGCTACGTGCAGGCCAAGGCCTGATTTTTAGTCAAATGGGCCGCCAGGCCGCATTGATCAAGCGCAAACAGCTATCAAAAGGAGAGTATCGTCATGGAAGACATCGTCATCGTTTCCGCCGTACGCACGGCCGTCGGCAAGTTCGGCGGCTCGCTGGCCAAGGTGCCCGCCACCGAGCTGGGCGCCATTGCCATCAAGGCCGCGCTGGAGCGCGCCAAAGTCGCGCCCGACCAGGTGGGTGAGGTCATCATGGGCCAGGTGCTGTGCGCCGGCAGCGGGCAGAACCCGGCGCGCCAGGCGCTGATGAAGGCCGGCATCGCCAAGGAAACGCCGGCGCTCACCATCAACGCCGTCTGCGGCTCGGGCCTGAAGGCGGTGATGCTGGCGGCGCAGGCTGTAGCCACGGGCGACAGCGAGATCGTGGTGGCCGGCGGTCAGGAGAACATGAGCGCCAGCCCGCACGTGCTGCCCGGCAGCCGCGACGGCCAGCGCATGGGCGACTGGAAAATGGTGGACACCATGATCGTCGATGGCCTCTGGGACGTGTACAACAAGTACCACATGGGCATCACGGCCGAGAACGTGGCCAAGCAAGAGGGCATCACGCGCGAGATGCAGGACGCGCTGGCGCTGGGCAGCCAGCAGAAGGCCGCCGCCGCGCAGGCCGCGGGCAAGTTCAAAGACGAGATCACGCCCGTCAGCATCCCGCAGCGCAAGGGCGATCCGATCGTCTTCGACAGCGACGAGTTCATCAACAAGAAGACCAACGCCGAGGCGCTGGCCGGCCTCAAGCCCGCCTTCGACAAGGCCGGCAGCGTGACGGCCGGCAACGCCAGCGGCATCAACGACGGCGCCGCCGCGGTGGTCGTCATGACGGCCAAGAAGGCGGCGTCGCTGGGGCTCAAGCCGCTGGCGCGCATCGTGTCGTATGCCACCAGCGGGCTGGACCCGGCGACCATGGGCCTGGGCCCCGTGCCGGCCACGCAAAAGGCGCTCAAGCGCGCCGGCTGGGCGGTGGGCGACGTCGATCTGTTCGAGCTGAACGAGGCCTTTGCCGCGCAGGCCTGCGCCGTCAACAAGCTGCTGGGCGTGGACCCCAAGAAGGTCAACGTCAACGGCGGCGCGATCGCCATCGGCCACCCCATCGGCGCCAGCGGCTGCCGCATCCTGGTGTCCCTGCTGTACGAGATGCAGCGCAGCGGCGCCAGGAAGGGCGTGGCCGGGCTGTGCATCGGCGGCGGCATGGGCGTGGCGATGGCGCTCGAGCGCGTCTGACGGATGGATACAAACAAATGGGCGACTGGCGCAAGCCCTTGCGGCCCGGCCGCCTGTTTTTGATGTAGATTGGCCTTCTTGCCGCGCGAAAAGGGCGCAAGAAGCTATTATTTTTGTAGTTCAACGAGGAGACAGTCATGAGTCAGAAAGTTGCATACGTCACCGGCGGCATGGGCGGCATCGGCACCGCCATCTGCCATCGCCTGCACAAGGCTGGCTTCAAGGTCATTGCCGGCTGCGGGCCCACGCGCGACGCCGAAAAGTGGCTGGGCGAGCAAAAAGCCCAGGGCTTCACCTTTCACGCCAGCGTGGGCAACGTGAGCGACTGGCAGTCCACCGCTGACGCCTTTGCCAAGGCCAAGGCCGAGCACGGCCCCATCGACGTGCTGGTCAACAACGCCGGCATCACGCGCGACCGCATGTTCCTGAAGATGTCGCGCGAAGACTGGGACGCGGTGATCGACACCAACCTCAACAGCATGTTCAACGTCACCAAGCAGGTGGTGCCCGACATGGTCGAGCGCGGCTTTGGCCGCATCATCCAGATCAGCTCGGTCAACGGCCAGAAGGGCCAGGCCGGCCAGACCAACTACTCGGCCGCCAAGGCCGGCATGCACGGCTTTTCGATGGCGCTGGCGCAGGAGCTGGCGGGCAAGGGCGTCACGGTCAACACCGTCAGCCCCGGCTACATCGGCACCGACATGGTCAAGGCCATCCGCCCCGACGTGCTTGAAAAGATCGTCGCCACCATCCCGGTCAAGCGCCTGGGCACGCCCGAGGAAATCGGCTCCATCGTCGCCTGGCTGGCCAGCGATGACGGTGGCTTCACCACCGGCGCCAACTTTGCCTGCAACGGCGGTTTGCACATGGAAGGATGAGGGTCCGTCCCTGATCGCCATCCACCCCGCTTCGGCGGGGTTTTTTGCGTCCTGCGTGGATCCGCTGCCGTGCGATCCGTGTGCAAGCCGTGTGCACCGGCGCCGCGCCGGGCTGGGATAATCGCCCCATGCCCGAGCTCATTTCTCCGTGGCGCTTGTCGGTGGCGCCGATGCTCGACTGGACCGACAAGCACTGCCGCTTTTTCCATCGCCTGCTCACCCAAAAGACCCGCCTGTACACCGAGATGGTGACCACCGGCGGCCTGCTGCATGGCAGCGAGCGGCGGCACCTGCGCATGGATGAATGCGAGCACCCGGTCGCTCTGCAACTGGGCGGCAGCGAGCTGCAGGATTTGGCGCGCTGCGCACAGATCGGCGCGCGCTGGGGCTATGACGAGATCAACCTCAACTGCGGCTGCCCCAGCGAGCGCGTGCAGCGCGGCGCCTTCGGCGCCTGCCTGATGGCCGAGCCGCACCTGGTGGCCGACGGCGTGAAGGCGATGGTCGATGTGGTGGATGTTCCCGTCACCGTCAAGCACCGCATCGGCATCGACCGCGAGGAGAGCTATGCCTTCGTGCGCGACTTTGTCGGCACCGTGGCCGAGGCCGGCTGCCAAGTCTTCATCGTGCATGCGCGCAACGCTTGGCTCAAGGGCCTGAGCCCGAAGGAAAACCGCGAGATCCCGCCGCTGCGCTACGAAAGCGTGTATCAGCTCAAGCGCGACTTTCCGCAGCTCACCATCGTGCTCAACGGCGGCGTGACCAGCGACGAGCAGATTGCCCAGCACCTGCAGCACGTGGACGGCGTGATGCTGGGGCGCGAGGCCTATCACCACCCCTGGCTGATGACCGGCTGGGACGCGCGCTTTTGGGGCGGCGCGCCCAACCCGCGCACCCGCGCCGAGGTCGAGGCCGCCATGGTGGCCTACATGCAGCGCGAGGCGCTGGAGGACGGCACGCCCTGGTCGGCCATTGCCCGCCACATGCTGGGCCTGCACCACGGCGAGCGCGGCGCCCGCCTGTGGCGCCAGATCTGGAGCGACCACCGGCGCAAGCCGCTGCCGGCCGCCGAGGTGGCGGCGCAGGCCGCGGCGGTGCTGGCCGACGGGCAGGCTGAAGCGCTTGCTTGAAGCCAAATGCGCCTCTTGCCCGCACCAGGCCAGCGCAAGCAGCTATCGAATCAGGAATGACCGGTGAGCTTGCCGCCTGACGCCGACGCGCTGACGCTGGCGCCCCTGCGCGCCGCCGACCTGCCGGCCGTCATGCGCATTCAGGCTCAGTGCTACAGCGCCATCGTGCCCGAGTCCCTGCAAAGCATGTCGGCCAAGCAGCAGGCCGCGCCGCACACCTGCCATGGCGCGTGGCAGGGTGGCGAGCTGGTGGGCTATCTGCTGGCGCTACCGGTGCGCGGCCTGGGGCTGCCGGCGCTGGATAGCCCCGCCTGCACCATCGACCCGGCCGCCGACGCGCTGTATCTGCACGACCTGGCCCTGGCACCCGCGGCGCGCGGCAGCGGCGCCGGGCAGGCCCTGGTTGCGCGCGCACTGGCCGTCGGCGCGCAGCTGGGCCTGCGCCGCGCGCTGCTGGTGGCCATCCAGGGCTCGGCGCCTTACTGGGCGCGCCAGGGTTTTGATGGCATCGACCCCACGACGGAGGCCGTGCGCGCCAAACTGGCCAGCTACGGCGCCGACGCCCGGCTGATGCAACGGCCCTTGACCGGGTCGGCCAGCCCGGGCTGATGGCCGATGCTCATCAAACAATAGCTGCTTGCGCAGCAGGGATGCGCGCCAGAGGCCAAAATGGCTTTGAATCTTGCATCCCGCCCCAGTTCAGGAGACCCCATGACCCACCTGCGCACCCGCGCCGTCCACGCCGGCCAGCACCCCGACGCGGCCACCGGCGCCATCAGCACGCCGACCTATCAGACCACCGCCTTTGGCTACGGCACGCTGGAGCAGGGCGCGGCGCTGTTCGCGGGCCAGGCCGAGGGCTACCGCTACAGCCGCTTTGCCAACCCCACCGTGGCCGCGCTGGAGGCCAAGCTGGCCGACCTGGAAGGCGCCGAGGCGGCGGTGGCCTTTGCCAGCGGCACGGCAGCCTGCTCGTCGGTGCTGCTGGGTTTGCTCAAGCCCGGTGACGAACTGGTCTTTTTGGGCCCCCTGTACGGCGGCACCGAAGGCCTGCTGCGGGCATTCAGCGATCGTTGGGGCATCCGCGTGCAAGACGCCACGGCCAGCGGCCTGGCGGCAGCCATGACCCCCGCCACCCGCATGGTCTGGGTCGAGACGCTGACCAACCCCACGCTGCGCGTCAACGACCTGGCCGAAGTGGCGCGCCTGGCGCGTGCGCACGGGGCGATCAGCGTGGCCGACAACACCTTCTGCACGCCCGTGTTGGCGCGCCCGCTGGAGTTGGGGATCGACGTGGTGCTGCACTCCATGACCAAGTACCTGGGCGGCCACGGCGACGCCACCGGCGGCATCGTGGCCGGCCGTGCGGGCCTGGTCACGCCCGTGCGCCAGACCGGCCTGGGCCACGTCGGCGGCAACCTGGCCCCGGCCGAGGCTTATTTGTTCTTGCGCGGCATCAAAACCCTGCCGCTGCGCATGGCCGCGCACTGCGAAGGCGCGCTGGCGGTGGCGCAATTCCTGGCCCAGCACCCCGCCGTGCGCACCGTGCACTACCCCGGCCTGCCCACGCACCCGCAGCACGATCTGGCGCGCCGCCAGCTGCACGGCGGCTTTGGCGGCATGGTCACGTTTGAGCTGGCGCGCGCCGAGCGCGCCGAGGCGGCCCGCGTGCTGAATCGCCTGCACCTGTTCACCCAGGCCGTATCACTGGGCGACGTGGACAGCCTGGCCTGCCACCCGGCCAGCACCACGCACAGCTTTGTGTCGCAGCAGGCGCGCGAGGCGGCCGGAGTGGGCGAGGGCATGATCCGCCTGAGCGTGGGGATCGAGCATCCGGATGATTTGGTGGCGGATTTGGGGCAGGCCCTTCAGACCGGAGGCTGACTACGGGCTACGACTTGACGTGCTTTCGGATCAATCTTGCCAAGATTGCCAGGTCATTCCGTCGAAATCTGCATTCTTGTGTGAGCGGCCAGGGGAAATCTTCATCTGACCCCAATTCCCCCAATTCCCTGTAAGTGTTTACCATAGCCCGTGGCGCAGGCGCAAAAAAAACCGCCCTGGGGCGGTTGGTGTCGGGGTGGGTGGGCCTACTTTGGCGGCGCGCGGTTTCTGGCGACAAAGGCCGTCACCAAGCCGACAAGTGTTGCCCCGCCTATGATTGAGGCCACCAGGTCGTGGCCGTGCATGGCGAGGTAGGCGGCCACGCCAAGGCCGCCGATGGCGACCAGCAGGGCGAAGACCAGGCCGGCCAAGCGCTCGACGAAGATCAGCGTGTTGACGCGGCGGTTTTCGGCGCGGCGGGCGTCGGATTCAAGGGCTGTTTGATTGAATATCCAGTCCACACGCTCAGGCGCAAGCTCCTTGATGCGGCTGATTTGCTCAACCGGCAACAGGGGTGCGTCGGTGGTGGTTTGCGAGAGCGTGACCTCCGCGTCACGCGAGCGGGCACTAGCGTTTGTATGTCTGCTGGCCATCGGTGGTCAGTTGATGGGCGGCGCAGCGGCGAAAGTCGGCATCTACACGGCGCATGTCGCCAGCGATGGCAGAAAAGTCGCCTCGCGCATCGCCATGCTTGGGGCGGCGATAGCGCCGGTCAGGCTGGAACGGGTTGCCCACCGCGATCCCAGACCGGGCCAGCATTTTGAGCAATGCAGTCATGTTGGTCTCCTTGGGTGGTACTTTATATGGTAGCACGCGAGAGCTTGCTGCGAAAAGAAGGCCGTAGGCGGTTTGGTGTGTGGTTGGCTTAGATGGCTAGCTTTGCGCCGCGATAGCTGTTTCCGGTCTTGCCGCCGCACAGCTTATTCCAGTCGCCGCTCTTGCCGTCCTTGCCTATGGCGGCGTTGTCCGTCACGATGGCGTTGAACGAGTTCGTGGCGCGGTAGGTGATGCATACCGCGCCGCTGGGCATGTAGAGCGCGTCAACCAGCTCGAATGAGGCCGGGTTCTTCGCGCTGGCTTTCAGGGCGCGCGCCACCGTCACGACGCGCTGAAATTCGGCCTCTGACTTGGCTTTTGCTTCGGCTTCTGCGGCGCGCTGTTCGGGCGTCTTCGCGGCTTCCGTCGCAGCTTGTTCTTCGGCGCGCTTGGTTCCGGCTTTTTGTCCATCCATGATGGCCGGTGCGACAGAAACCACGACCAACGCAAGAAACCCTGTGACGATCCATGTCAGCTTGCTGGTGCGTTTGATCTTCGCGCCGCAGCTGGGGCACGCCGTGGCCTTGGTGCTGATCTGCGCTCCGCATTCGCTGCATTTTGTCATTGCCATGAGTATTCCTTTGCTACATGTCGCATCCCGGACGATCATAAGGTCGCCGATGGAACAAATGCGGATGGGTTTTATACCACTGCTTCATGGCCTGCAGCGGCGTGAAGCTCTTGAGGGCTGACTGGTGGTTGTACAAGGCCACGTAACGCAGCAGTGTGCTGTCCAGATCTTCCTGGCTGTTGAATCGATGCGTGTTCAGGACGTCGGCAATACGGCCATGGCGAAAAATGGGGTCAGATCAGAATTAGTTTCTTCCTGCAAAAGCTGAACCTGCTTGACCGACCTGGTCAAGCCACCGGAAACGTCCCCGCCCGCAGAATGCCCCGATCCACATTCCCAATCTGCGTATGCCCGCAAAAGGCCATGGTGGTGTCCAGCTCCTTGTGGATGATCTCCAGCGCCTTGGCCACGCCCGCTTCGCCCGCCGCGCCCAGGCCCCACAGAAAGGCGCGGCCGATGTAGGTGCCGCGCGCGCCCAAGGCCCAGGCTTTCAGCACGTCCTGGCCGCTGCGGATGCCGCTGTCCATGTGCACTTCGATCTGGCTGCCGACCGCATCGACGATGGCGGGTAGGGCGTGGATGGCGGAGGGCGCGCCGTCCAGCTGGCGACCGCCGTGGTTGCTGACGATCAGCGCGTCGGCGCCGCTGTCCACGGCCAGGCGGGCGTCCTCGGGCTCCATGATGCCCTTGATGATGATCTTGCCGCCCCAGCGCTTCTTGATCCATTCCACGTCGCCCCAGTTCAGGCGCGGGTCGAACTGGCCGGCCGTCCAGGCGCCCAGGTTGCTCATGTCGGTCACGCCCTTGACATGGCCGTGGATGTTGCCGAACTGGCGCCGTTTGGTGCCCGCCATGCCCAGGCACCAGCGCGGCTTGGTCGCCAGGTTCAGCAGGTTCATCAGCGTGGGCTTGGGCGGGGTTGAAAGGCCGTTCTTGATGTCCTTGTGGCGCTGGCCGAGGATCTGCAAGTCCAGCGTGATCATCAGCGCGCCGCAGCCGGCCGCCTTGGCGCGGTCGATCAGGCGCTCGATGAAGTCGCGGTCGCGCATCACGTACAGCTGAAACCAGAAGCCCGGCCCGGCGTGCTGGGCCACGTCCTCGATGGAGCAGATGCTCATGGTCGAGAGGGTGAAGGGAATGCCGAACGCCCGGGCCGCGCGCGCCGCCAGGATTTCGCCGTCGGCGTGCTGCATGCCGGTCAGGCCCGTGGGCGCGATCGCCACCGGCATGGCCACGCTTTCGCCGATCATGGTGGCGGCGGTGCTGCGGCCTTCCATGTTGATGGCTACGCGCTGGCGCAGCTGAATGGGCGCAAAGTCGGCCTGGTTGGCGCGGTAGGTGCCCTCGGTCCAGCTGCCTGAATCCGCGTAGTCGTAGAACATGCGCGGCACGCGGCGCTTGGCGATGACGCGCAGGTCTTCGATGCAGGTGATCTTGCTCAGGTCGGTCATGGTGGCTCCTCGGATGCCGCTATCGTATTCGCTTTCAGGCGCCCCGCCGCGCACCGCGGGCTTGGCACAATGCGCGCCGTGACCGCCGCCATACCCGCCGCTTCCTCCTCCCGCGCCGAGCTCAAGACCATGGTGGGCCACGCCGGATCGGTGTGGATCGGGCAGGTCGCCGTCATGGCCTTTGGGGTGGTGGACACCATCGTGGCCGGGCGCCATTCCGACCTGTCGCTGGCGGCGCTGGCCGTGGGCTCGGCCGTGTTCATCACGGTCTATGTGTCGCTGTTCGGCCTGCTCAGCGCGCTGCTGCCCATCTGGGCCGAGTTGCATGGCGCGCGCCGGCTGCCCGATCTGGGCCGCTCGGTGCGCCAGTCGCTGTACCTGTGCGCGGTGGCCAGCGCGCTGGGCATGGCGGTGCTGCTGTTTTCCACGCCCTTGCTGCAATTGGCCGAGGTGCCGCCCGACTTGCAGCCCGTGGCCGCCAGCTATCTGGCCGTGGTGGGCTGGAGCCTGCCGGCGGCCCTGCTGTTTCGCGCCTTCAGCAACCTGTGCCAGTCGCTGGGCAAGCCGCAACTGGTGAGCTGGCTGCAGGTGGTGTCGCTGTTCGTCAAGGTGCCGCTGTCGGTGTGGCTGACCTTTGGCGGCGCGGGCGTGCCCGGGATGGGCGTGGTGGGCTGCGCCTGGGGCACGTTCATCGTCAACTACGTGCTGCTGGGCCTGGCGCTGTGGCTGCTGCGCAAACAGAGCCTGTTTGCGCCGCTGGGCCTGTGGCAGCGACTGGAGCGCCCGCACGCGCCCACGCAGGCCGCCTTTGCGCGCCTGGGCCTGCCGGCGGCGCTGACGGTGCTGGTGGAGATCACCTCGTTCACGCTGATGGCGCTGTTCGTCGCCCGGCTGGGCACCACCGCCACGGCCGCGCACCAGATCGCCGCCAACGTGACCGCGCTGCTGTACATGACGCCGCTGTCGCTGGCCATTGCCACCAGCGCGCGGGTGAGCTATTGGCGCGGCGCGGGCGACGAGGCGCGGGCGCGCAAGGTGGCACTGCAGGGCTCGGCGCTGGCGCTGGTGCTGGCCGCGCTGGCGGCCCTGGCGGTGCTGGCCCTGCGCCCCGGCATTGCCGCCGTCTACACCGCGCACGCCGGCGTGGCGCTGCTGGCCACGCGCCTGCTGGCCTGGGTGGCGCTGCTGCACCTGGCCGACGCCGTGCAGACGCTGGCCATCTTCGTGCTGCGCTGCTACCGCGTCACGCTGGCGCCGTTTGTGGCCTATGGCGTGCTGCTGTGGGGCTTTGGCCTGGGCGGCGGCTATGTGCTGGCCTATCGCGGCCTGGGCCCGTGGCCGGCGCAGCAGTCACCCGCCGCCTTCTGGCAGGCCGCCGCCGGTGCCCTGCTGGTGACGGCGCTGCTGGTGCAGGCAATGCTGCGGCGCGTGAGCCGGCGGGCGGTGGCGCTGCAAGTGGGCTGAGGCGGGCCCAAAAATGTTGATCTGACCCCAATTTATTTTTTCGGCGGCAGGGGCGTCCTCTGCCATGATCGAGCGCTTTTGATTTTTCAATTCAAGGAAGAGGAGAGGCCATGGTTTGGCAACAAATTTACGACCCGTTCGGGAACATGGTTGTGTCCACGCTGCTCGCGGCCATTCCGGTCGTGGTGATGCTGGGGGCGCTGGGGCTGTTTCACATCAAGGCGCACATCGCCGCCGGCATGGGCCTGGTGGCGGCGGTGCTGGTGGCCATCTTTGCCTATGGCATGCCGGCCGACATGGCGGGGCGCGCGGCCATGCTGGGGGCGTTCACGGGGTTGCTGCCGATCGGCTGGATCGTGCTCAACATCATCTTTTTGCACCAGCTGACCGAGCAGAACGGCAGCTTTGCCGTGCTGCAGGATTCGCTCTCGGGCATCACCGAGGACCGGCGCATCCAGCTGCTGCTGATCGCCTTTTGCTTCGGCGCCTTCTTCGAGGGCGCGGCGGGCTTTGGCACGCCGGTGGCGGTGACGGCGGCCATCCTGATCGGCCTGGGTTTTTCGCCTTTGGCGGCCTCGGGCCTGTCGCTGATTGCCAACACCGCGCCGGTCGCCTTTGGCGCTTTGGGCACGCCGGTGCTGACGCTGGCCAAGGTGCATGGCTACGACCTGATGGAGGTCACCGCCATGATCGGGCGCCAGCTGCCGTTCTTCTCGCTGCTGGTGCCGTTCTGGCTGATCTGGGCCTTTGCCGGGCGCAAGGGCATGCTGGAGATCTGGCCGGCCATTCTGGTGACCGGCGTGTCGTTTGCCGTGCCGCAATACCTGGTGTCCAACTTCATCGGGCCGGAGCTGGTGGACATCATCGCCGCCATCGTCTCGATGGCCTGCCTGGTGGGCTTTTTGCGCGTGTGGCAGCCCAAGAAAATCTGGACCTCGCCCTCGCTGCGCGGCCATGACCCCAGCGCCGCCGAGGCCAAGCCGGCCAAGCCCATCACGCGCCACAGCACCGAGGCCCTGGTGGCGGCTTGGACGCCGTGGGTCATCCTCTCGGTGTGCGTCTTCATCTGGGGCCTGCCCTCGGTCAAGACCTGGCTCAACGGCCTGTTCGCGCCCGCCTTCCCGATCGAGGGCCTGCACAACATGATCGAGAAGGTGCCGCCCGTGGTCTCCAAGCCCACCAAGGAGGGCGCGGTCTACACGCTGAACCTGCTGTCGGCCACCGGCACCGGCATCCTGCTGTCGGCCATCATCAGCGCCTTTGTCATGAAGTACAACCCGGTGGGCATCGTGCGCACCTTCTTCAAGACGCTGTGGCTGGTCAAGTACTCGCTGCTGACCATCGCGCTGATGCTGGCGCTGGGCACGCTCACGCGCTACTCGGGCACCGACACCACGCTGGGCCTGGCCTTTGCCAACACCGGCGTGCTCTACCCCTTCTTCGGCACGCTGATGGGCTGGCTGGGCGTGGCGCTGACGGGCTCGGACACGGCATCCAACGTGCTCTTCGGCGGCATGCAGAAGGTGGCCGCCGACCAGCTGGGCCTGTCGCCCAACCTGATGGGCGCGGCCAACAGCTCGGGCGGCGTGATGGGCAAGATGATCGACGCCCAGTCCATCGTTGTCGCATCCACCGCCACGCGCTGGTTCGACCACGAGGGCGACATCCTGCGCTACGTGTTCTTCCACTCCATCGCGCTGGCCTGCCTGGTCGGCCTGTACGTGACCATGCAGGCCTATGTGTGGCCGTTCACGCTGATGGTGGTGCACTGATCTTGTGATGTTTTCGGGGTGCAGCGCTTGTATGACAAGCGCTGGCAGCTCTTGTAAAAATAGCAACGGGCGCCTTGGGCGCCCGTTGTCTTTGGGACTTCGAGACGGGCGGATCGTCGAACGAAACGCCGAGCGAAGAACGTTGATCCGGCCGTCTTGTCCAAGCCTAGACTGATGAGGACGTCGGCCAGCAGCCCGCCATGGGCTCAGGCTCGACTGGCCGGCTCAGGAGGGCAGCCTGATTTCAAGCTGCGTCGGGATCGCCCGGCGAATCGCGTCGCCCACGGGGGAATGCGCCTCGGCCCATTCGACGATTTCGCGCAGTTGCTGCGCCGACGCGCCCTTGCCTTCAATGGTCACGCGGACACGCATCGCCTGCGGCCCCGGCGGCACCCCGTTGCCCAGCCCGAAAATGCCGCGATCATCGGACGTGCTGTCGACTGCCACCTCGATGTGGGCAAGCTCCACGCCAAGCTGCGCGGCCCGCATGGCGATGACGGTCGCATCGCAGTTGGCCAGGGCCGCACGCAAAAACCAGCCCGGCGTGGGCGCGCTCCCACCGCCGCCGACGGTTTTGGGCATGTCGGAGATCAGCGTCGCGCCGTTGGGCCCCTCGGCCCGGCACACCAGGCCGCCCTGGACCGTCGCCACGGCGGCTTTGTCGGATACGGCGCCCTTGTCCGGGTTGTCCGCGAAATACTGCGTGACGCGGGCGATCGCCTCTTGAATCCGTGTGTCGCTCATGATGCTTCCCTGTCGAAAAAAATGGGGTCAGATGAACATTAATTCCCTGACTCACTGCTTGTTTTTCGTCTTCCCCTTGGGCAGCACGGCCGTGACGGGCGCCTGCGGGCGGTCCGACGGGACGTCGGTCTTCGGCGGTGATTTGTCCTTCTTCGGCTTTTTCACCATTTTTTCTCGGCGTTGCTCACCCATGGTCGGCTCCTTGTGTGCGGTTGCGTGAGGCAGCGATGGTAGCCGGGTCCGGGCGGGTGCGGGCAGCCGGTGCGGACAAAAATGCCGTGCGCCTTGCGGCCCATCGGTCAACGGCGCGCGTCGGCCCCGGGGCCTGCGCTCAGGCGCTCAGGTCCGGCTGATTTGGCGCAGCGTGACGAACTCCTCGGCGCTGGTCGGGTGAATGCCGATGGTGGCGTCGAGCTGCGCCTTGGTGGCGCCGCACTTCAGCGCCACGGCAAAGCCCTGCACGATTTCGCCCGCGTCGGCGCCCACCATGTGCAGGCCCAGCACGCGGTCGGTTTGGGCGTCGACGATCAGCTTGGTCAAGGTGCGCTCAGTGTTGCCGCTCAGCGTGTGCTTGAGCGGCTTGAAGTCGCTGCGAAACACCTGGATGGCGCCGACCTGCTCGCGCGCCTGCTGCTCGGTGAGGCCCACGGTGCCGATGGGCGGGTGGGTGAAGACGGCGGTGGGGATGCCCGCATAGTCCATGGTGCGCGCGGGCTGGCCCGGCGGGGGGCCGAACAAGTGGTCGACCAGCGCCATGCCCTCGGCCAGGGCGACGGGCGTCAGCTCCATGCGGCCCACCACGTCGCCGATGGCGTAGATGCCGGGCACGCTGGTGGCAAAGCGCGCGTCCACCTCGATCGCGCCGTTGTCGGACTGTCGCACGCCCAGCGCGTCCAGCCCCAGGCCCGCCGTGTTGGCGCGGCGGCCCGTGGCGTAGAGCACCACGTCGGCGTCGATGGCAGAGCCATCCTTCAGGTGCACGCGCCGCGCGTCGCCCAGCGCCTCGATGCGCGCCACGTCGGCGTGGGTGCGGATGTCGACGCCGTGCTTGCGCATCTCGCCGGCGGCGAAGTCGCGCACTTCGTCGTCAAAGCCGCGAAGGATCTGCGCGCCCCGGTACAGCAGCGTGACCTGCGCGCCCAGGCCGTGAAAGATGCTGGCCATCTCGCAGGCGATGTAGCCGCCTCCCACCACCACCAGCCGCCGGGGAAACCGCGGCAGGTCGAACATGTCGTCGGACGTGACGATCCACTCGCGCCCCGGCACATCGGGCACGAAGGGCGTGCCGCCGGTGGCGATCAGGATGTGGCGCGCGCTGTGGCGCTGGGTGCCGCCGCCCTCCAGCGTGACCTCGACCGTGTGGGCGTCAAGCAGGCGCGCGTGGCCTTGCAGGCGCAGCACCTTGGCGCCGGTCATCAGGCCTTCGTAGATGCCGTTCAGGCGCGCGATCTCCTGGGCGCGGTTGGCCTTGAGCGTGTCCCAGTCCAGCGTGGGCGCGCCGGGCAGGCGCCAGCCAAAACCCGCGCTTTCGGCAAAGGCCTCGGCGTAGTGCGCACCGTAGCTGTAGAGCTTCTTGGGGATGCAGCCCACGTTGACGCAGGTGCCGCCCATGCGTCCGCTTTCGGCCATGGCCACGCGCGCGCCGCGCTGCGCCGCAAAGCGCGCCGCGCGCACGCCGCCCGAGCCGCCGCCGATGACGAAGAGGTCGTGGTCGAAGGAAGGGGTTGCCATGGTCTTGAATCAATGATGCGTGTTGCGCGATGCACTTGAGTGTAGGCAGCCGCCGCAGCCTGGGTGCGGCAAAGGCCTTGTCAGTTATTCATGGCGCTGCGTCATGGCGCTGCGCGTTCCCGGCGGTTTGATTTGGGCCCCGCGCACCTCGATGCGCCGCTCGTCCTGCACCGCGCCGCGGCCGTCGCGCAGCTGAACCACGTGCCGGCCCGGCCAAGGCAGCCACTGAGCTTCGCGGCCGCGGCCGATCTCGTGCGCGCCGATCCACCAGTGCAGGTTTTGCGGCTTGGCCGATCCGGCGTCGGCCTGCAGCAGCAGACGCTGGTTGGCCGGCGGGATGTCGGGGTCGAGCGCCAGGATGGTGCCGTCCTGCGGGCGCGTGATGCGCGGAGGCACGTCGCTGCCGGGCTGGGCGGGTTTCAAGCCTTTTTGGCTTGCAGCGCTTGCCGGCTCTGCGCTGGCAGCTTCCGATTCAATAGCAAATACGGATTGAGCGGTGCCGGGCAGAAACCATTCGTCGCGCGCCGCCTCGGGCGCGCCGCCAAAGCGCACGCCAGTGTGCACCAGGGTGGCGGGGGCGGGCGGAGGGTGCGAGGGCCGGCCCTCGTGCAGCGCGCGCATCAGCTCGGCCCACACCGGCGCGGCGCCGTAGGTGCCGCTCACGTCCCACATGGGCGCGCCGCTGGCGTTGCCCACCCACACGCCCACGGTGTAGCGCTGCGAGAAGCCCACGACCCAGTTGTCGCGCATGTCCTTGCTGGTGCCGGTCTTGACCGCGGACCAGAAGCGCGTCGCCAGGATCGAATCGAGCCCGAAGGTGAGGGCGCGCGCGTTGCGGTCGGCCAGGATGTCGGCCACGATGAAGGCGGCGGCGGGGTCGATGGCTTGATGGCAGGAGGGGGCGCCACCCTCACCCCGGCCCTCTCCCGCAAGCGGGAGAGGGAGTGGACGGCCCGCTGCGCGGGAAGAGACGGGCGTCTCACCCCGGCCCTCTCCCGCAAGCGGGAGAGGGGGTGAGGATTTGGCTTCCTCGCCCCTTTGGGGAGAGGGTTGGGGTGAGGGGCGCGGCGCGTCGGGCAAAAGCCGAGGCGGGCAATACCGCCCGCCGTTGGCCAGCGCCCGGTAGGCGTTGGTCAATTGCAGCAAATTGACCTCGGCGCTGCCCAGCGCCAGGCTGTAGCCGTAGTAGTCGCCGCCCTCCGGCAGCGCGATGCCCAGCGCGCCCAGTTGCGCGTGAAAAGCGCGCGGCGACACCATGACCAGCGCGCGCACCGCCGGCACGTTGAGCGAGGAGGCCAGTGCCGTGCGCACCGACACCCAGCCCTTGAAATGGCGGTCGTAGTTTTGCGGGATGTACAGGCCGCTGGCGGTTTGCAGCTGGGCGGGCGAGTCGTGCAGCAGCGAGGCGGCGGTGAGGCGCCGCTCGGCAATGGCCTGCGCGTACAGGAAGGGCTTGAGTGCGCTGCCGGGCTGGCGCGGCGCGGTGACGGCATCGACCTCGGCGGCGCGGCTCAAGTCACCGCTGGAACCCACCCAGGCCAGCACCTGGCCGCTGGCGTTGTCCAGCACCACGGCGGCGCCGTCTTCCACGTGGCGGCCGCGCAGCTCCTGAAGCTGCTGCCGCAGCGATGCAAGCGCCAGGCGCTGCACGCGCGCATCGAGCGTCGTGCGGATGGTGCGCGGCACGGGCGCGCCCGCCGGCAGCGCGGCCAGCAGCCGGCGGGCGAAGTGCGGCGCGATGCCTTCGGCCGGCGCCCAGGCGCGGCGCGCCAGGGCCAGCTCGGCCTGCATGTCCAGGGCCACGCAGTCGCTGGCCGCGCCCGCGGGCCGCATCGCCTTGAGCACGCCGCAGGCGCGCTGCGCCACGCGCGCCGCGCTGGCGTTGGGCGCGCGCACCAGCGCGGCAGCAATCGCCGATTCGCTGTCGGTCAGGCCATGCGGGGCCTTGGCAAACAGGGTGCGCGACAGCGCGTCGATGCCCACCAGCTCGCCGCGAAAGGGCACCAGGTTGAGGTAGGCCTCCAGGATCTGGTCCTTGCGCCAGCCGGATTCGAGCCGGGTCGCCATCAGGGCCTGGCCGATCTTCTGGCGCAGGCTGCGCCCGCCCGTGCCCAGGCGCAGGTCCTCGTCCAGCAGGCCGGCCAGTTGCATGGTCAGCGTGCTGGCGCCGCGCGTCTTGGTGTTCCACAGGTTGGCCCAGGCGGCGGCGGAGACGGCGCGCCAGTCCACGCCGCTGTGCTCGTAGAAGCGCTGGTCCTCGGACAGCACCAGAGCATGGCGCAGCGCGGGCGAGACGTCGGCCAGCGGCACCCAGTCGCCGCGGCGCACGCCACGGTCGGTGCGCAGGCGCTCGATCGGCTCGCCGTGGCGGTCCACGAACACCGTCTCCGACGGCCGATGCTCGGCGCGCACGTCGTCGAATTTCTGGGCATGCGCATGGCCCATGAAAAACAGGACGCAGAGGACGCAGAAAAAACGCAGAGGACGCGAAAAAAACATCATTTCAATGGGGGCAGCCGCCATCTCGATCCATTCGGGAAATCGATTCTTCTTGCGTCCTTTGCGTCCTTTGCGGCCTCTGCGTTCGGCGGTTGGTATTCAAGGCTGCTTCACGTCCACCGTCGCATTGGGCAGCTCGCCGAACATCTCGGGCGCGTACAGGGCCTCGACGCGGCTGGGCGGCAGCTGGAAGTGGCCGGCGTTGTTCAGGCGCAGCGTGTATTCCATCTTGATGCTGCCCTTGGGCAGATAGGCGTAGTAGCTGCGGAAGGACTCGAAGCTGCGCTCCTCGAAGGCGGCCCAGCCGTAGCCGTCGCGCTTTTCGCCCTGCGTGGCAATGGCCGAGTCGCGCCCCAGGCCGCTGCCCAGGATGGTGGCGCCGGCGGGCACGGGGTCGGTCACGGCCACCCAGGTCATGGGGGCGCTGCCGGTCACCTCCAGCGTCACGCGCAGGATGTCGCCGCGCGTGTAGTGCGCGGCGGGCAGGTTCTTGTCCGCCTGCTCGACGGGGGTGATGGTCTTGCGGATCTGGTAGCCGGCGGCCATGGGCGCCTTCAGATCGACGGCGGCGAGCGCCTGCAGCGTGAGCCAGGGCTTGCCGCTGCCGCTGTGGGTGACCGTGAGCGCTTGCGCTCCGCTCGCATCGGGCCAGGGCAGCATCAGGGTGTTGCCCGTCAGTTGCCCCGGCTCGGCCGGCGCGCCGAAGAAGCGCCTGCCCGTCGCGGGCTCGCCGGCCTTCAGGCGCTTGACCTGCTTCCAGTCCACCTCGCCGCCGGCGCCGTCCAGCGTGGCGCGCGTGATGCCGGCCACGGGCTGCGCTTCTTGCGTGCGCGAGAACTGGCGCAGCGCCAGCGACCCCCACAGGTTGGCGGTGGTGGTGGTCCAGGCGCCACCCTTCTGGCGCGCGATGAAGCCCGAGACCAGGCGGCCCAGATCGTCCTTCCAGTCCGCGTCGTTCATCACCGTGAGCAGCAGGCGCGCGGCGTTGACGTCGCCGCCGGCCATCAGCCACCACCAGGCGTCGTCTTGCTCGGTGGCAAAGATCAGGCGCGTGCCCTGCACCGACAGGCGCGCGCGCAGGATTTGCAGGGCCTCGGCCAGCCGTTGGGGCTGCTCGGGGATGCCCTTGACGCGCCGCAGCACGCTCACCCAGTCAATCACGGCGCTGGTGGGCCACTGGTTGGGCGCGATGGTGATGCTGGTCAGCATGGCCGGCTGCGCGGCGCCGTAGCGCGACAGCGCCTCGATGGCGGCCAGCTTGCGCACGTCCAGGTCGGCGCGCGGCGACCAGTGCTTGCGCTCGATGCGGCCGGCCACGAAGTCCGTCAGGCCCTGGGCCATGCGCTGGCGCGCGTCCTCGGGCAGGCGGTACGCGGGGTTCAGGCGCGCGGCCTCGTCGGTGGCGGCCAGCAGCCAGGCGGTGAGGGTGTCGCTGCCGCTGTCGGGCTGACCCGCCTGCGGCGGAAAGTACGACGCCAGGCCGTTGCCGTCCAGGTAGGCCGGCAGTTGCGCGACGGTGCGCTGCCAGGCCTGGGTGTCGTCCATGCCGATGGCCTTGCTGGTCTGCTGCTCCAGGCATGAATAGGGGTAGCGCGCCAGCCAGTCGCGGATGGCGGGCAGGCCCTCGGCCAGGCTGGGCTGCAGCGACAGCTTGAGGCCGCCGCGCTTGGCGCCCTGGGCGGGCAGGGCGCCCTCCGGCGGGGCCACGGGCAGGCTGTAGGGGCCGTCCAGCTGCACCAGCGTGGCCTGCTGCACCGTCAGCGGCACGGCGGGCACGATGCGCTGGCTGATCTTGAGCGCGTCGCGCGCGCCGCCGTTGAGGTCGCGCGCCTGCACTTCCCACAGCAGGGCCTCGGCGCGGGTGGCGGCCAGCGGCACGGGCGCGGTCACGTCCCAGTGCGCCTCGCGCGCCTCACCGGCGGGAATGTCCAGGGTTTGCGCCGCCAGGTCGAGCAAGGTGGCGCGCGGCGTGACCTGCACCTTCATCGGCTTGGCCGTGGTGTTGCGCAGCGTGAGCATGGCGGTGAACGCATCGCCCTCGCGCACCAGCGGCGGCAGGCCGCTGATGATCTGCAAGTCCTGCGTGGCGCGGATGCTGGTCTGGCCGGTGCCGAACTGGGCCAGGCCCATGTCCGCCACGGCGACGATCTGGAAGGTGGTGAGCGCGTCGTTCAGCGGCACCTCGATGCGCGCCTGGCCCTGCGCGTCGAGCTGCAGGCGCGGCTGCCACAGCAGCAGGGTGTCCAGCAGCTCGCGCGTGGGGCTGGCGCCGCCGTCGCCGCCCGCGGGCACGGCCTTGCGGCCGTAGTGGCGCCGGCCGATGATTTCCATCTGCGCGGTGGCCGTCTCCACGCCCCAGGCGCGGCGCGTGAGCATGGCGTCCAGCAGGTCCCAGCTGTGGTTGGGCATTAGCTCCAGCAGGGCCTGGTCCACCGCGGCCAGCGCCACTTCGGCGTGGGCGGCGGGCTGGCCGTTGGCTTGGCGGGCCGTGATGGTGACCTGCGCCTTGCCGCGCACGGGGTAGGTGGCCTGGTCGGCCTTGACCTCGACGGCGAGCTGGTTGGCGCGCGTGGCTACCTTGAGCTCGGCCATGCCCAGACGAAAGGCCGGCTTGCTCAAATCCACCAGCGCCGTCGGCGGGGCGTAGTCCTTGCTGTCGTGCCAGAAGGCCTGCCACCACTCGCGCGGCGCCTGGTAGCCCCAGGTGAAGAAGCTGTACCACGGCACCTCGTGCACGCGCCCGCGCAGGGCCAGCACGCTGACGTACACGTTGGGGCCCCAGCCGTCCTGGATCTTGACGTGCACCGTGGGGTCGCTGCCCTGCAGTTGCACCACCTCGGTGTGCAGGATGCCTTCGCGCTCCACCGCCACCAGGGCCGTGGCGTGGCGAAACGGCATGCGCACCTGCAGGCGCGCGGTGTCGCCGCTCTGGTAAGTCTTTTTCTCGGCCAGCACGTCCATGCGGTCGTCGTTGCGCCCGCCAAACCACAGCTCGCCCTGGCCCGTGACCCACACCGAGCTGGCCGCGACCGAGCTGCGGCCCTGGTCGTCGCGCGCGCTGGCCACCAGTTCGATCTCGCCGGGCTGGGTCAGCTTGACGCTGCACGCCAGCAGGCCGCTGGCATTGCTGGTGCCGGTGCAGACGGTGCCCAGGTCCTTGGTCTCGGTGCGGCTGTCGTAGGCGTAAAACCCGCCGACCATGCGCTTGCGGCTGGTGACGGTGGTGCGCGCGATGGCACGCACGTCCAGCGGCACGCCGGCCTTGGGCTTGCCCTCCAGGTCCAGCGCCAGCGCCTGCACCTGCGCCGACTGGCTGACCGAGGCCCAGCTCTCGGTCTTGATGCCGGCCAGCACCGCGGCCGGCCACAGCGTGCGCGTGCCGCGCAGGGTTTGCAGCTCGCCGTTGGGGTCGGCATAGGTGGCCTCCAGCACCAGCTGGCGCGGGGCGGGCGCGGCGGCGAGGGGCTCGATCACGACCTGGCCCAGGCCGTCGCGACCCAGCGTGGCGGGCAGCTTGTCGGCCACGCCCCGCGTGTCGTCGCTGGGGCTGTTGTCGGTGTCGTCCGCGCCCGACTTGCGCGGCGCGCTGAAGCTGAAGGCGTCGTAGTCGGCAAAGGAGGGCGTGTAGCCGCGCGTGAGCGCCGACACCCGCACCGGCAGGTTGGCGGCCGGCCCGCCGCCGACGTAGCCGACCTGCACCTGCACCGGCACGCGCGTGGCCGCGACCAGCGGCGCCTTGTCCAGCGGCGCCACGCTGCCCTTGAACACCGGCAGGCGAAACTCCTCGACGCGGAACGTGCCCGATTCGAGGTAGGTGCCGCCATCGTCCGTGCCTTGCCGGCGCAGCACCACCTGATAGACGCCCAGCTTGGCGGCGGGCGGAATGGCGAACTGGCTCTCGGCGCTGCGCCCGCCGGTGGCCGTCTGGCGCCAGGTGAGCGGCTGGGTGTATTCCTGCCCGCTGCCCAGATGGGTGATGACCAGGGTGTCCGGGTTCTTGCCGGGCAGGCCGAAGCCGGCGCGCGTCTCGGTGCGGATCAGGTGCTTCATCGACACCGTCTCGCCCGCGCGCAGCAGCGTGCGGTCGAACACCGTGTGGGCGCGCACGTCGGGCTGCGCCGCCATGCTGGTGGGCACGTTGAAGCGCCAGGGCTCGATGCCGCGCTGCCAGGACGACCAGGTAAAGGCCATGTCGGGCGCGCCGCGGTTGTTGGTGCGCGCGCTGACGAAGTAGGCGCGCTGGAAGTCGCCCAGGTACTCGCCCTCGCCCATGCAGTCGGGCGGCTGCGAGGGCAGGCCCTTGAATTGCGCCAGGCCCTGGGCGTCGGTGCTGGCCTGGGCCACGGGCTTGCCGCGGCAGTCGCTCACCTGCACCGTGGCGCCGGCCACCGGCGCGCCCTTGTCCAGCGTGGTGACCCAGGCCAGCGCGTTTTCGCGCCCCAGCTTGAAGTGCACGCCCAGATTGGTGACCAGCACCGAGCTGCGCACCACCATGCGGCGCCGGGCGCCATAGCCGGCGTCGAGCAGGGCCTGGCCCAGCAGCTGCGAGCTGACCTCGAGCACGTGAAAGCCCGGCGCCAGCGGCACGCCCACCACCTCGAACGGGCGCTCGCCCGTGGCGGGCGCCGCCGGCAGGGCGATCGACTTGACGCCGCCCTGGCCGGCCAGCAGCGACAGGGTGCGCGATTCGACCGCGTCCTTGGTCGAATCGCCCACGGCCGGCGGCAGCGCGGCCGCGCCGAAGTCGTCCCGCGCCTGATCGCGCGGCACCAGCCAGCGGTCGTAGCGCTGCACGCGGGTGAACCAGTGGATGATCTCGGCGTCGCTTTGCGGCTGCAAGTCGCCCAGTTGCAGGTCGCTGGCCTGCAGCTGGGGCTCCACGCGGCGCACCGTCAGCGGCAGCAGCGCCGGGCCATCCGGCCCCTCGGCAAAGCGCTCGACGATGCCGAAGGGCGCGGCGGCAAACTTGACCAGCGGCGGCAGCGGCCCGGTGTCGATCTTGAGCGGAAAGCTGGCCGCATTGGCCAGCGCGCGGCCGCTGGCGTCCTTCAGCTCGGCCGGCAGGCTGAGCGTGAGCGTGGCGCGTTCGGGAAAGGGGCCGTCGAAGCGGATGCGCTCCAGCAGGTCGTCGCCCTGGCTGTCTTCGTCGAAATGGGGCGATATCTCGGTCTTGTCCGAGCGCAGCCGCACCGCGCCCAGCAGCTTGCGCGCCACGGGCGCACTGAAGACCAGCTCGATCGGCCGGATCGGCATGCAGGCAGCCTGGGCGTTCTCGCGCTCGCAAGTGGTGCTGGCGGTAAAGGGCTCGCGCACCTTGAAGGCAAAGCGCCGCTCGATGCGGTTGGCCACGCCGCTGGGCGTGGCCACGCCGGCGCCGTAGATCAGCTGCACGCGGGTGGCGGGCGTCAGGCGCCGGTTGCAGGCCAGGGTGACGAAGCGCAGCGGATCGGCCTGCGCCGCCTTGTCATCGCCCAGCGCCTTCAGCAGCGCGTCGCGCGGCGCGCCCTCGATCAGGCGCACCGGCACGCGCTCGCCCAGGCCATCGACGGCGCAGCTGATGTGCGCGGTGGCGCTTTCGAGCGTGGCCGGCCCGTTCAGGCGCAGCACGAAGGCCTGCTCTTCCTCGATCGGCGTGGAGGGACTGGGCCGGATCGATTGAACAAACGGGCCGCCGCTATTGAATGAATAGCTGCTCGCGCTCTTCAGCAGTGCGCCAGAAGGCGATTTGAAGCCTGAAACCGGCTCGACGCGGCAGCGCACGCCCGGCGGCAGATCGGCCGCGAAGTCGAACACCCACTGCCGCGCGCTGACCCAGCGGCCCTGGCCGCGCCCGGCCGCGGCATCGTCGCAACTGACCGTGAGCGGCGCCGGCGCCCCGGCGTCGCCAAAGTTGACGGCGTTGTCGTCGAACTGCGCCGCCACCTGGCGCACGCGCGCCACCTCGCCCTGGGGCGTGAGTGCGGTGAGGGTCAGGGCCTGGGCGGGCAGGGCCAGCACGCACGCGGTCAGCGCGAGCCAGCGAAAGCGGTGGTGGGCGAAGGCGGGGGGGTGCATGCGGCCAGCATAGCGCACGCTTTGGGGTCGAACCGGTCTTTGTCCGAGTCCCGCGGGAAATTCCCAAATGCGGTAAGGCAAGACCATAAAATATCCATATTTGGTCTTTCACGTTCCCAGGGGGCCCCGCATGCACTACTCATCCCAGGTCAAGCCGATCAGCTACCTGAAAGCCAATGCCGCCGAGGTGCTGGCGGTTTTGACCGCGCAGCGCCAGCCTCTGGTCATCACGCAGAACGGGGAGGCCAAGGCCGTGTTGCAGGACGTGGCCTCGTACGAGGAAACGCAGGAGACCCTGGCCTTGCTGAAAATCCTGGCCTTGGGTCAGCAGCAGGTGGCTGCAGGCAAGCTGCAAGCCGTGGGCCAGGTGGTGGCGCGGCTGCGCGCCAAGGGCGCCCCGCGTTGATGGCCGAGGCGGCCCACGGCTTCGAGGTTTTGCTGACCGAGGGGGCGCAGCAGGACCTGGAGGCGATTTTTGACTACATCGCCGAGTTCGACAGCCTGGCCCACGCGCATCACGTGCTGGACGAATTGATGAAGGTGGCCCAGGGTCTTTCGCGATTTCCACACCGGGGCAGCTACCCCAGGGAGCTGGTTGGACTGGGCATCAAGGCCTATCGCCAGACTTTTTTCAAACCCTATCGCGTGATTTATCAGGTGTCCGAACGACAGGTGATCGTTCATCTGATTGCCGATGGTCGGCGTGACATGGTGTCGGTGCTGGCCCGGCGCCTGCTGGGAGCGTAAGGGAACGGCCCAAGCGCGGCGCGCTCAGGGCCTGGGCTCGCCCACCAGCCGCGTGCGGTGGCGTGCGATCTGGTGGCGCACCTGCGCCGGCGCGGTGCCGCCCAGCGTGCCCCGCGCATTCAGGCTGCCGCGCAGCGAGAGCACGTCGAACACGTCTTTTTCGATGGCGGGGTGAAAGCCCTGCAGCGTGGCCAGCGGCAGCTCGGACAAATCGCAGCCGTGCGACTGCGCGGCCTTGACGGCGTGGGCCACCGTTTCGTGCGCGTCGCGAAAGGGCAGGCCCTTCTTGACCAGGTAGTCGGCCAGGTCGGTGGCGGTGGCGTAGCCCTTTTGCGCGGCGGCCTGCATGGCGGCGGCATTCACCGTGATGCCGCCTTCCTTGGCGCCGGTCTGCGCGTTGCGCTGGCCGCCGATCATCTCGACGAAGATGCGCAGCGTGTCGCGCAGCGTGTCCACCGTGTCGAACAGCGGCTCCTTGTCTTCCTGGTTGTCCTTGTTGTAGGCCAGGGGCTGGCCTTTCATCAGCGTGATCAGGCCCATCAGGTGGCCGACCACGCGGCCGGTCTTGCCGCGCGCCAGCTCGGGCACGTCGGGGTTCTTCTTCTGCGGCATGATCGATGAGCCGGTGGTGAAGCGGTCGGCGATGCGGATGAAGGCGTAGTTCTGGCTCATCCATAAGATGAGTTCCTCGCTCATGCGGCTGACGTGCACCATCACCAGGCTGGCGGCGGCGGCAAATTCGATGGCGAAGTCGCGGTCGCTCACGGCGTCCAGGCTGTTCTGGCACACGCCTTCCATGCCCAGGGTGCGTGCCACGCGGGCGCGGTCCAGCGGGTAGGTGGTGCCGGCCAGGGCGGCGGCGCCCAGCGGCAGCTGGTTGACGCGCCGGCGCACGTCGCGCAGGCGCTCCTCGTCGCGGCTGAACATCTCCACGTAGGCCAGCAGGTGGTGCGCAAAGCTGACGGGCTGCGCCACCTGCAGGTGCGTGAAGCCGGGCAGGATGACCTCGACGTTGGGCTCGGCGACTTCCAGCAGCGCGCCTTGCAGCTCGCGCAGCAGGCCGATCAGCAGATCGATCTCGCCGCGCAGCCACAGGCGGATGTCGGTGGCCACCTGGTCGTTGCGGCTGCGGCCGGTGTGCAGGCGCTTGCCGGCATCGCCCACCAGCGTGGTCAGGCGCGCCTCGATGTTCAGGTGCACGTCCTCCAGCGCCAGCTTCCAGTCGAACTCGCCGCGCTCGATCTCGCCGCGGATTTGCGTGAGGCCCCGCTCGATGTCGGCCCGGTCCTGCGCGCTGATGATGCCTTGCGCGGCCAGCATCTCGGCGTGCGCCAGGCTGCCGGCGATGTCGGCCGCGGCCAGGCGCTGGTCGAAGAACACGCTGGCGGTGTAGCGCTGCACCAGCTCGCTCATCGGTTCGGAAAACAGCGCGGACCAGGCTTGGGATTTGGTGTCGAGTTGGTTGGCGGACATGGTGGGTGGAAAAGGGTTGCGGGCACGCATCGGCGCCGCATGAACGGCAGCTTGCGCCCGATCAATGGCGCTGGCGGGGCCCTACACTGGGCGGACTCATGAAGGACTCGCAAATTCTATCGACCCTGACCGACCGCTGGGTTCCGCCGCCGGCGCCGGTGCCCGCGCCGGTGCTGGTGTTCGACGCCTGCGAGGTCGGCGTGATCCTGCGCGCCGTGCTGTATGTGGAGGCGGTGCTGGCCGTGGCCCTGATGTACGGCGCCGGCGGGCCCGCCGACTGGATTGCCGCCGTGGCGCTGGCCACCGGCGCCGCGCTGCCGGCCACGCTGCTGTGGCTGGTGGTGGGCTGCGCGCTCAAGCGCCCGTTGGCCCGATTGGGGGCCGCGGCGCAGATGAGCGCCGGCGTGGCGCTGGGGGCGCTGGCGGGCGTTTATGCGGCCGGCATGCTGGCGTTGACGGGCCTGCTGGCCTCGCCCGCATGGCTGGCCAGCGCCTGCACCGGCGCGCTGCTGGCGGCGGGGCTGGTGGCGGGCCTCATGTGGCGCGCGCGCGGGCGCCTGCCGGCGGCCACCACGGCGCGCCTGGCCGAGCTGCAGGCGCGCATCCGCCCGCACTTTCTGTTCAACACGCTCAACAGCGCGATTGCCCTGGTGCGCGAAGAACCGGCCAAGGCCGAGGAGGTGCTGGCCGATTTGTCCGACCTGTTTCGCCACGCGCTGGCCGACCAGCAGGGCGCCTCCACCGTGGGGCAGGAGATCGAGCTGGCGCGCCGCTACCTGGCCATCGAGCAGGTGCGTTTTGGCGAGCGCCTGCGCGTGGAATGGGCGCTGGACCCGCGCGTGCGCGCCGCCCGGCTGCCGCCGCTGATCCTGCAGCCGCTGGTGGAAAACGCCGTCATCCACGGCGTGGAGCCCAGCACGCGCGGCGCGCAGTTGCGCGTCTCCACCCAGCTGCGCGGCGGGCGAGCGCTGATCAAGGTGACCAACAGCGTGCCGGCCGGGCAGGGCCGCGCCGGCCACGGCATTGCGCTTGCCAACGTGCGCGACCGCCTGCGCCTGCTGCACGACCTGCAAGGCAGCTTTCGCACCGCGCTGGTGGACGACGTCTATCAGGCGCGCATCGAGGTGCCGATGCCGGCGCCGGAGCGCTCATGACGCTGCGCGTGCTGATCGTCGATGACGAAGCCCTGGCGCGCGCGCGCCTGCGCACGCTGCTGGGCGAGTGCCGCGAGCCGCCGGCCCTGGTGGCGGGCGAGGCGGCCAACGCCGCCGACGCCATGAGCCTGCTGGCGCGCCAGCGCTTTGACGTGGCGCTGCTGGACATCCACCTGCCCGGTGCCGACGGCATGCAGCTGGCCGCGGCCCTGCGCGATGTGCCCGCGCCGCCGGCGGTGGTGTTCGTCACCGCCCACACCGACTACGCGGTGCAGGCCTTCGACATCGCCGCGGCGGACTATCTGACCAAGCCCGTGCGCCTGGAGCGACTGCAAGCGGCACTACAAAAAGTGAAGCGTCTTGCGCCCGTGGATCAAGCGCCAGAGCCCGATTTCGATCAAAAATGGCTGCTCATCAGCGAACGCGGGCGCACCCTGCGCGTGCCGGTGGCGGACGTGCTGTACCTGCGCGCCGAGCTCAAGTACGTCACGGTGCGAACGGCCGCGGCCAGCCACGTGCTGGACGGCAGCCTGAGCCAGCTGGAGGAACGCTTTGCCGAGCGCTTCGTGCGCATCCACCGCAACGCCCTGGTGGCGCGCCACGCCATGCGCGCGCTGGTGCGCCACGTCGATGTGGAAGAGGGCGAGGGCTGGGCCGTGCAACTGGCCGGCGTGGACGAGGTGCTGGCGGTCTCGCGCCGGCAGCTGTCGGCGGTGCGGGCGGCGCTGGGGCAGTGACCGGGGCAGCGACGGCGCTCCTGTAGCATCGGCGTCATGTCGATTCCGATCACCATCGCCACCCGTGAAAGCCGCCTGGCCCTGTGGCAGGCCGAGCACGTCAAGGCGCTGCTCGAGCAGCGCGGCCACCCCGTCACCCTGCTGGGCATGACCACCCGCGGCGACCAGATCCTGGACCGCAGCCTGTCCAAGGTGGGCGGCAAGGGGCTGTTCGTCAAGGAGCTCGAAACCGCGCTGGAAGAAGGCCGCGCCGACATCGCCGTGCATTCGCTCAAGGACGTGCCCATGGAGCTGCCCGCGGGCTTTGCGCTGGCCTGCGTGATGGCGCGCGAAGACCCGCGCGACGCCTGGGTGTCGCCCCAATACGCTCGCCTGGAGGACTTGCCCCAGGGCGCCGTCGTCGGCACCTCCAGCCTGCGCCGCACCGTGCTGCTTCGCGCGCTGCGGCCCGACCTGCGCATCGAGCCCCTGCGCGGCAACCTGGACACCCGTCTGCGCAAGCTGGACGAAGGGCAGTACGCCGGCATCGTGCTGGCGGCCGCCGGCCTGAAGCGCCTGGGCCTGGCCGCGCGTATTCGCCACACTTTCGACACCGCGCAGATGCTGCCGGCCGCCGGGCAGGGCGCCCTGGGCATCGAAGTGCGCGCCGGCCGTGCTGATCTGCTGGCAGCGCTGGCGCCCCTGGCCGATGCGCACGCGTGGCTGACGACCGCCGCCGAGCGCGCCGTCAGCCGCGCCATGGGCGGCAGCTGCTCCATGCCGCTGGCCGCGCACGCCACGCTGGAGGCCGGCCAGATGCACCTGCGCGCCGCCTGGGGCGAGCCCGAGGGCGCGCCGCAGCTGGTGCGCACCGACGAGCGCGCCACGATTCGCAGCCCGGCCGATGCCCAGGCCCTGGGCGAGCGCGTTGCCGCCGCCTTGCGCGCCGCCGGCGCGCATTGACCCGGGCTGATCCCGTGGCCAGCGTGCGCGTGCTCGTCACCCGCCCGGCGCACGACGCCGCCGAATGGGTGCGCCGCCTGAGCGAGCACGGCATCGCCGCCGAGGCGCTGCCCCTGATCGACATCGCGCCAGAGCCCCCCAGCCCGGCCCTGCGCGCCGCCCGCCAGCACCTGGCCGACTACGACGCCGCCATGTTCGTCAGCGGCAATGCCGTCACCCACTTCAAATTGGGGTCAGATCAGCTTTTTTTTGAGACAAAATCTGCGGTTGCGCAATTGGATCAAGCGCGAGCAGCTATCAAAACGAGAGCTTGGTCGCCGGGCCCCGGCACCACGGCGGCGCTGCTGCGCGCCGGTTGGCCGGCCGCGCGCGTCGACGCGCCGGCGCCGGATGCCGGCCAGTTCGACTCGGAAGCGCTGTGGGCGCGCGTGGCCCCGCAGGTGCATGCCGGCGTGCGCGTGCTGCTGGTGCGCGGCGGCGATGCCGAGGGACGCGCCGCCGGCCGCGACTGGTTGCGCGAGCGCCTGGCCGAAGCGGCGGCGCAGGTGGACACCGTGGTGGTCTATCGCCGGCGCGCGCCCGTGCTCGATGGGGCGCAGGCGCAGCGTGCCCGCGCCGCCGCGGCCGACGGCACGATCTGGCTGTTCAGCAGCGCCGAGGCGATCGCCAACCTGCGGCAATGCCTGGCGGATGTCGACTGGCGCGCCGCGCGCGCGCTGGCCACGCACCCGCGCATCGGCGCGGCGGCGCGCGCGGCCGGTTTTGGCGTGGTGCTGGACACCCGCCCAAGCCTCGACGACGTGAGGGCGTCGATAGAATCGCTGGCATGAATCCCGAGCCCGCGCCCGCCGCCCCAGCCGCCGATGCCGCGCTGCCCGTGGCGCCGGGGCCCATGCCGGCGCCGCCGGTGCGCCCGCATGCGGCGCTGCCGGGGCCCGGCTTGCTGCTGGCCTGGGCTTTGGCGGCGCTGGCGCTGGTGGTCGTGGCGCTGCTGTGGCAGAAGGTGTCGTCCATGCAAGAGCAACTGGCGCGCCAGAGCGCCGAGGCCAGCAGCGGTGCGGTGGAGGCGCGCACCCTGGCGCGCCAGGCCGACACCGACGTGCGCGACGCGCTCGGCAAGCTGGCGGCGCTGGACGGCCGCGTGAGCGACCTGGCCGCGTATCGCGCGCAGATGGAAGAGCTGGTGCAAAGCGTGGCGCGTGCGCGCGACGAAAACCTGGCGGTCGATCTGGAGTCGGCCGTGCGCGTGGCGCAGGACCAGGCCCAGCTCACCGGCAGCGTGCAGCCCTTGCTGGCGGCCCTGCGCACCGCCGAGCGCCGCCTGGCGCGCAGCAGCGACCCGCGCCTGGCGCCGGTGGCGCGAGCGGTGGCGCGCGACCTGGAGCGCGTCAAGAAAGCCAACCTCGCCGACACCGCCGGCCTGCTGGCGCGCATCGACCAGTTGCTGCGCGAGGTCGATGAACTGCCGATGGCCAACGCCGTCGGCCCGCAACGCAGTGGCGCCACCAGCCGCGAGCGCGCGGCGCCGGCAGAGGCCGCGCCCAGCTGGTGGGAGCGCCTGGGCCGCATCTTCTGGGACGAAACCCGCGACCTGCTGCGCGTCAGCCGCATCGAGCGCCCCGACGCCGCCCTGCTCAGCCCCGACCAGGCCTTCTTCGTGCGCGAGAACCTCAAGCTGCGCCTGCAGGGCGCGCGCCTGGCCATTCTGGCGCGCCAGTACGAGGCCGCGCGCGCCGACCTGGCCGCGGCCGCCACGTCGCTGGGCACCTGGTTCGACCCGAGCGCGCGCCGCACGCAGGCCGCCGCCACGCTGCTGCAGCGCATCCGCGCCGAGACGCGCGACGCCGACCTGCCGCGCGTGGACGACACCCTCGTCGCACTGGGCCAGGCCGCCGCCGTGGCGTCGCCGCGCTGACCGCCCATGCGTGCCACCCTCTGGTTGATTGGCCTGTTTGCCGCGGCGGTCGCGCTGGCCCTGTTCGCGGGCGGCAACCCGGGCACGGTCACGGTGTTCTGGCCGCCGCACCGGATCGATCTGTCGGTCAACCTGGTGCTGCTGCTGGCGCTGTTGCTGTTTGCGCTGCTGTACGGCGCGCTGCGCACCGTGGCGGCGCTGCTGGAGCTGCCCCGCCAGGCGCGGCGCTGGCGCGTGCAGCAGCGCGAACGCGCCACCAACGCCCTGCTGCTCGACGCGCGCGTGCAGTTCACCGCCGGGCGCTACCTGCGCGCGCGCAAGGCCGCCGAATCGGTGCTGGCGCGCACGCAGGCCGCGAGCGCGCAGCGGCCCGACAACCCCGCGCTGATCGGGCTGCGCACGCTGGCCAACCTGACGGCCGCCGAAAGCGCGCACGCCCTGCAGGACGAGTCCAACCGCAACCGCTTTCTGGATGCCGCCCTGGCCACCGCCACCACCCCCGGCGCCCACGCCGAGCTGCGCGAGGCCGTGCTGCTGCGCGCGGCGCAATGGGCCGTCAGCACCCAGGATCCTGCCGGCGCGCTGGCGCGGCTGGCCGAGCTGCCCACGGGCGCCCAGCGCCGCACGGCCGCGCTGCGCATCAAGCTCAAGGCCGCGCGCCAGGCCGGGCACATCACCGACGCGATGGAAACCGCACGCCTGCTGGCCAAGCACCGCGCCTTTTCTGCGCAAGCCGCCGCCAGCCTGATGCGCGGCCTGGCCGGTGAGCAAATCGCCCGCGCCTACGACGCCCCCGAGCTGCAAGCCATCTGGGCCGCGCTCAGCCCCACCGAGCGCGCCATGCCCGAGCTGGCCCTGCGCGCCGCGCAGCGCCTGCTGGACCTGAACGGCAGCGCCGCGCTGGCCCGCAACTGGCTGACGCCCGTTTGGGAGCAAGCCCTGGCCGGCCCCGGCACGTTGACCGATGCCCAGCAGGTGCGCCTGGCCCATGCGCTGGAACAAGCCCTGGCTGCAGACGGCGAGGACGCCGGCGCCGACACCGAATGGCTGGCCCGCATCGAGTCGGCGCAGCAAGCCCATCCGCACGACGCCACGCTGCAATACCTGGCCGGCATGGCCTGCCTGCAACGCGGCCTGTGGGGCCGCGCCCAGTTGCTGCTGGCGCAAGCCGCCCGCACGCTGGACGACGCCGGGTTGCGCCGCAACGCCTGGCGCGCGCAGGCGCGGCTGGCCGAGGAGCGGGGCGACGAAGACGCGGCGGCGCGGGCGTGGCGGCAGGCGGCCCAAGGCTGAACGACGGGGCTTGCCGGCAGGCCCGGTGTCGGCGGGGATTTTCGGCGGCAGCGGGTAGCGGGCCATTGACGGCGGCATGCCATGCATCCCGGCTCGCGATGCCGACAAGCCGCAGCATGTCACGACGATTTTGTGATACGACGTCACAAATCGTACTTTCGTGACTATGATGCGCGCATGGTGATTGCCCATCGTCCACCCCGCAGTCGGCCGCGCTCCCTGACGGTCGAGGTGGTCGAGGCCGTGGGCGACCGCATTCTGGACGGCAGCCTGGCGGCCGGTGCCAAGCTGCCGCGCGAGGCCGATCTGATGGCCGAATTCGGCGTCAGCCGCACCGTGGTGCGCGAGGCCATGTCGCGCCTGCAGGCGGCCGGCATGGTGTCCACGCGGCATGGCGTGGGGACTTTCGTGGTGGGCCCCGGCGACGCTGCGGCGTTTCGCATCGGACCGGATCAACTGGCCACGCTGCAGGACGTGGTCGACGTGCTGGAGTTGCGCATTGCGCTGGAGACCGAATGCGCCGGCCTGGCGGCGGCGCGCCGCAGCGAAGCCCAGTTGCAAGCCGTGCGCGAAGCCCTGAAGGCCTTCGTGACGGCGCTGCAGTCGGGGCAGGACGCGGTGACCGCCGACTTCCAGTTTCACCTGGAGATCGCGCGCGCCACGCAGAACCGGCATTTTGTCGAGTTGATGGGCACGCTGGGCCTGAGCATGATTCCACGCGCGCGCCTGGCCGACGAAGAGGGCCTCATGGCCGGGCAAGCGGCCTACCTGGCGCGCATCAACGCCGAGCACCAGAGCGTGCTGGACGCCATTGAACGCCAGGACGTGGAGGGTGCGCGCGCCGCCATGCGCACGCACCTGGTCAACAGCCGGCAACGCCGTCAGCAGGCTGCGCAAGCCCGCTGAACCCAACGTCCGATCAGGGTCGAGCGCGAAATCAGGGTTTGTGCCTACATGCGCATCGCCGACAGGTTGTACGATGTCATACCAATAAAGGATCAGAAGACCACGATCCGGAACGCACCCGGGGCGGTGCCGACAACCCGATTGCCGGCCCTGCCGCTGACCCATTCATTGGCCGCCCGGCCCATCCTCAACCAAGGAGACACACCATGAAGAAAGCGCTTGCCAGCATCGTTCTGGGCCTGGCCAGTGCGGCCGCCTTTGCCTGGCCGACCAAGACGGTCACCATCGTGGTGCCATTCCCGCCTGAGGGTTCCACCGACATGATTGCCCGCATCATCTCGGCCCAGTTGGGCGCCAAGATCGGCGGCACCGTGGTGGTGGACAACAAGGGCGGCGCCACCGGCACCATCGGCACTGCGCAGGTCGCGCGCAGCGCACCGGACGGCTACACGCTGCTGGTGTCCTCGCTGGGCCCGTTCGTGATCGCGCCGCACCTGATGAAGGTGCAGTATGACGCGCTGAAGGACCTGGACCCGATCACCGTGGCCGTGCAGGCGCCCAACGTGCTGGTGGTGCCGGCCGCATCCAGGCTCAAGTCGCTGGCCGAGGTGCTGGCCTACCTCAAGGCCAATCCGGGCAAGATGTCCTTTGCCTCCTCGGGCGCGGGCAGCAGCGACCACCTGACGGCCGAGCTGTTCTGGCAGCAAACGGGCACCAGCGGCCTGCACGTGCCCTACAAGGGCGGCGGGCCGGTGATGACCGACCTGCTGGGCAACCAGGTCGATTCGTCCTTCATGAACATCAACACCGCCATGCCGCAGATCAAGGCGGGCAAGCTGCGTGCGCTGGTCATCACCGGCGACAAGCGCTCGCCGCTGCTGCCCGACGTGCCCACGCTGCAGGAAAGCGGCGTCAAGGGCGCGGACGTTTATTCGTGGCAGGCGGTGGCCGGCCCGCACGGGCTGCCGGCCGACGTCAAGGCCAGGCTGCACAAGGCCATTGTCGAGATCCTGAGCGAGCCAGCCACCAAGGCCAAGCTGCTGGACCTGGGCTTCGAGATGGTGCTGAACTCGCCCGCCGAATTCGCCAAATACCAGGCGGACGAATACAGCCGCTGGAAAAAGCTGATCACCGAGCGCAAGATCACGGCGGATTGACCTGCATCTCAGTTGTCCATGGCGCTGCGCGCCACCCGCAGCCGATGAAACGCAAAGGGCCAAATGGCCGCGGAGCAGGCCAAGCCAGCGATCGCCGCGGAAGGGCTTGGCCCGCCCGCTGGCGATGCCCCCTGCAAGGGGGTGGGCGGAACATCGCGCAGCGAGTGGAGACTGGGGGTGTTTCATCTCAGCGCAACAAAAGCCCGCCAGCTGGCGGGCTTTTTTGCTCACGGCCTGTGATGCGTCAGGCGATGGCGTGCTCGGATGGCGTCACAGCCTGCTTGGCGGGCGCCGGCGTGCGGATCAGGTAGTCGAAGGCGCTGAGCGCGGCCGTGGAGCCCGCGCCCGCCGCCACCACGATCTGCTTGTAGGGCACGGTGGTGCAGTCGCCGGCGGCAAACACGCCGGGCACGTTGGTTTCGCCGCGCGCGTTGACTTCAATCTCGCCGAACTTGCTGCGCTTGACGGTCTCGCCCAGCCACTCGGTGTTGGGCACCAGGCCGATCTGCACGAACACGCCTTCCAGGTCGACGCGGGCATCCGTGCCGTCGCCGCGGTGCTTGAAGGCCAGGCCGCTGACCTTGCCATCGGTGCCGGTGATCTCGGTGGTCTGCGCGTTGGTGTGCACCGTCACGTTGGGCAGGCTTTTCAGCTTCTTGATCAACACCGCGTCGGCCTTCATCTCGGGCATGAACTCGAGCACGGTGACGTGCCTGACCACGCCGGCCAGGTCGATCGCCGCCTCGACACCCGAGTTGCCGCCGCCGATCACGGCCACGTCCTTGCCCTTGAAGAGCGGGCCGTCGCAGCTGGGGCAGTAGGCCACGCCCTTGGTCTTGTATTCCTCTTCGCCGGGCACGCCCACGTTGCGCCAGCGCGCGCCGGTGGCCAGGATGATGCTGCGGCTTTGCAACGTGCCGCCATTGCCCAGCCTGACGGTGATCAGGCCGCCGGGCTGCTCGGCCGGCACCAGCGCAGCCACGCTTTGCGCTGTGATGATGTCCACCTCGTAGTCGCGCACATGGCGTTCGAGTGCGCTGGCGTATTCGGGCCCGGTGGTGTGCGACAGGCCCGGGTAGTTGGCGATGTCCAGCGTGTCGTTGACCTGGCCGCCGAAGCGCTCGGTGACGATGCCCGTGCGGATGCCCTTGCGCGCCGTGTAGATGGCTGCGGCTGCGCCGGCCGGGCCGCCGCCGATGATCAGCACCTCGAACGACGCCTTGGCCGACAGCTTGGCGGCATCGCGCGTGGCGGCGCCGCTGTCCACCTTTTGCAGGATTTCTTCCAGCGAGGTGCGGCCGCCGTGGAACATCTTGCCGCCTTCGAACACGGTGGGCACGCCCATGATCTCGCGCGCCTCGATTTCCTTCTGGAACATGCCGCCGTCGATGACGGTGGTCTTGATGCGCGGGTTGAGGATGGACATGAGCGAGAGCGCCTGCACCACGTCCGGGCAGTTGTGGCAGGACAGGCTCATGTAGACCTCGAAGTCCAGGTCCTGGTCCAGCGCCTTGATCTGCTCGATGACCTCCGGTTCGACCTTGGGCGGGTGCCCGCCCGTCCACAGCAGCGCCAGGATCAGCGAGGTGAACTCGTGCCCCATGGGGATGGCGGCAAAGCGCAGTTGCGTGCCGCTGCCCGGGCGCGCGAGGGTGAAGGAGGGCACGCGCGCATCCTGGCCATCGGTGCGCAGTGTGATCTTGTCGTTGCGCAGGTTGGCGATTTCTTCGAGCAGCTCGCGCATCTCGGCGGACTTGGCGTCATCGCCCAGGGTCGCCACCATCTCGAACGGCTCTTGCACACGCTCCAGGTAGGCTGCGAGTTGTTGCTTGATGTCTGGGTCCAACATGGTGGTTACTCCTTGTTTGATAGCTGCCTGCGCCGATTCGGCGGGCGCAAGCGGCTGATTTGTTCAAAAAAAAGCCGAACGGCAGGGCGCGTGCGCCCCGTCGCCGTTCGGCGGTGGTTTGCGCCTCACCCCGCTGCCTTTTTCGGGGCACCCGTGGAGCGGGCTTTGCCCGGCCACTGGGTGCGCCCCTTGAGGGGAGGCGAGCGCAACTCGCTTCGGGGTGGTTTTAAATCTTTCCGACCAGGTCGATCGAGGGCTTCAGCGTCTTCTCGCCTTCCTTCCACTTGGCCGGGCACACCTCGTCGGGGTGCGCGGCGGTGTACCGGGCGGCTTTCAGCTTGCGCAAGGTCTCGCTCACGTCGCGGGCGATTTCGTTGGAATGCACTTCCATCGTCTTGATGGTGCCGCTGGGGTCGATCACGAAGGTGCCGCGCAGCGCCAGACCTTCTTCCTCGATGTGCACGCCGAAGTTGTGGGTCAGTTGGTGCGTGGGGTCGCCCACCAGGAAGAACTTGGCCTTGCCCACGGCGTCGGACGTCTCGTGCCACACCTTGTGGCTGAAATGCGTGTCGGTGGTGACGACGAACACCTCGGCGCCCAGCTTCTGGAACTCGGCGTAGTGCTCGGCCGCGTCCTCGATCTCGGTCGGGCAGTTGAAGGTGAAGGCCGCCGGCATGAAGATCACGACCGACCAGGTCTTGCCGTTGCTGAAGTTCTTCTCGGTGACTTCCTCGAACTTGCCGTTGTGGAAGGCCTGGGTCTTGAAGGGCAGGACCTTGGTGTTGATCAGGGACATGGGGAGTTCTCCTTGGGTTGATGAAACGGGATGACTGAAGTTTAGATTAAAACTATCACAAATTCAATTCGTTTTAACTAAACTATTTTTAGGGTGACTCTATCGGCCAAAGGAAACGGGCTGGACGGTTGCCCATCCAGCCCATTCTTTCACGTCGCGCCTTCAGCCTTTCAGGCGCTCAGTGCGCCGAGCGCTCGAAGGGCAGGGTGATCGCACCCAAGTCCTTGCGGGTCTCCACCAGCACCAGCGGGCCTTCGTCGAGCTCCACCAGCGGCGGGCGCTCGCGCGGCACGTGGATCGGGCGCGGCTCGGCGGCAATCGCCGCCTGCACGGCAGCCACCTTGTCGGCGTCGGAGTTGACCCAGTTCAGGCCAGCCTGATCGGCCACCCGAGCCAGCGCGTCCACTGGCAGCGCAAATGCACCGACCTTGGGCATGCCGACGGCCGCCGCTTGCGCGGGGGCGGGCGCCGCAGGGGCCGGAGCCGGGGCAGGGGCCGGCGCAGCGGCTGGTGCAGGGACGGCTGCGACCGGCGTTGGCGCGGGACTCACCACGGGGGCAGCCAGCGGAGCGGCCGGCGCCGGCGCCTCGCTGTCCGCCGGGCGGGCGAAGTACGAGCGCACCGCCGGTGCCGCGGGTTCGGCCTCGGCGCTGTCGGCGTGCTGCGGCTGCGGCGCGGCGGGCTGGTCGGGCGTGCGGTCTTCGGCGCGCTCGCGGTGCTCGCGGCCTTCACGGCCCTCGCGTTGTTGGCGTTCGCGCGGGCGGCGTTCGCGGCGCTCGTCCGTCGCGCCTGCATCCGAGCCGGCCGCGTCGGCCAGGGGTTGCGCGACTTCGCCAGGCGCGGCGCCGTCGGCGCGCGGTTCGCCCGGCTCGCGCCGGCCTTCGCCGCGGCCGCGGCGGCCGTCGCCCCGCGGCGGACGCGCCGTGCGGCTGCCTTCGCTTTCGCCGGCGCTCTGGACTTCGTCCGTCACGCCTTCGCGGCGCTCGCGCGGCGCGCGGTCGCCACGTTCGCCACGTTCGCCGCGGTCACCACGCTCCGGGCGTTCGCCGTTGCGGCGGCCGCCGTCGCGGGGGCGGCGGACTTCGCCGTTGGCGTCGGCGGTGCCGGTCTGGGCTTCGCGTCCTTCGCTGCGGCCGTCATCATTGCGGGCTTCGCGCCCGCGGCCTTCTCCCGAGCGGCCTTCGCCGTTGCGGCCGCCACGGCCGCGGCCGCCGCGGCGCTGGCCGCTGCGTTCACCGCGGCCTTCACGCTTTTCCTCGGGTGCGGCGGCGGGTGCCGGCGTCGCCGGGGCCGCTTCCGCCGGGGGCGTGGGCGCCGATCCGAACAGACCCTTGAGCCAACCCATCAGGCCGCCCGTGCTGGTCTCGACCGCCGGGGCGGCGGCGACAGGCGCCCGCGTCGGCACGGGCGCCGCGGCGGGCGCGGGCGCAACCGGCGGGGTCGGCAGCGGGGTGTCGCGCAGCACGCCCTTGATGACGGGCTGCTGGCGGTTGGTGGGCTCCTGGCTGCGGCGGGTGACCGTGGTCGGGTCCTCGAACTCCTCGGCCATCTTGTAGCTGGAGTCGATGTCGTCCAGGCGCGGGTCGTCGTGCTTCAAGCGGTCGAGCCGGTAGTGCGGCGTCTCCAGCGTCTTGTTGGGCACCAGGGTGACGTTGACGCGCTGCTTGAGCTCGATCTTGGCGATCTCGGGGCGCTTTTCGTTCAGCAGGAAACTGGCCACTTCCACCGGCACCTGCACGTTGACGGCGGCGGTGTTGTCCTTGAGCGATTCCTCCTGGATGATGCGCAGGATCTGCAGCGCGCTGGACTCGGTGTCGCGCACGTGGCCCGAGCCGCCGCAGCGCGGGCAGGGGATCGAGGCGCCTTCACTCAGCGCCGGCTTCAGGCGCTGGCGGCTCATCTCCAGCAGGCCGAACTTGCTGATCGAGCCGAATTGCACGCGCGCGCGGTCCTGGCGCAGCGCCTCGCGCAGGCGGTTTTCGACCTCGCGGCGGTTCTTGCTCTCCTCCATGTCGATGAAGTCGATCACGATCAGGCCGCCCAGGTCGCGCAGGCGCATCTGGCGCGCCACCTCGTCGGCGGCCTCCAGGTTGGTGCGGGTGGCGGTCTCCTCGATGTCGCCGCCCTTGATGGCGCGCGCGGAGTTGACATCCACCGCCACCAGCGCCTCCGCGTGGTCGATCACGATGGCGCCGCCCGAGGGCAGGCTGACTGTGCGGCTGTAGGCCGACTCGATCTGGTGCTCGATCTGAAAGCGCGAGAACAGCGGCGCGTTGTCGCGGTAGCGCTTGACGCGGTGCGCCTGCTCCGGCATCACGTGCGCCATGAACTGGTGCGCCTGCTCGAACACGTCGTCGGTGTCGATCAGGATGTCGCCGATGTCGCTGTTGAAGTAGTCGCGGATGGCGCGGATCACCAGGTTGCTTTCCTGGTAGATCAGGAAGGCGCCCTTGCCCTCCTTGGCGGCGCCGTCAATGGCGTCCCACAGCTTGAGCAGGTAGTTCAGGTCCCACTGCAGCTCGGGCGCGCTGCGGCCGATGCCGGCGGTGCGTGCGATGATGCTGGCGCCCTTGGGATATTCGAGCTGATCCATCGCCTCCTTCAGCTCGGCGCGGTCCTCGCCCTCGATGCGGCGGCTGACGCCGCCGCCGCGCGGGTTGTTGGGCATCAACACCACGTAGCGCCCAGCCAGGCTGACGAAGGTGGTCAGCGCCGCCCCCTTGTTGCCGCGCTCTTCCTTCTCGACCTGTACCAGCAGGCTCTGGCCTTCCTTGATCGCGTCCTGGATCTTGGCCTGGCCGACCGAGACGCCCTCGGCGAAGTACTGGCGCGAGATTTCCTTGAAGGGCAAAAAGCCGTGGCGCTCCTCGCCATAGTCGACGAAGCAGGCCTCCAGGCTGGGCTCGACGCGCGTGACGACGGCCTTGTAGATGTTGCCCTTGCGCTGTTCGCGTCCTTCGATCTCGATCTCGTAGTCGAGCAGTTTTTGTCCATCGACAATCGCCAGGCGGCGCTCTTCGGCCTGCGTGGCGTTGATCAGCATCCGTTTCATGATGCGTGTTCCTTTGCGTCAAAAAGCATGGCCCCATCCAAGGGGCACTTGACGCCGGGACGGCGCGCAGAAAACGCAAAGACGAAACGGGGGACCGAGAGTGCGCTCAGGCGGCTGCCAGACCCGGGTGTGGGGCAGGGGCCAAAGGAGGGGCGGGGGCCGCAACGTGCGCGGGTGCCGCCGCGGCCAAGGCGATGGCCTTGGCAGCAGTCGGCAGCGGCGCGGGCGTGCAGGTAATGCGCCCTGGCGCAGACATGCGGGGCGCGGGCATCAGCCAGCGCCAGCAGATCGCAAACCAGGTCATCAGCACGTTGTGTTCTCGTTGGGAGCCGACTCGCGGCAGCCGCTTGTTGCAGCGCTGCCGCCAATCTCGGGTGTTTCGTCGTCAGAGTTTCATTGCGCCATCCGTGCCCGCGCTTTTTTGGGCCGGGCGACCCGGTGTGGGGCCCTGCGCTTTCTTGTGCGGACGCGGCGTCGAACGTTTGCGGGCCGGGCGGTGCGTGCCTGATGGAATTAGACTTGCCGTGATCGGGATGTCCATTCCGGTTCAGATTCAAGCGTCAACACCACCGGATGCCAGCAGCAACCATTATAGAGGCGCAGCCCGCCCGCCCGGGCGACGCCGCCGCCAAGCCGCAGGTGTTGCACCTGACGGTGGATGCGGAAAGCGCCGGCCAGCGCCTGGACAACTACCTGATCCGCCAGCTCAAGGGCGTGCCCAAGACCCATGTCTACCGCATCATCCGCTCGGGCGAGGTGCGGGTGAACAAGGGGCGTGCCGGCGCCGACACGCGCGTGCAGGCCGGCGACGCGGTGCGCGTGCCCCCGGTGCGCCAGGCCGAGCGCGCCGAAAAGCCGGTGCCGGCGCGCGAGTTCGCCGTGTTGTTCGAGGACGATCATCTGCTGGCCATCGACAAGCCCGCTGGCGTGGCCGTGCACGGGGGTTCGGGCCTGGCCTTTGGCGTGATCGAGCAACTGCGCCGCGCCAGGCCCGACGCGCGCCTGCTGGAGCTGGTGCACCGGCTGGACCGCGAAACCAGCGGCGTGCTGCTGATCGCCAAGAAGCGCAGCGCGTTGAAGCACCTGCAGGAGCAGTTTCGCGACCGCAGCACCGGCAAGACCTATCTGGCGCTGGTGGCGGGCGATTGGCCCGAGCGCCTGAAGGTGATCGACATGCCGCTGCACAAATATCTGCAGGGCGATGGCGAGCGCCGCGTCAGGGTGGTGGACGCGGCGCACCCGGACGCCATGCGTGCCGTCACCCTGGTCAAGGTGCGCGAGCGGCGGGACGGCTGCAGCCTGCTGGAGGTCACCATCAAGACGGGGCGCACGCACCAGATTCGCGTGCACCTGGCGGCGCAGGGCCATCCGATCGCGGGCGACGACAAGTACGGCGACTTCGACTGGAACCGGCGCCTGCAGAAACAGGGCCTCAAACGCATGTTCCTGCATGCGTGGCGGTTACAGTTCGAGCATCCGGCCAGCGGCGAGCGCCTCGAATTGCACTCGCCCCTGCCGCCCGATCTGCCCTGGCCCTCCCAAGCTTCCACGCCCGCATGAATCGCCCCCGCCAGTTCGACCTGATCTGCTTTGATTGGGACGGCACCCTGTTCGACTCCACCGGCATCATCACCCGCTGCATCCAGCAGGCCGTGGTGGACGTGGGCGGCGCGCGGCCCAGCGATCAGGCGGCCTCCTTCGTGATCGGCATGGCCCTGGCTCCGGCCCTGGCCAAGGCCGCGCCCGACGTGCCGCCCGAAAAATACCCCGAACTGGCCGCGCGCTACCGCCATCACTACCTCAGGCACCAGGGCGACATCAGCCTGTTCGACGGCGTGCTGCCCATGCTGGCCGATCTGCGCGGGCGCCACCATTGGCTCACGGTGGCCACCGGCAAAAGCCGGCGCGGCCTGGACGACGTGCTGGCCACGCGCCAGTTGCGCGGCGTGTTCGACGGCTCGCGCACGGCCGATGAAACTGCGGGCAAACCCGACCCGCGCATGCTCAATGAACTGATGCGCCAGTTTGGCGCCGAGCCCGAGCGCACGCTGATGATCGGCGACACCACGCATGACCTGCAAATGGCGCTGAATGCCGGCTGCGCCAGCGTGGGCGTGGGTTATGGCGCCCACCCGCTGGACGACTTCGACGCGCTGCACCCGCGTTTCGTGGCGCGTTCGGTGGCCGATTTGCATCGCTGGCTGGACGAGCAGGCATGACCGCAGCCACCGAGCCCCCATCGGCCGCCATCGAGCTTTGCCCGTCGGGCGATCTGGCCGAGGGCGGCCTGGCCGTGTCCTTCGACGTGGTGATCGACGGCGAGCACTGCCGCGCCTTCGCGATTCGCTTCGAGGGCCGCGCACATGCCTATCTGAACCGCTGCACCCACGTGGCGATGGAGCTGGACTGGCAGCCGGGCCGCATCTTCGACGACACCGGCCAATGGCTGCTGTGCGCCTCGCATGGCGCGGTCTATGCGCCCGATACGGGCGAAGGTGTGGCCGGGCCGTGCCAGGGCGGCCTGTTCAAGATCGAACTGACCGAGGCCGACGGCATGGTCTGGTGGCACCCCACCGAGCGCTTGCAGCCGCTTTCATTCTGACACCGCGGTGGCGGCGTCGGCGGGCGTTGTTTGATGGACAATCGACGCCATCGAGGATTGCGCAGGCTGCGCCGCACGACATGGAAAATGAAATCACGCTGGACGCCAAGACCATTCACTGGGAGCGCGAGGCGATCGAGAAGCTGCTGATGGCCGAAGTGCGCGAGCGCCGGGCCGCGCGCCGCTGGCGCATGCTGCGCAGCCTGCTGTGGATGGTGCTGGTCGGCGGTCTGATCTGGGTGATGTTGTGGGGCAACCAGTGGCCCGGCGGCGCCAGCGTGAGCGGGCCACACACCGCCATGGTGTCGATTCGTGGCGAGATCGCCGACCGCGGCGAGGCCAGCGCCGAGCTCATCCTGCCGGCCATGCGCAGCGCGCTGGAAGACCCCGGCTCCAAGGCGCTGGTGCTGCTGATCAACTCACCCGGCGGCAGCCCGGTGCAGGCCGGCTTGATCAACGACGAGATTCGCCGCCTGCGCAAGCTCTATGACAAACCGATCTACGCGGTGGTCGAGGAAACCTGCGCCTCGGCGGCCTATTACATCGCCTCGGCCGCCGACGATATCTACGTCAACAAGGCCAGCATCGTCGGCAGCATCGGCGTGCTGATGGACGGCTTCGGCTTTGTCGGCACCATGGACAAGCTGGGCGTGGAGCGGCGCCTGCTCACGGCCGGCGCCAACAAGGGCTTTCTCGACCCGTTCAGCCCCCAGTCCGACACGCAAAAGCAATTTGCGCAGACCATGCTCAACCAGATCCACCAGCAGTTCATCGACGTCGTCAAGCAAGGCCGCGGCGATCGCCTGAAGGCCACGCCGGAAACCTTCAGCGGCCTGTTCTGGACGGGTGAGCAGGCCATCGGCATGGGCCTGGCCGACGGCACGGGCAGCCTGGACTCGGTGGCGCGCGACGTGGTCAAGGCCGAAAAACTGGTGGACTACACCAACAAGGTCAATTTTGCCGAGCGCTTTGCCAAGCGCTTCGGCGCCGAGATCGGGCAGGGCGCGGTGAGCGCCCTGCGAGCGCTGCCGGTGCTGCGCTGATTGGTTTCACGCGGGGGCGACGCCTCGCGTCGAAGCCGTCTGCCGCCAGCCCGGACAGGCCGCCCGCAGGGCGCCGCTTACCGGCCGATGGCGAATACCGCCGGCAGCGCGGCGGAGGCGGGTGCCGTTGTGGCGCTTCGCCAGTCGGTCACGCTTTGGCTGACGCAGCGCGCGTGCTCCAGCGTCAAACCATGACAAATCGCCAGGCGCGTGCCGGGCTGCAATTCATGCAGCAGGGCCTGCACCAGCGCGGCGTTGCGGTAGGGCGTTTCGATGAAGAGCTGGCTTTGGCCTGTCTTGCGAGCCAGGGCTTCCAGTTCGCGAATGCGCGTGGCGCGGGCCGCTGGCTCCTGCGGCAGGTAGCCTACAAAGGCAAAGTTCTGGCCGTTCAGCCCGCTGGCGGCCAGGGCCAGCAGGATCGACACGGGCCCCACCAGCGGCACCACGGCGATGCCCAGGCCATGCGCGGCGCGCACCACCGAGCTGCCGGGGTCGGCCACGGCAGGCATGCCGGCCTCGCTGATCAGGCCGACGTCGTGGCCTTTCAGTGCGGCGGCCAGCAGGGGGCGCACGTCGGGGTGGGCGGACTGCGGGTCGTGATCGCCCTTTTTGTGCACGGCGCGCGGCAGCTCGGTGATGGTGTGCGCCTGCACCGGCTGCGCCAGCGGCGCCACGGCGTCCACACGCTTGAGGAAGGCTCGGGTGGACTTGGCGTTTTCGCTGATCCAGTGGGTGATGCGCGCGGCCGCCTGCAGCGTGCCCAGCGGCAGCACGTCGGTGATGGGCGCTTGCGGCGTGCAGCCGTGGTCCAGCGGCGTGGGCACCAGCAGCAGCCGGCCCGGAGGCGGCGCTGTCATGGCAGCATGCAGCCGGCGGCGCGCAGCAGGCGCGCGGTGCGGATCAGCGGCAGGCCGACCAGGGCGCTCGGATCGTCGTTGTGGATGGCCTCGAGCAGGGCGATGCCCAGGCCCTCGCTCTTGGCGCTGCCGGCGCAGTCGTAGGGCTGCTCGGCGCGCAGATAGCGCTCGATCTCGCCCTCGTTCAGGGTGCGAAAGCGCACCTCCACGGCGGCCAGGTCGGTCTGCTCGAAGCCGGTGGCCACGCACACCACGCTGAGCGCGGTCTGAAAGACAACGGTCTGCCCGCTCATGGCGCGCAGCTGCGCCACCGCGCGCTCGTGCGTGCCGGGCTTGCCCAGCGGTCGGCCCGCCAGGTCGGCCACCTGGTCGGAGCCGATCACGATCGCCTGGCGGTGGCGCGCGGCCACGTCGCGCGCCTTGGCCAGCGCCAGGCGCAAGGCCAGCGCGCGCGGCGCCTCGCCGGGCTGGGGGGTTTCGTCCACGTCGGGGGCGGCCACGTCGAAGGCCAAGCGCAGGCGAGACAGCAATTCGCGGCGGTAGCGGGAGGTGGAGCCCAGCACCAGCGGGCGCGCTGTGTCGGGCGTGGCGAGGAGGGCGCTCATCCGGGGGATTCTCTTACACTGCCGGCATGACTTTCCCGTTTCAGCCCGAGCGGCTTGATGTGGCTGCATTTGCGCAGTCCAAGGCGTCCCTGTCGGAGCGCGATCCACTATCAATTTACGAGCGCCTTGCGCAGGAGGCCATTGGTCCAACGCCCGATATTGCTGTGGACTGGAGCGTGCACGGCGAGCAGCGCAGCGCGGTCGATGGCGTGGTGCGCCCGGCGCTGCACCTGCGCGCCCGCGCCGTGCTGCCGCTGGCCTGCCAGCGCTGCATGGGCGAGGTGCGGGTGCCGCTGGAAGTGGATCGCCACATCGTGTTCGCGCAGGGCGAAGACAGCGCCGCCGCGCTGGACGATGCCAGCGAGGACGACGTGCTGGCTTTGACCAGCGAGCTGGACGTGCGCGATCTGGTCGAGGACGAGTTGCTCCTGGCGCTGCCCCTGGTGCCGCGCCACGAGGTGTGTCCGGGCCCGGTCAAGCTGTCGGCGCAGGATGCGGATTTCGACGCGGCCGGCCAGGAGCAGCCGCATCCGTTTGCCGGCCTGGCGGCGCTCAAGACGGGCAAGCCGCACTGAAGCCCCCAACTCGTCCGTTGTGAAGCGGCTGCATGGGGCTTGGTCGGCCTCGGGTTTCGCACTATAATCAAAGGCTTTTCGCGCGGGGCTGCTCAATTTGGCTTGGCGCGATGTGTTCAAACCAACGCCTGTTTCGCTGGCTGCGCCCTTTGGGGCAGCTTCTGGCGAAACCCTTTGATTTCCAAGGAGCCACCATGGCCGTTCAGCAAAACAAGAAATCGCCGTCCAAGCGCGGCATGCACCGTTCGCACAACGCCCTGGCCACGCCGGGCATTGCGGTGGAGCCCACCACGGGCGAGACGCACCTGCGCCACCACATCAGCCCCAACGGGTTTTATCGCGGCCGCCAGGTCATCAAGGCCAAGACGGAGGCCTGATCGCGGGCCGTGGGTGCCGGTGTTCGCCCGCCCCGGCCAAGCCCTTCTATACTTTCCAGGCCCGGTGCTACACGTCGTAGCCTCGGGCCTGTGTCGTTTCCGGCGTTTCCTTGACTGACAGTGCGGGGCGGCCCTCGGGTGCCCGCGGGAGCTTGCATGACCGTTGTGGCTGTTGATTGCATGGGCGGCGACCATGGGCCGCAGGTCACCTTGCCGGCCTGCCGCCGTTTTCTCGACAGTCACCCCGACGCCCGCCTGCTGCTGGTGGGCCAGCCCGAGGCGCTCAAGGGCTTTGCACACGAGCGCGCGCAGATCGTCGCGGCCAGCGAGGTGATCGGCATGGACGATGCCATCGAGGTGGCGCTGCGCAAGAAGAAGGATTCGTCCACCCGCGTGGCGATTCAGCAGGTGAAGGACGGCGCCGCGCAGGCCGCGGTGTCGGCCGGCAACACCGGCGCGCTGATGGCCGTGGCGCGCTACCTGCTCAAGACGCTGGAGGGCATCGACCGGCCCGCCATCGCCACCCGGATTCCCAACGCCAAGGGCGGCGCCACCACCGTGCTCGACCTGGGTGCCAATGTCGATTGCACGGCCGAGCACCTGCTCCAGTTCGCGGTGATGGGCTCGGCCCTGGTGTCGGTGCTCAACAACGATCCGCAGCCTACGGTGGGCCTGCTCAACGTGGGCGAGGAGGCCATCAAGGGCAGCGAGGAGATCAAGCGCGCGGGCGAACTGCTGCGCGCCGCGGCGGCCACGGGCGACCTCAACTTCGTCGGCAATGTCGAGGGCAACGACATCTTCAAGGGCGCGGCCGACATCGTGGTGTGCGATGGCTTTGTCGGCAATGTGGCGCTCAAGACCATCGAGGGCCTGGCCACGATGATCGGCGGCTTCATGAAGGAAGAGTTTTCGCGCAACCTGTTCACCAAGGCCGCCGCGCTGGTGGCCTACCCGGTGCTTTCGGCGCTCAAGCGCCGCATGGACCACCGGCGCTACAACGGCGCGGCGCTGCTGGGCCTGCGCGGCCTGGTGTTCAAGAGCCACGGCTCGGCCGACGCGCTGGCCTTCGAGCAGGCGATTGCCCGCGCGTATGATGCCGCGCACAACCAGTTGCTGGCGCGCGTGCAAAGCCGCATCGCCCATGCCTTGCCGCTGCTGCAACCCCAGCCGGCCAGTGCGGCAAACTGAATTGACCAAGAATCGATACCGATGACGCGACGCTATTCCCGCATCACGGGCACCGGCAGCTACCTGCCCCCGCGCCGCGTGACCAATGACGACCTGGTGGCCGAGCTGGCCCGCCAGGGGGTCGAGACCTCCGACGAATGGATCGTGGAGCGCACCGGCATCCGCGCGCGCCACTTTGCCGCGCCCGACGTGGGCGCCAGCGACCTGGCCGTGCCGGCCGCGCAGGCGGCCATGCAGGCGGCCGGGGTGCAGGCCGGCGACATCGACCTGATCATCGTCGCCACCTCCACGCCCGACATGGTGTTCCCGTCGACGGCCGCCATCGTGCAGCACAAGCTGGGCGCCAGCGGCTGCCCGGTGTTCGACGTGCAGGCGGTGTGCAGCGGCTTTGTCTATGCCCTGACCGTGGCCGACGCGCTGATTACCAACGGCACGGCCCGGCGCGCGCTGGTGATCGGCGCCGAGGTGTTCTCGCGCCTGCTGGACTTCAAGGACCGCACCACCTGCGTGCTGTTCGGCGACGGCGCAGGTGCCGTGGTGCTGGAGGCTTCCGACACCCCCGGCATCCTGGCCACCGACCTGCACGCCGACGGCAAGCACGTCGATATCCTGTGCGTGCCCGGCCACGTTTCGGGCGGGCAAATCCTGGGCGATCCGCTGCTCAAGATGGATGGGCAGGCCGTCTTCAAGCTGGCCGTGGGGGTGCTCGACAAGGCCGCGCGGGCGGTGTTGGCCAAGGCCGAGATGGACGCCTCCAGCATCGACTGGCTGATTCCGCACCAGGCCAACATCCGCATCATGCTCAGCACCGCCAGGAAGCTGCATCTGCCGCCCGAAAAGGTGGTGGTCACCGTGCAGGACCATGGCAACACCTCGGCCGCCTCCATCCCGCTGGCGCTGGACCACGGCGTGCGCGCCGGCCAGGTCAAGGCCGGGCAGACCGTGCTGCTGGAAGGCGTGGGGGGCGGTTTCACCTGGGGCGCCGTACTCCTGAAAATGTAGCTGCCTGCGCTTGCTGGACAAGCGATGGGCCTTTATTCGTTGTTTATTCTGCAATGAGCATGACACCGTTTGCCTTTGTTTTTCCCGGCCAGGGCTCGCAGTCCGTGGGCATGCTGGACGCCTGGGGCGACCACCCCGCCGTGCGCGAGACGCTGACCGAGGCCTCGGCCGCGCTGGGCGAAGACCTGGGCGCGCTGATCGCCACCGGCCCCAAGGAGACGCTGGCGCTGACCACCAACACCCAGCCGGTGATGCTGGTGGCCGGCGTGGCCTGCTGGCGCGCCTGGCGCGCCGAGGGTGGGGCGCTGCCGCAGGCGGTGGCCGGCCACTCACTGGGCGAGTACTCGGCCCTGGTGGCGGCCGAGGTCCTGAGCCTGGCGCAAGCCGTGCCGCTGGTGCGCCTGCGCGCCGCGGCCATGCAGGACGCGGTGCCCGTGGGCACCGGCGCCATGGCCGCGATCCTGGGGCTGGACGCTGAAAAAGTGATAGCGGGTTGCGCTGACGTGACGCGAGCCATGGGCTCAAACGGTGCCGAAGTGGTGGAGGCCGTCAATTTCAACGACCCGATGCAGACCGTGATCGCCGGCAGCAAGGCCGCGGTGGACAAGGCCTGCGAGGTGCTCAAGGGCCTGGGAGCCAAGCGCGCGCTGCCGCTGCCGGTGTCGGCGCCGTTTCACTCCAGCCTGATGAAGCCGGCGGCCGAGCGGCTGAAGGCGGCGCTGGCCGATATCGACCTGGCCGCCCCGCGCATCCCGGTGGTCAACAACGTGGACGTGGCGGTCGAGTCCGACCCGGCCCGCATCCGCGATGCCCTGGTGCGCCAGGCAGCCGGCCCGGTGCGCTGGGTCGAATGCGTTCAGGCCATCCGGGCGCGTGGCATCACCCACGTGATCGAATGCGGCCCGGGCAAGGCGCTGGCGGGCATGACCAAGCGCATCGACGCCGAACTGGTCGGTGCATCCCTGTACGACCCGGCCACCCTGGCTGAGGTCAAGGCGTTGCTGGCCTGACAGCCCGAGGAAGCACGACATGGCAGAGACGACAACCCCCATGGCAGGCCAGGTGGCCCTGGTGACCGGCGCTTCGCGCGGCATTGGCGCGGCGGTGGCGCGCGAGCTGGCCGCGCGCGGCCTGAAGGTGATCGGCACGGCGACGAGCGCCGACGGCGCGGCGCGCATCGGCGCGGCCCTGGCGGACTTTCCCGGCTGCCGCGGCGCGGCGCTCGACGTCAACGACCTGGCCGCCGCCGAGGCGCTGATCGAGGCCATCGTCAAGGAACACGGCGCGCTGCACGTGCTGGTCAACAACGCCGGCATCACGCGCGACATGCTGGCCATGCGCCTGAAGGACGAGGACTGGGACGCGGTGATCGACACCAACCTGAAGGCGGTGTTTCGCATGAGCCGCGCCGTCATGCGCCCGATGATGAAGCAGCGCTACGGGCGCATCGTCAACATCACCAGCGTGGTCGGCGCCTCGGGCAACCCGGGGCAGGCCAACTACGCGGCGGCCAAGGCCGGCGTGGCCGGCATGACGCGGGCGCTGGCGCGCGAGCTGGGCAGCCGCGGCATCACCGTCAACTGCGTGGCGCCGGGTTTCATCGCCACCGACATGACGGCGGCGCTGTCCGACGAGCAAAAAAGCGCGCTGACGGGCCAGATTCCGCTGGGGCGCCTGGGCCAGCCGGGCGACATCGCGAGCGCCGTGGCCTATCTTGCCAGCCCCGAGGCGGGCTACGTCACCGGGCAGGAGCTGCACGTCAACGGCGGCATGTACATGGCCTGATCGAACTTCTTTGTTACTTGGGCGGGTACGCGATTCGGCGTGTAAGCCCGGGTAAAATCCACATTTTTTACAACCCTCAGAGGGAACCCATGAGCGATATCGAAGCACGTGTCAAGAAAATCATCGCCGAGCAGCTCGGCGTGGAAGAGTCCCAGGTGACCAACGAGAAAGCCTTCGTGGCCGATCTGGGCGCCGACTCGCTGGACACCGTCGAATTGGTGATGGCGCTGGAGGATGAGTTCGGCATCGAGATTCCCGACGAGGACGCCGAAAAGATCACCACGGTGCAGGCCGCGATCGATTACGCCAACAGCAAGAAGGCCTGACCGCCCATGAGCCGGCGCCGAGTCGTCGTCACCGGATTGGGTTGCGTCAGCCCCGTGGGCAACACGGTGGCCGAATCCTGGGCCAGCCTGCTGGCCGGGCGTTCGGGCATCGACGCGATCACGCAGTTTGATGCAGCCGCGTTTGCCTGCCGCTTTGCCGGCGAGGTCAAGGGTTTCAACATCGGGGACTACATGCCCGAAAAAGAAGCCCGCCACATGGACCGCTTCATCCACCTGGGCCTGGCCGCGGCCGACCAGGCGGTGCGCGACGCCGGCCTGCCCACGGGTGACGCGCTCGACCCCGAGCAGGCCGTGCGCATCGGCTGCAACATCGGCTCGGGCATCGGCGGCCTGCCCCTGATCGAGGCCACGCATGGCGAATACGCCAGCCGCGGGCCCCGGCGCATCTCGCCGTTCTTCGTGCCGGCCTCGATCATCAACATGATCTCCGGGCACGCCTCGATCCGCTTTGGCTTCAAGGGCCCCAACATCGCCACCGTGACGGCCTGCACCACCGGCCTGCACGCCATCGGCGTGTCGGCGCGCATGATCCAGCACGGTGATGCCGACGTGATGGTGGCCGGCGGCGCCGAATCCACCGTGTCGCCCCTGGGCGTCGGCGGCTTTGCCGCCGCGCGCGCGCTGTCCACCCGCAACGACGATCCCAAGACCGCGTCCCGCCCCTGGGACAAGGACCGTGACGGCTTCGTGCTGGGCGAGGGCAGCGGCGTGCTGGTGCTCGAGGAATACCAATACGCCAAGGCGCGCGGCGCCCGCATCTATGCCGAGCTGATCGGCTTCGGCATGAGCGGCGACGCCTTTCACATGACCGCGCCCGACGTGGACGGGCCGCGCCGCTCCATGGTCAACGCCCTGCGCGACGCCGGCGTCAACGCCGACCAGGTGAACTACCTGAACGCCCACGGCACCAGCACCCCGCTGGGCGACGTGAACGAGACCAACGCCATCAAGGCGGCGCTGGGCGATGCGGCGCGCTCCGTGGTGGTCAACTCGACCAAGTCCATGACCGGCCACCTGCTGGGCGGCGCCGGCGGCATCGAGAGCGTGTTCACCGTGCTGGCCATCCACCACCAGAAGAGCCCGCCCACGATCAACATCTTCAACCAGGACCCCGAGTGCGACCTGGACTACTGCGCCAACACCGCGCGCGACATGAAGATCGACGTGGCCATGAAGAACAACTTCGGTTTCGGCGGCACCAACGGAACCCTGGTGTTCCAGCGGGCTTGATCGGGAGCCGGCGCGGGCCGCCGGCACCCCATCGCCCCTTGTTCCGGCGGATCTTCATGCACAGCGCGCCCGCCGTCACGCACCCCACCGGTCGCACGGCGCGGCTCGCGCTGTTGCTGGCAAGCCTGGGTGCGCTCGGGCTGGCCGGGGCGATCGGCGTGGCCGTCTCCGGCGGCGCGCAGCCCCGGGCAGCATGGCAAGCCGGCGCCCTGCTGGCCGCCTGCGCGGTGGCGCTCGGCGCTTTGTGGCGGTTTTGGCATGCGCAGCGTCCGCGCCAGCTGGCCTGGGACGGCGCACAGTGGCGCCTGCAAGACGGCAGCGCGCCGGCTGTGCCCGATGGTGCGGTGGTTCAGGTGCAGGTGCGCCTGGATCTGCAAGCCATGCTGCTGTTGTGCGCCCAGGACCTGGAAACCGGACGCCATGTCTGGCTTTGGGCGCAAAAGGGCGCAGATGCCGATCGCTGGCATCTGCTGCGCTGTGCCGTGTGGGCCATGCCGCCAAGGCCCCAAGGCGCCGCGGCCGACGCCACGCCCGTTTGATGGGGCGGTCCAGACCTTGACCAACCCAGGCCCCGACCGCCCCGCCGACAGCGAAGCCTTGCTGGTGCAGCGCGCCGCCGCGGGTGACCAGCGCGCCTATGAATTGCTGGTGATCAAGTACCAGCGGCGCATCCAGCGCCTGATCGGGCGCCTGGTGCGCGACGTCGACCTGGTGGAAGACATTGCGCAGGAGACTTTCATTCGCGCCTGGCGGGCGCTGCCGCAGTTTCGCGGCGACGCGCAGTTCTACACCTGGCTGTACCGGATTGCGGTCAACACGGCCAAGAAGGCGCTGCTGGAGCTCAAGCGCGACCCCACCGTCACGGAGGCGGCGCTGCGCTCGTCCGACGAGGACGATGAAACTTCCCGCCGCGAGAACGAACTAATTTCGGAATCCACGCCGGAAACGGAGCTGGCGGCCCGAGAAATCGCCGCCGCCGTCAATGCGGCGATGGAGGCCTTGCCCGACGATTTGCGCCAAGCCATCACGCTGCGCGAGATCGAAGGGCTCAGCTACGAAGAGATTGCCGAAACCATGAACTGCCCCATCGGAACCGTCCGCAGCCGGATTTTTCGGGCCCGCGAGGCCATTTCCGCCAGGGTCAAGCCCTTGCTCAGTCATCAATCGGGAAAACGGTGGTGATCATGAATCCACAAACCGACATCGACAGCGCGCGCGCGAACATTTCTGCTCTGGCCGACGGCGAGTTGGGCGGCGACGAGGCCGCGCGAATCCTGGATGCAATGGATGCCGGCGCGACGCGCGAGTGCTGGCACCTCTATCACCTGATCGGCGACGTGCTGCGCGCGCCGGATCTGGGCGACGCGCGGCACGACGTCGAATTCGTCTCGCGCCTGCGTGGGCGCCTGCCGCCGCAGGTGTCGGTGGTGGCGCCGGCGCAAGTGCCCGACGCGCCCGCGGCCGCGCGCCCGGCGGCCAACGACGGCGTGTTCCGCTGGAAGATGGTGGCCGGCCTGGCATCGGTGGCGGCGGTTGCCGCCATTGGCTGGGGCAGCCTGGGCAGCATCGGCCCTGCAGCGCCGGGTGGCGGGCCGCAGATGGCCTCGAACACCGGTCCGGCACCCGCCAACGCCGTGTTCGCGGCGGCGCAACCGGGCGCGCCGGCGCCCGCCGGCACGGCGGTCATGTTGCGTGACCCCGAGCTGGATCAACTGCTGGCCGCACACCGCCAGGCCGCTGGCGTGTCGGCCTTTGGCGATTCGGCGGCATTCATGCGCGCCGCCGCTTTTGAAGGGCCGGCGCGTTGATGGCCACCGCGCGCGAGCTGGGGCCCTTGCGCGGCTTGGCATGGTCGGCGGTGCGCCGCCGCCGGGCGCTGCTGCGCCGGCTGGGCAGCGCCGCGCTGCTGTGGTGTGCCGGGGGCGTGGTCGGGACGGCCATCGCGCAGGGTTCGTTTGGCGGCGGGGCGGTGTCCGTCGGCCCGCAGCCGCGCACGGTGAACGAATGGCTGGTGCGTTTGCAGCAGGGCTCCAACGTGCCCGCCTTCATGGGCACCTTCGTGGTGACGGCGTCCTCGGGTGCCATGGCCAGCGCGCGCATCTGGCACGTGTGCGAGGGCAATACGCAGTTGGAGCGGATCGACGCGCTTTCCGGTCCGCCGCGCTCGAGCTTTCGGCGCAATGACGAGGTCAGCCTGCTGTTGCCCGAGGCGCATGTGGTGCGCACCGAGCAGCGCGAGCCCGGCGGGCGTTTTCCCAACCTGCTGCGTCCCGGCGCCGATCAGACGGCGGCGGCCTTTTACACGGCGCGCGAGGAGGGGCCAGAGCGGGTGGCCGGGCAGGAGACCGACATTGTGTGGCTCAAGCCCGTCGATGCACTGCGCTACGGCTATCGCATCTGGAGCGAGCGGCGCACCGGGCTGGTGCTGAAGATGCAAACGCTGGACGATGCCGGCAAAGTGCTGGAGCAGTCGGCGTTTTCCGAGGTGCAGATCAACCCGCCACAGCCGGTGGTGCAGGCGCAGCTGAAAATCAGCGGCGTCGAGGGCTGGCGCAGCGAGCGCATCGAGCGCCAGCGCACCGATGCCGCGCAAGAAGGCTGGCGCATGCAGCAGGGCGTGCCGGGTTTCGAGCCGCAAGGTTGCTGGCGCCGGCAGATGACGGCCGCAGGCCCCACGCTGCAATGGGTGTTTTCCGATGGCCTGGCCACCGTGTCGATGTTCATCGAACCCTTTGACGCCAAGCGCCACGTGCGCCAGGGCGTTTCCAGCCTGGGCGCCACGCATGCCATGAGCCACCGCTGGCCCGACGCCCGCGGCGCCTGGTGGGTGACGCTGATCGGCGAAGTCCCGCTGCCGACGCTGCAACGCCTGCTGGACAATTTGCGCCACGACAAATGACGCTGCCTGCGTGGCCGGCAGGCGCCACGCCCGACACCCCGAAACCCGAAACCCTCTCGAGCAAGGATCTTGCCCTCATGAAACCTGTCGTCGCTTTCCGCCGTGCCCACCTGGCGGGCCTGTTGCTGCCGCTGTTGCTGAGCACGGGGGCGCTGCCGCTGCCCGCGCTGGCGCAGACCCAGGCCGCCCCTGCGGTGCGCACGCTGCCGGACTTCACCGACCTGGTCGATCAGGTCAGCCCTGCAGTGGTCAATATCCGCACCCTGGAGCGGGTGCGCGGGGGGGGCGACGGCGATGCCCAGGCCGACAAGGACATGCAGGAGTTCTTCCGGCGTTTCTTTGGCGTGCCCATGCCCAACCTGCCGCGCCCGGCGCCGCGCTCCAATCGCCCGTCGCCGCAAGCGCCCGACGAGGAGGTGCCGCGCGGCGTGGGCTCGGGCTTCATCCTGTCGGCCGACGGGTACGTGATGACCAATGCGCATGTGGTGGACGGCGCCGACGAGGTGATCGTCACGCTGACCGACAAGCGCGAGTTCAAGGCCCGCATCGTGGGCGCCGACAAGCGCACCGACGTGGCCCTGGTCAAGATCGACGCCACGGGGCTGCCGTTTGTGAGGGTGGGTGACGTGAGCCGGCTGCGCGTGGGCGAGTGGGTGATGGCCATCGGCTCGCCCTTCGGCCTGGAAAACACCGTGACGGCCGGCATCGTCAGCGCCAAGCAGCGCGACACGGGCGACTACCTGCCCTTCATCCAGACCGACGTGGCCGTCAACCCGGGCAACTCGGGCGGGCCGCTGATCAACATGCGCGGCGAGGTGGTGGGCATCAACAGCCAGATCTATTCGCGCTCGGGCGGCTTCATGGGCATCTCGTTTGCCATCCCGATCGACGAGGCCATGCGCGTGAGCGATCAGCTGCGCGCCAGCGGCCACGTGACGCGCGGGCGCATCGGCGTGCGCATCGACCAGGTCACGCGCGAGGTGGCCGAGTCCATCGGCCTGGGCAAGCCACAGGGCGCGCTGGTGCGCAACGTGGAGAGCGGCTCGCCGGCCGAAAAGGCGGGCATCGAGGCGGGCGACATCATCACGCGCTTCGACGGCAAGCTGATCGACAAGGCCAGCGACCTGCCGCGCATGGTGGGCAACACCAAGCCGGGCACGCGCAGCACGGTGACGGTGTTTCGGCGCGGACAAAACCGCGACCTGGCCATCACCATCGCCGAGCTGGAGCCGGAGCAGACCGCGGCTGCGCGCAAGTCGGGTGCCTCCGGCAGCGAGCCGGCCAAGGCGCCCGGCACGGCGCAGGCGCTGGGGCTGACGGTGGCCGATCTGACGGCGACGCAGCGCAAGGAGCTCAAGGTCAAGCACGGCGTGCGCGTGGAGGCCGCCGCCGACGCGGCGGCGCGCACCGGCCTGCGCGAGGGCGACGTGATCCTGGCGGTGGGCAACACCGAAATCGCCAACGTGCGCGAGTTCGAGGCGGCCGTGGCCAAGGTCGATCGCTCCAAGCCCATCAACATGCTGGTGCAGCGCGGGGACATGGTGCAGTTCGTGCTCATTCGCGCGTCCCGCTGAACGGGTGGGCGGCTTGCCGGAATTCCGATAAAACCATGGGGTTTTTGGGATTTCCGGCCGGGCGTGAAGCAGCGGTGTCGTTCTTTTGACCCACGGCGAAGCGGCGGCCGTGTGGATGACTGGACAGGCTTACAGATCGAATCGGCTAAAATTCAGGGCCTCATTCTGCTGAATTCGGAATATGCCAGCGCTTGGGACATCCACCATGCGAAAGGGGATTGGTGTCCACAGCAAACAAACCAACAAATCACAGCTTGTTCACGGATTTGTTTGCCGTGATCTGTTGATAATATGTTGATAAATTATTCGTTGTGACGTCGCAACGTCGCCGATATTTGGATTTTTGATCTTGGCACTGCCGATTTCTGCCTACAATGAAGCTCCAACTATCGCAGTTGCCATAGATTGTTGGTTGAGGGCGCGTCACATTCAGTGCGCGCCCTTTTTTCGTGCGTGATCAAAGCGCAATCAATCACTTGCCTTCGTTCCTTGATGGATCACATCAGAAATTTTTCAATCATTGCGCACATCGATCACGGCAAATCGACGCTGGCCGATCGCCTGATTCAGCGCTGCGGCGGGCTGGCCGAGCGCGAGATGCAGTCGCAGGTGCTCGACTCGATGGACATCGAGAAAGAGCGGGGGATAACCATCAAGGCGCAGACCGCCGCGCTGCACTACACAGCGCGCGATGGCAAGGTCTACAACCTCAACCTGATCGACACGCCGGGCCACGTGGACTTCTCGTATGAGGTCTCGCGTTCGCTGTCGGCGTGCGAGGGCGCGCTGCTGGTCGTCGATGCCTCGCAGGGTGTCGAGGCGCAGACGGTGGCCAACTGCTACACCGCGCTGGACCTGGGCGTCGAGGTGCTGCCCGTGCTCAACAAGATGGACTTGCCGCAGGCCGACCCGGAGAGCGCCAAGGCCGAGATCGAGGACGTGATCGGCATCGACGCGAGCGAGGCGATCGCCATCTCGGCCAAGACCGGCATGGGCATCGACGAGGTGCTCGAGCAGATCGTCGCCAAGGTGCCGGCGCCGCGCGGCAAGCTGGATGCGCCCTTGCGCGCCATGATCATCGACAGCTGGTTCGACGCCTATGTGGGCGTGGTGATGCTGGTGCGCGTGGTCGATGGCGAACTGAACAAGGGCGAACGCTTTCGCATGATGGCCACCGGCGCGGCGTATGAGGCCAACCAGCTGGGCGTGTTCACCCCCGCCAACGTGCAGCGCGAACAGCTGAAGGCCGGCGAGGTGGGCTACATCATCGCCGGCATCAAGGAGCTGAAGGCCGCCAAGGTGGGCGACACCATCACGCTGGACAAGAAGCTGCCCAACAACCTGGGGCCGGCCGACAAGCCGTTGCCGGGCTTCAAGGAGGTGCAGCCGCAGGTGTTCGCGGGCCTGTACCCGACCGAGGCCAACCAGTACGACCAGTTGCGCGACAGCCTGGAGAAGCTGCAGCTCAACGACTCGTCGCTGCGCTTCGAGCCCGAGGTCAGCCAGGCGCTGGGCTTTGGTTTTCGCTGCGGCTTTCTGGGTCTGCTGCACATGGAGATCGTGCAAGAGCGCCTGGAGCGCGAGTTCGACCAGGACCTGATCACCACCGCGCCCAGCGTGGTCTATCAGGTCGAGAAGGGCGACGGCGAGGTGATCCTGGTGGAGAACCCTTCCAAGATGCCCGATGCGGCACGCATCCAGGAAATCCGCGAGCCCATCGTCACCGTGCACCTGTTCATGCCGCAGGACTACGTGGGCCCGGTGATGACCCTGTGCAACCAGAAGCGCGGCGTGCAGATCAACATGCAATACCACGGCCGCCAGGTCATGCTGACCTACGAGCTGCCGCTGGGCGAGATCGTGCTGGACTTCTTTGACAAGCTCAAATCCGTCAGCCGCGGCTATGCGTCGATGGACTACGAGTTCAAGGAGTACCGCGCCTCGGACGTGGTCAAGGTGGACATCCTGCTCAACGGCGAGCGGGTGGACGCGCTGTCGATCATCGTGCACCGCAGCCAGGCGCAATACCGCGGCCGGGCCGTGGCCGCCAAGATGCGCGAGATCATCAGCCGCCAGCAGTTCGACGTGGCCATCCAGGCGGCCATCGGCGCCAACATCATCGCGCGCGAGAACATCAAGGCCTTGCGCAAGAACGTGCTGGCAAAATGCTACGGCGGCGACATCACCCGAAAGCGCAAATTGTTGGAAAAGCAGAAGGCAGGCAAGAAGCGAATGAAGCAGATCGGTTCGGTCGAGGTGCCGCAAGAGGCCTTTTTGGCCATCTTGCAGGTGGAGGAATGATGCCGATCCTCACCGCCATCATCCTGGCCGCCTTCGTGGCGTATGGCGCGGCCTGGTACACGGGCAGCATCGAGGGCAACTTCGCCCTGCTGCTGCTGCTGGCCACGGTGGTCACCGGCATCTACTGGCTGGCCGACCGCTTCATCTTCCTGCCGCGCCGGCGCGCCGCGGCCCAGGCCGCGCAGGACCAGTTGCAACGCCGACGCACCGAATTGGCCGCGCAGGGCATCACGCAGGTCGATCAGGCCGATGCCAAGCTCACCACCGACCGCCTGCTGGCGCAACCCTGGTGGCTGGACTGGACGGCCGGGCTGTTCCCGGTGATCCTGATCGTCTTTCTGCTGCGCTCCTTCGTGTTCGAGCCCTTCAAGATTCCCTCGGGCTCGATGATTCCGACGCTGCTGATCGGCGACCTGATTCTGGTGAACAAGTTCACCTACGGCCTGCGCCTGCCGGTGGCCAACACGCGGCTGACCGAGGGCCACGCGGTGCAGCGTGGCGACGTGGTGGTGTTTCGCTACCCGCCCAAGCCCAGCGTGGACTACATCAAGCGCGTGATCGGCCTGCCGGGCGACGAGGTGTCCTACCTGAACAAGCGCCTGACCATCAACGGCAAGGAAGTGCCCCAGACCGCCGTTTCGGACTTCTTCGACGAGTCCACGATGGAGTACTTCAAGCAGTTCAACGAGCAACTCGGTGACGTTCGTCACGACATCATCGTGGATACGCGGCGCGCGGCCTTCATCGGCAACCCCGACGCCTTTCCGTACCGGGATAATTGCCGCTACAGCATCGAGGGGGTGACCTGCAAGGTGCCCGAGGGGCAATACTTCATGATGGGTGACAACCGCGACAATTCGCTGGATTCGCGCTACTGGGGCTTCGTGCCCGAAGGCAACATCATCGGACGGGCGTTCTTCGTCTGGATGAACTTCGGCAACCTGGGGCGCATCGGTTCGTTCCATTGACGGTTTGGAGGGAGTTCACATGACGCATTCCAACGCTGCGCGCCAACGCGGCATTTCCTTCATCGGCCTGCTGTTTCTGGGCGTGGTGCTGGCCTTTCTGGCCATCGTCGGCGCCAAGGTGGTGCCCACGGCCAGCGAGTACATGTCCATCGTCAAGGCCGTCAAGAAGGCCGCCAGCGACGGCGACACCGTGCCGGCCGTGCGCGCGTCCTTCGACCGCACGGCGTCGGTGGACTACATCGACTCGATCAGCGGCAAGGACCTGGAGGTCACCAAGGTCAACGACAAGATCGTGGTGCGCTTTGCCTACGACAAGGAAATTCCCTTGTTCGGCCCGGCCTACCTGCTGATCAAATACCGGGGTTCTTCCGCGGGTGGTTACGACTAAGTCACGGCGCCCCGCCAAGCCGGCGCTGTCGCCCGAACTGCAGGCGCTCGAGCATCGTCTGCAACACCGTTTTGCCAACCCGGCCCTGCTGCAACGCGCGCTGACGCACCGCAGCTTCTCGGCCGACCACAACGAGCGCCTCGAATTCCTGGGCGACTCGGTGCTGGGCCTGGGCGTGGCCCACATGCTGTACGAGGCACTGGGCGAGGGCGCCGAGGGCGATTTGTCGCGCCTGCGCGCCCAGCTGGTGCGCCAGGACAGCCTGCACCAGCTGGCGCTCAAGCTGGGCGTGCCGCCCCTGCTGCGCCTGGGCGAGGGCGAACTGCACTCGGGGGGGCAACGCCGCCCGTCCATCCTGGCCGACGCGCTGGAGGCGCTCATCGGCGCGGTTTATCTGGATGGCGGCCACGGCGCTGCCGACGCTCTGATCCGGCGGCTGTTCGAGCAGGTCGAGATCTCGCCCGCCATGTCGGCCGCCGCCAAGGACGCCAAGACCCGCTTGCAGGAATGGCTGCAAGGTCGCAAGATGGCGCTGCCGCAGTATGAGGTCACGCAGGTCTTGGGTGCGGCGCACCGCCAGACCTTCGAGGTGCGGTGCACTGTGGCGCAACTGGCGCTTCAAGCCATCGGCCAGGGCCCGTCGCGCCGCGCCGCCGAGCAGGACGCCGCCGTCGCCATGCTGCGCCTGCTGGACACTCCATCACCATGAATGCTTCTGAAACAATAGCTGACAGCGCAGGCCCACAGGGCGTTGCAAGCCAATCCGATCAAAATCCGGTGCCCACGCAGCGTTGTGGCCTGATCGCCATCGTGGGCCGCCCCAACGTGGGCAAGTCCACGCTGCTCAATGCCCTGGTCGGGCAGAAGATCAGCATCACCAGTCGCAAGGCGCAGACCACGCGCCACCGCATCACCGGCATTCGCACGCGCGCGGACGAGCAGGGCGGCGGCACGCAGTACGTGTTTGTCGACACGCCCGGCTTTCAAACCCGCCACAGCAGCGCGCTCAACAAGTCGCTCAACAAGACTGTGCTGGGCGCCATCGATGGCGTCGATCTGGTGCTGTTCGTGGTCGAAGCCGGCAACTTCACCCTGGGCGATGCCAAGGTGCTGTCACTGCTCAAGCCCGGTACGCCCGCGCTGCTGGTGGCCAACAAGCTCGACACGGTCCATCGCCGCGCCGAGCTGGCACCCTGGCTCAAAGGCATGGCCGAGCGCCACCCCTTTGCCGAATTCGTGCCGATGTCGGCCAAGAATCCGCGCGACGTGGCCCGGCTGCTGGATGTCTGCGCGCGCTACCTGCCCGAGCAGCCCTGGTGGTATGGCGAAGACGAGCTGACCGACCGCAGCGAGAAATTCCTGGCTGCCGAGGTGGTGCGCGAGAAGCTGTTTCGCCTGACGGGCGACGAGTTGCCCTACACCTCCACCGTGGTGATCGACCAGTTTGCCGAGGAAAAAAGCCGCGCCCACGGCCGCATGGTGCGCATCGCCGCCACCATCGTGGTCGAGCGCGACGGCCACAAGGCCATGATCATCGGCGAGAAGGGCGAGCGCCTGAAGCGCATCGGCACCGAGGCCCGGCAAGAGCTTGAGAAACTGATGGACTGCAAGGTGTTCGTCGAGCTGTGGGTCAAGGTGCGCTCGGGCTGGGCCGACGACGAGGCGCGCGTGCGCTCGTTCGGCTACGAGTGAGCCCCGCGAAAGCGGATGCGGATACCGGACGCAGAGGACGCAAAGGCTTCGCAGAGAACGCGAAAGATGCAAAGAGCTTCTTGGTTGTTCCTTTTGCGTCCTCAGCGAATTTTTGCGACCTCTGCGTCCGGTAGTCCGATTCCTCTCCAATGCCCTCCCACCGCGTCACCCACGAACCCGCCTACGTCCTGCACCACTATGACTGGAGCGAGTCCAGCCTGATCGTGGAGGCCTTCACGCGCTCGCACGGGCGCATGGCGCTGGTGGCCAAGGGGGCCAAGCGGCCGTCATCCAACTTTCGGCCGGTGCTGCTGCCCTTGCAGCCGCTGCTGCTGTCCTGGGGCGGCGAGGGCGAGATCCGCACGCTCAAGGGCGCCGAATGGGGCGGCGGGCTGGTGATGCCCACGGGCGAGGCGCTGCTGTCGGGCTATTACGCCAACGAGCTGCTGCTGCGCCTGCTGGCACGCGAGGACGCGCACCCACGTCTGTTCGACGCCTATGCCGCGCTGGTCCATGTGCTGGCCTCGCCCGACGCCGAAGTCCTGTCGCCCGCCGCGCTGCGCGCCTTCGAGCTGCTGCTGCTGCGCGAGACCGGACACCTGCCGGCGCTCGATGCGCAGAGCCTGACGCTGGCGCCGATCGAGGGCGACACCGGCTATCGCCTGGTGGCCGAAGGCGGCCTGCGCGAGGCGCACGGCGACGACGATGGCGCGTGGCTGCCCGGCCTGGCCTGGCAGGCGCTGGCCGCGGCCCTGGGCGACGAGGCGGCATTCAGCGCCACGCTGCAGGCGGTCGCCCACTGGCCGCTGGCGCAGCAGGCGCGGCTGCGCCAGCAATTGCGCGAGCTGCTCCACTACCATGGCGGTGGCAGCACCTTGCGCACGCGCCAGCTCATGCTGGATTTGCAGCGCCTGAAAACCCGATCGACCGCACCATGACCGTCCAGCTATCCGTCAACGTCAACAAGGTCGCCCTGGTGCGCAACACGCGCCACCTGGGCATTCCCAGCGTCACGCGCGCCGCCACGCTGTGCCTGCAAGCCGGTGCGCACGGCGTCACCGTGCACCCGCGGCCCGACGGGCGCCACATCCGCCCGCAGGACGTGTTCGAACTGGCCGCGTTGATGAAGCAGTGGCCCCGCGCCGAATTCAACATCGAGGGCAACCCCACGCAGAACCTGCTGGACTTCATCCGCGCGCTTGCGGGCCGGGACATGCGCCCGCAGCAGGCCACCTTCGTGCCCGACAGCGAGAGCCAGTTCACCAGCGACCATGGCTGGAGTTTGTCCAGGGATGCCGAGCGCCTGCGGCCCCTGATTGCCGAATGCCACGCGCTGGGCGTGCGGGTCAGCCTGTTCATGGACCCAATGCCGGATCAGATGGCCGCCGCCCGCGCCGTGGGCGCCGACCGCGTCGAGCTCTACACCGAGCCCTACGCCGCCGCCTGGGGCACGCCCGATCAGGCCGCGCAGTTGCAGCGCTACGCCGCCGCCGCGCAGGCCGCGCTGGATGCCGGCCTGGGCGTCAACGCCGGCCACGACCTCAACCGCGACAACCTGGCCGCCTTCGTGCGCGCCGTGCCCGGCCTGGCCGAGGTGTCGATCGGCCATGCCTTCATCGCCGATGCGCTGGAACTGGGCTATGCGGCCACCACGCAGGCCTATCTGGCGTGCATCGCCAGCGGTGACAAATCCTGATTTGATAGCTGCTTGCGCAGGCAAGGCAAGCGCTGGTGTCCATTTTTCCTTGTGAACGCATGATTTACGGCATTGGCACCGACATCTGCGACATTCGCCGCATCCGCGCCAGCTTCGAGCGCCATGGCGAGCGCTTTGCCCAAAAGATCCTGAGCGAGGGCGAGCTGGCAATCTGGCGCCGGCGCAGCGCGCGTTGGCCCGGGCGCGGCTTGCGCTACCTGGCCACGCGCTTTTCGGCCAAGGAGGCCTTCAGCAAGGCCATCGGCCTGGGCATGCGCCTGCCCATGCACTGGCGCCGCTGCGAGATCGCCAACGCACCGGGCGGCGCGCCGTGCATCGTGCTGCACGGCGAGCTCAAGACCTGGTTCGAGGCGCGCGGCCTGCAGGCGCACATCACGCTGAGTGACGAGAGCGACTATGCGGTGAGCTTTTGCGTGGTCGAGCGCGAGGCGGCGCGCTGACGGCGCGGATGGCCCGGATGGCGATCAAAACACCAGCGCGCGCCAGCGCCGGTCGATGGCGCGGGCCATGAATTGCACGGCGCCGCCGCGCTGGCAACCGGGCCACAGCGGCGCCGCGTCCAGGCCCTGGGCGTGCAGGGCGTCGCTGCAGGCAAACAGGCGCGCACCCAGCGCCACCGCTTCGGTGATGTTGTCGGCAATGCTCTTGTCCACCCGCGGGCTGGCGCGCAGGCGTGCGGCCACGCCCGGCACCAGCAGGTGCACGCTGGCGGCGCTGAAGTACAGCTCCACCGGCACCTCCATGGCGGCCGCGGCGGCGGCGTGGAAAAAGGGCGTGGCCAGCCGCTCGGGCGCGGCCGGGTCGGCCGCCCACAGCAGGATGGCCACGCCCGCGACGCTGTCCTCGGCAAAGCTCATGGCGGCGTGTCCGGGCGGCCGGTGGCGCCGCAGTCAAGCGCGTGCGCATGGGCGCGCGCATGCTCGGCCATGGCGGCCTCGAGTGCCGGCCCGTGCAGCAACCGGGCCTGGTCGGCGGCCAGGTCCGTCAGGCGCAGCCGCGCGATCCAGCCCGCGCCACAGGGCTCGCGGTGCACCCAGTCGGGGCGATCGTCCAGCGCCGGATTGACTTCGAGCACCGTGCCGCTGACGGGCGACTTGACGGCCACGATGGACTTGGACAGCTCCACCACCGCGATCGTGCCGCCCTGCGCCACCACACTGCCCACCCGCTTGGGCCGGCACATGAAGACTTCGCCCGACAGCGCGATCCCCAGCGGCGTGATCCCCACCGTCGCCGTGCCGTCGTCGTGCACCCGCGCCCAAACCTGGTGGTCGACCAGCACGTGCAGATCGGCGGGCAGGGCGGTGAGAGCGGATTCGGTGGCGCTACTCATCGCAGCACCGCGTAGAGCGTCCGCTGTCGGCAGCGCCAATAACCCGAAGAGCCAGAAGGCCGCGGAGCAGGCCATGCAAGCCCGTGCTCCACGGCGCATCCATCGTCGGCAGCGCCAAGAGCCCAAAAAGCCGTGGGGTGGTGGAGCAGGTCACGCCAGGCCATGCGCGACGGCGCATCCATCGTCGGCAGCGCAAAAAACCCAAAGAGCCACGGGGCTGCGGAGCAAGCCATGCCAACGATCGCCGTGGCCGGGGTCTCCCCGGCCAGGGGCGATGCCCCCGTGAGGGGGGAGGCGCAACATCGCGCAGCGAGTGGAGACTGGGGGCGGGCGTTTGCTGGCGGAAAGGTATGGGAGTCGAACCCACCCGGCGACGCTTGGCGCCACCCACCGGGTTTGAAGCCCGGCCCACCCACCAGGATGGTTGCCTTTCCGTTTTGGTCATTGCAAAAGTTCGGTTTCGGCGCGCAGGCGATGGACGTCGCCCACGCGCCGGGTCAGGCCGATGCGATCGAAGTATTCCAGAATCTGGATGGCGCGCTTGCGGCCCAGGCCCGTGGCGTCGCGAAAGGCGGCCGCCTGCACTTCGCCCGTGTGCCGGGCGCCGACATCGCGCGCCAGCGCCGCCAGCCGAGTCATGGCGCCCGGCGGGTAGTACAGGTCCTTGACCACCTGGTGCAGCTCGCCGCGCCGCGCCAGCCGCGCCAGCGTGGTGCGCACCAGCGGCTCGGGCTCGCCGGCGTCGCGTGCCAGGTCGCGCGCCCACGCACCCTCGAAGCCGCAGGCGCCCAGCGCGGGCGCCACCTTTTGCGCAATGCGGGTTTCGGTGGCCGACAGCTCGGCGCCGTGCGTGGGCAGGTGCGCCACGGGGCCGTGCAGCGCCACCTGGCCCTGGGCCGCCAGCCGCGCCACCAGCGCCTGCCACAGCGGGGCGGGCAGGCGGGGTGCGGCCAGCCGCCGCAGGCGCGCGGTGTCGGGGCCCAGCTCGTCGGGCTGCTTTTCATGAAAGCTCTGCAAGGCTTGCAGCACGGCCTCCGCGTGCGCCTGGACCTGCGCGGCGCCCAGCGCAAATCCGCCTTGCACCAACGCCCCTTCAGCGACAGCGTCGTCGGGCGGTGCGGCAAGGCCCTGGGCCATGGCAAAGCGCGCCAGATCGACGCCCTGGGGCGCGACGGCGAGCAGGGCCTGCAAGCGCTCGGCCACGCTGCGCTGGCCCAGCGCCTGCAACTGGGCCAGGCGCTGCGGCGTGCGGCGGTAGCGCGCGGGGCCATCCGGATCGAGCACCTGGCCGCCGGCCAGGGTGCGGCTGGCCGCGGCATCGCGCAGCAGCACGCGCTCGCCGTGCCAGGCGCCCAGCGGTGCGTGCAGCACCAGTTGCGCCAGCGCCGTGTCGCCGGGGGCCAGCCGGTCGGTGCCCAGCAGGGCGACGGTGGCATTGGTGTGCGCGGCGCCGATGTGCGCCTGCACGTGCGCGCCCGAGCGCAGCGCCTGCGCCTCGCCCGGCCACAGCGTGAGTTGCAGGTCCAGCCGCGACGTGGCCAGCGCCACGGCCGGGTCGGTCAGCCACTGGCCGCGCGCCACCGCGTCGCGCGCCACGCCGGCCAGTGCCACGGCGCAGCGCTGGCCGGCGCAGGCCTGTTCAACCGCCTGGTTTTGCGCGTGCAGGCTGCGCACGCGCGCGCGCAGCGGCGCGCCGTGCGCGGCGGGCGACACGGCCAGCTCGTCGCCCACGCGCACGCGGCCGGCGTGGATGGTGCCGGTGACCACGGTGCCGGTGCCGGACAGGGTGAAGGCGCGGTCGATGGCGAGGCGGAAGGCTTGCGATTCGGATGGGTCGCCAGCGCTTTCCCCATCGGCGCGAGCAGCTTCAAAAAGATGAGCGCGCAGCGCATCGATGCCCGCGCCGGTGGCGGCCGATGCCGCCAGGATCGGCGCCCCCGCCAGCGCGGTGCCGTCGAGCAGCACCGCCATTTCCTCGCGCACGGCTTGCACGCGGCTTGGCGCGGCGCGGTCGATCTTGGTGATGACCACGGCGCCGCGCGCAATGCCCAGCAGCGAGAGCACGGCCAGGTGCTCGCGCGTTTGCGGCATGGGCCCGTCGTCGGCGGCCACCAGCAGCAGCGCAAAGTCGATGCCGCTGGCGCCGGCCACCATGGTGTGCACCAGGCGCTCGTGGCCGGGCACGTCGATGAAGCCGATGCGCGGGCCGCCCGGCGTGTCCATGAAGGCGTAGCCCAGCTCGATGCTGATGCCGCGTTTTTTCTCCTCGGGCAGGCGGTCGGTGTCCACGCCGGTCAGCGCGCGTACCAGCGTGGTCTTGCCGTGGTCGATGTGGCCGGCGGTGCCAATGATCATCGAGCTATCAATATGAGAGCTGCTCGCGCTTGTCAGACAAGCGTAGCAGCCCGATTTGGTCAACAAAGTCGGACGCCCGCTCCAGGCAGCGCAGGTCCAGCAGAAGGCGCTCGTCCTGAATGCGGCCGATGACCGGGATGGGCAGCGCGCGCAGCGCGTCAGCCAGTTGCTGCAGCGCGCGGCCGGCGCCTTTCTTCTCGGTGGGGGCGATGGCCAGGCCGGCCGAAGGCAGCCGCTCGACGGGCAGCGAGCCGGAACCGATCTGTCCCTGCAAGGCCACGACTTCGACCGTGAAGCGCGGCGCCAGCGCGGCTTGCAGGGCGGGCAGCAGCGCGTGCGCCGCGGCCTCGATGTCGGCCAGCGGGCGGGTGAGCAGGCGCAGCGTGGGCAGATCGCGCGCCAGCCGCTCGGGGCGCAGGTACAGGCGCAGCGTGGCCTCCAGCGCCGCCAGCGGCAGCTTGCTCAGGCGCAGCGCGCGCTTGAGCGGGTGCTTGCGGATGCGCGCCACCAGGTCTTTGCGCCCCACGATCAGCCCGGCCTGCGGGCCGCCCAGCAGCTTGTCGCCGCTGAAGGTGACGATGTCGCAGCCGGCGGCCAGCATCTGCTGCGGCGTGGGCTCGGCCGGCAGGCCCCAGGCCGTCATGTCGATCAGCGCGCCGCTGCCCAGGTCGGTGACCAGGGGCAGGCCGCGGGCACGGGCCAGGGGCGCCAGCACGGCCTCGGAGGCCGCGGCGGTGAAGCCCTGCACCGCGTAGTTGCTGGTGTGCACCTTCATCAGCAGCGCGGTGCGGGCGGTGATGGCGCGCTCGTAGTCGGGCAGATGGGTGCGGTTGGTGGTGCCGACCTCGACCAGGCGCGCGCCGGCGCTCTTCATCACGTCGGGCATGCGAAAGGCGCCGCCGATCTCCACCAGCTCGCCGCGCGAGACGATGACCTCCTTGCGCGCGGCCAGCGCCGCCAGGCACAGCAGCACGGCCGCCGCGTTGTTGTTGACCACGGTGGCGGCCTCGGCGCCGGTCAGCTCGCACAGCAGGGCTTCGATCAGGCTGTCGCGGTCGCCGCGCCCGCCGGTGGCCAGCTCGTATTCGAGGTTGTTGGGGCTGGCCATCAGCGCCTGCACCTGCGCCAGCGCGGCATCGGGCAGCGGGGCGCGGCCCAGGTTGGTGTGGATCACCGTGCCCGTGAGGTTGATGACGGCGCGCAGGCGCGGCGCCAGGCGCTGCTGCACGCGCCGCTCCAGCGCGCCGGCCAGGGCCTGCAGCGCCACGCCATCGGCGCCCAGCGCGCCGGCCAGCGCCTGCTGGCGCAGCTCGGCCAGCAGGGCCCGCGCCTGGCCGGCGATCAGGGTGTGGCCGTGCTCGGCCGCCAGCGCCTGGACGGCCGGCGTGTGCAGCAGGCGATCGACGGCGGGCAGTTGCTCCGGTGTCGCGAGGGGCCGTTGGCTGGGCTGGGCCGGCGAACCGTGAACCACGGATTCTTCGGGCCGGCGCATCATGCCGGCTCCGGTTGCGCGGGTTCGCTGTCGCCGAACAGCAGCAGCAAATTGGTGCCGTGGCGCTGGTAGCCGGCGTCCGACACCAGCAGGTCGAGCGTGAGGCTGGCCAGGTCGTCGGCGATGGGCTCGACGTGCGCGTCGCGCTCCATGTGCACGATCTTGAGGTAGTGGCGGCAGGCTTCGCAGGTCTCGGCCTCGACGGCGGCGCGGGTGTCGGGCGTGCCGGCGTCGCCCACGGCCTGCAGGGCCTGGTATTGAATGCCCTTGGCGCTGCCGCAGTGGCAGCAGTGGATCAGCTCGGTGCGCCATTGGGCATTGCACAGCGCGCAGTGCAGATAGCGCTGGCCCTTGAACCCCTGGCCGGCGCGCGTGATGCTGGCCGTGGGCAGGCTGCCGCAGCAGGGGCAGTGCTGCGCGGGCGAGGCGGGCGGCGCGAAGGATTTGAAAGCGTCGGGCTGCGCCGCCGCGGTGGCGGCCAGGCGCTGGGTCCAGTACAGCTGCAGGCCGGCGGCGATCAGCGGCGCGGCGGCCATGTCCAGGCCCAGCGTGATGCCGGCCAGCAAACGCTCGGCCTGCTGCTCCAGCGCGGCGTCGGGCAGGGCGATGACGGCTTGCACGGTGGCGCGCGCGGGGCTGTCGGCGGGCAGGTGCTGCAACACCTGCGCCATGGCCGCGCGCCATTCGGTGCGCCACGAGGGCTCGCGCGCGAGTCGTTGGGGGGCGAGCGGGGGCTGGGCGCTGGCCAGGGCTTGGGCGACGGATTCGGCGTCGGGCGGCGGCAGCGCGGGGTGCGCCTGCGCGCGCTCGTGCAAGGCTTCGCACACCACGGCCATCAGCAGCAGGTATTCGCGCATCGCGTGGCCGGCGGCCAACTGGCGCAGGCGCAGCGCGCGCTCGGCAAACAGCGCCGTGGGTTTGGGGGCGATGAAGGACGGGATGTCGAGGCCCGCGCGCAAGACGATTTGCTCGGGGGAGGGCAGCTCGGATGGGTGGGTTGGCGTGGTCAAGGCAAGAAAAACGGCCGCCGATGCGGGCACCGGCCGGCAATGAAGGGTGGGTTAATGCGGCATCACTTGGGTTGTGCCTTGGCCGAGCGGCCCTGGATTTGCTCACGGTACCACAGCGGATGGTGGTGCCGCGCCCAGCCGGCGCTGACGGTGCCGCGCGTCATGGCCTGCACGGTGCCCTTGACCCAGATGGCGGCATAGGCATGCACGATGACCGTGAGAATCAGCCCGAAGGCCGCCAGCGCGTGCAGCACCACGGCGATGCGCTGCAGCCAGATCGGCACGCTGGGCGCGAACCAGGCCTGCCAGAACAGCAAGCCGGTGGCCAGCAGCACGATCAGGCACAGGGCAAACAGCCAGAACACCAGCTTCTGCCCGCCGTTGTATTTGCCGATCGGTGGCATCTGCGCCGCGTTGCCTTCGGAGATCAGCTTGCTGGCCGAGCTCAGCCACGCCGAGTCTTCCTTGCACCAGACGTTGGCACCCACGAACATGAAGAACATGCCCAGGAACAACACGAACATGGCAATGCCGAGGTAGGGGTGCAGGATGCGCGCCCATTGCGGACCACCGACCAGCGCCGTCAGCCAGAACAGCGCCGGATGGAACAGCGCGAAACCCGAGACCGCCGCCAGCACGAAGCAGGTGACCACGGCCCAATGGTTGGAGCGCTGGCCGGCGCTGTAGCGCTGCAGTTGGAGCTTTTTCATCGCGGCTCTCCTTGGGTGCCTTGCCCGGCTTCAGCGGCGGCGGCTTCCTCGTCTTCGTCGGAGACCTCCAGCGGGCCCTTGCGCAGGTAGTGAAACCAGCCGGCAAACGCGGCGCCGGCCATGACGGCCAGGCCGACGGGCTTGGAAACGCCCTTCCACAGCGACACCCAGGGGCTGATGCTGGGGTTGGCCGGCAGGCCTGTGAGGGCTGGCTGGTCCGAGTGCTTGAGCACGTACATCACGTGGGTGCCGCCCACGCCCGCCGGGTTGTACAGGCCGGCATTCTTGTAGCCGCGCTCCTTCAGGTCGGCCGCGCGCTGCTCGGCATAGGTCACCATGTCGTCCTTGGGGCCGAAGGTGATGGCGCCGGTGGGACAGGCCTTGACGCAGGAGGGCTCCAGGCCCACGCCCACGCGGTCGGAGCACAGGGTGCACTTGTAGACCTTGTTGTCCACCGGGTTCATGCGCGGGATGTCGAACGGGCAGCCCTTGATGCAGTAGCCGCAGCCGATGCAGTGCTCGCTGATGAAATCGACGATGCCGTTGGCGTACTTGACGATGGCGCCGGGCGAGGGGCAGGCCTTCAGGCAACCCGGGTCGGCGCAGTGCATGCAGCCGTCCTTGCGGATCAGCCATTCGAGGTGGTTGGGCTCGGGCTCGACCTCGTAGAAGCGCATCAAGGTCCATGACTGCGCCGTCAGGTCCATCGGGTTGGTGTATACGCCGACGTTGGTGCCCACCTCGTCACGCAGGTCGTTCCACTCCATGCACGCCACCTGGCAAGCCTTGCAGCCGATGCACTTGGAGACGTCGATGAGCTTGGCGACCTCGGGCACGTGCGAGCGCGCCTGCGGTGGCGGGGTGGTGGTGGCTGATCGGGCAACCACGTCCTGGGTTTGCAGGCTTGACATGGCTATACCTTCTCGATGTTGACGAGAAACGCCTTGAACTCAGGCGTCTGCGAGTTGGCGTCGCCCACGAAGGGCGTCAGCGTGTTGGCCAGGTAGCCGTTCTTGGTCTGGCCCTTGAAGCCCCAGTGGAAGGGAATGCCCACCAGGTGCACCTTCTGGTCGTTGACGTCCCAGGGTTTGATGCGCTTGGTGACCACCGCCTTGGTGACGATGTGTCCGCGGTTGCTGCTGACCTTGACGCTGTCGCCGTGCCGGATGCCCTTTTCCTTGGCCAGCTCTTCGCTGATCTCGACGAAGGACTCGGGCTGGATGATGGCGTTGAGCCGCGCGTGCTTGGTCCAGGTGTGGAAGTGCTCGGTCAGGCGGTAGGTGGTGGCCGAGTACGGGAACTCCTCCTTCTTGCCAAAGGCGTCCATGTCGCTCTTGAACACCCGGGCGCAGGGATTGCTGAGCGCCTTGGGGTTGCCGGGGTGCAGTGGGTTCACGCCGATGGGCGTCTCGAAGGGTTCGTAGTGCTCGGGGAAGGGGCCCTCGGCCATGCCGATGGCATGCAGTCGCGCCACCCCCTCGGGGTTCATGATGAACGAGCCCATGCCCATCTCCGGCGCGGCGGTCGGCATCATGTCGGGGATGTCGGCGCCGGTCCAGGCCTTGCCGTTCCAGTACTCGTACTTCTTGTTGGGCGCCCAGGGCTTGCCGCTGGGGTCGGCGCTGGCGCGGTTGTACAGGATGCGGCGGTTGGCGGGCCAGGCAAAGCCGAAGTTCTGGTACACGCCCAGGCCCGTCGGGTCGTTCAGGCTGCGCCGCGCGGTCATGTTGCCGGCCTCGGTCCAGGCGCCCGAGTACAGCCAGTTGCCGCAGGCGGTGGAGCCGTCGTCGCGCAGCATGGCAAAGCCGGGCAACTGCTGGCCGGCCTTGACCAGCACCGCGCGCGGCGCCGTCGGGTTGGCCGGATCGGCCGGGGCCAGCACGTCGGCCAGGGCCTTGCCGTTGATCTCGCGCAGCAGCTCGGTCGAGGAGGGTTCCTTGGGCTGCACGTAGTCCCAGGCCAGGTTGGCGATGGCGTCGGGGAAGGCGCCGCCCTCCTTGGCGTACATCTCGCGCAGCTTGACGAACAGCAGCGCCATGATCTCGGAGTCGACCTTGGCCTCGCCCGGCAGGGCGATGGACGCTTCCTTCCAGATCGCCACGCGGCTGGAGTTGGTCAGGCTTCCTTCTTCTTCCGCAAAGCAGTTGCTGGGCAGGCGGAACACCTCGGTCTGGATGTTTTCGGGCTTGGCGTCGTTGAAAGGGCCGAAGTTCTGCCAGAAGTCGGCCGTCTCGGTCTCGAGCGGGTCGATGACGACCAGGTACTTCAGCTTGGCCAGCGCCGCCGACAGCTTGTTCTTGTTGGGCACCGTGGCCAGCGGGTTGAAGCCCTGCGACAGGAAGCCGTTCATCTTGCCCTGGTGCATCAACTCGAACAGGTGCATGGCGTCAAAGCCGCCCTCCAGCTTGGGCACCCAGTCGTAGCAGAAGTTGTTCTCCGGCGTGGCGGCCTTGCCGAAGTAGGACTTCATCAGGCTGTTGAAAAAGCGCGGGAAGTTGCTCCAGTAGTTGAACTGGTTGGGCCGCAAGGGCTTGGGCGTGCAGCGCTTCAGGTACTTTTCGTACGTGTCGTCGCCGTCCATCGGGGCGCTGAGATAGCCCGAGAACACCTCGGCGTAGGCGTTCATGTCGGTCACGCCCTGCACGTTGGAGTGCCCGCGCAGCGCGTTCACGCCGCCGCCCGGCCGGCCGATGTTGCCCAGCAGCAGCTGGATCATGGCCATGGTGCGGATGTTCTGGCTGCCCACGGTGTGTTGCGTCCAGCCCAGCGCGTACAAGATGGTGCTGGTCTTGTCGGGCGCGGACATCTCGCCCAGCATCTCGCACACCTTCAGGAACTTGTCCTTGGGCGTGCCGCAGATCTTGCTGACCATCTCGGGCGTGTAGCGGCTGTAGTGTTTCTTGAGCTGCTGGTACACGCAGGCCGGGTCCTGCATGGTGTCGTCGACCAAAACGTACCCGTCCTCGCCCAGCTGGTAACCCCAGGTGGACTTGTCGTACTTGCGCCTGGCCTCGTCGTAGCCGCTGAAGACGCCGTCCTTGAGCTCGAAGCCGGGCTTGGTCAGGAAGGTGGCGTCGGTGTTGAACTTGACGTATTCGTGGTGGATCTTGTCGTTGGTCAAGAGCCAGTTGATGACACCGCCGAGGAAGGCGATGTCGGTGCCGTTGCGAATCGGCGCGTAGAAGTCGGCCACCGCCGACGTGCGATTGAAGCGCGGGTCGACCGAGATCAGCTTGGCCTTGCGCTTTTCCATCGCCTCCACCACCCACTTGAAGCCGACGGGGTGGGCTTCGGCGGCATTGCCGCCCATGACGAGAACGAGATCCGTGTTGCGGATGTCGGTCCACGAGTTGGTCATCGCTCCGCGACCGAAAGTCGGGCCCAGACTGGACACCGTCGGCGCGTGTCAGACGCGTGCTTGTGTATCGATCCCCACCATCCCCAGGCCGCGCGCCACCTTCACCGTGAGGTAGCTCGACTCGTTGGAGGATGAACTGCACATCAGAAAACCGGTGGTCGTCCAGCGGTTGACGGTGGTGCCTGCGGCGTTCTTGGTCTGAAAATTGGCGTCGCGATCGGCCTTCATCCGCTTGGCGATGCGCGTGATGGCCTCGTCCCAGCTGATGCGCTTCCACTCCTTGCTGCCGGGCTCGCGCACGGCGGGGTATTTGACACGGGCGGGCGAGTTGATCATGTCCAGCACACCCGAGCCCTTGGGGCACAGCGAGCCGCGGCTGACGGGATTGTCCGGATCGCCCTCGACGTGGATCACGCGCTCGCGAACGTTCTTGGCTTCGTCGCCCAGCTTGTAGATCAGCATGCCGCAGCTGACGGAGCAGTAGGGGCAGATGCTGTGCGAGACGGTGGCGTGGGTCAGCTTGAAGGCGCGTGTTTCAGCCAGCGCGGCGGTGGGCGAGAAACCCAGGGCCACCAGGCTGGACGCCGCCAAGCCAGCCCCGCTCACGCGGAAAAACTGGCGCCGGTTCATGTCCATGAACGTTCTCCTCGTTGCCATGCATCGCGTGAGGCCCGACGTGCGCCTCCTTTCGGATGCATTTCGCCACAGTCTAGACCCAGCTTGAGGGTCGGCCACTCAGGTAAACCCTGAATCGAACGGTCGTGCGGGTATTGTGAGCGCCGCGGTTGATGCAGCGCATGTGCGCCCAGTGTTGGCGTGCACGTCAATAATGCAGACCCCTGAAGAATTGAGCAGCAAGGAGCTTGATATGCAGATCAAAGGCAACGTATTCATCGTCACCGGTGGCGCATCCGGCTTGGGCGAGGGCACCGCTCGCATGCTGGCAGGCGCCGGTGGCCGGGTGGTCATCGCCGACATGCAGGCCGACAAGGGCGAGGCCGTGGCGCGCGACATCGGTGGCGTGTTCGTCAAGTGCGACGTCAGCAGCGAGGCCGATGGCCAGGCGGCGGTGGCCAAGGCGACGTCGCTGGGCAAGCTGGCAGGCTTGGTCAATTGCGCCGGCATCGCGCCGGCCGAGAAGACCGTGGGCAAGAGCGGTCCGCACAAGCTGGACGTCTACACGCGCACCATCATGGTCAACCTGGTGGGCAGCTTCAACATGATCCGGCTGGCCGCCGATGCCATGAGCAAGAACGAGCCCGAGGCCACGGGCGAGCGCGGCGTGCTGATTTCGACGGCCAGCATCGCCGCCTATGACGGGCAGATCGGACAGGCGGCCTACGCGGCCAGCAAGGGCGGCGTGGTGGGCATGACCCTGCCCATTGCGCGCGACCTGGCGAAGAGCGGCATTCGCAACATGACCATCGCGCCGGGCATCTTCGGCACCCCCATGCTGTTTGGCATGCCCAAGGAGGTGCAGGACGCGCTGGCTGCCGGCGTGCCGTTTCCCAGCCGCCTGGGCACGCCCGAGGACTATGCCAAGCTGGTGCGCCACATCCTTGAGAACGACATGCTCAACGGCGAGGTGATCCGCCTGGATGGGGCGATCCGGTTGGCGCCCAAGTGACCATGCGCATGGCCGACTTCGCGGTGCCCACTGGCGCGCCTTGTCTTACATGTGGCTGACAAACAGTGGTCCAAATCGCTGAATTTGTTCAGGGTTTTCGAGCTTTTGCCGGGGATGTGCGCGAGCGTACATTCAGCAATACATCATGACTTGACCTGTTTTGCGGACGTTTGATTCGCAGGAGCCAGGTCGCTGCAATGGTGCGGTTTCGGTTGGTTTGGTTG
>NZ_JAXMEM010000014.1:0-98722 GCF_046348305.1 Ottowia sp.
CCTCGGGGATCTCGAAGGTCTTGTCGTGGCTGCCGTATTCCTCGGCCTGCTGGGCCATCAGGCCGACGTTGGGCACGGTGCCCATGGTCTTGGGATCGAACGCGCCGTGCCACTTGCAGAAGTTGATCATCTCCTGGTAGATGCGGGCAAAAGTGCTCTCGGGCATCACGGCCTTGACGTCCTTCAGGCGTCCGTCGGCGCCGTACATCTTGCCGCCGTTGCGGATCATGGCGGGCATGGAGGCATCAACGATGACGTCGTTGGGCGAATGGAAGTTGGTGATGCCCTTGCCCGAATCGACCATGGCCAGCTCGGGGCGGTGCTCGTGGCAGGCGTGGATGTCGGCCTTGATCTCGTCCTGCACGCTCTTGGGCAGGCTGGCGATCTTGTTGTAGAGATCGACCATGCCGTTGTTGACGTTGACGCCCAGCTCGGCCAGCAGCTTGGCGTGCTTGGCGAACGCCTCCTTGTAGAAGATGCGCACGCAGTGGCCGAACACGATGGGGTGCGAGACCTTCATCATGGTGGCCTTGACGTGCAGCGAGAACATCACGCCGGTCTTGCGCGCGTCCTCGATCTGCTGCTCGTAAAACGCGAGCAGGGCCTTCTTGCTCATGAACATGCTGTCGATCACCTCGCGGTCCTGCAGGCTGACCTTGGGCTTGAGCACGATGGTCCGGCCAGCTTTGGTGATCAGCTCCATCTTCACGTCGCGCGCCTTGTCCAGCGTCATGGACTTTTCGCCGCCGTAGAAGTCGCCGTGGTGCATGTGCGAGACATGCGAGCGCGAGGCCTGGCTCCACTCGGCCATGCTGTGCGGGTGCTTGCGCGCGTATTCCTTGACGGCGCGCGGCGCGCGGCGGTCGGAGTTGCCCTCGCGCAGCACCGGGTTGACGGCGCTGCCGATGCACTTGTTGTAGCGCGCGCGGATGTCCTTGTCGGCGTCGCTCGTCGGGTTCTCGGGGTAGTCGGGCAGCTTGTAGCCTTTGCCCTGCAGCTCCTTGATGGCGGCCTTGAGCTGCGCGACCGAGGCACTGATGTTGGGCAGCTTGATGATGTTGGCCTCGGGCTTCAAGGTGAGCTTGCCCAGCTCGGCCAGGTTGTCGGGCACGCGCTGCTCGGGCGTGAGCGCCTCGGGAAACTGCCCCAGGATGCGCGCGGCCACCGAGATGTCGCTGGTCTGCACGTCGATGCCCGCCGCCTTGGCGAAGGTGCGCACGATGGGCAGCAACGAGGCCGTGGCCAGCGCGGGCGCCTCGTCGGTCAGGGTGTAGATGATGGTGGACGGCGTGCTCATGCGCGAAAACTCCTGTGGGCTCGGTTCGGGGTGGTTGCCTGGGTGTGGGCCGGCGCGCTTGTGGCCGACGGCACGCCCGCTCGCCGCGGGCGCGCCGTCGCCGGCCCATGTGCCGATGTTACGCGCTGTCAAGACCTTGCGACCACCCTGCGACAACTATGTTTTTGATAGCTGCCTGCGCCGATCAGCCGGGCGCTGGGGGCGGTTTTTGCCACAAATCAAGCGGCCGATGGGCCGCTCAACCCGCCGGGGCCGAGTCCAGGTCGATGCGCAGGCCGTCGGGCAGCACCTGCAGCGCCCGCACCTGCAGGCCGCGCTGGCGCGCCTGCGCCAGGGGTTCGGGTGGCACGCGGTACAGCACCTGCCCGGACAGCAGCTGGCCGAGCAGCGGAGGCGCCAGCCGCGCCACCCAGGCGCGCTGGGTCGCATTCAGCGCGTCCGCGTCCAGCTGCCGCACCTGCACATCCACCATGCGGATGACGCCTTGCTCGGCGTCGTAGCGCAGGCCGAAGTCCAGCGCCATGCGGCCAGTCAGGCGCCGCCCATCCAGGGACTCGGCCAGCACCCAGTCGAGGGCCAGGCCCAGCCGGTTGGTCTGCGGCAGCAGCGTCAGCGTGGGCGCTTGCAGGCTCAGCTCGGCCAGGCCGGCCAGGCTGCGCTGCACCGGAAAGGCCCGCGCGATGCCGTCTTGCAGCCGCTGGCGCGAGACCGTGATCTGGCGCGGCCCGTCCCATGGCCCGGCGCAGCCCACCAGCGCACCGGCCAGCAGCGCGGCCAGCCAGGCGCGGCGCCGCGGGGCGTGCCGGCGCTTCATTCGGCGTCGGGGCGGCTGACCGCCCGCCCGATGGAGACATAGCTCAGGCCGTGGCGCGCCAGCTGCTCGCCCTGGTAGAGGTTGCGCCCGTCGAACACGATGCGGTCGGCCAGCTGCCGCGCCATCTGCTCGAAGTCGGGCACGCGGTATGCCTTCCACTCGGTGACGATGGCCAGCGCGTCGGCGCCCTGCAGCGCCTGGGCGGGCGTGTCGCACAGCGTCAGGTCGGCGCGCTCGCCGAACACGCGGCGCGCCTCGTCCATGGCGGCCGGGTCATGCGCCCGCACACGCGCGCCGGCCGCCCACAGCTGCGCCAGCAGGGTGCGGCTGGGGGCCTCGCGCATGTCGTCGGTCTCGGGCTTGAAGGCCAGGCCCCACACGGCGATGGTCTTGCCGCGCAGGCGCGCGCCGTAGTGCGCGGCCAGGCGCTCGCCCAGCACGCGGCGCTGGGCGTCGTTGCGCCGCTCGACGGCGCTTAGCAGCAGCGGCTCGACGCCGGCCTCGCGCGCGGTGTGGATCAGCGCCTTGACGTCCTTGGGAAAGCAGCTGCCGCCATAGCCCGCGCCGGGGTAGATGAAGCTGTAGCCGATGCGCGGGTCGCTGCCGATGCCGCGGCGCACCGCCTCGATGTCGGCGCCCAGGCGCTCGGCCAGATTGGCGACTTCGTTGATGAAGCTGATCTTGGTGGCCAGCATGGCGTTGGCGGCGTACTTGGTCAGCTCGGCGCTCTTCACGTCCATCATCACGATGCGGTCGTGGTTGCGGTTGAAGGGGGCGTAGAGCTCGCGCAGCGTGGCCTCGGCGGCGGCGCTGGCGGTGCCGATGACGATGCGGTCGGGCCGCTTGCAGTCCTCCACGGCCGCGCCTTCCTTGAGGAATTCGGGGTTGGAGACGACCTCGAAGGCGATCTGCGCCCCCCGCTCGGCCAGCACCGCGCGCACTACGCCCGCCACCTGGTCCGCGGTGCCCACGGGCACGGTGGACTTGTTGACGATGGTCTTGGGCGCCGCCATGTGGGTGGCGATGGTGCGCGCCACGGCCAGCACGTGCTGCAGGTCGGCGCTGCCGTCCTCGTCGGGCGGCGTGCCCACGGCCAGGAAGATCAGCGCGCCATGGCGCACGCCCTCGCGCGCATCGGTGGAAAAGCGCAGCCGGCCGGCCGCCTGGTTGGCCTGCACCATGGGCTGCAGGCCGGGCTCGTGGATGGGGATGCGGCCCGCCTGCAGCGCCGCCACCTTGGCCGCGTCCACATCCACGCAGATGACGTCGTGGCCCACGTCGGCCAGCACCGCGCCTTGCACCAGACCGACGTAGCCGGTGCCGAAGATCGTGACTTTCATGATGGGTAGAACTCCCGATACCAGCGAACGAAGCGTGCCACACCCTCGCGCACGGGGGTGGCAGGCGTGAAGCCGACCCAGGCCGCCAGCGCCGTGGTGTCGGCCGCGGTGGTGTGCATGTCGCCGGGCTGGATCGGCAGCAGGCGCTTGACGGCTTCGATTCCGAGCGCCGACTCGAGCGCGGCGATGTAGTCGCGCAGCAGCGTGGGCGCGCCGCCGCCGATGTTGAACAGGCGGTACGGCGCGCTGCTGGTGCCGGGCGCGGGCGCGGCGGCGTCGTAGCCGGCATCGGGCGTGGCGGGCTTGGCCAGCACGCGCAGCACGCCGGCGACGATGTCGTCGATGTAGGTGAAGTCGCGCACCAGCCGGCCTTCGCCGTACACGTCGATCGGCTCGCCCGCCAGCATGGCGCGGGTGAACTTGAACAGCGCCATGTCGGGCCGCCCCCAGGGCCCGTACACCGTGAAAAAGCGCAGGCCGGTGGTGGGGATGCGGTACAGGTGGGCGTAGCTGTGCGCCATCACCTCGCCCGCCTTCTTGGTGGCGGCGTAGTAGCTGATGGGGTGGTCGACCGCGTCGCGCTCGGAGAACGGCACCCGGGTGTTGCCGCCGTAGACGCTGGAGCTGCTGGCAAACACCAGGTGCGCCACCTGCGCCGCGCGGCAGCCCTGCAGCACGTTGGCAAAGCCCAGCAGGTTGGCGTCGGTGTACTCGTCGGGCGCGTCGATGGAGTAGCGCACGCCCGCCTGCGCCGCCAGGTGCAGCACCCGCGCGGGCCGCACGCGTGCGAACAGCGCGGCCATGGCGGCGCGGTCGGCCACGTCCATGCGCTCGAAGGCAAAGCCCGGCTGCGCCGCCAGGCGCGCCAGCCGCGCCTCTTTCAAGGCGACGTCGTAGTAGGCGTTGAGATTGTCGATGCCGACCACCTGCTCGCCCTGCGCCAGCAGCGCCTGTGCGCAATGCATGCCGATGAAGCCGGCGCAGCCGGTGACCAGGGTGGTGCTCATGATGATGGCTTTGGGGCAGCCGGGGCCTGCCAGTGGAATCGATAGCGCGCCGACGCATCCGCGCGCCCCATGCCGTAGGGCAACTCGACGGCGCGCGACGGCAGCGCCGGCAGGCGGGCGCTGGCCAGCGCCCACCAGCCGGCGCTGCCCTCGCAATTCTCCTCGCAGCCGATCAGCAGCCAGCCTTGCCCGGCCGCCTTGGCCTGTTGGACGGCGGCGGCGACACAGTCGGCGACGGGCATGCCGTCGGTGACGGCGCAGGCCCGCACGGGCGCATGCGGGAAACGGGTGCGCAGCGTGCCGCCCGTGATGTGATCCGACGCGATGATGGGACTGTGCCCGTCGTAGCCGGCCTGGCGCAGCGCCGCCGCCAGCGCCACGATCGGGCTGGCCAGCGCGTCGGGCGTGCCCTGCCGGCTGCCGAACCAGGGCCGCACGCCGCCCGCCACCAGCAAGGCCAGCGCGATGCCGGTCACGGCCAGCGTGTAGCGGCGCGCGCGCGGGTGCTCCTGCAGTTGCGGGCGGGCGGCAAAGGCCGCCAGCGGCACCATGCACACCATGGGCAGCACCCAGCGCCCCTTGAACGCGGTCACGCCACCCAGCAGCACCATCAGCAGCAAGGCCAGGGCGATCAAGGCCAGGTACCGCACGAAGACGCGCTGCGCCCACGGCGCCACCGGCGTGGTCGGCCCCCGCCACGCGGCGCGGCCAAACACCGCCAGCACCAGCAGCGCCCACGGCGCCAGCGTGCCGCCCACGCTGCGCGCCAGCTCCAGCAGGCCCTGGGCCCAGCCGCGCTGGGCGTCGATGTCCATATCGCTCACGGTGTCGGCCGCAACGCCCTGCCACTGCCCGACCAGCCACAGCGCGTGCGGCAGCACCACCAGCACGCCGACGACGGGGGCCCACCACCAGCCCGGCGCCAGCAGCGCGCGGCGCGCCACGCCCACCGACAGCGCCGCCGTCAGCATGGCCAGCGCCACCAGCGCAAAGCTGTACTTGGACAGCAGGCCCAGCGCGCACACCAGACCCAGCAGCGCGAAATCGCGCGGACGCGGCGCGCGCACCAGGCGCAGCAGCAGCCACCAGGCGCCGCCGCTCATGGCGGTGACCAGCACCGTGTGGGTCTGGTCGCGAATCGAAAACCAGCCCAGCGCCGGCATCAGCATCATGCTGGCGGCCGCCCACCAGGCACCGCGCACGGCCAGCAGCTCGCGCGCGGCGCCCCACATCAGCACGTAGGTCAGCGCCAGCAGCGCGTGCTTGAGCACCGACAGTGCCAGCACGCTGGGGCCGACGATGGCGTTGACCGCCCACTGCAGCCAGGTGTAGAGCGGCGGCTGCCCGCCATAGCCCGCCGCCAAATGCTGCGACCACAGCATCTGCTCGGCCTCGTCCCACTTGAGGGCCGGCGAAATCGCCACCCGCACCGCCACGTGCCCCAGCGCCAGCAGCAGCAGCCACAGCAGCGGGCGATCGAGCGGAAAGCGAAGCGGCGGCGCGGCCGGCGCGGCGTCAGCAGGCATCAGCGCCCGACTCTAACGCACGCCCGGCCGGACGCACAGTGCGCCAGCAAGCGCCGGCGCCACCCGCTGCGGCGCCCGATGTCTCCATCAAGGGCGCCGATCACCGCGGCGGTGGCGACCAGATGTAGCGGTAGGACGCGGGCGCGCTGCCCGCGGGCACGGCGCGGCGCGGCAGCTCCAGCAGCTGCGGCTCGTGGCCTGCGGGCAGCACGGCCTGCGCATCGGCCCACCAGTCGGTCGGCAGGCGGTCGTCGCGCGCGATCAGCAGCCAGCCCAGGCCGGCGGCACGCGCGGCGGCCAGTTGCCTGGCCACGCAGGCGGCCACCGGCAGCGCGTCGCCATCGCAGTCGATGGCCGGCGCGGCGGCAAAACGCGTGCGCAGCGCGCCGGCCAGCATGTGGTCGGCGGCAATCACCGGGCTGCGCCCGTCGTAGCCGGCCGCGCGCAGCTGCTCGGCCAACGCGACGATGGGCTGGTTCAGCTCGCCCGGGCGGCCGCGCCAGCCGGCCACCCACGGATAGGCGGCGGTTGCCACGAAGAACAGCAGCGCCACGCCCAGCACGGCGCCGGTGAAGCGCCGGCCACCGGGCGCCGATTCGAGTTGCGGGCGCCACACGAAGGCGGCCAGCGGCCACACGCAGAACAGCGGCTGCAGCCAGTGCTCCTTGAACTCGGTCACGTGGCCGACAAGCACCATGCCGACGAACGCCGCCAGCACCGCCGCCAGATAGCGCGCCAGCAGCGGCTTCATCCACGGCGCGGGTGACGCCGCATCCGCCGGGGGCCGACGCAGCCAGGCGCCGCGAAACGCCCAGGCCGCCAGCAGGGTCCACAGCAGCAGGGTCGAAAGCAGGGTGACCAGCAGCTCGCCCAGACCGTCGATGCGCCCGCCGGCGGGCCGCACTTCCAGCTTGTCGGTGATGGCGACGGCCGTGGCCTGCAAGTGGTCGAACAGCCACAGCGCGTGCGGCAACACCAGCACCAGCGCCACCGCCGCCGTGATCCACAGGCCGCGCGCCAGCAGCACGGCGCGCGTCGCCGGCACGCTGAGCGCCGCCAGGCCGAGCGCGGCGGCAAACAGCGCGAAGTTGTATTTGGACAGCATGCCCAGCGCCGCCATCAGCCCCAGCAGCGCATAGCGTGCCGGGCGCGGCGACTGCATCAGGCGGATCAGCGCCCACCAGGTGCCGGCGGTGACGGCCGTGACCAGCACCGTGTGCGTCTGGTCGTGCAGCGAAGACCAGCCCAGCGCCGGCAGCATCACCATGCTGGCGGCCGCCCACCACGCCGCGCGCGGCGGCAGCAGGGCGCGCGCGGCCAGACCCATGAACAGGTAGGTCAGCGCCAGCAGCGCGTGCTTGAGCACGGCCAGCGACAGCACGCTGGGCCCCAGCACCGCGTTGAGCCCCCATTGCAACCAGGTGTAGAGCGGCGGCTGCGTGCCGTAGCCCCAGGCCAGGTGTTGCGACCACAGTGTCTGCTCGGCCTCGTCCCAGCGCAGCGCGGACGACAGGGCCAGACGCAGCGCGACGTGCGCCGCCGCCCAGGCCAGCAGCCACAGCAGCGGCCGGCGCATGACGGCCGGCAGCGCGCCGGCAGCCGCGGCTGGCAACTGGGGAAGCGAAGCGGAGGGCAGCGAGGACATGGACCGAAGCCCGCGCCGCCCCTTGCGGGGCAGGCACAATGGCCGCTCGATTATCCGTGCCTGAACCGCGCCCATGCCCACGGCCCAAGCCCACCCACCCGCCGTCTCCATCGTCGTGCCGATCTACAACGAGGCGGAGAACCTGCCCGACCTCGTGGAGCGCATCGCGCAGGCGATGGCGACGCAGCCGCTCGCCTTCGAGCTGCTGGCGGTGGACGACGGCTCCACCGACGCCAGCCGCGCCACGCTGCGCGAGCTGGCTGCCACGCGGCCCTGGCTGCGCCCGGTGTTCCTGGCGCGCAACTACGGCCAGTCGAGCGCGCTGCAGGCGGGCTTTGACCGCGTGCGCGGCCGCTACGTGGTGACGCTGGACGCCGACCTGCAAAACGAGCCCGACGACATCCCGCTGCTGCTGGCGCGCCTGGAGCGCGACCCGGACGTGGACATGGTCAGCGGCTGGCGCAAGGACCGCCAGGACGCCGAGCTCTCGCGCAAGCTGCCCTCGCGCATCGCCAACCGGCTGATCTCGCGCGTCACCGGCGTGCACCTGCACGACTACGGCTGCGCGCTCAAGGCCTACCGCCGGCCCATCATCGACCGCATCCGCCTGTACGGCGAGCTGCACCGCTTCATCCCCTCGCTGGCCAAGGAGGCGGGCGCGCGCATCACCGAGGTGCCGGTGCGCCACCATGCGCGCACGCGCGGCGTGTCCAAGTACGGCATCGACCGCACCTTTCGCGTCATCCTGGACCTGGTCCTGGTGGTCTTCTTCATGCGCTACCGCCAGCGCCCGCTGCACGCCTTCGGCGGCCTGGGGCTGTGGCTGGCCGCGCCGGGCACGCTGATCCTGCTGGGCCTGCTGGTCGTCAAGCTGCTGGGCCACGACATCGGCGGCCGCCCGCTGCTGCTGATCGGCGTGATGCTGCTGCTGATGGGGGTGCAGATGGTTGCCGCCGGACTGATCGGAGAGCTGCTCATGCGCATCTACCACGAGGCCGGCGGGGCGCCGCAGTTCTACGCCGACGAGCTGGTGCGCGAAGACAAGCCAAATCCACCTTCAGCGCCCGCCGATCCTGCGCAAGCAGCTTCAACAATCATAGCGTGAAGCGGGTGCGCAAGGCCTTGCTGCGGGGCCTGCTGGGCCTGGCCGTGCTGGGCGCCGTGCTGGCGCTGGCCGACCCGGGGCGCGTGGCCGCGCAGCTGGGCCGGGCGCAGCCGCTGTGGCTGGCGGCGGGGCTGCTGGCGGGCATCGCCTCCAACGCAGTCTCGGCCCTGCGCTGGCGCGCGCTGGCGCGCTGGCTGGGCGCCGATCTCGGAGCGCGCGACGCCTGCCGCTGGTACTTTCAGGCCATGGGGCTGAACGCGCTGCTGCCCGGCGCCGTGGTCGGCGGCGACGTGTACCGCGCCGTGGTGCTGCGCCGCGCCGGGCAGGACACCGCCGCATCGAGCTGGTCGGTGGTGCTGGACCGCGCCAGCGGCCTGTGGATGCTGTGCGCCATCGGCGGCCTGGGCGCGGCGGCCTGCGCCGGCGTGCTGGCGCCCTGGCTGGAGTTGTCGCCGGGCGCCTTCGTCGCGCTGCTGCTGGCGGGCACGGCGCTGTGGCTGGCGCTGCCCTGGGCCCTGCCACTGGTGCTGCGCCGCTGGCGCCCCGGCTGGCTGGCGCCGCTGCGCACGGCAGTGGACCGGCCCGACTTCAACGCCCAGCTGGGCTGGCAGGTGCTGGCATCGGTGGCGGTGCAGCTGCTGTCGGCCGCCGCGCTGGCCGGCGGCGGGCTGGCGCTTGGTGTGCAGCTGTCACCCGCGGCCTGGGCGTTCGCCATCGCGCCGGTGTTCCTGATGGCGGCGCTGCCCGTCAGCGTCGGCGGCTGGGGCACGCGCGAGGCCGCCGCCGTAGCCGCGCTGGCGCCGTTCGGCGTGGCGGCCCCGGCGGCCGTGGGCGTGGGCTTGATCTACGGCGCCTATGCGCTGGCGCAGGGCGCGCTCGGGGCGCTGGCGTTTGGCTTGCCGCGGCGCGCGGGTTGAGGCAATGGCTCGAACAAGTCCGCCGGACGCAGAGAGCGCAAAGCTTGCACGGAGGACGCGAAGGAATACCGAAATCTTGATTGAATCGGCCTGTATCCCTTTCAGAGCAAGTGCAAGAAGCTATTCTTTTTAAAGCGTGGTAGCCCTCACCCCTGCCCTCTCCCAGAGGGAGAGGGAGCAAATCCGGGGTCGAGCGCAGCGAGGGCCCGCGCGGCTTTCAACGCCCCTCTGGCCGTGCCGAGAAGCGCAGGGCGTGGGGCGGGCATGGGCAGCGCAGCATGCCCATGCTTCGTGCTCTGACTCGCTGCGGTTGTCTGAACGGAGCGGCGCAGCCGCGAAGTGAGTTCCGCAGCGCCGCCCTGCGCACGAGCATCGCAGGTTGCCCGAAGCGAAGCGCAGGGACACGGCCAGCGGGGTCGCCTTTCTTTGGTTACTTTCTTTGGCGAGGCAAAGAAAGTGACTGCGCCGCCGGGCGCACATCCCGGCCAGCAGCGCATCCAACACCCATTCACGTCGCCTTCAGCACCCCGCGCCGCATCTGGTCCAGCTCCATGGTCTCGAACAAGGCCTTGAAGTTGCCCTCGCCAAAGCCCTCGTTGCCCTTGCGCTGGATGAATTCGAAGAAGATGGGCCCCAGCTGGTTCTCGCTGAAGATCTGCAGCAGCAGCTCGCCCTGGCGGCCGTCGACCAGGATGTTGCGCGACTGCAGCTCGGCGATCGGCTCCTTCAGGCCCGGGATGCGCTTGGGCAGCAGCTCGTAATAGGTGTCGCTGGTGTTCAGCAGCTTGACGCCCGCCATGCCCAGCTGGTCCACCGCGTGGTAGATGTCCTTGCTGGCCAGCGCGATGTGCTGCACGCCCTCGCCGTGGTACATGTCCAGGTACTCCTGGATCTGGCCCTTCTGGTCGTTGCCCTCTTCGTTGATGGGGATGCGGATCTTGCCGCAGGGGCTGGTCATGGCCTTGCTCTTGACGCCGGTGGCCTGGCCCTCGATGTCGAAGTAGCGCACCTCGCGGAAGTTGAACAGGCGCTCGTAAAAGCCGGCCCACTCGTCCATGCGGCCCTTGTGCACGTTGTGCGTCAGGTGATCGACCACCGTCAGGCCGTAGCCCTCGGGGCTGATGGCGGCGCTGCCGTGCACGCCGGGCAAGGGCTCGAAATCGACGTCGTAGAAGCCGATGTTGCCGATGTCGCCCTCTTTCGCGCCGTCCTTGCCGCGCCAGCGGTCGATCAGGTAGATGATGGAGTCGCCGATGCCCTTGATGGCCGGGATGTTCAGCTCGCCCGGATTGGCGTGGCCCGCATAACCCCAGGCGCCCAGGCTGATGGCGCGCTCGTAGGCGGCCTTGGCGTCGCCCACGCGAAAGGCGATGGCGCAGATGCTGGGCCCGTGCAGGCGCGCAAAGCGCTGGGCAAAGCTGTCGGGCTCGGCGTTGATGATGAAGTTGATCTCGCCCTGGCGGTACAGCGTGACGTTCTTGCGACGGTGTTTGGCCACCGCGGTGAAGCCCATGCGTTCGAACAGCGCGCCCATGGCCTTGGGGTCGGGTGCGGCGTATTCGATGAACTCGAAGCCGTCGGTGCCCATGGGGTTGTCCCAGGCGGCGGCGGGGGTGTTTGCTTGCGAGGCGGTCATGGGCCTTGTCTCCGGTGTGGCGGGTGAATCCCGCACTGTAGGCCGAGTGGAGGGCCGATTTCCAGCGTTTGACCGGTGTCAAACCGATACTGCCGCAGTTTGTATGCGCTTCAATCAATATTGGCACACGTTTTTTGTGCGATATCAACAACGAGGCCCATCAATGGTCAAGAAATGACCCATGGAAGCCGTAAAATTGCGCCACGATGCCAAGCCCTCTCGACAAGCTCGACCGCGCCATTTTGCTGCGCCTGCAGGCGGACGGGCGCGAGCCCTGCGATGCCATCGGCGAGCAGGTGGGCCTGTCGGCCAGCGCCGTGCTGCGGCGCGTCAAGCGCCTGGAAGACAGCGGCGTGATCGAGCGCACCGTGGCCCTGCTGCGGCCCGAGGCGGTGGGCCTGGGCCTGGTGGCCTACGTCAACGTGCGCCTGGAAAAGCACCAGGGCGGCGCCAAGCGCAACCCGATGGACGAGTTTCGCGCCAGCGTGCAGAACTGGCCCGAGGTCGTGGAGTGCGCGGCGCTGACCGGCGAGATGGACTTTTTGCTGCGCCTGGTGGTGCAGGACATGGCGGCGTATTCGCGCTTCATGATGGACACCCTGCTGCGCCACCCCGCCGTGCAGGACTGCAAGACCAGTTTCGTGATGGATCGCGTCAAATCCACCACGGCCCTGCCGATATAGGCTCACCCCCAGGCTCCACACGCTGCGCGTTGTTGCGCCTCCCCCCTTCGAGGGGGCGCACCCAGTGGCCGGGGAGACCCCGGCCACGGGTGCCCCGTGCATGGCCGGCTGCGCGGCCTTCAAAGTGCCCACTTGGACGGCTTTGGCGAATTCCCTGCTCGTGGTCTGCGCTCGCTGCGCGATGTTTCGCCCCCTTTTTTGAGGGGGCGCACCCAGTGGCCGGGGAGACCCCGGCCACGGGTACCGCTGGCCTGGCCGGCTCCGCGGCCTGCTCCGGCCGTCCGATCGAGTTCCGCCCACTTTGGAGTGGCAACTCTATGCATGCGCCCTAACATGCGGGGCATGGAAACATTCGATACCTCCCGTCCCGCAGTCGCTGCGCCGGCCGTGAGCCCCACGGACACCCGTGCGACTGATCCGAAGGCCTATGCACAGGCCAGCACCATCGTGCCGATCCGCGGGATCGGCGTGCGCTACCGCTCCCGCATCGCGCGCCACCTGCTGGCGCTGGACGAGCATGACCGCTACCTGCGTTTTGGCTACGCCGCCAATGACGACCAAATCCGCCAGTACGTGGATGGCCTGGACTTCGAGCGCGACCAGGTGTTCGGCATCTTCAACCGCCGGCTGCAGATGATCGCCATGGCGCACCTGGCCATGCCAGCCGACATGCAGAAGGCCGGCGTTGCCGAGTTCGGCGTCTCGGTGGCCAAGCACGCGCGCGGGCGCGGCTATGGCGCGCTGCTGTTCGAGCGCGCCGCCATCCACGCCGTCAACAGCGGCGTCGGCACGCTCTACGTCCACGTCCTGAGCGAAAACACCGCCATGCTGAAGATCGCGCGCAACGCCGGCGCCGTGGTCGAGCGCGCCGGCAGCGAAACCGAAGGCTACCTGCGCCTGCCCGAGGCCACGTTCAAGACCCGGCTCGACGCGTTGCTGGCCGACCAGGTGGGCCAGGTGGACTACTGGATCAAGAGCGAATCCGCCAAGCTGCGCAACGTGCTGGCCACGATGCAGGAAGTGCGCGCCGGCGCCAGCGACGCGGTGCACCGCAGCGGGCGCTGAGCGCGGCGGCGCGGCCGCCAGTCCAGGCCGTCCCGGTGGCCGCGAACGCCGGGCCGGCACCCGCGGATCACGCGGGCACCGGCCATGTCCGTGCCGCACCGGCGGCCTCGTCGATACCGGCCACGCGGCGCTGCTGCGCGGCCTCCAGCTCCCAGGGATTGTGGGCACAGAACACTTCGACCTCGGGGTGATCGGCCGTGAAGGCGCGCAGGCGTGCCTGGTTGTGCAGCCGCAGCGCGCGATCGGTCTGCACCACTGCCTGAAACAGACCCACCTTCCAGGCGCATCGACGGCGTGCGCCCTTGACCTCGCGCGGGTCGAAGTACGCGTCGCCGGCGTGCAGCAACCAGCCGTGCGCGGCCTGCACCGCCACCCCGCAGTGGCCCAGCGTGTGGCCGAACAGCGGCACCATCAGCATCTCCGGCGGCAGGCCGCGCAGCTGGCGCACCGCCTCGAAGCCGAACCACGGCTCGCCCTGCACCTCGTAGGTCTCGGTATCCAGCCCGTGGGCCCACATGGCGGGCAGGTAGCGGTGCCGGTCCTTGAGCGTGCGCCGCTCGGTGCACTGCCTGAGCTCGGCCGCATGCAGGTGCACCTTGGCCCGGGGAAAGTCCGCCAGGCCGCCCACGTGGTCCAGGTCCATGTGCGTCATCACGATGTGGCGCACGTCGGCCGCATCAAAGCCCAGCGCGCGAATCTGGTTGAGCGCGGCCAGCGCCGGGTCGCATTTCGGCCGCGCGTAGCCATAGACGAAGGACTTGGTCAGCCGCGAGGTCAGGTCGGCATAGTCCAGCGTGCCCAGGCCGGTATCGACCAGCACCAGGCCGCTGGCGGGCGTCTCCACCAGCAGCACGTGGCAGCCGAGCTGCTTGCCGCCGATGTCCAGGCGCTGGATGCAGGCGCAGTTCAGGTGGTGCACGCGCAGCCGGGCGTAGCTCATGGGGCAGCCTCCAAAAGGGAATGAACGTTCCCCATTAAAGCGCCACTGGACAAGGGATGTCAAGGAATATTCATTCCCTTTTGCTACCATGCCCCCATGCCAAAGATCAGCGACGAACACCGCGCCGCGCGCCAGGCGCAAATTCTGGATGCCGCCTGGCGCTGCTTCTACCGCCAGGGCGTGCAGGCCACGACCATGGAGCAGATCATGGCCGAGTCGGGCCTGTCGGCCAGCGCGATGTACCGCTACTTCGCCGGCAAGGACGACATCATCGTGGCGGCGATCAGCAGCTCGCTGAGCCGCCTGGGCCAGTTGCTGGAGCCGATCCTCGAGGCGCCGCAGCAGTGCAGCGTGCCGGCGCTGGTGCAGCAGGTGACGACGGCGATCGAGTCGTTCACGGCGCGCCCCGGCTACAACCTGTGCCGCATCGCGCTGCACGGCTGGAGCGAGGCGCAGCGCAACGAGCGCCTGCGCGGCCTGATGCGCGACTTCTATGCCGCCTTCCGCGACCGCCTGGCCGACCGCGTGCGGCGCTGGCAGACCGAGGGCGCGCTGGACGCGGCGGCGGCGCCCCAGGATGTGGCGCAGACCCTGCTGTCGCTCATCCTCGGCTTTGTCGTGCAGTCGGCCATCGTGCACAACGCCGACCCCGCGGCCCACGAGCGCGGCCTGCTTGCGCTGTGCGCGCCGCCGCCCGCTTGATCCTCGCACCAGGCCTTGCGCCCATGACGGGCCCGCGCTGCGGCGCCCGGCGCTACCTGGCCCAGGCCACGCCGCCGTCCACCACCAGGGTCGAGCCCACCACGTAGTCGCCCGCGCGCGAGGCCAGGTAGATCGCCGCGCCGGCCATGTCCTCGGGCGTGCCGATGCGGCCAGCCGGCGTGCGCTGGGCCACCTCGTCGGCATGGTCGCGCGCGCTCTTGTTCATCTCCGACGCAAACGGCCCCGGTGCGATGGCGCTGACGATGACGCGCTGGGGCGCCAGCGTCATGGCCATGCGCTTGGTCAGGTGGATCAGGCCGGCCTTGCTGGCGGCGTAGGAATAGGTCTCCCAGGGGTTGACGCTGATGCCGTCGATGGACGCAATGTGGATCACCTTGGCCAGGTGGTCGGTGGCGGCCGCCTTGAGCATGGGCGTGAGCGCCTGCGTCAAAAAGAACGGCGTCTTCATGTTCAGGTCGGCCACCTTGTCCCAGCCGCTTTCCGGGAACTCGGCGTACGGCGCGCCCCAGGCCGCGCCGGCGTTGTTGACCAAGATGTCCAGCGTCGGCTCGTGCTTTTGATACGCCGCCACCAGCGCGTGAATGCCGTCCAGCGTGGACACGTCGGCCGGCAGCGACACGCAGGGGCCGATGGCCGAGAGCTCGCGCGCCGCGGCATCACAGGCCTCGGCCTTGCGCGCCGAGATATAGACGCGCGCGCCGGCGCGCAAAAAACCCTCGGCAATCATGCGGCCGATGCCGCGCGAGCCGCCGGTTACCAGGGCGCTGCGGCCCTGGAGCGAAAACAGGTTCTCGATGTTCATCATGGGCAAGGTTCCGTCACTATCAATTTAATAGCTGCTTGCGCTTGCCTGTCAAGCGCCAGGGGTCGATTTGGCTTGAATGGTCAAGCGGGAGAAAAGCGCCAGATGCCCTGCGCATCGCGCGTGCGCGCCATCTGCCCGCCATGCCACAGCCGGTGCAGATGCGCCACCGACTCGCCCAGCGCAAAGGTGGTCTGGTGCAGATCGAGCGGGCGCTTGAACAGCACGGGCAGCATGTCGTAGGCGCTGACGGGCTTGGCGCGCGCAGCCTCCATGACCTCGGCCAGACGCTCGCGGTGGTGGTCGTGCAGTTGCTGGATGCGGGTATGCAGGCCCTTGAAAGGCTTGCCGTGCGAAGGCAGCACCAGGGTATCTTGCGGCAGCGGCTTGAAGCGGTCGATGGAGTCGAGGAACAGCGTGAGCGCGTCGGCCTCGGGCTCCATCTCGTAGACGCTGACGTTGGTGGAGATGCGCGGCAGCACCATGTCGCCGCTGATCAAAACGCCGAGCCCTTCGCAATGCAAGGCCATGTGCTCGGGCGCGTGGCCGTAGCCGACGATGCAGCGCCAGGTCTGGCCGCCGATGGCCAGGCCCATGCCGTCGAACAGTCGCGCATACGACTTGGGCACGTCGGGCACCAGGCCGCGGTAGTAGTTCTTGCGGTTGCGGATCTGCTCCAGATCGTCGGGCCTCACCATGCCGTGGCTGCGGAAGTACTCGGCCAAACGCTCGCCGCCAAAGCTGTTGACCACCTCGCAGGCGTAGCGCGCGGTCTGAAAATCCGTGCCGCTGATCCACAGCGGCGCCTGCCAACGCTCGCACAACCAGTGCGCCAGGCCGATGTGGTCGGGATGCATGTGGGTGACCACCACGCGCACCACCGGCAGGCCCTCCAGCTCGTGCGCGAACACCTGCTCCCACAGCGCGCGCGATTCGGCGTGGTCGATGCAGCAGTCCACCACCGTCCAGCCCTCGCGGCCCTGAAAGCGGTCGCGCAGCAGCCACAGGTTGATGTGGTCCAGCGCGAAGGGCAGGGCCATGCGGATCCACTTGACGCCGGGCGCCACGGTGATGGCGCGGCCAGGCGCGGGCAACTGGTCGGCCAGCGGATAGTGCAAGGCGCGTTCGAGTTCGGCGGAAAGGGACATGGAGAGGAGCTCGTCGGTGGAGTAGGATCGCGGCGCAGTTGACGTGAACGTCAAGTGAACGGAGCATTGTAGAAACAGCGCGCCCCGCCTGCACAGCACGCGCGCGACAGCCGCCCCCAGCATGACCGCCACCACCTACACCATCAGCGACCTGGCGCGCGAGTTCGACCTCACGCCGCGTGCCATGCGCTTTTACGAGGACATGGGCCTGCTGCAGCCGGAGCGGCGCGGCCCGGGCGGGCGCCAGCGCGTGTACAGCAACCGCGACCGCACGCGCCTGAAACTGACCTTGCGCGCCAAGCGCCTGGGCCTGTCGCTGATCGAGGCGCGCGAGCTGATCGACATGTACGACAGCCCGCGCGACAGCCGCCCGCAGCTGGAGCGCTTTCTGGCCGTGCTGGGCCAGCACCGCACCCAACTGGAGGCGCAACTGGCCGAGCTGCAGGCCACGCTGGGCGAGATCAGCCAGCACGAAAAAGACGCCCGCGCCCTGCTGGCGCGGCTGGCGCCCCAGTCCCCGGCGGCGCGGCGCGCGCCCGCCAAGGCGCCGGTCTGACGCCTTGGTCCCGCAAAATCGCCCCTTGACCATGACCACCGAAGCGCCCCCCATCCCGCACCCCGCCCTGCACCAGCGCGTGGCCGACAGCCTGGCCCGCCAGGGCCTGATGCGCCACCTGCAGGCACGCCTGGTGCGCGTGGCGCCGGGCGAGGTCGAGCTGTGGCTGCCCTATTCGGACAAGGTGACGCAGCAGCAGGACGGCTTTCACGGCGGCGCCATCGGCGCGCTGGCCGACATTGCCGGTGGCTACGCGGGGCTCACGGTCGCGCCCGAGGGCATGGAAGTCGTCACGGTGGAGTACAAGATCAACTTTCTGGGCAACGACCAGGGCGGCGGCCTGCGCGCCATCGGCCGCGTGGTCAAGCCGGGCAAGCGCCTGATCGTCACCAGCGCCGAGATCACGCACGTGGCGGACGACGGCAGGGCCAGCGCCTGCGCGCTGATGCAGCAGACGCTGATGGCCGTGCCCAAGGCGTATTGATTCAATTTTTTCAGGAGACCCTCACCATGAGCAACTTGACCGGCCTGAACTTTCACCTGGGCGAAGACATCGACGCCCTGCGCGAGGCGGTGCGCGCCTTTGCCGCCGAAGAAATCGCCCCGCTGGCCGCACAGGTGGACCGCGACAACCTGTTTCCCCACCAGCTCTGGCCCAAGCTGGGCGAGCTGGGCCTGCACGGCATGACGGTGAAGGAAGAATACGGCGGCACCGCGCTGGGTTATCTGGCGCACATCGTGGCGATGGAAGAGGTCTCGCGGGCTTCGGCCTCGGTGGGCCTGTCCTATGGCGCGCACTCCAACCTGTGCGTCAACCAGATTCACCGCAACGGCAGCGAGGCGCAGAAGAAGAAATATCTGCCCAAGCTGGTGAGCGGCGAGCACGTGGGCGCGCTGGCGATGAGCGAGCCGGGTGCCGGCAGCGACGTGGTCAGCATGAAACTGCGCGCCGACAAGAAGGACGGCTATTTCGTGCTGAACGGCAGCAAGATGTGGATCACCAACGGCGGCGACGCCGACACGCTGGTGATCTACGCCAAGACCGAGCCCGAGATGGGCGCGCGCGGCATGACCGCCTTCATCGTCGAGAAGGGCTTCAAGGGCTTTTCTGCCGGCACCAAGCTGGACAAGCTGGGCATGCGCGGCAGCAACACGTATCCGCTGTTCTTCGACAACTGCGAGGTGCCGGCGGAGAACGTGATGGGCGGCGAGGGCATGGGCGCCAAGGTGCTGATGAGCGGGCTGGACTACGAGCGCGCGGTGCTCTCGGGCGGGCCGCTGGGCATCATGGCCGCGTGCATGGACGCGGTGGTGCCCTACGTGCATGAGCGCCAGCAGTTCGGCCAGAGCATCGGCGAGTTCCAGCTCATGCAAGGCAAGGTGGCCGACATGTACAGCACCTGGCAGGCCACGCGCGCCTACGTTTACGCCGTGGGCCGCGCCGCCGACCATGCCGACCACGCGCGCAGCTTTCGCAAGGACGCGGCTGGTGCCATTTTGTATTCGGCCGAAAAAGCCACCTGGATGGCCGGCGAGGCGATCCAGGCGCTGGGCGGCGTGGGCTACACCAAGGACTTCCCCGTCGAGCGCCTGTGGCGCGACGCCAAGCTGTACGAGATCGGCGCCGGCACCAGCGAAATCCGCCGCATGCTGATCGGCCGCGAGCTGTTTGCCGAGACCTGCTGAGCCACCCCATCGACCGACCCGCCGTTCATGTATTCCGCCCCGATCTGGTACCACTGGGTCTACAACCTCAGCGAGCCCGCCCTGTATGCCACCTGCCTGCTCGGCACGACCTTGCTGGCCCTGCTGGTCGGGCTGCTGCTGACGGCGGTGCGCCGGTATGCGGGCGACCGGCAGGCGTCCAGCTTTCCGCCGGGGCTGGTGACGGCGATCGCGCTGCCCACCTCGCTGGTCATCGGGCTGATGGCCAGCGACGTCTCGCGGCGCTACAACGAGGCCCAGGACAACGTCATGCAGGAAGCCCGCACCGTGGCCGCCCTGCAGCACGCGCTGACCGAGCTGCCCGCCACGGCGTCCGCGGCCCTGCAGGAGGAGCTGACGCACTACGTGACGCAGGAGCTGTCGCGCGAATGGGAGCAGTTGCAGCGCGCGCAGGTGCCGCTGGGGCTGTCGCCGGCGCTGATCCGCATCGGCGTCGGCCTGGCCGCCCTGCAACCCGCCCGCGCGGCGCGCGCGGTGAGCGACGGCGTGATCGAGAACATCCAGGTGCAGCTGCGCGAGCTGCAGCGCCTGCGCACCCAGCGCTCGCAGCTGGCACTGGGCAAAATGGACAGCCCCCAATGGATGATCGTGGCCGTGCTGCTGCTGTGCTGCGCGGCCGTGATGATCGAAGTGACCGTGCACCACCGTCGCAACCGGATCATGGCCATGACCCTGTTCGTCTTCAGCTACGGCTCACTGGTCTACATGATCGCCACCAACGACCGCCCGTTCTCGGGCGGCGTCTCGGTGACGCCGGAGCCCATTGCCCGCATCTTCACGCAGCAAGAAGCCGTCTTGCCCAACCTGTCTCGTTGAAAGCCCCACCATGCCCGACTCCCTGCAACACCTGATCGACAACAACCGCACCTGGGCCGAGCGCATGGAGCGCGAGCAACCGGGCTTCTTCAAAACCCTGGCGCAGCAGCAGAACCCCAAGTACATGTGGATCGGCTGCTCCGACAGTCGCGTGCCCGCCAACCAGGTCACGGGCCTGGAGCCGGGCGAGGTGTTCGTGCACCGCAACGTGGCCAACGTGGTGGTCAGCTCGGACCTGAACGCGCTGTCGGTCATCCAGTTCGCGGTGGACGTGCTCAAGGTCGAGCACATCCTGGTGGTGGGCCACTACGGCTGCGGCGGCGTGCTGGCGGTGCTGCGCGAGCAGCGCATCGGCCTGGGCGACAACTGGCTGCGCCACGTGCACGACGTCAAGCAGCGCCACCGCGGCCGCTGGATGCACCTGTGCACCGCCGAGCAGGAGAGCACGCTGTGCGAGATGAACGTGATCGAGCAGGTCGGCCACGTGGCCGAAACCACCGTGGTGCAGGACGCCTGGGCGCGCGGCCAGAAGCTGGCCGTGCACGGCTGGTGCTACGGCCTGAAGGACGGGCTGGTGAAAGACCTGGGCGTGACCATGTCGCGCGCCGACCACGTGGTGCAGGTCTACAGCGACGCCATCAAGCGCTATCCAAGGCAGCCCGTCAACACCGACGCGGCTTGAGCCCATGACCCCGGCGCTGACCGCCGAGCAAGCCGCGCTGGCACACGAGCTGGCGCGCGCGATGATCGACGGCTTCAACCGCCACTACCGCCTGTTTCGCACGGAAAGCGCACGCGCCAAGCACCGCTTCGAGACCGGCGACTGGCACGGCCAGCAGCGCGCGCAGCGCGAGCGCATCGAGTTCTACGACCTGCGCGTGAAGGAGTGCGTGCGCCGGCTGGAGCGCGAGTTTGCCGCCGGCGCGCAACCCATGGACGTGTGGCAGCAGGTCAAGCTGCAATTCATCGGCATGCTGGTGCGCCACCAGCAGCCCGAGCTGGCCGAGACCTTCTTCAACTCGGTCACCACCAAGATCCTGCACCGCAACTACTTCCAGAACGACTTCATCTTCGTGCGCCCGGCCATCAGCACCGAGTACATGGAGACCGAAGGCCCGCGCACGCGTCCCACGTTTCGCGCCTTCTACCCGCGGCTGGACGCGCTGGCGGACACCGTGCGCGAGGTGATCGAATCGTTCGAGCTGCGCTGCCACTTCGAGGACATCGGGCGCGATGCCGGCTGGGTGGCCGCCGCCATGCGCCGCGAGCTGGGCGACGGCCGGCCGCGCAGCAACTTCCAGATCCAGGTGCTGACCAGCCTGTTTTATCGCAACAAGGGCGCGTACCTGGTCGGCAAGATCATCAACGGCTTTCGCGAAGTCCCGTTTGCCCTGCCCATCCTGCACCGCGCGCCGGGCACGCTGTATGTCGATGCGGCGCTGTTCGGCGAAGAGGATTTGCTGATCCTGTTTTCCTTCTCGCGCGCCTACTTCATGGTGGACATGGAGATTCCATCGGCCTACGTGCAGTTCCTGCGCAGCCTGATGCCGCGCAAGCCGCGCGCCGAGCTCTACAACACCCTGGGCCTGGCCAAGCAGGGCAAGAACCTGTTTTATCGCGACCTGCTGTGGCACCTGCGGCACTCCACCGACCGCTTCCGCATCGCGCCCGGCATCCGGGGCATGGTGATGCTGGTGTTCGATTTGCCCAGCTTTCCCTACGTGTTCAAGGTCATCCGCGACCGCATCGCGCCGCCCAAGGACACCACGCGCGAGCAGGTGCGCGCCAAGTACCAGCTGGTCAAGCACCACGACCGCGTGGGCCGCATGGCCGACACCCTGGAGTTCTCGCTGCTGGCCTTTCCGCGCGCGCGCTTCGAGGACGAGCTGATTGCCGAGCTGGCGCAGCACGCGCCCAGCCAGCTCGAAATCTCCGACCGCGACGGCGACGGCCAGATCGAGGTCATCATCGCGCACGCCTACATCGAGCGGCGCATGATCCCGCTCAACCTCTACCTGCAGGAGGCCTTCGACGCCGGCGAGCACGACGCCGCCGCGCAGGCGCAGCTGGAGCACGCCGTCATCGAATACGGCAACGCCATCAAGGACCTGGTCGCCGCCAACATCTTTCCGGGCGACATGCTCTACAAGAACTTCGGCGTCACGCGCCACGGGCGGGTGGTGTTCTACGACTACGACGAAATCGAATACATCACCGACTGCCACTTTCGCCACGTGCCCCCGCCGCGCACCGAGGAAGACGAGTTGAGCGGCGAGCCCTGGTACCCCGTGGCCAAGGGCGACGTCTTTCCCGAGACCTTCGCCCCCTTCCTGCTGGGCAACCCGCGCGTGCGCGCCGCCTTCATGCGCCACCACGCCGATCTGCTCACGCCCGAGTTCTGGCAGCAAAACAAGGAGCGCATCCAGCGCGGCGAGGTGATCGATTTTTATCCCTACGGCGCGCACCGACGCTTCGACTTCAACGGCGGCGTGGCCGGCGCGCGCGAGCTGGCGGACCCGCGCGCCGCCAGCGTGGAGACGCCCGCGGATCGGCCGGATACCACGGCACCGGCCACGGCGATAGAGCCGTCGGAATGACAGGGTCTGCATCCATTTTGATGGCGCACCGCATCAAATTGGATGTATATTGACATGGTCATTGAAGGAATCCCCATGCGAACCACGGTCACCATCGACGACGCGCTGTACGAAAAAGCGCTCGAAGTCGCCGACCCGGAGATGGACAAGGCGGACCTGTTCCGCGAGGCCATCAAAACCTTCGTGCGGGTGCAATCGGCCAAGCGGCTGGCCGCCCTGGGCGCCAGCCGCCCCGACATGAAGGACATTCCCCGCCGCCGCGAGCGCGCGCCGGCATGACCAGCGTGCTGGTCGACACCAGCGTGTGGGTCGATCACTTTCGACGCCACAACGGCGCTCTGGCCGCGCTGCTCGCCGCCGACCAGGTGCTCGCGCATCCGCTCGTCATCGGCGAGATTGCCTGCGGCACGCCGCCCCGACGCCAGCAGACCCTGTCCGACCTCGACAACCTGCAAGCGGCGCGACAGGCCAGCGTGCGTGAAGCCATGGATTTCGTGGACCGCGAACAATTGTTCGGCCAGGGCTGCGGCCTGGTGGACGTGCTGCTGCTGGCATCCACCCTGATGACGCCGGGCGCGCGGCTGTGGACGCTGGACAAGCGGCTTGGCGCCCTGGCCGAGCGCTTTGGGGCCCTGCATGCAGCACCCTTGCTTTGACGCCGATCCTCTGCAACAGGTCATCATGAAACCCCACGCCGTCCCGCCCATGATTTTGTGGCTGCCCCACAGCCGCTTGGCAATCCATCCCATCGATTCTTGAAAAGGAGCTCCGACATGTCCGACCCCATCGTCATCGTTTCCGCCGCCCGCACCCCCATGGGCAGCTTTCAGGGCGACTTTGCCAATCTGGCCGCGCACGACCTGGGCGGCGTGGCCATCAAGGCCGCCGTCGAGCGCGCGGGCATCAAGCCCGAACTCGTCACCGAGGTGCTGTTCGGCAACTGCCTGATGGCCGGCCAGGGCCAGGCGCCGGCGCGGCAGGCCGCTTTCAAGGGCGGGCTGCCCAAGAGTGCGGGGGCGGTGACGCTGTCCAAGATGTGCGGCTCCGGCATGCGCGCGGCGATGTTCGCGCACGACATGCTGGTGGCCGGCAGCCATGAGGTGCTGGTGGCCGGCGGCATGGAGAGCATGACCGGCGCGCCCTACCTGCTGCAAAAGGGGCGCGCGGGCTATCGCATGGGGCACGACCGCATCTTTGACCACATGATGCTCGACGGCCTGGAAGATGCCTACGAACCCGGCCGCAGCATGGGCACCTTCGGCGAGGACTGCGCGGCCAAGTACCACTTCACGCGCGAGCAGCAGGACAACTTTGCGATTGCCAGCGTGCAGCGGGCGCAGGCCGCTATCAAATCAGGTGCATTCAAGGACGAAATCGCGCCCGTGACGGTGAAGGACCGCAAGGGCGAGCGCGTGGTGGACACCGACGAAGGCCCGGGCAAGGTCAAGCTGGACAAGATCGCCACGCTCAAGCCTGCCTTCAAGAAGGATGGCACGGTGACGGCCGCCAGCAGCTCGAGCATCAACGACGGCGCCGCCGCCATGGTGCTGATGCGCGAGAGCACCGCCAAGAAGCTGGGCTGCAAGCCGCTGGCGCGCATCGTCAGCCACGCCACGCACGCGCAGGAGCCCGAGTGGTTCAGCACGGCGCCGATTGGCGCGACCGAGAAGGCGCTGCAAAAGGCGGGTTGGACGGTGGGCGACGTCGATCTGTGGGAAGTGAACGAGGCCTTTGCCGTGGTGCCGATGGCGCTGATGCACGATCTGAAGGTGCCGCACGAGAAGGTCAACGTCAACGGCGGCGCCTGCGCCCTGGGCCACCCGATCGGCTGCAGCGGTGCGCGCATCATGGTGACGCTGATCCATGCGCTGAAGGCGCGCGGCCTGAAGAAAGGCCTGGCCACGCTGTGCATCGGCGGCGGCGAGGCGACGGCGGTGGCGCTGGAGGTGGTGTAGGCCGCCATGCCAACGGCCGAACGCGGAGGACGCAAAGAATGCGCAAAGGCCGCAGAAGAAGTCCATTTCAGTTATCCATGGCGCTGCGCGCCACCCGCAGAGCATGAAACCCAAAGAGCCCAATGGCCGCGGAGCAGGCCGTGCCAGCGATCGCCGTGGCCGGGGTCTCCCCGGCCACTGGCGATGCCCCCTTCAGGGGGTGGGCGAAACATCGCGCAGCGAGTGGAGACTGGGGGTGTTTCATCTCAGTTCTTTGCGTTCTGTGCGAAACCGTGGCATCTTCTGGCTTTATGCTTCTGATTTAATAGCTGTTTGCGCTTGCTGCACAAGCGCCAAAGCCATTTTTCATTCATAAACGCCACCATGCCCACCACCCTCATCATCGGCGCCTCGCGCGGCATCGGGCTCGAGCTGGCGCGCCAGGCCCGGGCCGCCGGCGAGCGCGTGATCGCCAGCGCGCGCGACGACGCCGCGCTCGAACGCCTGCGCGCGCTGGGCGCCGAGGCGCTGCGCCTGGACGTGGCCGACCCCGCCAGCGTGAGCGGCCTGGCCTGGCAGCTCGATGGCGAGAAGATCGACACCGCCTGGCAGGTGGCCGGCGTGATGGGCTCGCGCGCCGACGCGCACCAGCCGCCGACCCAGGCCGATTTCGATCACGTCATGCACGCCAATGTGCTGGGGGCGATGCAGCTCATCCCGCAAGTGGCGCCGCTGGTCGAGGCCGCCGACGGCCGCATGGCGTTCGTGTCCAGCACGATGGGCCAGATCGCCACGGTGGCGGGCAGCAACGACTGGCTCTACCGTGTCAGCAAGGCGGCGCTCAACATGGTGGTGGCCGCCGCGCAGCACAGCTACCCGCGGGCGATCCTGGTGTGCCTGCACCCCGGCTGGGTGCGCACCGACATGGGCGGCAGCAGCGCACCGGTCGCGCCCGCCGACAGCGTGGCCGGCCTGCGGCGCGTGGTGGCGGCGCTGGGTGCGGCCGACCGCGGCAGTTTCATCCGCTACGACGGCTCGCGCCTGGACGGCTGGTAGGTCCGGGTCGCTTGGCCGCGCCGCCCATGCGCTGGGCTAAAGTGTCAGGCACAGAGAGACCACCGACACACGAGGAGACCACCCATGCATTGCAAAGCCCGCGCCCCATGGGGCGCCACCGTCGTCGCTCTGGCCCTGCTGGCCGGTTGTGCTCAACCCGGCTCGGGCAGCGCCAGCAGCGCACCAGCCACCAGCACCACCGCCGCACTTGCGGCTGTACCCGCGCCCGCCCGTGGCGTGGACAGCGCCCTGATGGCTGCTGCCACGGCCGACCAGGGCGCCACGCTCAAGACACTGGAGCAACTGGTCAACATCGAAACGGGCACGGGCGACGCCGCCGGCATGGCGGCCATGGCCGACTTGCTGACCCAGCAGCTGCAGGCGCTGGGCGCCACCGTGTCGCGCCACAAGCCCGACGCCGGCGTGGCGGGCGAGAACATCATCGGCCGCATCCCGGGCAAGGGCACGCGCAAGCTGCTGCTGATGGCGCACATGGACACGGTGTACGCCAAGGGCACGCTGGCCAAGACGCCGTTTCGCGTGGAGGGCAACCTGGCCTACGGCCCCGGCATTGCCGACGACAAGGGCGGCATCGCCGTGATCCTGCACACGCTCAAGCTGCTCAAGGCCAGCGGCTTTGATGGCTGGGGCGAGGTGGTGGTGCTGTTCAACACCGACGAGGAGCGCGGCTCCTTCGGCTCGCGTGCCCTCATCCAGCAACTGGCCGCGCAGGCCGACAACGTGCTGTCCTTCGAGCCCACCATGGCCGGGCAGGAATCGCTGATCCTGGGCACGGCCGGCATCGTGTACTACAAGGTGGCGATCAAGGGCCTGGCGGCGCACGCCGGCGCCAACCCCGAGCTGGGCGTGAACGCGCTGGTCGAGGCCTCCGACATCGTGCTGCGCACCATGGACCTGGACGACAAGGCGCGTGATCTGCGCTTCAACTGGACGGTGGGCCAGGCGGGCAAGGTGCCCAACATCATCCCCGACGCGGCCAACCTGGAGGCCAATATCCGCTACGCCCGCCGCGAGGACCTGGACCAGCTGCTGGCCACGCTGGAGCAGCGCATCCAGGGCAAGAAAAAGCTGGAGAAGGCGCAGATCACCATCACGCCCGACTTCGGGCGCCCCGCCTTCAACGCCAATGTCGGCGGGCGCAAGATGGTGGAGCAGGCCGTGGCGATCTACCAGGAGACCGGCCACAAGATCGCCGTGGTGCCGCGCGTGGGCGGTGGCACCGACGCGGCCTATGCGGCGCTGTCGGGCAAGCCGGTGATCGAGAGCCTGGGCCTGCCGGGCTTCGGCTATCACAGCGACAAGGCCGAATACGTCGAGATCGACGCCATCCCGCGCCGCCTGTACCTGGCCGCGCGGCTGATCAAGACCCTGTCGTCCGGGGGCTGAACCATGCTGCTGACCCAAGACCAGCAAATGATTCGCGACGCCGTGCGCGCGTTTGCGCAGCAGGAGCTGTGGCCCCACGCAGGTGAATGGGACAAGGCCCACACCTTCCCTGCCGCCGCCCACAAGGGCCTGGCCGAGCTGGGCGCCTACGGCATTTGCGTACCCGAGGAATACGGCGGCGCCGGGCTGGACTACCTCACGCTGGCGCTGGTGCTGGAAGAAATCGCCGCCGGCGACGGCGGCACCAGCACGCCGATCAGCGTGACCAACTGCCCCTACAACGCCATCCTGATGCGCTACGGCAGCGAGGCGCAAAAGCAGCAGTGGCTGGCGCCGGCCGCGCGCGGCGAGATGCTGGGCGCGTTTGCGCTGACCGAGCCGCACGTGGGCAGCGACGCATCCGCCCTGCGCACCACGGCCGTGCGGCAGGGCGACGAATACGTGCTCAACGGCGTCAAGCAGTTCATCACCAGCGGTGCCAACGGCCACGCCGCCATCGTCATCGCCGTCACCGACAAGGCCGCCGGCAAGCGCGGCATGAGCGCGTTTGTCGTGCCCACCCACAAGCTGGGCAACGCCGGCTGGCAGGTGGCGCGCCTCGAAGACAAGCTGGGCCAGCACAGCAGCGACACGGCGCAGATCAACCTGCAGGACTGCCGAGTGCCGGCCGCCAACCTCATCGGCGAAGAGGGCGAGGGCTACAGGATTGCCCTGAGCGCGCTGGAGGGCGGGCGCATCGGCATCGGCGCGCAAAGCGTGGGCATGGCGCGCAGCGCACTGGAGGTGGCCGTGGCGTATGCCAAGGAGCGCGAGAGCTTTGGCACCGCCATCATCAACCACCAGGCGGTGGCCTTCCGGCTGGCCGAATGTGCGACCCGCCTGGAGGCTGCGCGCCAGCTGATCTGGCACGCCGCCGCCCTGCGCGACGCCGGCCAGCCCTGCCTGAAGGAAGCCGCCATGGCCAAGCTGTTTGCCACCGAGACGGCCGAGGCCGTGTGCAGCGCCGCCATCCAGACCCTGGGCGGCTACGGCTACGTCAGCGACTTTCCGCTGGAGCGCATCTACCGCGACGTGCGCGTGTGCCAGATCTACGAGGGCACCAGCGACGTGCAGAAGATCATCATTACCCGCGCACTCTGAACCCCATGGCCGAGCGCCTGACTCGCGCCGCCGCGTGTCCCTGCGGCGGTCGCCCCGCTGGCACGCCGTACCTCGGCTGCTGCGGCCGCTACATCGCGCACTTGGCCGACACCCCCGCCCCGGACGCCGAGGCGCTGATGCGCTCGCGCTACTCGGCCTTCGTGCGTGAAGACGCCGCGTACCTGCTGGCCACCTGGCACGCCAGCACGCGCCCGGCCGCGCTGACGCTGGCGCCTGGCGTGCAGTGGCTGGGCCTGCAAGTGCGCGCACATCGGCGGCTGGATGACACGCATGCCGAGGTCGAATTCGTCGCCCGCTCGCGCACCGGCGGCGCACGCGCGCAGCGCCTGCACGAGCGCAGCCGCTTCGTGCGCGAGCAGGACGCCGGGGCCGGGCGCTGGTTTTACGTGGACGGCCTCTTGTTCTAGAATCGTTTTGGCCCACAGCCGGCACCCATTCAGCGCAACCAGCTACAACAATGATAGTTTTCCTTGACTCGGGAGACCCGGCATGCGCATCCTGATCCTCGGCGCCGGCCGCGTGGGCGAGAGCGTGGCCGAGACCCTGGTGTCCGAGGCCAACGACATCACGCTGATCGACACCGACCCGGTCCTGCTGCGCAAGCTGGAGGAGCGCCTGGAACTGCGCGGCGTGGCCGGCAACGGCACCCTGCCCTCGGTGCTGCGCGGCGCCGGCGCCGACGACTGCGATCTGTTCATTGCCGCCACCGGCACCGACGCCACCAACCTGGTGGCCTGCAAGGTGGCGCACGACGTGTTCGGCGTTCCGAGCACCATCGCGCGCCTGCGTTCGTCCGAGTTTCGCGATGACGAACTGCTGGGCAAGGACGGCTTTGCGGTGGACCGCATGATCTGCCCCGAGGAATCGGTCACGCGCTACATCCAGCTGCTGATCGACTACCCCGGCGCGCTGCAGGTGGTGCGCTTTTCGCAGGGGCAGGCGCACATGGCGGTGGTGCGCGTGGCCGAGGGCAGCGCGCTGGCCGGCCGCAGCATTGCCGAATTTCGCCAGCAGCACCCCGACTTGCCGATGCGCATCGTCGCCGTCTACCGCAACGACGCCGAACAGCCCTGCGCGGCCGACACGCGCGTGCAGGACGGCGACGAGATCTTCGTGCTCACCGGCCTCGAAAGCCTGCGCCCCGCGCTGCGCGCCATCGGCAACCCCGACCGCCGCGTGCGCCGCGTGATGATCGCCGGCGGCGGCCGCGTGGGCCTGCGCCTGGCGCGCGAGCTGGTGGGCCAGTGCGACGTGAGGGTGTTCGAGGCCGACCGCAAACGCTGCGACTACCTGGCCGGCGAGCTGCCGCGCGAGATGCTGGTGCTGCAGGGCGATGGCGCCGACGAGGAGCTGCTGCGCGCCGAGGGCGTGGGCGAGACCGACCTGTTCATCGCGCTGACCAGCGACGACGAGGACAACATCCTGGCCGCGATGCTGGCCAAGCGCATGGGCGCGCGCCGCGTGATCGCGCTGGTCAACCGCCGCGCCTATGCCGAGATGCTGCAGGGCAGCACCATCGACATCGCCATCTCGCCGGCGCAGGCGATGATCGGCGAGCTGTTGCTGCACGTGCGCCGCGGCGCGGTGGCGGCGGTGCACAGCCTGCGCCGCGGCACGGCCGAGGCGCTGGAGGGCGTGGCCCGCGGCGACGCCAAGACCTCGCACCTCGTCGGCCGGCGCGTGGATCAGATCAAGCTGCCCGCCGGCGCGCGCGTGGGTGCCATCGTGCGCGGCGCGGGCAACGCCGCCCACACCCTGGTGCCGCGCCACGACACGCTGTTCGAGACCGACGACCACGTGATCATCTTCCTGCCGCACAAGAGCATGGTGCGCGAGGTGGAAAAGCTGTTTCAGGTGCGGGCCACTTTTTTTTGAGATGCGCGCGGGCTTGTCCACGTTGGTTCTCATCTCCTTCCCCCTCTGGGGGAAGGTTGGGATGGGGGCGCGCGCCAGCCACTCCAGCGCCGCTGGCCCCCACCCCAACCCTCCCCCAGAGGGGGAGGGAGTTCGATCATGACCCGCTTCGCCCCCGCCTTCCTGATCCTGTCCTGGGTCATCATGGGCTTTTCGTTTGCCTTCTGGGTGCCCATGGCCTGGGACTGGTGGGATGACAACGGGCGCAACCTGTCCGTCTGGGCCGGGTGCTTCGGCCTCACGCTGCTGACGGGGTTGTGGTTGTGGTGGCGCACGCGGCGCAGCCGCGGCGAGCTGACGGTGCGCGACGGCTTCCTGCTGGTCAACCTGGTGTGGCTGGTGCTGCCGGTGTATGCGGCGCTGCCCCTGCTGTTCACCGTGCACGGCATCAGCGTGGTGCAGGCCTACTTCGAGGCCATGAGCGGCCTGACGGCCACCGGCGCCACGTCGCTGGCGGGACTGGACCTGCTGGCGCCCTCGGTCAACATCTGGCGCTGCTTTCTGCAGTTGATCGGCGGGCTGGGCATCATGCTGCTGGCGCTGGCGGTGCTGCCCTTCCTGGGCCTGGGCGGCTTGCAGATCTTCAAGGCCGAGATGCCCGGCCCGATGAAGGATTCACGCCTGACCCCGCGCATCGCCGAAACCGCGCGCGGCATGTGGGGCGTTTACTTCGTGCTGTCGCTGGCCTGCTTTCTGGCCTACCGCTGGGGTGGCATGAGCTGGGCCGACGCCTTCATGCACATGTGCACCACGGTGGGCCTGGGCGGGCTCTCGTCGCACGACCAGAGCTTCGGCTACTGGAATTCGCCGCAGCTGGAATGGACGGCGGTGCTGTTCATGACCCTGGCCGGCATCAGCTTTGCGCGCTATTTTTTGCTGTGGCAGCTGCGCTCGCTGGCACCGCTCACGCGCGACGCCGAGGTGCGCGCCTACGTCACCGTGCTGCTGCTGGTCACCGCGCTGGTCACCGTGATGCTGCTCGCCCGCGGCGTGTACGACGACTTTCCCGGCGCCGTGCGGCACGCGGCATTTCAGGTGGTGTCGGTGGCCACCACCACCGGCTACTCGACCACCGACTACCTCACCTGGCCGACCTTCGTGCCCACGCTGATGCTGTTCTTGGGCTGCTTCGTCTCCTGCGCCGGCTCCACCGGCGGGGGCATCAAGATGGTGCGCATGCTGGTGCTGGTGCGGCTGGCCCAGCGCGAGCTGCTGCGCATCCTGCACCCGCGCGTGGTGCATCCGGTGACCCTGGGCGGCGCGCGCATCGCCAACGACGTGGTGGCCAACGTGATGGCCTTCATGCTGATCTACGGCGGCGTCATGGTGGCCCTGACCATGACGCTGCTGGCCTCGGGCCTGGACGTGGTCACCGCCTTTTCCGCGGTGATTGCCAACGTCAACAACATCGGCCCCGGCATGGGCCGCATCGGGCCGACCGGCAACTACGCCTCGTTCACCGACTTTCAACTGGCGCTGTGCGCGCTGGCCATGGTGCTGGGCCGGCTGGAGCTGCTGTCGATGCTGGTGCTGCTGACACCGCAGTTCTGGAAGCGATGAGAAATACCGGACGCAGAGGACGCGAAGAAGACGCAGAGGACGCAAAAAATTCACTTTGGTGAAGCGGCCTGACATGAGGCGCAGCATCGAAGCGAAAGCGACGCACCTTCCTTGAGTTTTTACGTCTTCTGCGAAACCCCGGCGTCCTGCGTTTGGCTGTTGAGTGTCGATTCACGCGATAGGATCAGCCCATGCCCGACCAACCCACCCCCGCCCACCTGGCCGCCACCCCCGCCATCGACCGCGACCACCCCACCGTGCAGGCCTTTGCCCGCCAGCACGCGCAGGGCGGCACCGACCGCGAGCGCGCCGTCGCCCTGGTGCTGGCGGTGCGCGACGGCTTTCGCTACGACCCCTACCGCATCGACCTGTCGCCCGCCGGCATGCGCGCCAGCACGGTGCTGGCCAACGGCTTTGGCTGGTGCGTGCCCAAGGCCACGCTGCTGGCGGCGGTGGCGCGCGCGGCGGGCATTCCGGCGCGGCTGGGCTTTGCCGACGTGCGCAACCACCTGTCCACCGAGCGCATGCGCCAGACCATGAAGACCGACCTGTTCATCTGGCACGGCTACACCGATCTGTGGCTGGATGGCGCCTGGCGCAAGGCCACGCCGGCCTTCAACATCGAGCTGTGCGAGAAGTTCGGCCTGCTGCCGCTCGACTTCGACGGCGTGCACGACTCGATCTACCACGCCTTCGACGCGGCCGGCCACCGGCACATGGAATACGTGAACCAGCGCGGGGCGTTCGACGACCTGCCGCTGGCGCAGATCACCGCCGACTTTCATCGCGTTTACGGCGACTGGATGCAGGGCGCCGGCGCGCAGGGCGACTTTTTGACCGACGTGGCGCGCGAGCCTGTCGCGGGCCGCTGAAACAAGGCTCGATTGCTACTTATTGAATAGCTGTCTGCGCAGGTCCATGGCCGATCAGCGGCCGAAATCGCTTGGAAATCAGGCGGCGCGCAGCAGCAACTCCACGCCTTGGCCCAGCGCCAGGATGTCGGGGTCGCGCCCGCCCGGGCCCGCCAGCATCAGCCCCACCGGCGCCTGCCCCGGCGCATGGCAGGGCAGCGACAGCGCGCAGCCATCCAGAAAATTGATCAGCGTGGGGTTGCGCAGGATCAGGCCGTTGGCGGCGAAGTAGGCCTCGTCGCTGGCTTCGAGGTTGGCCATGCGCGGGGCGACGATCGGCACCGTGGGCAGGACCAGCGCGTCGAAGCCGGATACGCGCGCCCCGACCTGCGCGATCCAGCGCCGGCGCGCGGCCAGCAGGTCGATGTAGTCGGCGGCGCCCATCTTCTCGCCGCCGCGAATGCGGCTGGACACGCGCGGGTCGTATTCGGCGCCGCGCTCGGCCAGCAGCGCGCGGTGCCAGGCCCAGGCCTCGGCGGCCGCCAGCGTGCCGCGCGCGTTCAGGGCGGCGAACTGGGCGAACTCGGGCACGGCCAGGCGGGTGATGCGCGCACCGGCCGCGGACAGGCGCGACAGCGCGCGCTCGAACGCCGACGCCACCGTCGCGTCCATGCCGTCGAGCACCACGGTCTGTGGCACCGCCAGGCGGGTGCCGGCCACGTCGCGCACCGTGGGCGCAGGCACGGGCTGGCCGGCCAGGACGGCGTCGGTGATGGCGCAGCAGCGCACGCTGGCGCCCAGCGGGCCGATCGAATCCAGCGAGGTGGACAGCGGCACCGTGCCGTCGATGGACACGCGTCGCTGCGTGGGCTTGAACCCGGTCAGGCCGCACAGCGCCGCAGGAATGCGCACCGAGCCGCCGGTGTCGCTGCCGATGGCCACCGCCGCCATGCCGTCGGTGACGGACACCGCCGCGCCGCTGCTGGAGCCGCCGGGAATGCGCCGGCTGGCGCGGTCCCAGGGATTGGCGGGCGTGCCCCAGTGCGGGTTGAGGCCCAGGCCCGAAAACGCGAACTCGCTCATGTTGGTGCGCCCGACGATCACCGCGCCGGCGGCGATCAGGCGGTCGATGACGGGGGCGTTGCGCGTGGCCGGCGGCGCGCCGCGCAGCACCGCCGATCCGGCCGTGGTGACCTCGCCGGCCACGTCGAACAAGTCCTTGACGGAAACCGGGATGCCCTCCAGCGGCGAGCGCACGATGCCGGCGGCGCGCAGGGTGTCGCTGGCGCGCGCAGCCGCCAGGGCGCGCTCCCGGCTGATGTGCGTGAACACGCGCGCGCCCTCGCCCGCCGCATCCTGCGCGCGCGCCAAGGCGGCTTCGGTCAGCGCCAGCGCGCGGGTGCGGCCAGCAGCCAAGGCCGCGCCGAGCTGTTCGAGTGTGGGCAGATGACTCATGTTTTTGTAGCTGGTTGCGATTTGTTCACAAGGGCTGGTGGCCGATTCGACCTGTAGGCTATCGCTGCAGCACAAACACCGCCGTGCCCGCCATCAGGTTGGGCCAGCGGCGCACGACGTGGCCGTCCTCGAAGCCAAACGCGTCCAGCAGCTTCAGCCCGTTCTTGCCGGCCAGCACCTCGAAGTCCTTGAAGGTGCCCACGCGGATGTTGGGCGTGTCATACCACTCGTAGGGCAGGCGCGCGGTGACGGGCATGCGCCCGCGCAGCACCGACAGGCGGTTGGCCCAGTGCGCAAAGTTGGGAAAGGCGACGATGCCCACGCGGCCCACGCGCACCGTCTCGCGCAACATCACCTCGGCGTTGCGCAGGTGCTGCAAGGTGTTGATCTGCAGGACCACGTCGAAGCTCTGGTCGGCAAAGGCCGCGAGGCCCTGGTGCAGGTTGACCTGCAGCACGTTGACGCCGCGGCGCACGCAGGCCAGCACGTTGGCGTCGTCGATCTCGATGCCGTAGCCGGTGCAGCCCCGCTCGCGCGCCAGTTGCTGGAGCAATTGGCCATCGCCGCAGCCCAGATCGAGCACGTGGCTGCCGGGCGGCACCAGGGCGGCCACGGTGTTGAGCAGTTGGGTGTCGCTCATGCCGCGGCTCCTTGCGCAATGCCATCAAAATAGGAGCGCACCACGCCCATGTAGCGCGGGTCATCCAGCAAAAAAGCGTCGTGTCCGTGGGGTGCGTCGATTTCGGCGTAGCTCACGGCGCGGCGGTTTTCCAGCAGGGCCTTGACGATCTCGCGCGAGCGCGCGGGGGCAAAGCGCCAGTCGGTTGAAAAGCTCACCAGCAGGAACTTGCAGGCGGCGCGTGCCAGCGCCCGGGTCAGGTTGCCGTCAAAGGCGCGCGCCGGGTCGAAGTAGTCGAGTGCGCGGGTAATGAGCAGGTAGGTGTTGGCGTCGAAGTACTCGCTGAACTTGTCGCCCTGGTGGCGCAGGTAGCTCTCGATCTGGAACTCCACGTCCTGCGTCGAATACCGATACGACGGCGCAAGCGGCGCGGCGAGCGCCGACGGGCCGCCCCTAGGCGCGAGAGCCCCCTGTGGGGGCAGCGCACCATGCGAAGCAGGAAGCGTGGGGGGCCTTAATTCTCTGCCGAACTTTTCGTTCATCACGTCATCGCTGAGATAGGTGATGTGGCCGATCATGCGCGCGATGCGCAACCCGCGGCGCGGCAGCACGCCGTGCTCGTAGAAGTGGCCGCCGTGAAAGTCCGGGTCGGTCACGATGGCGCGGCGCGCCACCTCGTTGAAGGCGATGTTCTCGGCGCTCAGGTTGGGCGCGCTGGCCACCACCACGGCGTGGCGCACGCGCTCTGGATATTGCAGCGTCCAGCTGAGCGCCTGCATGCCGCCCAGGCTGCCGCCCATCACGGCGGCCAGTTGCGGGATGCCCAGCTCGTCAAGCAGACGCGCCTGCGCATCGACCCAGTCCTCCACCGTCACCACCGGAAAGTCCGCGCCATACACGCGCCCGGTGTCGGGGTTGACGTGCATGGGCCCGGTGGAGCCGAAGCACGAACCCAGGTTGTTGATGCCGATGACGAAGAAGCGATCGGTGTCCACCGGCTTGCCGGGGCCGATCATGTTGTCCCACCAGCCTTCGCTCTTGTCCTGCCCCGCATACACCCCGGCCACGTGGTGCGAGGCGTTGAGCGCGTGGCAGACCAGCACGGCGTTGTCGCGCGCAGCGTTGAGCTGGCCGTAGGTCTCGTAGGTGAGGTCGTAGCCGCGGATCCTGGCGCCGCTTTGCAGCGGCAGCGGCGCCTGGAAATGCAGGCTTTGCGGTGTGGCGATAAGCGACATGGCAACCCAGAAAATGCCCCCGACGCTTCCTCGCTGCGCAAGGTTCGCTGCCCCCGAGGGGACGGCTTTTTGCCCTGGGGGCGACCCGGAGGCAAAAAAAACCCGGCTGGCCAAAGAGGCGGAAAGCCGGGTGGATGCGCTTGTCCGTCTTTAGCTGCATTTGTAAAAGCGCCCGCAAGCAGGAAGCAAATCGGCGCTGGTGCGTTGCAGTATAGCGCCGGCGCGCCTCGCGGGGGACCAGCGCGAAGCGAATGCAAAGGCCGCCGAGCCGAGGCTGAGGGCCCTTGCCCATGCCTCTGACCCGAAAACAGGCCCGTGTTGCAACAAACGCACAGGCTGGCGATGCCCCGAAATCTGCGCCAAGCGCCTGGCCAGCGCGGGCACCGCCGCATGGCGGCCGGGGGGCAGCGTGATAGTTGACTGTTGTGAAAGGTCAATATTTTCGTGCTTGACGCCGGCGTTTCTGACGCATAATCGCGCGGGTGTGCATCCGCACACTTTTTGTGATCTTGCGGTGAAAACAGTCAGTTTCCCTTCGTTGCCAGCGCTGCCCAGCGTCGTCGAAGGCGTTTTGCGGACTCCATCGCTTTTCCATTGTCATTGAGGAGTCCCAGTTCGATGGGCAACAAACTTTACGTCGGCAACCTGCCGTATTCCGTGCGCGACCAAGACCTCGAGCAGGCGTTCAGCCAGTTCGGTGCGGTCACCAGCGCCAAGGTCATGATGGAGCGCGACACCGGTCGCTCCAAGGGCTTCGGCTTTGTCGAGATGGGCAGCGATGAAGAAGCGCAAGCGGCCATCAACGGCATGAACGGCCAGCCCCTGGGCGGCCGCAACGTCGTCGTGAACGAGGCGCGCCCGATGGAAGCGCGCCCGCCGCGCAGCGGTGGCTTTGGCGGCGGCGGCTACGGTGGTGGCGGCGGTGGCGGCTACGGCGGTGGTCGCCGTGAAGGCGGCGGTGGCGGCGGCTACGGTGGTGGCGGCGGCGGCTACGGCGGCGGTCGCCGTGAAGGTGGTGGCGGCTACGGCGGCGGTGGCCGTGACGGCGGCTTTCGCAGCCCCTATGGCAACGGCCCGCGCGGCGGCGGTGGTCGCCGTGAAGGCGGCGGCGGTCACGACGACTATTGATTCGGCGTCATCGCACGACAGCAAAGGGCTCCCTCGGGAGCCCTTTTTGTCTTGACTTGCCCGGCAAGTGCATCCGCCACCCTCGCCTACGACGGTGCCTGCCGGGCCTTGCGCGGGCGCCCGGCCAGCAGCCGGTCGAACAGCGCATTGGGCAACAGGCGCAGCAGCTTGGCCGCCACGCCCATGGGCCACGGAATGACGCGGTAGCTGGCGCCGGCGGCAATGGCGCGCACGGCGCGCGCGGCAAACGCGTCGGGGCTGAGCATGAAGGGCATCGGGTAGCGGTTGCCGCGCGTCAGCGGTGTATCGACGTAACCGGGCACCAGGGTGAGCACGCGCACGCCGCTGCCGCGCAACTCGCCGCGCAAGCTCTCGCAATAGCTGACGACCGCGGCCTTGCTGGCGCAGTAGGCGCCATGGCCGGGCAAGCCGCGGATGGCCGCCACGCTGGCGATGCCCACCAGGGCGCCGCGGCCGCGCTGGCGCATCGGCTCGATGAAGGGGTGGAAGGTGGCGGCCAGGCCCAGGTTGTTGGTGGCGAAGATGCGCGCCATGACCTCCAGATCCGCCCGCTCGGCGCTGTCCATGCCGATGCTGATGCCGGCGTTGGCGACGACGACGTCGGGCACCCCCTGGCGCGCCAAGCAGGCTTGCGCCGCGCCGATGATCTCGTCCGTCACGCAGACGTCGGCGCCGTAGACCTGGCAGCGTTCGGGTCCCCAGCCCTGGGCCTGCGCCCAGGCGCCGAGTGCGGCTGCGCGCCGCGCCACCAGTGCCAGGCGCCAGCCGGCCTGCGCGTAGCGTTGGGCCAGGGCCTGGCCGATGCCGCTGGAGGCGCCGGTGATGAACACCAGCGAAGCGGCCGGGGCCGGCGTCACGGGCGCCGGGCCTGGATCACCCCGCGCACGCTGCCGCGCAGGTTGGCGATGCCGCTTTTCTCGTCGTAATCAAAGCGATCCCCGGTGAAGCGGTCGGCGCCGCGCAGCAGCTCGACCGGTTGGTCGGAGCTGACGCGCCGTTCCTCGGTCCAGGCGTGCAGGTACTCGCCGCGAAACTCCAGCCGGGGCGCGGCGGAGTGGCCGTTGGCGGCTGCGGCGGCCTCGCGTACCACGCGCGCCTGGCCATAGAGCTGGATGTCGGTGCCCTCGCCGTTGGACAGGCCGCGCTCGGCACGGCCGACCGTGAGTTGCCCCTGCGCGTCAAACGAGCGCACGCGCGGCTGGGCGACCTCCAGCGTGTCGGTGTCGGGGAAGTGGTGGCCTTCGGTGCCCATCAATTCCGACTTGAGCTGCCCCCGGGCGTCGAAGCTGCGCACCGAGAACTCGCGCATCCAGTAGTCCGGCTCGTGCAGCACCGGCTGCTCGGGCGCGGCGGCGTTGAAGCTGGGCGTCTGGCGCACCAGCCACGCCGTGCCCAGGGCAAACAGCCCCATCATCAGCGCGGGCAGCCAGGCAAAGAACTGCTCCTTGCCGTGGCGCCACAGGCGGGCACCGCTCGTCGATGCGCTCACGGCGTGGGCCCCAGGTGCTGCTCGAGCAGACGGCGATAGTGGCCGCCGGCGGCCAGCAGCAGGTCGCACAGCTCGCGCGCCGCGCCGCCCCCGCCGGGCAAGGCGGTGACGTGGTGGGCCAACGCCCGCACCTCGGCGTGGGCGTTGGGCGGCGCGCAGGCAAAGGCGGCGTGGCGCAGCAGCGGCAGGTCGGGCCAGTCGTCGCCCATGGCGGCGGCCTGGCTCCAGTCGATGCCCAGCTCTTGCAGCAAGGCTTGCGCTGCGGGCAACTTGTCCTCGGAGCCCAGCCGCACGTGCCCGATGCCGAGCGCCGCCAGGCGCTGGCGCAGGGCCGGCGAGTCGCGCCCGGAGATGACGGCTGGCACGATGCCGGCGCGCGCCAGCAGCTTCAGGCCGTGGCCGTCCAGCGTGTTGAAGCGCTTGAGCAACTCGCCCTCGGCGCCGTAGTACAGACCGCCGTCGGTCAGCACGCCGTCGACGTCGAGCAGCAGCACGCGCATGCCCTGCGCGCGCAGCAGCAGCTCGGGGGGCCAGGTCTGGGCCGGTTGCATCAGATCACCTTGGCGCGCATCAGGTCGTTGGTGTTGAGCGCGCCCAGCAGTTGCCCGGCCTCATCGGTCACCAGCAGCACGGTGATGCGGTGCAGCTCCATCTGCTCGGCGGCCATGGCGGCCAGCGCGCCGGGGCCGATGGTGCGCGGCTGGGCGTGCATGACCTGGCCGGCGGTGAGCGCGCGCAAATCGCGCCCGGTCTCGACCAGGCGGCGCAGGTCGCCGTCGGTGAAGATGCCCAGCAGGCGGCCCTGCGCGTCGGTGACGGCCGACGCGCCCAGGCCCTTGTGCGTCATCTCGCGCATCAGCTCGGCGAAGCTCGCGTCGGGGCCCACGCGCGGCGCGTCGGCGCCGCTGCGCATGAGGTCCTGCACGCGCGTGAGCAGGCGCCGCCCCAGCGCGCCGCCGGGGTGCGAGCGGGCAAAGTCCTCGGCCTTGAAGCCGCGCGCATCGAGCAGCGCCACGGCCAGCGCGTCGCCCAGCGCCAGTTGCGCGGTGGTGCTGGCGGTGGGCGCCAGGTTGAGCGGGCAGGCTTCCTTCTCGACCCCGCTGTCGAGCACCACGTCGGCGTGGCGCGCCAGGGTGGAGTCGGCATGGCCGGTCATCGCGATCAGGGGCGCGCCCAGGCGGCGCACCAGGGGCACGACGACGTTGAGCTCCTCGCTCTCGCCGCTGTTGGAGATGGCCAGCACCACGTCCACCGGCTTGATCATGCCCAGATCGCCGTGGCTGGCTTCGGCCGGGTGCACGAACATGGCGGGCGTGCCGGTCGAGGCCAGCGTGGCGGCGATCTTGCGCCCCACATGGCCGCTCTTGCCCATGCCCATGACCACCACGCGCCCGCGCACGTCCAGCATCAGCGCCAGCGCCTGCGTGAAGCCGGCGCCCAGGCGCTGCTTGAGGCCGCGCACGGCGTCGGCTTCGATGTCCAGCGCCTCGCGGGCCAGCCGCAGGGCGTGATCGGGGTCCAGGCTCATCCGATCGATTCTATCGGCCGGCCCATCGGCGGCGCGAGCGGCTGCACTACCATCGCGCATGGGCCTGAGTTCGCTGGAATTGACGCTGCTGTACCTGCTGACCGCCGTGCTGGCGGTGGCGGCGTGCCGCTGGGCCAAGCTGCCGCCCATCCTGGGCTACCTGCTGGCCGGCGTGGCAATGGAGCCGCACACGCTGGGCCTGGCCTTCGGGCAGGACGCCGAGGGCATCCGCCAGCTGGGCGAATACGGCGTGGTGTTTTTGATGTTCGTGATCGGGCTGGAGTTCAACCTGCCCAAGCTGCGCGCCATGCGCCGGCACGTGTTCGGGCTGGGGCTGGCGCAGGTGCTGTGGACCATGCTGCTGGTCACCTGCGGCTCGATGGCACTGGGTTGGCTGCTGCCCACCGTCTGGCACATGGACTGGCAGACCGCGCTGGTGCTGTCGGGCGCCATGGCCATGAGCAGCACCGCCATCGTGGTCAAGATGATGGCCGACCGGCTGGAGCTGGAGTCCGAGCACGGTCAGCGCGTGATGGGCGTGCTGCTGCTGCAGGACCTGGCGGTGGTGCCGCTGCTGGTGCTGATCCCGGCGCTCAGCTCGCCGCCCGAGCAGCTGCTGGGCAGCCTGGCCGCCGCCGGGCTGAAGGCGATCGTGTTGATCGCGCTGCTGCTGTGGGGCGGGCAGCACCTGATGCGCGGCTGGCTCGTCATCGTCGCGCGCCGGCGCAGCCAGGAGCTGTTCATGCTCAACCTGCTGCTGCTGACGCTGGGCCTGGCGTGGCTGACGCAGCAGGCGGGCCTGTCGCTGGCGCTGGGGGCGTTCATCTGCGGGGTGCTGATCTCGGAGACCGAGTTTCGCGTGCAGGTGGCCGCCGAGATCCGGCCGTTTCACGACGTGCTGCTGGGCCTGTTCTTCGTCACCATCGGCATGCTGCTGGACCTGCGCCAGGTGGTGCTGCAGTGGCCACTGGTGCTGCTGCTGCTGGTGGTGCCGGTGCTGTTCAAGCTGGTGCTGGTGAGCGTGCTGGCTCGGCTGCTGGGCGCGGGCACCGGCACGGCGCTGCGCACCGGGCTGTACCTGGCGCAGGCGGGCGAGTTCGGCTTCGTGCTGCTCACGCTCAGCCGCCGCGAAGGGCTGGTGGCGCCCGAGCTGTTTCACCCCATCCTGGCGGCGATGGTGCTGTCGATGCTGGCCACGCCCTTCATCATCATGGCCAGCAACCGCATCGTGCTGCGCCTGGTGGCCAGCGAGTGGCTGCAGCAGTCGCTGCAGATGACGCACATCGCGGTGAAATCCATCAACACCAGCGGTCACGTGCTGATCTGCGGCTACGGCCGCAGCGGCCAGGCCATGGCGCGCATGCTGGAGCATGAAGGCATCACCACCCTGGCGCTGGACCTGGACCCCGACCACGTTCAGCAGGCGCGCGCCGCCGGGCAGGCCGTGGCCTATGGCGACGCCACCAAGGCGCCCACCCTGACGGCCGCCGGCCTGGCGCGCGCCAGCGCGGTGGTGCTGACCTACCTGGACACCGCCGTGGTGCTCAAGACCCTGGCCACCATCCGCGCGCTGGCGCCGCACACGCCGGTGATCGTGCGCACCCAGACCGACCGCGACCTGGAGCGCCTGCGCGCCGCCGGCGCCACCGAAGTGGTGCCCGAGTCGCAGGAGGGCTCGCTGATGCTGGCCGGCCACGCGCTGGCGCTGGTGGGCGTGCCCATGCGGCGCGTCATCCACATCGTGCAGCAGTACCGCGAGCAGCGCTACGGCCTGCTGCGCGGGTTCTTTCACGGCGCCGCCGACAGCCACGAGGACGAGCTGGAGGCCGAGCGCCTGGCCACGATCACGGTGTCACCCGCCGCCGCCGGGCAACGCCTGGCCGACGTGCTGGCCGCGAGCGGCGCGTTGCGCGTGGTGCGCCTGCGCAGCCGCCAGGGCACGCCCCAGACGCCGCAGACCGACCTGCTGCTGGAGGGCGGCGAGACGCTGGTGCTGTCAGGCAAGGCCGAGGCGCTGACGCGCGCCGAGCAGTTGCTCAATCCTTGACCGGCCCCAGTCTCCACTCGCTGCGCGATGTTGCGTCAACCCCGTTCACGGGGGCCGAGCCTGCGCACAAAAGCTCCGGTGGACCTTTTGTTGGCTGGCCAGGGGCTGGGCCACTGGCCCGGCGCGGCCTTTCGTCCCTTTGAATTTCATGGCATGCGGGCGACGCGATCACCATGGGCCGACGTTGCGAAGGGTGCGTGACAACGCGGCACAATGGACCTTGAACTGCTTGAGGCCCCCTGCCGCCATGACCCCACCGCTTGCCGTCACCGACTACCTGCGCCAGCACATCCGCACCGTGCCCGACTGGCCTACGCCGGGCGTGCAGTTTCGCGACATCACGCCGCTGTTGCAGGACCCTCGCGTGTTTCGCGTGCTGATCGATGCCTTCGTGCACCGCTACATGGACCCGGCGCTGCGCCCCGACGTGGTGGCCGGGCTGGACGCGCGCGGCTTCATCATCGGCGCGGTCGTGGCCTACGAGCTGAACGTCGGCTTCGTGCCCATCCGCAAGAAGGGCAAGCTGCCGTTCACCACCGTGCAGGAAACCTTCGAGCTGGAATACGGCAGCGCCACCGTGGAGCTGCACACCGATGCCGTGAAGACCGGCCAGCGCGTGCTGCTGATCGACGATCTGATCGCCACCGGCGGCACCATGATGGCGGGCAAGAAGCTGCTGGAGAAACTGGGCGCCCGGGTGACCGAGGGCGCAGCCATCGTGGACTTGCCCGAGCTGGGCGGCTCGCAGCGCCTGCGCGAGGCGGGGCTTGCCTTGTTCACTTTGGTGGACTTTGCGAGCGCATGATCAAACATCCGGACGCAGAGGACGCAAAGATCACGCAGAAGACGCAAAAAATTCAAAGGGTTTTCATGGGTTTCTTTTGCGTCCTTTGCGAATCCTTTGCGTCCTCTGCGTCCGGTTTTCTCTGATCCGTTCATCCATCACCACGGGCCACCCCCATGAAATCCCAAGCCGTCATTTGTCGTGAATTGAACCAACCCGTCGTGGTCGAAACCATCGAGGTCGCACCGCCGCAGGCCGGCGAGGTGATGATCAAGCTGGCGGCCTGCGGCGTGTGCCACAGCGACCTGTCGGCCACCAACGGCACCATCAACTTTGCGCCGCCGCTGATCCTGGGCCACGAAGGCGCGGGCGTGGTGGTCGAGGTGGGCGCCGGCGTGAGCGAATTCGCCGTGGGCGACCCCGTGCTGTCGTCCTTCGTGACCATGTGCGGCGTGTGCCACTATTGCACCATCGGTCGCCCGGCGCTGTGCGAAGTCGGCGCCCGCACCCTGACCACCCTGCCCAGTGGCCAGCTGCGCACCAGCGACGCGCAGGGTCGGCCGCTAAACGTGTTCTCGGGCTGCGGCGTGATGGCCGAGTACGCCACGCTGGACACGCGCAGCCTGATCAAGATCGCCGGCGACGCTCCGCTGCGCTCGGCCGCACTGGTCGGCTGCGGCGTGATGACGGGCTTTTGCGCCGCCACCAACACGGCGCGCGTGGCGCCGGGCTCGGTGGTGGTGGTGTTCGGCGCCGGCGGCGTGGGGCTGTCGGCGATCCAGGGCGCGGCGGTGGCCGGCGCGCGCATGATCGTGGCGGTGGACATCGACGACTTCAAGCTCGGCCTGGCCAAGACCCTGGGCGCCACCCACACGCTCAACTCCAAGGGCGACGAGGCCATCGTCAAGACGGTGCGCAAGCTGACCGACGGCGGCGCCGACTACGCCTTCGAATGCGTCGGCTCGGGCGAGCTGGCCGCCACCGCCTACGGCGTGCTGCGCAAGGGCGGGCAGGCCGTGGTGGTGGGCGTGGCCGGTGCCAAGGAAACCACCACGCTGCGCACCGCCAGCCTCACTTTTGACGAGAAGAGCATTGGCGGCAGCTACTTCGGATCGGCCCGCCCGCGCGTGGACGCGCCGCGCATCCTGGGGCTGTACAAGGCCGGCAAGATCAAGCTGGACGAGCTGATCACCCGCACCTATCCAATCGCCGAAGCGCCCCAGGCCTTTGCCGACCTGCAGGCCGGCCGCAATGCGCGCGGGGTGATCGTGTTCGGGTGACCCGCGGTCAGTCCAACATGGCGTCCAGCCGCTCCTTGGTCTCGGCCAGTTCCAGCAGCATGTCCTGCACCACCTGGCGCACCGAACTGTCCGCGTTCATGTCGCCCACCAGCTGCCCCACGGGGTAGGTCAGAAAGGGCTCGGCCCGGGCGCGCTCCACGCGGGTGCGGCCGTGGGCCCACCACAGCATGTTCTGCAAGGGCGCCGGCAGCGGCTCGGGTGCGCCGGGCGCGTCGTAGGCCGCGCTGAAGGCGTTGCGCAGCGTGCGGCAGGACTTGCCGGTGACGGTGCGGGTCAGCACCGCATCGCGCTCGCCGGCGGCCAGCAGCTTGGCGCGGATCTCGGGCGTGAGCTCGCTTTGCACGGTTTTGAGCCAGATCGAGCCGCACCACGCGCCCTCGCAGCCCAGCGCCAGCGCGGCAGCCAGCTGGCGCCCGCGGCCCACGCCGCCGCCGCCCAGCACCGGCAGAGGTGCCACCGCATCCACGATGCGCGGCCACAGCACCATCGAGCCGATCTCGCCCGTGTGGCCCGCGGCCTCGGTGCCCACGGCGACCACCAGGTCGCAGCCCACGTCGCGGTGCTTGCGCGCGTGCGCCACCTGGCCGACCAGCGCGCCCACCTTGATATCCAGCGCGTGCGCACGCTCCACCAAGTCGCGCGGCGGGCTGCCCAGGGCGTTGACGATCAGCTTGATGGGGTGGCGCAGGCACACCTCGAGCATGCGCAGGCTCTCGCGCGGCGTCATGTGAAAGCCGGCCAGCAGCTCGCGCGCGGCGCGGTCGGCCTGATCGGGCGGCAGGCGCGGCACGCCGGCCTCGTCCAGCAACTGCTGCACAAAGGCCACGTGCTCGGGCGGCAGGGCGTCGATGTCCACCTCGGCCACGTCCTCGTATTTGGCGGGCATCAGGATGTCCACGCCATACGGGCGCCCGCCGATGTGCGCGTCGATCCAGCGCAGGTCTTCCTCCACCCGGTCGGGGTGGGCACGGGCCATGCCCAGCACGCCCAGGCCGCCGGCCCTGGACACCTCGACCACCACGTCGCGGCAGTGCGAGAAGGCGAAGATCGGCGCCTCGATGCCGAACATGGCGCACAGGCGGTTGTTCATCGACCACTCCAGCGTGGCGCGCGCTTTTCGGCAAAGGCACGCGGGCCTTCCTGCGCGTCCTCGCTCAGGTACACGCTGTCAAACAAGGGATAGGCGGCGCGCAGCGCGGCCGAGCGCCCCATCTCGCTGGCCAGGTAGACCAGCTCGCGCGCGGCGCGCACCGTCAGCGGCGCGTTGGCGGCAATGCTGCGCGCCATGGCCAGCGCGGCCTCGCGCAGCTCGGCCAGCGGCACCACGGCGTTGACGTAGCCCAGCGCATGGGCGCGCGCCGCCGTCATGGGCGCGCCGGTCAGCAGCAGCTCCATCATCACGCGCTGCGGCAGCATGTGCGCCAGCGGCGCGGCCCAGGGCATGCCGCGGCCGACCTTGGCCTCGGTGATGCCAAACAGGGCGTTGTCGCTGGCCACGCACAAATCGCACATTTGCGCAAACAAAAAGCCGCCGGCATAAGCCACGCCGTTGACGGCGGCAATCACCGGCTTGTCCAGCTTCACCGCGTCGCCCAGGATGGGGAACATGTCGCGCGGCGGAATGCGCAGGCCGGTGGCCGCCGCCTGCTTGAGGTCCATGCCGGCGCAAAAGGCCTTGTCGCCGCTGCCGGTGAGGATGGCCACGCGCAAGGCGTCATCTTGCGCAAAGCGCTGCCAGGCCAGGCGCAGACCCTCGATCACGCCGGCGTTGATGGCGTTGCGCGCCTGCGGGCGGTCGATGGTGATGACGGCGATGCCGCCGTCCTCCACCTCGAAGCGGATTTCTTCGGTCAGGTTCACAGGTTTTCTCCCCATTGCTGGCGCGCCTCGGCGCGCAGGCGCTCGCGGTGCTCGGGCGGCGCGATGGCGATCAGCGCGCGGATGCGCTGACGCAGGCTGCGTCCGCGCAGATGAGCCACGCCGTGCTCGGTGGCCACCACGTCCACGTCGCTGCGCGCGGTGGTGACGGGGCCCGACAGGCGGCTGACGATTTTCGAGTCGCCCTGTTTGCCCGACGCCGGCAGGGCGACGATGGACACGCCGCCCTCGGATGCCGCCGCACCGCGGATGGTGTCAACCTGGCCACCGACCGCGCCGATGGTGTCGCCGCCGATGGCCTCGGCGTTGATCTGGCCGGTCAAGTCCACCTCCAGCGCGGAGTTGATGGAGACGAAGTTCTTCAGCCGCGACAGCGTGGAGATGTGGTGCGTGTAGCTCGTCGGGCACAGGCGGATCTGCGGGTTGCGGTGCGCAAAGCGGTACAGGCTGTGCGTGCCGAACAGCACGCCACTGACGGTGACGCCGGCGTCGATGCCCTTGTGCGCATTGGTGACGGCGCCGCACTGCATCAAGCGCATCGCCGAGTCGCCCACCATGCCCGAGTGAATGCCCAGCTCGCGCCGGTCGGCCAGCATGCCCATGATGGCCTCGGGCACGCTGCCGATGCCCATTTGCAGCGTGGCGCGGTCGCCGATCAAATCGCCGATGTTGTGTGCGATGCGCCGCTCCAGCTCGCCAAAGGGCGCGGCGGGCAGCTCCAGCGGCGCGCGGTCGGTGGGCACGGCCACGCTGATCTCGTGCGCCAGCAGCGGCCGCTCGCAAGGCACCCAGGGCATTTGCCGGTTGACCTCGGCGATCACCACGCGCGCCTGTTGCAGGGCGGTGCGCACATAGTCGTTGACCAGGCCCCAGCTGTATTCGCCGCGCTCGTTGGGCTCGCTCACCTGCAGCATCAGCACGTCGGCGCGGATGATGCGCTGGCGCAGCAGCCCCTCGATGGCCGAGATGTGGCAGGGGATGGGGTCGAGCGCGCCGCTGCTGGCCAGCTTGCGCAGCGTGCCGATGCCGCCGATGCCCGAAAAGCGCAGGTGGTCGGCGTGCTCGAGCGCAAAGCTGCGTGAAAAGCCCGAGCCGAAGAACACGCTGGCGCCGCTGTAGGCGGCGCGCTGCGCCACGAATTTTTCGCTCAAATTGAGCGCCTCGCCGCAGCCTTGCTGAAAGATCACGCCGTCGCCCGGGCGCACCAAGCGCGCCAGGTCAAGCTGGTCCAGGGCAATGGTCTGCATCAGGGCGCTCCCACCGACACGGCCAGGATTTGCTGCGCGCGCTTGAGCAGCGGGCCATCAACCATGCGCCCCTCGAAGTCGATGGTGCCCAGGCCCTGGGCCATGGCCGCTTCATAGGCGGCGACCAGCCGCTGGGCATCGGCGCGCTCCTGGGCGGTGGGCGAGAAGGCCTGGTGCGCCAGCTTGACCTGGCCGGGGGTGACGCAAATCTTGCCTTCGTAACCCAGGTCGCGCCCGCGCGCCGCATCCTCCAGAAACAGCGCGTCGTCGCGGATGTCGATCACCGCCTGGTCGATGGCGATGCGCCCGGCCGCCTTGGCCGCCATCACGACCATCGAGCGCGCGGCATGCACCTCGTCGCCGCGCGGCGTGCGCCGCCCGCCGATGTCGGCGGCGTAGTCCTCGGCGCCAAAGTACACCGCGCCCATGGCGGCGATGCGCTCGCACAAAGCCACGGCGTTCAGCACACCGCGCACCGATTCGATGCCGCCGACGATGCCGCGCGGCTGCGCACGCGGCGCGGCCGCGTCGCGCTGGGCGATCCAGTGCACGACGGGAAAGGCCTGCTCGGGCGACTCCAGCTTGGGAATCACCACCCCGTCCACATCGCTCATGAAGGCGGCCTGCAGGTCGGCCAGGTAGTGCGGCGATGCGGGCACGTTCACGCGCACCATCAGCAGGCCGTGCAGCCCGGCCGCGCGCACCTGGGCCACGGTGTCGTGCAGCATCTCGCGGGCGCGAAGCTTCTCGCCCGGCGGCGTGCCGTCCTCCAGGTCGATGACGCAGCAGTCCGCGTCAAAGCGCGGAAACTTGAGCACCAAGTCAGGCCGGTTGGCGGGGGCGAAAAAAAGCGATCGGATCATGGGCGCGTAGGTGTGAAAGGTTCTTGGGGACGATGCGTTCAAACAGCCGGACGCAGAGGACGCAAAGGATTCGCAGAGGACGCAAAAAATACCGAAACACTATGAATTGGATAGCTATTTGTGCAGACTGCGTGCAGCCACCAGCGGGTGTTCAAAATATTTTTGCTTCTTTTGCGTCCTTTGCGTTTTCTTTGCGTCCTCTGCGTCCGGCTGTTCGGTTGTTCGCCTGCACCATCAATCGAAAAATTTCGAAAAATCGGGCTTGCGCTTTTCGACGAAGGCGTTGACCGCCTCCTGGTGCTGGGGCGTTTTGTGCGCCAGCGCCTGCAGGCCGGCCGACAGCTCCAGCAGGGGCGCGAAGTCCAGGCGCTCGCCCTCGCGCAGCAGCTTCTTGGCCATGCGCAGCGTCACGCCGGGTTGCTCGGCGATCTGCTCGGCCAGTGCCTGCGCCTGCGGCATCAGCTGCTCGTGCGGCACCACGCGCGAGACCAGACCGATGGCCAGGGCCTCATGCGCGTCCAGCGTGCGACCGGTGTAGGTCATCTCGGCGGCCATGCTCTTGCCGACCACGCGCGGCAGCAGCCAGGCGCCGCCATCGCCCGGAATCAGGCCGACCTTGATGAAGCTCTCGGCAAACGCCGCGCGCTCGGAGGCGATGCGGATGTCGCACATGGTCGTCAGGTCGCAACCGGCGCCAATCGCCGGGCCGTTGACGGCGCAGATCACCGGCACCTCCAGCTGGTACACCGCCAGCGCCAGGCGCTGCACGCCGTGGCGGTACCACTCGCGCAGCTGGGCCGGGCTGCGGTCGAACAGGGCTTGCATGTCCTTGAGGTTGCCCCCCGCCGAGAACGCACTGCCCGCGCCGGTGAGCACCACGGCGCGCACCGAGGGGTCGGCGTTGATGCGGGCGCAGGCCTGGACAAACTCGTCGGGCGCGCTGTTGCCGGTGAGCACGTTGCGCGTCTCGGGGGCGTTCAAGGTGAGCGTGACGACCGGGCCGCGCTGTTCGTAGACAAGGATGTTGCTCATGGGTTCACCTCATTCGGCAAGCAGGCTGGCGCGCATGAAGTCGAGCGCCAGGGGTTGATCGGCGGCCAGCACGGCCTGACCGAGGATCAGGTTCCAGGCGTGCTCGGAGCCGTATTCGCCACGCCAGCGGTGCAGCCGGCGCGTGTACAGCTGCAGGTCGAGCTCGGCCGTGACGCCGATGGCGCCGTGGATGGCGTGCGCCATCGGCGCGACGATGGCCGCGGCCGCGCTGGCGCGCGACTTGGCGACGGCGGCGTGCAGCGTGTCGGGCAGCAGCGCCTCGCCCTGGCAGCCGATCTGCGCGGCCATGCGCGCGGCGGCCACCTGCTCGGCCATCACCGCCAGCTGGTGCTGCACCGCCTGGAACTTGCCGATCGGACGGCCAAACTGCTCGCGCTGGTTGGCAAAGGCCACGGAGAGCTCCAGCACGCGCTCGAGCGCACCCACCATTTGCGCCGCCGTCACCACGGCGCCCAGCGCACGCGGCAGCTCGGTCGCGCCGAGCGCGCGCGCCGCCATCTCGCGTGCCATGGCAATGGGCAGGGCGTGGCGGCCCTCGAGCGTGAACAGCTCGAAAGCCTCGGCCAAACCCAAGCCGGCGCCACCCCGCTCGGCGGGTGCGAGCGCGTCGAGAAATCCGGATTGCTCCAGCTGGCGCCAAAGCCCGTCGGGCGAAGCCCCGCGCTCAATCTCGCGCACGCGCGCCGGCGGGCATTGCTCGGCCAGCAGGCGATCCAGGGATTGCGAAAACTCGTTCATGTCAGTGACCCAAGGCGTCAGCCACCGCCCGTGAAGCATGAAGCCCAAAGCACCCCAAGGCCGCGGAGCAGGCCATGCCAGCGATCGCCGTGGCCGGGGTCTCCCCGGCCACTGGCGATGCCCCCTGCAAGGGGGTGGGCGGAACATCGCGCAGCGAGTGAAGACTGGGGGTGTGTCTCATCGCAGCCCCAAGCCGCGCGCAATCATGCCGCGCAGGATTTCGCGCGTGCCCCCGCGCAGCGAAAACGTCGGGGCAAACTGCGTCACATAGGCCAGCGTGCGCGCGAGCTCGTCCGACACGGGCGCGGCGCTGGCGTCCAGCAGCTCGGCGATGGCGATGGGCAGGTTCTGCTCGAAGCCGGTGCCCAGGTCCTTGACCAGCACCGCGTCGTTCATCGGGTTTTCGCCAGCGGCCAGTTTGGTGGTGACGGCCAGCGACAGCGAGCGCAAGGTGGCCAGCTCGGCCACCAGCCGGCCGGCCAGGGCTGTGGCCGCTTCGCCGGCGTCGCCACGGGCGCGCAGCTGCGCCAGCCAGGTGTCGAGCAGCACGATGCTGGAGTAGATGCGCTCGGGCCCGCTGCGCTCGTAGGCCAGCTCGGCGTTGACCTGCTGCCAGCCCTCGCCCTCCGCCCCCAGCAAGGCCTCGTGGGGCAGCTGCACGTCGTCGAAAAAAACTTCGCTGAAGTGGCGATCACCCGTCAGGTCCTCGATCGGGCGCACGGTGATGCCCGGCGTGCGCAGATCGATCAGCAGCTGCGACAGGCCCCGATGGCGATCGCCCGGCTCGCCCGAGGTGCGCACCAGCGCGATCATGTGGTCGCACTCGGCACCGTTGGTGGTCCAGATCTTGTGGCCGTTCAGGCGCCAGCCGTCGGCGGTGCGCGTGGCGCGCGTGCGCACGCTGGCCAGGTCGGAGCCGGCCTGCGGCTCGCTCATGCCAATAGCAAAAAACGACTCGCCGCGGCAGATGCGCGGCACGTGCCAGCGCTTTTGCGCCTCGCTGCCGCAGCGCAGGATCATGGGCGCGCTCTGGCGCTCGGCGATCCAGTGCGCCGACACCGGCGCGCCGCGCGCCAGCAGCTCCTCGGCCACGACAAAGCGCTCCAGCTGGCCGCGGCCGCCTCCGCCGTACTCGCGCGGCAGGGCCAGGCCGATCCAGCCGCGGCGGCCCAACTCGCGGCTGAAGGCGGCGTCAAAGCCCAACCATGAGCGCGCCCGCCGGTCGGCTGGCATGCCCGCCAGGGCTTCGTCCAGAAAAGCGCGCAGCGGCGCACGCAGCGCCTGGGCCTCGGGCGGCAGCCGGGTGAGCGCCAGTGTGGAGGTCACTTGGCTTCGAGGCCGGCCTTGAAGGCACTCAACACTTCGGTGCCGCTCTTGCCGCGCCGGTCGAGGTTTTGCGCCCATTCAGTGGCCACTTCGGCGGCCACACGATGTAGGGTCTGCGCGTCGGCCGGAGACAGCGGCGTGAGCTTGACGCCGGCGGCGCGGGTTTTCTCGATGTCGCCGGCCTCATCTTGCTCGACCTTTTTGCACACGCTGTGCGTCAGCTCGTCGCCCATGGCCGACAGGTCTTTCTGCAGCGCGGGCGGCAGCGATTGGTAGCGCTTTTCGCTGATGACCCAGTTGGCAACGTAGGAGCCGAAGTTGGAGCCGATGGTGCCGGTCTTGGACAGCTTGTCGATCTCGTACGGCGCCAGGCTGTTGAAAGGAAACAGCACGCCGTCGATGGTGCCGCGCGAGAGCGACTCGTAAACCTCAGGCGTGGGCATCAGCACCGGCACGGCCTTGAGCTTTTTCAGCAGCAGCTCCTTGGCCGAGCCCGAGGCGCGGATCTTCATGCCCTCGATGTCGGCCAGCGTGGAGAAGGGCTTGCGCGTAATGACCTGATAGGGCGGCAGCACGATGGTGAACAGCAGGCGCACGCCGTTGGGCGCGAACTCTTTCTTGTCCAGAAGGCCGCCGGGTTTGGCCAGGCTCCAATAGGCCAGCGTGGCTTGGCAGGAGCCGGTGTAGGGCAGGGGCAACTCGGCCACCACCGACAGCGGCATCTTGTCGGACACGAAGCCCGGGCCGACGTAGGCGATATCGACCAGGCCCGACTGCGTGAGCGAGAGCATGTCCTTGGCCTTGCCGAGTTGCTCGGCCGGGTAGTACTCGAACTCCAGGCCTTTGGCCGCCGGATCGGCCTTCAGGCGCTCCATCATCGGCGTGGTGAAGTACTTGGGCAGGTAGTGGCCGACCGGAAACGAATCGGCCACCTTGATCTTGGTCTGGGCCGAGGTCGGACCGGTGACGCACAGGGCGGCGGCTGCCAGGCAGCTTGCGAGCAGGCGGGTCATATCATGTCTCCTTCTAGGGGTTGAAATCTCAGCCGCCCATCTGGGCGGGCAGCCACAGGATGATCTGGGGAAAAGCCACCAGCAACGCCACCAGCAGCAGATGGCTGAACACGTGCGGCCACACGCCGCCAAAGATCTCGGCCAGTGGCCGCTTGGCGTAGCGCGCCACCACGAACACGTTCAGACCCACGGGCGGCGTCACCAGGCCGACCTCGGCCATCAGGATCACGATCACGCCGAACCATACCGGATCGAAGCCCAATGCCTTGATCACCGGCAGAACGATGGGCACGGTGAGAATCAGGATGGCCACCTGATCCATCAGGCAACCCAGCACCAGGTAGCCGAACAGAATCAGCGCCAGAATGACCCAGCGCGAGACCTCCAGCGCGCTGACCCAGGCCACCAGCGCCTGCGTGCTTTGCGTGAGCGTGAAGTAGTAACCGAAGATCTTGGCGCAGACGATGATCATCACGATCATGCAGCTTGCGTGCGCCGCATGCAGCAGGGCCTTGGCCAGACCGGCGCGCGTAAACTTGCGTTCCCACAGAACGATCAGGAAAGCCCCGAACGCGCCCAGGCCCGAGGCCTCGGTGGGGGTGGCCACGCCGGTATAGATCACGCCCGTCACCGCCATGAACAGAAAGAGCATGGGGCCCACCACGCGCAGCGACTGCATTTTCTCGCGCAATGTGTAGGCCCGCCCCTGCGGCGCGGCCTTGGGCTCGATCAGCACCAGCACCCACACCGTACCGATGATGACCAGGGTAACCAGGATGCCGGGAATCACGCCCCCGATCAGCAGCGCGCCGATACTGACGTCGGCGATGATGCCGTACAGGATGAGCGCGATCGACGGCGGGATGAGCATGGCCAGCGTGCCCGAGATGGCGACCACGCCGCCGCTCAGCTTGGGGTCGTAGCCCTGCTTGAGCATGGCCGGCAAGGTGGTGGACGACAGCGTGGCGGCCGACGCCGTGCTGGAGCCCGAGATGGCGCCAAAGCCCGCACCGGCCAGTGCGGTAGCCATCGCCAGCCCGCCGGGCACGCGCCCGACCCAGGTGGCAGCGGCGGCAAACAGCTTGTCCGCCACGCCACTCATGATGACGAACTCAGCCATCAGGATGAACAGGGGGACCGAGATCAGCTCATAGGACTCGACACTGGACAACGGCGCCGTGGACAGCACACCTGACAAAGCCTGCCAGCCGCCGACCGTATACAGGCCAATGGCCCCGGTGAAGGCCAGGGTAAAGGCAACCGGCATGCCGATGGCCAGCAGGCCGAACAGCGCCAGCGTGATGAAGGCAGTGCTCATTCGGCGCCCTCCTCCGTGCCCGAGATGGGCGGCAGCGCCTGCACGGGGTGGCCACTGGCCAGGGCTGCCACGTAGCCGATGGCGTTGAGCGCCAGGCGCAGCGTCAGCATGCCGAAACCGATAGGCAGTACGACGCTGATGGTCCAAGTGGGCACGGCCAGTCCGCTGCTGGCTTCGGCCGCGGTCCGAAAGTCGTCCCAAGTCTTGCCGGCGGCCAGCCAGGTGGCCAGTGCGAACACCGGCAGCGCCAGCAGCGTGCCGATGGTTTCGAACACATAGCGCGTACGCTGTCCCACGTAGTTGTGCACGATGTCCACCGCCACATGCGAGTGCGCCTTGAGCGTGTGCGAGACGGTGTAGAAGAACACCCCCGGCATGAGGTAGTGATTGATCACCTCGTACGACCAGCCGATGGGCGCATTGAACAGATAGCGTCGGCCGACGTCGGCGACCACCAGGCACATCAGGGCAAAGAGCAGCAGGCAGCCAAGGCTGACCAGCACGCCATCGATGGCGTCCGCCGCGCGGCGCAGGCGCCCGTACCAGGCCGGCGCGGCGGTTGTCAGGGGCTGGGCCGCAGTCGGGCTCATGGGGCGGGCTTTATCTTCATCAGCGCGGTGCGTCTGCACACGGCCACCACCTCGCCGCGCTGGTTCAGGCCGGTATGCTCGAACTCGACCAACCCGCAAGCCGGGCGCGACTGGCTGGCGCGCACGGAGATCACTTCGGTGCGCGCGCGCAGCGTGTCGCCATGAAACACTGGCTTGGGAAAGCGCACGTCGCTCATGCCCAGGTTGGCCACCGTGGTGCCCAGCGTGGTGTCGTTCACGCTCATGCCCACCAGAATGCCCAACGTGTAGAGGCTGTTGAACAGGCGCTGGCCCCACTCGGTCTCGGCCGCGAAGTGCGCGTCCAGGTGCAGGGGCTGCGGGTTCATGGTGAGCAGCGAGAACATGGTGTTGTCCATCTCGGTCACGGTGCGCGACCAGGCGTGCTCGAAGCACTGCCCCGCGTGAAATTGCTCGAAATACAGTCCTGCCATCGTCTTGCCTTTCTCAATCCAATGCTTGCAACGCGTCCACGTCCACGCCCCAGGCCAGCGCCCATTCGCGCGCATCAAACGCGTCGTCGTGCGCCGCGGGCGTGGCGTTGGGCGTGGCTGAAAAACGCGGCGCGGGTGCGGGCTGCACCACGCCATCGACGGTGATGAAGCTGGCGCGTGCCGCATGGTGCGGATGGGCCGGCGCTGCCTGCGCGGCCAGCACCGGGGCAAAGCAGGCGTCGCTGCCCTCCAGCGCGGCGCACCAGTGGGCGCGCGGCTGCGCGGCAAACATGGCGGCCAGGCGCGCGCGCAGCTCGGGCCAGCGTGCGCAGTCGTCAAAGTCGGGCAGGCCGGCCACATCGGCGCCCGCCGCGCGCAGGCGCTCCAGCAGCACGGTGCGAAATTTTTTCTCGATGGCGGCAATCGAGACGTACTGTCCGTCGGCGCAGGCATACACGTCGTAGAACGGCGCGCCCGAGTCGAGCAAATTGGTGCCGCGCGGCCCGTCGTGCAGGCCGGCGGCGTGCAGGCCGAAGAAGGGCGTCATCAGCGCGCCCACGCCGTCGATCATGGCGGCGTCCACCACCTGGCCCTGGCCGCTGGCGCGCGCCTGCACGATGGCCGCCAGCAGGCCCATGGCCAGAAACATCGAGCCGCCGGCGTAGTCGCCCAGCAGGTTTAGCGGCGGCGTGGGCGGCTGGCCTTGGCGGCCGATGGCGTCGAGCGCGCCGGTGAGGGCGATGTAGTTCAGGTCGTGCCCGGCGGCCTGCGCCAGCGGCCCCTGCTGGCTAAAGCCGGTGACGCGGCCATAGGCCAGGCGCGGGTTGTCTTGCAGGCAGACGTCGGGGCCCAGGCCCAGGCGCTCCATGGTGCCGGGACGAAAGCCCTCGATCAGCGCGTCGGCGCGGCGCGCCAGGGCGCGCGCCAGGGCCACGCCCGTGGCGATTTTCAAGTCAAGCTTGAGGGTGCGCTTGCCGCGCAGCAGCAAGTCAAAGCGCGGCGGGCGCTCGATGCCCAGGCCGCTGGGCGTCGGGCGGTCGAGCCGGATCACCTGCGCGCCCAGGTCGGCCAGCAACATGCCGCACAGGGGGCCAGGGCCGATGCCGGCAAACTCGAGCACGCGCAGGCCGGCCAGGGGGCCGCGGGCGGTCACTGGGCTTCTCCCCGCGCGGCGCGCTGCGGGCTGGTGCCGGCGGCGGCCCCGCTGGCCAGCAGCTGCGCCACCTCGGCGGCGCTGAAGCCGGCCTCGCCCAGCACCTGCTCGGTGTGCTGGCCCAGCGTGGGCGCGAGCCGCGGCGCGGCGATGCGCGCGCCCTGCCAGCGCGGGGCCAGCCGCAGGCTGCGCAGCGTGCCTTCGCTGGGGTGCTGCACGGTCTGGAAAAACCCGGTGGCCTGCAGGTGCGGATCGTCCAGCACGCTGTGCAAGTCGTGCATGGGCATGAAGGGCACGTCGGCGGCCTCCAGCAGCTCGAACCACTCGGCCGTGCTGCGCTGCTCGAACACCTGCGCCAGCCAGCCGTAGACGTGGTCGATGTGCTGCGCGCGGCTGGCAAAGCTGGCAAAACGGGCGTCTTCTTGCGGCAAGGCGCTGCGTCCGATGCCGGCCAAGAAGCCGGCCCACTGCTTGTCGTTGTAGACCAGGGCGCAGATGTAGCCGTCGCGCGTGCGGTAGGGCCGCCGCTCGGGCGAGAGCTGGCGCGCGTAGCCGCCCGCGTCCAGCGGCGGGTCGAAGGTGAGGCCGCCCAGGTGGTCGCCCAGCACGAAGCCCACCATGGTCTCGAACATGGGGATATCCACCCGGTCGCCCTGGCCGCTGCGCTCGCGCGCCAGCAGGCTGGCCAGGATGGCGCCCACCGCCGTCTGGCCGACGATGCGGTCGGCCATGGCCGTGGGCACGTAGCGCGGGATGTCGCCGCTGGAGCGGGCGATGAGGTGGGACAAGGTGGCCGCGCCCTGGATCAGATCGTCATAGGCCGGGCGAGCGGCGTAGGGCCCGTCCTGCCCGAAGCCGAACAGCCCCGCATACACCAGCCGCGGGTTGACGGCGCGCACGCTGTCGTAGTCCAGGCCCAGGCGCGCCATGGCCTGCGGGCGCACGTTGTACATCAGCACGTCGGCGTCGGCCAGCAGGCGCTTCAAGGCCGCCACGCCGTCGGGGTGCTTGAGATCAAGCACCACGCTGCGCTTGTTGCGGTTGGTGTTGAGAAAGATGGGGCCCATGCCGGCGTGGCGCGCCGGACCGATCTGGCGCACCACGTCGCCCGCGGGGGCCTCGATCTTGACGACGTCGGCACCCATGTCGCCCAGCGCCTGCGAGGCAAAGGGGCCCATGAGCACCGAGGTCATGTCGATGATGCGGATGCCGTGCAGGGGCGCGGGACGGCTGGGCGCGCCCGCGGCCGATCCGCCGGGGGTTTGGTCAGGCATACAGGCCCTCCCCCTGCATCACGCGCTCGCTCAGCACGCCCAGGTGGTGAAAGCGGTCGCCCAGACACCGCTCGATGGCCAGCAGCCGCCGCACCTGGTGCGACAGCGCCAGCTCGTCGGTCATGCCGATGCCGCCGTGAATCTGGACGGCCTGCTCACCGACAAAGTGGCAGGCCACGCTGACCTGGGCCTTGCAGGCCGACAGACGCAGCGATTGCGTTGCCGCGTCGCCCGGCGTGTCCAGCAGCTGGGCCGCCAGCTGGGCCATGGAGCGCGCCAGCTGCACCTGGGTGAACATGTCCACCAGCCGGTGGGCGATGACCTGAAAGCGCGCCAGCGGCGCGCCGAACTGCTGGCGCGTGCAGGCGTAGTCGCGCGTGGCTTGCAGCACGGCTTGCAGCGTCCCCACGGCTTCGGCGCAGGCGGCGGCCAGCAAAAATGCGTGGGCGGCCTCCAGCGCCGCGTGCGCTTGTCCGGGGGATCCCAGCAGGGCGTCCTGCGGCATCCGCACCCCATCCAGCACCAGATCGGCCAGTGGTTCGCCGGCGATGCCCTCGCGCAACTCCAGGCGCAGCCCGGCGGCATCGCGCGGCACGATGAACAGCGAGATGCCCGCGGGGTCATCGACCGGGCCGGCGGTGCGGGCCGACACTAGCCAGGCGTCGGCCGCCTGGCCCCAGGGCACGGCGTTCTTGCGGCCGTCGAGACGGTGGCCCTCCCTATCGCGCACGGCGCGGGTTTGCACGCAGGTCAGCCGCGCGCGCGCGCCGGGCTCGGCGTGGGCCGGCAGCACCAGGGCCGCGCCCGTGCACAGCGCGGGCAGCCAGCGGGCCTGCTGCCCCGGCTTGCCCAGGGTTTGCAGCAGCTGGGCCGCGGCCAGGGCCGGCGCATAGGGCTCTGACACGAACTGCCCGCCCATGGCCTCGACGAGGGCCAGCGCGGCCTGGGGGGTCTGGCCCAGGCCGCCGACCTCCTCGGCCAGCATCACGCCCAGCCAGCCCAACTCGCCCATGCGGGTCCACAGGGCGCGGTCGAATTCGGCCGGGTGCTGTTGTTGGCGACGCCGATGGCGCGCGAAATCGCATTGCTGCGCCAGAAAGCGGCTGGCGCTGTCTCGCAGGGCTTGTTGCTCGGCGGTCGCGTGTTGCACCTTGGGTTCTCCGGTCACAGGCCGAGCGCGAACTTGGCGATGATGTTGCGTTGCACTTCGTTGGAGCCGCCGTAGATCGACAGCTTGCGCCAGTTCAGGTATTGGCGCACCAGGGCCATGGGCGTGGGCAGCCCCTCCACATGGGTGCTGGCGACGGCGTCCGAGGCCTGCACCAGCAGCAGCGACAGCTGCTGCGCGATCTCGGTGCCGCGGATTTTCAGGATTGAGGGCTCGACTCCGATGCTGGCGCCGGCCTGCGCGGCGGCAATCAGGCGCAGCGTGGTTTGCTCCAGCGCCAGCAGATCGACCTCGGCGCTGGCGATGCGCTCGGCAAAGCGTGCATCGTGCAGCATGCTGCGTCCGCGCGCGTCGGGTTGCGCGGCCAGGCGCTTGAGCAGGCGCAGCTCGCGCAGCGAGCGGCCGATCTTGCCGGCGTTGAAGCGCTCGTGTCCCAGCAGCGCCTTGGCACAGGTCCAGCCGTGGTTGAGTGGCCCCACCACGTTGGTCAGCGGCACGCGCACCTGGTCGAAGAACACCTCGTTGACCTCGTGCGCGCCGTCCAGCAGGATCAATGGGCGCACCGTGATGCCGGGCGTGTCCATGTCCAGCAGCACGAAGGAGATGCCCTCCTGCGGCTTGGCCTGCGGGTCGGTGCGCACCAGGCAGAACATGCGGTTGGCCCAGTGCGCGAAAGTGGTCCAGGTCTTCTGACCGTCGATGATCAGGCTGTCGCCCTCCACCCGACCGCGCGTGCGCAGCGAGGCCAGGTCGGAGCCGGCGCCGGGCTCGGAGTAACCCTGGCACCACCAGTCGGCGCTGGCGAGGATGCGCGGCAGATAAAAGTCCTGCTGCGCGGGCGTGCCGTGCTGCATCAGCACCGGCGCCAGCATCTTGGGCCCAAAGGCAAACACCTCGGGCGCGCCGGCCAGCCAGCATTCCTCCTCAAACACGTAGACCTGGCGCGGCGTCCAGCCCGTGCCCCCGCGCGCCACCGGCCAGCTGGGCGCCAGCCAGCCGCGGGCGTTCAGGATGGTTTGCCAGGCAACATAGTCCGCCTTGGCCAGCGGCTCGTGGGCCAGCACCTTGGCGCGCAGCGCGGGCGGCAGTGCCGTGCGCAGGAACGCACGCACCTCGGCGCGCAAGGCGTGCTCGGCCTCCAGATCGTGCGCATGCATGGCTTACTGGTCGATGGAGATGTTGTGCTCGCGGATCAGCGCGCCCCAGCGCTCGCGGTCGGCGCGCAGGTAATCGTCGACCTGCGCGGGCGTCATGGCCGGCAGCATCAGCACGCCGGCCTTGGTGAAGGTGGCGCGAAAATTCTCGTTCTGCGCAAAGCGGCCAATGGCCTCTTGCAGCTTGCTCACCACCTCGGGCGGCGTGGCGCTGGGCACGGCCCAGCCCAGCCAGCTGACGGCGTGGAACTTGTTGTAGCCGGCCTCCTGCAGCGTCGGCACGTCGGGCAGCCAGGGGATGCGCTTGTCGCCCGGCACGGCCAGCGCCTTGAGCTTGCCGCTCTGGATGAAGGGCAGGGCCCCCGGCAGCACGTCGACGTAGAACTGCACGTCGTTGGCCATCAGCGCAGTGAGCGAAGGTGCGCTGCCCTTGTAGGGCACCTCGGTCATGCGGATGCCCAGCTCGCTCTCGAGTTTGCGGACCGTGAGATAGAGCACGTTGCCCTGCCCGAGCGAGGCGTAGTTGAGTTTGCCGTCGTTGGCCTTGGCATAGGCGGCGAATGAGCGCAGGTCGGTCACGGGTGTCTGCAGATTGGTAACAGCCACGGTGGGGATTTCCGCCACGATGGCGATCACGCGCAGCGCCTTGATCGGGTCGTAGGTCAGGTTTTTCAGCACCAGCGGCGTCACCGTCATGTTGCCGTTGGAGGCCATCAGCAGGGTGTAGCCGTCGGCGGGCGCGTTGGCCACCATGCCGGTGCCGATCATGGCGCTGGCCCCCGCCTTGTTCTCGACCACGATGGGCTGCTTGAGCTCGCGCCCCACGCCTTCGGCCAGCGCGCGGCCCAGGTTGTCGGTGATGCCGCCGGGCGCGTAGGGCACGATCAGCTTGATGGGCTTGTCGGGGTAGCTCGCCATGGCAGCGCCCGCCGCCAGCGTGGCGGCTGCCCACAAGGTCGTGCGCAGAAACTTGATCAGAGGATGCATGTTGTCTCCTGGTTGCTGTTCTGAATGATGAATGCGGCCGCGATCAACGGCCAGTGAAACGGGGCTTGCGTTTGTCGCCAAAGGCGCTCACCCCCTCGGCGAAGTCCTCGGTGCCAAACACCACGGCCTGCGCCAGGCTTTCCTTGAGCAGGAACTCGCAAAAACTGTCCTTGTACGAACCCGCCATCAGCGCCCGCGCCAGACCGAACGACACCGCCGGCCCACTGGCGATGCGGCGCGCCAGCGCCAGCGCCTGATCCAGAAAATCGACCTGCGGCAGCACGCGACTGACCAGGCCCAGGGCCAGGGCCTCGGCCGCGTCCACGCGCCGGTTGGTCAGCAGCAGGTCGCTGGCCTGCACGCGGCCGACGGTGCGCGGCAGGTGGTAGAGCAGGCCCATGTCGGGCAGCACGCCGACGTTGGCAAAGCCGGCCATGAAATACGCGTCCTCGGCGGCCAGCACCACGTCGCCCATCAGCGCCAGCGACAGGCCCGCGCCCACGGCCGCGCCGTTGACCGCCGTGACGATGGGCTTTTCGCACTCGGCCAGCAGGCGGATGCTGGCGTGCGTGAGCGCCATGCGCCGGCGCACGCCCACGGTGCTGCGGTCGCTCTGCATGGTGCGCAAGTCGCCCCCGGCGCAAAACACTGCGTCGCAGCCGGTGATCAGCAGGCAGCGCAGCGCGTCGTCCTCGACAAAGCGGCGCGCCTGCGCGTGCAGGGCCTGCTTCATCTCGGCGCTGAGGGCGTTGCGCACCTCGGGCGCGCGCAGTTGCAACAGCAGCACGCCGTCAACCGCCTGGGCTTGCAATACGTCTTGCGTCATGTCGCCCCCTCCTCGTCCAGCGCGTGGTTGCGCGCGCCCAGCAGCGAGATGCCGCCGTCCACCGGGATCAGCGCGCCGGTGATGTAGCTGGCGTCCGGCGATCCCAAGAACAGCGCCATGGCCGCGATGTCCTGCACGCGCCCCAGGCGCCCCAGCGGCACGCGCCGCGCCATGCCGGCGCGCGCCTGGTCGGAGGCCAGCTTGGCCAGGCCCGTGGTGCCCTCCACCGGGCCGGGCACGATGGAGTTGACGCGGATGCCGTCGGCGCCCCACTCCATGGCCAGCACGCGCATGACCTGATCGACCCCGGCCTTGGCCGCGCAGGCGTGCACCTGCATGGGCGCGGGGTTGTAGGACTGGGGCGCCGAGATGTTGATGATCGAGGCCCCCGGCTGGCGCAAGAAAGGGTGGGCCGCGCGCAGCACATGGAAGGTGCCCATCAGATCAATATCGACCACGGCCTTGAAGCCCTTGGGCGACAAATCCAGCGCACGCGCCAGAAAATTGCCAGCCGCGCCCGACACCAGCACGTCGATGGCGCCCCAGGCCGCATGCACCTCGGCCAGCACCTGCTGCACCCGCTCGGGCTCGCGCACGTCGCCCGTCAGGCCCATGACCGCGCCACCATGGCGCGCCAGCTGCGCCTGCGCGGCGGCCACGCGCTCGGGGTTGCGGCTCATCACCGCCACGCGCGCGCCGGCCTGGACAAAGGCCTCGGCAATGCCCAAGTTAATGCCGCTGGTGCCGCCCGAGACAAACACCGTCTGGCCGCTGAAGTCGTAGCGCGGCTTCATGTCGGCAGCCCTTCGGCCGAGCGGGTTTGCACCAGCGCATCCAGCGCATAAGCGCCCTGGCCGGCGGGCAGGGCCAGCACCGGGTTCAAGTCGATGCTTTGCAGCGTGCCCTGCGCGCGGTGCGCAAACACCGACAGCCGAGACAACATGCGCGCCAGCGCCGGCACGTCGGCGGGCGGGCGCCCACGCAGGCCGGTCAGCACGCCGGCGGCGCGAATGGAACGGATCAGGCGTTCGGCCTCGGCCTCGTCAAAGGGGCAGCGGCGCAGCACCACGTCGCGCAGCGCCTCGACAAAAATGCCGCCCAGACCGAACATGGCTACGGGGCCGAACACCGGGTCGCGCTGCACGCCCATGATGCATTCGGTGCCGCCTTGCAGCTGGCGCGCCACCAGCACACCGTCGATGCGCGCGGTGGGTGCATGCTGCGCCGCGCGTTGCAGCAACAGGGCAAAGCCATCGCGCACGGCGGCTTCGCTGTCCAGGCCCAGCAGCACGCCGCCGATCTCGGTCTTGTGCGCGATGTCGGGCGAGAGAATCTTGAGCACCACCGGCCAGCCCAGTTCGCGCGCCGCGCGCACGGCGGCGTCGACGTCGGCGCAGGCCTGCTCGGGCGCCATGACAATGCCGTGGCCAGCCAGCAGCTGCTTGGCTTGGGCCTCGGACAGCGGGCCCGGCGGCAGGGCCAGTGCGGGCGCATCCACCTGCATCGGAGCCGCCGCCCGCGCAAAGCCGTCGCCCAGGCGGCCCATGGCGGCAATGGCATGGGTGGCGCGCACCGCGTCTTCCAGCACCACCAGGCCCGCCGCGTCCCAGGCGCCGCGGCGCTCGGGCGCCATGGTGGCCGACACGACAAACAGGCGATCCGGGTGCTGCTGGCGCAGCGCGCTCAGGTCGCCCCGCAGGCGCTCGCCCACGCCGGGCACGTCGGCCAGCTGGGCATAAAAACTCAGCACCGACTGATAGCCGCCGTCGGCCACCATGGATTCGGTGAAGCGGCGCACCAGGCTGGCGTCGTTGACGGCCTGGGCGGTGCAGTCCACCGGGTTGACGGGCGACGAATAGGGCAGCAGCTCCAGCAGCCGCTGCTGCGCCGCCGCGGGCATGGGCGGCATGGCCAGGCCTTCGTCCTCGGCGATGTCGCTGACCAGCACGCCCACGCCGCCGCTGACGGTGACCACGCCCAGCGTGTTGCCCACCGGGTAGATCTTGCGGGTGGCCACGTAGGCCAGATCCAGCAGCTCCTCGGCCGAGCGCACGCGCAGCACGCCAAACTCGCGCAGCACGGCGTCGGTGACCGCGTCGTCGCCGGCGATGGAAGCGGTGTGCGACTGCGCCGCGTGGTGGCCGATGGCGCTGCGCCCCACCTTGAGCAGGATGACGGGCTTGCGCGCGCGCCGCGCGGCGGCCAGCGCGTCTACAAACACGTCGGCCTGCGTCACGCCCTCGACATAGGCGGCGATGACGTCGACGTCGGGATCCTGGGCATACCAGCGGATGATCTCGCCCACCGTCACGTCGGCCTGGTTGCCGGTGGTGACGCACTGCGGCGTGCCGATGCCGCGGTCGCGCGCCAGCGTGATCAGGTAGGAGCCAAAGGCCCCCGACTGGCTGACCACCCCGATGCGCCCGGGCAGCGGCCAGCCGCCCTCGAACGAGGAGGTGAAGGTGGGATACCAGCCGATGGCCGCGTTGAACAAGCCCAGGCAGTTGGGCCCTAGCAGGCGCAGGCCGTGACGGCGCGCGGCATCCACCAGCTGTTGCTGGCGCTGCGCGCCGTCGCCCGGCATCTCGGCAAAACCGGAGCTGAACACCACGGCGGCGCGCACGCCGCGCGCGCCCAGCGCCTCGATGGTCTCCAGCACCTGGGGCGCGGGCACGGCCACGATGGCGGCCTGGGGCGTGTGCGGCAAGTCGGCCACGCTGGCGTAGGCGGGCAGGCCCTGCACCTCGGCGCGCGTGGGGTTGACGGGGTAGATCGCGCCCTGAAAGCCGGCGCGGCACATCCAGTCGATCGGCCGCCCGCCGATGCGCCCGGGGTCGGACGAGGCGCCGACCACGGCCACGCTGGCGGGCGCCATCAGGGCGCGCAGGCCGGCGTCGGCGTCCAGCATGGAGCCCAGGGGGGCGTTCATATCGGGTCCCAGCTGAACACGTCGCTGGAGCGCTCCACGCCGACAAAGCTGGCGCGCAGCGCGGGCATGGCGTGCTCGGCCACGGTCTGGGGCGTCCAGCCCTCGCCGCGGTGCACCGAGCGCAGCGGGCGCGGCTGGCTCATCAGCACGATCTCGTTGTTGCGCACGGCAAAGACCTGGGCGTTGACGCCTTGCGACGCATCGCTGGCCAGGTACACCGCCACCGGCGCGATTTTCTCGGGCGTCATCTGCTTGTTGCGCTCCACGCGCGCGGCCTTTTCGGGCGTGTCGGTGGGCACCGAGCTGGTCATGCGGCTCCAGGCAAAGGGCGAGATGCAGTTGGAGCGCACGTTGAAACGCGCCATGTCCAGGGCGATGGACTTGGACAGCGCCACGATGCCCAGCTTGGCCGCCGAGTAGTTGGCCTGGCCCAGGTTGCCGATCAGGCCCGAGGTGGAGGTCATGTGCACCAGCGCGCCCGATTGCTGCTCCTTGAAAAAGCGCGCCGCCGCGCGGCTCATGTAGAAGCTGCCGTGCAGGTGCACCTGGATCACGGCCTCCCAGTCGGCCACGCTCAGCTTGTGGAAGATGGCGTCGCGCAGGATGCCGGCGTTGTTGACCACCGCATCGACCCGGCCAAAGTGATCGACCGCGGCCTGCACGATGCGCTCGGCGCCGGCGGCCTCAGCCACGCTGTCGGTGCTCAGCACGGCCTGGCCGCCGCTGGCGCGAATTTCATCGACCACCTGCTGGCCCGGCGTGTTGTCGCGGCCATCGCCGGCCAGGCCCGCGCCAATGTCGTTGACCACCACCGCCGCCTGCTCGCGCGCCATCACCAGCGCAATGGCGCGGCCAATGCCGTTGCCCGCGCCCGTTACCACCACCACCTTGCCTTGCAGCATGCCTTGTGTCGCCACGTTCGATCTCCTTGCTTGATTCGTCACAGCGCCGCGCCGGTGCCCAGCACCACCGTGGCCTGGCTCGACAGCTCGCCGCCGTTGCCGTGCGCCAGCGCAATCTCGGCGCCGCTCACCTGCCGCTCGCCGGCCTCGCCGGCCAGCTGGCGCGCCGCCTCGACCAGGGTGAACAGGCCGTACATGCCCGGGTGCACGCAGGACAGCCCGCCGCCATTGGTGTTGACCGGCAGGCTGCCGCCCGGCGCGATGCGCCCGCCCTCGACAAAGCGCCCGCCCTCGCCCTTGGGGCAAAAGCCCAGGTCTTCCAGAAACAGGATCGTGTTGATGGTGAAGGCGTCGTAGAGCTGCACCACGTCCACGTCCTGCGGACCGATGCCTGCCTGCGCGTAGGCGCGCGCGCCGGATTCGGCGGCAGCCGTCACCGTCAAATCGGGCATGGTGGAGATCATGCGGTGGTGCGTGGCCTCGGCCGCACCCAGCACGTACACCGGGTGCAGGCACAGATCGCGCGCGCGATCGCCGCGCGTCATCACCAGGGCGGCCGCACCGTCGGTGACCAGGCAGCTGTCGCGCACCGACAGCGGCGAGGAGACCATGCGCGAGGCCAGGCACTGCTCGACCGTGAGCGGATCGCGCATGAAGGCCTCGGGGTTGCGCTGCGCCCACTGGCGCGCGGCCACGGCCACCTGGGCCAGTTGCTCGCGCGTGGTGCCAAACTGGTGCATGTGGCGCGAGGCCGCCAGTGCGTAGGCCGAGGCCGGCGTGAGCGCCTGGTACGGCGCCTCGAAGGGCGAGGGCCGGAGCGAGCTTTGCAGCTTGCCGCTGGCCGTGCGCTGGTTGCTGCCGTAGGTGATCAGCGCCACGTCGCACTGGCCGGCCGCCAGCGCCAGCGCGGCCCACAACACATAGGTCTGAAAGGACGAGCCGCCCACGCGGCTGTTGTTGGTCAGGCGCGGGTGGATGCCCAGGTATTCGGCCAGGCCCAGGCCGGCAAAGTAGTCGTGCGGCAGGGCGATGAACAGGCCGTCCACGTCGGCGGGCGTCAGGCCCACGCGGCCCAGGGCGAGCAGGCTGGCGCGCACGGCTAGCTCCATGGCGCTTTGGCCCGGCGCTTCGCCAATGCCGTGGGTGGCGGTGGAGACAATGGCCGTGGCGGCGCGAGGAAAGGCGTCACGCATGCTCGGCCTCCCGCGGCGTGAACAGCAAGGCCGGCACGCCGTCGATGCGGCTCACGCGCGCTTGCACCGCCAGGCCGATGCGCACCTGATCGGGCGCGATGCCTTCGACGCGCCCCATCACGCGCGGCCCCTCGGCCAGGTCGATCAGGGCCACGGTGTAGGGCGCGGCCGGCGGGCGCGGCGCGATGACGGTGACGGCATGCACCACGCCCGCGCCGCTGGCGGCAACCCACTCCAGGTCGGTGGCGCCGGTGCGCGGCTCGGCCACGCGCGGCGGAAAGATGAAAGCGCCGGTGCTGGCGCGGCGCTGCAGCAAGAAGCGCCCTTGCTCCAGCGCCTCGAGCCAGCTGCGTTCGGGGGTCAGGTCAGGCATGCGGGGCACTCAGTAGGATTTTGGCAAGGCCAGCACACGCTCGGCGATGTAGGACAGGATCTGCTCGCGGCTCACCGGCGCGATGCGCGCGATCATGACCTCGCGCAGGTAGCGCTCGACGTGGTATTCCTTGGCATAACCAAAGCCGCCGTGCGTGAGGATGGCGCGCTCGCAGGCGTGAAAGCCGGCCTCGGCGCCCAGGTACTTGGTGGCGTTGGCCTCGGCGCCGCACTCGCGCCCCTGGTCGTAAAGGCCGGCGGCCTTGAGCATCATCAGGTGCGCGGCCTCCAGCTCCATCCAGTTGGCGGCCAGCGGGTGCTGGATGCCCTGGTTCTGGCCGATGGGGCGATTGAAGACCACGCGCTCCTTGGCGTAGTGCGCGGCGCGGCGCAGCGCGGCGCGGCCAATGCCGATGGCCTCGGCGCCGATCAGCACGCGCTCGGGGTTCATGCCGTGCAGGATGTACTTGAAGCCCTGGCCTTCCTCGCCGATGCGGTCCTCCAGCGGGATCTCCAGGCCGTCGATGAACAGCTCGTTGGAGTCGACCGCCTTGCGCCCCATCTTCTCGATCAGGCGCACCGCCACCTTGCTGCGGTCCAGATCGGTGTAGAACAGCGACAGGCCGTGGCTGTGGCTCCTGCACTCCTCCAGCGGCGTGGTGCGCGCCAGCAGCAAAATCTTGTCGGCCACCTGGGCGGTGGAGATCCACACTTTCTGGCCGTGCACCACGTAGCGGTCGCCATGGCGCACGGCCCGGGTTTTCAGTTGCGTGGTGTTCAGGCCTGTATTGGGCTCGGTCACGCCAAAGCAGGACTTGGTGCGCCCGGCCACCATGGGCGGCAGAAAGCGCTGTTTTTGCGCCTCGGTGCCGAACACCACGATGGGCATCAGGCCGAAGATGTTGATGTGAAAGGCCGAGCAGCCGCTCATGCCGGCGCCCGTCTCGGCCACGGTCTGCATCATCAGCGCCGCCTCGGTCACGCCCAGGCCCGAGCCGCCATAGGCCTCGGGGATGGCCATGCCCAGCCAGCCGGCTTGGGCCATGGCGGCGTAAAAATCGTGCGGGAACTCGCCCGTGCGGTCGTGCTCCAGCCAATACTCGTCGCCAAAGGGCGTGCACGATTGCAGCACCGCCTCGCGGATGGCTTGCTGCTCGGGGGTGATTTCAAAGGACATGGCGGGGGCCGGGTTTTGAACTTCGGGTTTGTTCCGATATTAGAATACGCATTTCGATAAGAGAATTATTGAAATCCCCCGGCCCAACTGTCAAGCCGGGCAAGGGTTTATCCGGACGACCGCGTTTCGCGCCGCACCCTCACCTGCATTCACCGCATGCCGCCCCAGGACGACACCGACCGCAGCGCCCCGCCGCGCGCCCCCGTGCGGGTGATGCAGGTCATCACCCTGCTCGCCCGCCACCGCGACGGCCTGCCCCTGGCGCAGCTGGCCGAGGCGCTGCAACTGCCCAAAACCAGCCTGTTCAGCCTGTTGCGCTCGCTGGAGGCGGGCGGCTACGTCATGTCCGAAAACGGTCACCACCGCCTGGGGCAAGAAACCTTCAGCCTGGCCGCGATGATTCAGCGCACCGACGCCTTCCCGGGCAACGTGCGCCCCTGGCTGGCCGAGCTGCACAAGGCCTGCCAGGAGACGGTGATGGTGGGCGTGCCCAGCAAGGACTGGCGCGAGCTGATTTACGTGGACGTGATCGAGGCCAGCAGCTGGCTCCGCTATTCGGCCAACGTGGGCGCGCACCGCCCGCTGTACTCCACCTCGCTGGGCCTGACCATGCTGGCCTTCACCACCACCGAGCGCCAGCGCCAGTACATCGAGGCCACGCCGCTGACCGCCGTCACCCACCACACCATCACCAGCCGCACGGCACTGCAACAAGCCTTGCGCCGTATCCGCGCCGCCGGTTGCGCCAGCAGCAGCGGCTCGATCGAGGGCGCCACGGGCGTCTCGGCGCCAGTGTTCGATGGCCAGGGCCAGCTGCTCGCCGCCGTCGGCATGGCGGGGCCCACCGCGCGCTACGAACGCGACGCTGAAAAATTTCGGGCTCAGGTGGTGCGCTGTGGCGAGCAGATGTCGCGCGCGCTAGGATTTGCCGGCGACTACCCACGCCCGCGCTGAATGCCGCCCGTGCGGGCGCTCAGCGCGGCGCCATCGCGCAAACCCAGCCCTCGGGCATGCACGCAGCCTGCAGGGCGTGCAGCAAGGCGCCGTCGTTGCCCGCCTCGTCCGCCTGGTCGGCGGCCTTGTAGAGAATCTGCTCCTCCTTCGGGTTGTGGATTTGCAGCATCTGAAACAGCTCGCGCCCAAGCGCCGGCATGGTGGCGGCATCCGCGGCCAGCAACTCGTCGATCAGCGGCCACATCTGGCCGTGCTCGCGCTGCATCACGAAGATGGGCATGCTCAGGCCCGCGCGCTCCAGTGGCGGAAACAGCACCGCCTCTTCCAGGTGGATGTGCTGGCGCAGCAGCTGCAGGGCCTCGGCCAGCGCCGCGGGTGGCGCGGCGCCCTGGATGGCGGCCTTGATGCCCTCGTCGATGCGGCGGTGCTGCTGCTCCAGCAAGGCGCTGGGTTGGTTGGGGCTCATGGTGCGCTCTCCGGAAACGTGTGCGTGTCCCGTACCGTAGCGCCAGCCGAAAGGGCCCGCTGCAAGCGCGGATACCGGCGCGCCCACCCGCGGCTTGCAGCCGAGCGTGACAAACCGTTGCACCCCCGGGTACGGACTGGCCCATGATTGCCTTTATCGACCGCTTTCCCTCACCCCGCAATCGCCTTGGGCGACGCTGCCCACCTTCATGCCCCATGGCCACCCTGCGTACCCTGTCGCTTGGCCTTGCGCTCGCGCTGGCGCAGGGCGGCGCCGGCGCGCAGCCGGCACCGTCCGACTCGGGTGGCGGGGCCCTGTCGGGCTGGACGTTCGGCGTTTCGCCCTGGACCGTGCACTACTCGCAAGCGCGCAAGGAGCACGACTTCGAGCCGGACACGCAGAGGCACGCCTACGTCTGGCTGGTGCAGGCCGAAAAGGCGCTGGACGAGCGCCGCATCGCGGGCCTGGCGCTGTTTCGCAATTCCTTTGGCCAGCCCACCCAGTACCTGTACTACGGCTGGCAATGGCGGCCGCTGGACAGCACGCCGGGGCTGTTCGTCAAGCTCACGGGCGGGGTCATCCATGGCTACAAGGCGCCTTATCACCGCAAGATTCCGTTCAACGCCAAGAGCGGCTGGGGCCTGACGGCGATTCCGGCGGTGGGCTACGACTTCTCGCGCAACTGGGGGGCGCAGATCAACGTGCTGGGCACCGCGGGGCTGATGTTTCAGCTCAACTACACGATGCGCTGATCGGCCTCACTTGCCGATGCAAAAGCGCGCAAAGATCACGCCCAGCAGGTCGTCGGCGGAGAACTCGCCCGTGATCTCGCCCAGGGCGTTTTGCGCCAGGCGCAACTCCTCGGCCAACAAGTCGAGCATCGGTGCAGCGCCCACCAGATGGGCGCCGGCTGCTTCCAAATGCGCAGCAGCGCGCGCCAGCGCCTGCAGGTGGCGTTGGCGCGCGATGAACAGGCCTTCGCCCGCGCCGCCTTGCCAGCCGGCCAGTTGCAGCAGGCGCTGGCGCAGCGCGGCCAGGCCTTCGCCGGTCTTGGCCGACAGGGCGATGCCATCGGCCGGGATGGCGGCCTTTGGTGCGGCATCGTGCTTGTTCCACAGATGCAGCACGGGCACGCCAGCGGGCAGGCGGGCGGCAATGTGCGCCTCGCCGGCCGCGTAGTCGGCATCGTCCTGGCGCATCAGGTCGTGCAGCCACAGCACGGCGTCGGCGCGCTCGATGTGCTGCCAGGCGCGCTCGATGCCGATGCGCTCGACTTCGTCGCCCGCATCGCGCAGGCCAGCGGTGTCCAGCACATGCAGCGGCACGCCCTCGATCTGGATGGTCTGGCGCACCACGTCGCGCGTGGTGCCGGCAATGGGCGTGACGATGGCCAGCTCGGCGCCGGCCAGCGCGTTGAGCAAGCTGCTCTTGCCGGCATTGGGCTGCCCGGCAATGACCACCTGGATGCCCTCGCGCAGCAACGCGCCCTGGCGCGCTCGCCCCTGCACGCCGGCCAGGGTTTGCTGCAATTGTGATAGCTGCCCGCGCACGTCGTGCGCCGACAGCACGTCGATTTCTTCTTCAGGAAAGTCCAGCGTGGCCTCGATCAGCATGCGCAGCTGGATCAGGCCGTCCGTCAGTTGATGGATCTCGCGCGAGAAGGCGCCCGCCAGCGAGCGGCTGGCCGAGCGCGCGGCCTGCTCGGTGCTGGCGTCGATCAGGTCCATCACCGCCTCGGCCTGCGCCAGGTCGAGCTTGTCGTTGAGAAAGGCGCGCTCGGTGAACTCGCCCGGGCGCGCCAGGCGCAGGCGGGGCAGCAGCGGCTGGCCGGTGGCCGCATCGACCTGGCTCGCGGCCTGTAGGCAGCGCGCCAAGAGCAGTTGCAGGACGACCGGGCCGCCGTGGGCCTGCAGCTCCAGCACGTCTTCGCCGGTGTACGAATGCGGGGCTGCAAAGTACAGCGCCAGGCCGTGGTCGATGGGGCTGCCGTCGGCGTCAAGAAACGCGGCATAGGTCGCGTGGCGCGGCGCCGGCGTGCGGCCCGTGAGCGCGCGCGCCAGCGGCAGCAGCCCGCGCCCCGACACGCGCACGATGCCCACCGCCCCGCGGCCGGGTGCGGTGGCGATGGCGACGATGGGGTCTTGCGCGGCGTGCATGGCATGATTGTCCGCGACTGCCGACCCACGCCCGCGCCACCATGAGCCCGATCCTGTTCAAGAACGTCCACGTGCTCGACGTGCGCCAAGGCGTGCTGCTGGAAGGCCATGCGGTGCTGGTGGAGGGCGGGCGCATCCGCGAAGTCAGCGCCACACCCATCGCCAGCCCCGGCGCGCGCCTGATCGACGGCGACGGCCGCACCCTGATGCCCGGCCTGATCGACTGCCACGTGCACGTCACCTTCTCGCAGACCAACCTGGGCCTGCTGGCGGGCACGCCCAACACCACGCTGGCCTATCGCGCCCTGCCCATCCTGCGCGGCATGCTGCGCCGGGGCTTTACCACCGTGCGCGACTGCGGCGGGGCCGACTGGGCGCTGAAGCAGGCGGTCGAAGACGGCATGGACGGCACCGTGATCGGCCCGCGCCTCTCGGTCAGCGGCCCGGCGCTCAGCCCCACCGGCGGGCACGGCGACTTTCGCCCGCGCTCCGACCGCCTGCTACCGGTGGGCTGCGGCTGCCAGCGGCTGGCCAGCACGCGCGTGGTCGATGGCGTGGATGCCGTGCGCGGCGCGGCGCGCGAGCTGCTGCAGATGGGGGCCGACCAGATCAAGATCATGTCCTCGGGCGGTGTGGCCTCGCCCACCGACCCGATCGACGCCATGGGCTACTCGGTGGACGAGACGCGCGCCATCGTCGACGAAGCCAGCGCGCGCCACGCCATGGTGCTGGCGCACGCCTACACGCCGGCGGCGATTGCCCGCGCGGTGGAATGCGGCGTGCGCAGCATCGAGCACGGCAACCTGATCGACGCGTCCACCGCCGCGCTGATGGCCGAGACGGGCGCGTATGCCGTGCCCACCCTCATCACCTACGAGGCGCTGGCGCGCGATGGCGCTCGGCTGGGTCTGGGGCCCGAGAGCGTGGCCAAGATCGAGCAGGTGCGCGCGGCGGGCTTGCGCTCGCTGGAGATATTCAAGGCCGCGGGCGTGAAGATGGCGCTGGGCACCGACCTGCTGGGCGCATCGCACCCGCTGCAAAGCGAGGAGCTCTTGATCCGCGCCCAGGTGCAAACGAAACTGGAGGTGCTGCAAAGCGCCACCTTGATCGGCGCCGAGCTGCTGGGCCAGTGCGGCGAGATCGGCGAAGTGACGCCGGGCGCGCGCGCCGACCTGCTGCTGGTGGATGGCAACCCGCTGCAAGACCTGGCTTGCCTGACGGGCCAGGGCGAGCGCATCGCCGTGGTGATGCAAGGCGGGCAGCTGCGCTTCAACCAGTTGCCTTGATGAAGAAACCCCGGCGCCGCAAGGCCCGGGGTTTTAGATCAAATCAGCCTGCAGCGCTTGTTGGATAAGCGCAAACAGCTATTTATTTGATAGTAGTCCAGGTGGGCATCGGACGGTCATCCGCGCGGTGCACCGTGGTCACGTTCTTGCGCATGGCCCAGGGGCGAACCTGGTCGTGCAGCGGCAGGTAGTTGTAGTCGTCCTTCACGATTTGCAGCGCCTCGTGGATCATGCCGTCGCGCTTCTTGGTGTCCATCTCGGTCTTGATGCCGTCGATCAGTGCGTCGACCTTGGGGTTGCTCATGCGGCCGTTGTTGAAGTTGCCCGACGCGCCGCCCTTGGGATCGACGGTGTGCATCAGCGAGTCCAGCGAGTACAGCGCATCGAACGTGGCCACGCCCCAGCCCAGCATATAGGCGCTGGTCTCGAAGCGCTGGATCTTGGCCGAGTGGATCGACATCGGGTTGGTCTGCAGCTTGGTCTTGACGCCGGCCTTGGTCCACATCGCCGTCACCGCCTGGCAGATCGCCTCGTCGTTGACGTAGCGGTCGTTGGGGCAGTCCAGCGTCAGCTCGAAGCCGTCGGGGTAGCCCGCATCGGCCAGCAGCTTCTTGGCGGCATCGACGTCGAACTTGGAGGCGCGCTCGTGCAGCTCCTTGGTCCAGCCATTGACCATGGGCGCGATCATGGTGCCGGTGGGCTTGCCCAGGCCGCGCATCACGTTGCGCTCGATGGCGCCGATGTCCACCGCCTGATACAGCGCCTGGCGCACGCGCTTGTCCTTGAGCGGATTCTTGCCCTTGACGCCGGGCAGCTCGTCGCGGAACTGGTCGAAGCCGAGGTAGATGGTGCGGTTTTCCAGCCCGTCCATGACCTTCAGGTTGGTGTCGCGCCGCATGCGGTCGATGTCCTGCACCGGCGGGTCCTGCACCAGATCGACCTGGCCGGAGATCAGCGCCGCCGAGCGCGTGGCGGCCGACTTGATGGGCGTGAACACCACCTCGTCGATGTTGCCCTTGGGCTTGTCCCACCAGGCGTCGTTCTTGACCAGCGTGAGCTTGGTGTCGGGCTGCCAGGACACCAGCTTGAACGGGCCGGTGCCGTTGGCGTTGCGCGAGGCGAAGTTTTCTTCCTTGGCCTTGTAGTCCTGCGCCTTGACGCTGTTGTTCTTCTCGGCCCAGGCCTTGTTCATGATGTAGGAGCCGGTCAGCTCGCGCAGCACCACGGGGCTGGGGCCCTTGAGGATCAGGTCGACCGTGTGGTCGTCGACCTTCTTGGCCTCCTTCACGCTTTGCACGTAGGCGCCCATGTTGGAGGGCGGCGTCATGGCGCGGGTGATGGAGAACACCACGTCGTCGGCGGTGAAGGGCGCGCCGTCGTGGAACTTGACGCCCTTGCGCAGCGTGAAGCGCAGCTGCGTGGGCGTGACGAAGGTCCATTCGGTGGCCAGCCCCGGCACCACCTCGAACTTCTCGTTGTAGCGCACCAGCGTCTCGTACACCATCTGCTGGTAGGCCAGCGTGGTCTGGTGGTTCTGGCCGTGCGGGTCGAAGGTGAGGATGTCGTTGGCCCCGCCGATGCGCAGGGTGGCGGCGCCAACGGGCTGCAGCAGGGCCAGGGTGGCGGCGGCGATCAGGCCGAACTTGAGGGCGGCGTGTTTCATGGGTCTCCTGAATTCGTGAAGGGATGAACAGGGCATCCTACACAAACCAAAGGCCGCTGGAAGGCGGCCTTTGGAGGGGTTTTCACCGATCAGGAGAACTTCGGCAGGTTGAACTGCGGCGGCACGCCCATGCGCTTGTTGATGATCCACTGCTGGGCGATGGACAGCAGGTTGTTGGTGACGTAGTACAGCACCAGGCCGGCCGGGAACATGAAGAACATCACGCTGAACACCAGCGGCATGATCCACATCATCTTGGCTTGCATGGGGTCGGGCGGCGCGGGGTTGAGCGCCGTCTGCAGCAGCGTGGTCATCGTCATCACCACCGGCAGGATGAAGTACGGGTCCTTGGCCGACAAATCGTGCACCCAGCCGATCCAGGGCGCGCCGCGCATCTCCACCGACGACAGCAGCACCCAGTACAGCGCGATGAACACGGGGATCTGCACCAGCATGGGCAGGCAACCGCCCAGCGGGTTGACCTTCTCCTCACGGTAGATACGCATCATCTCCATCTGCATCTGCTGCGGCTTGTCCTTCAGGCGCTCGCGCAGGGCCGTGATCTTGGGGTTGAGCGCCTTCATCTTGGCCATGCTGCCGTAGGCCTTGGCGTTGAGCCAGTAGAACGCGATCTTGAGCAGCAGCACCAGCGCCACGATGGACCAGCCCCAGTTGCCCAGCACCTTGTGGATCTGGTCGAGCAGCCAGTACAGCGGCTTGGCCGCGATGGTGACCCAGCCGTAGTCCTTGACCAGCTCCAGCCCCGGCGTGACCGACTCGAGCATGGTCTCCACCTGCGGGCCGACGAACAGGCGCGTGTCCACGGCCTGGTGGGCGCCGGGGGCGATCTCGGCCAGCGGCGCGATCATGCCGGCGGCGTACAGGTTGGGGCCGATCTGGCGGGCGAAGTTGTCGTGCGGCGTGTCGGGCGCGAACATCCAGGCGCTGGCGAAGTAGTGCTGCACCATGGCCACGTAGCCATCGCTGGCCTGCTTCACGAACTCGGCCTTGCCCTTCTCGATGTCGCCGAAGCTGACCTTCTGGTACTTCTTGGCGTCGGTGTAGAAGGCCGGGCCGGTGAAGGTGGAATAAAACGGCGTCTTGCTGCCCGGCTCGGCGCCGTGGCGCACCAGCTGCACGTACAGCTGCGGGCGCACCGGCTGGCTGCCGTCGTTGATGACCTCGTTGCGCACGCCGATCACGTAGGAGCCGCGCGTGAGGGTGTAGGTGCGCACCAGCTTGACGCCGCCCACCACCGGCGAGGTGAAGGTCACCACCAGCTGCTGCGCGCCGTCGGCCAGCGTCTTGTCGCCGCCGAAGGCCATCGGCGTCTTGTGGTTGGGAAAGGCCCCGCCGATCAGGCCCGACTGCGCCTGGTACACCTCGTTGCTCTGGCTGTCGAACAGCAGCACGTGGCGGTCGGCCTGCGTGTCGTCGGGGTACTTCAGCAGCTCGCTTTCGATCACCGAGCCGCCTTCGGTGTCGAAGGTGAGCTTGAGCACGTCGGTGCTGACGGTGATGCGCTCGTGCGCCACCGCGGCGCCCTCGGACACCGGCGGCTGGCCGCTGGCGTTGGCCACGGCGCCGCCTGCGGGCACCGCCGCGGGCGTGCTGGCGGCCGCGGCCGGCGGCACGGCCGACGCACCCGCGCCGGGCTTGGCCGCCACCGGCGAGGCACTGGGAAAGAACGTGGCCTTGTGGCCGTTGTGCACCTGCCACTGGTCCCACAACATGACCAGCGAGAAGGCAAAGATCACCCAGAGAATGGTGCGGCGGATGTCGTTCATGACGGCTCGGAACGGTTGCCGGGCGGCTCGGGGCGCACGCCGGTCAAATGGGAAAACAGGCGCGGACGCTCGGCCGGCACCGGATCGCACCCGCCGGCGCACCACGGGTGGCAGCGGCCCAGGCGGCGCAGCGTGAGATAGCTGCCCCAGGCCGCGCCGTGCTGCTCCAGCGCCTGCAGCGCATAGCGCGAGCAGGTGGGCTCGAAGCGGCAGGCCGAGCCCAGCCAGGGCGAGAGCAGCAGGCGATAGCCCTTGACCAGGGCAATCAGCAGGCGCTGCATCATGACGGCTCCCGCGCCAGCAACTCGAGCAGCTCGGCGCGCACCGCGCCCTTCAGGGCGGTCGACGTGGCGCTGGGAAACTGGGCGAGCGAAAAAACGGCGTGCTGGCGCACCAGGCGCGCGCCGGGCAGCGCCGCCAGGCGATCGGCACCCACGGCGTAGATTTGCCGGCGAATGGCGTTGCGCGTGACGGCGCGGCGCGCCCAGCGCTTGGGCACCATGGCGCCCAGCCAAGCTTGGGCAGGCGCGCCGAACAGGGTGGCCTCGGGCGTGCCGGGGGCCGGCACGGGCAAGCGATGCAGGGCGAAATGCGCCGTGCGCGCCACCGGCCGATGCGCCAGCAAGGCCTGAAACTGCGCGCGCGTTCGCAAGTGCTGCACCGCGCCACCCGCTGGCGACACCGCAGTCAGCCCGGCAGCCATCGGCCCTGGGGCACCCCGGCTCAGACGGCCAGGCGCTTGCGTCCCTTGGCGCGGCGCGCGTTGATGACCGCGCGGCCTCCGCGCGTCTTCATGCGCACCAGAAAACCGTGCGTGCGCGCACGGCGCGTCTTGGAAGGCTGATAAGTACGTTTCATGATGGCTCTCTCGAGAATTTTTGAATGACCGGCAGCGCCCCTGCAACCCATGCGAGGCCCACGCGAGCCCCAGCCGATACAAGGCGCCAGCGCGCAAAACCCGCCCGCCGATCAAGGAAAACCCGGCATTATCGCAAAAATTTGTTGATCCGCCAATGGCTTGCGCGTGTGCGGCAATGCAAGACCCTCGCCAGGGCCGCCGCGGGATTGTGGACAAGTGCGAGGGTCCATACAATCGGGACGGTTTGGAGGGTGCACTTGTCCACAATGCGTGGACGGGTGCGCAACAATTTTTGACAAGTCTTTCGTGAAGCCCGAATCCCATCTCAGCCTGTGGCCGGCCTGTCTGGACGTGCTGGCGCAGGAGCTGCCCGAGCAGCAGTTCAACACCTGGATCAAGCCGCTGTCCGCACAGGCCAGCGCCGACGGTTCGCGGGTGACGCTGCTGATCGCCAACCGCTTCAAGCTGGACTGGATTCGGGCGCAGTACGCGGCCCGCATGCTGGCCATTCTGGAGCAGCTCAATGGCCAGCCTGTGCAGCTTGAGTTAGCGCTTGCTCCGCCTGCAACGGCCACCAACAAACAATTGCCGGGCATGGCCGATGTTGCGGGCAGCGCGCCGGCGCAGGCCCCCGCTCCCGCCCAGATGGAGCTGGGCGAGCCCGGCGCGCGCGAGCCGGCCGAGTCGGCCCACCGCAGCCGGCTGAACAGCGCGCTGACCTTCGAGGTGCTGGTCGAGGGTTCGGCCAACCGCATGGCGCGCGCCGCCGCCCTGCACGTGGCCGGGGCGCCCGGCAAGCTGTACAACCCGCTGTTCATCTACGGCGGCGTGGGCCTGGGCAAGACGCACCTGATGCACGCGGTGGGCAACAAACTGCTGGCCGATCGTCCCGACGCCAAGGTTCTCTACATCCACGCCGAACAATTCGTGTCGGATGTGGTCAAGGCGTATCAGCGCAAGACCTTCGACGAGTTCAAGCAGCGCTACCACTCGCTGGATCTGCTGCTGATCGACGACGTGCAGTTCTTCGCCAACAAGGACCGCACGCAGGAGGAGTTCTTCAACGCGTTCGAGGCGCTGCTGGCCAAGAGGTCGCACATCGTGATGACCAGCGACACCTACCCCAAGGGGCTGACGGACATCCACGAACGCCTGGTGTCGCGCTTCGACGCGGGCCTGACGGTGGCCATCGAGCCGCCCGAGCTCGAAATGCGCGTGGCCATCCTGATCAACAAGGCCGGCGCCGAGGGCGCGCAGATGCCCGAGGAGGTGGCGTTCTTCGTCGCCAAGAACGTGCGCTCCAACGTGCGCGAGCTGGAGGGCGCGCTGCGCAAGATCCTGGCCTATTCGCGCTTCAACCAGCGCGAGGTATCGATCCAGCTGGCGCGCGAGGCGCTGCGCGATTTGCTGTCCATCCAGAACCGGCAGATCGGCGTCGAAAGCATCCAGAAGACGGTGGCCGACTACTACAAGATCAAGGTCGCCGACATGTACAGCAAGAAGCGCCCGGCCAGCATTGCCCGCCCGCGCCAGATCGCCATGTACCTGGCCAAGGAGCTCACGCAAAAAAGCCTGCCCGAGATCGGCGAGCTGTTCGGCGGGCGCGACCACACCACGGTGCTGCACGCGGTGCGCAAGATCGCCGGCGAGCGCCAGCAACTGACCGAGCTGAACCAGCAACTGCACCTGCTGGAACAGACCCTGAAAGGCTGACCCCGGCGCCACCCAACGCAAACGAAACCACATGCAAAAGCGGCGACAATACGGGGTTCACAAAAATAAGCGCCCGGCTGTGCCCGGCGCCCACTTCGGCGACAACGACGCGCGGCGCGCGCGCATCATTCAGAGGAATACATGATCGTTCTGAAGACCACCCAAGACAAGCTGCTGGCGGCGCTTCAGTCCGTGGCGGGCATCGTCGAGCGGCGCCACACCCTGCCGGTGCTGGCCAACGTGCTGCTGCGCAAGACGGGCCCCACCATTCAGCTGACCACGAGTGACCTCGAGATCCAGATCCGCACCCAGGCCGAGCTGGGCGGCGACAACGCCACCTTTGCCACCACCGTGGGCGCGCGCAAGCTGATCGACATCCTGCGCACCCTGCCGCCCGACCAGACTGTCAGCCTGGAGGCGCAGCAGTCCAAGCTGGTCCTCAAGGGCGGCAAGAGCAAGTTCACCCTGCAAACGCTGCCGGCCGAGGATTTCCCGCTGGTGCAGGAGGCGCCCAGCTTCGGCCCCGCCTTCAGCGTGCCGCAAAAAACCCTCAAAACCCTGTTGGGCCAGGTGGCCTTTGCCATGGCGGTGCACGACATCCGCTACTACTTGAACGGCATCCTGTTCGTGGCCGAGGGCAAGCAGCTCAGCCTGGTGGCCACCGACGGCCACCGCCTGGCCTTTGCCAACGCCACGCTGGATGTGGAAGTGCCCAAGCAGGAGGTGATCCTGCCGCGCAAGACGGTGATCGAGCTGCAGCGCCTGCTGTCGGATGCCGACGTCCCCGAGGGCCAGGCCGCGCCCATGATCGAGATGCAGTTTGCCGCCAACCAGGCCAAGTTCAGCTTTGGCGGCATGCAGTTCGTCACCAAGCTGGTCGAAGGCAAGTTCCCCGACTACAACCGCGTGATTCCCAAGAACCACCGCAACCACGTCACGCTGGGGCGCGCGCCGCTGCTGGCCAGTCTGCAGCGCGCGGCGATCCTGACCAGCGAGAAGTTCAAGGGCGTGCGCCTGAACTTCGAGCCCGGCACGCTGCAGATCGCCTCCAACAACGCCGAGCAGGAAGAGGCGGTCGACGAGCTGGACATCGACTACGGCGGCGACGCCATCGAGATCGGCTTCAATGTCACCTACCTGATCGACGCGCTGGCCAACATGAGCAGCGAGGACATGATCCGCATCGAGCTGGCCGACGGCAACAGCTCGGCGCTGATCACGCTGCCGGGCAACGACAGTTTCAAGTACGTCGTCATGCCAATGCGAATCTGATTTTGCTCTTTTTTACAGAGCGCCCGGCCCAGCAAACCCGCCCGCCCTGGCGGGTTTTGAGCTTCAATTGATCGAGAGTTTCGTGATGACCGAGTCCAGCCCCACCCCTGAACAAGCGCCCACCCCCCCGGCCGGCGGCTACGGCGAGAGCGCCATCCAGATCCTGGAAGGGCTGGAGGCGGTGCGCAAGCGCCCGGGCATGTACATCGGCGACACCAGCGACGGCACCGGCCTGCACCACCTGGTGTTCGAGGTGGTGGACAACTCGATCGACGAGGCGCTGGCCGGCTGGTGCGACGACATCGTGGTCACCATCCACGCCGACGGATCGCTCAGCGTGGTGGACAACGGCCGCGGCATTCCCACCGGCGTGAAGATGGACGACAAGCACGAGCCCAAGCGCTCGGCCGCCGAGATCGCGCTGACCGAGCTGCACGCGGGCGGCAAGTTCAACCAGAACAGCTACAAGGTGTCGGGCGGGCTGCACGGCGTGGGCGTGTCCTGCGTCAACGCGCTGTCCAGCCGGCTGCACCTGGTGGTGCGCCGCGAGGGCAAGAAGCACGAGATCGAGTTCAGCCGCGGCTTTGTGCAAAACCGCCTGCTGGAGACGGTGAACGGCGTCGAAGTCTCGCCCATGCGCATCACCGGCGACACCGACCAGCGCGGCACCGAGGTGCGGTTTCTGCCCGACACCGAAATCTTCAAGGAAAACAACGACTTTCACTACGACATCCTGGCCAAGCGCCTGCGCGAGCTCAGCTTCCTGAACAACGGCGTGCGCATCCGCCTGATCGACGAGCGCACCGGCAAGGAGGATGACTTCTCGGGCGCCGGCGGCGTGCAGGGTTTCGTGGGCTTCATCAACGGCAGCAAGAAGGTGCTGCACCCCAACGCCTTCCACGCCACCGGCACGCGAGCGGCCGACACCTACGGCGGCATCCCCGGCACCGAGATCGGCGTGGAAGTCGCCATGCAGTGGAACGACGGCTACAACGAGCAGGTCCTCTGCTTCACCAACAACATCCCGCAGCGCGACGGCGGCACCCACCTGACGGGCCTGCGCGCCGCCATGACGCGCGTGATCACCAAGTACATCGAGGTCAACGAGCTAGCCAAGAAGGCCAAGGTGGACGTGAGCGGCGACGACCTGCGCGAAGGCCTGGTGTGCGTGCTCTCGGTCAAGGTGCCCGAGCCCAAGTTCTCCAGCCAGACCAAGGACAAGCTGGTCTCCAGCGAAGTGCGCGCGCCGGTCGAGGACATCGTGGCCCGAGCGCTGACCGAGTACCTGGAAGAGCGGCCAAATGACGCCAAGATCATCTGCGGCAAGATCGTCGAAGCCGCGCGCGCGCGCGAAGCCGCCCGCAAGGCGCGCGAGATGACGCGGCGCAAGGGCGTGCTCGACGGCTTTGGCCTGCCCGGCAAGCTGGCGGACTGCCAGGAAAAAGACCCCTCGCAGTGCGAGATCTACATCGTCGAGGGCGACTCGGCGGGCGGCAGCGCCAAGCAGGGGCGCGATCGCAAGTTCCAGGCCATCCTGCCGCTGCGCGGCAAGATCCTGAACGTGGAGCGCGCGCGCTATGAAAAGCTTTTGTCCAGCAACGAAATCGTGACACTGATCACGGCGCTGGGCACCGGCATCGGCAAAACCGCCGAGGACGGCAATGGCAACGGCAAGAACGGCAGCGACGACTTTGCCATCGACAAGCTGCGCTACCACCGCATCATCATCATGACCGACGCCGACGTGGACGGCGCGCACATCCGCACCCTGCTGCTCACCTTTTTCTATCGCCAGATGTCCGAGCTGGTCGAGCGCGGCCACATCTACATCGCGCAGCCGCCGCTGTACAAGGTCAAGTCCGGCAAGGAAGAGCTGTACCTGAAGGACGATGCGGCGCTGGACGCCTTTTTGCTGCGCGTGGCGCTGAAGGACGCCGTGGTGCACCCCGGCGGCAACGCGCAGCCCATCACCGGCGAGGCGCTGGCCGACCTGGCGCGCAAGCACCAGCTGGCCGAGGGCGTGATCGCGCGCCTGGCGGCCTTCATGGACGAAGAAGCCCTGCGCGCCATCGCCAGCGGCGTGGCGCTGAACATGGACACGCTGGAGGCCGCCCAAGCCAGCGCCGTGGAGCTGCAATCGCACCTGCACGAGCAGCAGGCCAACGGCGGCGCGCCCGAGGTGGCCGCCCAGCTCGACCCCCGCACCGAGCGCCCGGTGCTGCGCATCAGCCGCCACCACCACGGCAACATCAAGAGCAGCGTCATCCCGCAAGATTTTGTGCATGGCGGCGACTACGCCGCACTGGTGGCCGCCGCGCAGACCTTCCAGCACCTGCTGGGCGAAGGCGCGAAGGTCACGCGCGGCGAAGGCGAGCGCCAGCGCGAGCAGGCCGTGGGCAGCTTCCGCGAGGCCATGCAATGGCTGATCGCCGAGGCCGAGCGCACCACCAGCCGCCAGCGCTACAAGGGCCTGGGCGAGATGAACCCCGAGCAACTGTGGGAAACCACCATGGACCCGGCCGTGCGGCGCCTGCTGCGCGTGCAGATCGAAGACGCCATCGCCGCCGACCAGGTCTTCACCACCCTGATGGGCGACGACGTGGAGCCGCGCCGGGCGTTCATCGAGACGAATGCGCTGCGGGCGGGGAACATCGACGTGTGAGGCCACACGGACGCCTCGGCGTCCACGGCGCCGCTGAACGCGCCCGTCGACACTGACGTCGCTCCAGAGCCCGTCATCAGCCGCACCTTGGTGGGCGGCAGGAAAGGAAGGTGACACGTGATACGCATCAAGATTTGCTGCATCGGCTCCGCTGACGAGGCGGCACTTGCTGTCCGGTGTGGCGCGTCTGCACTGGGGCTGGTATCGGAGATGCCGAGTGGGCCGGGGGTCATATCGGAGGCTTGCATCGCGCAAGTCGCGGCCACCGTGCCGCCACCCGTGGCCACGTTCCTGCTCACGAGCCGAACCGATCCAGTGGAGATTGCAGCGCAGCACCGCCGCTGCCGCACCACCACGGTTCAACTGTGCGATCGCCTGCCCAAAGGCGGACATGCGGCGCTGCGCGAACTGCTTCCGGGCATTTCTCTCGTACAGGTGGTTCACGTGACCCATCGGGCGTCGGTGGACGAAGCCCTGTCGGCGGCCCATGAAGTGGACGCGCTGCTTCTCGATTCCGGCAATCAGAATCTTGCGGTCAAGGAGCTCGGCGGCACGGGGCGCACGCACGATTGGTCCCTGAGCGCGCAAATCGTGGCGCGGTCGTCGGTTCCGGTTTTCCTCGCGGGCGGCTTGCGAGCCGACAACGTCGGTGAAGCCATCCACTCGGTTCGACCGTTTGGACTCGATCTGTGCACGAGCGTGCGAACCGATGACCACCTGGACGAGAAAAAACTTCGCGCGTTCATGGCCGCGGTGGCGGCTGCCGGCGGCTGAGCGCACAGGCGACAGCCAATCAAGCCGCCAGGCACGCAGGGGCGAGGCAGGCCCGCGCCAAACCCACGGAAAAGACTGCGATGATGGGCTTGGTGCGTTCAAGATCACAACGCCCGCGCAAGGCCCGGGCAAACTTGGAGGAACCAACATGCATGCCATCGGGCAGTCGCGCGGCTGGTGCCGCTGGGCCGTGATGCTGACGGTCGCCGGCGCGGTCGCCTTGCCGGGGTGCGGCGGCGGATCGGACGGGCCGGGCGGCGCAGGCACGCCGGCGCAGCCTGCGCCACCCACGGCGCCCCCCACCGCTCCGCCCACGACGCCCGCGCCCACCACGCCCCCATCGGGCAGCGCCACCTACGGCAACCTGCAGGCCGCCTCATTGGGCCCGGGCGCCAGCCTGAACGGGGCGCTGCCGTTTCCGGCCGACAACGCCTGGAACACGGACATCTCAAAGGCGCCGGTCGATCCGGATTCGGACGCGCTGATCGCCAGCATCGGGCTCACGCGCGGGCTGCACCCGGACTTTGGCGCGGGGCTGTGGGAGGGCGCGCCGATCGGCATCCCCTACGTGGTGGTGGGCGCGGGGCAGCCCAAGGTCAAGATCACGTTCACCGACTACGGCGATGAGAGCGACCCGGGCCCCTACCCGGTGCCGCCCAACGCGCCGATCGAGGGACAGCGCGCCGACGGCGGCCCCTTTGGCGGCGACCGGCACGTGCTGGTGGTGGACCGCAGCGCCAACCGCCTGTACGAACTGGGCAACGCGGTGCCGCAGGCCGATGGCAGCTGGCTGGCCAGCGGCGGCGCGGTGTTTCACCTCGACAGCAACACGGTGCGCCCGGGCGGGCGGCCGGGCTGGACGAGTGCCGACGCGGCGGGGCTGCCGATCTTTCCGGGCCTGGCGCGCTATGACGAGGCGGCGACGGGCGTGATTGCCCACGCGCTGCGCTTTACGGTGAGCCGCACGCGCCGCGCCTATGTGCCGCCGGCCACGCACTGGGCGTCCAGCGACACCAGCGCCAGCCTGCCGCCCATGGGCATGCGGGTGCGGCTGAAAGCGAGCTACGCGATCCCGGCGGGCACCAGCACCGAGTCGCGCGCCATCCTGCAGGCGCTGAAGACCTACGGCATGCTCGTGGCCGACAACGGCTCCAACTGGTACATCAGCGGCGCACCCGACGCGCGCTGGAACAACGACGCGCTGCTGCGCGAGCTGGGCGCCGTGAAGGGCGCCGATTTTGAGGTGGTGCGGATGCAGGGGTTGGTCAAGCCGTGAGCAAGGGATTGCGCGTGCGCACGCCAGCGAAGCGGCTGAAGTCGCAGTCGGCGGTCCACAACTCACGCGCGCCGTGGGCCAGGCACAGCGCGGCGATGCGGGCGTCATGCACCATGGAGTCTTGAACTTGCGCCTGCGCGATCAGCTCATGCTGTTGAGGCCAGTGTCAGTCGCTTTCCGACAACAGCAGCAAGCTGTGGGACTCCAACCAGGCGCTGATTTGGCCCAACGCGGCTGCCGTCGGCGTTGGCACTGCAAAAATGCGCGGATGGGTGACCACGCTGTAAAACTCGTGGAGACAGGGCCAGGCAATGGCCCACGTCGATGGGCCCTGGGCAAGCCGGGCGGCAGCACGCGCATGAAAGGGGCTTTCTGCGCGGTGGGCTTAGACCAGCAGGTTGGTGTCGACGGCAATCACACGCCGTGGCCTTCGTAGATGGCGTCGCGAATTTGCGCCCAGTCGGCGTTCTCGAACTCGGGCGTCAAGCCGCGTCCCCCGTGAAAGCTGCCATCGCGCAGCTTGAAGGGCGCGTCGGGCTGGCTCTCGGTCATCACCGCGCACAAGCCCTGCTCGATCAGGGCTTTCAGGGTCATGTCGTGCGCAGCGGCATAGCGCTTGGCCTGTGCAAACAGGGATTGCGGCAATTCGATGGTGGTTTTCATGGCCAGACGCATCTCGACAATATGGGTACTCATGTTTTTCGGTCGCCCTGTACTTCGGGCACGCCCCTCTACGAGCGCACCCCATCCAGTACATTTTGGTGATCCGTCTTTAGCCGAACTGAAGGAATACGCTTTACTCAACGATTTCGACCGTTCGCGCCTTCAGGCTGCCATCGGCACCACCGGCTACGCCCAGCACGCCGCTTTGGCCTAGAGTGGCACGCCCGATCGCGTGCCGCCATGACACTGACCCCACCCGTTTCCCCCCTCCCCGAAGGCGCCACGCGCACGCTGCGCCTGTTCGTGCTCACCGGCCTGTTCTGCGTGCTGGTGGCCGCCATGCTGACGCTGGCCGAGCCCGAACACGACAGCTTTGGCCGCAACCTGTGGTTTTCCGAATGCATCGGCCTGTGGGTGGCGTTCTGCGGCGCGCTGGTGCGCCAGCTGCCTTGGGTGCGCAGGCGCGGGGCTCGCGCGGCGCTGCTGATCGCGCTGGGTGTCGGCCTGCCGCTGGGCTATGTACTGGGCTACACCACGGCGTATGCGGTACTGGGTGAGCCGATACGCATCATCGGCGTCGACGACGCGCGCCTGGCGGCCATCGGCGCCACGCTGCTTGCCGGCGGTTTTGTCAGCTACCTCACCTGGCTGCGCAGCCGCCTGAGCAGCGAGGCCATGGCGCGCGCCAGCGCGCAGCAGCTGGCCGCCGAAGCCGAGCTGCGCATGTTGCGCGCGCAGCTTGACCCGCACATGCTGTTCAACACCCTGGCCAATCTGCGAGCACTGGTCGATGACGATCCCGCCAGCGCGCGACTGATGATTGACCGCCTGATTACCTGGCTGCGCGGTGCCCTGGCCGCCTCACGCAGCGACAACACGACGCTCGCCGCCGAGTTCGCCCAGCTCGCGGCCTATCTGGACATCATGGCCTTGCGCCTGGGAGCACGCCTGCACTACACGCTGGACCTGCCTGAGGCTCTGCAGGCCACACCCGTGCCGGCCATGCTGCTGCAGCCACTGGTGGAAAACGCGCTCAAGCACGGCATCGAACCCAAGATCGGCGGCGGCAGCGTGCGGGTGAGCGCGCGCCTGGGCGCACAGGGATTGGAACTGGAGGTGAACGACACCGGCCTGGGTCTTCCCGCCGATCAGCCACCCACTGCCGATGGCGGCTTTGGCCTGGCGCAGGTGCGCGAACGTCTGCGTGCGCTCTATGGTGAGCGCGCCAGCCTGCGGCTGCTGCGCCAGCACCCAACGGGCATGCGCGCCATCGTGAGGATCCCGACATGAACACGCCCCATGCGCCCCTGGCCCTGATCGCCGAGGATGAGCCCGTGCTGGCCCGCACCCTGGTGCGTCTGCTCCAGGGTGCCTGGCCCGGGCTGCGGCTGGCGCCCGTGGCCGAGGATGGCCTGGCGGCCACCGCGCAGGCGCTGGCGCTGCTGCCCGATGTGCTGTTTCTGGACATCCGCATGCCGGCACGCACCGGACTGGAGGTGGCTGAAATCGTCAGCGACGAGTGGCCCGAAACGCACCCCGCTCCGCTGCTGGTGTTCGTCACCGCCTATGACGAATTTGCCGTCTCGGCCTTCGAGCACGCCGCCATCGATTACGTACTCAAACCGGTGACGCCCGAACGCCTGGCCGCCACGGTGGCCAGGCTGCAAGAGCGGCTTGCCGCACGCACGCTGCCTCGCGCGGGCGAAGCGGCGCAACAGGTGCAGCAGATGCAGGCACTCGCCACGAGCGACACGGCGCGCGAACCGATCCGCGTGATCCGCGCCGGCGTGGGCAACACGGTGCGCATGATTGCCGTCGCCGATGTGATCTGCCTGGAAGCCACCGACAAGTACGTGACCGTGGTCACCGCCGAAGGGGAGGCCCTGGTGCGCATGAGCCTGCGCGAACTCGCCACCCGCATAGCAGGTGGCGAGTTCATCCAGATCCACCGCAGCTTGCTGGTGAACAGCCGCCACATCGTCAGCGCCACGCGCGACGAGCTGGGTCACTGCAGTCTCTCGGTGCGCGGCCTGGCCCGCCCGCTCAAGGTCAGCCGCGCCTTCGCGCACCTGTTTCGCCCCATGTAACGGCGCGGTTCGGTCGAGCCTGGACACGCTTGGCGCACCGCCTGCGCCTGCCTGTCGCAATCCGCTGGTTGCACGGCGCGCGGCTTCCTACAGTGCCGGTCATCACACGACCGACACCCGTCACAGGAGCCTCTTTCATGCGACTTCCCTGCCGTTCCTTCTGCGTCGGCGCACTGAGCCTGGCATTGATGGCCACCAGCGCCTGCGCCCACGACCTGACCGTTGAAGTACTGGGCGCCCGCTCCGACAAGGGCACCGTCGACGGTGCGCTGTACGCCGATGCCGCAAGCTGGCTCAAGACGCCGCGCGCAGGCGAGCGCCAGCCAGCCGCCGCGCGCGTGCTGCTGATCTACCGCGATCTGCCCGCGGGGCGCTACGCGCTTTCGCTGTTTCACGACGAGAACGGCAACGGCAAGCTCGACAGCAACGTCGCCGGCATTCCCATCGAGCGCTACGGCTTCAGCCGCGACGCACGCGGGCGCATGGGCGCCCCCGACTTCGACGCCGCGGCCATCGAGCTGCAGGGCGACACCACCATCACCGTTCATCTGCGTTGAGCAGCAGGAGAGTGACCATGCAACGCCGTGATTTCCTCCACACCCTGCTGGCCGCGGCCGGCAGCACCGCCCCTCGGCACGAACGCAGCAGCCAGCGCCGACAGCACCGCCGCCGCCTTTGCCGCTGCCCGGGCCAGCCACCCATGGACGCTGGGCTACGTCGGCCTGCAGCAAGACGCCGCCCCCATGGCCCTGAGCGTGCAGGGGCGCATGCCGAGGGGTCTGGCGGGCAGCTTCTACCGCAACGGCCCCGCGCGCCATGCGCTGGGTGGCGAGCGCTACCACCACCTCTTTGACGGCGATGGCATGGTGCAGCGCTACACGCTCAGCGACAAAGGCGTGACACACCGCGGGCGCTTCGTGCGCACCGAAAAATTCCTCGCCGACAGCGCGGCAGGTCGTCCGGTGCGCGCCGCCTTCGCCACCAACCCGCCGGGCGCCGATGCAATCACCGCGCCAGACGCGATCAACGTCGCCAACACCAGCGTGCTTGCGCATGGCGGGCGCTTCATGGCGTTGTGGGAAGGAGGTTCGGCCACCGAAATGGACGCGCAGACGCTGGAAACCCGCGGTCCCAAGGTCTGGTCACCCGACTACGCCGGGATGCCGTTCTCGGCTCACCCCAAGATCGAGCCAGACGGAACGCTGTGGAATTTCGGCATCAGCAGCTCGGCGGGTCTGCTGTCGATCTACCACGTCAAACCTGGCGGCGAGCTGGCCGCTGCTGCCAGCCTCCCGGTGCCCGACATCGCCATGGTGCATGACTTCGCGGTGACCGAGCGCCACCTCGTGTTCCTGCTGCCGCCGCTGGTGTTCGATCGCGCCCGCGCCGAAGCCGGAGAGACCTTCCTGGACAGCCACGTCTGGCGACCGGAGCTTGGCCTGCGCGTGCTGCTGCTGGCCAAGGACCGGCTGGATGCGCCGCAGTGGTTCACGCTGCCGACCGGCTTCGTGTTTCACATCGGCAATGCGTGTGAGGACAAGGGCGTGGTGCGCCTGGACTGCATCCGCTCGCCCAGCGCCTGGGCGGCGACCACGGCGCTGAAGGACCTGATGCGCGGGCAATATGCCGAAAAGGAACACACCGCCGTAGCGCTGCTGGAACTCAACCCCGCCACGGGCAAGGCTGAACAGCACCTGCTGCCGCTGGTGGCCGAATTTCCGCGGGTCGATCCGCGCATTGTTGGCCGCACCTATCGGCAGGTCTTTACCGCTGCGCGCGTGGATGCGGGCGAACGCCCCGGCTTTGATGCCGTGATGCGGCTGGACGTGGCGAGCGGTGCGCATGAGCTCTACCGCTACGGCAAGGACGTGATGGTGGAGGAACACATCTTCGTGCCGCGTCCCGGCGGGCGGGGGCGCGAGGGTGAAGGCTGGGTCATGGGCACGGCGCTGGACCTCGCGCGCCAGCAGATGCTGCTGTCGGTTTTCGACGCACAGCACCTGGCCGACGGCCCCCTCATGCAGGCGCGCATGGACCGCGTGATGCCGCTCGGCCTGCACGCCATCTTCGTACCCGCCTGAAGAGGCTGCACGATGAATACCGCCATCGACCTGCCCAGCGACCCGGAACCTGGACCGGAACGCATCAATGCACTGTGCGACGGCATGGTGTCGATTGCGCTCACCGTGCTGGCGCTGGAGATCCGCTTTCCTGAAGGCTCACGCGGGCCGCTGCGCACGCTGCTGGGCCAGATGTTGCCCGGCGTGCTCGCCTTTTTGCTGAGTTTCACCGTGATCAGCGGCTTCTGGCTTGCGCACCATCGCCTCAGCCGACGCGTACGCCGCACCAGCCGCGGCTACAACCTGGCCAACATCGGTTTCATGCTGGCGCTGATCTCGTTGAACTTTCCGACCGCGGCGCTCGCGCACTACGGCGACAGCGACCCGCTGGCCGTCGTGCTTTACGCATCCGTGGTGGCAGCCACCGGCCTGATGCTGCTGTTCATCGTCGCCATCGCTCGCACGCAAGCGTTGACGCAATCCGCCGTCAGTGATGGTGAATACCGCCAGGCCCTTGCCGTAGTGATGTGGCCGACGGCGGTGTTCCTGCTCTCGATACCGCTGGCCCTGGTGCACCCGTCGGCGGCAATGTTCGCATGGATGCTGGCCGCATTCGCACCACTGGCGCGACGCATGGCGGCAGGCCGATGAGGTGCCACCTCTGGCGCGTTTTTTTGTTTGCACGATGGAAGGCAGATCATGAAAGCCGCATTGCTGGTAGGTTGGGGGCCGATCATTCCCGGCAGGGAAAAGACGGCAGCGCAGGTACTGGACGAGGCGATGCACTACCTCACAGCAGTGAAAGAGCAGGGCCGTCTGGACACGATAGACGTCGTGCTGCTGGAGCCGCATGGCGGCGATATGCACGGCTTCGTTTTGCTGCGGGGCGAGCAGGATGCACTGGCTCGCCTGCGCCACGAACCCGAATTTCTGCGCACCATCGTCGCGGTCCAGCTCGTGCATGAGAAAGTGAGAGTGACGGGCGCCTTCACGGGAGCAGAGATGCAGGCATTGATGCAAATATGGGGCGAACAGGAGCAGCGGCTGCTTTGAGAGCAGCCATCGAAGCAATCAACGCATCGACAGGCCTTGCTTCCTCCAATCCAAGCTTCATGCCGAGCCGCATCCCCTGAACGCACCCAAGAGCTCGTCGGACTTGGAAATTGTCGGCTGCAAATCCACCGCAGCGGCCTATTTTCGGCTACGCTGCTCTTCGAGAATACTTCGGGCACAAGCCTGACCACAACTCGACACGCCGGGCGTTAGAGTCACGGCTTTGCCGCGCGCACCCTGCCGCCGGCCTCAACCACGATTTCACGCGACCCCATGCCCATCACCCAAGACAGCGCCGTCACCCTGGCCTACAAGATCACCGACGCCCGCAGCGGCAAGCCGCTGGACGCGGGCACCACCGCCTATCTGCACGGCGGCTATGACAACCTGTTTCCCAAGGTCGAGGCGGCGCTGGCCGGGCTGGAGGTGGGGCAGTCGATCGACCTGGAACTGGCCGCCCGGGATGCCTTTGGCGAGCGCGACGAGGCGCTGGTGCGCACCATCCCCAGGAGCGAATTTCCGCCGGGCGTCAAGGTGGGCGGCCAGTTGCAGGGCGCGGGGCCGAATGGGCCGATGGCCTACAACGTGGTCAAGATCAAGGGGCCCGAGGTGCACCTGGACGGCAACCACCCGCTGGCCGGGCACGACCTGCGCTTTGCCGCCACGGTGAAGGCGGTGCGCGCGGCCACCGAGGAAGAGATCACGCACCGGCACGTGCATGGAGCGCACGGGCATCATCATTGATGCCGCTATCAATGAAGTAGCTGCTTGCGCTTGATGGATGGACGCTACAGACTGATTTCGTTTGGATTGGGCCGATGACTTGCCTTGCGCCGCCGGCCCTCAGCCCAACCCTCTCGCAGGGGGTGAGGGGGCAAAAACAGGAACGCCCTTGAACGCCACCGACCCGCAGCCCACCGACACCACCGCCGTCCCACCCATGCCCCTGCGCACGGCCTGGGCCATGCTGGGCGCGCTGGCCGGGGCCTTTGTGCTCAGCCAGGCGTTTCGCACGCTGGGGGCCATCATGGGGCCGCCGCTGGCCGATCAGTTGCAGCTGTCGCCGCAGCAGCTGGGGCTGTGGTCGGCGGCGTTTCACTTTTCGTTCGGGCTGGTGCAACTGGTCATGGGCGTTTCGCTGGACTTGTGGGGCATTCGCCGCACCATCCTGCTGGCGTTTCCGGCCGCCGCCGCGGGCGCGCTGCTGTCGGCGCAGGCCAGCAGCTACCCGGTGCTGCTGCTGGGGCAACTGCTGATCGGCACGGGCTGCGCGCCGGCGTTTCTGGTGTGCACGCTGTTCATCAGCCGGCACTTCGCGGCCGATCGCTTTACCGCCACCTCGGGGCTGGTGATGAGCATTGGCAGCCTGGGCGTGCTGGCCACGGCCACGCCGCTGGCCTGGCTGATCGAGGCCAGCTCCTGGCGCTGGGGCTTTGCCGCGCTGGCGCTGTGCTGCGCGCTGGCCTGGGCAGCGATGGCCTGGCAGGTGCACGAGCCGCCCGCACCCTCCGGCGCCGGCGCCGACGGCGAGCGGCCCACGGCCGGGGCCGCGCTGCGCGGGCTGTTCGGCCTGTTCAAGCTGCCGCAAACGGCCGGCATGGTGGCCTATGCCGCCGTCGCCTACGCCGGCTTCATCACCCTGCGCGGGCTATGGCTGGGGCCGCTGCTGGTGCAGCGCCACGGCTTCACGCTGGTGGAAAGCGGCAATGTGGCGCTGGTGATGACGCTGGCCAGCATGGCCAGTCCCAGCGTGTTTGGCCGGCTGGACCCGGGCGGCGCACGCCGCACGCGCTGGATGCTGGGGCTGGCCCTGTTGGCCGCGCTGCTGGTGGGCGCGGCCGGCCTAGCGCCGATCGCCTGGGTGGACGTGGCTTTGGCCGTCACCTACGGCGCACTGTCGGGCTACGGCGTTTTGCAATACGGCTATGTGCGCGACGCCTACCCCGAGGCGCTGCGCGGGCGCGCGCTGTCGCTGCTGACGATGGCGATGTTTTTGGGCGTGGCGCTGATGCAGTGGGCCAGCGGCGTGGCCGCCAGCTGGGCGCCGGCGCTGGGCGTGGCGCCCTTCACCGCCGCGCTGCTGACCATGTCGGCGCTGCTGCTGGCGGGGGCGGCGGCGTTCTGGCGGCTGCCGCGGGCGTAGCGCTTTTGCCGCGCGCGGCCCGTGGGCGCATACTGTCCGCATGAACCTCTTGCACATCCCCCTCCTTCGCGCGGCGCTGGCCGCCGCAGCCCTGGGCCTGCTGGGCGCGTGCACCGGCGCGCCGCGCGCACCCGACGGCGGCGCCACGACCTCGGGCGTGACGGTGTACGGCACGGTGGATGCGGGCGTCAGCCGCACCGACAAGTAGATCTCGCCAACTACTTTTTGATAGCTGCTTGCGCCCGATGGACACCGGCTGCAACCCATTTTGGCTTTGATTTGCCGGCGCCGCCGTGTTTCGCCTGACGCAAGCCCCCAACGTCGCCATCGCCCAGGTGTGGGCCGATCTGCTGTGCGAGGCCGGCTACGCGGCCACGGTGGAGCGGCGCTACCTGAGCAGCATCGCCGGCGAGCTGCCGCCCGACCAGTGCCGCCCCGAGATCTGGCTGCGCCACGCCGAGCACGAGGCCGGAGCGCGCCAGCTGCTCGATGACCTGGCCCACCTGCCGCAGCGGCGCTGGCGCTGCGCGCACTGCGGCGAGCTGGTGGAAGGCGGCTTCGAGCAGTGCTGGAACTGCGGGGCGTGGATGCCGGCGTCCGCCCCGTGATCACTTCCAGCGCAGCGGCTCCACGCTGACGCTGCCGCGCGTGCTGGACAGCGTCAGCACGCCCTCTTGCAGCGTGGCCTGCAGCTGCATGCTGCGCTCGGCCAGTTGCGTGAGCGCCTGCGCGTCAAGGGCGGGGATGCGCCAGACCTGCAGCTTGTCCAGCCGCGACAGCTTGCCCTCGATGCCGCGCCACCACACCTCGGCCTGGCTGGCAAACGGGTAGAGGATGACCTGGTCGGCCTTGCTGCAGGCCTTGGCCAGCGGCTTGTCCTCGGGCTGGCCCACTTCGATCCACAGGCGCGTGCGGCCGGTGAAGTCTTGCAGCAGCACGTCGGGCTCGTCGGGGCTGGACAGCCCCGCGCCAAAGCCGATGCGCGCGTCGCCGCCGCACAAATCCTGCACCTGGTGGGCATTGAGCGCCAGTGCGGCCAGCCGCACCATCATGCGCTCGTCGGTCTCGCTGGGGTGGCGCGCCAGGGTGAGCTGCAGGTCGGTATAGCAGCCGTGGTCGATGTCGGCCAGCTGCACGTCGGCCTTGAAGATGGTTGCCTTGAGGGCCATGGATTTGCTTTGTTTTTGATAGCTGTCTGCGGTTTCTCACCAAGCGCTGGCGGTCGATTCGATTGGCTGAGGGCTGCGGCTCTGGACTCGCCAGCGCGAGTCCGGACAGCCCGAAGAGGAGTCGCCTCTGGCGGCTCCGCGGTCTGCAAGACAGGGCCGGCAGCGCCCAAATCGGCCCGCAGGCCCGTCAAACCCGTCGCGCCAGCTCGGCCGCCATGCCCACATAGGTGGCGGGCGTCAGCGCCAGCAGCCGCTCCTTCTCCGCCGTGGGGATGTCCAGCGTGCGGATCAGCCCGTGCAGCGCCTCGCGCGTGACCTGCTGGCCGCGCGTGGTTTCCTTCAATTTTTCATACGCGCCGGGCACGCCAAAGCGGCGCATCACCGTCTGGATGGGCTCGGCCAGCACTTCCCAGGCGTTGTCCAGGTCGGCGGCGAGCGCGGCTTCATTCAGCTCGAGCTTGTTCAGGCCGGTCAAGAGCGACTGCCAGGCCAGCACGGCGTGGCCCAGCGCCACGCCCATGTTGCGCAGCACGGTGGAGTCGGTCAGATCGCGCTGCCAGCGGCTGATGGGCAGTTTTTCGCTCAAGTGGCGCAGCAGCGCATTGGCCAGGCCCAGGTTGCCTTCGGCGTTCTCGAAGTCGATGGGGTTGACCTTGTGCGGCATGGTGCTGGAGCCAATTTCGCCCGCCTTGGTCTTTTGCTTGAAATAGCCCAGCGAGATGTAGCCCCACACGTCGCGCGCCAGGTCGATGCCGATGGTGTCCGCGCGCGCCACCGCGTCAAACAGCTCGGCCATGTAGTCGTGCGGCTCGATCTGGATGCTGTAGGGCTGAAACGTCAGGCCCAGGCCCATGGGTGCGTCAGCGCCGGTTGCTGAATCCGGCAGGGGCGACTCGATCACGCGGCGGCTGAAGGCCTCCCAGTCGAAGTCGGGCCAGGCCGACAGGTGGGCGTTGTAGTTGCCCACGGCGCCGTTCATCTTGGCCAGCAGCCGCACGCCGGCGATGCGCTCGCGCGCGGCCTGCAGGCGCATCACCACGTTGCCGACTTCCTTGCCCACCGTGGTGGGGCTGGCCGTCTGCCCGTGCGTGCGGCTGAGCATGGCCACATGCGCGTGCTGCTGCGCCAGCGCGCGCAGGCGTTCGATCACCGCATCCAGCCCCTGCAGCAGCACGGCGCGCCCGGCCTTGAGCTGCAGCGCGTGGCTGGTGTTGTTGATGTCCTCGCTGGTGCAGGCAAAGTGCACGAACTCGGCGGCGGCCTGCAGCTCGGGGCGGCCCTCGAACTTGGACTTGATCCAGTATTCGACCGCCTTGACGTCGTGGTTGGTGGTTTTCTCGATGGCCTTGATGGCGGCGCCGTCACGCTCGGAAAAATCGCGCAGCAGGCCCAGCAGATGCGCGCGGGCGGCGGGGCTGAGCGGCCTGAACTCGGCAAACCCGGCGTCGGACAGGGCGATGAACCACGTCAGCTCGACCTGCACGCGATAGCGCATGTAACCCAGCTCGCCCATATGCGGGCGCAGGGCGTCCAGCTTGGCGGCGTAGCGGCCGTCCAGCGGCGAAAGGGCGGTGAGCGCGGTCAGATCCATGGGCCCCGATTGTAGAAGCGCCCCGTCGCGCCGCCGTTCGCGCCGGCACCGGCAAACCCCTAAAATGGCGGCGCTCGCCGGGCGTCCCGGCCCCTATTGCAACCGCCCCATGACCATGCGATTGATCGGCGCCCTCGCCAGCCCCTACGTGCGCAAGGTGCGCGTCGTCCTGGCCGAGAAGAAGCTGGACTACCAGTTCGTGCCCGAGGACGTCTGGGGGGCGGACAGCACCATCTCTGCCTCCAACCCCCTGGGCAAGGTGCCCTGCCTGGTGATGGACGGCCAGGACGCGGTATTTGACTCGCGCGTGATCGTGGACTACCTGGACACGCTCTCGCCCGTGGGCAAGCTGATTCCGCCGCCCGGCCGCGAGCGCGTCGAGGTCAAGACCTGGGAAGCGCTGGCCGACGGCCTGCTGGACGCCGCCATCCTGGCGCGCCTGGAGAGAACCTGGCCCGGCCGCGCCGAGGGCGAGCGCAGCAGCGCCTGGATCGAGCGGCAAATGGGCAAGGTGGACAACGCCCTGACTGCCATGAGCGCCGGCCTGGCCGACAAGCCCTGGTGCGCCGCGGGCATCCACATGACGCTGGCCGACATCGCCGTGGGCTGCGCGCTGGGCTACCTGGATTTTCGCTTTGCCGAGCTGGACTGGCGCGCGCGCCACGCCAACCTGGCGCGCCTGCTGGACGACAAGCTGATGCTGCGCCCCAGCTTTGTCGATACCAGGCCGGCATAGCGACTCACCCCCAAGCGGCGCGGACTTCGTTCCGTGCCGCCTTCCCCTCTTCACGGCGGCATCGCCCCTGACCGGGGGGAGCCCGGCCACGTCGATCGCGGGCTTGGCCCGCGGGCGCGGCCTTTCGGCTCTTTGCGGTGTTCCGTCCGCGCTGGCCCGGCCCCAAAACAAACGCGCCGCTTTGGCCCGGGGGCAAAAGCGACGCGGTCAGAATAAAAATGCTGCCGAGGCGGCCTGAAGCGAAGGAGGAGGAGGGAGGGAGGAGGAAATGCGCTTCAGGTTTTCGTCGGCACAAGCCAGTTGGCTCGGCAGCTTCAAGGCAATTGGAGGAGTCAATTCACGCTTGCCATGTTGAGAGGCCGACGATACTGCAAAGTTCCTGACCGCTGGCTGACGGCGAGTAAAGAAGTGTGAAGCGCGCGCGCCACGCAGCCGACCCACGGGCATTTCAGTTGGCCATGGCGCCGGGCACCACCCGCGGCTCATCAAGCCCAACGAGCCAAGCGGCCGCGCAGCAGGCCAGCCGCGCGATCGCCGTGGCCGGGGTCTCCCCGGCCAGGGGCGATGCCCCCTTGGGGGTGGGCGCAACATCGCGCAGCGAGTGGAGACTGGGGGTGTTCCACTTCACCCCAACGCCGTGCCGGCGGCATGGCCCAGCGTGAAGGCCTCCTCGAACACCGAGTAGCCGGACCAGTCGGCGTGCGCAAAGGCCAGGCGCGGGGCGTCGGCAAAGGCCAGCGCCAGCTCGCCCGATCGCGCCGGATGCGCCGCCGCGCGCAGGGCGGCGACCTGGCCCAGCGTGCCCGGGGTGGGCACGGCCATGGCGTGGCCGTGGCGCACCAAGGCGATGCGCTCGGTCTTGGCGGCCAGGTCGGGGTGGGCGGCGGACAGCTCCGCGACGATGGCGTCGCGCCAGTGCGTCCAGGGCCGGGCCAGCAGCTGGGCGCGGCCCTCGGACGCATCGCCCAGCGCGCGGTAATACGTCAGCACCGTGGCGCCGGGCACGGGGTGCAGGCTCTGGTGCATGGCGTCGACATAGCCCAGGCCGGGCGCGCCGTAGAGCACGTTGTCCCAGCTGGGCGCGGCGCCGGGGCGGTCGTCCAGGGGCGCGCGCAGCTGCAGGTTGGCCACCAGCCAGGGGGCCGTGCGCAGGCCGGCGGCGCGCTGGCGCACGGCAGCGGGCAGTGGGTCGAGCACGCGCGCGGCCACCCACAGCGGCAGGGCGACGACCGCCTGGCGCGCCTGCCAGCGCTCCAGCCGGCCGCTGGCGGTGTCCAGCGCGTCCACCGTGACACCATGGCGGCCGTGCACGATGCGCCCGACCACACGCGCGGCGTGCAGGCGATCGCCCACGGGCGCGGCCAGGCGCGTGGCCAGCCAGGCGTTGCCCTCGGGCCAGGTGAGCGGGCCGGCGCCTTCGTTCGCGTCTTCGTCCGCGCCGCCGTCAACGCCCTCGCCGGGCGCGTGAAAGCCGTGGCGGCTGGCGAAGTAGTGAATGCCGGCCCAGGCCGACACGCGGGCCAGGCCGGCGCCGTAGTCGTCGCGGCAGCAGTAGTCCAGGTACCAGCGCAGTTGCGCGTCGTCCAGGCCGTGCTGGGTCAGCCACGATTCAAAATTGATAGCGTCTTGCGCAAGCTGGCTGGGCGCAAACGATGATTTTTGCACTGGAATGGCGTAGTGCGCGGCCTGCTGCGCGCGCCGCACGGCATCGGCAAAGCGGCGGTACTGCGCCAGCGTGGCGGCGCCCACGCCCTGCTGGGGCAGCAAGCCGTCCTGCCACTGGCCGCCAAAAAACAGGCGCTCCTGCGGGCTGTGGCACAGGTGCAGCTCGTCGTACTGCCAGCGCCCGGCCACGCGCCGGCGCAGGCCCAGCTCCTCCAGCAAGTCCTGCACAGCGCGCGCATCGTCGCCCGGCAGCGGCAGATAGTGCGCGCCCTGCGGGCAGGCGATGCCGCCCAGCCGCATGCCGCGGCTGTTGCCGCCGGCGGCGTCTTCCAGCTCCAGCAGGGCAAAGTCATCGTGCCCGGCCAGGCGCAGCGCCCGCGCGGCGGCCAGGCCCGCGATGCCGCCGCCGGCGATCACTGTGTGCACATGGCGCACGTCGTCCGGCGCGCGCGTGGGCCAGGGCGCGCGCAGCAGGTGACCGCGCTCGGGATGGGTGCCAGCGAAGCCGCCTTCGATGGCACCGTGCTGTTGCTTCGTACAGCCCGCCAGGGCCAGCAGGCTGCCGGCGCCGCCGCGAAGCAGAAATCGACGTTGCATGAGTCAGCGAGCCTTGGCGTCTCGATCCAGAGGCCGCGGAGCAGGCCAAGCCAGCGAACGCCGTGGCCGGACCTGCGCCGGCCACTGGCGTTGTCCCCGCTGCAAGCGAAGCGCCAGAGAGGGGGCTGAGGTCTGCGGCTCCGGACCTGCCTGCGCAGGTCTGGACAAACCGAAGGGCCGCCGCCTCTGGCGGCGAGCACCGAGGCGCGTCAGCGACTCAGGGGGGTGTTTCATTGATGCACCTTCCCCCATTCCTGCTCGTACGTATGCACCAGCACCTGGTTGGACAGGCGATTGACCTCGGCCGGCACGCGCGCCATGTCGGGCGGAAAGTCGAACAGCAGGGGCAGCGATGGCCGGTCCAGAAAGCGCAGACCGGCGGGCAGCGCCGTGGGCAGGCGCCAGGGCCGGCGGCTGGCCAGCACGTAGCCCCATTCGCCAAAGCTGGGCACGTGGGCGTGGTAGGGCGTGGCGCTGAATCCCACCGACTCGATGGTGGTCACCACGGTCCAGAAGCTCTGGCGCGCCACCAGCGGCGAGGTGGTCTGAATGACGGCGTAGCCGCTGGCGGCCAGGCGCTGCTCCAGCAGGGCGTAGAAGCTGTTGGTGTAGAGCTTGCCGATGGCGAAGTTGGTGGGGTCGGGG
>NZ_JAXMEM010000015.1:0-52186 GCF_046348305.1 Ottowia sp.
TCGTAGATCTTGCCAATCAGGCTGTTGTCCACCGGATTGCGGTTCTCGAAGGTCTTGCCGCTGGCGTTCTTGACGTATTCGCCGTTGATGAAGTTCAGAAATTCTTTCATGTCGCTCTCTTGCTCGCTAAAAAAAGCCGGCGCTATGCACCCAACCCCAACGCGGCCAGCCCGGCGCGCGCACATTCCTCGTCCTGCTCGGCCGAGCCGCCGGACACGCCGATGCCGCCAATCAGGGCACCGCCTTCGCGGATCGGCAGGCCGCCGCCAAACACCACGTTGCGCGGACGCACGGGCATGCCCAGGCGCAGAGCCTCGTCGCCCCTGAGGAAGCCGGCCCACTGCGCGGTGGAAAAACCGAAGCCGGCAGCGGTGTATGCCTTGTCGATGGCGATATCGACCGAGTGCAGAAAGGCCCCCGGCATGCGCAGGAACGCGGTCAGCACGCCCGCCGAATCGGTCACCGCAGCGTTGATGCGCAGACCCAGTTCGCCCGCCTTGGCCACCGCCGCCAGCACGGCGGCATTGGCGGCTTCGGCGGAGATGATGCGTTGCTCGACGCTATGGCTCATGAACGATCTCCAAAAAAAACAGCCCCCCATCTTTTAGGGGAGGGCTGGGATGGCGGCCGGCTGCGCATCAACAGATGACGAGTGTTGCCATCGCCGCGCGTCCCCATCCTTGCCTTTCCCCTGAGGGGGAAGGAGAAAAACCATCAGGTCACCACACTCAGGAACGCATCGTTGAGCTTGCGGTCGTGATAGAAGATGCCGGCGCCGATTTCGTCCCAGGTCCAGGTAATGGGCTGCATGTCCGGGTAGTGGTCGTAGCCGCCGGCGAAAGTCTCCAGGCGATTGCCGCTGGGGTCGAAGAAGTAAATCGTCGTGCCGTTGGTGATGCCGTGGCGCGTGGGACCCATGTCGATCGAGACGCGGTTTTTGCTCATGATGTCGGCGGCGCGCAGCACCTGCTCCCAGGTGCCGAGCTGGAAGGACACGTGGTGCAGCTTGCCCGGCTCGCCGTGGCGCACGATGGCGATGTCGTGCGCCTTGGCACTGCAGGTCAGCCACACGCCCAGGTCGGTCTTGCCGTCTTCCAGCAGCGCGCGCTCGACCAGGGTGAAGCCGAGCACATCGGTGAACAGATCGCGCGAGCCCTCCAGGTCGGTGCCGTAGATCAGCGCGTGGTCCAGCCGGATCGGGCAGATGCCAGGGGCGTCGAGCACGTCCATGTCAGGGTTGGTGCAACCCACCCCGCTGCCGACGGCCGTTTTGTCGGCATACAGCTCGATGGCGTGGCCGGTGGGAATCATGAAGCGCACGCGCTCGCCGGTCTCCAGCAGCTCGCCGGCGGCGATGCGCTCGGTCTTGACGCCGCGGGCTTGCAGCTTTTTCTCCAGCGCGTCCAGCGTGGCCGCATCCAGCACCTTGTAGCCGAAGAAATCCATGCCGGCGCGGTCGGCCTGGCGCAGGATGATGCTGTTGTGGTCGCGCTCGGCGCGGGTCTTGAAGTAGGCCCGGCCCTGCGCGTCCTTGCCCATGGGCTTGAGGCCCATGACGTCGGTGTAGAACTTGACCGATTCATCCATGTCCAGCACGCGGATCTGCACGTGTCCGGGACGCAAAACGCCTGTCATTGACATGAGAAGTCTCCTTTGGGGGTTTCAGGTGGGATCAAACGGGGGAGGTGCCGGTCGGTGTCGCGGGCCGGCAAACGGTTTTCTTCATGGTGCCCAGCACGCGGATGCGCAGGTCGCTGGTGGGCGTGACGCGGCACGACAGCACGCAGCCGCCGGCCTCGTCCTGCTCGCTCACATGCGCGCGGCTCATCACGCGCTGGCTGTAGCTGCCATCGAGCACCTGCACCTTGCACACGCCGCAGCCGCCGCTGCGGCAGCCCACGGGAATGCCCTTCTTGCCCAGGGCTTCCATGCCGTGCAGCACCGAGCGCCAGTCCACGCAGCGGTAGCTTTCGCCGGTGTCCTCGATGGTGATGGTGTAGTGCTTGGGCATGCGTTCGCACGTGCATGAAAGCCGACAGAAACAGTCTCCAAAAATCGTCATGCGCCACAAGCCCGGGTGGGGGCGATGCGTCCCCTCTTCGGGACGACGGCACCCGTCCGTACCTCGGCGCTGACACCGTCAGTTTAAACCGAAATTTCAGAAATCTCGATAAAATAGGGAAAACACCTATCAATGAATTTCAAGCCGACCATGGCCCGACACCGGCACCACGACCGACAACAGGGCAGTCTATCTCTCATCTATTGCCCGGAAATTAAGGGCGACTACCCCGACGCAGGGCGATTGATGTCAGAATCCATCGCGCTTGTCCATGTTTTTTATCAATATTTATATTGCATGAAGGTCATGTTGCCGGCTTGGGCCATCGGTTGCCGCCCTGGTTCACAGGCCGGCGCATCGGGCTGCCCATCCCGTCAGACCCGGTGCGCCAGAGGCGGCACTTGAACGCTCCGCGGTTCATCGAGGCCGATCGTGAAAGAAGGCCCGCCCCCGCAGGCGTGCGGCTTTTTTCGTGTTCCCCCTTGCCCTAAGCTACCGCTTGCACACCATCGACGACCCCGACGCCAAACCCGATGTCCAAACGCCCCGCCCTGACCCCCACCAACGACAACGGCACGGTCACCCGCACGCTGATTGAGCGGGCCTACGCGCAGTTGCGCGACGACATCATGAGCGGCCAGCTTGCGCCCGACGAGAAGCTGCGCGTGGAGCACCTGAAGGCGCACTACGGCGTGAGCGCTGGCACGCTGCGCGAAGCCATCACGCGCCTGGTCAGCGACGCGCTGGTGATCGCCGAGGGCCAGCGTGGCTTTCGCGTGGCGCCGATCGCCGCCGCCGACATGGTGGACTTGACGAACCTGCGCGTGCTGATCGAGATCGACGCGCTGCGCCAATCGATGCGCGCCGGCAACGCCGACTGGCGCGCACAGTTGCAGACCGCCTATTGCGAGCTGTCGCAACTGGAGCAACCCCTGCGCCCCGACCAGGCCAGGACCTGGGAGGGGCTGAACATCGCCTTTCACGAGGCGCTGCTGGCGGGCCACGAATCGCCGTGGACGCTGCGCCTGCTGCGCACCCTGTCGCGCCAGAGCGAGCGCTACCGCCGCTACGCCATCAAGCTGCCCGGCAGCCGGCGCGACGTGCACGCCGAGCACCGCGAGATCTACGAGAGCGCCATGGCCGGCAACGAACTGCGCGCCGCGCTGGCTTTGGAGGCGCACATTCGCGGCACGGCCGATCTGGTGGCGCGGGCGCTGGCCGGTTCGCCCGAAGCCTGATCAGCCGCCCTGCCCTGGCGCCTCGCCGCGCGGGCCTGCGTGCCAACCGCTCCTCACCGCGCCGCCCGCGGGTCGTACAGCCAGCGCCGCTGCTTGCTCGCGCGCACCTGCCGCGCCTGCGGGTGGCGCGGGTTGATCAGCACGTTGCATTCTTCCGGCACGATGACCGAGGGCACTTCGGCCAGACAGCTTTGCGCGCCCTGCGCCCACGCCGCACCCCAGGCCATGCTCACGCGGCCGGGCGGCAGCGCGTCCCAGCCCACCTGCTGCGCGGCGTCGAACACGGTGCGCGCCTCCCACAGATCCTGCGGCACCTCGATGCGCACCAGATAGCGATTGAGCGGCAGCGCCAGGCCGCCGCCCAGGTGCACCACCGTCTCCAGGCAGGCCAGCGCGCGCGAGCTGCTGGCATACACCAGCGGCGTGCCGCGCGGGTTCCACCGCCCCCCGCTGCGCTCGGCGCCGGCACCGCTCAGGTCGTCGGCGGTGTAGTCGGGCGTGTCAGTGGCGATGCGCCAGAAGATGCCAGGCGTCATGTCAACGATTCATCGCGCTGCGCGCCATCCGCGGCAGATGAAACCCAAAGAGCCGAGAGGCCACGGAGCAGGCCAGGCCAGCGATCGCCGTGGCCGGGGTCTTGCCGGCCAGTGGCGAGCCTTGCAGGCCGCGCCGGGCCAGTGGCCCGGCCCCTCGCCAGCCAACAAAAGGTCCACCGGACCTTTTGTGCGCAGGCTCGGCCCCCTTGGGGGTGGGCGGAACATCGCGAAGCGAGTGGAGACTGGGGGTGGTCCATCTCATGCATACACGCCCGACTGCGCTTGCAGCAGCAGCGTGGCCAGCGCCTCGCGGCCGTCGGCGGTGTCCAGCAACTCTTGCGGGCACAGGCCGCCCAGCGCCGCCACGGGCTGCGCCATCCAGGCGGCGAACCAGCGCGCGGCGTCGAAGTCGTCTGGCGCCTGGCCGGACGCGCGCACCATGGCATCCACCTGGCCGATCAGGCGCGACAGGCCCACCAGCTTTTCGCTCTCGCCCTCGGACAGCCGCGCGCGCGCGGCGATCTTGCGCTCCACCGTGGAGCGCGCCAGGCCAACGGCGCGCATCAGCTGATCGCGCGGCAGGCCCATGGCGGCGCTCATCTCCTGCACCGTGCGCGCCGGCACGCCTTGCTTGATCAGGTGCACGCGCTCCAGCGCCGAAAGGCCAAAGGCCCGACCCTGCACGGACGCGGGCGAGCCAAGGAAATACGCGGCGCTGCGCTCGCGCGCGACGTGGGCGGCAGGTGCGGTGGCGGTGCTGGTTGCGGGCATGTTGATCTCCAATTGGGACAAAATATATACCCAATCGAGATATTACGCAAGAGGCCGTTGCCGCCCGCGCAGCATGCCCCCCACGATCAGCGCCTGCGCCGCGTAGTACGTGGACAGCACCCACACCTGCGCCCAGGGCAGCGGCGTGACAAAACGGTTGGTGGCCAGCAGCGAATCGCTCAGCATGAAAAAGCACGCGCCCAGGGCCACCCACAGCGCGGGGCGATCGCGCAGCACCGCCCAGCGGCCCCAGGCCTGCGCGGCCATCAGCGCAATCACCAGCACATAGGCGGCCACCGGCACGCGCAGCGCGGCGGGCAGGCCGCCCTGCCACAAGAACGCATACATGCCCGCGCCCAGCGCCAGTGCCGCCAGCAGCGCGCGCCAATGGCCGAACCAAGGCACGCCCTGGCGAAACAGCGCGACGTAGCCAACATGCGCCAGCAAGAAGCTGACCAGGCCGGCAATGAAGTGGCCGGGCAGCATCAAAAACGCGTCGCCGCTGAGCGAACACAGCAGGGCCAGCAGCAACAGCGCCTGCGACCGGTTCAAGCCAAATCGCCTCGCAGCGCCCGCCACCCGTGCACGGGCAGCTACTGCAACCATAGCAAAAACCATCGCTGCCGGCTTGGCCAGCCAGTGCCATTCGCGCAGACCCAGGGCGCTGGTGGCGGTGGCCAGCGCGCCGGCCTGGATCATCAGAGCCTCCCACGCGCTGATGCGCCCCTGCATGGCCGCGCCCAACGCCCACTGGCAGGCCGCCAGCACGGCAAACCAGATCGCGTTGACCGCCAGCGGCGCGCGATCGGCCTGCCACAAGAAAGTCGCCACGCCGCCCAGCAGCAGCACGAACTGCACGCCGGCAAACCAGCGCAGCGCGGGAGACAGGGCGGGGTTGAACAGGGGCATGGCGTCGATATTGAAGGCAGGTTTTGGAAAGCGCGCGGCCACATCGGGCGGGCGCCAGCCGGGCGGCCTGATCCACACGCCCAGCTTGTCGCGCCAGCGCGCAGCATGCCAGCTGTCGCGCGCAAGATGGGCATACACCTGCGCGTTGGCCCACAGCGGGTCCCAGCTGTTGAGCAGGCCGCGCGTGCCGTACACGACGGGCTCGCGCGCGTCCTCGTCCTCGAAGCTGCCGAACAGGCGGTCCCACACGATCAGGATGCCGCCGTAGTTCTTGTCCACATAGCGGTCGTTCACGGCATGGTGCACGCGGTGGTTGCTGGGGCTGCAAAACCAGCGGTCGAACCAGCCCAGGCGCCCCACCTGCTCGGTGTGCACCCAAAACTGGTACAGCAAATCGATCAGGCCAACCACGGCAAACACCAGCGGCGGCACGCCCGCCAGCGCCATCGGCAGGTAAAACAGCCAGCCGAAAATCGCGCCCGTGCTGGTCTGGCGCAGCGCGGTGGACAGGTTGTAGTCCTGGCTCTGGTGGTGCACCGCATGCGCCGCCCACAGCACCGCCACGCGGTGGCCCAGGCGGTGGTACCAGTAATAGCAAAAGTCGTACAGCAGCAGCGCCAGCAGCCAGCCCGCCGCGCTGGTCCAGAAGGCATCATCGCGCCACAGCGCCAGCGTTTGCCACGCCAGCGTGTACAGGCCCAGGCGCAGCAGGCGCGTGAACACCGCGCTGGTCTGGCTGAGCATGCCCAGGCTGATGCTGCTGATCGCGTCGGCCAGCCGAAACGCCGGCCGTCCGCGCCAGCGTCCCGCGGCCCATTCCAGCGCCATCAGCGCCAGAAAGACGGGCGTGACGAGAACGATGATCTGGCTGCCGGACATGGGCGCATTGTGAGTGAGCCGCGCGCTTGCGGCATCATCAGCGCTTCATGCAGGACGCCATCGCTCCCCTCATCGCCTTTGCCCACCGCCACCCGCGCCTGCTGGTGCTCACCGGCGCGGGTTGCAGCACCGACAGCGGCATCCCCGACTACCGCGACGCCCAGGGCCAGTGGAAGCGCGCGCCGCCCATGACGTACCAGGCCTTTACCGGCGACGCGCATTCGCGCCAGCGCTACTGGGCGCGCAGCCTGATCGGCTGGGCCGTGATGCGCGCTGCCCGCCCCGGCCCCGCCCACCGCGCGCTGGCGCGGCTTGAATCGGCCGGCCACGTCGAGCTGCTGCTGACGCAAAACGTGGACGGCCTGCACCACGCCGCCGGCAGCCGGCGCGTGATCGACCTGCACGGGCGCATCGACACCGTGGTGTGCCTGGTCTGCCGCGCGCGCCTGCCCCGTGCCGACCTGCAGGCCCTGCTGCACGCGCGCAACCCCGGCTGGCAGCACCATCCGGCGGCCACCGCGCCCGACGGCGACGCCGACCTGGACGGCCTGGACTTCTCCCACTTCGACGTGCCGCCCTGCCCCGCCTGCGGCCACGGCATGCTCAAGCCCGACGTGGTCTTCTTTGGCGAAAACGTGCCGCGCGAGCGCGTCGACGCCGCCCTGGCCGCGCTGCACCGCGCCGACGCCTTGCTCGTCGCCGGCTCATCGCTGATGGTGTATTCGGGCTACCGCTTTGCCCAGGCCGCCGCTGCTGCCGGCAAGCCAATTGCCGCCATCAACCTGGGCCGCACGCGCGCCGACGAGCTGCTGGCGCTGAAGGTGGAGCGGCCGGTGGGCGCCTCCTTGCAGGCCTTGGCCGAGGCGCTGGCCATGCCCCGAACCTCGTAGGTCGGGTTCGCGCAGCGCAACCCGACGTTGGCGCGCATCACGGCGCGCCCGGCGCATACACGGCCCCCGTCGGGTTTTCGTTCCTCAACCCGACCTAAACAAAACCTCCAACCAAACCGCAGGATTCGCAGGGGACTGGCGCATGCGTATCCTGTTTTATGCAATCGAGCCATGGCGGTGATCCACACAATCGAGATATTCGATTCGTGGTTTTCCAGACCGCACAGACACTGGCGCGGCAACTGTGAAGGAGCTGATCATGCAAGCCATCAAGCTGCGCAAATGGGATACGGTCGAGCACCTCAAGACCGACGAAGACATGGCCATGTACCTGGCGGCCTGCATGGACGAGGCCGGTGACGACGCGGCCTTCATCGCCGCCGCGCTGGGTGACATTGCCCGCGCCAAAGGTATGACCCAGCTCGCCAAGGATACGGGGCTGGGGCGCGAGAGCCTGTACAAGGCCCTGTCCGGCGAAGGCAACCCCAGCTTGGGCACCATCCTCAAGGTGATGCACGCCCTGGGGCTCAAGCTGCAAGCGGTGCCAGCGGCGTGACCGACGCGCCCGCCGGCGTCTGACGCGGCCCTGCAACTCGGGCCCACGCAGCGCAGTCCAGCCCACGGGCTTCACGCATGCGCATGGCCCCACACCTTGACTGACGAGATGACGAGGATCGCCGCCAGCAGGGGCAGCAGCAGCGCGCTCGAGACGACACCCAGCAGGTGCCCGCCGATCCACGCGCCCATCAGCGAGCCGGCCGCCATGACCAGCACGAACGCCTTGTTGCGGCCCAGCACCGCAAAGCTGTCGTCCCGGCTGTAGCGCGTGAATCCGACCACCATGGTTGGCAGGCTGACCGCCAGCGACAGGCTGCCGGCCAGCTTGATGTCGGCGCCGAACAGCAGGATCAGCGTGGGAATCAGCAGCTCGCCGCCGGCCACCCCCATCAGCGACGCCACCACACCAATGCCGAACCCGGCAACCACGCCGGCCACCATCTGGGCCACGCCCGTCAGCGCGCCGCCGCCCGCGACCTGCCCATGCCCCATCAGCAGCACGCCCGCGATCAGCACCAGCAACACGGCCAGAACGCGATAGAGCGTCTGGCTTTTCATCCGCGTTGCCCAGCCCGCGCCAAGCCAGGCGCCCAGCAGGCTGCCGGCCAGCAGGTTCACGACGATGGGCCAATGCGCCGCGATCTCGGCCAAGGGCACCGCCTTGGTGCGAAACAGCAGCGCCGACGCAACGACGACCAGGCTCATCGCCTTGTTGAGGATGACCGCCGACAGCGCGGCAAAGCCAAACAGGCCGATCAACAGCGGCAACCTGAACTCCGCCCCGCCCAAGCCGATCAGCCCGCCCAGCGTGCCGATCGCCATGCCGCCCGCCAGGGCGAGCGCCAGCCGCGCGCTCGGTGCCTTGTCGGCCCTTGAATTGCTGCTCGGGTTCATTGAATCTCCCTTGGTCTCGTTTTGACAATGGTCGGTCGGCGGGTGGGTTGGTTGATGCGCAACCCGACACCCACACCAGTCATGGCACGCCGGGCCTTCTGCGGCTCCTGTCGGGTTTTGGCGCCTCACCCTGACCTGCGGAGGTTCAACCACCCCCCTGCCCCGGGTCCGCGGGCGGGTCGGGTCGATAGCGGTCACCCGGTGACGACGGCCGCGCGTCGGGCGCAACCGCAAACACGCATTCGAGATACGGCCGTGCATCGTCCCAAGGCGCGCCCGCATGCCACAGATCGGCCAGCGTGCGCACCACGTCGATCACATTGGGACGCGGGCCAGCCAGGTGCGCGGCCAGCGCGTCCGGCTGGTCGGCGCGGCCATGCTTGCGCGCGTCCTGGTGCGGGTACGAGTGAAATTCGACAACCGGGCCCGGCGCCGGCCAGTCGGCGCGCCCGGTGCAGGTGGCGCCGGGCATGGGCGCCGCGCGCTGAACGTGGCCGGCTGCAAACGAGTCCTGCACCACGTGCAGCAGGCTGCCCAGGGCGATCTTTTGCATGCGGTCGGCACGGCGCGCCGTGGGGTCGCCCAGCGCAAACAAATCCTGGATGCGCCAGCCCCGGTTGAACTGGAAGCGCTGCGCAAAACCGTCGATCGGCAGACTGGCGACCACGCCCTCCAGGCCAAAGCCCCGCTCGCCAATCGCCGTGCGCCAGGTGAACTCGGCCCACGCCAGCACATTGCGCCGGGTCTGTTCGGGCGCCTCGCCGTCAGCAACGGCCATGGCGTGCAAAAACTGCAAGTCGCCAAAGTGCGAGCGCACCAGCAGGTTGCCGTTGGCGCCGGTCAGGCGCACGCCGCGCGCGGCCGCGCTCTCGCCGTGGTGAAACACCCGAACCCAGCACAGCGGCTGCGTGACCATGCGCACCGTCTGGCCGGCCGTGCAGCCCACGTACTCGCCGCGCCCCGGCAAAAACTTGAACGCCGGGTCGTCGTTCCAGCGAACGCCCGCCACCTGGTAGCGGATGTCGTACTCGCAGCCGGGCAGGTCCTGCCCATCGTCCGTGCATTGCAGCGCCCGCCGGGTGATGTCCTCGTGCACCGCGTGCCCCACCACCGACACGCCCCAAAACGCACCGCCGTTGATCGCCCGCTGCAAGCGGTTGGCCGAATACGCCGCCAGCGCGCGCTCGGTCGCCGTCGCCTCCGGGGTCAGCTTCCAGGCCAGGGCCGGCGTCGCGCCTGCTGTCGCCAGGCAGGCGGCCAGCACCACGGCCCGCAAGGCACGATGTCCGTTCATGAGGCGGCCTTTTTTGCGGCGCCGGCCTGCATCGCCCGCTCGCGGTTCAGCACAAGCAGGCGGCGCAGGATTTCGTCGTCGGGCATGGCGAGGGTGTAGTCGGTCCAGCCGTAGGCGGCGGCGACCGCGGCGTCGAGCGCGGCGTGGGCTTGCGCCAGCCAGGCGGGGCGCTGGTTGTAGAGGCTGGTGAGGGTGCGCTTTTGCAGGGCCTTGGCGTCTGCCTCGCTCAGGCCGGGCTTGGGCTCGATGCGATCCGGGTAGGGTGAATGATCCATGCCCAGCGGCACCACCTCGGGCACGCGCTGCGTCCACTCGGGCGGGTTGAGCCAGCTCTGGCGCAGTGCGTCCAGGCGCTGCGCGGCCTGGGCGATGGCGCTGGCGGCGTCGCGGATTGCTATGGATGGAGTAGCTGCTTGCGCTTGCTGGGTGCGCGCTGCGGGCTTGTTTGGCTTGAAATCACCGGGCAGGCCGGCCGGGATCAGCGCGCCGCCTTCGATGGCCTCGGTGCGCTGGTGGGCGGTGTCTGCTGGGGTGAGGCCGGCGGGGAAGGGAAAGGGTTGAAACGCAGCGATGGAGTTGTAGCGAGGATCGTTCCCTTTGCCCATTCGGCCGCCTCGCGCGAGTGCCCAGACCGCGTGGAATCGGCTGGACAGGATGCCGAAGGTGGCGTCGTCGGCACGTGGTACGACGATCAGGCTGTGCTCCGGCGCCACGCTGACGGGAAAGAAAACAAACACGCGGTGCTTGGCCGTTTCCACCGTGGCGATGTAGCGCGGCAATGCGTCAAGCTGGCGGCGCAAGCCAGGCCGCGTTTCGCCAAAGCGCCACCACCAGCGCGCCCGTGCAGCGCGCTTGTTGCTGGCCCGCACGGGTGCCACGTGCGTGCGCACATGGGCAAACGGCGCTTCATAAAGCGCAGCGTCCTGCTCGGAAAGCTCGGTGCCGAAATCAACCACCCAGTCGCCTGCCCAGCGCGAGGTCACGTCGCGGCCGTTGTAGATGGGTTTGAGCACGTCGCTGTTGGGTCGGCCATTGACGTTGGGCTGGCGCAGCCAGTTGGCTGCTTCGGCTGCCGGCACCTTGAATTGCCCAGCCAGACAGAAGCCGAAGTAAGAGGCGTCGGCGTTTTCGCGCAGGGGCTGCGCCAGCGTCAGGTCAACGGCATCGCCACTGCCCAGCGGCTGTGCCTTGAGGTCGGTGAAGATTTGAGCAACGTCTTGACCGTCAAGCCGCGCGGTCTGGGTGGATTGACCGAAGCAAACCAGCGAGACACGCACGGCGGCGCCTTCGTTCACCCACGGCTCGTCGGCCCAGGCCTCGAAGATGCGTGTGGTCTGGGCGATGGCTTCGAGCACGGGGCGGTTGCCGCGCTGGCGAATGGAGTTGGTGGCAACCAAGCCGGCGGCAAGCAGTTGCTTTTGCTCGATGGCGCGGCGCGACTTCTCAAACCAGAAGGTCACGAAATCGGCGCCACCCGGCACGCGGCCTTCGTAGGTCTTGCGCAGTGCATCGACGTAGGCGTCGCCCAATTCGCTGCGCATCCACTTGTCGCCCAAAAACGGCGGATTGCCCACCACCACGTCGGCGCGGGGCCAGGGGGATTCATTCACTCCCTCCCCCTTTGGGGGAGGGTTGGGGTGGGGGCCGGGGGCGCTGGCATCAGGCGCGGCTGATGTGGATGTGCCGTGGCCCCCATCCCTGCCTTCCGCCAGCGGGGGAAGGAGAACAGCCGAACCCGATGCGCCGCGGCCCCCACCCCTGCCCTCCCCCAGCGGGGGAGGGAGAAACTGCAGCAGCGCATCGCGGCATTCGATCTGCTCCAGCGGCTCGAGCACGGGGTTGGTCTTGGGGGCGTAGCCGTGGGCCATGCGCCACTGGATTTCGCCGATCCACACGCTGACGCGGGCCAGCTCGGCGGCGTATTCGTTCAGCTCGATGCCCAGCAGGTTGTGCGGGCCGGTGACGAGGTCCTGCTCGCGATCCAGCCCCAAGGCGGCGGCCTGGGTGATGCTGATCAGCTCGACGTCCTTGAGCGCCTTCAGGCCCATGAACAAAAAGTTGCCGCTGCCGCAGGCGGGGTCGAGGATGCGGAAGGCACGCAGCTGCTCCAGCCAGTCGACGAAGCGGGCGTGGGCCTTGCGGTAGGCGGCGTCGCCGTTTTTGGTGATTTTGGCCGCCAGCGCTTGCAGGTCGTGCGCTACCAGCTCCCATTTTTGCAGCAAGGGGCGGGTGATGACGGGGCCGGTGATGCGGGCAATCGTCGCCGGGTCGGTGTAGTGCGCGCCCAGCTGGCTGCGCTTGGCGGGGTCCAGGCCGCGCTCGAACAGGGTGCCGAAGATGCTGACGTCGATGGCCGACCAGTTGAGCGCGGCGGCGTTGCGCAGCTCGGTGATGTCGATGATCTCCAGCTTGGGCACGCTGATGTGCGCAAACAAGCCGCCGTTGAACCAGGGGATGTCGTCGGGCCCGTACAGGCCGCCGGTCTGCATGGTGGTGAACAGGCTGGCCAGGCCGGCGGTCAGGCGCTCGCTGGTCAGCTGGCGGTTGCCCACCAGACGCTCGAACATGCGCCCGGGCAGCAGGCCCACGTCTTCGGCAAAAAAGCAGAACAGGCACTGGGTCAAAAAGTGCGCCACGGCCTCGCCGGCGTGGCCGCGGGCGCGCAGCTGGGCGGCCAGGGTGGCAAAGCTTTGGGCGGCGGCCTCGGTGATGTCGCGGCTGGTCTGGCGCGGGCGAAAGCTCTCGGGCGCCAGCCACAGGCGGCGCAGCAGGGCCTGCTTGTCGGGCTGGTCGAGCTGCTCGATGCGCACCGTGTGCGTCTCGCTGGGGTGGCCGTTGAACTGGGTGTGGATGCGGAGGGTGAGGCGGTCGCACACCACCAGCAGCGGCGGGTTGGACAGCGCCAGGCTGTATTGCTGCAACTGGCGCAGCGCGGCGTCCAGGTTCTTGCCGGGGGCCTTGTTCTCCCACGCGAAGTGGTCGCGGTAAAACACGTCGGCATAGCCGCGCGATTCGCCCAGCACCAGCGAGCGGCGCTCGAACACGTATTCGCCGCCAACGTCGCTGCCGGGCTTGGGCACGCCCAGCAGGTCGCACAGATCGAGAAAGTGGCTTTGCGCGCCCTGCTCCTCGTTCAGGTGCGCGGCGGGGCCGCCGGGGCCCCATTTGGCGATGAAGTCGGCGGCAGATATCACGGGCAGGTGCGGGTTGGCGGCGTGGTCACGGTGCGCGCTATTTTGGTCGATTCGATCTTTGCGCCATGCCGCGGTCCATGTTGCTCGACTGAGCTACAATTTGGGCTTTCAACCCGACCCGTGACATAGCCATGGCCGCCACCGCATTTGTCCGCGCGCGCATCGACGAAGCGCTCAAGAACGAAGCCGCCGCCGTGCTGGCTGGCATGGGGCTGACGGTGTCCGACGTGGTGCGCATCGCACTGACCAAGATTGCCCACGAAAAGACCCTGCCCTTCGACATGCGGGTGCCCAACGCGCTGACCGCCGAGACGCTGGCCAGGAGCGAACGTGGCGAAGACGTGCATCACGCCAAGGACGCCGAGGACCTGTACAAGCAACTCGGCCTCTGAACGCGAGGCTGCGTCGTGCGCCAACCCGCGTATTCCGGCCAGTTCAAGCGCGACGTGAAGCTGGCGCAAAAGCGCGGCAAGAACATGGACAAGCTGAAAGCGGTGCTCGGTCTGCTGATCGCCGGCCAACCGCTGCCGGCTACCTGCCTGGACCACCCCTTGAAGGGTGACTGGCAGGGCTTTCGGGACGCCCACATTGAGCCCGACTGGCTTCTGATCTACAAGATCGACGACGACACCGTGCGCTTTGAGCGCACCGGACGCCACGCGGACCTGTTTGACGAATGAGGCCGGCAACGTGAGCCTGGCTTCCGCCGCCCCCGCGCCCCGGCGCCTGTTCACCGCGCTGTTCCCCGATGCCGGCGCGCTGGCCGCCATCGACGCGGCGCGCCAGGGCTGGGGCGGCCTGCCCCGGCGCCTGCGGCCGGTGCCCGAGCGCATGCACGTGACGCTGCAGTTCTTCAACGCGGTGGATGCCGAGCGCGAGCAGGCCTGGCGCGCTGCGCTGGCGGGACTGCGATTTGCGCCCTTCGACATCAGCCTGACGCGCCCCGAGCTGTGGCACGCCCCGCGCGGCACCATCGCCGTGCTGCGTGCCGCGCCCTGCCCCGCGCTGGACGCGCTGCACGCCGCCACCAACGATCTGGCGCGTGCGGCGGGCCTGGCGCCCGAGGCGCGCCCCTACAAGCCGCACCTGACGGCGCTGCGCCAGGCCGAGCGCGTGCGGCTGGCGCGGCTGGCCGCACCAATCGCGTGGCGCGTGGGTGCGGCCCGCCTGATCTGGTCGGACTTGCAGGCGCAGCCGCCGTGCTACCGCGTGCTGGGCACTTATCCGGCGCCCTGACGGCCGGGTGCGCGGGCCGCTTCGGTGTCGCGAAAGAACACGACGAACAGCAGCAGGTAGCCCAGCTGCAGCGCCGCGCCCAGGTAAAACGGCAGCGCCAGATACCCGGCATGAAACAGCGCGCCGCCCAGCAGCGGGCCGATGGCGCGCGGCAGCTGCAGCGACAGGTTTTGCACGGTGCTGGCCAGGCCCCGGCGCTCGGCGCGCGTGAGGCCCGCGGCCAGCGCCTGGCGCACGCCGGCGGTGCCGCGGTTGCTGGCGCCGCGCAGCACGTACAGCGCCATCGCGCCCCAGAACCACGGCACCAGCGGCATGGCGACGAGCATCAGCAGGCCGGCGGCGCGCATCCAGACCACGGTACGCAGGATGCCGTGGCGGTCGGCCACGCGGCCGGCCAGCCAGGCGCTGGCGGCGGCCACCGCAAAGCCCAGCGCCAGGCCGAGGCCGATGTGGTCGAGCCCCGACTGAAAGCGGATGGCGAACCAGTAGGCGATCAGCGGCCCGGTCAGGCCGATGCCCAGGCCGTTGAGCGCGTTGGCCAGCATCAGGCGCGCCAGCAGGCGGTTTTCGCCCTGGCGCAGGCGGTGCTCGGCGGCGGGGTGCGGCGCGATGGGCGCGGCAGGCAACACGGGCTCGCGCGTGCGCAGCAGCAGGCCGAAGCTGCACAGCGCGCCCGCCAGCGGCAGCGCAAACAGCCAGCGGTAGTCGGCCGCGTCCAGCGCCGGCCCCAGCCACCATGCCGGCAGCGCCGCCAGCAAAGCGCCCACGCCCATGCCGGCAAAGCCGACCGCGCTGTTGGCGCTGAACACGCGGGCGCGCTGGTGCATGGGCAGCTCGATGGCCAGCCAGGCCTGCTCGATGGGCGCGAACGCACCGGCCGAGCCGTTGGCGCCGCGGCCGAAGGCGCCGACCACGGCGGCGGCAACCAGCAGCCAGGGCGTGCTGGTCAGCAGCGCCACCAACGCGGCCAGCGCCTGCAGCAGGTCGTAGCCGATCAGAAAGGCGCGCCGCCCGCCGCGGTCGCTGAGCGGCCCGACCAGCAGCGTGAGGCTGGCGCTGAGCAACAGGGCCGCCGTCAGCACCGCGCCGATGGTGGTGGCGCCCCAGCCCAGCACGTGCAGGTACAGCGCGAACGCCGCCACCATGGCGCCCTGCCCCACGCTGCGCGCGGCCCGCATGGCCATCAGCAGGCGCACGTTGCGGGGCCAGGCGGACCAGGGCATGGGCATGGGCATGAGGGTGGGCACAAGACGGGCGCGGAGCGCCGGCGTTGCAGCCATCTTCACACAAGCGGGGGGTCGGTGCTATCGTGGGCCGCTTCACCGATTCAAGGAGACGGCGCATGGCATCCACGGTTTTCATCACCGGCTGCTCGTCGGGCATCGGCGCCGCGGCAGTGCGGCACTTTGCGGCGCAGGGCTGGAACGTGGCGGCCACGCTGCGCCAGCCGGGCACGGCGCATTTCGAGCCCGGCGCGGGCTGCGTCGAGGCCTTTGCGCTGGACGTGACCAACCCCGACTCGGTGGACGCCGCCGTGCGCCAGGCGCTGGCGCGCTTTGGCGCCATCGACGTGCTGATCAACAACGCGGGCTATGGGCTGTTCGGCCCCTTCGAGACGGCCACGCCCGAAGTCGTCGACCGGCAGATGCGCACCAACGTGGGCGGCGTGTTCGCGGTCACGCGCGCGGTGCTGCCGGGCATGCGCGAGCGCGGCAGCGGCGTGATCATCAACGTGGCCTCGCTGACCGGGCTGGTGGCGATGCCGCTGTATTCGCTGTACGCGGCGTCCAAGTTTGCGGTGGTGGGTTTTTCGCAGTCGCTCAGCCACGAGCTGGCGCCGCTGGGCATCCGCGTGAAGGTGTTCACGCCGGGCGCGGTGGCCACCGACTTTTCGGGCCGCTCGCTGGTGCGCACCTTCGAGGGCGACGGCGGGCCGTATGCGGATTCGATCGCCAAGGCGCTGGCGGCCTTTGGGGCCAACCGCGGCGCGGGCAACGCGATGACGCCTGAACAACTGGCGCAGGCGCTGTACGGCGCCGCCACCGACGGCAGCGCGCAGGTGCTGTACGCCACCGGCGATGACGCACGCGAGATCCTGAAGGCGCGCCAGGAGCTGGGCGAGGAGGCGCTGCTGGCGGGGGTGCGGCAGCGCTTTGGGTTGGCCGGTTGAAGAGCACGCCGCCGGGCTACGCTGCGCCAACCCGGCGGCCCTGGCCGCCGCGCACGGCCGGCGGGCACAGCCAAGCCAGCACGAGGGCGATCAGGAACAAGGCGGGCACGTCACCCAGCAGGTGGCCGACGTGCTCGGGCATGGCCAGCGCCTGCACGGCCATGATGCCGCCGTGCACCACGCTGGACCAGAGGGTGAATGCGATCAGGCTGACATGGCGCGCCGGATCGCGCGCCGCCAGCCAGAGGAACACCCCCAGCGTGGCATAGATGCCGATGATCATCTGCAGGTAGTCGGACTGGCCGGCATGCCAGGTCCAGCCACCGGGCCACAGCACGGTCAGCGGATAGACGCCAAGGACGAACACGCATCCGATCACGCGCAAGGCCACGCGCAGCCAGTATTCGCGAGCGCTGGGGGTCATGGTTGTCTCCCGGTGGTTTGAGGGGCCGCCCGGACCGTCGATCGTGCGTGTTGGCCGCCCGCCGGGACGATGCGCGCGGAGCACATGGCCATGATGGCACTGACAGCGGTCATGCGCCGCGCGTGATCACCACCTCCAGGTAGGCCCCGGGCACCACCAGCGAATCGGCGTCGGCGCGATTGAAGCGCGCCAGCAGCGCCAGGATTTCACCCTCGAGCCTCTTTTGCTCGTCGGGCGCCAGCGCGGCAAACGCGCGGTGCACCGGGCCGTAGAAGGCGCGAAACACGTCCACCCAGTGCCGGGCCGATTCGTAGCGGAACATGAACTCGCGCGGCGTGGCCTGGATGCGCTGGCCGGGAAACAGCTCGCGCAGGCCGGCCTCGGTGCCCCAGCGCACGGGCGGCTTCAGGCCGGCGGGCGGCGCCGGCAGATGCCCCGTCACGGTCTTGAGCACCTGGCCGATGAAGCCCTCGGGCGTCCAGCAGGCCAGGCCGATGCGCCCGCCGTGGCGCACCACGCGCACCAGCTCGGCCGCGGCCTTGTCCTGGTGCGGCGTGAACATGACGCCGACGGTGGACAGCACCACGTCGAAGCTGGCGTCGGCAAAGGGCAGCGCCTCGGCGTCGGCCTCGCGAAACGTCACCTGCAGGCGCTCGGCGGCGGCACGCTCGCGCCCGCGCTCGAGCAGCGCGCCCACGTAGTCGGTCGAGGTGACGTGGGCAAAGCGCCGCGCGGCGGCCAGCGTGGCGTTGCCGTTGCCGGCGGCCACGTCCAGCACCTGGCTGCCGGCGCGCACATCTGCCGCCTCGCACAGGCTCTCGCCCATGATCTGCAAGGTGGTGCCCAGAATGGCGTAGTCGCCCGAGGACCAGACGGCGTGCTGGCGTTGCTTGATCGCGGCGTAGTCGATCGACGGGGCTTCGAGGGTGGTGGCGGACATGACAATCTCCTGCAACAAGGGAAGTGAGACGGGCACCCATGCTGCGCGGTGGCGGGTGCGCGATTCAAGTTCTGTTTGTGAAGCACACCGGTTCAGGATCTGAACTGGCAGGCGCGCCCGAATCGGCGTAGATTGGCTGGTCAACGCCTGAAGCGCCGGCCCGCGCCGCTGCCCATGTCCGCCACCAGCTATCACCAGTTCTGCCCCGTGGCCATGGCCGCGGAGTTGCTGTGCAACCGCTGGACGCTGCTGCTGGTGCGCGAGCTGATGCTGGGATCGCGCCACTTCAACGAGCTGCGCCGCGGCGTGCCGCGCATGTCCTCGGCCCTGCTGGCCAAGCGGCTGAAGGAGCTGGAGGCCGCCGGCATCGTGGCACGCACGGCGCCCGCGCGCGCCGTCGACCCGCACGAATACCACCTGACCGAAGCCGGCCAGGAGCTGCGCCCCATCGTCGAGGCCGTGGGCGTGTGGGGCCAGCGCTGGGTGACGACCGAGGCCACGCTAAGCCACCTGGACGCCAACCTGCTGATGTGGGACATCCGCCGCAACGTGCGGCCCGAGCCGGCGCCGGCGGCGCGCACCACCATCGAATTCATCTTCGGCGACCGCGCGCCGCCGCAGCGCAACTACTGGCTGGTGGTCGAGCGCGGCCACGAGGCGGACCTGTGCACCGTCGATCCGGGCTACGACGTGGACCTGTACGTCAGCACCGACGTGCGCACCCTCACCGAGGTGTGGCTGGGCTACTCGGACTGGTCGCACGCCACGGCGCGCGGCGCCCTGCGCCTGACCGGCACGCCCGAGCGGGCGGCGCAACTGCGCGCCTGGCTGCCGGGCAGTGCGTTTGCGGCGGTGGCCAAGCAGGCGGCGTGACGGGCGGCGAGCCGGAGCCGGGTCGCGTAAAATCTGGTTGATTCAACCAGTATGAGCCAAAGCCCCGCCATGACCGCCACCGCCGTCGGCCTGTTCGAGGCCAAGACCCACCTGTCCGAATACGTCGCCCGCGCCGAGCGGGGCGAAGAGGTCATCATCACGCGCCACAACAAGCCGGTGGCCAAGATCGTGCCGATTTCCAGCGCCCCGGCGCACGTGGCCGAGGACATTCCGCCTTTCATTCAGCGCACCTTCGACATGGGTGTGCCGCTGGTCGATCTGACCAAGGCCAATCAACTGGTCGGCGAGTTGGAGGATCTGCATTTTCTGGAACTCAATCGCCGCCTGGAGGCCGAGGCCGCAGCGAAAAAGAAAGCCGGCAAGGCATGAGGTTGCCGGACACCAACGTGCTGCTGTACGCGGTCAACCGTCACAGCCCGCAAAATGCCGTGGCGCACGACTGGCTGGAGCGCTCGGCGCGCGAGCCGCAGGGCATGGCGATGGTGTGGGTGACGCTGGTGGGCTTCATCCGCCTAGCCACGCGCGCGGCCATCGTCCCGGAGCCTTTGAGCGTTGAACGGGCACTGGCGCAGGTGCAGCAGTGGCTGGATCACCCTGTGGTGCATCTGCTGCAACCGGGTGCACGGCACATGGACATCCTCGCCCGCCTGCTGCTCGAAGCCGGCACCGCCGGCAACCTGACCAGCGACGCGCACATCGCCGCCATCGCCATCGAGCACGGCGCCGAGGTGCTGACCTTCGACAAGGACTTCGCCCGATTCTCCGGGCTTCGCTATCAAATCCTGAGCTGATTGCGCTTGATGGGCAAGTGCTACAGGGCAAAACCGTTTATGAAAAACAGCCAACCTCCGATTTCGGTCGCCGACATTCGCCAGAGCTTTCTGGACTTCTTCGTCAGCAAGGGCCACACCGTGGTGCCATCCAGCCCGCTGGTGCCGGGCAACGACCCGACGCTGATGTTCACCAACAGCGGCATGGTGCAGTTCAAGGATGTCTTTTTGGGCACCGACCAGCGCCCCTACAAGCGCGCCGCCAGCGTGCAGGCCTGCCTGCGTGCCGGCGGCAAGCACAACGACCTGGAGAACGTGGGCTACACGGCGCGCCACCACACCTTCTTCGAAATGCTGGGCAACTGGTCGTTTGGCGACTACTTCAAGCGCGAGTCGATCGAATGGGGTTGGGAGCTGCTGACGCAAATCTACAAGCTGCCCGCCGACAAACTGCTGGCCACGGTCTATCACGAGGACGACGAGGCCTATGACATCTGGACGAAGGTGATCGGCCTGCCGCCGGAGCGCGTGATCCGCATCGGCGACAACAAGGGCGGCAAGTACAAGAGCGACAACTTCTGGATGATGGCCGACACGGGGCCCTGCGGGCCGTGCAGCGAGATTTTTTACGACCACGGCCCCGAGATCCCCGGCGGCCCGCCCGGATCGCCCGACGAGGACGGCGACCGCTTCATCGAGATCTGGAACCACGTGTTCATGCAGTTCGACATGAAGGAAGACGGCAGCGTGACCAAGCTGCCCGCCCCCTGCGTGGACACCGGCATGGGCCTGGAGCGCCTGGCCGCCATCCTGCAACACGTGCACAGCAACTACGAAATCGACCTGTTCCAGGCGCTGATCGCGGCGGCGGCGCGCGAGACGCACACGCAGGACTTGGCCAACCCCTCGCTCAAGGTCATTGCCGACCACATCCGCGCCACGTCGTTTCTGGTCAGCGACGGCGTGATCCCCAGCAACGAAGGCCGCGGCTACGTGCAGCGGCGCATCATCCGCCGCGCGATTCGCCACGGCTACAAGCTGGGGCAAAAGGCCCCCTTCTTCCACAAGCTGGTCGCGCCGCTGGTGGCGCAGATGGGCGCAGCCTATCCGCGCCTGGCCGAACAGGAGGCGCACATCACCAGCGTGCTGAAGGCCGAGGAGGAGCGCTTTTTCGAGACGCTGGCGCATGGGATGGAGATCCTCGACAGCGCGCTGGCCGGTGGCCAGAAAACGCTGCCGGGCGACGTCGCCTTCAAGCTGCACGACACCTACGGCTTTCCGCTGGACCTGACCAACGACGTGTGCCGCGAGCGCGGCGTGGCGGTGGATGAAGCGGGCTTCAACGCCGCCATGCAGCACCAGAAGGACACGGCCCGCGCGGCCGGCAAGTTCAAGATGGACAAGGCGCTGGCCTACGAGGGCGCGGCCAACACCTTCACCGGCTACGAACATCTGGCGGAAGATGCAAAAATCGTAGCGCTTTACGCAGACGGGACGCCGGTGCAGGAGCTGAAAGCCGGCCAAATGGGTGTGGTGGTGCTGGACGTGACGCCGTTCTACGCCGAGTCCGGCGGCCAGGTGGGCGATGCGGGCGCCATCACCGCGGGCGGCGCGCGCTTTGCGGTGGCCGACACGCAGAAGATCAAGGCCGACGTGTTCGGCCACCACGGCACGTTTGAATCCGGCACGCTCAAGGTCGGCGACAGCGTGCAGGCGCAGGTCGACACCGCGCGCCGCGCCGCCACCATGCGCAACCACAGCGTCACGCACCTGATGCACAAGGCGCTGCGCGAGGTACTGGGCGCACACGTGCAGCAAAAGGGCTCGCTGGTCGATGCCGACAAGACGCGCTTTGACTTTGCGCACAACGCGCCGGTCACGCCGGCGCAGATCGCCGAGATCGAGCAGCGCGTGAACGCCGAGGTGCTGCAAAACACCGCCACCCGGGCGCGCGTGATGGACATCGAAAGCGCGCAGAAGACCGGCGCGATGATGCTGTTTGGCGAGAAGTACGGTGAGACCGTGCGCGTGCTCGACATCGGCACCAGCCGCGAGCTGTGCGGCGGCACCCACGTGGCGCGCACGGGCGACATCGGCTTGTTCAAGATCGTCGGCGAAAGCGGCGTGGCCGCCGGCGTGCGGCGCGTGGAAGGCGTGACGGGCACCAACGCCCTGGCCTACCTGCAAGGGCTGGAGGCCACGGTGCACGAGGCGGCCGGCGCGCTCAAGGCGCCCAGCACCGAGCTGACGCAGCGCATCGGCCACACGCTGGAGCACGTGCGCGCGCTCGAAAAGGAAATCGCCCAGCTCAAGGGCAAGCTGGCCTCGTCGCAAGGCGATGAACTGGCGGGCCAGGCCGTCGAAGTCAAGGGCATCCGCGTGCTGGCCGCACGCCTGGAAGGCGCCGACGCCAAGACCTTGCGCGAGACCATGGACAAGCTGAAAGACAAGCTCAAGGCCGCCGCCATCGTGCTGGCCGCGGTGGACGGCGACAAGGTACAACTGGCCGCGGGCGTGACCAAGGCCGAGACGGGGAAGATCAAGGCCGGCGAGCTGGTCAACTTCGTCGCGCAACAGGTCGGCGGCAAGGGCGGCGGCAAGCCCGACATGGCGATGGCCGGCGGCACCGACGCATCGGGCCTGGCCAAAGCCTTGGCGAGTGTTCAGGGCTGGGTGGCCGAGCGGGCTTGATGCCCACGCGCCGCCAAACCCTGGCCGGCTGGCTTCTGGCCACAGCGCTGCCAGGGGCGCACGCGCAGCACATCAGCAAGCCCTGGCCGGCCGGGCGCGCCTTGCCCCCGCTGGCCGCCGACGACCTGAACGGCAAGGCGTGGGACCTGGCGGCGCTGCGCGGGCGCGCGGTGCTGGTCAACTTCTGGGCCACCTGGTGCGCCCCCTGCAAGGAGGAAATGCCCACCTTGCAAACCCTGGCCGAGCTGGAGGGCGAGCGCCTGGCCGTGCTGGCCGTCAACGTGCGCGAGCCGCTGCCGCGCGTGCGCCGCTACGTGCAGGCCAGCGGATTGAGCCTGACCGTGCTGCCCGACCCCAAGGGCGCAATCACCCAAGCCTGGGGCATCAAGGTGTTTCCGTCCACCGTGCTGATCGATGCGAGCGGCCGGCCGCGCCAGGTCATCAGCGGTGCGGTGGACTGGACCGGCGCCCCCGCCCTGAACTGGATCAAGACCCTGGGCGGATAGTCGCCCCTGCCGCGCGCTGCCTGCCCCCACTGGCGCCACGCGCGTGTTGTGGCGACCCGTGATGGCCAGACTGGTCTCGTCCGCTTCGACAGCGACTTTGAATCGCTCACGTCCGGGCCGAGCCCCTGGCACGGCGCAGCCGATGCAGCAAAGCCCACGGCCAATGCCGAAAATTGGGCGCGAGCCGATCAGGCCAGGGGAATCGTTACCCGCACCTTCAAACCGCGTTGCGCCGCTTCGTCGCTCCAGTCCAGACTGACGCGGGCCCCGATGCGCAGGGCGATGGCCCGCACGATCGACAGGCCCAGGCCCGAGCCGCTCTGCCCGGTGCCGACCGTTCGATAAAAGGCGTCAAACACCCGCTCGCGCTCGGCGGGTGCAATGCCGGGGCCGGTATCCTGCACGCACAGCACCACCCCGCCGGCCTGCGCCTGGACCGACACATCGACGCGCCCGCCGACGGGGCTGTAGCGAATGGCGTTGTCCACCAGATTCTTGACGAGGGTGTGCAGATCTAGCGGGCTCACCGCCACCCGCACGTCTGGCGCGCCCACCACGCCCAGGTCGATTTGCTTGGCGTGCGCCAGCGGCATCAGGTCCTCCAGCACGTGGCGCAGCACGCCCTGCACCGAAGCGGGCGCTGCCGGCGCCTGGCTCGGCTGCTGCGCCCGCGCCATCGACAGCAATTGCTCCAGCAGCAAGCGCCCGCGCTGGATGCCCTCGCGCAGTACCGCCAGTCGCTCTTGCGCGGCGGCGGACATGGGCGCCTGCTGCAGGCGCTCGGCCTGCAGCGACAGGGCCGTGAGCGGCGAGCGCAGCTCGTGCGCCGCATCGGCCACAAAGCGGCGCTGGCTCTCCATGTCCTGCGCCACGCGGCCCAGCAGGCGGTTGATGGCGCGCACGAAGGGCCGCACCTCGCTGGGCACCGGCCGCTCGTCGATGGGGTGCAAGTCCTGCTCCGCGCGCCGATCGATGCCCTGCGCCAGCGCGCTGATGGGCCTGAACAACTGACGCACCAGCGTGGCCACGACCAGCAGCAGCACCGGCACCAGCACGACGAAGGGCAGCACCGTGCGCACGGCACTGTCACGCGCCATCGCGTCGCGAAAGTCCGCCTCTTGCGCCACCACGAAGCGCTCGCCGGTGGCCAGCGTCCTGACCAGCACGCGAAACGCCTCGCCCTGCAGCGTCAGCGTGTGCAAGCCGTCGGCCAGCTGGGTGGGCACCGGCAGCGCACCGCCATCGTCCACGCTCAGGCCACCCGGGTTGGCCTGCCCCAGCGCCTGCACGATCAGGCGCGCCGCGTCGTCGTGGTCCTTGAAGTGCTCGTCCGGTTGCGCCGGCCCTGCGCCCAAGTGGCGACCATCCACCAAGCGCGCGGCCTGACGCAGCATGTCGTCTTGCAGTTCCTGAGCCTCGTCGTAGGCGGCGGCAAACGACAGCGCGCCGGCCACCAAGGCGACCGCCGCGATCACCACGGACAAGGCCAGCGACAGTTTGCGCTGCACCGAGCCGTTCAAACGTTCCTTGACACCATCCATCCCACCCCCCGCACGTTCTTGATGAGTTCGCTGCCCAGCTTGCGCCGCAGCGCGTGAATGAGGTATTCAACCGCATTGCTCTCCACCTCCTCGCCCCAGCCGTAGATGCGGTCTTCCAGTTCGCTGCGCGAGAGGATGGTACCGGGCCGGATCAGCAGCGCATGCAACAGCGAAAACTCGCGGTGCGACAGTTGCACCGGCGCCCCGTCCAGCACGCTGGCCTGGCGTGTGGCCGGGTCAAGCGTCAACACGCCGTTGCCCAGCAGCGGCGTGCCGCTGCCGCCCTTGCGCCGCAGCACCGCGCGCATGCGCGCCAGCAGCTCGGCCATCTCGAAGGGTTTGAGCAGGTAGTCATCCGCCCCACCGTCCAGGCCACGCAGGCGCTCGTCCAGCCCGTCGCGGGCGGTGATGATCAGCACGGGCACCGCATTGCCCTTGGCGCGAAGGGCGGCCAGCACATCCTGCCCGTCCTTGCCGGGCAGGCCCAGGTCCAGCAGCACCAGATCGTAGTGCTGGGCCGCCAGCGAACCCAGCGCCGTCGCGCCACTCCTGACCCAGTCGGCGGCATGGGACGCATCCCGCAGCGCCTCCTGGATCACGCCACCGATCATGGCGTCGTCTTCCACCAGCAGCACACGCATCACTCGCTCCCCAGCGGGCCTTCGCCCAATCGCCGCACCCGCGCAGCCCGCACCCGTGCGAGCCACCACGCCAGCGCGCTGGCCACGAGCAACGCGCCCATGGTCCAGAGTTCGTCCGCGTCCACCGTGCCCAGCAGCGCCGCCAGCGCGTGGCCGGACCCGTACCCCACGATGGCAATCACGCACGCCCACACCAGGGCGCCAATCAGGTTCAGCACGAAAAACCGCAGCCGACCCACTCCGCTCATGCCGATCGCCAGGGGCCCCGCGATGCGCAGGCCGTACAGAAAGCGCACTGACAAGATCACCGGCGTGTTGTGGCGCTCCAGCAGCGCGCGGGCGCGCGCCGTGCCCGCCTCCAGCTTGGGAAAGCGTTGCAGCAGCGCCGGGCCATAGGCGCGCCCCAGCCAAAAAAAGAGCTGATCGCCCGCGAAACTGGCCACGGTGGCCAGCGCGATCACGCAGGGCATGGCCAGGTGCCCGCGACTGGCGGCGGCGCCCGCCAGCAGCAGCACCGTCTCGCCTTCGAGGAAGGTGCCCACGGCCACGGCCGCGTAGCCGTAGTTCTGGATCAGCTCGGGAATGTTCATGCGGATGGCTCCACATGCCGCACCCGCCACCGCTTTAGGCTCTTGAAGATCACCGGCATGGCGATCAGCACCAGCGGCAGTTGCACGATGAGCCCCGAGATGATGGCGATGGCCAGAGGCTTTTGCATCTCCGAGCCCTGGCCGATCGCCAGCGCCAGCGGCAGCAGCGTCAGTATGGCGGCCAGCACCGACATCAGGATCGGCCGCATGCGGTTCTTGCCGGCCTGGATCAGCGCCTCGTCCAGCGGCATGTGGCCGGCCAGGTCGCGGTACTCCGAGAAGTAGAAGATCGCCACCTCGGTGACGATGCCCACGATCATCGTCATGCCCATCATGGAGGTAATGTTCAGCTCCACCCCGGTGGCCCACAGACCGATGAACACACCCGTCATGCTGACCAGCGGAATCACCATGATCGACAGCGCCATGCGGAACTGCTCATACAAAAACAGAAGCAGCAAGAACACCAGCGCCAGCGCCGCCAGCAGCACGTTGACCAGGCCGCGAAAGGCGATCTGCTGCTGCTGGTACAGGCCGCCCAGCTCGAAGTACGTGCCCGTGGGCAGGAAGTCCGGCGCGGCCACGATTTTCTGCACGTCGGCCACGGTTGAGCCCAGATCCCGGCCATTGATGCGCGCGGTGACCGCAACCATGCGTTTCAGGTTTTCGCGCGTGATTTGCGGCTGGCCAGTCTCGATGCTCACGCTGGCAATGCGCGCCAGAGGAAACGCATGGCCATCGGGGGCGCGCAGCAGCATCCGGGGTAAATCGACCGCCGTTTTCCTCAAATCACCCGACACCCAGACGCGCACGCCGACCATTTTGGGGCCCTCCTGCATCTGCGTCGTCACCTGGCCCGCCACGATGTTGTTGAGCATGTGCGTAACCCCGTTGGGGTCCATCCCTTCGAGGGCGGCCTTGACGCGATCCACCTGGACCACCAACGCGTCGCCCGCCGGCTTGATGCCGTTGCGCACACCGGTGACACCGGGCACCTTGCGGATGGCCTCGGCAGTCTTGAGCGCCAGCGCGCTCAACTGCCGTGGGTCGTCCGAATACAGCTTGATCTCGATCGGCTGCGGCACCGCCGTCATGTCGCCGATCATGTCTTCCATCAACTGCGCCATCTCGGCCGCCACGCCGGGTACGTTCTGGTCGATCTGGCTCTGCACGTCGGCCATGACCTCGTCGATGGGCCTGCGGGGCGGCGGCTTGAGCCGCACGAAAAAATCGCCCTCGTTGGCTTCGCTCAGGCCACCGCCCAGCCCGGTGCCGGTGCGGCGCGAATAGGTCTGCACCTCGGGTGTGTGCTTGAGGATGTCCTCGATCTGACGCAGCATGCGGTCGGTCTCGCCCAGGGCCGTGCCAGGCTGGGTGCGGTAGTCGATGATGAAGCCTCCCTCGTCCATCGCCGGCATGAAGCCCGAGCCAACCTTGTGATAGGCCAGCCAGCCCAGGCCGCACAGCGGCGCGATCAGCAGCAGGATCCAGATCGGACGGGCCAACAGGCGCCGCATCACCCATTCGTAGCGCAGGTGCATCCAGTCGGTTACGCGCCCGCCTTCTTTTTGATTGGCATCGCGGTTGTCCAACAGGCGGTTGGCGACCAGGGGCACGGCCAGCCAGGTGACGAAGAAGGAGATGATGAGCGCGGCCGCCATGGTCAGCGACAACGCCTTGAAAAACGCCCCCGTGACACCGCTCAGAAAAGCCAGCGGAACGAAGATCACGATGGTCGCCGCGCTGGAGCCCGCCAGTGGGCGAAAGAACTCGATCGTCGCGCGCATCACGGTGTCGCGTGGCCCGGCGACCGCGCCGCGCATGCGCCGCACGATGTGCTCGCTCATCACGATGGCGTCGTCGATGACCAGGCCCACGGCCGCCGCCATGCCGCCCAGGGTCATGATGTTGAAACTCATGTTCAGCGACCACAGCAGCACCACGGTGGCCGCCAGCACCACCGGCACCACCACCACGGCGATCAGCGTAATCTTGAGGTTGCGCAAAAACAGCAGCAGCACGCCGGCCGCCAGCACGGCGCCGATCAAGATGGCGTCGCGCACGCTGGCGGCGGCGTCGGTCACGAGCTGGCTCTGGTCGTACCAGGCTGCCACCTTCACATCCGGCGGCAGCGCTGCCTGGTACTTGGCCAGCGCCGCCGTCACATCCCTGGTGAGTTGCACGCTGTTGGCGCCCGGCTGCTGGTAGATGTTGAGCAGCACGGCGTCGCGGCCGTCGGCCGTCACGCGCAGCCATTGCGGCTCGATCGAGCGCTCGACCCGCGCCACATCGTCGAGTTGGACGATGCCGTCCTGGCCCGACTTGAGCACAGTGTGGCGAATGTCATCCAGCGTCTTGAGCCGCGTGTCGCCCACCACCAAGTACAGCTTGTAGTGGTCCTCGATCTTGCCGATCGCCTGCACCACGTTGGCGGCGTTCAGCGCCGCCGCCACGTCGGCCAGCGTCAGGCCGTGCGCGGCCAGGCGCGCCGGCGCCACGGTGACGCGGTATTCCTCGCGCTCGCCACCCACCACGCCCACCTGCGCCACGCCGGCGATGCCCGACAGCAACGGGCGCATCTGGTACTGGGCGATGTCGCGCAAGGCCGTCAGCGAGAGCGTGGGCGAGGTGAGGCTGTAGGCCAGCACCGCAAATACCGTCGGGTCCATGCGTTTGGTGTCGAACAGGGTGCCTGGCGGCAGGCTCGACGTGGCCACCCGACTGGTGGCTGCGTTCACCTGCAGCGCCGCCGCCACCATGTCCGTGCCCCAGCTGAAGTTGACCGATATCTCGGCGCTGCCGCGGCTGGACGTGGAGCGGATATCGACCACACCGGGCACGCGGCGAATCGCTTCTTCCACCGGCGTGGTGATTTGCAGCGCCATCTGGTCGGCCGGTCGATCGCCGGCATCCAGGCTCACCACGACGCGGGGAAAGTCCACCGTGGGAAACATCGACACCGGCAGGCGCAGCGCGGCGACGATGCCGCCTACAGCCAGCAAGGCCAGCAGAAAGAGAATCGAGCGGCTGTGCCCCTGAATCCAGCTCGCCACCTTCATGACTTGGCCTCGCGCACGGCCATGCCATCGGTCAACTGGTAGGCGCCCGTCGTCACCAGGCGCCGCTGGGCATCGAACGGGGCCTTGACCACGGCCTGATCGCCCTGCTCCGTGATCACCTGCACGGCCACCCGCGCGGCTTTGCCGTCGGCCACCTGGAATGCGGCAAAACCATCGCCGCTCCTGACCAGGGCCGAGCGCGGGATGAGCCAGCCTTCGGCCTTGGCGAACTGGATGTCGCCGCGCACGCGCAAGCCCGGCAGCAGGCCCGAGTCGGCGGTTGGCTGGAATCGCACCACCGCATCGACCAACTGGCTTTTCGGGTTGATGGCCCGCTGCACCAGCACGACCTGGCCCGTCACAGAACGGGTTTCGTCGAACACCGAAGCCAGGCGCACCGCCATGCCGCTGCGCAGGTGGCGCACATCACCCGGCTCGATGCCCAGCGCGACGCGCAAGGAATCGGTGTTGGCCAGTTGCGCCACGGCAGCGCCAGCCGGAATGCGGTCGCCCTGGGCCACCGGCAGCGCCACCAGCAAGCCGCTGATCGGCGCCGTCACCGTGATGCGTTCGGCCGCACCGCCCAGGCGCTCTTGCACGCGCACCGCTTCGCGGGCGTCGGCCGCGGCCTGGCGTGCCTGCGCCAGTTGCGAGCGCGTGGCCAACTGCTGCGCCACCAGCGCTTCGATGCGCGCCACCTCGCCCTCGGTGTACTGCTGCGCGTTGCGCGCCTGGGCAAACGCCTGGGCTGCGGCCGGGTCAACGGCAAGCTCCATCAGCGGCTGGCCTCGCTGCACCTGCGCGCCCACCGCAACCCGCAAGCGTTCGACGCGGCCGGCACGCTGCACGCTGACGTTCTGGCTTTGTCCCGCCTCGGGGGCGACGACGCCAAAGCCGGTCAGGGTCAGCGGCAGCGCACCCGCCTTGAGCGGCTCGGTCTGCACCAGCGCGCTGGGCTCGGCGGTGGCTTCGCCGCCGCGGGCTGGCGGCGGCAGCGCGAGCCAGGGCAGCAACGCCAGCAGCGCGACGGACAGGCGACGAATACGAATGTCGAATGGTGGTGTCTTCATGAAAGCCCTCCTCATGGCTGCTTGTTTTGTTGCGCCACCGCAGCCGATGGCGCCGGCAACCCGCTGGAAACGTCGATTCCGGTCAGCGAGCGCAAGGCAATGCGCTGCTCGCGCACGGCGGCCTCCAGGTTCAGCAGCTCCACCTTCTTGGCCAGCAGACCGGCGCGCAGGTTGGCATAGCGCAGCGCGTCCATGGCACCTGCTTGCAAGGCCTGCTCACCGCGGTCGGCCAGGGGCTGCAACTGGGCCACCTCACCCTGTGCCAAGCGAATCTGCTCCATCAGTTGCGCGTCGCTGCGCAGCGCGCGCAAGACGTCGCCATGGGCCGCGTTCAGGCGCTTTTCGTATTCCTGGCGCAACTGGGCGCGGGTGGCCTCTTCAACCGCGATGTTGCCCCGGTTGCGATTGAACAGCGGTAGCGTGAAACCCAGGGTGAAGCCGCTGGTGTAGAGCCCCGCGGTGTCACGCACGCGGGTGATGCCGATGTTGAGCGCCGGAAACTGCGCCAGCACCGCGCGGTGCGTGCGCGCCTCTTGCGCCGCATAGCCGGCGCGCAGAGCCCGCAGGTCGGGCCGACGCTCGGCCACGCTGGCCAGGCTGGCGCGCACCGCCGCATCGTTCAGCGGCGGCAGGCCGCGGTCGAACACGAGATCCAGCTGCACCTCGGGCGCCAGGCCCAGCAGCGCGTCGAGTTGGCCGCGGTTGTCCTGGGCTGCGCGCCGCGCCTCGTTCAATTGGCGCGCGTTGTCGGCCGCCGCGGTCAGATAGGGGCTGAGCGCCTCGATGGTCAAGTTGCCATCGGCCACCGCTCGACGGGTGCGCGGCATCAGATCGGCATAAAACGCCTGTTCTTGCTCCAGCACCTGCGCCAGGCGCTCTTGCTGGCCGATGCGGTTCATCAGCACCTGGCTTTGTGCCACCACCTGCCACTCTTGCCACAGCAGATCGAGATGCGATTTTTCGATGTCGCTTTGCGATGCCTGCCGCGTCACGCCATGTGTGATGAGCTGATTGAAGTCATACGCCAGCCCCAGGTTGAAGGCGCTGGTCAGGCCCGGCGCACCGCTCGACGGGAAGTCGCGCGTCAGCGCCACCTGCGGGTCGGGCAGCAGGCCGGCGGCAAAGGCCTGCGCCTGTGCCACCCCTTGCGCGGCCCGGGCCGATTTCACGTCGGGGCTCAGCAGCACGGCCAGCGTGGCCACCTCGGTGGCGTCCAGCCCGTTCCGCGCATCGAAAGGATGCGGTGGCATGAAAGGTGGCGCCACACCCTGCGCGGACAGCGGTGGCACGACCGGCAAAGCGGTGTGCAGCGAGGCCTGCGCGACCAACGGCTGCGGCGTGTAGTTGGCACAGGCGGACAGCAGGCAGACCAGCGTCAGCGTCCAACAACCCGCAGCGGCGGATGCATGGTCAATATGTCGTGCCCACGAATTTGCAGTCATACCCAACGGACAACAAGATGCAAGACAAACAACGATGGCCGGGTCATCAGGCCAAAGAGCTGACTGACGTAAGTTTGCCCTCGCCTACCGCACGGATTCACGCTTTGCCAGACAGGCTGTCGGAGCTTTGCAGCAGCGTGGCCAAAGCGGCCTTGCAGTCGGCGACAACTGGCGACGCCGCCACGGCCGCCCTTGCGCCGCAGCACCGCGCGCATGCGCGCCAGCGGCTCGGCCATCTCGAAGGGTTTGAGCAGGTAGTCATCCGCCCCGCCGTCCAGGCCACGCAGGCGCTCGTCCAGCCCGTCGCGGGCGGTGATGATCAGCACCGGCACCGCATTGCCCTTGGCGCGAAGGGCGGCCAGCACATCCTGCCCGTCCTTGCCGGGCAGGCCCAGGTCCAGCAGCACCAGGTCATAGTGCTGGCAGGCCAGCGTCGCGAGTGCGGTCTGCCCGTTGCGCACCCAGTCGGCTGCATGGGACGCGTCCTTCAATGCGCCTTGAACGGCGTCACCGATCATGGGATCGTCTTCGACCAGCAATACCCGCATGTCCTCTCCACTCAATCCGTGTTGAATGCGCGGTCGAGATGCCCGATGACCTGATCGACCAGAATGAATGCCAGGATGAAGGCCAGCAGCGCGATCGACGCCCAATAACGGCTCAACGCCAAACCGCCCGCCGCGACCGGCTTGTCCAAAAAGTCGCCCAACGCGGCGCCCAGCGGGCGGGTCAGGATGAACGCCGCCCAAAAAAGCAGCGTGCGCGACAGGTGGCTCCAGAAATAGGCGGCCGCCACCAAGACCAGCAACCCGGCGAACACCATGGCAGCGCCCGAAAAACCCAGGCCGGCCGTATCAGCCGTCCAGTCTCCCAGCGCCGTGCCCAGCGTCTGCGAAAACATGATTGTCACCCAATAGAACGCTTCTGCCTTGGGTTCGCAGACCGTGTGGACCGACACCGAACCCAGGGTGCGATGCCACACCCACAGCGAGCCGAGCAACAAGGCCAGCAGCAGGGCCGAGCCACCCGCGTAGCCGATGCCCAGCGAACGATCCGCAAAGTCGGCCAGCGTGGTGCCGACCGTGGTGGTGGCGATGATGGTGGCCCAGTACAGGAAAGGATCAAACGCTTTGGCGCGAATTTGCGCGTTGACGGCAACCAGAAAAGCAACCGCGAAGATGCCGGTGGCGACCAGATAGCCCAGGTTCATGGACATCGAGACGGCGTCGCCGCCGGTTTCACCCAGCGTGGTCGCGGCGATCTTGATGAGCCAGAAGCCGAGCGTGACTTCGGGGACTTTGCTCAGTGCCGGTTCGGTACTCGCGTTCATGGATTGCCTCGCTGATCAAGCCTTGCCTTGCAGGCCGTCAAAAGTCCTCAACAGATCGGCCAGGGCGGCCTTGCAGTCGGCGGCTACGGGCGGCTCGGCCCGCAACGCCTTCAGCACGCGGTCAATGGCCTTGTCGAGCGCGTGCCAGTCATCGGCCGCGCGGGGCTTGAGACCGGCTTCGGCCGAGTCCCAGGCCAGCTCCAGATCCTTGACGCGCGTCTTGGCCGCGGCCAGATCGCCCTTGTCCACCAAGGCGGAAACGTCCGCGGCGATGGAGCGAAATTTCGTCAAATCGCCCAGGGCAGACGCCGCCTTGCCGGGCGCCGCCGCATGGGCCGCGGGCGGCAAAGGCGGCTCGGGGGTCTTGGAGCAACCGGCAAGTCCGGCCAGCAAGATCGCGGTCGCGGCCGCCACGAAGAAGCGGGCGCGGTCATTCTTGGCAGACATGGTGATTCCTTTCAATCGACGATTCAAAACAGGCAACAGAGGCAGACATCAATCCGCCATTTGCACGGCGCGGCGGTCGTCCACGAAGTACTGCTCCACCGCAACCAGTGCCACGATCACCGACAGAAACAGCGCGCTGGTCCACATCGCGCCCATGCCCAGGCCGCCGTACTCCTTGGCCTGCGTCAGCAGGTCACCCAGCGCAGCGCCAAAGGGGCGCGTCAGGATGTAGGCGATCCAGAAGGTGAGCACCGCATTGCCACCCAGGCGCCAGGCGGCGTAGCAGAGCGCAATCAAAATGCCGAAGGCAAAGGCGCCGCGCACAAAGCCCAGGTGCAGCGCCTCGGTGGCCAGATCGCCCGCGGCCGTACCCAGCGCAAAAGTGCACAGAATGGCGGCCCAGTAAAACAGCTCGCGCCGGCGCGTGACGACGTCGTGGATGGACAGCGTGCGCTCCACCCGATACCAGCAGGCAAAGATGATGGCCAGCAGCACCGCGAAGACCGGGGTGCTGACTGTCAGGCTCACACCCAGCTTGTCGGTGAACAGGTCGGTGATCTGCGTGCCCACCACGCTGACCAGCACCACCGTGAGCCAATAGATCCAGGGCGTGTAGCGCCGCGTGCGCAGCTGCCAGATCAAGGCCACGGCCAGCAAGCTGGCCATCACGGTGCGGGTCAGGCCCTGGCCCAGGCCGGCGTCAACCGCCAGGTAGTCGGCGCCGGTCTCGCCGACGGTGGTGCACAGGATCTTGACGATCCAGAACGACAGCGTGATCGCCGGCACCTTGACCCGCCAGTCGTCGTATCGGACGCTCGAAATCGAGTTCATGGAGTTCCTCCGTTCGTGATGAAGAAACCGCAGGTTGCGCCCTCCGACTTAGCCCAGCCATAGGCCACGGCGCACGTGGGAGCCCCGCGGCATCCCGGGCGAACCCTGGTCGTCGGCAGGGGCCTGCTTGGACATCGGCGTGCCATGGCAGCACAATCGTCGGTACACGGTGCCGGAGCGTTGCAGCGGCCCGCCGCCCCGATCGAAGCACGCCCGCGACGCGCCCAGCGAGCGCGCCAGACACCATGGAGAACATCATGTCCACCCCAGACCTTCTGCACTACCAAAGCGGCTTCGGCAGCGAATTCGCCACCGAGGCCCTGCCCGGCGCGCTGCCGGTGGGGCGCAACTCGCCGCAAAAGGCGCCCTACGGCCTGTATGCCGAGCAGCTGTCGGGCACGGCCTTCACTGCGCCGCGGCACCTCAACCGGCGCAGCTGGCTCTACCGCATTCGCCCCGCCGCCGTGCAGCAACCGTTCGAACCCTGCGCGGCGGGGGCGCAGTGGCTGTCGCGCTTCGACGAGGTGCCCACGCCGCCCGACCCGATGCGCTGGGACCCGCTGCCCCTGCCGGCCGCCGGCAGCGCGGTGGATTTCATCGACGGCATGGTAAGCATGGGCGGCAATGCCGGCTGCGGCATTCACGTGTACGCGGCCAACCGCTCGATGCAGCGGCGCTACTTCTACGATGCCGATGGCGAGCTGCTGATCGTGCCGCAGCAAGGCCGCCTGGAGCTGGCCACCGAGCTGGGCGTGCTGCATGTCGAGCCACAGGAAATCGCCGTCATTCCGCGTGGCGTGCGCTTTCAGGTGCGCCTGCACGATGGCGCCGCGCGCGGCTATGTGTGCGAGAACTTTGGCGCATCGCTGCGCTTGCCCGACCTGGGCGTGATCGGCTCCAACGGCCTGGCGCACCCGCGCGACTTTCTCTATCCGGTGGCGGCGTATGAAGACATCGAAGGCGACTTCGAGCTGCTGGTCAAGTTCGGCGGCCACTTCTGGACCTCTCGCCTGGGCCACTCGCCGCTGGACGTGGTGGCCTGGCACGGCACGCACGCGCCGTACAAGTACGACCTGCGCCGCTTCAACGTCACCGGCTTCATCAGCCACGACCACCCCGACCCCAGCATCAACCTGGTGCTGCATGCGCCCGGCAGCGTGCCGGGTGTCGATTCGCTGGACTTCGTGGCTTTTGCCCCGCGCGTGCTGGCCATGCAGGACACCTTTCGCCCGCCCTGGTTTCACCGCAACATCGCGGGCGAATTCATGGGCCTGATCCACGGCGTGTACGACGCCAAGGCCGAGGGCTTCCTGCCCGGCGGCGCCTCGCTGCACAACACCATGACCGGCCACGGCCCCGACGCCGACACCTTCCAAAAAGCCAGCGCGGCAGACACCACCCGCGCCGACGTGATCAAGGACACCATGGCCTTCATGTTCGAGACCCCCGTCATCATCCATGCCACCCGCCACGCGCTGGAGTCACCCCAGCGCCAGCGCCAGTACCACCAGGCCTGGCTGGGCTTGAAAAAGCACTTCGATCCACGTCAACGCTGAACCTTCGCCCATGAACGCCAACCCCGCCAGCGCCTGCCCCGTGGCGCACACCAGCGCCCCAGCCGCCTGCCCGTTTGCCGCGCAGGCCGCCGCCTTCGACCCCTATACCGACGCCTACATGGAAAACCCGTCGGAGCTGCTGCGCTGGGCGCGCGAGCAGCAGCCGGTGTTCTACAGCCCGCGCCTGGGCTACTGGGTGATCACGCGCTACGAATCCATCAAGAACGTCTTTCGCGACCCGCACACCTACAGCCCCTCGATCGCGCTTGAATCCACCGAGCCACCCACCGAGGAGATGCTTGCCATCCTCAGGTCCTACGGCTACGCCCTGAACCGCACCCTGGTCAACGAGGACGAGCCCATGCACATGGCGCGTCGCCGCGCGCTGATGGCGCCTTTCACACCCGAGCACCTGCGCCAGCACGAGCCCATGGTGCGCCGCCTGGTGAGCGAGGCCATCGACGGCTTCATCGACGACGGTGAGGCCGACCTGTTCAAGCGCCTGACCTGGCCGGTGCCGTTCTCCGTCGCCCTGCATTTCCTGGGCATCGATGACGACGAAGACCACGAGAAGATGCACGCCTTCGCCGTTGCGCACACCAAGAACGCCTTTGGCCGCGCCACGCCGGCAGAGCGCATCGAGGTGGCGCACACGGTGGGCAAGTTCTGGCAACTGTCGGGCCAAATCCTCGAAAAAATGCGCCGTACGCCAGAAGGCCCGGGCTGGATGCGCTATTCCATCCGCCAGCAAAAGCACCACCCCGACGTGGTGACCGACTCCTACCTGCACTCCATGATGATGGCCATCATCGTGGCCGCGCACGAATCGACCTCGTTTGCCACCGCCAACGCCATCCGCCTGCTGCTGGAGCAGCGTGGCGTGTGGGACGAGGTTTGCGAAGACCCGGCGCTGATCTCCCCCGCCACCGAGGAATGCCTGCGCCACGACGGGCCCATCGCATCATGGCGCCGGCGAACCACGCGGGACGTGACGATCGAGGGCGTCCCCATCCCCGCCGGCGCACGCCTGCTGCTGGTGGTGCATTCGGGCAACCACGATGCGCGCCAGTTCGGCGATCCGGACCGCTTCGACATCCGCCGCAGCAACGTGATCGAGCAGCTCTCCTTCGGCTTTGGCGTGCACCAGTGCCTGGGCAAGAACATCGCGCGCATGGAAATGCAGATCATGATCGGCGAGCTCTCGCGCCGCCTGCCGCACATGCAACTGGCGCCGCAAAAGTTTGAATACGTGCACAACCTGGCGTTCCGCGGTCCGCAGAACCTGCGCGTGCGCTGGGACCCGCGGCAAAACCCCGAGCGGCGCGATCCCGCCGTGCGCCACTGGCAACAGAGCGTCCATCTGGGCGGGCCGGCGGCCAGTGCCATGGTGCGCAAGCTCCGCGTGGTCGCGGCCGACACCCTCGCCCGCGGGCCCGACATCGTGCGCATCCGCCTGGCCGCTGCCGACGGCGCCGCCCTGCCGAGCTGGACGCCGGGCGCGCACATCGACATCGAGTGCGGCGACACCGGCCTGTCGCGCCAGTATTCGCTGTGCGGTGATCTGCAGGACCCGCACCACTGGGAGGTGGCCGTGCAGCACGACGCGGCCAGCCGCGGCGGCTCGGCCTGGATCCACCGCTGGGCGTGCGTCGGCGCCACCCTGCGGGTGCGCGGGCCGCGCAACCACTTTGCACTGGGCGAGGAGCGTCCGCAGCGCCTGATCCTGATCGGCGGCGGCATCGGCATCGCGCCCGTCATGGCCATGGCACAGCGCGCACGCGCCATCGGGCGCGACTACGTGCTGCACTACAGCGCCGCCTCGCGCGCCCGCGCGGCCTACGTGACCGAACTGCAAGCCCTGCACGGCGATCGGCTGAAGCTGCACGTCAGCGATGAAGGTGGGCGCTGCGACTTCGCCGCCCAGCTGTCCACTCCGCAAGCCGGCGCGCACATCTACGCCTGCGGCCCGCAGCGCCTGCTCGACGCCTTGCAGCACGCCGTGGCGCGCGCCGGCTGGCCGGCCGATGCGCTGCATGTGGAGCACTTCGAGAACAACGCCCCAAAACTTGACCCCGCGCACGAGCGCGCCTTCGAGGTCGAGCTGCGCACCGCCGGCCTGACGCTGCACGTACCGGCCGACCGCACCGTGCTGGAGGTGCTGCACGCCCACAACGTGGACGTGCAGTGCGACTGCGAGGAAGGCCTTTGCGGCAGTTGCGAGGTGGCCGTGGCAGGCGGCGACATCGAGCACCGCGACAGCGTACTCAGCCCCGCCGAACGCGCCCGCGGCGACCGCATGATGAGCTGCTGCTCGCGGGCGCGCAGCGGCCATCTGGTGCTGGATTTGTGATGGGGCGCCGTTCGAGTCTGCGCATTCTGCGTGCCGAATTGACAGAACACGGAGGCACAAAGGTTCACAGAGGTCAGTTTTCGACTTTTCGGGTTTTTCTCTGCGCGTCTGTGCCACCGCGTTAGTGGGCTGTTTTTACTGTTCTCGCCGTAGCATCAATCGACCTTGTCCTCACGCGAAGCGATCACCGTGCCTTTGTCGGCATCGACCTTCACGTCGAACACCTTGGCGCCGCTGACCACCTCGACCTCATAGACCGGGCCTTGCTTGCTACGCTCGAACTCCGCCTTGGTGGCTTTGCCGGCGGCATGCTGCTCGGCCACGCTGATGGCCTGGGTCAGCGATACCTTGGCGTTGGCGGCAGCCAGTGCGTCGTTCTCGGCCGCGGCAAAGGCCGCCGTGGCGGCGCAGGCCAAGGCGACGGCAGCAACGATGGAAGGGGTGCGGAAGTTCATGATGTCTCTCCAAAAAACACGCAGACATTTGCGTGAACGGGAGACTACGCAGGTCCACTTAGCTCAGCCTGAGCCGCTTTCAGGCTCCAGCGCCGCCGCAATCGCCTCATCCACCCGCTCCAGCCAGATGAATTCCAGCCGCTGGCGCGCGTCCTCGGGGATGTCCTCAAAGTCGCGCCGGTTGCGCGCCGGCAGCATCACGCGCTTCAGGCCCGCGGCAGCGGCGGCGACGACCTTTTCCTTGATGCCGCCGACCGGCAGCACCAGCCCGCGCAAGCTGATCTCGCCGGTCATCGCGGTGTCGCTGCGCACCGCGCGGTTGGTCAGCAGGGACACCAGCGCGGTGTACATGGCCACGCCGGCGCTGGGCCCGTCCTTGGGCGTGGCACCGGCCGGCACGTGCACGTGGATGTCGATCTTGCCCAGCCGCTCCTCATCGATGCCCAGCTCCCGCGCGCGGTGCTTGACGATGGACAGCGCCGCCTGCACGCTCTCGCGCATCACGTCGCCCAACTGCCCGGTCAGGATGAGGGCGCCCTTGCCCGGCATGCTAGTGGCCTCGATGAACAGGATGTCGCCGCCCACCGGCGTCCAGGCCAGGCCGGTGGCCACGCCGGGGGTGCTGGTGCGCATGGCGATTTCGCTCTCGAAACGCGGCGGACCCAGGTACTCGCGCAAGTCGCCCGCGCCAATGGCCAGCTGCCGGGCCGTGCCGTCGGGCAATCTGCACAGCGGCGCGGCGCAGCACACGGCCGATTTCGCGCTCCAGGCCACGCACGCCGGCCTCGCGCGTGTAGTCCTCGATGATGCGGCGCAGCGCCGCATCGTCCAGGCTGATCTGCTCGGCCGTCACGCCGTTGGCCTCAAGCTGGCGGCGGATCAGGTAGCGGCGCGCAATCTCGAACTTCTCGTTCTCGGTGTAGCTGGTCAGCGCAATGATCTCCATGCGGTCGCGCAAGGGACCGGGAATGGTGTCCAGCAGGTTGGCCGTGGTGATGAACACGACGCGGCTGAGATCGAACGGCAGGCCCAGGTAGTTGTCGCGAAACGTGGCGTTCTGCTCCGGGTCCAGCACCTCCAGCATGGCCGCCGACGGGTCGCCCTGGATGCCGCGGTCCATCTTGTCGATCTCGTCGAGCATCATCACGCAGTCGCGGGACTTGGCCTTGCGGATGGCCTGAATGATGTTGCCCGGCATCGACCCGATGTAGGTGCGCCGGTGCCCGCGGATCTCGGCCTCGTCATGCACGCCGCCCAGGCTGACACGCACAAACGGGCGGTGCATGGCCCGCGCGATGGACTGGCCCAACGATGTCTTGCCCGTGCCGGGCGGGCCGACAAAGCACAGAATCGGCGCCTTGCCATTGGGCGCCAGCTTGCGCACCGCCAAGAATTCGATGATGCGCTGCTTGATCTTGTCCAGCCCGAAGTGGTCCTCGTCCAGCACGCGGCGCGCTTCGGCCAGGTCGATGTCGCGCGGCGCGGGCTCGGCCCAGGGCAAGTCGATCAACCAGTCCAGGTAGGTGCGCACCATGCCGGCTTCGGGCGCACCCTCGGACATGCGTTCGTAGCGGCGCAACTCCTTCTTGGCGACCTCTTGCACTTCATCGGGAAGTCTGGCCGCCTCGATGGCCTTGGTCAGTTCCGCCACCTCCGGGCCGCGTCCGTCGCCTTCGCCCAGCTCGCGCTGGATGCTGGCCATCTGTTCGCGCAAGATGGCCTGGCGCTGGCGCTCGTCCAGCGAAGCCTTGGTGCGCTGGCCGATTTCCTGCGACAGGCGCATCACCTCGATGCGCTTGGCCAGAAAACCCGACACCTTGTCGGCGCGCGCGCGCAAATCGATGGTCTCCAGCACGTCCTGGCGTTCGTCGCTGCCCAGGTCCAGGTAGGCCGCCACCAGGTCGGCCAGCGCACCGGGCGAGGTGCTGGCCTGCACCGCCGCGACCAGGGGCTCGGGCACCTGCGGCAGCAGTTGCAGCGCCTCCATGGCCTGGCGCTTCAGGTTGATCAGGCGCGCTTCGATTTCGGCACCCTGCTCCTCGGGCTCTTCGATGGGCTGCACCTGCGCCGCAAGAAAGGGTTGCTCGCGCACGAAATGATCCACCCGAAAGCGCTGCAAACCCTGCACCACCAGATGGTGGCTGCCGTCGGCCACGTTCACGTAGCGCAGGATGTTGGCGATCGTGCCCACGCGATGCAAGTCGCCCGCGCCGGGCTCGGCCTGCTCGGCATCGCGCTGCATCAGGATGCCGATGGGCCGCTCCTCGCGCAGCGCCTGCTGGGCGGCGAGCACCGAAGATTCGCGGCCGATGGCCACCGGAAACACCGTGCCGGGAAACAGCACCGTGTCACGCACGGCGACGATCATCAGCGCGTCGCTTGCCGCGCCGCCGGGGGCCGCCTTCGTACCCTGCCCCGCAGCTGGGGCCGCTGCGGCCACCTGGGGGGTCGCGTCGTCGGCTCCGGGCAATGGCCGCGGTCCATTTGTGCCGGTGTCGCTCATGCGGCCTTCTCCAGGCTGATGACCAGGCAGCCACGCTCGCTGCTCACGTGCGACCCCGCGTAGCGCCCCGCCGGCAGCGGCACGTGGCGCTCGAAACGCCCTTGCGGCAGCTCCAGCCGATGAATGGCCGCATGCTGCAGGGACGCGGGCAGCACGCGCCGGCCACTGACCACCAGCGTCGCGCCATCGATCACGGCCTTGACCTCGCGCGCATCGACGCCCGGCAGCGCCACGTAGATCAGCAACTCACGCTCGGTCTCGAGCACATCGACCGGCGGCTCCCAGGTGGGCGTGCGCGCGGCACGCAGCTGGAAAATCTGCCGATGCACCCGCTCCATCCGATCGAGCGTGGCCAGCGCGTTGGACCACATCCAGTCCGGGGACTCATCGCGGCGTCTCATGGGTGTTCATGGAAGAATTCGATCGGCCCATTGTGCCCCAGGCGCCGGGTTCGTGCGCCCTGACCGAACACCCCCCCGACACTCACAAAAACCGGTCGAGCAGCTTGCGGCTGGCCCGGTCCATGGCGCCCAGGTCGCGGATCAGGTATTGCACGCCATGCGCATCGTTGACGATCAGCAAGTCCGCGCTCAGGCGGCGGATGTCTTCTTCGCCCTTGAGCACGAAGCTGGTCGATCCGCGGTCGGTGTCCACCTGCCAGGTGCTGGGCGTGGCAAAGCTGCTGACGGACTTCAGGCGCCGCAGCACCGGCATGAACTCGCGCTGCTGCAGCGCCGCGGCGATCAGCTCGCGCTGCGGCGCCGGGCAGTCCGCCAGGCGCTCGATCCAGGCCAGCTCGTGGCCGTCCACGTCCAGCAGGCTGATGCCCTCCTCCGGCGCGCCGATCGGGAAGGCGCGCACGGCCACCACGCCCGCGTGCTCCCGGCCGTCGGCATCGGTCAGCACCAGGCGATTGAAGGCGTCCCGGCGCAGTGTCGGTGCATGGGCGTTCATGGTTGACGCTCCTTTTCGGCGTGGGCCAATGGCGCCAGATCCTTTTCCTCGATCTCCAGCATGCGCTCGCGCTCGGCCTTTTCCTGCCGCGCCTGCGCCTCGTACAGACGCCAGTAGGCACCACGCTGGGCAATGAGCTGTTCGTGCGTGCCTTCCTCCACCTTGCGGCCCTTGTCCATCACCACCAGGCGGTTGGCCTTGCGCAGCGTGGACAGCCGGTGTGCGATGGCAATGGTGGTGCGCCCGCGCACCAGGTTGTCGAGCGCCTTCTGGATCTCGCGCTCGGTTTCGGTGTCCACCGAAGCCGTGGCCTCGTCCAGGATCAGGATGCGCGGGTCAATCAAAAGCGCCCGCGCGATGCTGATGCGCTGGCGCTCGCCGCCCGACAAGCCCTGGCCGCGCTCGCCCACCAGCGAGTCGTAGCCCTGCGGCAGGCGCAGGATGAATTCGTGCGCATGCGCGGCGCGCGCGGCGGCGACGATCTCGCTGCGCGTGGCCTCGGGCTTGCCGTAGGCGATGTTTTCGGCAATGGTGCCGAAGAACAAAAAGGGCTCCTGCAGCACCAGGCCGATGTGGCGCCGCCAGTCGGCCAGCGCCACCTGCCGAATGTCCACCCCGTCGATGGTGATGCGCCCTTCGGCCACGTCGTAGAAGCGGCACATCAGGTTGACCAGCGTGCTCTTACCCGATCCACTGTGGCCCACCAGTCCGATCATCTCGCCCGGTTCGATATCCAGGTCGAGCTGGCGAATGGTGCTGCGATTGCCATAGCGAAAGCTCACGTCCTGCAGTGCAATGCGGCCCTGCACCCGGGGCAGATGCACCGGATTGGCGGCCTCGGGCACGCTGGAGACATGGTCCAGGATCTCGAAGATGCGCTTGGTGCCGGAGGCGGCCTTTTGCGTGACCGAAACGATGCGGCTCATCGAGTCGAGCCGGGTGTAGAAGCGCCCGATGTAGGCCAGAAACGCCGTCAGCACACCGACCGTGATCTGGTGCTGCGCCACCAGCCAGATGCCGCAGGCCCACACAACCAGCAGGCCAATCTCGGTCAACAGCGTGACCGTGGGCGAAAACAGCGACCACAGGCGGTTGAGGCGGTCGTTCACCGCCAGGTTGTGGCGGTTGGCGTCGCGAAAGCGATTGGCCTCGCGTTCCTCCTGGGCAAAGGCCTTGACCACGCGAATGCCGGGAATGGTGTCGGACAGCACATTGGTGACCTCGGCCCACACGCGGTCGATTTTCTCGAAGCCGGTGCGCAGCCGGTCGCGCACCTGATGGATCAGCCAGGCGATGAAAGGCAGCGGCACCAGAGTCACCAGCGCCAGCTTGACGTCGATGGACAGCAGGATGACCGAGGTCATGACGATCATCAGCACGTCGGACGCGAAGTCCAGCAGGTGCAGCGACAAAAAGACGTTGATGCGGTCGGTCTCCGAGCCGATGCGCGCCATCAGGTCGCCCGTGCGCCGCCCCCCGAAGTATTCGAGCGACAGCTTGAGCAGGTGCTCGTAGGTGGTGGTGCGCAGGTCGGCGCCGATGCGCTCGGACACCAGCGCCAGGATGTAGGTCTTGGCCCAGCCCAGCACCCAGGCCAGCAGGGCCGAGCCCAGCAGCCCCGACAGCAGCAGCGCCACATAGCCGGTGTCGATGTCCTTGCCGTTCTGGAACGGGATCAGCACCTCGTCCATCAGCGGCATGGTCAGATACGGCGGCACCAGGGTGGCGGCCGTGCCGGCCAGGGTCAGCAAAAACCCGGCCAGCAAGCGCCAGCGGTAGGGGTGGGCAAAGCGCCACAGGCGCAGCAGGGTCCAGGTCGAAGGGGGTTTTTCATCCTCCGGGGCCTCGTCGTCGGCATCGGCCTCTTGCGGTTCTCCGGCTTCCGGGAGCGGCAGCTCGCTCGGGATCCCTCCCGGGACGCGCTCGGCCAGCAGACGGTCGAACTCGACCTGCAATTTCAGGGCGGCCGGGTTGTGCCCCAGGGTGTAACGCCAGCAACCCAGGGTGCCCGCGCCGTCGCGCAATTCGAGCGTGCCAACGCCGGCGTGGTCATGGTGCACCAGCGCCATGCCGGGCGCCAAGTCCCAGGACTGCCACGAGGTTTCATCTGGATACCGCGCGACAAGCCGTTGATTCGTAAGAACAAGGCGCCCCTCGCCGAAGTGCAGGTTCGCGGTCAGGTCAACGTCCAGCGCCCCTCGAACGTTCTCAGAAGGTCGCAAGGACACTTCGAGGGAATCGGCGGCAGAGACCGGGTCAGAAACCTGGCGGGACGCGGAGGTGGACTGTGGCGGCATGGAAACAAGAAGCATGGGCCTGCCTGCGGCAGCGACGGGCTTCTTGGATAAATCGGTTCAACGAAAACGAGCGCACTCCAACATGAGGCGAATCGACCCAGACGAGCTTGGCTCGTTCAGCGGGGGCGGATTGTATCCCCGCACCCTTGACGCACAGGCGGACATCGCCGAGGCCGGCGCGGCGCCCGCGTCGCCGCGCGCGCCGTTCGCGGACATCGTGATCCGGCGCATGACCTACCTGGGCGGCCCCGGCATCTGGACCTACCGCCCGGTGATCGAGGCCATCGTCGATATCGGCGCCCTGGAAGACTTCCCTTCCAACACCCTGCCCGGTTTCTACGATCGCCTGACGGCCTGGCTGCCCGGCCTGATCGAGCACCGCTGCAGCGTCGGTCGGCGCGGCGGCTTTCTGATGCGCCTGCGCGACGGAACCTGGCCCGGCCATATCCTGGAGCACGTAGCGCTGGAGCTGCAAACCCAGGCCGGCATGAAAACCGGCTTCGGCAAGGCCCGCATGACGGGCGAGCCCGGGGTCTACAAGGTGGTGATCCGCACGCGCGACAAAGCCGTGGGCAAACAGGCCATCACCAGCGCGCGCGACCTGGTCATGGCCGCCATCAACGACCGCCCGTTCGACGTGGCGGCCACGGTGGCCCGGCTGACCGAGATGGTGGACCGCCGCTGCCTGGGCCCCAGCACGGCCAGCATCGTGGACGCCGCGGCCGAGCGCGGCATCCCCTGCATCCGCCTGAACGAGGGCAACCTGGTGCAACTGGGCCATGGCGCTGCCCAGCGCCGCATCTGGACGGCTGAAACCGACCGCACCAGCGCCATCGCCGAAGGCATCTCGCGCGACAAGGACCTGACCAAGCAGCTGATCGCCGCCGCCGGCGTGCCGGTGCCCGAGGGCCGCGTGGTCGAATCGGCCGAGGACGCCTGGGACGCCGCCGGGGACATCGGCCTGCCGGTGGTCGTCAAGCCCACCGACGGCAACCACGCCCGCGGCGTGTCGCTCAACCTGAGCACGCGCGAGGAAGTCATGCACGCCTTTGCCGCGGCCGAAGCCGAAGGATCCGAGGTGCTGGTCGAGCGCTGCATCCCCGGACAGGAACACCGCCTGCTGGTGGTGGGCAACAAGGTGGTGGCCGCCATGCGCGGCGAAATCATCCAGGTCAAGGGCGACGGCCGCTCCAGCATCGGCGCGCTGATCAACACCCACATCAACACCGACCCGCGCCGCGGCGAGGAAGAGCACCTGCCGCTGGAAACCCTGCGCCACGACGACCCGGTGCTGCAGCTGCTGCTGGCGCGCCAGGGCTTGAGCATCGACAGCGTGCTTCCCGTGGGCGCATCGGCGGTGGTGCAGCGCACCGGCAACATGTCGATCGACGTGACGGCCCAGGTCCACCCCGACGTGGCCGAGCAGGTGGCGCTGGCCGCCCGCGTGGTGGGCCTGGACATCGCCGGCATCGACCTGGTCGCTGAAGACATCGGCCAGCCGCTGGCGGCCCAGGGCGCGGCCGTCGTCGAGGTCAATGCCGGTCCCGGATTGTTGATGCATCTCAAGCCCGCTGTCGGCCGCGCCCAGCCCGTGGGTGAGGCCATCGTGGAGCACCTGTTTCCACCCGGCAACAGTGGACGCATTCCCATCGTCGGCCTGATCAGCGACGGCCAGAGCGCGCTGGCCGCCCGGCTGGTGGCGGCCCTGTTCCAGTTGCACGGCTGGCAAACCGCGCTGGCCTGCCGCGACGGCCTGTTCCTGGGGCGCCGGCAACTGTCACCGCACGGCTCCATCGGCTTCGAGGCGGGCGAAAGCATGCTGATCAACCGCACCGTCCAGGCCGCGGTGCTGGAAACCTCACCGCGCCACATCCTGACCGAGGGTTTGCCCTATGACCGCTGCCAGATCGGCGTGGTGCTGTCCATGCCCGGCCCGCAAGGCCTGAGCGACCTGTACATCACCGAGGCCGACCAGATGCCCGGCATCCTGCGCACCCAGGTGGACGTGGTGCTGCCCGGCGGTGCGGCGGTGCTCAACGCCGACGACCCTGAGGTGCTGGCGCTGGGCGACTACTGCGACGGCGAGGTCATCCTGGTGTCCTGTGATCCCGACAGCGCGGCAGTGGCCGAACACCGCGCCGACCAAGGCCGCGCCGTGCTGGCCCGCGGCACCGAGATCGTGCTGGCTGAAGGCGCGAGCGAACTGGCACTGACCCAGCTGTCGCCCCAGGTGCTGTCGGCGCTGACCGCCGATGGCCCGCACGACGTACGCCCGCCGGTGCTGGCCGCCGTGGCCGCCGCCTGGGCCGCGGGGGTGGGCCCCGACCTCATTCGTGCCGGTTTGTTGCACTTTGATGAGCCGCGTGACACCCCGACGGTGCACTGAACGGCACACTCGTTCGTTTGTAGTCTTCAGGCTCGGAACATCTTCCGAACAGGATCCCTCCCATGGACATTACCCGCATTCGCGCGCTTCGCGGTCCCAACCTCTGGAGCCGCCAGACGGCCATCGAGGCCGTCGTCACCTGCGACGAATCCGAGCGCGACCTGCGCACCACCCCCGCTTTCGAAACGCATCTGCGCGAGCTGTTTCCAGCCGTGGGGCTGTTGCACGCCGAGCATCCCGATGCTCCGCTGTCCATGGCACACGCGCTGGAGCTTTGCGCGCTGGCGCTGCAGGCACAGGCCGGCTGCCCGGTCACGTTCAGCCGCACCACGCCCACCGAAATCGCCGGCACCTACCAGGTGGCCGTGCAATACACCGAGGAAGCCGTCGGTCGCCTGGCCTTCGTCAAGGCGCAGGAGCTGTGCCAAGCCGCCGCTGAAGGCGGTGCGTTCGACAGCGCTGCTGCCCTGGCCGAGTTGCGCGAGCTCGACGAGGACGAGCGCCTGGGCCCCTCCACCGGTGCGATCGCCCACGCCGCCGTCGCGCGCGGCATTCCCATCCGGCGCCTGACGCGCGGCAGCCTGGTGCAATTCGGCTGGGGCAGCCGCCAGCGGCGCATCCAGGCCGCCGAGGAAGACTCCACCAGCGCCATCGCCGAGGCCATCGCCCAGGACAAGGACCTCACCAAGATGCTGCTGCACTCGGCCGGCGTGCCCGTGCCGCGCGGGCGCCCCGTGGGCGACCTGGAAGACGCCTGGAAAGCCGCGCAGGACATCGGTCTGCCGGTGGTGGTCAAGCCGCAGGACGGCAACCAGGGCAAGGGCGTCACTGTCGGCATCACCGACCGCGATGGCTTTGAGCGCGGCTATCAGGCGGCGGCCCAATACGGCCCCGTGATGGTCGAGAAATTTCTGCCCGGCCACGACTTTCGCCTGCTCGTGGTCGGCAATCGCCTGGTGGCCGCCGCGCGGCGCGATCCGCCGCAAGTCATTGGCGATGGCGAGCACTCGGTGCGCCAGCTGGTGGCCGAGGTCAACCTCGACCCGCGCCGCGGCGAGGGCCACGGCACCTCGCTGACCAAGATCCGCATTGACGCCATTGCCGAGGCGCGCCTGGCGGCCCAGGGCCTGAACGCCGACTCGGTGCCCGCCAGGGGCCAGCGCGTGGTGCTGCGCAACAACGCCAACCTGTCCACCGGTGGCTCGGCCACCGACGTGACCGACAGCGTGCATGCGGAGGTGGCTGCGCGCGCGGTCGAGGCCGCGCAAATGGTGGGCCTGGACATCTGCGGCGTGGACGTGGTGTGCGAAACCGTCGGCAAGCCCCTGGAGGCGCAAAGCGGCGGCATTGTCGAGGTCAACGCCGCGCCGGGCCTGCGCATGCACATCCACCCCTCGTTCGGCACCGGCCGCGACGTGGGCGGCGCCGTGATCGACCACATGTACCCCGAAGGCGGCAACGGCCGCATTCCGGTCATCGCCGTCACCGGCACCAACGGCAAGACCACCACCGTGCGCCTGGCCGCGCACCTGCTGCGCACCCAGGGGCTGCGCGTGGGCATGACCAACACCGATGGCGTGTATGTCAATGGCCGCCAGATCGACTCGGGCGACTGCTCGGGCCCGCGCAGCGCGCGCAACGTGCTGGCCCACCCCGACGTCGACGCCGCCGTGCTTGAGACCGCCCGCGGCGGCCTGCTGCGCGAGGGTCTGGGCTTTGACCAATGCGACGTGGCCGTGGTCACCAACGTGGGCTCCGGCGACCACCTGGGCCTGAACTACATCACCACGCTGGAGGACCTGAAGGTGCTCAAGCGCGTGATCGTGCTCAACGTGGCGCCCACCGGCACCGCCGTGCTCAACGCCGTCGATCCGGCGGTGGCGTCCATGGCGCCGCACTGCCCCGGCCACGTCACTTTCTTCGCTCAGGACGGGATGCACCCGGTCATGGCCACGCACCGCGCCCAAGGCAAGCGCGTGGTGTTCGTCGACGGCGGCGACATCGTGTGCGCCGAGGGTGCCTTTGAAAAGCGCCTGCCCCTGGCGCGCGTGCCCATCACCCACAAGGGCCAGATCGGCTTTCAGGTGCAGAACGTCATGGCCTCGGTCGGCGCGGCGTGGGCCGTGGGCGTGCCTTGGGACGCCATTCAAAAAGGCCTGGCCAGCTTCATCAGCGACCAAATGGGCGTGCCCGGACGCTTCAACGTGTTCGACTACCGCGGCGCCACTGTGATTGCCGACTACGGCCACAACCCCGACGCCATCGCCGCCCTGGTGGCGGGCGTCGAGAACATGCCCTCCAGGCGGCGCTCAGTGGTCATCAGCGGTGCGGGCGACCGGCGCGACCAGGACATTCGCGACCAGACGCGCATCCTGGGCACTGCCTTCGACTCGGTCATTCTCTACCAGGACGCGTGCCAGCGTGGCCGCGCCGACGGCGAAGTGCTGGCGCTGCTGCACCAGGGCCTGGTCGGCGCCACGCGCACCCGCCAGATCGAGGAGATCCACGGCGAATTCGTCGCCATCGATCGTGCGCTTGAACAGTTGCAAGCCGGCGACCTGTGCCTGGTGCTGATCGACCAGGTCGAAGAGGCCCTGGCCCACATCAAACGCCGCGTGGACGAAGCCCGCCCCGCCGCCAAACCAGGCCGCGCACGCGCTGCCAAGACGGTCAAGCGCGGCAAGACGCAAGCGGGCACCGCCGCAGCCACCATGCCGGCTGAGCTGCGCCCCGCCTGAAGGCGCCCTCGCCCGGTCACCGCCGGGCGGCGATCGGGAGTCGGCTCAAGCCAAGGCGAGGCGCTGGCGCGCGGCTTCGTATTCGCTGCGCAAGCGCCCGATCAGCGCCGCAGCGGGTTCCACCGCCTTGATGGCGCCGATGCCCTGGCCGCTGCCCCAGATGTCCTTCCAGGCCTTGGTGGCGCCGCCGCCAAAGTTCATCTTGCTGGGGTCGCTCTCGGGCAAGTTGTCCGGGTCCAGACCGGCCGCACGGATGGAATGCGCCAGATAGTTGCCGTGCACGCCCGTGAACAGGTTGCTGTAGACGATGTCGTCCGAGGTTCCGGCCACGATGGCGTGCTTGTAGTCCTGCGTCGCCCGCGCCTCTTCGGTGGCGATGAAGGCCGTGCCGATGTAGGCAAAGTCGGCGCCCATGGCCTGCGCCGCCAGGATGGCGCCGCCGTTGGCGATGGCGCCCGACAGCGCGATCGGCCCGTCGAACCAGTCACGCAACTCCTGCACCAGCGCAAACGGGCTCTTCACCCCGGCATGGCCGCCGGCGCCCGCCGCCACGGCGATCAGGCCGTCGGCGCCCTTCTCCACAGCCTTGCGGGCAAAGCGGTTGTTGATGATGTCGTGCAGCACCACCCCGCCCCAGCCGTGCACGGCCTGGTTCACGTCCTCGCGCGCGCCCAGGCTGGTGATGACGATGGGCACCTTGTATTTGGCGCACAGCTGCATGTCGTGCTCGAGCCGGTCATTGCTCTTGTGCACGATCTGGTTGATGGCGAAGGGTGCGGCGGGTTGATCGGGATGGGCCTTGTCCCAAGCGGCCAGCGCCTCGGTGATCTCGGCCAGCCACTCATCGAGCTGTTCGGCCGGCCGGGCGTTGAGCGCGGGCATTGAGCCGATCACGCCGGCCGTGCACTGCGCAATCACCAGCTTGGGGTTGCTGATGATGAACAAGGGGGCGCCGATGACCGGAAGTTTCTGCTTTTGCAGGACGGGCGGGAGTTTGGACATGAAGAAAATTAAATGAAATTGGCCTCTCGCGCACGCCAATCAAGCGCAAGCAGCTATTATTTTGTGAGTCAATGACTTGAATTTCAACGCGACACAAGGGCACAGCAGTCCGCAGCAGATGAAGCTTCTGCGGAACTCCCTTGCGCCTTCGCGCCTCGGTGTTCTGTTGTTGTCGCTCAGAACGACTCCAGCGGCATGGCCATCACGCTGGCGCCGCCTTCGACGATGGCGTCGCGCAGGCCCGCCGTGCGCGGCAGGATGTGCTCAGCATAAAAGCGCGCAGTGGCGATCTTGGCTTTCATGAAGGCCACGTCCTTGCCCTGGGCCAGCTCCGCTTCGGCCACCTGCAGCGCGCGGGCCAATTGCCAGCCGGCCACCAGATTGCCCGCCAGCATCAGATACGGCACGCTGGCGCCATAGGCCGCGTTGGGGTCAAGCTTGGCCTGTCCCACCATGAAGTCCACCGCCTCGGCAAACGCGTGGCGCGCCCTGGTCAAATGATGGGCCACGGCCTTGGCGTCGTGGCTGCCATGGGCCAGTTGCTTTTCGGTGGCTTCGACGTGGGCGGCGATCGCCTTGGCGGTCTGACCGCCGTCGCGTGCGGTCTTGCGGCCCACCAGGTCGTTGGCCTGGATGGCGGTGGTGCCTTCGTAGATGGTCAGGATCTTGGCGTCGCGGTAGTACTGCGCCGCACCCGTCTCCTCGATGAAACCCATGCCGCCATGCACCTGCACGCCCAGGCTGGTGGCCTCCTGGCTCATCTCGGTGCTGTAGCCCTTGACCAGCGGCACCATGAATTCATAGAGCGCCTGGTTCTCATGGCGCACCCGCGGGTCGGGGTCGTGGTGCGCTGCGTCGTAGGTGGCGGCGGCGGTGCTGGCCATGGCGCGGCAGCCCTCGGTCAGCGCGCGCATCGTCATCAGCATGCGGCGCACGTCGGGGTGGTGAATGATGGTGGCTGCGCCCTTGACGCTGCCATCCACCGGGCGGCTCTGCACGCGCTCTTTTGCGTAGGCCGCCGCTTTTTGATAGGCGCGGTCGGCAATCGCAATGCCCTGCACGCCCACGCCGTAGCGCGCGGCGTTCATCATGATGAACATGTACTCCAAGCCCCGGTTTTCCTCGCCCACCAGATAACCCACCGCGCCGCCGTGGTCGCCAAACTGCAGCACGGCCGTGGGGCTGGCCTTGATGCCCAGCTTGTGCTCGATGCTGACGCAGTACGCGTCGTTGCGCTCGCCCAGGCTGCCATCGTCCTTGACCATGAACTTGGGCACCACGAACAGGCTGATGCCCTTGACGCCCTCGGGCGCACCGGCCACCCGCGCCAGCACCAGGTGCACGATGTTCTCGGCCATGTCGTGCTCGCCGTAGGTGATGAAGATCTTGGTGCCGAAGATCTTGTAGGTGCCATCGCCCTGGGGCTCGGCGCGCGTGCGCACGGCGGCCAGGTCGCTGCCGGCCTGCGGCTCGGTCAGGTTCATGGTGCCGGTCCATTGGCCCGAAACCAGCTTTTCGAGGTAGGTGGACTTGAGCTGGTCGCTGCCCGCCGTCAGCAGCGCCTCGATGGCGCCGTCGGTCAAAAGCGGGCACAGCGCAAACGACAGGTTGGCCGCGTTGAGCATCTCGACGCAGGCCGCCGCAATCGTCTTGGGCAGGCCCTGACCACCAAATTCGGTCGGATGCAGCAGGCCCTGCCAGCCGCCTTCGGCGAACTGCCGGTAGGCCTCCTTGAAGCCCTTGCTGGTGGTCACCGAGGTGCCCGAATGGCTGGACGGCGCCTTGTCCGCCTCGAAATTCAGCGGCGCCACCACTTCTTCGTTGAAGCGCGCGCATTCCTTCAAAACGGCCTGAGCCGTCTCCAGGCCCGCGTCCTCGAAGCCGGGCAGCTTGGCGATCTCGTCGATGCGAGCGAGATGCTCGATGTTGAACAGGAAGTCCTTGATGGGGGCGGTGTAGCTCATGGTCTTGTCCTCAAATGTCGAAGTCTGCGCACGCAGGCGCAGAAAAAAACAAAAAAGGGCACCGCACGCGATGCCCCGGGGAAGCTCAGTGCTTCATGCGTCCCGCTGCATCACAGCGCCTTGACCAGTTCGGGCACGGCCACGAACAGATCGGCCACCAGTCCGTAGTCGGCC
>NZ_JAXMEM010000016.1:0-40747 GCF_046348305.1 Ottowia sp.
AAGTCCACCACAACCACATCATAGGTTTCATCTCCCTGTTGCAGCCACTGAAACGCGTCGGTGTTGACGATGTGCACCTTGGGGTTGCTCAGGGAATGCGCATTGAGCTGCGCCAGTTGTGGCGTATCGCGAAACATCCGCGTCATGGCCGGGTCCAGCTCGACCAGGGTGACGGATTCGACCGAGGGGTATTTGAGGATCTCGCGCACCGCCATGCCGTCGCCCCCGCCCAGCACGGCCACGCGGCGCGGCGCGCCCTGCGCGGCCATGGCGGGGTGCACCAGGGCCTCGTGGTAGCGGTATTCGTCGCGCTCGGCAAACTGCAGGTTGCCGTTCAGGAACAAGCGGTAGCCGCCACGCCCGTGCGTGACCACGATGCGCTGGTACGGCGTGGTTTCGGCAAAGGCGATGCGGTCCTGATAGAAGCGCTCCTCGGCCAGCGTGGTGATCTGCCCGGCGCCGGCCATGCCCACCAGCAGCAGCGCGCCCACCAGCGCGCAGGCGACGGCAAATTCGCGCCAGCGCGGCAGCTCATGGCGAAACAGCCACAGCGCCCACACGGCCACCGCGGCGTTCATCAGGCCAAACAGAAAGCCGGTGCGGATCAGCCCCAGCTGCGGCACCAGCAGCAGCGGAAAGGCCAGCGACACCGCCAGCGCGCCCAGGTAGTCGAAGGTCAGCACCTGGCTGACGAGATCCTTCAGGCTCACGTCGCGCCGCAGGATGCGCATGACCAGCGGAATCTCCAGCCCCACCAGCGTGCCCACCGCCAGCACCAGGGCGTACAGCAGCGGCCGAAACGCCCCCGGCACCGTGGCGTTGGCGATGAACAGCACGGCCGGCAACGCGCCGCCCAGGAGGGCGATCAACAGCTCGATGCGCAAAAAATGCGCCGGCAGCTCGCGTTCGAAATGGCGCGACAGCCACGAGCCAACGCCCATGGCGAACAGGTAGGTGCCGATGACGGTGGAAAACTGCAGCACCGAGTCGCCCAGCAGATAGGACGCCAGCGCGCCCGCGGCCAGCTCGTACAGCAGCCCGCACGCGGCCACCACGAACACGCTGGCCAGCAGCGCCACGGCGATGGGGCGGGGGGTGGGGCGCGCGGGCGCAACGATCGCGGAGGGCTGGGCGTTCATGGGGCGCGGCGCACCTCATCGCCTGCGGCGCATGCAGCCCCAGGAGCCCAAGGGCCGCGGAGCAGGCCACGCCAGCGATCGCCGTGGCCGGACCTGCGCCGGCCACTGGCGATGCCCCCTTCGAGGGGGCTGAGGTCTGCGGCTCCAGACCTGCCTGCGCAGGTCTGGACAGACCGAAGGGCCGCCGCCTCTGGCGGCGAGCACCGGGCGCAACAACGCACAGCGTGTGGAGACTGGGGGTGGGTCAATGTATCGCCGCCGCCACGATGATGCTGACGCCCAGGCACATGGCGGCCACGATCAGGGCCAGGGCGCGGTTGTGCTTTTCGACGATTTCCAGCCACAGGTCGTAGGGCGTGAGCTTGTCGATGATGATGAAGCACAGCCAGAAAATGACCACGCCGACGAGGGCGTAGACGATGGAGCCGACGAAGGCGGCGGGGTTGAGCCAGTGCTGATCCATGATGAAGTCCTCCGGGTGCGAAAAGTGATCACTTGTGGCTGCCGCCGCTGGAGTAGCCGCCATACGAGCCGCCCGAGCTGCGCGAGTAGCCGCCGCCGCTGCCCGATGGTCCCGAGCAGTTGCTGACCAGCACCATCACGATGATCAGCGCCACCACGATCAGGATGATGGTGGCGCAGCCCACGCCCTTGGCGGCGACGAAGGGGCCGACGGTCTGGCGCTCGAACTGCTGCCGGGCCGCGACCAGACCGAAGGCCTCGGCCACCATCTGCCCGCTGATCTTGCTGCCCACCGAGGTGGTGACTTCGCCGTTGCTGCGCTCGGTGGACAGCAGGTTGTTGCCATTGGCGTAGTCGTGGTTGGCGGTTTGCTGACCGGCCTGCACGGGCCAGTAGAACTCGCCCAGCACCTCGGTGGTGGTGGCCTCGTAGCTCGATTGCAGTTGGTAGGTGCTACCCAGGTAAGTGGCGCGTTTGCGGTCGGCGTCGATGCGCGGCGCGCCGGTGGCGGTGTGCACCAGGCTCCAGCCGTCCTCGGCGTCGACCAGAAAGGCAAAGCCGCGCTCGCGGTTGTAGAGCAGGTATTCGCTCCAGGCAAAGCTTTCATCGTCGCCCGGCTCGCGGCCCTGGCGCCGTTGATAGCCCACCACCTGCCAGCTGGCGCCCTGCAGCGTGGCCACCTTGCCCAGCGGGATCAGCGGCGTGGAATGGACGGACTGCTCGACCGCCTTGAGCTCGCCGCCCACGCCCTGCGACAGGTCGATCACGCTGTGGCAACTGGGGCAGGTGCAGCTTTTGGAGCTGTCGAGCAGCACGCTGACGGGCGCGCCGCAATTGGGGCAGGCGAAGGAGCGTCCGCCGGCGTCCTCGCGCGCGGATTCGTCCTTCAGGCCCTTCAGTTGCAAGTCCGCCAACTGGACGGCGCGGCCGCGCTCGATTTGCGGCGGCGCGTGGCCGTAGTCGATGGACCAAACCTCTCCGTTTTCGCTGCGCAGCTCGATCAGGTTGAAGGCTTGGCCCAGGGGCGGCAGCTTGGGCAACTCGCCCTCGGCGGCGATCAGCTGCACCGCGCCGCTGAAGGCCACCTGCCAGGACTGCCCCGCCACGTTGATGGTGCTGCCCACGTCCGGCTTGGCCCACTGGGGCGGTACCAGTGTTCCGCTGTCGGCTTGCGTGAAGACGTAGCTGCCGTTGTCCTCGCCCAGGGTGGCGGTGCGCCCGTCATCCAGCGCGGCGATCCATTCGCTCCACACCCCCGCGTCGCTCTTGTACTGCAGGCGGCCGACCAGGGTGAAGGGCTGCTCGCGCCCGTCCAGCGTGACGCGCCCGCTGGCCATCAATTGCAGCGGGCTGTGGTCGTCGAACAGCTCGGCCATGCGGCCGATGCGTTTGAGTTGGTCGCCACTGCGCACCACCGTGCTGCGGCAGTAGCCGCACACGGCATAGGGCGCGCTGGCGCTCAAAAACTCCACCGGCGCGCCGCAGGACGGGCAGGGCGCGCGGTAGTGACGCTGCGGGGCGTCGGTGGCCATTTTATGAAGGTTTCAGGCCGCTGGCGCGCATGCAGCGGGCGCCAACAGCTATTGTTTTAATAGTATCAAACGAGCTTTTTGAGCAGCTCGGCCTTCTTGGCGTTGAACTCGTCCTCGGTCAGGATGCCCTTGGTCTTGAGCTCGCCCAGCTTCTCCAGCGTGGCCATCACGTCCTCGGGCTTGACGCCCACCGGCGCTGCCGCGGCAGGCCCGGCCGCGGGCGCGCCGCCCTGCAGCGCGGACTGCATGTTCTGCGCCAGGATTTGCCCCATGGCCACGCCCGCGCCCATGCCCAGCCCGGCGCCGGCCAGGCCGCCGCCGTCGCCACCCGCGCCCACGCCCTCGGCCATCTTGGGGATGGCCTGTGCGGTCTGGTACTGCATGAACTTGCCCATGTCGCCGCCGACCATGCCCATGCCGATCTTCTGGTCCAGCACCTTCTGCAACTCGTCGGGCAGCGAGATGCTTTGCACCGTGGTGGCCTCCAGCTTCAGGCCATAGGCCTCCATGGCCGGGCCCAGGGCGCTGGCCAACGCCTGCGCAAAGGCCTGCTGGTTGGCCGCCAGGTCCAGAAAGGGCACGCCACTTTGCGCGATGCCGGTGGCGATGTTCTGCATGATCAGGCCGCGCAGCTGGCCGTCCAGCTCGCTCACGTTGTAGGCGTCGCGCGTACCCGAGATCTCGGTGTAGAACTTCTTCGGGTCGGCAATGCGGTAGGCGTAGTTGCCGAAGGCCCGCAGCCGCACGGCCCCGAACTCCTTGTCGCGCACGGTGATGGGCTGGGGCGTGCCCCATTTCTGATCGATCTGCTGGCGCGTGCTGAAGAAGTACACGTCGCTCTTGAAGGGCGACTCGAACAGCTTGTCCCAGTTCTTCAGGTAGGTCAGCACCGGCAGGGTGCGCGTGGTCAACGTGTGCGTGCCGGGGCCGAACACGTCGGCCACCTGCCCCTCGTTGACGAACATCGCCACCTGCGACTCGCGCACCACCAGCTGGCCACCGTTCTGGATTTCCATGTCCTGCATCGGGTAGCGCCAGGCCAGCGTGCCGTCGCCGGTCTCGGTCCATTGCAGGATGTCGATGAACTGTTTCTTGATGAAATCCATCAGTGCCATGGCGGGCCGCTCCGTTGGGTGAAATGTGGGCGCATGATACGGGCAGCGCGCGCACCCGTACAGGCTGGTTTCCTACAATCGCCGCGCCCATCCACCACCGACCCGAGCGGTGCCCGAGGAAATGCCCATGACCACCCCGATCCCCAGCGACGACGACAAACAAGCCCAGCTGCGCCAGGCCGCGCTGGACTATCACGAGCACGGCGTGCCCGGCAAGATTGCCGTGCAGCCGACCAAGACCGTCAGCAACCGCTACGAGCTGTCGCTGGCCTACAGTCCGGGCGTGGCCGCGCCGTGCGAAGAAATCGTGGCCGACCCGGCCGCCGCCTTCAAGTACACCGCGCGCGGCAACCTGGTGGGCGTCATCACCAACGGCACGGCCGTGCTGGGCCTGGGCGACATCGGCCCGCTGGCGGGCAAGCCGGTGATGGAGGGCAAGGCGGTGCTGTTCAAGAAGTTCTCGGGCATCGACGTGTTCGACATCGAGATCGCCGAGAAGGACCCGGACAAGCTGGTGGAGATCATCGCCGCGCTGGAGCCGACCTTTGGCGGCATCAACCTGGAGGACATCAAGGCGCCCGAGTGCTTCATCGTCGAGCGCAAGCTGCGCGAGCGGCTGAGCATCCCCGTGTTTCACGACGACCAGCACGGCACGGCCATCGTGGTGGGCGCGGCGGTGGTCAACGGCCTGAAGGTGGTGGGCAAGAAGATCGAGGACGTCAAGCTGGTGGTCTCCGGCGCGGGCGCGGCCGCACTGGCCTGCACGGGCCTGCTGGTGAAGCTGGGCGTGCCGCGCGAGAACGTGTGGGTGACCGACATCAAGGGCCTGGTCTACGAAGGCCGCACCGAGCTGATGGACCCGGACAAGGCGGTGTACGCGCAACAGACCGACAAGCGTACCCTGGCCGAGGTGATCGAGGGCGCCGACGTCTTTCTGGGCCTGTCGGCCGGCGGCGTGCTCAAGCGCGAGATGGCCGCGCGCATGGCCGCGCGGCCGCTGATCCTGGCGCTGGCCAACCCCAACCCCGAAATCATGCCCGAGGACGTGAAGGCGGTGCGCGACGACGCGCTGATCGCCACCGGCCGCACCGACTACCCCAACCAGGTCAACAACGTCCTGTGCTTCCCCTACATCTTTCGCGGCGCGCTGGACTGCGGGGCCACCACGATCACCAGCGAGATGGAGATCGCCGCCGTCAACGCCATCGCGGAGCTGGCGCAGGCCGAGCAAAGCGAGGTGGTGGCGCGCGCCTATGCCGGTGAAAAGCTGGCCTTCGGGCCTGAATACCTCATCCCCAAGCCCTTTGACCCGCGCCTGATGATGAAGATCGCCCCGGCCGTGGCCGAGGCGGCGGCCGCCAGCGGCGTGGCCGGGCGCCCGATTGCCGACATGGGCGCCTACCGCGAGAAGCTGCAGGCCTTCGTCTACGCATCGGGCACGACGATGCGGCCGATCTTCGACACGGCCCGCGCCGCCGCCAGAAAGCGCATTGCCTTTGCCGAGGGCGAGGAAGAGCGCGTGCTGCGCGCGGCCCAGATCGTGGTGGACGAGGGCATCGCCCGCCCCACGCTGATCGGGCGGCCGGCCATCATCGCCCAGCGCGTCGAGCAGTTCGGCCTGCGGCTGAAGGAGGGCACGCACTACGACGTGGTCAACACCGACTTCGACCACCGCTATCGCGAGTTCTGGCAAACCTACCACCGCATGACCGAGCGCAAGGGCATCACCGTGCAGGTGGCCAAGATCGAGATGCGCCGGCGCCTGACCCTGATCGGCTGCATGATGCTGCACCACGGCCATGTGGACGGCCTGATCTGCGGCACCTGGGGCACCACGGCCAACCACCTGCACTACATCGACCAGGTCATCGGCAAGCGCGCCGGCGCGCCGGTGTACGCCTGCATGAACGGGCTGCTGCTGCCCGACCGGCAGCTGTTTCTGGTGGACACCCACGTCAACTACGACCCCGGCGCCGAGGCGCTGGCCGACATCACCACCATGGCGGCCAAGGAAATGCTGCGCTTCGGCATCCACCCCAAGGCCGCCCTGCTGTCGCATTCCAACTTCGGCACCAGCGACGAGCCCAGCGCGCTCAAGATGCGCCGCACCCTGGCCCTGCTGCGCGAAAGCGCCCCCTGGCTGGAGGTGGACGGCGAAATGCACGGCGACGTGGCCCTGGACGGCGCCGCGCGGCGCGCGCAGATGCCGGGCGCGCTGCTGGCCGGCAACGCCAACCTGCTGGTCTTCCCCGGCATCGACGCGGCCAACATCGCCTACAACCTGCTGAAAACCGCCGCCGGCGGCAACATTGCCATCGGCCCGGTGTTGCTGGGCGCAGCCAAACCTGTGCATATTCTCACGGCCAGCGCCACCGTGCGCCGCATCGTGAATATGACGGCACTGGCCGTCGCCGACGCGAATGATTGAAAACACAGCCCTGCGAAATTAGTGAGCGCACACTAATTTTGCTTTTTCACCCGCACGGGCCCTCGCAGGAGCATGGGCAAGTGCTTGATTTTTCTCGCCCGCTGCGTCACACTATCGCCTTGGAATTTTCGGGTTTACCCGGGGTTCTTGAGAGGTGTTTTTTCATGTTGCGAACAGCGGCATCGCATGTTGCCCGATCGCTCCTGGTTTTGTCGCTGTGCGCAACCCCCTGGGTCGGCACGGGCGTGGCCCAGGCGCGCAGCGGGTTCTGGGGGGCGCAATCCACCACCATCGCGGTGGCCGAATTGCCCCGCCAGGGCCAGCAAACCTGGCGCCTGATTCATCAAGGCGGGCCGTTCCCCCATGAGAAGGACGGCGTGGTTTTCGGCAATCGCGAACGCCAGTTGCCCGCCATGCGGCGCGGCTACTACCGTGAATACACCGTCGAAACCCCCGGTGCGCGCAATCGGGGCGCCCGCCGCATCGTCTGTGGCGGCGCCGAGCGCACGCAACCCGACGCCTGTTATTACACCAGCGACCATTATTCGAGTTTCAAGAGGATCGTCGAGCCATGAAGGCGCATGAGCAGTTTCAACCGGTACAGCTGGCTGTGCCGGATCGGTCATTGACTTCAGAGAGAGCAGCGGAGATGGATCAGCCACTTCGTCAACCAGGGGATGTGCCCCTGAAAAACGTGCGCGCCAACATCGTGCAGTCGATTCGCGCCTTTCACGCGGGCGACTTGCAGGAGGCCGCCACCGAGCTGGGTCAGCACTTCCTGTACGCCAACCTGGCGCAGGCCCAGACCAAGCAGGACGTGCTCGACCAACTGGCCGCGCAGTTCAGCCTGCCGGCGCACTTCGGCAAGAACTTCGACGCGCTGTACGACTGCATGACCGACCCGCTGCACAAGGCGGGCTCGCAGCCGGGCTTCATCGTCGTGCTCGAGCACATTCCGGCCACGCCCAAGTTCGACAAGGAAGCGCGCGAGCAGCTGCTCGACATCTTCCGCGACGCGGCCGACTACTGGAGCGATCGCAAGATCCCGTTCCGGTGCTTCTATTCTTTTCGGTAGCCCGTTCTGCACACACCAGCCAAGCAGAACGGGCGAACGAGGCAAACACCGAAGCGACCGACGACTCCGGCATCGAGTCCGGCGAAAAAATGCCCACCGACAAGCTCGTGGACATCTCCCCACTGGCGCTGCGCATGAGCAGCCCCTTCAACGCCGGCTACTGGCTCAGCGCCGCCTGACCCGCGGACGCCCCCCGGCCAGGAAAGCCCGCCCCCACCGGCGGGCTTTTTTGCGCGCGCGCCCTGATTGCGCGCCATCGCCACGCGGGCCGATATAGTGTCATCCTTGTTGCCCCCGAGTCGTCCCATGCAAGAGCCCGCCCTCCCCACATCCAGCCCGGCCGCGCCCGACGCTCCCAGCCACGCGCAGAGGCAAGCCCAGGTGGTGCAGGCACTGCAAGCCGTGCTGCCGCCCGCTGCCCTGCTGTGGACCGACGAGCAAACCACCCCTTATGAATGCGACGGGCTGACGGCCTATCGCCAGCGGCCCATGGCCGTGGCCCTGCCCGAGACGGACGAGCAGGTGCAGGCCGTGCTGCAAACCTGCCACGCCCTGGGCGTGCCGGTGGTGGCGCGCGGCGCGGGCACGGGGCTGTCGGGCGGCGCGCTGCCGCACGAGCGCGGCGTGACGCTGTCGCTGGCGCGCTTCAACCAAATCCTCAGGATCGACCCGCTGGCGCGCATCGCCCGCGTGCAGTGCGGCGTGCGCAACCTGGCCATCAGCGAGGCCGCCGCCGCGCACGGCCTGTACTACGCGCCCGACCCAAGCAGCCAGATTGCCTGCACCATCGGCGGCAACGTGGCCGAAAACTCGGGCGGCGTGCATTGCCTGAAGTACGGCCTGACGCTGCACAACGTGCTCAAGGTCAAGGGCTTCACGGTCCAGGGCGAGCCGATCGAATTCGGCGGCGAAGCGCTGGACGCGCCCGGTTACGACCTGCTGGCCCTGGTCACCGGCAGCGAGGGCATGCTGGCCGTGACCACCGAAGTGACGGTGCGCCTGCTGCCCAAGCCGCAGCTGGCGCGCTGCATCATGGCCAGCTTTGCCGATGTGCGCGCGGCCGGCGAGGCGGTGGCCGCCGTCATCGCCGCCGGCATCATCCCGGCCGGGCTGGAGATGATGGACAAGCCCATGACCGCCGCCGTCGAGGACTTCGTGCATGCCGGCTATGACCTGAATGCAGCGGCCATCCTGCTGTGCGAGAGCGACGGCACGCCCGAGGAGGTGGCCGAAGAGATCGAGCGCATGTCGGCGGTGCTGACGCAGGCGGGCGCCACGCAGATTGCCGTGAGCCAGACCGAGGCCGAGCGCCTGAAGTTCTGGAGCGGGCGCAAGAACGCCTTTCCGGCCAGCGGGCGCATCAGCCCCGACTACATGTGCATGGACTCGACCATTCCGCGCAAGCGCCTGGCCGACATCCTGCTGGCCATCGCCGAGATGGAAAAAAAATATGGGCTGCGCTGCTGCAACGTGTTTCACGCCGGCGACGGCAACCTGCACCCGCTGATCCTGTTCGACGCCAACGACCCCGACCAGCTGCACCGCTGCGAGCTGTTCGGCGCCGACATCCTGGAGACCAGCGTGGCCATGGGCGGCACCATCACCGGCGAGCACGGCGTGGGGGTGGAAAAGCTGAGCAGCATGTGCGTGCAGTTCACCGCCGCCGAGAACGCGCAGATGATGGCGCTCAAGCACGCCTTCGACCCCGGCGAGCTGCTCAACCCCGGCAAGCTGGTCCCGACGCTGGTGCGCTGCGCCGAGTACGGCAAGCAGGTGTTCAAGGGTGGGCGCCTGCCGTTTCCCGAGTTGGAACGCTTCTGATGACCGACCATGGCCTGGAAGGCCTCAAGGGCATGGCCTGGCTGCTGGTGCTGCAATCGCTGGGCGAGTTGCTGGCCCACGCGCTCGTGCTGCCGTTTCCGGGGCCCGTGATCGGCATGGTGCTGCTGCTGCCGCTGCTGCGCGTTCCAGGCATCCACCGTCAGGTGGCCGCCTGCGCCGGATTCCTGCTGCGCCATCTGTCGCTGCTGTTCGTGCCGGTGGCCGTGGGCGTCATGGCCCATCTGGGCCTGCTGGCCACGTACGGCGTGCGGATCCTGGTGGTGATCACGCTGTCGACCTGGGCCGGCCTGGCCGCGACGGCCTGGACCTTGCGGGCCGTGCGCGAGCGCCCCGCGCACGGTGACAGCCAGGGGTCGTGATGCCGGACTTTGTCGCGCTGTGGGTGTACCTGGCATCCAAGCCGCTGTTCGGCTTGACCGCCACACTGTCGGTTTACGTGCTGGCGATGAGCGCGTATCGCCGCGTCGGCCAGGCCCCATGGGCCAATCCGGTGCTGTGGAGCATGCTGGTGCTGGCCACGGCGCTGGTGCTGACCGGCGTCGATTACGGAACCTATTTTGCGGGCGCCCAGTTCATTCACTTTCTGCTTGGACCGGCGGTGGTGGCCCTGGGCTGGCCGCTGTATGAGCGCCTGGGCGAGTTGCGCCAGCACTGGCATCGCATCCTGCTGGCCGCGCTGGTGGGCGGCACCATCGCGGCGGTCACGGCGGTTGGGCTCGGTGCGCTGTTCGGGCTGCCGCGCGAGGTCCTGCTGTCGCTGGCGCCCAAGTCGGTGACGGCGCCGGTGGCCATGGGCATTGCCGAAAAGATCGGCGGCGTTCCGGCGCTGGCCGCTTTTTTTGCCGTGCCCACTGGCGTCATCGGCGCGCTCAGCGCCCGCGTGCTCTACACCCGCATGGGCTTTGGCACCAGCGAGGACGATTGGCGCGTGCGCGGCTTCGGCCTGGGCACAGCCTCGCACGGCATCGGCGCGGCACACGCCCTGCAGGTCCACCCCAGCGCCGGCGCCTATGCGGGCCTGGCGCTGGGCTTGCAGGTGTTGCTGGCATCGGTGCTGATGCCGCTGGTGTTTCGCTGGCTGCCCATTTAGGGCCACGCTGGCGCTTACCCCGGCCCTCTCCCAGGCGGAGAGGGGGCAAGGCGGTTCAGAGCAAACCGCCGATCGGCACCCGATCGCCGGCGCCGCCCGAATTCTCCGCGACCCACGCGGCATACACCGGGTCGGCCGCCACGGTGGCGATGGCGTGGATGGCCGGCAGCTCGTAGGGGTGGCGCGCGCGGATGGCGGCCTCCACCTGTGCGTACTGGCTGGGCATGGTCTTGAACAGCACGCGAAACTCGCCATCCTCGAACACCTCGCCGCGCCAGCGGTAGATGCTGTCGATCGGCTCGATCTGCGCGCAGGCCGCCAGTTGCAGGTGCACGATGGCGCGCGCCAAAGCCTGCGCCTCTTCGCGCGAGCCGACGGTGGTGACCACCAGCCAAGGCAGCGGCGCAGGCACTATGGCCCCCCACGCTCCACGGCTGCGCCTGTTGCGCTGCCCCCCAAGGGGGCGCTCGCGCCTTCGGGCGGCCGTGCGGCGCTCATCTTGGCCCCCCACGCTCCACGGCTGCGCCTGTTGCGCTGCCCCCCAAGGGGGCGCTCGCGCCTTCGGGCGGCCGTGCGGCGCTCATGACGCCCCTCAGGCCGCGGCGGTGGCGCGCGCCGGGTAGCCCATGCGATCCAGCGCCGCCGCCAATTGGCCCACGCTGCGCTCGACGTGGGCCCACTTGTCCAGCCCGAACAGGCCCAGGCGGAAGGTGGAGAAGCCTGCGGGCTCGTCGCACATCAGGGGCACGCCGGCGGCGCTTTGCACACCCTGGGCGATGAACTTCTTGCCGTTCTGCACCTCGGGGTCGGTGGTGTAGCTGACCACCACGCCCGGGGCCTCGAAGCCCGCTGCGGCCACGCTGGGAAAGCCGCGATCGACCAGGAGCTGGCGCACCTGGCGGCCCAGCTCGAACTGCTGCGCGCGCACGGTGGCAAAGCCGCGCTCCTTCGTCTCGCGCATGGTGTCACGCAGGTCGACGAGCGCCATGGTGGGCATGGTGGCGTGGTAGGCATGGCTACCGGTCTCATACGATTGCATGATCTGGTGCCACTTCTTCAGATCCATCGAGAAGCTGCTGCTCGTCGTGCCCTCCAGCGCCTTCACCGCGCGCGCCGACAGGCCGATCATGGCGCAGGCGGGCGAACTGCTCCAGCCCTTTTGCGGCGCGCTGATGAGCGCGTCCACGCCCAAAGCGCGCATGTCCACCCACACCGCGCCCGAGGCCACGCAGTCCAGCACGAACAGGCCGCCCGCCGCGTGCACGGCCTCGCCGATGCGCTTGAGCTGATCGTCCGGCATCAGGATGCCGCTGGCCGTCTCCACGTGCGGCACAAAGACGACGCCCGGCTGCTCGCGCGCAATGGCGGCCACGATCTCGTCGATCGGCGCCGGCGCCCACGGGGCCTGCGCGCCATCGCCGGTGCGACGCGCCTTCAGCACCGTGATGCGCTCGCCGCTGGTGATGCCGCCGGCCTCCAGGATCTGGCTCCAGCGGTAGCTGAAGTAGCCGTTGCGCACGATCAGCACCTTCTGCCCGCCGGCAAACTGGCGCGCCACGGCCTCCATGCCGAAGGTGCCACTGCCGGGGATCAGCGCGGTGGCGTCGGCGCCATACACCTCTTTCAGCATTGCGCTGATGTCCTTGATCACGCCCTGAAAACGCTTGGACATGTGGTTGAGCGCGCGGTCGGTGTAGACCACCGAAAATTCGAGCAGGCCGTCGGGGTCGATGTGGGGCAGCAAACCGGGCATGAAGTCTCTCCTGGGTAGGCCTCGGCACCATGCACGCGCGAGGCAAGCAATTCAGCTTATCACGCGAACCATCGCCCCGTTACATTAGCGCCCATGGAAATCCCGCTCCTGCTCGGCACTTTCGGCAAGAGCCTGCTGTTTGCCGTGGCCACCGTGCTGCCCATCGTCAACCCGCTGGCCACGGCGCCCATGTTCACCACGCTCACGCATGGAGTGGACGAGTCCACCCGCGCCGATCTGGCGCGCCGCATCGGCCGGCACGTGGCCATGCTGCTGATCGGCGCCACGCTGGTGGGCTCCTACGTGCTGGATTTCTTCGGCATCTCGCTGCCCATCGTGCGCGTGGCCGGCGGCCTGGTGGTGGCTTCCATGGCCTGGCGCATGCTGAACGCCCAGCAGGCGGCCGAGGGCGATCCCGACCAGATGGCGCAGTCGGTGACCGCCAGCAACATGCGCATCCGCGCTTTCTACCCGCTGACCTTTCCGCTCACCTGCGGTCCCGGATCGATCGCCGTGGCCATCACCGTGGGCGCCAGCCTGCACACGCCCAAGGTGGCCGAGTCGCTGGTCACCTTTGCCGGCGGCATGCTGGGCATGGCGCTGATCGGCGTGCTGGTGGCGCTGACCTACCGCTACGCCACGCGTCTGCTGCGTCCGCTGGGCGAAATGGGGCAGATCGTCTTCATGCGGCTGATGGCCTTCATTCTGCTCAGCATCGGCGTGCAGATTTTGTGGGATGGGGCGAGTGCGCTGATCGGCTCCCTGCGCCATTGACAAGCCTGCTGCAATCCCACGGCGACCTCGATATGACCTCGACCGGGTCATCCAGCAGCGCACGACAAGATATTCGTCGAGAGCCCGCGACGGCTGCGCAACCAAGTTGTGCAGCACCCTACAGATCGTCGAAATCGGCCCACTGCGAAGACGGCCCCGCCGGCCCGTCGTCCTCGCCCGCGGACTGGTCGGGCAGGTCCACGACAAAAACGATCTCGCCGCCGAAGCGGCCCACGCCCAACGCCGTCATCAGCGCCGGTTCGTGCGCTCGGTCGGCGAGGCGAAGAAAACAGATGGCCTGCTGCACGCCCTCGTGCACCGAGGTGAGGATGTCGAGCCGTTGAATCGGGCCAAACGGTGCGCAGATCTGGCGCACGGCAGACCGCAACTCGGCTACGTTGGCGCACTGACGCAGCGCCTGAAATGTTGTTGTCATCCCTGATCTCCCAACGCCGCCTGAATCACCCGGTGGCGCGCCTGACCTTCAAACCGCTCGCGGATTCGTGCCTTTCATGCACCGACCATCCAGATGCGCAGCGTGACACACATGTTCACAATCGTGTGAGGACGTCACAATAAACCAAAACCACGCGAAGCACGACAACTTCGTCCAGCCACTGTCCACGCTATGCATCCGATCGTGAAAAATTCGCTCAAGCCGATATCGAAAGCATCAGAGCACGACGCAATGCCTGCGCGTGCATCGCCGCACCCTATTCGCGATGCGGCGCTCGACGACATCGCCCGGCTGGCGGCCGAGCTGACGGGGCTGGACGCGGCGGCCCTGTGGCTGGCGCCCGGCGCAAGCGCGCCGCCGCGCTGGGGCGCCTTTGGCGCGCCCATGCAAGCCGCGCAACTGCCCGCCCTGCTGGCGTGGGCGCAGCAGGGCGACGCGACAGCCGCACCATTGCTGGACCCCGGCCCGGTGCGGCAATCGGTGGCAACGCCCCTGCGCGAGGCGGGCGGCGCCGCTGCCGGCTGGCTGCTCGCCATGGGTTTTCAGGCCGATGCCGCGGTGGCCGATGCACCGCAGCGGCTCGAACGCCTGGCGCACGCGCTGAGCGCGGGTGGCCTGCAGGCGCGACCGGTTGGCGCGGCGACGCGGCCATCCGACGCACCGCGCGCGACCGGCCCGCTGCAGGCCCGCTTGCACGGCACCCTGCGGGCGCTGCAAATGGGCAGCTGGGTGTACGCCGTGGAGCCGCGACGCCTGGAGCTCAGCAGCGATGCCGCCCAGATCATGGATGCGGGCGAAGCGCCACCCACGTCGCTGGATACGCCGCTGGATACGCTGCTGCAGCGCTTTGCGCCCGACGCGGCCCGACCGCTGCGCCACGCCTTCGTGGCCTGCCTGCGCGACGGCCGGCCGATCGACGTCGAGGTGCCGCTGGGCGGTGCCGAGGCCACGCGCCGCTGGCTGCGCTTCATCGGCGAAGCAGTCATCGATGCACCCGGCGGCACGACCCGCGAGATCCACGGCGCGGTGCAGGACGTGACCACGCGCAAGCAGGCCCAGGAAGAAACCACGCGCCTGGCGATGCGGCTGACCACGACGCTGGCCAGCATCACCGACGCCTTCGTGACGCTGGATCGGCAAGGCCGGTTCATGTATGTCAACCGCGCGAGCGAGCATCTGCTGGGCCTGGACGCCAGCGCATTGTTGGGCCAGCCGATCCACCAACGGCTGGCGGGCCAGAGCGAGGGCCTGCTGGGCCACGAGCTCGAAGACGCGCTGGCGCACAACCGGCGCGCCGTGTTCGAGGACTTCTACCCCGCGCTGGGAAAATGGCTCGAACTGCGCGCCCACCCCTATGCGGAGGGCTTGGCGGTGTACCTGCACGACGTCACCGCGCGGCGCCACACGCAGGAGCAATTGATGCTGCTGCAGACCGGCATCGCGCGCCTGAACGACGTGGTGCTGATCGTCGAAGTGCTGGACCAGCAGCCGCCCGGCGCGCTCATCGCCTTCGTCAACGACGCCTTCGAGCGCCTGACGGGGTTCACGCGCGGCGAGGTGGTCGGCCGCGACCTGGCGCTGCTGGAGCAGGGCGTGGGTGCGGCCCTGCTGGATGAGCTCTCGCGTGGCCTGGCCCACCCGCACGGCGCACCGCTGCGCCGGCGCGAAATGCTGCTGCGCCACCGCGATGGCGCGAGCCACTGGATCGACCTGGACGTGGTGCCCGTGCGCGGCAAGCACGAGCGCGTCACGCACTGGGTGGCGGTGGGGCGCGACGTGACCCAGCGCAAGCAGGCCGACGCCAAGATCCACCACCTGGCCTTCTATGACGCGCTGACCGACTTGCCCAACCGCCAGTTGCTGATCGAACGCCTGCAGTCCGCCCTGACCGTCAGCGAGCAAAGCCGCCAGGAGGGCGCGCTGATGTTCATCGACCTGGACAACTTCAAGGTGCTCAACGACACCCTGGGGCATTCGCGCGGCGACCTGCTGCTGCGCCGCATCGCCGAACGGCTGACCGGCTGCGTGCGTCGCACCGACACGGTGGCGCGCATCGGCGGCGACGAGTTCGTGGTGCTGCTGCAGGACCTGGGACGCGAGCGCAGGGGCGCCGTCGACAAGGCGCTGACGGTGGCCAGCAAGGTGCTGGCGCGCATGCGCGAGCCCTTCGATCTGGACGGCTACCAGCACTACAGCACCGTCAGCATCGGCGTGGCCCAGTTCAGCGCCGCGCACGAGGGTGTAAGCGAGCTGCTCAAGCAGGCCGACATGGCCATGTACCAAGCCAAGAACCTGGGGCGCAACACGGTGGCCTTCTTCGACCCTGCGCTGCAGGCCGCGCTGAGCGCCAGCGCAGCCCTGGGCGCCGATCTGCGCGCGGCACTCCAGGCGGGCGACCAGTTTCTGCTGTACTACCAGCCGCAGTTCGATCGCGCGCGCCGCGTGGTGGGGGTGGAAGCGCTGCTGCGCTGGAAGCACCCCGTGCGGGGTCTGATCGGGCCCGATGAATTCATCCCGATCGCCGAAGACACCGGGCTGATCCTGCCGCTGGACCACTGGGTCATGCAGCAGGCGTGCCAGCGGCTGGCCGCATGGGCACAGCGGCCCGAGACGCGCGAGCTCGGCATCGCCGTCAACATCAGCGCGCGCTGGTTTCGCCACCCGGAGTTCGTCGATCAGGTCATGGCCGCCATCGTCGCGCAGGGCGTGCCGCCGCGTCTGCTCAAGCTGGAGCTGACCGAAAGCCTGCTGGCCGACCGCGCCGAGATCACCCTGGCCAAGATGGACACGCTCAAGCGCGCCGGCGTGACGCTGGCGCTGGACGACTTCGGCACCGGCTATTCATCGCTGGCCTACCTCAAGCGCCTGCCGCTGGACCAGCTCAAGATCGACAAGGGTTTTGTCGACGACGTGCTGACCGATCCCAGCGACGCGGCGATCTCGAGCGCCATCATCGAGCTGGCGCACAGCCTCAAGCTGTCGGTGATCGCCGAAGGCGTGGAGACCGAGGCCCAGTACCGCTTTCTGGCCGACCGCGGCTGCGAGCTGTTTCAGGGCTTCCTGCTGGCGCGGCCGGTGCCGCTGGACGAGGTGGAGCGCTTCATCGAGCGGCAGGCGCGCGAAGCCCCGGCGCCTGGCGCGGCGACACCGCAGTGACGCGCCGGCGAAGCGCCTGCATTGGCCGGATGGCTCGCAGCGCACGGAGCGCGCGATCGTTCACCAATGCATCCATCGCATCGGGAGCGCGCTGGCATTCGACACCCGTCGTGGGATGAACGATCGACCCCGCCGCGCCAACGAAGAAATGCCCATCCGTGCACAACGCGCTGCGCACCTCCCCTTCAGGCGCTACCACGCATCGACAAAACGGGGGCGGGCCAAGCCTGTACGGGCCCCGGCGAGCCCGCGCGCCAGCCAGGCGCGGGTCTCGGCCGGGTCGATCACCGCGTCGATCTCCAGCGTGCTCGCCATGTTGATGGCCTCGCCGTGCGCATATTGGCGCGCCAGCAGCTTGGCAAACAGGGCATCGCGCTCGGGGCCCTCGGGGGCGGCCTCCAACTCCTTGCGAAAACCCAGGCGCACGTAGCCTTCCAGCCCCATGCCGCCGAATTCGCCCGTCGGCCAGGCGACGGTGAACACGGGCCCGTGAAAGCTGCCCGCGGTCATCCCCATCGCGCCCAAACCATAGCCCTTGCGCAGCACGACGCTGAAAAACGGCACGCGCAAGCTCGCGGCGGTGACGAACAGGCGGCTGACGTGGCGCACCTGCGCGGTCTTCTCGATTTCGGGGCCGACCATGAAGCCGGGCGTGTCGACCAGGCTGACCAGCGGCAGGCCATGCGCGTCGCACAGCTGCATGAAGCGCGCGGCCTTGTCCGCCGCCGGTGCGTCGATGGCGCCGCCCAGGTGCAGCGGGTTGTTGGCCAAGAGGCCCACGGGGCGGCCTTCGATGCGCGCCAGCGCGGTGTGAATGCCCACGCCAAAACCCGTGCGCAGCATCAGCAGGCTGCCTGCATCGACCAGGCCCGCCATGGCGGCGCGGGTGTCGTACACGCGCAGGCGGTTTTCGGGCACCACCTGGCGCAGCAGGCGTTGGTCGGGCTCTATCCAGTCCTTCACGCGGCCCTGAAAGAACGACAGGTAGTGGCGCGCCGCCGCCACCGCTTTGGTCTCGTCGTCGGCCAGGATATCGATCACGCCGTTGCCGTGTTGCACGTCACTCGGGCCGATGTCCTCGGGCTTGAACACGCCCAAACCACCGCCCTCGATCATGGCCGGCCCACCCATGCCGATATTGCTGGCACGGGTGGCGATGATGACGTCGCTGCAACCCACCAGCGCGGCGTTGCCGGCAAAGCAGCGCCCGTGCACGATGCCAACCACCGGCACCTGGCCCGACAGCGCGGCGTAGGCGGCAAAGGTGTGCACATGCAGGCCGGCAACCACGGCGGTGTCGGTGTCGCCGGGCCGCCCGCCGCCGCCTTCGGCAAACAGCACCACGGGCAGTTGCTGCGCTTGCGCGATGCCCAGCATGCGGTCGGTCTTGGCGTGGTTGCGCATGCCTTGCGTGCCGGCCAGCACGGTGGCGTCGTAGCTCATCACCACGGTGCGCGCTTTTTCTGCCCCGAAGATCGCGCCGTTGACGCCGCCGATGCCCGTCACCATGCCGTCGGCGGGCGTGTTGGCAATCAAATCCTCCATCGTCCGCCGGCGCGTTTGCGCGGCAATGGCAAGCTGGCCGTATTCGATGAAGCTGCCCTCGTCGCACAGGTCGGCAATGTTCTCGCGCGCGCTGCGGCTGCCTTGCGCATGACGCTTGGCCATGGCCTCAGGCCGGGCGGCGTCCAGCGTGTGGGCGCGGCGCTGGGTCACGCGCTGCAGGTCGGCGCGGATGTGGTCGGGGTCGTGCGCCGCGGCGTCTTCCTTCTTGGCGTGCGCCTCGCCCTCGATGGGTTCGAGCACCAGCAGCGGCTGGCCTTGCGCCAGATACCCACCGGGCACGGCCAGCAGGCGCGCCACGCGGCCGGCGTGCGGCGCGGTGATGACGTGCTCCATCTTCATGGCTTCGAGCACGGCGATCTCGGCGCCGGCGGGCACCTCGTCGCCCTCGGCCACGCTGAGCTGCACCAGGCGCGCGGGCATGGCCGCGAGGATGGCGTGGGGCGGCGCGTCGGTCGCTGGTTTTGAATGATTTTGGCCTGTGGCGCTTGTGGGGAACGCGCTGACAGCTATATTTTTTGAAGCATCGAGCAGCTCGGGCAGAACGCTTTCAAGCCAGCGCGTGTGCACGGCCTGGCTGGCCATCTCGCTGCGATCGGCCAGCGCGCGCAAGAGCGGCAGATTGGTCGCCACACCGTCGATGTGAAAGTCGGCCAGCGCCCGCCGCGAGCGCCGCAGCGCGGCATCGAAGCCGCCGTTCGCGTGCACGATCAGCTTGGCCAGCAGGGTGTCGTAGTGCGGCGAGGGCGTGGCGCCGGCAAAGCCGTGCGTGTCCACGCGCAGGCCGGGGCCGGTGGGCACGTCAAAGCGTGTGAGCTGGCCGCTGCCGGGCGTGGCCTTGCTTTGCGCGTCCAGCGTCTCGGCGTTGATGCGCCACTGGATGGCAAAGCCTTGCGGACGGGGCGGCGCGGCAGGATCGAGGCCGAGCTCTTGCAACGTGCCTCCCGCCGCCAGCCGGATCTGCGCCTGCACCAGATCGACGCCAAACACCTCTTCGGTGATGGTGTGCTCGACCTGCAGGCGCGGGTTGGCCTCCATGAAGACGAAGGGCAAATCACTGGACGCGGGATCGACCAGGAACTCGAAGGTGCCCAGGTTTTGATAGCGCACGGCGCGCGCCAGCGTCAGCGCGGCGTCGATCAGGCGCGTGCGCAAGGCATTGGTCAGCACCGGGCTGGGCGCAATCTCGACCAGCTTTTGAAAACGCCGCTGCAGCGTGCAGTCGCGCTCGCCCAGGGCGATCACGTCATGGCCATCGCCCAGCACCTGCACCTCGATGTGGCGCGCGCTGGCCATCAGCCGCTCGACGTACACCTCGTCCACGCCAAAGGCGGCGCGCGCCTCGCCGCGGCAGCGCTCATACGCCGCGGCCATTTCATCGGCCGAGCGCACCGCCCGCATGCCGCGCCCACCGCCGCCGCTGACGGCCTTGAGCATCACGCCCGCGCCGGCTTGTGCGGCCAGGAAAGCCTGGGCCTCGTCCAGCGTGACGGCGCCGGGGCTGCCCGGCAGCACCGGCACGCGGCAGCGCTGCGCCAATGCGCGCGCCTGCGCCTTGTCGCCCAACACGTCGAGTTGCTCGGGCGTGGGGCCAATGAAGCGCACCCCGGCAGCCGCGCAGGCGCGGGCGAAATCGGCACGCTCGCTCAAAAAGCCATAGCCGGGGTGGATGGCGTCCGCGCTGTGCTCGCGCGCGATGGCCAGCAGGCGCGCGCCGTCCAGATACGCCGACGGGCCAGTCATGCCCAACGCAAGCGCTGCGTCAGCGGCGCGCACGTGCGGGGCCTGGGCGTCGTCGTCGGCGTAGACCGCGAGGCTGGCAATGCCGAGCTCTTGCAGGGCGCGCACGATGCGCAGGGCGACCTCTCCACGGTTGGCGATGAGGATTTTTTTAAACATCGGGTCTCTCGTGTCGGTCAGACTCCTTCCCCCACTGGGGGAAGGCAGGGATGGGGGCAGCCGTTGCCGAGCCATGCGCCACGCTTGCGTTTGTGCGCCGCTGGCCCCCACCCCAACCCTCCCCCAGCGGGGGAGGGAGCAAGTCCACGGCTCGCCCCATCAATCCAAATCCTTCAACATCCGCCGCAGCACCTTGCCCGCGCCGGTGGCCGGCAGCGCGTCGATGAACCGCACGTGGCGCGGCGCCTTGTAGGGCGCCATGTTCTCGCGCGACCACGCGATCACGGCTTCGGCCGTCAGCTCGGCGCCGGGCTTTTTCACGATGAAGGCCTTGACCACCTCGCCCTTGTCCGCATCGGGCTGCGCGATGACCGCCGCCTGCGCCACCGCCGGGTGCTTGATCAGAATGGTCTCGACCTCCTCGGGAAACACGCTGTAGCCCGAGACCTTGATCATCTCCTTGAAGCGGCCGATGAAGGTCAGATACCCCTCGGCGTCCAGCTTGCCCATGTCGCCGGTGTGCACCCAGCCGTTCTTCAGCGTCGCAGCGGTGGCTTCGGGCTTGTTCCAGTAGCCACGGAAGTTGCCGGGCGACATCAGCGTGATCTCGCCCAGCTCGCCCGCCGGCTGCTCGGCGCCGGTGTCGGGGTCGATGATGCGGATGGTGACGCCCGGCATGGGCTTGCCATGCGTGCCCCAGCGGATGGCGTCAAACGGCATGCCGGTGTCCATGGTGTGCGTCTCCGACAGGCCATACGCAGCCTCGCAGCTGATGCACGGCCCGCCGGTGAAGGCCTGCCATTTTTGCGCCAGCGCTTCGGTGAAGGTGATGCCGAAGCTGGTGACGGGATTGCGCCGCAGGCTCTTCAAATCGTAGCGCTCGGCACCCGGCACCTGCATGCAGGCGCCGTTCATCGGCGCGATGGAGTACCAGTGCGTGACCTTGTATTGGGCAATGGCCTGCAAGACCGCCACCGGATCGAACCGGTACAAGAGCACCTGCGTGGCGCCGGCCAGCACCGGCACGTTCACGCCCATCAGCATGCCGGCGATGTGGTAGAGCGGCGCCACCGACAGCGCCACGTCATCGGCGCCGATTTCGGCGCTTTGCACGGTGACGGTGGTCTTGAACAGCGCATTGCCGAAGCTCAGCATGGCGCCCTTGGGCAGGCCCGTCGTCCCGCTGGTGTAGGTCATCAGCGCGACGTCATCCATCGACACCGACACCGGTACGGGCCGCGCATCCGTGCGCACGACCGCCTCGAAGTCCTCGCAGCCCGCGGGCACGGCGCGCGGGGCCTGGCGCGCGGCGGTCAATTCGGCGGGCAGGTCGATGGCGGGCTGCTCCGGCAGCCAGTCGGCATAGTGCACGGCAAACACGTGCGCCAGCGTGCTGCCGGCGCGCACCTGCTCGACCACCGGCAGCAGGTCACTGGCAGCGACGATCACGCGCGCCTTCAGGTCACCCACCTGGTAGCCCAGCTCGTGCGCCTTGTTCAGCGGCCCGCTGGGGCAGACGATGGCGCCGATCTTCTGGATGCCGTAGTGGGCGACGAAGTACTGCGGGCAGTTGCTCAGAAACAGCACCACCGGCTCGCCCTTTTGCACGCCCAGCGCCTGCAGGCGGGCGGCAAAGGCGTCGCTGGCGCGGTCCAGCGCGGCCCAGCTGATGGGCGCGCCATACCAGATGAGGGCCGGCCGATCGGGCCGGGTGCGGGCGTGCTGGCGCAGGTGTTCGTGCAAGGGTTGCATGGGGTTGGGCCTTTGAAAACTTCGAATACCGGACGCAGAGGACGCAAAGGATTCGCAAAGGACGCAAAAAACCCATTTTTTGGATTTCTCCTTTTGCGTCTTCTGCGTATTTTTTTCGTCCTTTGCGTCCGGCTGTTCGCGACATCGTGCCGCAAGCCCACCACACGCGCCAGTGCCTTGGCGACACCCTGCCCATCGATAATGGTTTGCATGCGCCGGTTCGGCGTGCAAGCTGGGGCTGAACATGTGGATGCTGATTGTCGGACTGATCCTGTTCCTGGGCGCGCATTCGGTGCGCATCTTTGCCGAGGGCTGGCGCACGCGCGCCATCGCGCGCCTGGGCGAGATGGGCTGGAAAGGGCTTTATTCGGTGGTGTCGCTGATCGGCTTCGGGCTGATCATCTGGGGCTTTGCGCAGGCGCGGATGCAGCCGGTGGTGCTGTGGAGCCCGCCGGCCATGCTCAAGCACCTCAACTCGCTGTTCACGCTGCTGGCGTTCGTCTTGCTGGCGGCGGCCTACGTGCCGCGCAACAGCATCCGCGCGCGGCTGCATCACCCCATGGTGCTGGGCGTCAAGCTGTGGGCCTTTGGCCACCTGCTGGCCACCGCCACGCTGGCCGATCTGGTGCTGTTTGGCGCCTTCCTGCTGTGGGCCGTGCTGGACTTTCGCGCCGCCCGCCAGCGCGACCGCGCGCTGGGCACGGTGTACGCGCCGGGCAAGCCGGCGCCGACGTTGCTGGCCGTGGTGGTCGGCGCGGCGGCCTGGGCGGCGTTTGCCTTCTGGCTGCACGCGGCCTGGATCGGCGTGGCGCCGATCGCGCGCGGCTGACAGCGCTCAGGCGGTATCGCGTCGCTCGAAAACGCTGAAGGCCTGCCCGGGCGCGGCGCTGACCTGCACCGCACTCACCTGCGCGCGCGGCGGGCCTTGGTGGGCCCAGTCGATCAGCGTTTGCACCGCCGCGGGCTCGCCCTGCACCACGGCCTCCACGCTGCCGTCTCGCCGGTTGCGCACCCAGCCCGCCAGGCCCAGGCGGCGCGCCTCGTCGATCAGGCTGGCGCGGTAGAACACGCCCTGCACGCGGCCTTCGATGCGCAGGTGACGGGTGATCGGCTCGGCTTGCATGACACGCCATGATAGGCAGGCACGGCACGGCGCGCCGCGCGACAATGCGCCCATCATGAAAGCCCGCGGCCTGGCCCTGCCCCGGATCGACCCCGACCGCTGCACCGGCTGCGGCTGGTGCGTGGCGGTGTGCCCGCCGCATGTGCTGTCCCTGCACCCGCGGGGCGTCGTCAAGGTCTCGGCGCTGGACGACGCGCCCGGCTGCACCGGCTGCGCCCTGTGCGCGGTGCGCTGCCCGTTCGACGCCATCGCCATGGTGCGCCGCCCGGCCCTCGTCGAGTCCGCCGATCGAGTATGATTTTGATAGCTGCTTGCGCTTGATGCATGCGCGCAGCAAGCCCATTTGACCCAGATTTCACCATGCCCGAATTCGAAGCCCCCAGCACCCAGGACAGCACCCGCATCGACGACGTGCGCATCAGCGCCGTGCGCCCGCTGATCACGCCCGCGCTGCTGCAGGAATGGCTGCCGGCACCCCAGACCGCCATCGACGCGGTGGAGGCCAGCCGCGCCGCCCTGGCGCGCGTGCTGCACGGCGGCGACGACCGGCTGATCGTCGTCGTCGGCCCCTGCTCCATCCACGACCACGACGAGGCGCTGGAGTACGCGCGGCGCCTGAAGGCCCAGGCCGACGCGCTGGCCGGCGAGCTGATCGTCGTCATGCGCGTGTACTTCGAAAAGCCCCGTACCACCGTGGGCTGGAAGGGCTACATCAACGACCCGCACCACGACGGCAGCTACGCCATCAACGAAGGCCTGCGGCTGGCGCGGCGCCTGCTGCTCGACGTGCTGGCGCTGGGCCTGCCGGTGGGCACCGAGTTTCTGGACCTGCTCAGCCCGCAGTTCATCAGCGACCTGGTGAGCTGGGGCGCGATCGGCGCGCGCACCACCGAAAGCCCAAGCCACCGCCAGCTCGCCAGCGGCCTCTCCTGCCCGGTGGGCTTCAAGAACGGCACCGGCGGCAGCGTGAAGATGGCGGTGGACGCCATCGTCGCCGCGCAGGCGCCGCACGCCTTTCTGGGCCTGACCAAGATGGGCCAGGCCGCCGTGTTCGAAACGCGCGGCAACCCCGACTGCCACGTGATCCTGCGCGGCGGCAAGCAGCCCAACTATTCGAAGGCCGACGTGGACGCCACCGGCGCGCTGCTGCACGCGGCGGGCCTGCGCGAGCGGGTGATGATCGACTGCTCGCACGCCAACTCCAGCAAGCAGCATCAAAAACAAATCGAGGTGGCGGGCGACGTGGCCGCGCAGGTGGCGGCGGGCGACGCGCGCATCATGGGCGTGATGATCGAAAGCCACCTGCACGAAGGCCGCCAGGACATCGTGCCGGGCCAGCCCCTGAAACCCGGCGTGTCGGTGACGGACGCCTGCATCAGCTTCGAGCAGACGGTGCCGGTGCTGCGCACGCTGGCCGATGCGGTGCGGGCGCGGCGGCGCCGCTGAAGCGCCAGGGAGCGCGCTCGACCACGGCCCCTCGCGCCCCCGTGCCGCGTCAGGGCTTGGCCGGCGCGGTGGCGGCCACCGGCGGCGCGTAGGTGGGCGTCTGCGCGTACTGCGCCGGCACATCCCACATGCGCGCCGCATACCAGACGGTCCAGGCCAGCACGAACAGGCACAGCACCCAGACCCAGACGGGAATGGACGAGCGCGCCTCGGCGCGCCGGGGGTCGAACGGGTCGTCGGTACTGAAGGCGTCGACCGTCAGGTGCAGGGTGCCGCCGCGCGTGGCGCCCGGTCGCAGCCCCGACACCAGAATGCCCGGGCCGTTCTGCACCCGAAACGCAATCTCTTCGACGCCTTCGGCGCCGCTCTGGTCCTCGGCGCGTATCACCAGTCGGTGCGGGCCATCGGCCAGCTGCCGCGTGTCCAGCGCGAGCGTGGTCGGCAGTTCGTGGTCGATCAGCGGACGCGGGCTGTCGTCCACGTACACGCGAACATGCGGTTTCCTGTGGGCGGTCATCGTGCAGGCTCCATCAGCGATCCGGGCGCAGGATGTCGTACTTGACGTGGCGCGGGTCGTGCTCGCCGGGGCGCAGCAGCATCCAGAACGCGGCGACGAAACACGCCAGTGTGATCACGCCCGTGACGGCGATGATCGCCACCATGCCCCAGAAGGGCCCGCTGGCCATCGTCATTGGTCCGCCCCCGCTGGCTTGGCGCGCACGGCCGCAACCTCGGCTGGCGTGACCGGCTTGGCGCTGTTGCCCCAGGACGTGCGCTCATGGTTGGCGATGTCGGCAATCTCCGGATCGCTCAGCTGACTGGCGAATGGCGGCATGGCGCTGCCATAGGTCGCGCCGCCGATGGTCTTGCCGTGCGCTCCCTCCAGAATCGTCCTGAGATGCAGCGTGGGATCGGCATCGAGCACGGCCGCATTGCCCCGGAGTGGCGGGAAGGCCCTCGGCACGCCCTCGCCCGACGCCTGGTGACAGGCCGCGCAGTTGGCAGTGAACAGGGCCTGCCCCTTGGCCTGACTGAACACGTAGGCACCGGCAACGGCCGCGGGCGCGCCAGATGACCCGGGTGCGGCGGGGGCTGCGGCGGCCGGCGCGGCGCCCTTCATGTCGTAGCCGGGAATGCTCGACTGCTTGAGTGACAGCAGGTAGGCCACCAGCGCCTTGGCCTCGGGCGTCGGCACGACCACGCCATTGGCAGGGGCGAACGGTGCGGGCACCGGGATCGCGGTCTCGCCCGCGGGGGCCTTGGCCATGACGCGGAACAGAAACTTGAAGTCCGGCATGATCGATTGCGGCACCAGCGCGCGCGGCTGATACAGGTGGATGTACTGCCAGACGTCGCTGCCCTTGCGCACGCCCACGTTGCTCAGGTCCGGGCCGGTCCGTTCGGAGCCCAGCAGCTCCGGCGTCTGGAAGGCAAAGTCGCCCGGCGCCGAGGGGCGGCCGAACTCCTTGTCCTCGGCCAGCGGGCGCACCTGCTGCGTGTGGCAATACGCGCAGCCGTTGGCCGCGAACACCCGCCGGCCTTCGGCCTGCACGGGCGTCAGATCGACCACGCCGGGGCCCGGCGGCACGCGCGACAGCTCGATGGCCGGGATCACGGCGATCGCCAGCACGATGAGCACGTACACGAGCAGCGCGCCGCCGGCGATCAGAACCAGCTTTTTCATGCCGCCGCTCCTGCCTCGGCCGGAGCCAGGATGGGCGAAGCGGCGTTGCCCGCGACGCCCGTGGTCATGCGCCAGACGTTCCATGCGAAGACAAGGTGCGACAGGAACATCAGGATGCCGCCCACCCCGCGCCAGACGTAGTACGGCGCCATGTCCGTCACCGACTCGATGAACGGCTTGCCCTGAACCCAGCCGAGGCCTTGCACGGTGCCGCCGATCGACAGCGAGATGACGTAGATGAAACTGCCCACCAGCGCCATCCAGAAATGCAGCGCCAGACCGAAACGTCCGGCGGTCTTGCCGGTCGCCAGCGGCAGCAGGGCGTAGAGCCCGCCCCAGATGGCGAAGTTGACGAAGCCGTACATCGTCAGGTGCGAATGGCCGATGGTGAAATTGTTGAAATGCCACAGTGCCTGCAGCGAGCGAAAGGCCTCCACGGTGCCCTGCGTGGAACCCACCAGGTAGCCGATCACGCCGACAAAGATGAAGGCCAGCGGATAGGCGTGCGTCAGGTCACGCAAGCGGCCACGCATCGTCAGCAGATAGTTGGCGCTGCCACCCCACACCGGCACGATCATGGCGACCGAAAACACGATGGCGGTGGTCTGCAGCCACCACGGCAGCGGGCTGAACAGGAAGTGGTGCCCACCCAGCAGCGGGTAAAAGCACAGATTGGTCCAGAACGCAAACACGCCGAGCGCGTACGAATAGATGGGCCGGCTCATGATCTTGGGAATGGCGTAATAAAACACGCCCAGCGCCAGCGGCGTGAACCACATGCCGACGGCGTTGTGCATGTAATACCCCGAGATCGCCACCTGCCCCAGCCCGTGCTGATACCAGGGCAGGATCGCCACGATGGCGATCACGCAGGTCCACAGGAGCGCGCCCATGGTGTACCAGTTGGACAGGTAGATGTCGTCCGAAGTCCGCCGGGCCACGGTGCCGATCAGGTTCCAAGCGGTCACGATCAGCGCCGCCAGGAAGATCAGGCGGATCGGCCACGGCCACTCGCGGTATTCGAGATCGCCCTCGTTGTAGCCCAGCTCGAGCGCGATGGTGCCGGCGACCGCCGCGATGTTGAACAGCCACAGGCCGATCCAGGCCAGCCGCGTGCTGTACAGCCGTGTGCCGCAACTGCGCGCCGCGACGTCATACGCCAGGCCGACCAGCGCGATGCTGGCCCAGCCGTAAAACGTGCCGTTGGTGTGGATCGGCCGCAGGCGTCCGAAGGTCAGGTACTTCGCGGCCCAGAAATCCGGGGCGCCGAACTTGAAGGCCAGCAGCAAGCCGATGGCGGTGGCAAACAGCAGCCACAGCGTGGCGGTGATGGTGTAGGCGGAGAAAATCGCCGTCAGCTGGCGGTCACCGTCACCATGGCCGTGCGCTCCGGCCTGGACGGCCGCATCGTTGGACATCGTGGGTACTCCATGTCCCTCCCCGGCATTTGTCGTCTCTTCGCTCCGCCATCCGCCACCGGAAAGCAGTCGCGCGACCGATGGACTATTGCACGAGCGCGATAGCTATGACGCCGATGCAGGCATAGGCGCTGCACGGCGTCCGTGAAGTCGGTGCAAGGGCGCGGGAGCCGGTGGCTCTGGCAAGGACGCTGGGTCAACCCACGACGGCGGTATCGCGTGGCTCAACGGGCGTCGACAGCCGCTCGCACGCTTGGGTCGGCGGCGCCGCCTGCCGCTGGGTTCGCGCCTCAACCCAACCCACCAATACTCTTGTTTTCATAGCTGAATGCGCTTTCCCACCAAGCGCCAGCAGCCGAGAAAGCTTGGGTTCAACTGCCAAGGCCCTGCGCGCGGCCCGCAGCACATGAAACCCAAAGAGCCGAAAGGCCGCAAAGCAGGCCATGCCCGCGATCGCCGTGGCCGGGGTTTCCCCCGTCACTGGCGATGCAGTCTTGAGGGGTTCAGTGCAACAACGCGCAGCACATGAAACCCGGCGTGTCGGTGACGGACGCCTGCATCAGCTTCGAGCAGGCGGTGCCGGTGCTGCGCACGCTGGCCGATGCGGTGCGGGCGCGGCGCGCGGCGCGCTGACCCTCAGCGCAGCGGCACGAACGCGTAGAAGCCGTGTTCGCTGCGCTCGATGTGCATGCCGCGGCGGCGCACGCGCAGCATCACGCCGGCCACCGGGATCACCATCACGCCGCCCTCGCCCAGCTGCTCGACCAGGGTCTGCGGCAGAACCTCGGGCTCGGCCGACACCAGGATACGGTCGAACGGCGCCAGCTGCGGCAGGCCGAGCACGCCGGGCTCGGCGGCCACGATCGAGGCCCAGGGCTGGTCGGTGGCGGCCAGGTTGGCGCTGCCGAAGCGCACCAGCTCGGGTTCAAGCTCGACCCCGTGCACCGCGCCGCTCGGCCCCACCAGGTGGGCCAGCAGGGCCGTGGTCCAGCCCGAGCCGGCGCCGACATCGAGCACGCGCATGCCGGGCGCCGGCTCAAGCAGGCGCAGCATGGCTTCGACGGTGCGTGGCTGTGAATTGGTCTGGCCGCAGCCGATGGGCAGCGGGCCATCGTAGGCGGCCTGCGCCCGCTCGGCGGGGCGCAGAAAGGCGCTGCGCGGATGGGCCCGGAACGCCGCCGCGACGGCGTCGCACGGGGGCGGAGCGCCATCGCGCACGGCGGCCCCTGGACGCCGCGTCAGCGGCGCCGGCGCTGCGGATTGCCGCCCGTGGGTGGCGGACCGCGGCGCTCCAGGTGGCGGAAGCTGATGCGGCCCTTGGAGAGGTCGTAGGGCGAGAGCTCCAGCGTCACGCGGTCGCCCGCCAGGATGCGGATGTGGTTCTTGCGCATCTTGCCGGCCGAATAGGCCACCAGCTCGTGGCCGTTATCCAGCGTCACGCGAAAGCGTGTGTCGGGCAGCACCTCGTTGACGATGCCCTGCATTTCAATCAGTTCTTCCTTGGCCATGTGAATGCTCCTTGTGCGTCCGTGCGTTGGGGTTTGCGGGTTGCGCGGCAACTCCCGGTGACGGCGAAGGCATGGCGCCAACGACTGACCCCCAGTCGGTTGAACCCAATATTTTAACGCGTGCGGCCGTTTTTGAGCATGCCCCCGCAGGACTGCGGGCGCCGTCGCCCGGCGGCGCACCGCGCTCGCGGGCGGGTGATCCACCGGCACGCCGGTGTTGGAAATTGTCAGGTGAGTGTGCATTCACACCGTTACAAGACCAACGGGGGCGCCGTGGTTGTAACAGCAAATGAGGGCAAACTGGATTCCGTGTTCAACCGACCGAAAGGAAGCTCGGAGATGACCAAGCAACTTGTCCGCAACGCCGCCGCCGCCGTGGTGATGACCACCGCCATGGCATGGAACGTCCCGGCCTTCGCCCAGATGCCCATGCCAAGCCGGACTCCGGCGGCCAGCTCGCCGCGTGCGTCAAGCACCGCCCGCCCCGCGACGGCCACCAACGCGACCGCGCCGGCCGCCCCCGCCCCCGCCAGCGGCGCGGCGTCAGCGCCGCCGCCGGCGCAAAGCAACTTCGGGCCGAGCGCCGGCCCCGAGACCAAGCCGCGGCCCTGAGAGCCTGCAAACGGCCAAAGCGCGCCGCCGCCGCGTCAGCGCCGCGGCTTGGGCGCCGCCCCCGGGTTCTCCGTCAGCACCTTGCGCGTGGCGCGCTCGCTGGGCGCGGCCACCGTCGCCGGCTTGGGCAGCGGGGCACAACGGCCCTGCTCGCTTTGGTTGCGCAAGGTGCTCAGGCGGGTGGAGATCAAATCGATCACCGGCGGCGGCAAGGGCTGGCGAAACTCGTAGTCCAGCCGCGCGATTTCGGCGGCCAGATAGTGGCAACTGGCCTCGTGCAGGCTGGGGTCTTCGCCCGCGTCAAAGCGGACGGCCTGCCGAAGCTCGGGCGCGGCGGCAGCCGGCGTCGGCTCGGCGCTGGAGCCGGCGGGGCAGGCCTGGTTGGTAAACGTCAACTGCCCGTCGGGCTGGATGCAGCGGCGGATCGCCTCGCCCGTCACGGCCGGGGCCATGGGCTCGCCCGAATCGCCCCGCGCGACGGCGACTGAAGGGGCTGCGGCGGCAGGCGGCGCCGACGCCGCACCCTCGGCACCGTCAGCCGAAGGCGCCGCCGGCGCCCGGCCCTCGGCCACCGCGTGGCGCTGCGCCACGTATTCATGCAACCAGCCCCAGCCGTGCCACGCGGCCAGCGCCAGGGCCAGCAGCGCCACCAGCAAGCCCGCCCAGCGCAAGGGACTGGTCTCGCGCGCCGGCTCGGGCGGGCGCAGGGAGGCTTCAGTGGGGTCGTCGGTGGGGGCGGGGCTCATGGCGCGGGGAGACATCCTGCGCGCATGATACGGCGCTCACGCTCCGGGATCCGGCTGCGGCGGCGCGCGTTCCAGCAGCTCCCACACCTCCAGTGTGGTCTGGCGCCCGCGCAGCGGCACGGCGCCGATGGCGCGGGTGGGCAGGCGCTCGCCCAGGGCGCTGCGCGTGGTGTCCGAGATCAGGATGCGCGTGCCCAGTGCGCGGTTCAGGTCCTCGACGCGGCTGGCGACGTTGACGGTGTCGCCCAGCGCGGTGTAGGTCAGGCGGTCGTCGGCGCCCAGCACGCCGGCGACAACGGGGCCGGTGTGGATGCCGATGCAGGTCTCGAACGCCGGCAGGCCGGCCAGCGCCCATTCGGCGTTCAGGGCGTCGAACGTGCGCTGCAAATCCTGCGCGGCGCGGCAGGCCTGCAAGGGGGCGTCGGCCAATTCCACCGGCGCGCCCCACAGCACCATCAGCGCGTCGCCGACGAATTTGTCCAGCGTGCCGCCGTGCTGCATGATCACCTGCGAGGCGGCGTTGAAGTAGCGCGTCATCTGCGCCACCAGTTGCTGGGCGGACACCGATTCGGCCATGTGGGTAAAGCCGCGCACGTCGGTAAACATGACGGTGAGTTCGCGCGGCTCGCCGCTGGCCGTGAGCGCGTGGCCCTGCGCCATCAGCTGGCGCACCACGTCCACGGGCACGAACTTCATGAAGGCCTGCAGCCCGCGCGCGGATTCGGCCAGCGCCTGGTCGAGGTGCTGGATCTCCAGCAGGCGGCTGTCCACGCGCGGCAGCGCCTGCAATTCGAGCCGGCCGATGCGCCGCGCATTGCGCGCCAGCCGCTCCACCGGCCGCGTGATGCCGCGCGCCATGCGCAGCGACAGCAGCAGCATCAGCGTCAGGAAACCCAGGGCCATGACGAAGCCCCACACCACGGCGCCGCGCACGCCGCCCAGCACCTTGTTTTCGGGCACCCAGCTCAGCAGGGTCCACCCGGTGGCGGGCAGCACCGAGGACTGCACCAGGTAGGCGTGGCCGTCCAGGTCCAGCGTCTGACTGGACAGCCGGGCCGCCGGGCCCGACAACTGCGCGGCCAGCGCACCCAGCACGCCGCCCTGGGGCGGGGCCAGGGCTTGCGGCACACCGGGCGCGTCGCTGCGCGCCAGCACCCGGCCATCGCTGCTGAGCAGGGCGCTGTCGCCATAGCCGGAATGGCTGAACTGGCGCACGAAGTCGGACAGGCGGCCCAGGGTGACATCGGTGGCCACCACCAGGGTGTGCTCGCCCTGGGCCGTGTCGCGCCTGAGCGGGATGGCATAGGTCACGCCCAGCTCGTGCGCGGCGTCGAACACGTAGGGCGCGGTCCACACCGGCTGCCCGCTGCCCACCGCCTGCTGGTACCAGCGGCGCGCCAGCGGGTTGTACTGGGTCTGGCGCTCGTCCGTGCGCTGGGTGACATAGCGCGAGCGGGCATCGCCGCCTTCGGAGTCGGGCAGCTTGAAGTCCCAGCGCTCGCGCGTGACGCCGGCCTCGCGCACGATGTGGCGCACCGCCGGCTGCGGGTAGCGCAGCACCATCAGCATGCGCGCGCGTTCGTCGGCCACGTAGACGCTGTCGAGCTCGGGCGTCTCGGCCAGCAGCGCCCACATCAGCGCGGCCGATGGGGCGCTGGCGGGCCCGGCGGGTTCGAGCTGCGGCGCGGCGGCCATGGTGCGGGTGACGGCCACACCCTTGTCCAGGAAGGCGCGAATGCGGTCTTCCACCCGCTGGTGGTCGGCGCGGTGCACCGAGGCGGCCAGCGTGCCGACGATGCGCTGCGCGCCCCAGTAGCCCAGGCCGATGAGCAGGGCCGCCTGGCCCAGCACCCCGACGGTGATGATGGTGCCCAGGTCCACGCGCAGACGCCGCAGGCGCGATACGGGGGGCGCAAGTGGGGTTTCGGGCATCGTGTGATTCTGGGGCTTGCACGGACCGCCCCGCATCACTCAAATCAACTGGCGTCCATATGCCGACGATATACCGGCATCGTTCACGCCACCGACGCCAGGCAGCAACACCGATGCGGCCAATCCGGCCCCCCGACCCGCCGCGCATGCGCCCAGGCCCATGCGCGGCGTGGGTGCTTCAACCCGTCTGCACGGCCAGCTTGCCGGGCTTTTCGGGCTTCTCGGGCAGCTCGATCTTGACCTCCAGCACCTCCAGGTCGTCCTGGCGCTCCAGGTTGACCTTGATGTCCTTCGGGTCGATCTTGACGTATTTGCTGATGACGGCGATCAGGTCGCGCTGCAAATCGGGCAGGTAGTCGGGCTCGCCGGCGCTGCGGCCGGTGCGCTCGTGCGCCAGGATGATCTGCAGGCGCTCCTTGGCGACGCTGGCGGTCTTTTTCTTCTCGCCGAGAAAAAAGCTCAGGAAGGACATGGCTCAACGCCCCCCGAACAGGCGCTTGAAGAAGCCGGGCTTTTCGGCATCGATGTAGCGCATCGGCTTGTCGACGCCAAGAAACCGATCGATCACGTCGGAATATGCGCCGGCCACATCGGTGCCCTTCAGGTGCACGGCGGGCAGGCCCTGGTTGGAAGCCTGCAGCACCGCCTCGCTCTCCGGAATCACGCCGATCAGCTTGATGCGCAGGATGTCCTGGATGTCCTCCAGGCTCAGCATCTGCCCGTCGGCCACGCGATTGGGGTTGTAGCGCGTGATCAGCAGGTGCTCCTTGACGGGGTCCTTGCCGTCGATGGCGCGCTGCGTCTTGCTGCCCAGCATGCCCAGGATGCGGTCGGAGTCGCGCACGCTGGAGACCTCGGGGTTGGTGACCACGATCGCCTCGTCGGCGTAGTGCATGGCCATCAGCGCGCCGGTCTCGATGCCGGCGGGCGAGTCGCAGACGATGTAGTCGAAATCCATCGCGGCCAGATCGTCCAGCACCTTCTTGACGCCCTCTTGCGTCAGCGCGTCCTTGTCGCGCGTCTGACTGGCGGCCAGCACGAACAGGTTCTCGCAGTTCTTGTCCTTGATCAGGGCCTGCTTGAGGTTGGCTTCGCCCTGGATGACGTTGATCAGGTCATACACCACGCGCCGCTCGCAGCCCATGATGAGGTCCAGGTTGCGCAGACCGACGTCGAAGTCGATCACCGCGGTCTTGTGGCCGGCCAGCGCCAGGCCCGACGCAAAGGCAGCGCTGGTGGTGGTCTTGCCCACCCCACCCTTGCCGGAAGTCACGACGACGATTCTTGCCATGTCGAAAGCACCCTTGGTTCGTGCAGAAACAGTGTTAACAAGTCCTAAACAGCCGGACGCAGAGGACGCAAAGAAAGCGCAAAGAACGCAAAAAAAACCGATTCAATTGCTTTAAAAACTATAGCATATCGCGCTGATCACCCAAGCGCGTTCGATGGATTTGATTGAAAAAATTGAATTCTTTTGCGTCTTTTGCGCTTTCTTTGCGTCCTCTGCGTCCGGTGTTTTTAGTCCGCAATGGGTTCGAAGATCAGTTTGTCACCGGCCTCGCCGCTGGACAGGGACACGCTGGCGGGTCGCCCCCACACCGATTCGGGCAACGGCTCCTCGCTGGTGCGCCACACGCCCGCCACCGACACCAGCTCGGGCTGCATGGCGCGCGCAAAGATGCGCGCCTCGGGCCAGCCGCGCGCGCCGGCGATGGCCCGCCCGCGCAGCGGGGCATAGACGTGGATGTGGCCGTCGGCAATCACCTCGGCGCCGGGGTTGACCATGGCCAGCAGCACCAGGTCGCGCCCGCGCGCGTACACCTGCTGGCCCGAGCGCAAGGGCTTGTCCACCACCAGCGCGCCGGGCGCGGGCAGGTCGGCTTCGACCGGCGCGGCGGCGCCCGGCTTGTCCGGCGCGGGCTGGGGCATGCGCAAATCCGGCGCTTCGGGCAGGCCGGCGCCGGCGGCTGCGGCCATGTGCTCGGCGCTGCCGGCGCGCACGCCGACGGGATTCAGGCGGTGCGCGCGCAGCAGTTGCGCCAGGCGCTCGAAATCCAGCGGCGTTTCTGCCGATTCGGCCGGCAGCGCCGCCAGGTCAATCACCAGCAAGTCGTTGGAAAAAAACTCCGGCATGTCGCCGTAGTGGGTGTGCAGCTCGGTGGCCAGCAGATCCATGTCGGTCGACTTCAGCCGCAGCGCCAGCAGCGACAGGCTGGCGCTCTTGATCTCGAAGCTGGCAGGGCTGCGGCCGGCAAGGGCGACGGACATGGGTGCGGAAGAAGAGCGATTGCGGGCCCGGATGCGGGTGTGGTGCGGGCAGACCCCCGGGCCGGTGAGAAAAGCGTGCCGATCTTACCAGCGGGGCCCCGCGCTCAGCCGCGGCGAGCGGCCGCAATGTAACGAGTTGGCAGCGGCGAGCGGCGCCAAGGTCAAGGCCAATCGGGCAAAGCCGTCCGACGGCGGTGGACAAGGGCGGTTTTGGTTTTCATCTGAATGTTTGTGTATATCGATAGTAGTTGTAGTAGGAGTTCTGCACTTTTGTGAAGAACGCAAAAACTGCTTTGCTGGACAAGGACTTGCGCTATCGTTGGCGCTGTGCAGAACGGGCCGCGGCGCGCCGGCGGTGCGGGGACAAGTCGGCATGACGGCGCGAGCCTGTGGACAAGTGCCGACTTGTTCGGGCTTTGTGCACAGGCTTTGCGGGCGCGCTACTTGTCGATCACCCACTGGATCACGCCCTTGGCCACGAAGCCCAGCATGCCAAAGGCCAGCGCCAGAAACAGCACGAAGGTGCCGAACTTGCCGGCCTTGGATTCCCAGGCCAGCTGTGCCACGATGAACAGCATGTAGAGCATGAAGGCGCCGACGCCGAAGGTCAGGCCGAACCAGGCGATTTGCTCCTCGGTGAAGCCGAACATCAGTGCTCTCCTTCGGGCGGCTGGCGCTCGGGCAGGCTGCTGGCGTCCACCAGGGCGCGATAGGCGTGCCAGCTGGCGTGGCCCAGCCACGGCACGGTGATGACCAGCCCGGCCAGCAGCGTGGCCATGCCCAGCAGGGTCAGCGCCATGATGAGCGCCGCCCACAGGGCCAGCGGCGCGGGGTTGGTCAGCACCGCCTGCCAGCTGGTCAGCACCGCCTGCAGCACGTCGGCGCGGCGGTCCAGCAGCAGCGGCATGGCCACCACGCTGGATGCAAACAGGGGCGCGGCCATCAGAGCGCCCAGCATCAGCCACAGCTCGAACACGTGGCCGCCGGGCGCCAGCACCACGTGGCGCATGAAGTCGATGGGCGTGGCCACCGGCTGCGGCGCCAGCGCGGTGATCAGCGCCGCCGAGGTCAGCACCCAGCCGGTGCCGGCCAGCGACAGCAGCAGGCCGAAGCGCACCAGGCTCCAGTAGCCGCCGTGCGCGGCAAAGCGCGAATGCTGCCAGCGCGTCCAGGTGCGCACGATGGTGCGCGCGCCCACCGGCTCGCCGCGCTCCAGCGCGCGCGACAGCGCGTACAGGCTGGTGGCCAACACCGGCGCCACCACCAGAAAACCCGAGAAGGCGCCCACCAGCAACCAGAACCGGTTGCCGGCCCCCAGCACCAGCAGCGCACCAAAAAACGCCAGCACCAACCCGTGCAGCAGGCCCCAAGGGCCGCAGCGCCACAGATCGCGCCAGCCCAGCGTCAGCCAGGCGAGCGGCGCGCCCAGCGGCACGGGGCGGATGGTGGGCAGGGGTACCGTGCCGCGCGCCGGGCGCGGTGGCAGGGGCGGGAGGGGGTGGATCTTGTTGGGCGCCATGCAGCCATTGTGAGGCAGCGGGCGCGCGCCAAAAACAGCCAGGCCAGCCGGGCTTGCGCCGCGGGCTGGCCTGGCGGGCAGCGTGGGCGGGTGTCAGCCGCCGCGATGCATGCCAGGGCCGCCGCCGTGGCGACCGCGCGGTTCGTGGCGCATCGACTGCTGGTCATAAACCTTCTGCTGCTCGGGCGTGAGCTGGGCGTAGAAGGCTTTGATCGCGTCCATCCGCTGGGTCATGAACTGCTGGCGCTCGGCCTGCATGGCCTGCATGCGGTCGATGCGCTGGGGCGTCGTCAACTGGGCCATCTCGGCGCGGTCCATGCGCGGTGGGCGCTGCGCCGGCGGCTGCATGGCGGCGGTGTAGGTGCTCCAGGCGCCTTCTTGCGCCGGGCTGAGCTTGAGCGCGGCCTTGAGCTGGTCCAGGTGCCTGGCGCGGCGCTCGGCCCAGCGTTGCTGGCGCGCGCCGGAGTCGGCGGGCGCCGTGGCGGCGGCGCCAGGCGCGGGCGGCGGGGGCGGAGGGGTTTGTGCCAGGGTCAGGGTGCTGGCGGTGGCCAGCAGGGTGGCCAGCAGCAGGTGTTTGCGGTTCGTCATGGTCGGGGTCCTTTCAATGAGAACAAAGGCTTGGATGCGTGGGGCCGGCACCGGGATCGGGTGTGAATGCCGCCTTGCTGCGCAGTGTGGCGCGTCGCTGTTTCGGCCCCATCGCTCGCGCATGTCGCTCTGTAAAGTTGCGCAAAAAAACCGCCTCGGGGGCGGCGGGCTATCGTTGTAATACGTCATTGACGTATAATTTTTGTGTGTACACCATCATCGAAACGCCGGTCTTCAGCGCCGACGCAAGAGGCATCTGGACCGATGGTGAGCGCGGTGAGTTCTGTGCGTGGTTGGCGGCCAATCCTGAGGCGGGTGACGTGATACCCGGCTCCGGCGGTTGCCGCAAGGTGCGCTGGGTGCGCGCGGGCGTGGGCAAGCGCGGTGGGGTGCGGGTGATTTATTTCAATCGGCTGGAAATTGGCGTGATTCATCTGCTGGTGATCTACGCCAAAGCGGTGCGTGGCAGCATTCCGGCGCACCTGCTCAAGGCGATCAAGCAGGAGATCGAAAATGTCTACAACCAAGCATGAAACGATGACGGGCGCGGAATTGGGCGCCAAGTTGCTGGCTTCGGTCAAGCAGATGCGCGCGGGCCAGGGTGCCGTGGTGCATTCGCCCGTGGCGCTGGCGCGGGCGGCATCGGGGTTGTCTCAGGCCCAGTTCGCGCGGCTCATGGGCGTGAGCGTGCGCACCCTGCAGGAGTGGGAGCAGGGCCGCCGGCACCCCAGCGGTGCGGCGCAAACCTTGCTGGCCGTGGCGCAGCGTCACCCCGATGTGCTGCGCGAGCTGGCGGCCTGAAGCCACTGACGCAGTAAAGCCGCCCCGGGGGCGGCGCGGGCGCCGGTCAGCGGCTGCCCGACAGGTCGTCCAGGATGGGGCAGTCCGGGCGCGCGTCGCCATGGCAGTGTTGCAACAGATTTTGTAGTGTCCGGCGCATGGCCTGCATGGCCTCGATGCGTTTTTCAAGCTCGTCCACATGCGCCTGGGCAATCTGCTTGACGCTGGCCGAGGCCCGGCCCTGGTCGTGCCACAGGCTCACCAGCTCGGCGATCTCGGCCATCGAAAAGCCCAGATCGCGCGAGCGCTTGATGAAGCGCAGCGTGTGCACGTCGGCCGCGCGGTACTGGCGATAGCCGCTGTCGGTGCGCGCCACGCTGCCCAGCAGACCCAGCGATTCGTAATGGCGCACCATCTTGGCCGACACGCCCGAGGCGCGGGCGGCCTGGCCGATGTTGATGGGTTCCTGGCCCCCACGCTCCGCTGCTGCGCATGCTGCGCTGCCCCCCGAGGGGGCCTTCGCGCCTTCGGACGGCCGTGCGGCGCTCACTGGACTACCCTCCGCGCTGCGCGCTGCGGGATTCGCGCTTGGGAGCGGCCCGGCGCGCTCATGGGTTGACCTCGTAGCCTTCTTCGCGGATGGCGGCGGCCAGTGCCTCGCGAGGCTGCTGGCTGCCGGTCACGTCCACCCGGTTCTGGCTGCGGTCGATCTGCACCTGGGCGGCCGGATCCAGCCGCGCCAGCGCGCGCTTGATGGCGGCCTCGCAGTGGCCGCAGGTCATGCCGGTGACGGTGAAGGTTTGGTTCATGATGAAAGCTCCGTGGATTGAAAGCTGCATCATGAAGCTTGACACCATGGGAAAGTCAAGACGGACGTGCCGGACAGGCCGATGGGTCGCTTGGTGGTCATGAAATCCTCTTGCTGCTGAGGATTGTTGGCATGAAAGATCAATCAAAAGACAAATCCGCATGATCGAAAGGATTTCTTGTCAATCGGGGTGATCTGGCTGAAAATCCTCACGCTTGTGGAGATTGAACGTGAACATATCCATCCCCGACGCAGCCACCATCGGCAAGATCGTGCGCGCCAGCCGCAAGGCACAGAAGATCCGCCAGGACGATGCCGCAGGCAGCATCGGTGTGAGCGAGAACTTTCTTGGCAAGATCGAGCGTGGCGGCGACACGGTGCAGTGGGGCAAGCTCTTTCAGGTGCTGGAAGGCTTGGGTATCCGGGTCATGGTGGACGTGCCCGAGAGCGTGGCGGCGTATTTGAACGACCCGGCCGACAACAAGGGCAAGCCATGACCGGCCGGTCTTTGCACGCGTCGATCAACCCGCACGAAGTCGGCCGCTTGCAGGAAGTCGCTGGCCTGTGGAGCTTTCAGTACGCCGCAGACTGGCTGGCCAACCCCAAGGGTTTTGCGCTCAGCCCGCATATCCCGCTGTCGCCAGAGCCTTTGCTGGACGGTGCCAGCCGGCGCCCGGTGCAGTGGTACTTCGACAACCTGCTGCCGGAAGAAGATCAACGGGTGCTGCTGGCCAAGGATGCCAGGTTGGACGCGGCAGACGCCTTTGGCCTGCTGGCCTGGTACGGCGCGGAATCTGCCGGGTCGCTGACCCTGCTGCCGCCAGAGGCCGCGCCACAAGCCGGCGAACCCCTGCGCCCCTTGCCCGACGACGCGCTGCAGACACGCATCCGCCAGTTGCCCAAAGCGCCGCTGACGCGCGCCGCCGTCAAACGCATGTCGCTGGCCGGCGCGCAGCACAAGCTGGCCGTGGTTCTGCAGGATGGCGCGCTGTTTGAACCGGCCGGTGCCACGCCTTCCACCCACATCCTCAAGCCCGACCACCCGGACGTGGACTACCCGAATGAAACTGGCGCAGCGAATGCAGGCGAAGCCCAGAGGAGCGTCAAAACCCCAGCGAACAAACGCTTGAGAAGGACGAAACGCTGGGATTAATGACGGCCTGCATAAAGCGGATTATGAGGGGACTAACGAAAAAGGTAAGCCGGCCGCCGAAGGCGGATCGGCTTGACCGCCGGGTTAGAGCCTACCGTGGCCAAGAATTTTTTCCCTAGCCTTTAGAAATTCTTCACGGGAAATCTCTTGCGCGCTACGCATAGTCTGCAGCTCTTTTAACGCGTCTTTTGTCTCCTGCTCAGCTATGTGAACAGCTTCCCAAGGTGCATAGCCACAGCCCGCAGCATCAGCAATATCTGCGGAGCTATAGCCACGGGCATGCATTTCATGAAGAAAATCCCAATCGCTCATTTATATTTCCTTTCTCTAACGCCCAAGTTCACCGGAAAAATTGCCGTAGCGAAGCGGAGGCAAGTTTTTCCGGTGCAACGCCTTGTTAGGCAAGCTGGCACTCATTTGCTGAGATTGAGGGTCAGTAACCCCCACAGTGCCAATAGAAAAAAATTGCTTGATACAAAAGCCGCGAGGCGATGCCACACCTTGTTGTAAGTGAGATGCACCAAGCTATGAACTGCCCGTGACGCGACATAGCCCCATGCGAGACCTATTGCAGCGGAGGTGACGGTGTGAGTTACGAACGTGGTTAGGCACACCACATAAAACAGTAAGGGGAGCTCCAGAAGGTTCATGTAGTTCCGGTTAGGGATGCTGACCTCAACTGGGACATTTTTAGATTCTCCAAATTTCAAATCGTCTATGACCATTTGTTTGAGAATTAGAGCCTTGGCGCGCTGATATGGGATAAGCAGGAGAACGATGAAAGTAAGCAAAGCTAATGCGATTACTGGGTACAAGATGGCAGCTTGATTCATGTACAAGGGTTCCTTTGGTTCTGCCTAACAGCCAAGGTAAGCCGCCGCCGTAGGCGGTCGGCTTGACCGCAGAGTTAGCCCCGGCGATGGAATGGGGCGTGAATGCGCAGCGCTACCAACCCCATAGCTGCTTGCGCTTGGCTGGCGTGCACTAGAGGCAGAAAATGCTTGAAACTGGCAAAGTGATTGCAGGCGAAGCCCTACACACGGCCAAACACCCAGCGGATGAACGCTTGCGAGGGTGAAGGTCGGTGAAAAAACCATGAACTTTGAAGCGTGAGATTAACCGGGC
>NZ_JAXMEM010000017.1:0-30684 GCF_046348305.1 Ottowia sp.
CGTGGCCGGCGGCTTGCTCGTCGTCAGCCAGTTCACGCTGGCGGCCGACACCGCGGGCGGCAACCGGCCCAGCTTTACCCAGGCCGCGTCGCCGGAGGAGGGGCGCCGCTTGTACGACCACTTCGTCGCGGCGGCGCGGGCAGCGCATCCGCAGGTAGCCACGGGCGAATTCGGCGCGGACATGCAGGTGGCGCTGGTTAATGACGGGCCGGTGACGATCCCGCTGCGCGTTGTGCCGGGTGCGCTCAAAGACTGAACAGCCGAACGCTGAGGCCGCGAAGGAATCGCCAAGGGCGCAGAAAATCAATTTTGATAGCGCCTTGCGCATGCTGGACGAGCGCTCCATCCGGTTTTCTGCCACCCTCTCTGCGGGAGGGCAGGGGTGGGGGCCAGCGGCGCATGAACATGCCTGCCGGCAAGATGCCGGCGCGCCAGGCTTTCAGCGCTTGCGCCGGCTGCCAGGCGGCCTGGCGTAAGGATCGGCAAACCCCAGCGCGGCCAGGATCGCGCTCTCGCGCGCTTCCATCGCCTCGGCGTCCTGCTCGCTGGTCTCGTGGTCCCAGCCCTGCGCGTGCAGCGCGCCGTGCACCAGCAGGTGCGCGTAGTGCTCGGCCAGCGGCTTGCCCAGCTCGGCCGCCTCGCGCGCCACCACCGGGGCGCACAACACCAGGTCGGCCATCACCACGGGCGCCGGTGCGTAGTCGAAGGTCAGCACGTTGGTGGCGTAGTCCCTGTGGCGGTAGTCGCGGTTGAGCGCGCGGCCTTCGTCGGCGTCCACCACGCGCACGGCGATTTCGGCCGTCTGCACGTCGTCACCCAGCGCATGACGCAGCCAGCGTGCCACACGGTGGCGCGGCAGCGCCGCGCGGTGCGTGCTGGCTTCGTCGAAGCGGGCAATTTGCAGCGAAAGGCTGAGGGTTGGCAGCGGCATCGCGCGATCATGCCGCAAAGCCGGCGGGCTGCGATTGCGGGACAATCCGCGCCATGACTTTCCCGGACATCGAATTGCCAGAGCGTGCCGCTTCGCACGACGCCGCCGAGGGCGGCGCGACCGCCGGCCCCGCGGCCCGCACGCGCGACGAGCGCGAAGCCCTCAAGCTCGAAAAGCGCCTGTGTCGCCAGGTCGGCCAGGCCATCGTTGACTTCAACATGATCGAGGCCGGCGACCGCGTGATGGTGTGCCTGTCTGGCGGCAAGGACAGCTATGGCCTGCTCGACGTGTTGATGAAGCTGCAAGCGCGCGCACCGATCCGCTTCGAGTTGGTGGCCGTCAACCTGGACCAGAAGCAGCCCGGCTTTCCGGCCGAGGTGCTGCCCCATTATTTGCAGACGCTGGGCATCGAGCACCACATCGAGACGCAGGACACCTACAGCATCGTCCGCGCCAAGATCCCCGAGGGCAAGACGACGTGCAGCCTGTGCTCGCGCCTGCGCCGGGGCATCCTGTACCGCGTGGCGCGTGAACTGCGCTGCAACAAGATCGCGCTGGGCCACCACCGCGACGACATGCTGCAAACGTTTTTTCTCAACATGTTCTTCGGCGGCAAACTCAAGGGCATGCCGCCCAAGCTGGCCAGCGACAACGGCGAGTTCATCGTCATCCGCCCGCTGGCTTACGTGGATGAGCGCGACCTGGTGGCCTGGGCCGCGCACAAGTGCTTTCCCATCATCCCCTGCAACCTGTGCGGCAGCCAGGAGAACCTGCAGCGCCAGCAGGTGGGCGAGATGCTGCGGCAGTGGCAGCGCCAGCACCCCGGCCGCATCGAGAGCATGTTCACCGCGCTGCAAAACGTGGTGCCTTCGCATCTGATGGACGCGCGCCTGCACGACTTCAGGCACCTGCAGGCCAGCGGCGTGTTCGACGAGATGGGTGACAAGGCGTTCGACGAGGAACCGATCGCGCCCCCGTCGGTTCCAAACTGAATCGGGAGTCGCTCATGTGGATCGCACGTCTGGCCGCTGTTTTGTTCGCCGCCCTGGGTCTGGCCGGCTGCGCCAGCGGGCCGCGCATCGTGGCGGCCGAAGTGCGTGCCAACGCCGCGCAAGGGTCGGGCGCGGCGCTGTTGCAGGCGGTGCACTATCGGTTCGATCCGCAGCCGCCGATGGCCGGCCAACCCGCGCCGGCGCAGGTCGAAGCGCTGGCGCAGGCGGCACTGGCCCGCGTGGGCGCCGTGCGCGACGATGCGGATGCGCGCGTGAGCGTGCAGGCCAACGCCAGCGTGGCGACCGCCTGGGCCCGCAGCTGGGCCGAGCCCAGCAATGCGAGCATTGCCCTGGGCTTTGGCGGCGGCTGGCGCGGCGGCGGGGTGGGGTTCGGTTTTGGTGGTCCGCTGTGGTGGGACGATTCGGTGCCGGTCTACATCAGCGAAGTGAGCCTGGTGATGCGCGACGTGCACAGCGGCCAGATCGTGTATGACACGCGCGCCCGCCACGATGGCACTTGGTCCAACACGCCCGCCGTGCTCAGCGCCCTGTTTGTCGCGGCGCTGCAAGGCTATCCCGCACCGCCCATCGGCCCGCACCGTGTGGATGTGCCCTTGGTGCCGGTGCCGGAGGCGCCGCCCGCGCCCGCCATGGCGCCCGCGCCGGCTCAGCGCTGAGCCGGCGGGTGCGTGGGTGGCTGCGGCAACCACCAAAAGCCGAAAGCGCCCAGCACCAGCAGCACGGCGATGCTGCCAAACACCGGCCCGAACGGGTCGATGCCCTGCGCCTGCGCGATGGAGGCGAGGGCGCCCGTGGCCCACTGCATCAGCGCCACGCCCATGAACAGGGCCATGGTGAACAGGGCCATCGCGCGGCCGATGACGGCCGGCTCGTACGCATCCTTCACGTCCGGGTATTGCAGCGTGCCATAGCCCGAGACGGCGCAGACCAGCCCCATCAGCGCCACCTCGGCCCACGCCCCGATGTGCAGGGCCATGGCCGCGAACAAGGCCGCCGAGGTCAGCGTGCAGCCCAGCATCCACGCGCGGCGCCGGCGCGGCCCGGGGTCCAGCCGGCCGAACAGCGGCAGGCTCGCCAGCGCCACCACCGACACCGCCACCGCCAGGTTGCCCGCTTGCACCAGGCTCCAGCCGTAGCGCTGCATCATGGCCGGCCCCAGCCACAGCCCGCGCAGCGCCACGAAGGAGGCGTAGGTCACCAGCGCCAGCGCCATGATGCCGGCGGTGTGCGGCACCCGCAGCAGCGCGCCGATGGTGGCGACGGCCTGGCGCAGCGACTCGCGCGGCGCGCCCGCCGCCGGGGGCGGCTCGTGCATCCACAGCGCGATGGCGCCCCAGGACAGCGCCGCGCAGGCCGCCAGCACCCAAAAGCCCATGCGCCAGGAGCTGACCTCGATCAGCCAGGCCAGCGGCGTTCCCGTGACCAGCATGCCCAGGCCGCCCACCGCCAGGATGATGCTGGACACCATGGTGTAGCGCGCCGGCGCAAAGTGCCGCGCAATGTAGATGGTGCACACCAGAAAGGCCGGCGCGCAGCCGATGCCGATCAGCACCTGCCCGATCACCAGCCACGTGAAGCTGCCCGCCAGCGCCGACATCACCGCCCCCAGCACCATCAGCGGCGTGGCCGCCAGCACCGTGCGCTTGAGCCCGTGCATGTCGATGCCGATGCCCATCACCAGCTGCAGGCCGCCAAAGGCAAAGTGATAAGCCGCCGCGAAGGTGCCCAGTTGCTGCGGCGACAGGTGCAGGTCCGCCTGCAGCGGCAGCGCCATGATCGCGGCGATGGTGCGAAACGCCTGGCTCATGGCAAAGCCGGTCGTCAGCAGCAGCAGCGCGGCCCAATGGCCGCCGGCCGGTGCGTGAGGGGAAGGGGCGTCGGGAGCGGTCATCGAAAGCGAGGATGGGGGCATGCAGGAGGCCGTTGGCAAAAGTCGAAAGGCGGTTTGCCGGCGACTGCCTGCGGCCCCGCATCGGAAGGTTAACCGCTCGCCCGCGCGCGGCCGGGTCGCTTGCGGGACGGTGGCATGATGCCCGGATGGAATCGACCCGCCTTTTGCTGGTGCGCCACGGCGAGACCGCCTGGAACGCCGACGGGCGCCTGCAAGGCCACCTCGACATCGCGCTCAACGACGTCGGCCGCGCGCAGGCGCGGCGGCTGGCGGCGGCGCTGGCCGACGAGCGCGAGCCGATCGACATCATCTACAGCAGCGACCTGGCGCGGGCGCTGCAAACCGCCCAGGCCGTGGCCGATGCCACCGGCGCGCCCCTGATCGCCACGCGCGCGCTGCGCGAGCGGGACTTCGGCGCCTTTCAGGGCCGCAGCTTTGCCGCCATCGAAGCCGAACTGCCCGACGAGGCCGAGCGCTGGCGCCGGCGCGACCCCGACTGGGCGCCGCCCGGCGCGGGCGAATCTTTGCTACAGTTTAAAGAGCGTATCACGCACGCCGTATGCGCGCTGGCGGCCAAAAACATCGGCAGGCACGTGGCCATGTTCACGCACGGCGGCGTGCTGGACGTGCTGTACCGCGCCGCCACCGGCCTGGGCTTGCAGGATGCGCGCACCTGGCGGCTGGACAACGCCGCCATCAACCGCCTGCTGTGGACCCCCGACGGCGGCCTGACCCTGGTCGGCTGGGCCGACAGTTTTCACCTCGAGGACGAAGCCCGCGATGAACGCTTCACTTGAAATGAAACACCCCCAGCCTCCACTCGCTGCGCGATGTTTCGCCCACCCCCTTGCAGGGGGCATCGCCAGTGGCCGGGGAGACCCCGGCCACGGCGATCGCTGGCCTGGCCTGCTCCGCGGCCCTTCGGCTCTTTGGGTGTTTCATGCTCTGCGGGTGGCGCGCAGCGCCATGAACAACTGAAATGGTGCCAACCTTGCAAGCCCTCGTCGGCCAAGGCGTGGACGCCATCGACACGCCCGCCCTGGTGGTGGACCTGGACGCCGCCAACCGCAACCTGCAGCGCATGGCCGAGTTTGCCGAGCGCCACAACGTGCGCTTGCGCCCGCACGCCAAGATGCACAAGAGCGCCGCGTTTGCCCACATGCAGCTGCAGGCCGGCGCCGTCGGCCTGTGCACGCAGACCGTGGCCGAGGCCGAGGTGCTGGCCGCCGGCGGTGCCAACGACCTGCTCATCAGCAACCAGGTCGTTGCCCCCGCCAAGCTGCACCGCGTGGCCGCCCTGGCCCACCTGCTGAAAGGGCGCGGCGGGCGCCTGGCCATCGCCGTGGACAGCGAGGGCGGCATCGAGCGCCTGGCCCAGGCCATGCGCCTGACCAACGCCGCCATCGACGTGTTCGTCGAAGTGGACATCGGCCAGGGCCGCTGCGGCGTGGCGCCCGGCGCCGCCGTGGTCGATCTCGTGCGCACCCTGGCGGCGCGCGCGCCCAGCCTGCGCTACGCCGGCCTGCACGCCTACCAGGGTGGCGCCCAGCACCTGCGCAGCGTGGCCGAGCGCCGCGCCGCCATCGACCGCGGCGCCGAGCAGCTGCGCGCCACCCGCGCGCTGCTGGACGCGGCCGACCTGGCCCCGCCCCTCATCACCGGCGCCGGCACCGGCACCTTTGCCCAAGAGGCCGCCAGCGGCCTGTGGGGCGAGATCCAGCCCGGCAGCTTCCTCTTCATGGACGCCGACTACGCCCGCAACCAGCGCGACCCGGCCCAGCCCCCGTTCGAGCACGCGCTGTTCGTCAAGTCGCAGGTCATCAGCGTCGCCGCCGGGCACGCCGTGTGCGACGCCGGCCACAAAAGCCACGCCATCGACAGCGGTGGCCCCACCGTCCACCCGCTGCCCGGCCAGCCGCCGCTGGCCACCCAAAACGGCGGCGACGAAGCCACCATCCTCACCCCGCTCGAATCCGGCGGCGAACTGCCCGCCCTGCCGGCCCTGGGCGACACCGTGTGGCTGATCCCCGGCCACTGCGACCCCACCGTCAACCTGCACAACCAGCTCATCGCCGTGCGCGGCGGCCTGCAAGAGGGCCGCGTCGAAGCCGTGGTGCCGGTGCTGGCGCGCGGGGTGTGGTGAGGCGCCGCGCTCGCGCCAATGCCCGCCGGCTGTGGCGGACGGGCAAGTTGCGTTGATGGGGTGGTGGTCAAAACGTTGGCATGAAGCCACCGAACTGCGCAAAAACCACAATAGCGGCCAACCAGAGCCCCGCCATGTGCGCCGGCTGTGATACAACTGGAAGCACTCGCCATCTACACTCTTTACCTCTGGATGAGTCGGTATGGTCGTGGCAGCGATTTCTGGTGGTGGTGGGCTGGAACGGATGTTGGCCGCCGGGGTTCGTCTGGAATGTTTTGGACTTGGTGAAATGTCGGTGGAACAAATCGCCGAGGCTTGGCTGAACACTCGATCCGTCCGCTAAATTTTAGGTTTGCCTAAACCCAGAAAATTCAATGTTTGATGGGCGTCAGGCTGGTGTGATCGATTTATCTGACTTCGACGTTCCAGTCTTTCGTCATCTAATCCTAGTTCCACGTCATTCGCGCTGCGTCGGACGAGAGATTTTTATTGGAATGCCTAACACAGATTCAGGCGGTTTATGAAATGGCCAAAATCTGATACCCTGTGCTGCGCTTACAAGCTGCGCGGCATAAGCGAGCTTAATGCGGACGCAGTTTTCAGCGCAGCATGAACGTTGATCGAATTCAACCTGTTCTCGCCGAATTGTCGGGTGCAAAAACCAAAGCTGATGCGGAGGTCCGCGCGAACGACGTTGAACTACCCGTTCGAGTCAACGTGGCGCTTCGCGCCACATTGCTCAACTTGATTCGTTAGATGCCATTTGCCGTTCTGGCGAATTCACACAATAGGAGTTTTCTCTATGAAACGAATTTCCTGGGTTGCCGTCGCATTGCTCACGCTTGCTATGGTGGGGTGCAGCAAGCCAACAATTGATGCTTCCAGCGATGAATCAATGAAGGCATCCGCCCAGAAGGTTAGGGAAAGTCTGCCGGAAGCTAAGCGAGCAGAGTTCGATGAGGCCATCCAAGTATTGGCATTTAGCCAAATTGATCTGGCAGCCATCATGGCTGGTGGTGCATCAAGTGCTTCTGTTGAGGCAAAGATGAAGGGCGCTTTGGATGGAAAAACCGCAGAAGAAGTGATTGCCCAAGCCGCACAAATGAAAGCTGAGCGCCAAGCGCGCGAGCGGAAACAAGCCTTAGCTGAAATACAAGAGCTTGAGAAAAAGCGTGTCGATGCTGAAAAAAGCAGAGAAGAGCTAAAAAAATTTGTTGTGCTGCGCTCACGTTTCCATGTTCAAGAACAACGCTTCATGGGCAAGCAGCCAATTATTGAAATCACTGTAAAAAACGGCACAAACAGCCCCGTTTCTCGCGCATATTTCAATGGCGTAATTGCAAGTCCAAATCGCAGCGTGCCTTGGCTTAAAGATGACTTCAACTACAGCATCAAAGGCGGGCTAGAACCGGATGAAGAAGCCTCATGGAGCCTCGCGCCAAACATGTTCTCAGATTGGGGGAAAGTAGAAGCCCCCGCTGATGCAGTGTTTACGGTTACGGTAGAGCGACTGGATGGCCCAGATGGTAAAGCCCTATTTTCAACACGCGGCTTTGATGAAAATGACGCCAAACGCCTCGCAGAGCTAAAGAGCAAATACGGCGTCAAGTAGGTGGCATCTAACAAGGCGCTCCAGCCGATCGTCAAACCGCTGCGCGGTTTGCCGTCGGCTGAGCTTTGGCGTTAGGCAACACAAATCAGACAGAACGGTAGAATGCGCTATGACGGGATGGCGGACGAGGTCTTCATTTGCTCGCGATCTTCGCTCAGGGCTTTTTCTAAACAATGTGTTCATTTGCTTAAATGTGACGCATTGGCCAATTGAAAAATTCTTCTAAAATCAACGGCTTACAAAAATATAATGCGGCCGGAGTAAAGCTGCATTTCAAAACACCCCTAAGAAGGTGCGATTAAGAAGGTGAAATTGTGGAAATTCGCTTTGAGTTTATTGATGAAGAGGCAAGAAGGTCTTACGAACGTTTCTTCTTCGAGAAAATCTGCTCGATGGTTATAGGGGGTCGACAAAACTTCACGGTCCCATTGCCACAGGTAGAAGGTCTCTATTTCACATCCGTTCAGGATACGGTTGAAAGACTCACGGACCTATCCGGAAGGCTATCGACGTTCCAGTGGAGAAACTGCATCTTCGCTCCAATAAGTAGGTCTGTAAGACCGAAAGACATCTACGAGGAAATATTCAAACAACTCAAATCCACGGTCCCATCATTGTTTGTGCGCTCCTATGTGTACCTGATATTCATCAAGCTCGAATCAAACGATACTTCGTCGCTCGATTTTGGAGAAGCTATCCAGCCCACGACAGTATGCCCAAGCGCTAATGATTATCAGATCTACTACTGGAACACCAAGTACGAAGTCAGACTTGGTAGGAAAAAGAACCTATTTGGTGATTCTGGCACTGATGCGTCACAAAATAGAAGCGAACATGTTGGTGGTTTGGACAGCGATGAAGCTACGGAGATAGAGGCAAGTCCCGAGAAGTTATTCATCGTACAAAACCCCGCACATGAACTCCAAAGAATACAAGATTCCAACTCGGACATCATTGACGCCTTCAGGGCCTTCAATAATATGCTCCCTCTAGTGGATCAAACCAAACACTATCTTGATAAAATTACAAAAGAAATTGACGAAAACGTGAATGCGCGAGTTCTTGTTGAAGGCCCTGCGCGATCAGGCAAGACAGTTTTGGCGATGTCGTTATTGGCGAAGTACCCGAAGTCAAAAATGCTGTTGATGAACTGGTACTTCTATGACGCGCTAATAGATGCCTTTAAAATTTGGGCCGAACTTTCTAGGGAACCACTGAACAATGGCCGCCGAAAGCTCGGCCATCAGAATTTGCATCCTTCGTTTCATGATGCGGCTTGCGGTTTGCGACTCGGGCTGTTTTCAAGCCTTGTTTTTGCCTTTTCGGCCTCTTTGAAGCCCCGTTTGCGCTTTCAAGGCGCACCTGTGCCTTGCAACTGCAATAGCGGCATCTTGAGCAACACCAGGTTGGCCAACGCGAACATCACGTTCAGTTGGCTCGCGTTCTTGGCCAAGCCACGATAGCGCAGCTTCTTGTGGCCAAAGAGGTTCTTGACCACGTGAAACGGATGCTCGATGCGCGCGCGAATCTGCGCCTTCACCCGCTCCAGCGCCTGCTTCAACTGCTTGGTCAAGCCCTCGGGCATGGCCTTGATCTTGTGACGGCGCTCCGCGACGTGCCAGTTGACGTCCGCTTTGATGCGTCCCTCATCTTGCGCCGCTTTGACCTCCTCGCGCTTTTCAACGCCCGTGAAGCCTGCATCGGCGTGTACATCGCTTTCCTGACCGTGCAGCAGGTGGTGAGCGTTGGCCACGTCCGACTCGTTGGCTGCGGTGACATGGATGCTGTGCACTGCACCCGAGTCAGAGTCGGCCCCGATATGCGCCTTCAACCCGAAGTGCCACTGATTGCCCTTCTTGGTCTGGTGCATCTCGGGATCGCGCTGGCCATCCTTGTTCTTGGTGGAACTCGGTGCGGCGATGATGGTGGCGTCAATCATCGTTCCCTCACGCATGAGCAGGCCTTGCTCGCTCAGGTGCTGGTTGATCTGCTCGAAGATCGCCTTGCCCAGCTCGCGCTGCTCGAGCAGGCGGCGGAACTTGAGCAGCGTGGTGGCATCGGGTGCGCTCTCGCGCGCCAAGTCGATACCCACAAACTCGCGCATGGCGCAGCTGTCGTACAGCGCATCTTCCAGCGCCTCATCGCTGAGCGCGTACCACTGCTGCACGAAGTACATGCGCAGCATGCGCTCAAGGCCGATGGGCGGGCGGCCAACGCGGCCACTGCTGGGGTAGTGCGGCTCAATGAGGGCCAGCAGGCGCTGCCAGGGCACCACCTTCTGCATCTGGCCCAAGAACTTCTCGCGGCGCGTCACGCGCTTCTTGCCTGCATACTCCAAGCTGGCAAAGCTGACTTGTTTCATGCTCCGAGTTTAGTAGCAAACGCAGCAATCGACCATCGGGGTTGGCCCGAATAAATCAGCGTTTCCCTAGGGACGAGATCGAGCAACTATTCGCGATGCCGCAAGTTACGGAGAAGCTTGTTGCATCCGGCAGAAGGAAGCTCAACGAGTTCAAGACCTGCCAATCCGATACGAGGCTGTTGGATGTTGCTTTGCGGACAATAGAATTATCCGCCAACCATCTTCACAAATTGCCTAAGTGGTCGGCATACACTAATGGATTCCCAACCCCTAAGCATGAAAAGGCCGACGAATGGAGAGCCAAACCTATAAATAAGAGCGCTGTTGGCGATCTTGTCCCAGTAATTAAAAAGAAGGGCGCCGAGCTTGTAATGCAAATCGTTGAGGTCACGGAGAAACATGTTGACGGCTCCGCCTCTGTGAAAAATTTAAACGGAGCACTAGAATTCACCATTGGCGATAAAGAGCGCCTGCTGGAATACAAGAGCCAAATTGAAGCGGGACGAGGAAGGCAGTACATAGCCGAAATACTAAAAGATATCGCTGATGCCCTACATGACTCTACTCAGAGGTTTTTTCACCACAATCTTGAACAAGCCAAGGGATGCTGGATTAAAAGGGGAAATCCTACGACCTGCAACATCAGTAATCAGGATCTAATAATCTGCGACGAGGTTCAGCGACTTGGTGTAATTCCTGAATTCCACAATCGTGACAAGTTTGATGAAACTCACGCAATCTTCGAAAGCTCTCGGCAGTCATTCCTCTGCGGCGACGATTTTCAGATGCTCAATCCTATTTACGATCAAGGTATTGGCGCAATCGAACGGATTGCCGACGAAGGTATTACTAGACTCCGGCTACCTGAGTCCATCGGAGTGCCGGCAGAAGTTGGCGAGTTAATCAAATACTTGCTCGACGAGCACAGCATCCCTGAACGCTGTTCAGGCTTTGAAGTCCAGCTTCTGCACAGAGACGACATCAAACTTGTTAAGTTGTTTGAGGCTGATGGTTCTACGAAGAAGCACTATGCGATACCGAATAACCATGGCTTCTATCACAATGAACCGTATATCCTGAAAACAAAGGCTAGCACGATGAAATGTAACGACAAATGCGAGCCATACTGTGAACACAAGAGGATTCCGATGCTCACCGACGACTTGCGTCAAAAATTTAAATTCTTCTGTTCTGAGGCAGTAATGCCGAATTTCGCATTGTCAGCATATGAATTGATTTCCCGAGAAGTGGAGAGCGTCTATTTGAAGATCCCAAAGGAAATCAATCTTGATGTAGTAAGACGACCAATCAACCGAAAATCATATAATGGAATCAAGGACAGAAACTGGAAGAAGCAACATCTTTATGTCCTAATGACTAGGGCAACCATGAGACTTGTAATAAATGTTGAAGATAGAGCACTCTATGATTATTTTTCCGAAAGACTGCGGCTGGCTAATGGTTCCAGGAATGCTGTCTCCCAAGCGTCGTTATGCTAGGCCACGACATGCCTAACCAATTCGTTCGACCCGCATCGCCTTCGGCGAGCGGGTCAACTCAAACGTTATGTCGTATGATCACCCGCAACGCCCCTGATAACTGGCAGGCACTACAGACGGAAGTAGGACGCGTACTTTCCGAGTGTGGCTTCACTGTCGAAGTCGAAAAGAAGGTCCAATCAGCACGTGGAATCGTCGAGCTTGATGTTTATGCCGAAGAGACCGTGCGCGGGAGAAAGTACGCCATTGCATGTGAATGCAAGTACTGGAAGTCGCGCATTCCTCAGGCAGTAATTCATGGCTTTCGCACGGTGGTGCAGGAGATTGGAGCCAATATCGGCTACATCGTCTCCATGGAGGGTTTTCAGTCTGGGGCCATAGCAGCGGGTGAACTGACAAACCTAAAGCTTGTGACTTGGCAAGAATTTCAAGGCATTTTTGAAGAGAGCTGGTTCGAGGAGTACTTCACCAAGCAGGTTGACGAGAAGCTCGACGGATTGATGACATACGCTGAGCCTTTCCTGCCGGTGTGGTTCGATCGGATGACAGAGGAAGATAAAGCAACCTACTTCTCCCTGAAGGAAAGACACGATCTCTTCGGAGTTGTGATGCAGTCGCTTGGTCCATACAGCCGCGTATTCCGTAGAGATCCAATTCCAACGCTGCCACTTCGAGATCGACTAAAGTCAGACGCAATCCTGAGCACAATTCCAGACCACATCCTAGATGAAACAGCGTATCGGGAGCTGTTGGAATCTTCAATAACTCATGGCGAATCGGCGCTGGCTAAGTTTCGCGTGCTGCGGGACAAATATGCGACATAACCAGTCGCTCCAGCCGACCGCCTTCGGCGGCGGCTGAGCTTCAACGTTAGCCAGTAGAACCACAGATGCCAGAAACTAACAGTTCTGAATTACTTAAGATTAAAATTTCCATATGGGAAACGCTGATTTATTCGGGCCAACCCCGATGGTCGATTGCTGCGTTTGCTACTAAACTCGGAGCATGAAACAAGTCAGCTTTGCCAGCTTGGAGTATGCAGGCAAGAAGCGCGTGACGCGCCGCGAGAAGTTCTTGGGCCAGATGCAGAAGGTGGTGCCCTGGCAGCGCCTGCTGGCCCTCATTGAGCCGCACTACCCCAGCAGTGGCCGCGTTGGCCGCCCGCCCATCGGCCTTGAGCGCATGCTGCGCATGTACTTCGTGCAGCAGTGGTACGCGCTCAGCGATGAGGCGCTGGAAGATGCGCTGTACGACAGCTGCGCCATGCGCGAGTTTGTGGGTATCGACTTGGCGCGCGAGAGCGCACCCGATGCCACCACGCTGCTCAAGTTCCGCCGCCTGCTCGAGCAGCGCGAGCTGGGCAAGGCGATCTTCGAGCAGATCAACCAGCACCTGAGCGAGCAAGGCCTGCTCATGCGTGAGGGAACGATGATTGACGCCACCATCATCGCCGCACCGAGTTCCACCAAGAACAAGGATGGCCAGCGCGATCCCGAGATGCACCAGACCAAGAAGGGCAATCAGTGGCACTTCGGGTTGAAGGCGCATATCGGGGCCGACTCTGACTCGGGTGCAGTGCACAGCATCCATGTCACCGCAGCCAACGAGTCGGACGTGGCCAACGCTCACCACCTGCTGCACGGTCAGGAAAGCGATGTACACGCCGATGCAGGCTTCACGGGCGTTGAAAAGCGCGAGGAGGTCAAAGCGGCGCAAGATGAGGGACGCATCAAAGCGGACGTCAACTGGCACGTCGCGGAGCGCCGTCACAAGATCAAGGCCATGCCCGAGGGCTTGACCAAGCAGTTGAAGCAGGCGCTGGAGCGGGTGAAGGCGCAGATTCGCGCGCGCATCGAGCATCCGTTTCACGTGGTCAAGAACCTCTTTGGCCACAAGAAGCTGCGCTATCGTGGCTTGGCCAAGAACGCGAGCCAACTGAACGTGATGTTCGCGTTGGCCAACCTGGTGTTGCTCAAGATGCCGCTATTGCAGTTGCAAGGCACAGGTGCGCCTTGAAAGCGCAAACGGGGCTTCAAAGAGGCCGAAAAGGCAAAAACAAGGCTTGAAAACAGCCCGAGTCGCAAACCGCAAGCCGCATCATGAAACGAAGGATGCAAATTCTGATGGCCGAGCTTTCGGCGGCCATTGTTCAGTGGTTCCTATGGGAAAAAGTTGTCGATGTGCAGATGCACTTTAACGACTTATGTCTAAGAATAAGAAATTTTGCAATATCAATACTTGGTGTATTGCTAGGCGCAGCAGCAATTGCGTACAGGTTTGCCGGACATATTAATATTTTTTCATACAAAATTCCAACCGCCTCCATATTTATAGCCATTTCAATTGTTGTGTGGCTTGCCTTTTATCTTATGGATAGATATTGGTATCATGAATTACTTAAAGGCGCAGTACATCACGCACAGAAAATTGAAGAATCCCTCAAAGCAACCACCCCAGAAATAGAACTTGCCAACTCCATTAGAGAGCAAAGCCATAGCTCGCTAAAAATGAATGCTGCAAAAAAATTGAACATTTTTTACTGGAGCATTCTGGTTGTTCAGATATTGGCACTTTTATTGTTATCTACAGATATTGTCAAAGTATCGGTCTAACTATTCATCGCAGCCGACCGCCTTCGGCGTCGGCTGAATTCAGGGCGTTGGCCCGTTTTCGTGTATCGAAAATTCGCCAGTCCCGCAGTCTCTGCTGTTTTTCACAGAGATTTAATATATAAGGAAACTAATGGAAGTAGCACTCATAGCCAAGCTCTTGGCAGCCCTCATTTGGGGAATAGTTGTTGGGTTCTTCGCGAAGCGAAAGAACAGAAATCCATGGGGCTGGGGGGTTGCGGGAGCGTTTTCCTGGCTCATCGCGCTAGTGGTCTTGGCATTTCTTCCGTACAAGTGTCCGAAATGCGAGCAATCAATTACGAACGACCAAGGGAAAGACGAAGTTTGTCCGAAGTGTGGCTCATTCGCCGCCACCTATCGCAGTCCAGACGGAGGAAAAGGTCCGCAACGCGCGCAGGATCTTCGCGAGCAGCCAACAGCAGAAGCCAATGAGCTCCATTGGACAAAAGCACTGGCCGAATTTGACGGCGAGTCACGACGCCCTGGTCTCTGGGCCAGATTGTTCGCGGAAGCTGGCGGCAACGAGACTGCCGCAAAGGCAGCATACTTGAAGGTACGAGCTGCAGAACTGGCAAATGAACCTCCGGCCTTCATATCCGAACTTCGAAGTAAAGGTTACAAAGTCGAGCTCATCGAGTCGCGATGGCATATAGTTAGCCCCGGCGGTGGCTCCACGACCTATTGCCACTCGTTGGCTGATCTTGAGCGCGAAGCGACATACGAGCTGAATCGTCTTGCAAAGGCATAAGCCTGTCATGCTCTTGGAAGTCCAAGCCTAACTCTTCCGTCGCCGACCCGCCTACGGCGGGCGGCTTACCTTGCCCGCTAGGTGGTTCTTAGGGTTGGGGGAAAATGGGGTCAGATCAACATTAAAGGCCTTTGGGTTCGCGGGGGTGGGGTGATGGCGCTGGGCACGGCGCGGGCGGCGTTGGATTGCTCGGCACCAGGTGGGTTACGGCGCCGGAAAGGTCCTTGCTGGTTTTCTCGACAATCTGGCCGGTGAGATTGGCGAGCAGGTCAGGGAAAAAATAGGGTCAGATCAACATTAAATTTTGATTCACCGACCCCATTCCACCAACACCTTTGGCCGTGAATAGTCCAACCGGCGCAGCCCCGACTCGATCCGCCCCCCGGCTGTAACGCTCGGCTTATTCCCGCCCGCCGCGGCGCCAATGCACCGCGTCGTCCCTACACCACCTGATCTTCGTGCGCGGCCGGCGCCGGCGCGCCACCGGCCCCGTTGGCGCCCGATGCCGTCCACTCCTTGGGCACGTGGGTGGGGGTGGTGGCGCTGGGCACGGCGCGGGCGGCGTTGGATTGCTCGGGCACCAGGTGGGTGATGGCGCCGGGGTGGGGTGCGCGGCGGCGGGTCAGGGCTTCGGCAATTTGCGCGGCCGATGCGGGGCGGCCGGCGACGGTGGGGCGGATGTCGGGCGCGGCGTCCGCCTCGGCGCTGTCGGGCAGGCGCGGGTTGAAGCTGTGCGCGTCGGCCAGCGGCCAGTACAGGCGGTACACGTTGTTCTGGTGCGCCAGGTCGCTCAGGATGGCGCCGGGCTTGATGGTGGGCATGATGGCCGACAGCAGGCGGATGCGCTCGCTGTCGATGCGCCGCACGATGTGGTGGGTGCTGAGCTGATCGGGGTGCATCAGGCCGGCGGCCTGCAGCAGCTCTTTGAGCGCATGCAGGGTGTTGGCGTGGTACTGCGCCACGCGCGGGGCCTTGTCGGCCACCACCAGGGCGCGCTCGCGCTTTTGGTCTTGCGTGGTGATGCCGGTGGGGCAAAAGCCGCTGTGGCACACCTGCGCCTGGATGCAGCCCAGCGCCATCATGAAGCCGCGCCCCGAATTGCACCAGTCGGCGCCCAGCGCAAACATGCGCGCCAGGTCGAACGAGGTGATGACCTTGCCGGCGGCGCCGATCTTCACGCGCTCGCGCAGGCCGGCGCCGATCAGCGTGTTGTGCACCAGGTGCAGGCCCTCCTGCACGGGCGCGCCCATGTGGTCGGCAAACTCGATGGGGGCGGCGCCGGTGCCGCCCTCGGCGCCGTCCACCACGATGTAGTCGGGGGTGATGTCGGTCTCGAGCATGGCCTTGACGATGCCGAACCATTCCCAGATGTGGCCGATGCACAGCTTGAAGCCCACCGGCTTGCCGCCCGACAGCTCGCGCAGCCGCGCGACAAACCGCATCAGCTCGACCGGGTTGGAGAACGCGCTGTGCGCCGAGGGCGAGATGCAGTCCACGCCCACCGGCACGCCGCGCGCGGCGGCGATCTCGGGCGTGACCTTGGCGCCGGGCAGCACGCCGCCGTGGCCGGGCTTGGCGCCCTGGCTGATCTTGATCTCGACCATCTTGACCTGCGGCTCGCGCGCCTGCTGGGCAAAGCGCTCGGCGTTGAAGCTGCCGTCGGCGTTGCGGCAGCCGAAGTAGCCCGAGCCGATCTCCCAGATGATGTCGCCGCCGTGCTCGCGGTGGTAGCGGCTGATGCCGCCTTCGCCCGTGTCGTGCGCAAAGCCGCCGATCTTGGCGCCCTGGTTGAGCGCCAGGATGGCGTTGGCCGACAGCGCGCCGAAGCTCATGGCCGAGATGTTGAACACGCTGGCGTTGTAGGGCTGCGTGCAGGGCGAGGCGCCTGCGCGCGGCGTGCCGGGCTCGCCGCCGATCCAGATGCGAAAGTCGTGCGAGCCGATCTTGGTGGTTTGCAGCGAGTGGTTGATCCACTCGTAGCCCTTGGCACCCACGTCCAGCTTGGTGCCGAAGGGCCGCACGTCGGGCGCGCCCTTGGCACGCTGGTACACCACGGTGCGCTGCGCGCGGGTAAAGGGCTCGCCCGCGTCGTGGTCGCCCTCGACGAAATACTGGCGGATCTCGGGGCGGATGAACTCCAGCAAAAAGCGCATGTGCCCCAGCACGGGGTAGTTGCGCAGCACCGCATGGCGCGTCTGCGTGTAGTCGCGCCAGCCCAGCAGCGTGAGCGCGCCGAAGACCACCAGCGGCACCCACGCGCCGCGCCCCCAGATGGCCAGCGCCACCCCGCTGAGCACCACGCCCAGCGCGCACAGGGCCCAGGTGGTGAATCGAATGCTTTGCGCAAAAGGCATGGGCTTGGACATGGGCGAGGCTCCGGGCGAGTGGGCGGCGGGTGGCCGCGCCGTCCGGATCATCTTACCGAACGCTTGCCAGCGCCGGGCGTGCCCGCTGGGCGCGGCGCGGCACGACGCGTGCGGCGCCTCACCGGCTCTCAGGCCGGCGGCAGCAATTCAAGCAGCCGTGCCAGCGCGTGCGCCACGGTCTGCGCGCGCACGGCGGCGCGGTCGCCGTCGAAGCGGCGGCACTCGGTCTCGGTCACGCCCGGCACGTGCCAGCCGAACCACACCGTGCCCACCGGCTTGTCAAGACTGCCGCCGCCCGGCCCCGCCACGCCGGTGACGGCCACGCCGACGTGCGCGCGCGCATGGGCCACGGCGCCGCGGGCCATGGCGCGCGCCACCGGCTCGCTCACCGCGCCGTGCCGGGCGATGACGTGGGCGGGCACGCTCAGCAGCTCGGTCTTGGCCGCGTTGCTGTAGGTGACGAAGCCGCGCTCGAACCAGTCCGACGAGCCCGCCAGGTCGGTGCAGGCGGCGGCGATCAGGCCGCCGGTGCAGCTTTCGGCGCTGGTCATCATCCAGCCGCGCTGCGTCAGCGCTGCGGCCAGGCTTTGAACGATTTGGGCCGCTTGCGCGTGTGCAGCCTGCGCAAGCAGCTCATTTTTTTGTAGTGAATCGGTCATAGCGCACGCGCCAGCGCGATCACCAGCAGCGCGCAGGCGGCGGCCACCAGGTCGTCCAGCACGATGCCCAGGCCCCCGCGCCAGCCGCGCGCGTCGTGAAACAAGCGGTCGGCCCAGCCCACCGGGCCGGGCTTGACGGCGTCGAAAAACCGGAACAGCGCAAACGCCGCCAGCTGCATCCAGAAGCCCGCCGGCAGCACCAGCCACAGCACGATCCAGAAGGCGACGATCTCGTCGGCCACCACGGCGCTGGGGTCGGCCACGTTCAGGTGGTCGGCGCTGACGGTGCAGGCCCACCACGCCACCGGCAGCGACGCGGCCAGCAGCCAGCCCAGCTGCGCGGGCGACAGCCACAGCCCCAGCACCACCCAGGCCAGCCAGGCCCACAGCGTGCCCACCGTGCCCGGCGCCACCGGCGACAGGCCCGAGCCGAAGCCCAGGCCGATGCAGTGCGCCGGGTGGGCGCGCAGGAAGCGGATGCCGGGGCGCACCGGGGCGGCCGGCGGCGGCGCGGCGGGCGGCGCCTGCCCCGTGCGCGCGCGCGCGGCCACGTCGGTCACGTCGGTCACGTCCTCGCGCGGGCGATCCGACAGGCTCATGTTTTTTCTCCCTCCCCCCTTGGGGGAGGGTTGGGGTGGGGCCGGCGGCGTATCCGCGGCGCGCGCGGGCGGCCCCCATCCCAGCCTTCCCCCAGCGGGGGAAGGAGCAAGACCGGCGCGTGCTCGGGCTCATGCTGTTTCTCCCTCCCCTCTTGGGGGAGGGTTGGGGTGGGGGCCGGCGGCACATCCTGGGCGCGCAGGGGCGGCCCCCATCCCAGCCTTCCCCCAGCGGGGGAAGGAGCAAGGCCGACGCGTGTTCGGGCTCATCGCCGATCCTGCAACTGCTCGTCCTTGGGCCAGCTGATCACGTGCCGGGCGCTGAAGGCCTGCGTGGCGCCGGCGGCCAGGGGCTGCTCCCAGGCCACGGTGCCCACCTGGTCGTGCCAGCGGGTGGTGCTGGGCTGGGGCTGGTAGGTGGATTCGACGCTGACCTTGTCGTTGTCGGGCACGGGCGCCGCGTCCAGCACCTGCAGCTGGATGGCGGTGGTGTGGCGGTTTTGCACGGTGTAGCGGCGCTCGTCGGTGCGCTGGTTGCGGGTGCCGATGAAGCCGCCCGTGCCCTGCTGCTGCTCGGGGCGCTCGCTGCGCACCGTGACCAGTTCGTCGCGGCCGAAGGCCAGGCCGTCGCGCGCGCTGCGTTCGGCGTCGAAGCGGCCGCTGCCCACGAAGGCGCCGTCGCGCACCAGGCTGACGGGGCCGGCGGGCCACACGCCGGGCGGCGCGCTGAAGTTGGCGATCAAGTAGGCGCTGGCGTCCAGCGCGGGCGTGGTGCGCGTCAGCAGCTGGGCATCCAGCGCCTGCTCGCCCAGCACCAGCGTGATGCGCTCGCCGTTGGAGGGTACGCTGACGCGCTGGGGCACGGAAAACTCGGTGGCAAACGCGCCCTGGAACACGCTCACGTCAAAGCTGGGCGCGGCCTCGAACTTGGCCGCAGCCGCCGCGGGCGCGGGCGCCGGCGCGGCCATCATGCGGGCCTGCATGGGCGGCGGCTCGGGCGGCTGGATGCCCACGCGCCAGGGCGGCGGCAGCGGCCCCTGCGTGGCCGCGCCGGGCTGGCCGGTAGACAGCGTGATGCGCACGCCGTCCCAGTCCTCGCCCGTGCTTTGCGCGACCTGCGCCAGGCGCGTCAGCTGCAGTTTTTTCGTCGCGCTGTCCAGCGTGGCGCGATAGGCCGGCTGCCAGCCGGGCCCGCGCACCTGATACGACAGGCGCACCGGCCCGCCCTGCGGCGCGGCCAGCGTGACCTGCACCACGCTGACCTGGGCGCGCGCGCCGCCGGTGCGCTCGCGCTCGGCCAGCAGGGGTGCCAGCTCGCGCTCGATGGCCTCTTGCTGGCGCGCCAACCGGTGCTGGCGCACCAGGCCGTCCTGTCCGCTCTGGCGCAGCGCGGCGGCGGTGGGGGCGATCTGCGCCGGCGGCGTGGCGCGCGCCTGGTCCCCGTTGGTGCCGAAGCTCTTGAGGTAGCCGGTGGCGAGGTCGATGCCGGCCGACTCGGCCTTGAGTGCGGCGATCTGGTCTTGCAGCGCGTCGATGCGATCGTCCAGCGGGCTGGCGCAGGCCTTGCCCAGCAGCGCGCGCGGCTGCTGGCGCACGCTGATCTCGCCGATGCGCACGGTTTGATCGCCCGCGGCTTGCAGGCTGGCCGCGTCCAGGGCGGCGGGCAGGCAGGCAAACACGGCCTTGTCCGCGCCGGCGGCCACGCGCAGCTCGCGCATCACCGTGGCCGAACCGGGGTAGAGCGTGACGGCGCTGATGCGCGAGCCGCCATCGGCCGCCGGTGCGCCGGCGCGTGCCGAAGGCGCGGTTTGTGCGCCAGCGCTGGCGGCAACGGCCGCCAGACCGGCCAGCAGAAATGCAAAACGATTCATGGACAGAAGGACCCCGAGCTTGAGCCCATGCATCGTAGCAGCGGACCCCTCATCCTCGCGACCCGCGCTGATCCGGTCGTCGCCGGAACGAATGGCACCGGTCAGGTCTTGCCGGCCGCTGCCTGCAACTGCGCCGCCAGCTCGTCGTCGATGGCGTTGGCGCGCCGCGCCGCCGGGCGCTGGGCGTGCAACTGGGCAAAGCGCACGAACTCGGGGCGCGGCTCGAGCATCTTGAATTGCAGGTAAAAGCCGATCAGCGAGGCGACGAACAGATCGGCCGCGGTGAAGTACTCGCCTGCCAAGTGATCGCGCCCGCGCACGGCGCCCTCCAGCGTATCCAGCGCGTCGGCCTCGCTGCCGTAGCCGGCCTGCTCGGGCTTGGCCAGCGTGCCGACGCTTTTGGCGGTGAGCAGGGCCTCGACCGGCCCCATGAAGCTGATCCAGCGGTAGTAGGGGCCGCGCTCGGGCGTGCCGGCTGCGGGCGCGAGTTTTTTCTCGGGCACCAGATCGGCCAGGTACATCAGGATGGCGGCGTTTTCGGTCACCACCGTGTCGCCGTGCTTGAGCGCGGGCACCTTGCCCATGGGGTTGATGGCGCGGTAGGCGGGCGCCTTCATGGTGGTGCCGTATTCGAGCACCTCGGTGGCGTAGGGCAGGCCGGTTTCTTCCAGCATCCAGCGCGTGACGCGGCCGCGCGACCAGGGGTGGGTGTAGAAGGTGATGGGGGCGGTCATGAGGGGTCCTTTCTTGGGTCAGTTGGGGTTTGCCTCGGCTACTGCCTTGAGTGATTGCAGCACGGCAGGAAAGTCCGACGATACGCCGGCGCCGATGTCGACCGCGCCGGGGCCCTCGACCTCGGTGCGATAGGTCACGCGCACGCCGCCGGCCGCCAGCGGCGCGATCGCGTGGGTCACGCGCACCACCACGCCTTCAAAAGCCGTTTCGTCGGTGAAGCGCTCGCCCGGCTGCACGTCCAGCAAGCGGCTTTGCAGCAGCGGGCCGCCATCGGGCAGTTGCATCTCGAACGTGCTGCCGCTGGCAAACGCGCCGTGCAGCGCGGCCCGCGCTACCCCGGCGTTCCAGCGTGGCCAGCTCGCCACGTCGGACCAGAGTTGCCACACGCGGGCGGCGGCAGTGGCGATGTCGGCGGACGTTTCATGCGTCCAGCGAGCGGCGGGGGCACAGGCGCTCATGCGGTTCTCCTCAGGAGGCGTTGGAGAGGGCACTGTGCCCGCAGTCACTGCCAGTTTCTGTCAGCAGCGTGGCCGCATCATGCGGTGCCAAAGCGCATTTGCGCCTTCCAGCGCCGAATCAGCACGTGGCGGCGCTCGGGCATGGCTTGCCCCGTGTCGGCCAAGTGGGCCACGCGATCGGCGCGAAAGTGGCGGAAGTCCTGGCGCAATTCGCACCAGGCCGCGATCAGGCGCGCCTGATCGAAAAACGCCATGGCAAACGGCCACACGATGCGCCGCGTGGTCTGGCCCTCGCCGTCGCGGTAGTCGAGCGCGACTTTGCGCTCGGCACGGATGGCGCGGCGCAGCGCGGGCAGCCACGATTCGGGCGGCGTGGTCGCGGGCGGGCGCGGCACCATCAGGCCGCTGGTTTCCAGCGCCAGCCGCGCGTCGGTGGGCAGCGTGCTGGCCACGCGCGCCAGCGCGCTTTGGGCCGCCAGGGCCAGCTCGGGGTCGGGCTGCAGGCTGACCCAGCGCGCGCCCAGGAGCAGCGCCTCCAGCTCGTCGGCGCCGAACATCAGCGGCGGCAGGGTGAAGCCGGGCTTGAGGACATAGCCCACGCCGGGGTCGCCGGCGATGTCGGCGCCTTGCTCGCGCAGCGTGGCGATGTCGCGGTACAGGGTGCGCAGGCTCACGCCCAGCTCCTGCGCCAGCACGGGGCCGGGCGCGGGGGTGCGGCGGCGGCGCAGGGCGTCGAGCAGGTGCAGCAGGCGGGCGGCGCGCGATGACATGGCGCGTGGGGGGCGCTTCAGGCGAAGTGGTCGAAGGAGCGAAAGTCGCTTGCCGTTTCGCGGCCCTGCGCATCGACGAGGCGCAGGCCCGGCGCAGCCTGGATGCGGCCGATGCGCGTGACGGGCGTGGCGCAGCGCTTGGCGGCGGCCTGCACGGCGGCGCGGGCGCTGAATGGGGCGGTGAAGGCCAGCTCGTAGTCGTCGCCGCCAGAGAGCACGCAGCGGGTCAGCCAGTGGGCTGGATCATCGGTTTGCCCCGGGTTGCGCGGCTGGCCCTCACGCCGGCCCTCTCCCAGAGGGAGAGGGGGGGATACCGGGGTGCCCGCGCTTTGAGGAAGAGGGTGCAAATCCAGCGCGGCCGATCGCCCTCGCCCCTCTGGGGAGAGGGAGGGGCGAGGGGCAACGGATGCTCGTGAAGAAGCCGGAAAATTTGAATCAAACTGGCCGATAGCGCCTGTCAACAAAGCGCCGGCAGCTATCAATTCAATAGTCTTGTGGGTCTCGATCACGGCCCCCACGCCCGACGCTTTCAGGATGTGGCCCACATCGCCCACCAAGCCGTCGCTGACGTCGATGCAACTGGTGGCGATGCCGCGCAAGTAGCGGCCCAGCGCCACGCGCGGCGTCGGGCGCTCCAGCCGCTGGCGCGCGGCGGCCAGCGCGGCGGCGGGCAGGCTCCATTCGCCGCGCAGGGCGCCCAAGGCCAGGCGCGCATCGCCCAGCGTGCCGCTGACCCACAGCTCGTCGCCCGCTTGCGCGCCATCGCGCCGCAAGGCCTGGCCGGCGGGCACCTGGCCGAACACGGTGATGCAGATGTTGAGCGGGCCGGCCGTGGTGTCGCCGCCCACCAGCGCGCAGCCGTGCGCACCGGCCAAGGCCAGCAGTCCGTCGCTGAAGGCGTCGAGCCAGGGCGCATCTTGCGCGCGCGCCGGCGGCAGGGCCAGCGCCAGGGTGAAGGCCAGCGGCTCGGCGCCCATGGCGGCCAGGTCGCTCAGGTTGACGGCCAGCGCCTTGTGGCCCAGGGCAGAGGGATCGACGTCGGCAAAAAAATGCCGGCCCTCGACGAGCATGTCGGTGCTGACGGCCAGCTGCGTGCCGGGCGCCGGTTGCAGCAGGGCGCAGTCGTCGCCGATGCCGAGAACTATCGAATTTGTAGCTGCTCGCGCTTGATTGGCAGGCGCTGGCGCCACTTTCTGCTTGAAAAAACGCTCGATCAGGTCGAACTCGCCCATGTCAGTTATCCACAGCGCTGCGCGCCACCCGCAGGGCATGAAACCCAAAGAGCCCAAGGGCCGCGGAGCAGGCCGGGCCAGAGGTCGCCGTGGCCGGGGTCTCCCCGGCCCCTGGCGATGCCCCCTGCAAGGGGGAAGGCGCAACATCGCGCAGCGAGTGGAGACTGGGGGTGTTTCATTTCACGCCTTTGCTCGCACCGCGCCAGTGGGGCTGCGCCGCGGCATGGGGCCTTACCGGCCGCCCAGCTCGAACGCGCGCTCGCGCACCCGGCTCATGCCGTCGGTCAGGCGGCGCACGCGGCCGGCGCGGCGCAGCGCGGCTTTCAGAAAGGCCATCATCAGCGGGCCGCTGTCGAGCACGCCCTGGGTGGCCTCGTCCGGGTTGATGTGGAACTCGGGGTGCCACTGCACGCCCATCACGAAGGGGTGGGCGGTGTGGCGCACCGCCTCGGGCACGCGGTCGATGGGGCTGCGCGCCTCGATCACCAGGCCCTTGCCCAGCTCGCCCACGCACTGGTGGTGGATGCTGTTGACGCGCTGCGGCGCGTAGCCGTAGATGTCCGACAGGCGCGAGCCGGGCACGAAGTGCACCTCGTGCGTGAGGGTCTCGTAGCGGTTCAGGTCCAGGTGCGCGATGGCGCCCGGCCACTGGCTGGGAATGTCCTGCACCAGCGTGCCGCCGCAGTACACGTTCAGCAGCTGTGCGCCGCGGCAGATGCCCAGCACGGGCTTGCCGGCCTCGACGAAGCCGCGCAGCAATTCCAGCTCGTACTCGTCGCGGATCGGGTCGCAGTCGCAATGCTCGCGCCAGGGCTTGGCGCCATAGAAGCCGGGGCTGATGTCGGCACCGCCTTGCAGCACCAGGCCGTCGAGCTGCTCGACGATGTCCAGCAGCGGAGCGCGCCGGCGCGCCGTGACGCTGCTCTGATCGACGAATGGAATCATCAGGGCCACCACGCCGTGCGACATGATCCACTGCGCCATGTTGCTCTCGAGAAACTGCAATCGCTTGCGCGGCAGGCCGGAGCCGGCAGGGGGCTTGTGCAACAGGCGGGCGGAGATGCCGATGCGCAGGGTCATGATGGGGCCGATTGTTTCACTGTTTCGCGGGGGCTGGGTGGGCGCGGTCGCGTGGGGCCTTGCGGTGATCGGGCCGTGCCAGGGAGCCCCTTTGGAGCGAGCGGGCGGGACAAGGTTCGCTATTTTTGCAGTTCGTGGCGCATCCGGGCAATGACCGCGCCATAGTCGGGTTGCCCGAAGATGGCGCTGCCGGCCACGAAGGTGTCGGCCCCCGCGTCGGCCACGCGGCGGATGTTGTCGGCCTTGATGCCGCCGTCCACCTCCAGGCGGATGTCGCGCCCGGATGCATCGATGCGCTTGCGCGCCGCTTCCACCTTGCGCAAGGCGCTATCAATAAAGGACTGCCCGCCAAAGCCGGGGTTCACGCTCATGATCAGCACCAGGTCGATGTCGTCGATCAGCCAGTCCAGGACGTGCAGCGGCGCGGCCGGATTGAACACCACGCCGGCCTGACAGCCCGCCGCCTTGATGGCCTGCACGCTGCGGTGCGGGTGGGGCGTGGCGTCGGGGTGAAAGCTGATCAGGTCGGCGCCGGCCTGCGCAAAGGCCTGCGCCAGCGCGTCCACCGGCTGCACCATCATGTGCACGTCCATCGGCACCGGCTGGCCATTGGCGCGCACGGCGTGGGGCTTGATGGCCTGGCAGATCATCGGCCCGAAGGTGAGGTTGGGCACGTAATGGTTGTCCATCACGTCGAAGTGGATCCAGTCGGCGCCGGCGGCGATGACGGTCTTGACCTCCTCGCCCAGGCGGGCAAAGTCGGCCGACAGGATGGAGGGGGCGATGCGAAAGGCGGTGCTCATGGCGCGCCATTGTCGCGCAGCTACCATCGCGGGATGGCCCAATACCAGTTCAGCGTCAGCGTGCAGACGCAGTTTCTTCCCGATCAAAGCGAGCCGGGCGAACCCATGTACGCCTTTGCCTACATCATCACCGTGCGCAACACCGGCGAGGTGGCGGCGCAGCTGATTGCGCGCCACTGGATCATCCAGGACGCGCGCGGCCACACCGAGGAGGTCAAGGGCCTGGGCGTGGTGGGCCAGCAGCCGCTGCTGCAACCGGGCGAGGCCTTTCAGTACACCAGCGGCTGTCGCCTGCGCACGTCCAGCGGCACCATGCACGGCAGCTACTTCTGCGTGGCCGAGGACGGCACGCGCTTCGAGGCGCCGATCGCGCTGTTCGTGCTGGATGCCAGCGGTGCGGAAGCGCCGCGTACGCTGCACTGATTGCTACTTTCATGATCAAAACCCCGCGGCCGGAGCTGGCCGAACTGTTGCGTGCCCTGGACCCGGCCGCGCCCCTGGCCGAGCGTCACCTGTGGCTGATGCAGCTGCTGGACTGGGTGCGCGGCGCGGGCCAGGACGCCGAGGCCGCGGTGGCGCGCGTGCGCCAGCTGATGGACACGGCCGAGGCGCAGCCCGAATGGCTGTCGCTGTGGCACCAGTGGTGGATCGAGTTCCTGACCGAGGTGGACGCCACGCCGCTGCTGGCCGACCTGGGCTTTGCGCCGCGCAGCGCCTTCATGAGCGAGCTGGCCGACCGGCTGCGCCGCAAGCTGATTCTCCCCACGCCCGAGACCACGGACTTGCGCGAGCTGTTTCCGCTGCTGTTTCCCACCGATTTCGACGCGCAGTGGCTGCGCGCGCTGGATGCGCCCACCCTGCGGCGCCTGCGCCGCGTGCTGCTGGGCCCGCAGGCGCAAGACGGCGCGCAGCACTACGCGCTGCGCACCCTGCTCAACGCGCTGGCGCATGCGCTCAGCCAGATCAGCGCCACCGGGCAGTCGGCCGAGATCCGCACGCGCATGGCGCCGCGGGTGCAGCGCGAGCGGCCCTTCGCCACCCTGCCCATCACCTTCGAGGCGCTGCGCACCGCGGTGCTGACGCACGGGCGCGAGAGCGCGCCGGCGCTGGTCGCTGTCGAGTCCCTGCGCAATCAGCTGGACGCGTGCCGCGCGGCGGCCTCCACCGTGTACGAGCACCTCAAGGAGCACGGCATCTCGGTGCACATCGAGTTCCAGCTGCGCCAGCTGCGCCAGCGCATCATCCGCGTCAAGGCGCTGCTGCTGTGCCTGGAGACGGACGAGCCCGCGCTGGCCACGGCGCAGTTGCTGTCGCATCTGGTGCGCGTCAACCGCGACAGCGGCAGCATCCACGCGCTGATCAGCGACAGCACCCAGCTGATGGCCGCCAAGGTGACCGAGCGCAATGCCGAAACCGGCGAGCACTACATCACCCACGACCGGCGCGAATACCTGCACATGCTGGGCGCGGCGGCCGGCGGCGGCGCGGTGATGGCCCTCACCACCTTGAGCAAGCTGGTGATCGTGGGGCTGGGCCTGTCGGCCTTTTGGGGCGGCATGGCGGCGGGGCTGAACTACGCCGTGTCCTTCGTCATCATCATGCTGCTGCACTGGACGGTGGCCACCAAGCAGCCGGCCATGACCGCGCCCAGCATGGCCGCCAAGCTCAAGGACTTGCGCTCGCCCCAGGCGTATGAGGACTTCGTCACCGAGGTGGTGCATCTGCTGCGCTCGCAATTCGTCGCCATCGTGGGCAACGTGGTGCTGGTGCTGGTGGTGGCCTACGCGCTGGCGGCCGGCATCCAAGCGCTGGGCTGGGGTTCGATGGTGGACGATGTGCACGCCCGGCACATCCTGGCCGAGCACCACATGCTGGGGCGCACCATCCCATTTGCCATCGTCACCGGCGCGCTGCTGTTTGCCTCCAGCATCATTGCCGGCTGGGTGGAGAACGCGTTCGTGCTGCACCGGCTGGACTCGGTGATCGCCTATCACCCGCGCTGCACGCGGCTGCTGGGCGCCCGGCGCGCGCGCCGCTGGGGCACGTACTGGGGCGAGAACATCTCGGGCTGGACGGCCAACGTTTCGCTGGGGCTGCTGCTGGGCCTGGTGCCGCCCATCGTCGGCTTCTTCGGCATTCCGGTGGAGGTGCGCCACGTCACCCTGGTGTCCGGCCAGATCGCCGTGGCGGCGCAGCACCTGGGCCCGGCGGTGTGGCAGGAGCCGGCGCTGTGGTGGGCCGCCGGCGGCATCTTCATCACCGGTTTTCTCGACCTGGCGGTCAGCTTTTACCTGGCGTTTCGGCTGGCGCTGACGGCGCAGAACGTGACCGGCGTGGACCGCCGGCGCCTGTACGCCGCCATGGGCCGGCGCGCGCTGCGCCAGCCGCTGTCGTTCTTGCTGCCGATGCGCGTGGCGCCCGCAGCAGCGGCCGAGCCCGACGCCGCTGCACACGAGGCGCGCGAATCGGGTTAGGATCGTTTCGACCGTTCTGACCGTTTCGGATTTCACCTCGTGCGTGCCCACCTCGCTCTTGTGCGGCCGCGCCGAGCCTGCCACCCTTGACCGGCGCCCCATCGCATACGCGCCGGTCCCTTCGAGGACACCGGCCTTTGACCAATCAATGGATCGCCCCCTGGAACGTCAGCGCAGCGTTTGCCCCGGCGCTGACCACGCTGGAATGGGCCCTGCTGCTGGGCGTGGCCGCCTTCGTGGGCCAGGGCGTGCAACGCCTGACCGGCCTGCCCAAGGTGCTGGGTTACGCCGCCGTGGGCGCGCTGGCCGGGCTGGCCGGGCTGGCGGGCGCCACCTGGCCGCTTCGAGGGGTGGGGCTGTTTTTGCTGGAGCTGGGCATCGCCGTGGTGCTGTTCGAGGCCGGCGCGCGCCTGCCGCTGCGCTGGTTTCGCCACAACCCGATGGTGCTGGTGCAAAGCGCGGCCGAATCGCTGCTCACCTTCATGGCCGCCTACGTGGCGCTGCATGCGCTGGGGCTGGATGTGAAGGTGGTGCGCGCGCTGTCGGTCATCGCGGTGGCGTCGTCGCCGGCGGTGCTGATGCGCGTGGTGGCGGATTTGCGCGCCAACGGCCCCGTCACCGACCGCGCCATCGCCTTGACCACCCTCAACACCTTGTACGCGCTGACCCTGGGCACCGCCATGCTGCGCACCATCGACCGCGGCGAAGGCACCATGCTGGCCTCGCTGGCCTTTTCGCTCACGGTGCTGGGCGTGTCGGCGCTGGTGGGGGTGGTGCTGGCTGCCGTGCTGACGGCTGCGATGCGCGGCCTGCAGGCCACCAGCGAAGACTGCGCCATCGTCATCCTGGCCGGGGTGGCGGCCTGCGTGTCCGCCGCCACGCCGCTGGGCGGCTCGGCGCCGCTGGCCGCGCTGCTGGCGGGCCTGGCGCTCAAGCAGGTGCACCCGCGTCCCTGGGTGTGGCCGCGCCAGCTGGGCACGGCGGCCACGGTGCTGTCCATCATGATGTTCGTGCTGGTCTCGGCCATGGCCGTGCGCGGCCAATGGAGCTGGGGCATCACCGGCACGGTCCTGGCGCTGATTGCCGTGCGCGCCGGCGCCAAGGTCAGCAGCCTGCTGGCCACGGGCTTCGGCACCGGCATGGCGCTGCGCCAGACGCTGTGGGTGAGCGCCACCCTGGTGCCCATGTCCGCGGTGGCCCTGCTGCTGACTTCGCAGTTCGTCAAGGCCTCGCACAGCGTGGGCACGCAGGTGGCCGCCATTGCGCTGCCCGTGATCCTGGTCACCGAGCTGCTGGGCGCCATGATGGTCAGCGTGGCCCTGGTGCGTGCCGGTGAAGCGCCGGCGCCCTGGCGCGGGCGCAAGACCGACACGGCGAATGCATCCGACACGGAGGCTCGGCCATGACCCTGGAGGCGTTTTCCCAGTCCGAAGCGCTCACGCTCGGCGTCGAGCTGGAGTTGCAGCTGGTCAACACCGTGGACTACGACCTGGCGCACTACGCCAACGACATGCTGCGCCTGATGGCCCGGCACAAGCTGCCCGGATCGGTGGTGCCCGAGATGACCGAGGGCATGATCGAGATCTCCACCGACGTGTGCCGCACCTGGGGCGACGCGCTCGGCCAACTGGCGCAGATCCGCGATGCGCTGGTGCAAAGCGCCGACAAGCTCAACATCGCCGTGGTGGGCGGCGGCACGCACCCGTTTCAGCAGTGGCACCAGCAGCGCATCTACGACAAGCCGCGCTTTCAGCAGCTGTCGCAGCTGTACGGCTACCTGAGCCAGCAGTTCACCATCTTCGGCCAGCACGTGCACGTGGGCTGCCCCGACGCCGACACCGCCTTGTACCTGCTGCACTGCCTGTCGCGCTATATCCCGCACTTCATCGCGCTGGCGGCGTCCAGCCCCTTCGTGCAGGGGCAGGACACGGCCTTCGACTCGGCGCGCCTGAACTCGGTGTTTGCGTTCCCGCTGTCGGGCCGCGCGCCCTGCGTGCTGTCGTGGGACGAGTTCGGCCAGTACTTCGACAAGATGGCGCGCACCGGCGTGGTGCAAAGCATGAAGGATTTCTACTGGGACATCCGCCCCAAGCCCGAGTACGGCACGGTGGAGGTGCGCGTGTTCGACACCCCGCTGACGGTGCAGCACGCCGCCGCGCTGGCCGGCTACGTGCAATGCCTGGCCGCGTGGTTTCTGCAGGAGCGCCCCTTCACGCCGGTGGAGGACGACTATCTCGTCTACAGCTACAACCGCTTCCAGGCCTGCCGCTTCGGCCTGGACGCCGTGTACGTGGACCCGGCCACGGGCCAGCACCAGCCGCTGCGCGAGCACCTGCTCGCCAGCTTCGAGCGCCTGGCCCCGTTTGCCCTGCAATGCCAGGCCGGCGGCGCGCTGGAGTTGCTGCACGCCGTGGTGCAGGACAACCGCAACCACGCCCGGTGGCTGCGCGAATGCCAGCAGCGCGAGAACCTGCTGGCCGAGGTGATTCGACAGGCGAGTTTGCGGTTTCGCGCGAAGTGAGGGCGTTGCTCCCTCGCCCTTCTGGGGAGAGGGTGGGGTGAGGGGTCTTCTGGCGTTGGAATCGTTGACGTTGTTTGCTTCGTGGCTGGCTCTGCATGCGCTCGCTGGCCGGGATGTGCGCCCGGCGGCGCACCTACTTTTCTTTGCTTCGCCAAAGAAAAGTAGGCAAAAGAAAGGCGACCCCACTGGCCGTGTCCCTTCGCTTCGCTGCGGGCAACCTGCGATGCTCGCGCCTGGGGCGGTGCTGCGGAACTCGCTTTGTTCGCTGCGCTCACGCCGCTCAAACAACC
>NZ_JAXMEM010000018.1:0-14942 GCF_046348305.1 Ottowia sp.
AGCGCACCAAGGAGGTGACGCTGCGCAACGACTATCGGGGCAAGCTGCAAAAGGCGGTCAGCCTGGAGGAGCTCAAGAAGCAGCGCGCGCAGGTACAGCAATACGTGAACCTGCTTGAAAAGCAACTGCCCAGCAAGGCCGAGATGGACGCGCTGCTGTCGGACATCAACCAGGCCGGTTTGGGACGCAGCCTGCAGTTCGAGCTGTTCCGCCCGGGTCAACTGGTCGTCAAGGACTATTACGCCGAGTTGCCCATCGCGCTGAAGGTGACGGGCCGCTACCACGACATCGGCGCCTTCAGCTCCGACATCGCGCACCTCTCGCGCATCGTCACGCTCAACAACCTGAGCGTGGCACCCAGCGCCGACAAGGACAAGTCGGGGTCCTTGGTGCTGGAGGCCACCGCCAAGACCTTCCGCTACCTCGACCCCGAGGAAATTGCCGCCCAGCGCAGTGCGGCCGCCAAGGCCAATCCGGGGGCCAAGAAATGATCCGCCGCGTGAACGTTTTTTTGCCGGCCGCGTTGTTGCTCGCGCTCGTCGGAGGTTGTGCGCCGGGGCACGAGGACCTGCGTCAATGGATGACGGAGCAGCGCAACCAGATGCGGCCCAACGTGACGCCGCTGGCCGAGCCCAAGAAATACGTCCCGCAGGACTACGTCGAAACCGCCGCGGCCGACCCGTTCGGCAGCGAGCGGCTCACGCAGGCCCTGCGGCGCGAATCCGGGGTCAAGGGATCGGACGCTTCGCTGATCACGCCCGAGCTGAACCGCCGCAAGGAGCCGCTGGAGGCTTTCCCGCTGGACACCATGACCATGGTGGGCAGCCTGGATCGCGGTGGCAAGCGGGTGGCCTTGTTGCGGGTCGACAAGCTTTTGTATCAGGTCAGGGTGGGTGAGCACCTGGGGCAAAACTACGGGCGCGTCACCAGGATCACCGAAAGCGATGTGGCACTCCGGGAAATCGTCCAGGACGCCGCTGGGGAATGGATCGAGCGCAACTCGGAGTTGCAGCTGCAGGAGAAGAAACGATGAACAAGTGGGTGCCAGGCTGGCAACCGTTGCGGATGGCCGCATTGGGACTGATGGCGTTGGGGGCTGCCGCGGCGGCGATGGCCCAGGCGCGCATCGAGTCCATCAGCAGCTCGATTCAGGGCGGCGCCGAGGTGGTGCGCATCGACTTCGATCAGCCACTGGCGGCGGTGCCGGCCGGATTCGTCGTGCAGTCGCCCGCGCGCATCGCGCTGGATTTTCCGGGCGTGGTCAGCGGCCTGGCGCGCAGCAACGTGGAGATCAACCAGGGCAACGTGCGGGCCGCCAACGTGGCGCAGGGCCGTGACCGCACGCGCGTGGTGCTCAACCTGAATCGGCCGACGACCTACACCGCCGAGTTGGAGGGCCGCTCGGTGCTGGTGAGTCTGGGGGCCGTGGCCACCAGCGCGGCGGCGACGCCGGCGCCCAGCGTGTTTGCCGAGAATCAGGCCGACCACACCCAGGCCCTGCGCGACATCGACTTCCGCCGCAGCACCGACAACGCCGGGCGTGTGGTGGTGGACCTGCCCAGCAACCAGGTGGGCGTGGACATCAAGCGCCAGGGGCAGAACCTGGTCGTCGAGTTTCTCAAGAGCAGCTTGCCCGAGGGCCTGCGCCGCAAGCTCGACGTGGCCGACTTCGGCACACCCGTGCAAACCATCACCACCGTGCAGTCGGGTGATCGCGTGCGCATGGTGATCGAGCCCAAGGGCGCCTGGGAGCACAGCGCCTATCAGAGCGACAACCAGTTGGTCGTCGAGGTGCGCCTGCAAAAGACCAACCCCGACAAACTCACCCAGGGCCAGGGCTATCGCGGTGAAAAGCTGTCGCTGAACTTCCAGGACATCGACGTGCGGTCGCTGCTGCAGGTGATCGCCGACTTCACCAACTTCAACATCGTCTCCTCCGACACCGTGCAGGGCAACCTGACGTTGCGCCTGAAGGACGTACCCTGGGACCAGGCGCTGGACATCATCCTGCAGGCGAAGAACCTGGGCATGAAGCGCGTGGGCAACGTGCTGCAGATCGCACCCAAGGATGAAATGGCCGCCAAGGAGAAGGCCGACCTCGAGGCCCAGGCGACCATCCGCAACCTGGAGCCGCTGCGCACCCAGTCGTTCCAGCTCAACTACACCAAGGCGGAAGACATCAAGACCCAGTTGACCGCCACGTCCGGTTCGAGCGGAGGGGGCGGTAGCAGCTCCGGCAACGAGGGGCGCCTGCTCAGCTCGCGCGGCAGCGTGATTGCCGAGCCGCGCACCAACCAGTTGTTCATCTCCGACATCCCCTCGCGCCTGGAGCAGATCCAGGACATGATCACCAAGCTGGACGTGCCCGTGCGCCAGGTGCTGATCGAAGCGCGCATCGTCGAAGCGACGGACACCTTTGGCAAGTCGCTGGGCATCAAGCTGGGCGGCGCCGACTTGCGCGGCATTCGGGGCGGTGATCCGGGCTACGCCGTGGGCAGCAACAACCGCCTGGCCTTCGGCGGCAACTACAACGCCATCACCTCCACCACCGGGCAGACCGATGCGGGGGGCCTGACCTCGGCGACATCGCAATTCGTCAACCTGCCCGCGCTGGGTCTGGCGGGCGCCACGCCGGCCAGCTTTGCCATCTCGCTGTTCAGCTCCGCCGCCAACCGCTTCCTCAACCTCGAGTTGTCTGCGCTCGAGGCCGACGGCAAGGGCAAAATTGTCTCCAGCCCGCGCGTGGTGACGGCCGACCAGACCAAGGCCTTGATCGAGCAGGGCACCGAGTTCGCCTATCAGCAGGCGACCAGCAGCGGCGCCACGGCCGTGGCCTTCCGCAAGGCGGTGCTCAAGCTGGAGGTTACCCCCCAGATCACGCCCGAGGGCAACATCATTCTCGACCTGGACGTCAACAAGGACAGCCCCGGCGGTGTGGTCGAAGGCGCCATGTCCATCAACACCAAGCGCGTCAAGACCCAGGTGCTGGTCGAGAACGGTGGCACCGTGGTGATCGGCGGCATCTTCGAGGTGACCGAAAGTGACCAGGAAAACAAGGTGCCTCTGCTGGGCGACGTGCCCGTGCTGGGCAATCTGTTCAAGCAGCGCACCCGCCAGGCCCAGAAGCAGGAGATGCTGGTGTTCATCACCCCCAAGATGATTTCCGATCGTGGTGGTGTGCGCTGAGAGCCGTCGCGTGTTTCGATGATTTGATTTGTTAACCGGATTGAGCTTATGCGAAAGTTGATTGGAATCGTGGGTCTGGCCGCCGCCGCGCTGCTGGCCGGGTGTGGTGGCGGGGGCGGCAGCCCCGGGACCACCACGGATCAGTACAGCATCACGCTGCGGACCGACTCAGCGACGCTGCCTGTGAACATCGGGCACTACCCGGCCGGTATCGGCGCCAGCGCGCCTTTCACGACCACTTTGTACGTCAACGCCCTGAAGGGCGACGTCCCCATTCCTGGCGGTACCGGGATCTTCGGCTGCAATATTTCTTCCGGCCTGCCTTCCGGCGCGCTCTACTACCTCGACGGTAACAAGGATCACGAAGACGACAACGGGAACCCCCTGGCCTATCGTTCCATCACGCTGGACGCGAACTCGGGCGGCAACTCCTTTCACTTCCACGCGGGCGATCAGGCGGGGTCGGGCACGATCACCTGCACGGTGACCGATCCGCGCGACAAGCAGGTCTACAGCGCCAGCGTCAACATCACCGTGGGCGGCGGCGCGGGCAGCGGCATGCCGGCCAGCATCCGGGGTACGGTCAACGCGCCGTACGTCGGCTCGCAATTCAACGTCAACAACCTGCGCAACAACGTGGGCGTCCAGGTCCTGGTGATGGATGACATGAGTCAGCCCGTGCCCGCCCCTGCCGCAGCCAACGTGCAGGTCCGGATCCTGCCGACCTCGGCTTCGGCCGGTGCGCGCTTGCTGCTGGGCAAGCAAAGCGGCAGCGTGGTGCAAGCACAGACGCAAGGCGGCGTGGCCAGCTTCTCGCTGTCCAGCGGCCCGAGCAGCGGGCTCATCCTGCTGGAGATGACGACTGACCGTGCCGACAACAATGTCGCCAACGGCTTGCAGGATCCGATCGTGCAGTGGGCGGTGGTTCAGGTGATCGACGGCATTTCGGCCACGCCGCTGGTTTTTGCCTCCACGTCGCTGACGATCCCCAATGGCACGCCGTATGGCCAGGCCCTGACGGCCACCGGTGGCACGCTGCCGTATTCCTGGCAGGCGCTGGGCGCCCTGCCCAACGGCCTGACGCTGAGCAGCACTGGGGTGATCGGTGGCACGCCCAAGGCGCCGCCGGGAACGTACGTGGTGACCGTGCGCGTGACTGATGCGCTGGGTGCGACGGTTGACGCGGCCGTCACGCTCAACATCACGGGTCCCATGTCGCCGCCGCTGGTGTTCACGGCGCCGACGATCACGACCGTGACGAATCAAGCGTTCTCGTTTGCCTTGTCGGCTTCGGGGGGGCGGCCGGGCTACACCTGGGCGGCGCTGGGCGCCATGCCGGCTGGCCTGACGCTCAGTCCTGCGGGTGTGATCAGCGGCACGCCCACCGCCGCCGGCACGTTTACCGTGGCCGTCAGCGTGACGGACAGCGAAGGCACCTCCGTCAACGGCAACGTCACGATCACGGTGACTGCTCCTGCCACCCCCTGAGGGGGCGTGGCGGCCCGTCACGGCCGGCTCGCCGCCCTCGAAGGCGGGTTCGGACCGGTGACGGATCGCCTTTCGGCGTCTTGATACCATCCCCGGCATGTCCGGGGATTTTTTTCGATGATCAGTCTGATTGGCATGCCCGGCAGCGGCAAATCCACGGTGGGCCGCTCGCTGGCCCATCGCCTGCAATTGCCGTTTTCGGATTCCGACGCCGTGATCGAGCAGCGCCTGGGCTGCGCCATCCGCGACTATTTCGAGCGCGAGGGCGAGGCCGCGTTTCGCGATGTCGAGCAGGCCGTGATCGACGAGCTGACCCAGGGCGAGCCGCGCGTGCTGGCCACCGGGGGCGGCGTGGTGCTGCGTCCCGTCAATCGCCAGCACCTGCGCGCGCGTGGCACGGTGATTTATTTGCGGTCGTCGGCCGAGGCGCTGTACCGGCGCCTGAAGCACGACACCAAGCGGCCCCTGTTGCAGGTGGCCGACCCGCTGCAGCGCCTGCGCGATCTGTATGCGCAGCGCGACCCGCTGTACCGCGAATGCGCGCACTTCGTGCTCGACACGCATGGCTCCTCGCTGTCGATGCTGGTGGGGCGCATCATGATGCAGCTCGAACTGATGTCGCCGGACGCGCCGTGATGCACCTCGGCGGGCGCGGCGGCGCGCGGACACGCCCACTACACTCGCCGTCTATGCAAACCACGCCCGGCCCGGCAGGCATTCAGCGCGTCCCCATCGACCTGGGCGAGCGCAGTTATCCCATCCTCATCGGCAGCGGCCTGCTGGCCGATCCGGCCGCATTCGATGCCGTTGCCGCCGGCGCCGATGCCCTGATCGTTACCAATACGACCGTCGCGCCCCTGTATGGCGAGCGGCTGGCGCGCGCCCTGGCCCCGCGCCACCGCCGCGTTTACCAGCTGCCCTTGCCCGACGGCGAGCAGCACAAGGACTGGGCCACGCTCAATCTCGTCTTCGACGCGCTGCTCACGCACGGCGCCGACCGCAAGACGGTGCTGTACGCCCTGGGCGGCGGCGTGGTGGGCGACATGACCGGCTTTGCCGCCGCCTGCTACATGCGCGGCGTGCCTTTCGTGCAGGTGCCGACCACGCTGCTGGCGCAGGTCGATTCGTCGGTGGGCGGCAAGACCGCCATCAACCACCCGCTGGGCAAGAACATGATCGGCGCGTTTTATCAGCCGCTGGCCGTGGTGTGCGACCTGGATGTCCTCAAGACCCTGCCGGCGCGCGAGCTGTCGGCCGGCCTGGCCGAGGTGATCAAGTACGGGCCGATTGCCGACATGGTCTTCTTCGACTGGATCGAGTCGCACATCGACGCTCTGCGCGCGCTGGACGCCGACGCGCTGGCGCATGCCGTGCGGCACAGCTGCGAGATCAAGGCCGCCGTGGTGGGCCAGGACGAGCGCGAAGCCGGCCTGCGCGCCATCCTCAACTTTGGCCACACCTTTGGCCATGCCATCGAGGCTGGCTTGGGCTACGGCGCCTGGCTGCACGGCGAGGGCGTGGCCGCGGGCATGGTGATGGCGGCGCATTTGTCGTGCGAACTGGGCTTGGTCGATGCCACCTTCGTGCAACGGTTGACCGTGCTGATCGCGCGCGCCGGCCTGCCCGTGCGCGGCGCCGTGATCGACGCGCATGACAACGCCGGCCGCTACCTGGAGCTGATGCGCGTGGACAAGAAGGCCGAGGCCGGCGAAATCCGCTTTGTGCTCATCGACAGCCCCGGCCGCGCCGCCGTGCGCGCCGCGCCCGATGCGCTGGTGCGGGCCGTGATCGACCGGTGCTGTGCTTGAATACTATCAATTGAATAGCTGTCTGCGCTTGCCAGTAGAGCGCTGGAGGCTGATTTGACTCCGATTCCCGGTGCACTGGCTCCGTATGCCAGCGACCCCGCAACCTCGCGTGGCCGCCTGCACCCCGTCACGCCCGCGCCCACGCGCAACGCCTTTCAGCGCGACCGCGACCGCATCGTGCATTGCAGCGCCTTTCGCCGCCTGGTCTACAAGACGCAGGTGTTCCTGAATCACGAAGGCGATCTGTTTCGCACCCGCCTGACACATTCGCTGGAGGTGGCGCAACTGGCGCGCGACATCGCCCGCGCGTTGGGCTTGCACGAGGATTTGGTCGAGGCCATTGCCCTGGCGCACGACCTGGGCCACACGCCCTTTGGCCATGCCGGGCAAGACGCCCTCAACGACTGCATGCGCGCGCACGGCGGCTTTGAGCACAACCTGCAAAGCCTGCGCGTGGTCGACGCGCTGGAGCACCGCTACCCCGAGCACGACGGCCTGAACCTCACGTTTGAGACGCGCGAGGGCATCCTCAAGCACTGCTCGCCCGCCAACGCGCGCCGCATCGAGGCCCGCGAGCCCGGCGGCGTGGCGCGGCGCTTCATCGACCACCACGAACCCAGCCTGGAGGCGCAACTGGCCAACCTGGCTGATGAAATCGCCTACAACGCGCACGACATCGACGACGGCGTGCGCTCGGGCCTGCTCACGCTGGCGCAATTGGCCGATGTGCCGCTGTTTGCGCAGCACCAGGCCGCGGCGCTGCACGACCACCCGCACCTGGCCGAGCCGGCGCAGGGCCGGCGCCTGTTGTACGAGTCGATCCGCCGCATGCTCTCGGCGCAGGTCTATGACGTGATCGCCGCCACCCGCGCCGCCATCGACGCCGCCGCGCCTCAGGATGCCGACGCCGCGCGCCACATGGGTCCGCTGGTGCGCTTTGGCGCCGACATGCGCGCCCAGTCCACCGCGCTCAAGCGCTTTTTGTTTGCCCGGCTCTACCGCCACCCGCAGGTGGTGGAGACCACGGCGCGCGGCCAGAAGGTGGTGCGCGAGCTGTTTGCCACCTACCTCGATGCGCCCGCCCACCTGCCGCCCGAGTTTGCCGGCAGCGCCGACCGCCCGCGCGCCGTGGCCGACTACATTGCCGGCATGACCGACCGCTTTGCGCTGCGCGAGCACGAGCGCTTGACCGGCCGGCGGCTCTTTCCATGACATCCACCGCCCTCCGCCGCAACGCGCCCTGGGTCATCGTGCTGGCCGGCGTGACCGCCGCGCTGCACGTGGGCAAGCTGCCGCCCGCCGTGCCGGCGCTGCAGCAGGCCATGGGCATCAGCCTGGTGCAGGCGGGCTTTCTGCTGGCGCTGGTGCAGATGGGCTCGATGCTGCTCGGCCTGGTGGCCGGGCTGCTGGCCGACGGGGTGGGCCTGCGCCGCTGCATGGTGGCGGGCCTGGCCCTGCTCACGGTGGCCGGCCTGGCGGGCGCCTGGGCGCGCGGCGCGGGCGAGCTGATGGTGCTGCGCGCGGTCGAAGGCGTGGGCTTTCTGCTGGCCACGGTGCCCGCGCCCAGCCTGCTGCGTCGCGCGATCACGCCCGCGCAACTGACGCGCATGCTCGGCATCTGGAGCGCCTACATGCCCTTCGGCACCGCGCTGGCCCTGCTGGCCGGGCCGCTGCTGATCGCGCTGGCCGGCTGGCGCGGCTGGTGGGTGCTGACGGCGGTGTGCACCGGCGTGCTGGCCTTGTGGGTGCGCCTGGCCGTGCCGCCCGACACGCCGGCCCGCCCGGCCGCGGCGGCGCCGCCGCCGGGCGAACCCTGGCCCCAGCGCCTGCGCACCACGCTGGCCGCGCCCGGGCCCTGGCTGGCGGCGCTGATCTTTGCCGTGTACGCGGCGCAGTGGCTGGCCGTCATCGGCTTTCTGCCCACGCTGTATCAGCGCTCGGGCTGGGGCGGAGCCCTGGGCGCCGTGCTGACGGCACTGGTCGCCGCGGTCAACATGGCGGGCAACATCGCCGCCGGGCGCCTGCTGCATCGCGGCGTCAGCGCCCGCACGCTGCTGTGGACGGGTTTTGCGGCCATGGCCCTGGGCGCCTGGCTGGCCTTCGGCAGCACCACGGTCGATGCGCCGGTGTGGCGCTACGGCGGGGCGCTGTTGTTCTCGACCGTGGGCGGGCTGATCCCCGGCACGCTGTTCGGCCTGGCGCCGCGTGTGGCGCCCGGAGAGGGCACCATTGCCACCACCGTGGGCTGGATTCAGCAATGGTCGGCCATCGGCCAGATGAGCGGCCCCCCGGTGGTGGCCTGGGTCGCCAGCCGCGTGGGCGGCTGGGACTGGACCTGGGCCGTCACCGGTGCCTGCTGCGCGGTCGGCGCCGTGCTGGCGGTGGCGTTGCAGCGGCGCGGCTTGCGGCGGTGAGCGGCGTCGGTGGTGTAATTCACCCATGCCCGCCATCACCCCCGACATTGCCGTCGCTGACACCCGCCGCTGGCTCGAGCGCGCGGTCATCGGCCTGAACCTGTGCCCCTTTGCCAAGGCCCCGCACGTCAAGGGCCAGATTCACTACGCCGTGTGCAGCGGCGGCGGGCGTGCCGAGCTTTTGGCCGCCCTGCGCGCCGAGCTGCTGGCCCTGGCCGCCGCCGACCCGCAGGCGCGCGAGACCACGCTGCTCGTCGTGCCCGACCAGTTCGCCGACTTCCTGGACTTCAACGATTTTCTGGACGACGCCGAGGCGCTGCTGGACGAGCTGGACCTGCAAGGCGTGCTGCAGATCGCGCCGTTTCATCCGCGCTTTCAGTTTGCCGGTACCGAGCCCGATGACATCACCAACGCCACCAACCGCTCGCCGTACCCCACGCTGCACCTGCTGCGCGAGGCCAGCGTGGATCGCGCCGTCGATTCCTTCCCGGAGGCCGAGGCGATCTTCGAGACCAACATGGCCACGCTGGAAAAGCTGGGGCCCGAGGGCTGGGCGGCGCTGGGGGTGGGGCCATCGGAGCCATGAGCCCGCTTGCTTCAAAAAAAAGAGCTGCTCGCGCTTTGTCTACGGGCGCTGGAGGCGAAAATCGTCATTTTCATGAGGCCCCACGAACTCCTTCCCCCTTTGGGGGAAGGTTGGGATGGGGGCTTGGCCTGCGCGCGCACACGGGCTTGGATGATCGCGCGGCCGGCCCCCACCCCAACCCTCCCCCAGCGGGGGAGGGGGGCAGACAGGCGGGCTGAGGTATGTCATCCAACAAGCCCCAACCGTCCCGTCAAACAGTGCAGGCCGATTTGCGTCCCGGCCAGTCGGTCGAGCTGCTGAAAGAGCTGCACATCCTCACGCGCGAGGGCCGGCTCAACCAGGATTCGCGGCGCAAGCTCAAGCAGGTCGAGCACCTGGTGCACTTCATCGAGGACGTCATTGCCCCCTTGAGCCCGCACGGCGCCGAGCTGACCCTGGCCGACCACGGCGCCGGCAAGTCCTATCTGGGCTTCATCCTGTACGACCTGCTGCTCAAGGACCGCGGCAGCGGCCGCGTCTGGGGGATCGAGACGCGCGCCGATCTGGTCGAGCGCTCGCGTGCGTTGGCGGCACGGCTGGGTTTTGCGCGCATGCACTTTCTCAACATCGCCGCCGCCGACGCCGCGCAGGACGCCGCGCTGCCCGAGCGCATCGACGTGGTCACGGCGCTGCACGCCTGCGACACCGCCACCGACGACGCCATCGCCTTTGGCCTGGCCAAGCAGGCGCAGGCCATGGTGCTGGTGCCCTGCTGCCAGGCCGAGCTGGCCGCCTGCCTGCGCCAGAACAAGGCGCTGGCCTTGTCACGCACGCCGCTGGCCGAGCTGTGGCGCCACCCGCTGCACACGCGCGAGCTGGGCAGCCAACTGACCAACGTGCTGCGCTGCCTGTACCTGGAGTCGCAGGGCTACAGCGTGACGGTGACCGAGCTGGTGGGCTGGGAGCACAGCTTGAAGAACGAGCTGATCATCGCGCGCCACACCGGCCACAAGAAGCGCAGCGCCGCCGAGCGGCTGCATGCGCTGCTGGCGCAGTTCGGCCTGCAATCGCTGGCCGCCACGCGCTATGCGCGCGCCTTGTCGCCGTCCGTGGTGTCTTGATCGCTCGTCGTGCGCCGACACGCCGGGTTCGCTGCGCGGACCCGACCGACGGGGGAGCACCGAGCCTGATGTCGGTCGGGCTGAGGCACGAAAACCCGACGCCGACGGGTTGTGGATCAGTTCATCGTCATGTTGTTGAACACGGCGCTCACGCCGGGCACGCTGCGCGCCAGGCGCATGGCCAGCTCGCGCCCCAGCAGGCCGTTGGCGGGCGAGCCGCTGAGCTCGATCTTGCCATCGCCCAGGGCCTGTACCTGCAAGCCATCGGCGCCCACGCGCGGGTCGGAGCGCAGCGCGGCGCGCACGCGGTCGGCCAAGTCCTGGTTCTGCATCTGGCGTTGGGCGTCGCGGTTGTACAAGGAGCCTCCGGAGGCTTGGTAGGGGCCGGCGGCGCAGCCGGCGACGACGGCAAGGGTGGCCAGGGCGCTGGCTGTGGCCAGGCCGCGCGGCCATGGGGTGGGGTGAATCATGAAGACCTCCTTGGATGAACGGGGCTGAGTGGCGATGCCCATCATCCCAGAATTTGCCGCAACGCTTCAGGGCGAGCGCATGCGGTCCACCACCTGGCTGACGCCGGGTACGCGGCGCGCCGTGTCGATGGCGCGCTGACGGTCGCCCGTGCTGCGCACCGGGCCGCCCAGCACGATCAGGCCGCCCTCCAGGCCCTCGACGGTCAGGCCCTGGCCGGCCAGTTGCGGGTCGGCTGCCAGCGCCTGGCGCACGCGCTCGGCCACGCGCAGCGCGCCGGCGGTGGAGCCCGAGGCGCCGTCCAGCTCCTGGCCAGCGCGGCTCAGGTCGGGCAGGGTCACCGGCAGGTTCTGCGGCGTGGCGCCCCAGGGCGTGCCGCCGCTGCACGCGGCCAGCAGGGCGCAGGCGGCGAGGGCCAGGGCGGTGGTGGCGATGCGCGCGTGGCGCGCGGGCGTGGGGCGAAGGTGGCGTGGCATGGTGCGAATTATTGAGCGCTTGGGGGTGGGGCGGTTCCGGTCGTCATCTGGCCACCCGAGCAGCGCTCGATGCCGGCCAGGTCGCGCCGCGACTGCACGTGGCCCAAGCCGGCCGCGCGCAGCAGGGCGCGCACCGCGGCGGCCTGGTCGTGGCCGTGCTCCAGCAGCAGCCAGCCGCCGGGCGCCAGGTGGGCGCGGGCCGCCGCGATGATGGCCCGCAGGTCGCGCAGCCCGTCCGGGCCGCTGGCCAGCGCGGCGCGCGGCTCGTGCGCCAGCGCGGCCAGGTGCGGGTCGTCCTCGGCGATGTAGGGCGGGTTGCTGACGATGAGGTCGAAGCGCTGTCCGGCCACCGGGGCCAGCCAGTGACCGTGACGCCAGTTGACGGCCAAGCCCAGCCGCTGGCCATTGGCCTGGGCCACGGCCAGCGCATCGGCGCTGGCGTCCACGGCCCACACGCTGGCGTGCGTGCGCGCGGCGGCCAGCGCCAGGGCAATGGCGCCGCTTCCGGTGCCCAGATCCAGCACGCGCGCGGGGCGCTCGGTCGGCAGTACGTCCAGGGCCCAGTCCACCAGCGTCTCGGTGTCGTCGCGCGGGTCGAGCACGCGGGCGTCCACCTGCAGCGTCAGGCCATGAAAGGCTTTGGTGCCCGTCAGGTAGGCCACCGGCTCGCCACGCAGCCGGCGCGCGCACAACGCATCAAAGCGCGCGGCGGCCCCGGGCGGCAGCGCATCGCCATCGTGCGCGATTAGCCAGGCCCGGTCATGCGTGGCGCGGCCCAGCACGTGCAGCAGCAGCATATGGGCGTCGATGCGGGGCAGGCCACCTTGTTGTGCGCTCGCCAACGCGTGCGCCACGGTGGGACGGGCATGGCCGGGTGCCGCACAAAGACCCTCACCCCAACCCTCTCCCGCGGGCGGGAGAGGGGGCAAAGCGGCGCCGTCGTGTGCCGATGTCTCGGCCGGCTGAACGCGATCGGGTGCGGCCTGGCTCCCTCGCCCCTCTGGGGAGAGGGTTGGGGTGAGGGGCCGGCGGCGTCTGTCGGGGCTCACAGGCGGTGCCCCCGCCCCAACCTTCCCACAGTGGGGGAGGGGGAAAGGCCCGCACCCCAACCCTCTCGTGCGGGCGGGAGAGGGGGCAAAGCGGCGCCGTCGTGTGCCGGTGCCTCGGCCGGCTGAACGTGGTCGGGCGCGGCCTGGCTCCCTCGCCCCTCTGGGGAGAGGGTTGGGGTGAGGGGCGAGCGGCGTCTGTTGGGGCTCACAGGCGGTGCCCCCACCCCAACCCTCCCCCAGCGGGGGAGGGGGAAAGGCCCTCACCCCAACCCTCTCCCGTGGGCGGGCGAGGGGGCAAGAGCGCGGGGGAGCATGGTTTGGAAACTATCAATAACGTAGCTGCCAGCGCTTTATGGACGGACGGTGCAGCCCCATTTGACTCATAGATCTCCATCACACCCGCCCCTCCAGCTCCGCCATCTGCTCGGCCTGGTGCGCCGCCTGCAGCGCGTCGATCACGTCCTGCAAATCACCCTCCATCGCCAGGGCCAGCTTGTACAGCGTGAGGTTGATGCGGTGGTCGGTGATGCGTCCCTGCGGAAAGTTGTAGGTGCGGATGCGGTCGCTGCGGTCGCCGCTGCCGATCAGGCCCTTGCGCGTGGCCGCTTCCTTGGCGGCGCGCTCGCTGCGCTCTTTGTCTTGCAGGCGCGCCTGCAGCACGCGCAGCGCCTGCGCCTTGTTGGCGTGCTGGCTGCGCCCGTCCTGGCATTCGGCCACCAGGCCGGTGGGCAGGTGCACCACGCGCACGGCCGAATCGGTCTTGTTGATGTGCTGCCCGCCGGCGCCGCTGGCGCGGAAGGTGTCGATCCGCAAGTCGGCCGCATTCAGCGTGATGGCCTGCGCCTCGTCCGGCTCGGGCATCACCGCCACCGTGGCGGCGCTGGTGTGGATGCGTCCCTGCGTCTCGGTCACCGGCACGCGCTGCACGCGGTGGCCGCCCGACTCGAAGCGCAGCAGGCCGTACACGCCCTCGCCCGCGATGCGCAGCACCAACTCCTTGTAGCCGCCCAGCTCGGCGGGTGATTCGCTCATCACCTCCACCCGCCAGCCGCGCCCTTGCGCGTAGCGCGTGTACATGCGTGCCAGATCGCCCGCAAACAGCGCCGACTCGTCGCCGCCGGTGCCGGCGCGAATCTCGACAAACGCGTTGCGTGCGTCGTCCGGGTCCCTGGGCAGCAGCATGCGCTGCAGCTCGGCGTCCAGCTCGGCCAGCTCGGCCTGGGCGGCGGCAATTTCCTCGCGCGCCAGGTCGGCCATGTCGGCATCCTGAAGCATGTCCTGCGCCGCGCCCAGGTCGGACTCGCGCTGCTGATAGCGCGCCCAGCGCCCGGCCACGGCGGCCACCTCGGTGTGCTCGCGCGACAGGACCATGAACTGGGCCATGTCGGCCATGACGTCGGGGCGGGAGAGCAGAAAGTCCAGTTCGCCCAGGCGGTCGGCGTAGTGCTGGAGTTGGTCGCGGACGAAGGGCTTCATGCAAACGGCGAAATCGGGGATTTTCGCCGTTTCTTCATGAGCCCTGCCTGCGCGCGCCAGCGCCGGCGCTTACCTACCCCAGCATTCGGTGACGATGTCGCCCGAGGTCGCACCCTTGGCGCCGCGCAGTCCGGTGTTGGACAGGGTCAGCGTGCCGCACTTGTCGCCGGCCTGCGGGCCGGGGTTGTTGGGCACCGCCTGCAAGGTAAAGGCGGCGTCGGTGTTGCCCGCCTCGAAGCTGATGACGTAGCGCTTGCTGGTGTCGCCCGACCAGCTCAGTGACGCGGGCAGCGTGGTCGGGTAGGTGCCCATGGCCGTCGCGGCGCGCTCCATCCACTGCTGTGCCTGCAGCAAGCCCGCGCGCGCGTCGCTGCGGTGGCCGCGCTGGATGTACTCGTTGTAGCTGGGCAGGGCAATGGCCGCGAGGATGGCGATGATGGCCACCACGATCATCACCTCGATCAGGGTGAAACCGCGCTGGAGCAAAGGCGTGTTGCGGATCATTCAATTCCTCCTCTACTTCAGCTGTCGCCAACTTGGGCGCAGAGACTGCTCGGGCATGCGCGCCAGAAGCTCCTTGTTGTTCTTGACGTCGACATCAATCACTTTGTCGCCCTTGGCCACCAGATTATGGGCGCCCTTGCCGACTTGCTTGCGCGAGATGCCCTGGTCGCTCCCGAGGTTGTAGACGCCATCGCCGTTGTAGTCCACGATTTGCACCGTGGGCCGCTTGCCATCCATGATGTTGATCAGGGTGCGGTATTGGCGCTCGGCGTCCACCGAGGTCGACTCGCAGGACTCGATGTTGGGATCCACGTTCGAGCCCTTGGCAGGCACCTGCGAGAACACGGTCAGCAGGTTGCTGCCGTCAAAAAAGGACATGGGCTTGAG
>NZ_JAXMEM010000019.1:0-12393 GCF_046348305.1 Ottowia sp.
GGGCCGCTCAAAATGCCGCCGCCGTTCATACGACCGCCGCCGGCCCCCTCCCCAACCCTCCCCCAGCGGGGGAGGGAGCAAGGTCATGGCTTCGACTGACAGGCGCCCATCTGCACAACCTGCAAGCCGTCGACGCCGCCGTGCCCCTGGGCCGCCTGGTGGCCGTCACGGGCGTGTCGGGCTCGGGCAAATCCACCCTGGCGCGCGACGTGCTGCTGGCCAACGTGCAGCGCTTTGTGCGTCCGCAAATCAAAGACAAATCGACCTCCAGCGCCCACCCATCAAGCGCTAACAGCTATCAAATCAATAGTCATGGCCTGATCGGCTGCACCGGCATCGAAGGCTTTGGCGCCATCGACCGCGTGCTCGAGGTCGACCAGACCCCCATCGGCAAAACCCCGCGCTCCTGCCCCGCCACCTACATCGGCTTCTGGGACGCCATCCGCAAGCTCTACGCCGAAACGCTGGAGGCCAAGGCGCGCGGTTATGCACCCGGGCGCTTTTCCTTCAACACCGGCGCCGGCCGCTGCCCCAGCTGCGAAGGCCAGGGCATGCGCACCATCGCCATGAGCTTTCTGCCCGACGTGAAAGTGCCCTGCGAGGCCTGCCACGGCGCGCGCTTCAACCCCGAGACCCTGGCCGTCAGCTGGCGCGGCAAAAGCATTGGCGACGTGCTGCGCATGGAGGTGGACGAGGCCGTGGGTTTCTTCGCCAGCATGCCCGCCATCGCCCACCCGCTGCAGCTGCTGCAGGATGTGGGCCTGGGCTATCTCACCCTCGGCCAGCCCTCGCCCACGCTCAGCGGCGGCGAGGCGCAGCGCATCAAGCTCGTCACCGAGCTCAGCAAGGTGCGCGACGACATCGGAAGACGTGGCCAGAAGGCCCCACACACCTTGTACGTGCTGGACGAGCCCACCGTCGGCCTGCACATGCAGGACGTCGAAAAGCTCATCCGCGTGCTGCACCGCCTGGTCGACGGCGGCCACAGCGTGCTGGTGATCGAGCACGACCTCGACCTGATCGCCGAAGCTGACTGGATCATCGACCTGGGCCCCGAAGGCGGCGCGGGCGGCGGGCGCATCGTGGCCGCGGGCACGCCCGAGGCCGTGGTGCGCGCCGGCACGCACACCGGGGTCGCGTTGGCGCCGGTGCTGGCGCGTGCCTGAGTCGGACGGCGGCAAGGCCAGCGCGCACCCGGCCAATACAGATACCGCGCGCGTGGTTTCCGGTCGGGATCGGTGTTGACGTCCATCAAGCGCCGTACGCTGGCTCCCGCAGTGCCTGGATGCAAGGCCTGCCAAGGAGCACCCACATGAGATTCGAAGTCACAACCGATCGTCGTCGTTTCTTCCAGCTTGCGGCCGCCACGGCTGCCCTGCTGGGCTCGCTGCCGCGCCGCGCCTGGGCCGCGCTGCCGCACCTGAGCATCGACAAGAACGCCACCGCCAAGGCCCTGAACTACGTCGAGGACGACACCAAGGCCCCGGCGCCGCACCAGCCGGGGCAGGACTGCCTGGCCTGCGTGCACTACCAGGGCAAGGCCGGCGACGCCTACGGGCCCTGCGCCCTGTTCCCCGGCTTCGACGTCAACGCCAAGGGCTGGTGCAGCGGCTTTCAGGCCAAGAAGTAGCCGCCTGGCGCGGGGGCGGGCGCCACGCGGCGTGGGGGTCGGCGCCTGAGACAATCGCCCCATGACCTTCGCCCCGCTTCAAAACGACACTTTCCTGCGCGCCTGCCTGGGCCAGGCCACCGACCACACCCCCGTCTGGCTGATGCGCCAGGCCGGGCGCTACCTGCCGGAGTACTGCGCCACGCGCGCCAAGGCCGGCAGCTTCATGGGGCTGGCCACCAACGTGGATTACGCCACCGAAGTCACCCTGCAGCCGCTGGCGCGCTATCCGCTGGACGCCGCGATCCTGTTTTCCGACATCCTCACCGTGCCCGACGCGATGGGCCTGGGCCTGTCCTTCCAGCAGGGTGAGGGGCCCCGGTTCGAGCGCGTGGTGCGCGACGAAGCGGCAGTCAGCCAGCTGGCCGCGCCCGACATGGACCGGCTGCGCTACGTGTTCGATGCCGTCACGTCGATCCGCAAAGCCTTGAATGGCCGCGTGCCGCTGATCGGCTTCTCGGGCAGTCCCTGGACGCTGGCCTGCTACATGGTCGAGGGCGGCGGCAGCACCGACTATCGCCATGTCAAGACGCTGATGTACGCCCGGCCCGACCTGATGCACCGCGTGCTGGCCGTCAACGCCGACAGCGTGGCGCAGTATCTCAACGCCCAGATCGACGCCGGTGCGCAGGCGGTGATGGTGTTCGACAGCTGGGGCGGCGTGCTGGCCGACGGGGCGTTCCAGGACTTCAGCCTGGCCTACACCGCGCGCGTGCTGGGGCAGCTCAAGCGCCGGGGCCCGGACGGCCAGGTGGTGCCGCGCATCGTCTTCACCAAGGGCGGCGGACTGTGGCTGCACGACATGCAAGGTCTGGCCTGCGACGTGCTGGGGCTGGACTGGACGCTGGACCTGGGCCGCGCGCGGCGCGTGCTGGAGAGCACCCAGAATACTATTGATTCAATAGCTGCCAGCGCACATCCAGCAAGCGCCAGGGCCCCATTTGACCCTGAAAACCCCAAGCCCACCGCCCTGCAAGGCAACATCGACCCCAACGTGCTGTTTGCCCCGCCCGATGCGATCCGCGCCGAGGTGCGCCGCGTGCTGGATGCCTTTGGCGCGCCCCACCTGGATGCGGCCACGCGCGGCATCGGCCACGTCTTCAACCTGGGCCACGGCATCAGCCAGTTCACGCCGCCCGAGCATGTGGCGCATCTGGTGGACGAGGTGCATGCCCATTCGCGCCGGCTGCGTGGTGCGGCCTAACGCGCGTCGCAGCCCTCGTCAAGTCGCAAAATCCAGCGTTTGAGGCAAAAAAACGACTTGACAGAATTGACTTATGCACAAATTCGGGCGGTCCGTGTCGGCGGGCGGCGGCAGGCCCCGCAAGCGTTGCAAGTGATTGATTTCATTGAACACGGCGCCATGCCACTTGGATGGGCAACCCGTTGAAAGCCTTGATTGACAAGACCTCGCGGCCGGTTTCCGGGGGTTTTCAACAAAATTATCCACAGATTCTGGGAATGACCGCACAAGCGGTTTTTGAATCAAGCACTTAGGGCCTTAATTGAAAGTCGATTGCAGCCCGGACACGGCCGCTCCACCCCATTGGCTGGCCGTCGCCGTGCCCACCCCGGCGCACAGCGCGCTGGCCGAGCCGCTGACCTACCGCAGCGCGCAGCCCCTGCCGCCCGGCACCCTGGTGCGCGTGCCGCTGGGCCGGCGCGAGGTGCTGGGCGTGGTGTGGGCCGCACCGCCGGCGCCGCCGGCCGCCCTGGCCGAGCGCACGCGCACCATCGCCGGCGCGCTGGCCGACGTGCCGCCGCTGGATGACGCCTGGCGCGCGCTGATCGCCTTCACCGCGCGCTACTACCAGCGCGCCCTGGGCGAGGTGGCGCTGGCCGCCCTGCCGCCCCAGCTGCGCACGCTGGACGCGGTGCAGATGGCCAGGCGCCTCAAGCGCGCACCCGCGGCCGGCGCCGACACCCCGGCAGATCAATCAAAAATAATAGCGCTCACCGCAGAGCAGACACTGGCCTTGGCCGAAATCGACCAAAATCCCGGCCCCTTCCTGCTGTTTGGCGCCACCGGCAGCGGCAAGACCGAGGTCTACATGCAGGCCGCGCAGGCCGCGCTGACACAAGACGCCGCCGCCCAGGTGCTGGTGCTGGTGCCCGAGATCAACCTCACCCCGCAGCTGCAGGCGCGCTTTGCCGAGCGCTTTGGCGCCGCCGCCATCGCCTGCCTGCACAGCGGCCTGACACCCGCGCAGCGCCTGAAAGCCTGGCTGGCGGCCCACACCGGCCAAGCCCGCATCGTGCTGGGCACGCGCGTGGCGGTGCTGGCCTCCATCCCGCACCTGGCGCTGATCGTGGTGGACGAGGAGCACGACCCCAGCTACAAGCAGCAGGAGGGCGCCCGCTATTCGGCGCGCGACCTGGCGCTGTACCGCGGGCACCTGGGCCATGCCAAGGTCATCCTGGGCTCAGCCACGCCCTCGCTGGAGAGCTGGCACGCCAGCGCGCCCGTGGCCGAGGGCGGCGCCGGCCGCTACCAGCGCCTGGCCATGACCCACCGCGTGGGCGCCACGGGCGACAACGCCGGCCTGCCGCGCGTGCTGCGCGTGGACATGGGCCGCCAGCCCAAGGGCACGCTGATCGCGCCGCCGCTCTTGGCGGCCATCACCGAGCGCGTGGCGCGCGGCGAGCAGGCGCTGCTGCTGCTCAACCGCCGCGGCTGGGCGCCGGTGCTGCACTGCGCCGACTGCGGCTGGAAGAGCGAATGCCCGCACTGCAGCGCCTATCGCGTGTTCCACAAGATCGACCGCACGCTGCGCTGCCACCATTGCGGCCTGACCGAGCGCGTGCCGCGCGCCTGCCCGGCCTGCGGCAACCTGGACATCGGCACCCAGGGGCGCGGCACCGAGCAGCTGGAAGAGCGCATCGCCGAACTGCTGGCCGGCGTGCAGCGCCCCAGCGGCGAGCCGGTGCGCATCGCCCGCATCGACGCCGACTCCACCCGCGGTCAGGGCAAGCTGGAAAGCGCCCTGGCCCAGGTGCACGCCGGCGACGTGGACGTGCTGGTGGGCACGCAGATGATCGCCAAGGGGCACGACTTTCGCCGCGTGACGCTGGTGGCCGCCATCAACCCCGACGCGGCGCTGTTTTCCAGCGACTTTCGCGCGCCCGAGCGCCTGTTTGCCCTGCTCATGCAGTCGGCCGGCCGCGCCGGGCGCGATGCGGCCAGCGGCGCCGACAGCCAGATGTGGGTGCAGACCCAGCACCCGCAGCACCCCTTGTTTGTCGCGCTCAAGTCGCACGACTACCCCGGTTTTGCCGCCCGGCAACTGGCCGAGCGCCAGCAGGCCGGCTTTCCACCCTTCACCCACCTGGCCCTGCTGCGCGCCGAGGCCCGCAGCCAGGACGCGGCGCAGGCCTTCCTGACCGCCCTGGCCGCGCAGGCCGCCGCCCTGCCGGCCCAGGACGCGGCCCAAGCGGAAGCCCTGGCGCAGGTCCGCTGGTACCCGGCGGTGCCGCTGGCGGTGCAGCGCGTGGCCGGCATCGAGCGCGCCCAGATGCTGCTGGAAAGCGCCCACCGCCCCGCCCTGCAGCGCGTGCTGGCCGCGTGCCAGCCACTGCTGCACGCCCTGCGCGCCACGCCCGAGCACCGCGCCATCGTGCGCTGGGCCGTGGATGTCGATCCGCAAGGGCTTTAGTCCGCCCCGCAATCCCCTTGCCGCCGCATCACGCGGCTTTGTCCGACAGCACGTGGCGCGCGAATTGCCTATAGTGGAATGCCATCCTCCGACGCGCGGGCGGCATGCCCCGCGCACGGGTCGTTTGAAAGGAGCCTCACCATGAAACGCCAACTCACCCTGCTCGCGCTGTGCAGCGCATTCGCCTGGCCTGCGGTCGCGCAGATGACACCCGCGCAAACCAACCAGGACCCGGCCGCGGCCCGCATGGAAGCGCGCAACGCGCGCGGCGCCCAGCTCACCGACGTGACGCCTGAACAGGCCCGGGCCAACGAACTGCAGCGCTGCGCCAACCTGCCGCCGTTCTACCGGACCGACTGCGAGGCGCGCGTGCGCGGCCAGGCCGGCCAGGAGTCGGGCAGCGTGATCGGCGGCGGCATCATTCGCGAGACCGTCACCACCATGCCCGCGTCCGAATTGCGGTCGCTGGAAAGCAACCCGCAGGAAATGAACTTCGCCAAGCCGCTGCCGCCGCAGCGCCAGCCCGCGCGCAAGTGACGCGCGCTGCGCTCGGGGTCAGCGCAGCAGCGCCACGGCCACCGAGAAGCTGAAGAACGCCGCCACGGTCGAGTACAGGATGACGCGCGCCACGCGCCCGTTGTCCGCCCCGAAGCGCTCGGCCAGCAGCGACACGTTGGCGGCCGAGGGCAGCGCGGCGGTCAGCACCAGCGGCGCCAGCAGCGCCTGGGGCAGCACGCCGGCGCGCACCGCCAGCGCGCCAGCCGCCCACACCAGGGCCGGCTGCACCAGCAGCTTGAGCACGGTGATCAAGCCCACGTCATGCAGCGGGCGCCCGGCGCTCGCATCGGGCACGGCCGTCTGCATCTGTGCGCGCGCCAGCACCGCGCCGATGGTGAACAGCGCCACTGGTGAAGCCGCATCCGCCAGCAGCGCCACGGTGCGGTCCACGGGCGCCCACAGCGCAAAACCCGTCGCCCCCGCCAGCGCCCCGGCCAGGATCGACCAGGGCATGGGGTTGCGCAACACGCCCTGCAACGCGCCGCCCACCGCGCGCGCCACGCCGTGCTGGCCGGCCGCGCCCCATTGCGACAGGCCGATGCACAGCGAGCTGGTCACCACCAGGTCCACCAGCAGGCTGGCCATCACCGGGCCCATGGCGCCTTCGCCCAGCAGCGCCAGGATCAGCGGCACTCCCATGAAGCCCGAGTTGGGAAACGCCGCCACCAGCGCGCCCATGGCCGCATCGGGCCAGCTGCCGCCGCGGCGGCGCGCCCAGCCCGCCGCCACCGCCACCAGCAGCAGCCCCACGGCCAGCCAGATCAGTGCCACCACCGGGCTGAACAGCTGCGCCGCCGGCGTGCTGCTGCCAAAGCGCCACAGCATGCACGGCAGCGCAAAGTACAGCACGAACATGTTCAGCCCCGCCACCGCGTCCAGCGGCAGCAGGCGCGAGCGCGCGGCCACATAGCCGCACAACACCAGGGCAAAGAAGGGGAAGGTGACGGCAAAGATGCCGGCGAGCGCTTGCATGAGGCCGCAAGGGTAACAAGGCCGCACGCCTGGGCCCACGCGCAAGCGGCCCGCTATCATCGACGCCCGCATGTCCGACCGCCTGAACCTCGCCCAGCAAGACGCCGTCAACCACCTGCGCGGCCCCTGCCTGGTGCTGGCGGGGGCCGGGTCGGGCAAGACGCGCGTCATCACGCACAAGATCGCGCGCCTGATCCAGACCGGCGTGGAGCCCGCGCGCATCGCCGCCATCACCTTCACCAACAAGGCCGCCGCCGAGATGCGCGAGCGCGCGCGCGGCCTGGTGGGCAAGGCCGCCGGCGAGGTGCTGATCTGCACCTTTCACGCGCTGGGCGTGCGCCTGCTGCGCGAAGATGGCGCCGTGCTGGGCCTGAAGCCCCAGTTCAGCATCCTCGACAGCGACGACGTGCTCAGTCTGCTGAAGGACTGCGGCGCGACCACCGACGCCGCCACCGCGCGCCAGTGGCAATGGGCCATCAGCGGCTGGAAGAACGCGGGCCTGAACGCCGCCGCCGCGCTGGCCCAGGCCCAGGGCGAGGGCGAGCGCCAGACGGCCCTGTTGATGGCGCGCTACGAGGAGCGCCTGACGGCGTACCAGAGCGTGGACTTCGACGACCTGATCGGCCTGCCACTGCGATTGCTACAAAACCATGAGCAGGTGGCGCACAAGTGGCAAGCGCGCCTGGCCCATGTGCTTGTGGACGAATACCAGGACACCAACGCCACGCAGTACGAGCTGATGAAACGGCTGGTGGGCCCGGCCGCCAATTTCACCGCCGTGGGGGATGACGACCAGAGCATCTACGGCTGGCGCGGCGCCACGCTGGACAACTTGAAGCGCCTGCCCCAGGACTTTCCCAAGCTCAAGGTCATCAAGCTGGAGCAAAACTACCGATCGACCAGCGCCATCCTGCGCGCGGCCAACAACGTGATCGGCCCCAACCCCAAGCTGTTTCCCAAGCGGCTGTATTCGGAGCTGGGCGAGGGCGAGCCGGTGCGCGTGGTCGACTGCGACCACGAGGCGCACGAGGCCGAGCGCGCCGTGGCGCGCATCCAGAGCCTGCGGCAAACGTCTGCCGCCAAGGAGTGGCGCGACTTCGCCATCCTGTACCGCGCCAACCACCAGGCCAAGGTGTTCGAGCAGGCGCTGCGGCGCGCGCAGATTCCGTACAAGGTGTCGGGCGGGCAGAGCTTTTTCGACCGCGCCGAGATCAAGGACCTGTGCGCCTGGCTGCGCCTGTGGATCAACGAGGACGACGACCCGGCCTTTCTGCGCGCCGTCACCACGCCCAAACGCGGCATCGGCCACCAGACGCTGGGCGCCCTGGGCGCGTTTGCGGGCAAGGCCCACCTGTCGCTGTTTGGCGCCCTGTTTGCCCACAGCCTGCCCGCCGCGCTGCCGGCGCGCGCCATCGCCAGCCTGCACGAATTTGGCCGCCAGCTCAACGACTTGCGCCACCGCGCCAGCCACACGCTGGGGCACGAGGCCGCGCGCACGTTCCTGTCCGACTGGCTCAAAGACATCGCCTACGAGCAGCACCTGCATGACAGCGCCGACAGCCCCGCGCAGGCCACCGCGCGCTGGAGCAACGTGATCGATTTTTGCGACTGGATGGCCGGGCGCTGCGGCGGCCAGATCGAGGACGCGGCCGGCACGAGCCTGCGGCAGGAGCCCAAGAGCCTGCTGGAGGTGGCGCAAACGATTTCGCTGATCTCGACCCTGAACGAGCGCGAGCAGGACCCCAACGTGCTGACCCTCTCCACCCTGCACGCCGCCAAGGGTCTGGAATGGCCGCACGTGCTGCTGGCCGGCGTCAACGAAGGCCTGCTGCCGTTTCGCCCCGACGAGGACGCGGGCGCCGCCGCGCAGGCCGCGCGCATCCAGGAAGAGCGCCGCCTGATGTACGTGGGCATCACGCGCGCGCGCCAGACCCTGGCCGTGAGCTGGACGCGCCGGCGCAAGAAGGGCCGCGAGGTGGTGGCCGCCCAACCCAGCCGCTTCATCGCCGAGATGGCGCTGGACCAAGCCACCGTGCGCGAAGACCCGCGCGAAAAGCTGAAAGCCCTGCGCGCCGAATTCGCCCGCCGCGCGGCCGACACCGCGAGCGCCCCCACGGGATGACGCCATGATCCGGATCACTCTTTTTTTGATAGCTGCTTGCGCCCTGTCCGCCTGCGCAAACCAGCAAAACGCCTCGAAATCTCCAGCGCCGCCCCAGCCCGCTGCGCCGGCACTGGCGGTCAACCCCGCCTGCCCCGACCTGGCGCATTGGGGCGCGCGCCAGCTGTACGGCAACTGGATCGTCGAGCTGCCCGCCCTGGGTCAGCGCGGCACCCTGCTGCTGCGCCAGCACCCCGACTTCAGCGAAAGCCTGCGCGGCGAGTTCAGCTACGGCGGGCACACCTCCATCGCCTCGGGCGACCTGGACGAGGGCGAGCTGAACCTGGACGAATCGCGCGACGGCAAGAGCCTGTTCGCCTTCTGGACCGGCCAGCTCGTGCCCGCCAGCTGCGGGCGCGAAATCCGCGGCACCTGGCAGCAGCTGCCCAAGCCCGGCCAGAGCGCGCTGGAGAGCCCCTTCGTGCTGCGGCGCGTGGGCGCCAAGCCCGCCGGCGACTGGTAAGCCGCCGCGCGCCGACGGGTCAAGCGGGGCCGGCGCCGGACGCTGTGGGAGCGGGCTTGCCCGCGATGGCTTGATCGCCCGCGAAACCGCATCGCGGGCAAACCCGCTCCCACAACCAGCCGATCAGACGCGTCCGTACACCGGAATCAAGGCGCCGTGAATGGCCCGCGCCGCATCGGAGGCCAGAAAGCCGATGACCTCGGCCAGCGCATTGGGCGCCACCCAGCGCGAGGCGTCGGCATCGGGCATGGCGGCGCGGTTGGCCGGCGTATCGAGCGTGGAGGGCAGAACGCAGTTGACGTTGATGCCGGCGTCGCGCAGCTCGGCCGACATGGATTCGACCAGACGCATCAGCGCACTCTTGGACGCGCTGTAGGCGCCCATCTGCGCACCGCCCTTCAGGCCCCCGCCAGCGCCCACGGCCACGATGCGGCCCGAGCCCTGCGCCAGCATGCGCGGCGCCACGGCGGCGGCCACGTGGATGAAGCTGGCGGCATTCAGGTTCATCATGAAGTCCCAGGCGCTGGCGGGCGTGGCATGCACCGGCTCGCCCATGTGAAAGCCGCCAGCCAGGTGGCACAGCACATCCACGCGCCCGACCTGGGCCAGCGCCGCGTCCACGCGCGCGGCCACCTGCTCGCGGTTCAGCAAATCGACCTCGATCAGCGCCGCATCGCCCAGCGCGCCGGCGTGGGCTTGCAGGGCCTTGGCATCGCGGTCCAGCAGCAACAGGCGTGCGCCCTGTTGCGCAAAGTACGCGGCCACGGCCGTGCCCAGTTGGCCGGCGGCGCCGGTGATCAGGACAACGGGGTGCGCGGCTTTCATACGGGCTCCTTGCCGCGCTTGGCGGCGTGATAGCGGCCGCTGCCGCGGGCAAAGATTTCGTCGGTGGGCAGCACGTCGCCCGGCACCAGCGTTGGCGCGGCGGACACGCGCTCGTAATAGGGCTTGAACTCGATCTGCGCCAGCGCCAGCAGCTCATCCAGCCCGTGCAGCACGAAGTAACTCTCCTGAAAATCGTCGATGCGGTAGCGCGTACGCATCACGCGCTCCAAGTCAAAGCCGATGCGGTTGGGCGAGGCGTCCTCCAGCGCAAACACCGATTCGGTGGCCGACGAGACGATGCCCGCGCCGTAGATGCGCAGGCCATCGCTCTGCTGCACGAGGCCGAACTCGACCGTGTACCAGTACACGCGCGCCAGCTGGTCCAGCACGCCCAGTTGCTGCGCCCGCAGGCCGCCCTGGCCATAGGCCTGGATGAACTCGGCCATCACCGGATTCATCAGCATGGGGGCGTGGCCGAACACGTCGTGGAAGACGTCGGGCTCTTCCAGGTAATCCAGCTGGTCGGGCTTGCGGATGAACTGCCCGGCCGGAAAGCGCCGGTTGGCCAGGTGGTCGAAAAACACCTCGTCGGGCACCAGGCCCGGCACGGCGACGATGCGCCAGCCGGTGCGCTTTTCGAGCACGTCGGACAGTTGCTCGAAATGCGGGATTTCGTCGTGGCGCAAGGGCAGGTCCTTCAGCCCGCTCATGAAGTCATCGCAGGCGCGGCCCGGCAGCAGGCGGCTCTGGCGCTCGAACAGCGTCTTCCAGGTCGCGTGCTCGGCGGGCGTGTAGCGATCCCAGCCCTGGTCGATCGTCCAGTCGGCCGAGGGCGGCTGAAAGCCCGCTTCGGCCAGGCCGTGCTTGGGGGCGGTGGTGGATGCGTTCACGGTGTTGGCTCCTCGACTTGCTGCGCCAGCGCCGCAGCCACGCGGTCCATGGTGCGCGCCAGCTCGATGTCCTTCATCGTCAGGCCCCCGGCGTCGTGCGTGGTCAGCGTCACCTGCACGCGGTTGTACACGTTGAACCACTCGGGGTGGTGGTTGCGGCTTTCGGCGATCACGGCAACCTGCGCCATGAAGCCGAAGGCCTGGGCGAAGTCGTGGAATTTGAACTCGCGGGCGATCAGGCCGCCGCGCTCGGTCTCATGGCGCCAGTCGGGCAGTGCTTGCAGCAAGGTGCTGATTTCGGTGGATGTGAGATTCATGGCTGGAGTCTCCGTATTGCACGATTGTCGCGCGCTTGCGCGCACATTTCCGGCTTGCTGACAGTCCGCCACGCTCGCGAACGGCGCGTCGCCCCTTGCGCCGCCCAGCCCGCGCGAAGCCGAACCGTGAGTGTGACCCCGGCCCGTCAACGGTGCGGTTCACGTCTCGAGCGCAAGCCGCCCACACCATGGGCTCGACAAATTGCGTCGTTTGTACTAACATACCGACCGTTGTACGCCATGCGAACTAAACCATGTCCACCGCATCCGCTCCTGTCCGCTCCGCACGCCTTGGGCTGCGCGCTACGCCCACGCAAGAATCCGTGCTGCGCCGTGCGGCTGAAGTGGCGCACAAGTCGCTCACGGATTTCATTCTGGACGCCGCCTATTTGGCCGCCGAACAGACCCTGCTCGACCAACGCCTGTTCATGGTGCCCGGCAGCCAGTACCAGGCCATTTTGGACCTGCTGGACCGACCCGAGTCGGACAACCCCGGCTTGGCTGACCTGCTGTCCCGCCGCCCGGTCTGGGCAAAAAAATGAAGCTTGCCGCGCCGCAGCCGCTCGATCCACGCCATCGGGTGGAAGCGTTTGACTGCGGCAAGCCCGCGCTCACCGACTGGCTGCTGCGCCATGCACGACAAGCTCAAGGCAGTGGGTCGGCCAGAACCTTTGTATGCTGCGAAGGCGATTGCGTCGCGGGCTACTACAGCCTGACGGTCGGGCAGATCGACACGCTCGAAGCCCCCGAGCGGGTGCGCAAGGGCATGGGACAGTATCCAATTCCGGTGATCATCCTGGCCCGACTGGCCGTCGACCGCGACCACCAAGGGCGCAGGCTGGGTTGGAGCCTGTTGCAGGACGCCATCCTTCGCGCCGTCGCGGT
>NZ_JAXMEM010000020.1:0-2378 GCF_046348305.1 Ottowia sp.
TGTGGATGGACGAGACGCACTACCCACGCGAGGGCATCGGCAACTGGGTCTGGGCGGCCGTGCAGCCGCTGCTGGCGGTGTTTGGCATCTACCCGTCGCGGGCGCGATACGTGATCCTGGACTTCATCGGCGACAAGTGCACCGCGGCGGTGACGTCGGACCGCTACGCCGGCTATGCCTTCATCGACGCCGAGCGTCGGCAGATCTGCTGGGCCCACCTGCTGCGAGACTTCAATCGCATCGGGCAACGCCAAGGCCTGCCCGGGCAGATCGGACGCCGCTTGCTCGGCCTGGGGCTGGTCATGTTCCGCAAGCGCGACAAGGGGCAGCTCGGGGCGCACGTGCTCGACGGGCTGCAGCGTCGAATCCGCATCGCGCTGCAACGTGGCGCGCAGCAGTCCGCCTGCAGCCGCACGGCCAACACCTGCGCCAACATCCTGAAGTTGTGGCCGGCGCTGTGGGGTTTCACCGCCAACGAAAACCTGGTGCCCACCAACAACGCGGCCGAGCAGGCGCTGCGCGGCATCGTGCTCAAACGCAAGATCTCGGGGCCCACGCGCTCCCTGCGCGGCGACCAGTTCCTGGCACGGGGGTTCAGCGTTCACGAGACCTGTCTGCGTCAGGGCGTGGATCTGTGGGACTTCATGCACCGAGCCGTGCATGCCGCCATCGCGAACACGGCGCCGCCGAGCTTGCTGCCTCGCGCCGGATCGCCGCTCGCCGCCCCCTCGGGTTGAACGTCGGCGGCAGCGCGGTTGCCGCTGATCGAAGATGGTCGGGGGGCACGTGAACACGTACGTATTCAGCCGGGGGGTAGGACAGACCACGGCAAGCGGCCGAGACCGATCAGCCGGAGGGCGCAGGCTGTGGGGTCAAGGTGGGCGCCGTGGTGCCGTCGATCCAGGCGATCACCGTCTTGTGCAGGTAGTCCAGCAGGTCGCGACCCTGGCGGCGGCAGGTTTCGGCGGCGCTGAAGCCGCGGGCGATGAACTCGTCACCGCGGCGGCTGCGGGTGGGCCCGCTGATCTTGCGCTTGAGCACGATGGCGCGCAGCGCCTGCTCGGCACTGTTGTTCGTCGGCGGCACCGCCTCATCGCGCAGGAAGGTCCACAGCGCAGGCCACAGCTTGAGCAGGTTGTCGCAGGTGGCCGCGGTGCGGGGGCACTGGGTCTGGCCGGCACCACGTTCGAGCGCCCGGCGCATGCGGCGCACCAGCGGCTCGAACGGCTCGGCGCCGGTCTTGCCGCGCTCGCGCCAGCGGAACATCAGATACCCCAGCCCCAGCAGCCGCGCGCCAATGCGCCCGGCCTGGCCCGCACGCTGGGCGATGCGGTTGAAGTCGCGCAGCAGGTGCGCCCAGCACACCTGGCGGCGCTGCGCATCGATGTAGCCGTAGGCGGCATAGCGGTCGCTGACCACGATGGCCGCGGGCCGCTCGCCGATCAGGTTGTGCACCACGTAGCGCGCCCGCGAGGGCAGCACGCTGTACAGCGCCAGGCGCTGCTGCACGGCCGCCCACACCCAGTGGCCGCTGCCGCCTTCGCGCCCGTAGTGCGTCTCGTCCATGTGCACCACTGCCGCCTGACCCAGGCTGGCGATGGCCTGGCCGACCGGCTCGGCCAGCGCCTGCGCCACCTTGCCGTGCGCAGCCGAGATCGCGCCCACACTGAAGTCGATGCCCATCAGCTGCGCCAGCAGGTCGCGTATCTTCATCTGCGGCATCTGGAACCGCGTGCCCAGCATGCCCACCAGCGCCAGCGCTCGCGCTCCGATCTGCCCGCGCGGCACCCCGGGCGGCAGCACCGCCGAGTGCACCTGGCCGCAGCCGGCGCACACCCCGGCGTACAGCTTGTATTCGTCGACCACCGGCTTGATCACCGGCGGCAGGTCGAACACCTGGTGGCGCTGCGGCGCACCGCGCACGACCACCGTGCCGCCGCATTCGCACTGCGCCGGCGGCGTGCACCGCTGAACACTGTCCACCTCGGATGCGGGCAGCAACTCGCGCCAGGCGCCCGGGTGGCCCTTTTGCGCACCGCGCTTGCGCGCACTGGCCCGGCGCTGCGCACGGTTGCCCCCGCCGGGCCCGTCCGACGACGGCGGCTTCGACGAGTTGCGCGAGTTCAGCGCCAGCCTCTCCGACAAGACCACCACGGTTTGCTGCAGCGCGGCCAGTTGGCCGCTCAGCGTGTCGATCACCTGATGGCACTCGGCCAGCGTCGCCGGCTTGGGCACCTCGCCCAGCGCCGACACCTCCCCCGCAACACCACTCGCTTGATCAGCCATGACCGCAGTGTCTTCGCTGAATCAGGAACTTACAAGCGATTCTTCAAGACCGGTGCGCCGAACTCAGGCCCCGCGCTGGCCCACCATCTGGC